>DBNK01000036.1:65608-106075 GCA_002298335.1 Thalassolituus sp. UBA674
TGCCTTCGTCCATGTTGATGTCGATGATCTGGGCGCCGTTTTCGACCTGCTGACGGGCGACTTCCAATGCCTCGTCGTAGGCTTCTTCTTTGATCAGGCGCTTGAAACGCGCAGAGCCAGTGACGTTAGCGCGCTCACCGACGTTCACAAACAGACTGGTTTCGTCGAAGTTGAACGGCTCCAGACCGGACAGGCGACAGGCCGGGCTGATCTCAGGTACTACGCGAGGCGCATAGCCTTTCACTTTTTCAGCAACGGCTTTGATGTGGCCAGGTGTTGTACCACAGCAACCACCGACGATATTCAGGAAACCGCTGGCGGCGAACTCGGCGACGATCTCAGCCATTTCGTCAGCCGACTGATCGTATTCACCGAATTCATTCGGCAGACCGGCGTTCGGGTGCGCCGAAATATAGACGTTGGCTTTGTTCGACAGCTCTTCGACGTACGGGCGCAGTTCTTCCGCGCCTAACGCACAGTTGAGGCCGATGGACAGAGGTTTGGCGTGTTCCAGCGAGTTCCAGAAGGCTTCAGCCGTCTGGCCAGACAGGGTACGGCCGGAGGCATCCGTGATGGTGCCGGAAATCATGATCGGCAGCTCTTCACCGCGCTGTTCGAACACTTCCTGCACGGCAAACACAGCCGCTTTGGCGTTCAGGGTGTCGAATACGGTTTCAATCAGAATAATGTCAGCGCCGCCGTCCATCAGACCTTCGGTGGCCTCAATGTACTCGCTCACCAGCTGGTCAAACGTGATGGCGCGGAAACCGGGGTCGTTCACATCCGGAGAGATGGACAACGTCTTACTGGTTGGGCCAAGCACCCCGGCAACGTAGCGCGGAATGCCGGTTTCGGCTTCCACTTCGTCAGCGACTTTACGGGCGAGGGCCGCAGCGGCACGGTTAAGCTCGGGCACCAGATCTTCCAGCTCGTAATCGGCCTGCGACACGCGGGTAGCGTTAAAGCTGTTGGTCTCGATGATGTCCGCACCGGCCATGAAATACTGGCGGTGAATTCCAGCGATGATGTCTGGCTGGGTAATGACGAGAAGGTCATTGTTGCCTTTGACTTCCTGCGGGATGTCCGCAAAACGCTCGCCGCGGTAATCTTTCTCTTCCAGCCTGTGACTCTGAATCAGCGTACCCATACCGCCATCGAGCACATGAATACGCTGCGTCAGATTCTCTCTGAGGCGGGCAATACGCTGCTGTCGGGTGTCGGTTAATTGGTGTTTGGCTGACTCAGTCATGTCTTTCTCAAGGTTCTGGCTGAAAAATGGGGCGGGGATTGTAGCAAAGACGGGATGCTGTGTCTCAGTGGAGGGCGGCCTGACGGGGATACTTATTCCGACTATTTTGCTAAGGTATTTCTCGTGGGCAGAGAGATTCTGTACAATGCGCCCATTAATGAGAGGACACTGTATGACAACCTATGTAGAAATCACGCCGGACGCTGAGACTTATCTGGCCGATCTTCTCTCCCGGCAAACCACCAAAGACATGGCTGTGCGCATCTTTATTACCCAACCCGGTACACGGTACGCAGAGACCTGTCTGGCCTATTGCCGCCCGGATGAAGTGAATCCGTCGGATTCTGTTCAGCAGATGGAGAAGCTCACTGTCTATGTCGAGACCATGAGCATTCCGTATCTGGAAGAATCCAAAATTGATTTTGCCAAAGACAAAATGGGTGGTCAGCTGACGATTAAGGCCCCGAACGCCAAGATGCCGAAGGTAACGGACGACAGCTCACCTGAAGAACGCATTAACTATCTGTTGTATACCGAGATCAATCCGGGACTCGCCTCTCATGGTGGGGAGGTGAGTCTGGTTGAACTGACTGAAGACGGTATCGCCGTGCTCAAATTCGGTGGTGGCTGTCAGGGCTGTTCTGCTGTGGATATGACACTGAAGGATGGGGTGGAAGCGACACTGGTTTCACGTGTCCCTGAAATCCGGGGAGTCAGAGACGTCACCGATCATACGCAGACCGAAAACGCCTTTATGTAATCTCATTTTCTGTATTCCTGCCTGACGGGGGGGCAGTGGTACAGGATACCGGCGCCAGCGTCATTATTCTGACGATCTGGCGCCAGCGCCGGAAGTATGACTACTTCATGGCCAGAATTTCAGCTCCAGCCTGATGGAAGCGTTCATCTTCTGCCTCAACCCGCACGATTTTGATGTGTGCCACCAGAGTTTCTGATGGTCCAGGACCAGCCTCCAGCACGAAAATTCCGGTGGAACCAACTTCCATATCATCGGCTGTTTCAAACAGCAGGCCAGCACTGCTCAGATCAAGACAGGTCACCGCCTGCTCAGTGCCGCCGTAAGGCGTGAAACTGGCTTTGGCGTTGATGCGCATGCGCGGGAAATTCCGTTTTTCATCGTACTGTCGGGAAATGTTAAACATCATGTTTATCCTCCGGTTGACCGCTTCAAAAGACTTTGTACAAGACTTAGTCAGCATCCACTGTCAGAAGTTTGTTTTTATATTTGTCCGTCTGTAACAGTTTAGCATTCATCATGCCACTGTGCCTGAAATCGCGCGCGGTGTGGACAATCCCCCTCTATCCGTTGCAAGCCCTGTCATATACAGGTAACTTTCGGCCATCTGAGGGCCAAGTGGCCCAGGCTTCCGGGAGAGACGGATGACCGCAACCGTGCTGGTCATTGATGATGACTCCAGGGTGCGCGACAGTGTTGTGGCGTACCTTGATGACTGCGACTACACCGTGCAGTCCGCTTCTCAGGCTGATGAAGCGTTTGCAGCAATGGCGACGGATCTGCCGGATGCCGTAATCTGTGACCTGAAAATGCCGGGCATGCGCGGAATCGAACTGCTTGAGAAGATCAAACAGTATTATCCGGATATGCCGGTGATCATTGTCTCCGGCGCCGGGGTCATGGATGACGTGGTCCGTGCCCTGCGCCTGGGTGCTGATGATTTTCTGGTCAAGCCCATCATTGATCTAGCTGTACTCGAGCACTCCCTGCGCAAGGCACTGAACCGTTTGCGTCTGGAGCAGGAAAACCGTGCGTACCGCGAGCACCTGGAAGCCACTAATCGCGAACTGCAGGTGAATCTTGAGCAGCTGCGGGCAGATCAGCTGGCCGGGCGTGAAGCTCAGTTACGCATGCTGCCTGAGCCACTCCTGCTGGGTAATCTGCAGTGTACTCACCGACTTCAGTCTTCCCTGTTTCTCAGTGGCGATTTTCTGGATTATCTGGATGTGGGCCAGAACCGCGTGGCGTTCTACATTGCCGATGTGTCCGGGCACGGAGCCTCGTCTGCCTTTGTGACTGTGCTGCTTAAAAACCTCACATACCGGCTGCGCCGCCGTCTGGTGCGCGAAGAAAGTGAGGATATTCTTGATCCGTCGCGGGTGCTGCAGAACATCAATTCAGAACTGCTGGCCTCGCAACTGGATAAGCACCTGACTATTTTCTACGGTGTGTTCGATGCCACTGACAGTACACTGATCTACAGCACAGGTGGGCATTTCCCGATGCCGGTGCTGGTTGCGGATGGAAAAGCGGCGTCACTGGAAGGGCGGGGCATGCCGATTGGTCTCTTTCCTGAGGCTACATATAAAAATTATCAGATGACCTTACCTGACGACTTCAGCCTGATGCTGTTTTCTGACGGTATACTTGAGATCATGACGGATACTTCCCTCAGTGACAAAGAGGGGCACCTGCTGAAACTTGCCGCAGCCAGTGACGGCTCGCTAGAACGTTTCTGGGAAATTGCCGATATACCTGGCTTCAGGGATGTGCCGGATGACATTGCTGTAATGACAGTTCGCCGGAGTAATGCATGACCACAACATCAGGCACCATTGAGGTCGCTTTTTTCGGAGGCGCGCATGTGATCCGCCTCAGCGGCGACGTGCGTCTGAACCTCTGTACCACCCTTGACCGCTATGTAAACGAGATTCTGCGCGGTACTGACTACGATAATGTCATTATCGATCTCAGTGCTGCCGAAGGTCTCGACAGCACCACACTCGGGCAGATCGCCAAGATTGCCATTCTCAGCCGGGAGCGCTTCGGCATCGTGCCGACCATCACCAGCCCGGATCCGGGCATTACCCGCATTCTGCTCAGCATGGGGTTCGATCAGGTGTTCCATATCGTCGATAAAGCCATTTCAGATCAGGCGGAATTCCGGGAATGGGCGGTTGATACTCTCAACGAAGACTGTGCCCGCGAACAGGTAATTTCAGCGCACAAAACACTCATGAGCCTGAACGACAAAAATAAAGAAGAATTCCGCCATCTGGTTGATGTACTTGAATCCAGACCTCATTAACCTCTAGTAACTCACCCGGGTATCTCAGAACTCTTTATCCGTTTTCATCGTCTGAGAGCCCATGTCTGTATCAGAAACCGTAAAAAGGAGTCTCTGTGAAAATCACCCGTGCCGCCGTTATCGGTGGAGGCAGTTTCGGAACTGTTGTGGCCAACATCCTTGCTGACAACAAAGTTCAGACAATCCAATGGATGCGTAACGAAGAGGTGGCAGAGGCCATCAATACCGAACACACCAACCCCGATTATCTGCCCGGGGTAAGACTGAACCCTGACCTGACCGCTACCACGGATCTGATCAGCGCGATAAAAGGCGCACAGGTCATTTTTGTTTCCATACCGAGTAAGTTCGTTCGTCAGGTGGTGGAAAGTTTTGCGTCTGAACTGACGCCGGATCAGGTACTTGTCAGCACTACAAAAGGTATTGAGCCTGACCGTTTTCTGCTGATGAGTCAGGTGATTCAGGAGGTCTGTCCGGACAATGTCGTGGGTGTTATCAGTGGACCGAATCTCGCCAAAGAAATCGCCCGACGAGAACTGGCAGCAACTGTAATTGCCTTAGAAAACAGCGAGATACGACGTAGTCTTCAGGAGGCGCTGAGCTGTGAATACTTCCGGGTCTACGCATCCAATGATCTTTACGGCGTAGAACTTGGCGGTGCACTGAAAAATATTTACGCCATCGTCTCGGGTTTTGTTGCTGCACTTGGTATGGGTGAAAACTCCAAGGCCATGATCATAACCCGTTCCCTGGCGGAGATGAGCCGCTTTGCCGAAGCGCTGGGGGCAAACCCAATGACCTTCCTCGGGCTCGCCGGCGTCGGCGATCTGGTGGTAACCTGCATGTCGAATCTCAGCCGGAACTTCCGTGTCGGCTATGCTTTGGGGAAAGGCCAGTCACTTGAAGAGTCAGTTGACGAACTCGGAGAAGTGGCTGAAGGTGTAAACACTCTGGGCTACGTGAAAGCCAAAGCCGATGAGCTGGGTATTTATATGCCATTAGTGAACGGCGCTTACGAAATTCTGTTCAACGGTGCGGATCCGAAAACCATCGCCCGCAACCTGATGACGGGCGAAGCCGCAGCGGACGTAGAGTTTGCACTGCCAAATAGTGAAGTCTGACCCGACCATCGTTGAGGCCCTGCCATGCACGTTAAGAACAACCTGAAATCGGATGCTTTCTGGGTCCGTACGCTGTTTATGATTGCCTTCTGGTTTGTCTTCCGGATTGCCGGACTGCTTCTGTTGCTGTGCACCATTGTGCAGTGGTTCAGTCAGCTGATCAGTGGTGAAAAGCTGGACGGCATCCTGGATTTTTCTATCTCTCTGTCAAAATACATCCGCCAGACAGCGGATTACCTCACCCAGGTAACGGAAGAAAAGCCATATCCGTTCACTGACTGGCCGGATGCTGACTGACGCTATGCCAAAACTTGTGATCGTCCGTCACGGGCAGGCCAACCCGGGTGCGGACCACGATGCTGAACGCACCCTGACTGCGACCGGAGAACAGGAAGCCCGGCTTGCCGGAGAGTGGCTTGCCGGTCGCTTGCATGCCCCCCGGATATACAGCAGCCCGTACCGCCGGGCGTTTCAGACCGCCGGACTGATCGCCACAGAACTGCAGGCCGAGGTGCAGACGATGCCCTGGCTGACACCGGATATCGCCCCCAATCTGGTGGCCGATCAGATAATCAATGCCAATTCTGACCTGATACTGGTGTCGCATCAGCCATTGGTCGGCCGCATTGAGTCTCTTATGGTGGATGCTCAGGATCTCGGGCAGATGTGGGCCACAGCAGAATGCCGTATTCTGGAGGCCGATCTGTTTGCACCGGGGTGTATGCAGCTGCTGAGCAGCTGGTATCCGCGGCACTGAGCCCAGCAGGGCAGAAGTGTCCGCCAGCGGAAGTCATTTTGTATGAAAGACATTCTTCATATTGCCCACGCCAATGGTTTTAATGGCGGCACCTACCGGGTCATCAGCGAATGCCTCTCCGCACATTACGATGTGCATGCCATTGACCGTATCGGCCACAACCCGGATTACCCGGTCACCGACAACTGGCCATCGCTGGTGAATGAGCTGGCCCACCACTTTGAACGCCACTTTAACCGTCCGGTGATAGCCGTAGGGCACTCTCTGGGCGGCGTGCTCAGCCTTATGGTGTCGTATAAGCGCCCTGATCTGGTGAAAGCAGTCGTCATGCTGGATTCACCGGTGATGCTGCCCTGGCAGGCGCTGGGTATGCGCATGCTTAAAACCACGCGCCTGAATGATCGCTTTTTCCCGATCCTGCGCACGGAAGCACGGCGTACCGAATGGAAAGACCTGGAAGAAGCGAAAGCGTATTTCTACAGCAAGTCTCTCACCAAACGCTTTGATGAACGTTGCATGGAAGATTACATCCGTGCCGGTACCGAGCCGTTTGACGGTGGCATACGTCTGCGTTTTGACCCTCAGACGGAAGCCAACATCTGGCGCACCATTCCGCACAACATCCATAATCTCGGCCCGGCAAAAGTGCCCGGGGCCATTATTGCCGGGCGGCAAAGTGAATTTTTCCGGCGCATCAACGGCGCCTACATGCAGGGACAACTGGGCCTGAAGCTGCACTGGGTCAATGGCCGTCATCTGTTTCCGATGGAGCAACCGGAGAATACAGCCAGTGTCATACACAATACGGTCAGGGAGCTGCTGCATGGTCAGTGATGGCAACTTCACGCCCTTCGTTTCGGCGGCTTCCGGCCTGCACGGGCTGGAGTCTGTTGCAGACACTACCCAGTCAGGGACGGATAATCCGGCACCTGTACTGGCCTTGCATGGTTGGCTGGATAATGCTGAAAGTTTTCGCAGACTGGCCTCAGAACTGCCGGATTTCAGCCTGAAAGCACCCGATCTTCCCGGTCACGGGCTGTCACCCTGGCTGGCTGGTGAAGGCAGCTACCTCATCTGGAACAGCACTCAGACACTCTGGCGCCTGCTGCAGGAAACCAGCGCACAGATGCATCTGGTCGGTCACTCCATGGGCGGTGCCATCGGTCTGTGTCTGGCAGCGGCATTCCCGGAGAAGTTTCTGTCCTTCACCATGATCGATTCTGCCGGGCCGCTGAGTACTGAGCCTGAGGATGTGGCCCATCAGCTACGCAAGTCAGTTGAAGCCGAGGCGCGTGAAAACCGTATTTTTACAGAACCCGGGCAGGCTGTGGCGGCCCGTCAGGTGGCCAGCCCGAAGATGACGGCAGATGATCTGCGCGCCATGGTGCAGCGCAGCCTGCGGGATGTGGCGCAAGGCTGGCAATGGCGCTGGGATCCGGCATTGCGGCTGCCATCCTCACTGCGTCTGACCGAAGCCCAGATTGCCGGCCTGTTCCGCAGCCTGCGCTGTCCTGTACTCGCAATACGCGCACAGGAAGGTCTGATGCCTGAAAACTGGTTCCGCCAGCGCGTTGCTCAGGCGCCACAGCTGACTGTGCACGAGCTGCCCGGGCATCATCATCTGCACATGAGCCCGGATACTGCTCCGGCTGTTGCTCAGACATTCCGGGAATTTGTCCGCTGCTTATGAACGCACTCCGACTGTCAGAGATTCTGAAACCGTCCCAGCTCATCTGGAGTCTGGTGCTGCTGGCTACCCTGTTGGCAGCCTTTACTCTGAGCTGGAACCTGCACCGTCAATACAATTATGGCTATGGCTTCTGGTACGACCAGATGCAGATCGGCGAGCACATTCAGAAATACGGCGCCCAGAACCGGTATATCCGTGGTTTTAATGGTCTGGATAAAACGACCTACAGAGATCTCTTCGCGCAGATCGTTGATGCTGTTCACAGCCAGGGTAAAGGGCTTGCTGAGATCCGGTTTACGGATAAGCGTGGTGTCAGCAAACCTCTGCTGCGCGAGCCGGAAATCACCCACCTGCAGGATGTGGCAAACCTGATTGATACTCTGACCATGGCCGGTGGCTTCGCAGTGCTGTTTGCCGGCATCGGATCACTGCTGTTGGTACAGCGCAAGATTCCGGTTCAGCTGAAGCCGCAGCTGACTATCTTTGGCGGACTTATCGGATTGTTGATTCTGCTCACACTGATCATTGGCCCGGAGCGGGTGTTCTATCAGTTCCATGTCTGGGTCTTCCCGGATGACCATCAGTGGTTTTTCTTTTATCAGGAATCCCTGATGAGCACTATGATGAAGGCGCCGGATCTGTTTGGCGGCATTGCTGTGAGTATCACTGCGCTGGGCTTGCTGCTGTTTGCTGGTTTCGTGATTTTACTCACTCAACTGACCGGGCAACGCAATACCGCTGCGCATCAGTGACCCTCCATGCGGCTAAATCCGCTGTCTGTGCTGGTTAGCCCAATGCCCGCTTCAATTCATCCTTATAGCGGCGCGACAGGGTGAGAGTCGTACCTGAGTGCAGCTGGATTTCTCCATCTCCGCTCGGGAAATAACGGATGCTTTCAATCCCCTGGCGGTTGATGGCATGACTGCGGTGTACCCGGATGAAGCCGGCAGGTGTCAGCTGCTCAACAGTCTGCCCCAGCGTGGCCCGTAACGGATAGATCCGGCCGCGGCTGTGCAGATTGACGTAGTTGCCCGACGACTCCAGCCATTCAATTTCAGCTACTCTGACCAGAAATTCTTTATCCAGCTTTTTCACCAGAAAGTGCTCCGGAACACTTGTCTGTGTGCTTTCAGTTTCTGTCTGGCTCTCACTTTCTGCGATGCGATGGGCCTCGCCCTGCAGGCGCGGCAGAATAAACCCGGTCATCTGCCAGACAATCAACAGCAGTACATAACCCCAGGCATCCTTGCGGTACTCGTACCAGAGTTCCACCGGCCAGTTGCCGAACCCGTAGGTCTGAGGCTGGAAGTGGTAGATGAGATAGCGCAGGCCGACCATGATGCCGACATGTGCCAGGGAGAAGAGCACAGTGCCCGTCAGATGGATCAGAAGCTGACGCCGGATTCCGCTGAGGCGCAGAGGCCAGCGTTCATAAATCAGAAACAGCAGCGGCAATAACAACAGCGAGCTTGCAGCACTGGTGTACTCCCAGCAGAAGGGTTCCCAGAAAGCGATGCCGGGCTCACCGTGACGCGAGTGTTCCATCCATACCGATGAGGCATTAATGGTGTTGTTGATGAGCAGATAGGCGGCCATGACTGCATAAGAGACGCCGAATCTGTGCTGATTGATGTATTCCCGCCAGTTCATCGTTTCCGCTTATCCCACCATTCCACCGCTTATCCCCGTTTCCGCTCTGGCGGGCTACCGGGCTGTATTGCCTCCACCTGTGTTCATCCAGACTGGGCTGTAAAGATGAAACGGAGGATAACATGGCTCAGGCAGATTACGGGCGTCGCTACGATATAGACTGGCTGCGCACACTGGCGTTCGGGGTGCTGATTCTGTATCACACCGGCATGTATTACGTGGCGGACTGGGGCTGGCACATCAAGAGTGAGCACACCTTTGCGTGGCTGCAGGATGTGATGATGCTGACGGCCCCCTGGCGCATGTCGCTGCTGTTTTTCATTTCTGCCATTGCCCTGGCACTGGTCGGAAAGAGGTATTCCGGGGGCAGTCTTGCCATCCTGCGCAGCAAGCGTTTATTGGTGCCTCTGTTGTTCGGCATGTTCGTCATTGTGGCTCCGCAGACCTACTATGAGGCGCTCAGTCAGAACCTGATTCAACCGGGCTTTCTCAGTTTCTGGCTGCAATACATCAACCCGCATACGGAGCTGCTGAAAGAGCATCACTCGGTCATTGGTCTGCTGACCTGGAATCATCTCTGGTATCTGCCATATCTCTGGGTGTATTCCCTGATTGTTCTGGCGCTGTCGGGTGTGTTGCAGGCGCTGGCTGCGACCCGTGTGTTTCAGCATATCCCGGCGTGGATTGCGGCGGCTGGTGCTGTGCTGGCGCTGATGATTATCTGGTTTCTGCTGCGCCAGCGCTTTCCGGTCACTCATGCTCTGCTGGATGACTGGTACAGTCACGGCAAATATTTTCTGGTGTTTGTCAGTGGCTATCTGTTTGCACTGCAGCCGCACTGGTGGAGCGCTGTGATCAGGCAACGGCGTGGGTTGCTGCTACTGGCCGTGCTTGGCTATGCATTCCTGATTGCTGACCGGCATGAGCTGCTGCTGTTCCTGTCCTCACGCTTTGAGACATCAGACACAGTGCGGGCTTTTTACGGTCTGGTCGTCTCGCTGGAGCACTGGGCCTGGCTGTTGGCCGCGGTGGGCTATGCGGGGTTCTGGCTGAACCGGCCCGGACGCCTGCTGGATTACGCCAACCATGCGGTACTGCCCTGGTACATGCTGCATCAGACCCTGATCATCGTCTTTGCATGGTGGCTTAAATCAGCCAGACTGCCTGGCTACGCAGAGGCGCCGGTATTACTGATATTGACGGTACTGGGTTGTCTGGCCGGGTATGAGGTAATCCGCCGCAGCCGTATTCTGAGTTGGTTGTGTGGCCTGAAGCTGGCCGCCGGTCAGAAGTCAGGGCGAACCACAAATGCCATACGTTCACCGGTGTGAGGATGGTCAAAATCCAGCTCCCGCGCATGCAGGCAGAGGCGGGGCTCCTGCCCAGCCTCCGGGCCGGCGTACAGGGTGTCGCCTTTGATCGGATGACCAATCTGCTGCATGTGCAGGCGCAGCTGATGGGAACGTCCGGTTTTGGGGAAGAGAGCTACCCGGGTGTTGCCGCTTTCAATGGCCAGCTTCTGCCAGCGGGTGAGGGCATAGCGACCCTCGGTATGGCTGATTTTCTGCAGTGGCCGGTTGGGCCAGTCGACGATGATCGGCAGGTTGATGCAGCCTTGGTTGGCTGGGATTTCACCCAGAACAAGCGCTTCGTAAATCTTACGGGTGGTCTGGGCCTCGAACTGACGCTGTACTGTGTTCAGTGCGGCCTTATGACGGGCAAACACCAGTATGCCTGAGGTGTCCTGATCCAGACGGTGAATCACCAGAGTCTCGCCATAACGCTCCTGCAGACGCGTAACGGCAGAATCTTTCAGGTAGCGGCCCGGTACACTGAGCAGGCCGGGCGGCTTGTTGATGACGATGATGTCATCATCCAGGTGCAGTATCTCGGGTATGCCTTTGGGGACGGTATTATAGCGCTGGGTCATGCTCAGTCTTCCAGCCCGAAGGGGGAGACACCAACATCGCAGATCTGGTGCATGGCGCTTTTGCTGACCGGGCGCTGGCGCACAGCCGACAGCGCCTCCGTCCATTCCTCTGACAGCTCGTTCCAGTAGCTTTCCAGCTCGGCAGCCGGGCCGCCGAGATCAGCGAGTTCTGCATACAGGTCGCGCATGCTTTCCGGCAGCAGGCGGGCATCGTCACAGTCATTATCACTGAGCAGAACGACCGCGGCGTCGGTTGCGGCAAGGCACAAAGCCGTAATACGTTGGTTGAGGCTGTCTCCGGCAGTCTGAGTGTCACGCCAGTCGCAGAAGGCTTCATAAAAGCGCTGCAGATTGGATTCCGACTGGAGTTCGCCGGTGAGGAACGCCTGCAGTTTGCTCAACAGCTTGTACCAGTGTGCCAGGTCATCGCCGGATTCCTCCGACTGCAGACGGATATGGGGCAGGCAGCTGTTAACCAGTGCATAGCACCAGCAGCTGCGGGCAACAGGAGAAAGTTGGTCAGGTGTCATGAGCGTGCCTTTTTCGGTGAGCGGCAATGATAGACGCTGAAGCGCCGGTCAGCGGATATTACCCGGACGTCTGCATACAGTCTTCTCAGAACCGGCAGGTAGGGCAGATGGCGGTTGGCAACAATCAGAAACTGGCCGTCTGTCGTGAGATGCCGGGCTGCGTCGCGGAACATGGTTTCTGCGATTTCCGTCTGCTGGGTATGGCCGTCATGAAAAGGCGGGTTGCACAGAATCCAGTCAAAGTGCGCGTCGGTTTCTGACAGGGCGTTGCTGTGCAGCACCTCCAGGTTCAGGTCCAGCGTCTGTACGTTGTGCTGCACAGAACTGACGGCCAGTTCGGAATCATCGCAGGCCAGAACGCCGGTTTGCGGGTGCTGGTGTTTGATACTCAGTGCGAGCACGCCGTTGCCACAACCCAGATCGCAGACCTTGCCACGGATGTCTGCGGGAAGATGGTTCAGCAGAACCCGGGTGCCGGGATCGAGCCGGTCGCGGCAGAAAACGCCGGGCAGGGCATTGATGCGCATGTCATCCTGAGAATAGCCCTGCCAGAGCTGATCATCCGGCTGCAGAAAGCCGCTCAGCCCCTGCAGGGTGATCATGCGTGCCTTGCGGATAACACGACTCTGGCTATAACTGTCAGCCAGCGATTCAAGCCGGTTCAGCAGGGCAACCGGCAGGTGCCTGGCCATGCCCGCCAGATGCACGGTCGCCTCCGGGCATTGTCGGGCGATGATGCTGAGTTGAAAGGCCAGCAGGTCGTGGTTTTTCGGAATCTGTATCAGCACCTGCCGCACGCCGCTGACGGACTCAAGCTGTTCCAGTGACAGCATCTCAGGGAGGGGCAGACCATTGGTGGAGCTGTTGAGACGGATGGCTTCGCGGGCGCAGAAGCTGTCGGTCCAGACCCGGAGTTGCCGCTCGGGTCCGCCCGCTTGGAGTCCACAGCAAAGAGCGCCGTGGCGATCATTGAGGATCAGGGTCGGCTGGGCGGTGTCCGCCGCATCCAGCAGTAACTCATCTGCGCTGTTCCAGGGCAGGCTCATGTGTTCAGGGACGGGCGGGTAACATTCGAGATGGAGTTGCCGGGCGGGCCAGAGTGGCATCAGTAGAAGTCGTCCAGCTTGCCTTTATTAAAACTGTCGAACAGATCTTCTTCTTTTTCGCGCTCGGTTTTTTCACGCACCGGGCGCACACGGGTACGGTCATACGGCTCGTTACCATCAGTGTCCGTGGTCGGTTTGACGGGCGCATTCGCTGCGGCAGGCTTCTGAACCTGTTTTTCACGGGCGTCAGGGTTCTGCTCGAGGTATTTTTCGTACACTGACTTGGTTTTGTTGCTGACCCGCTTGCCGGTCTGACGATCAGCGCCCGCGGCCCGTTTCAGCTTGCTGATGCTGCCGGTTTTTACATTGTGAATGCGCTTGAGAGAACGCGTTTTTTTACGTCGGGTCATGATACGGGCCACAGATTTTCTGAACCGCTTAGTTTACCCGTAAGCGCCCGGGCATAACAGGCCTGCACGCAGAACACTGCTGTCGCCAATGTCAGCAGTTTACGGTGTTGGCGGCATGCCATCAGGGTATATACTTGCCACACTGTTCAGTGAATCCCGCACATGTACCTCCAGACACTTCTCCATACTCTCGAAATCACCTTACCGGTGATGTTGCTCGTTATTCTTGGCATCTGGCTGAAACGCCGGGGATCGATTAACAGTGATTTCATCCGCATGTCGTCCCAGCTGGTGTTTAACGTCTCCCTGCCGGTGCTGATCTTTATGGCCATCGTCAATGCCGATCTGGGAGATCAGAACTACAACGGTCTGATTCTGTTTTCGCTGCTGGCTGCACTCGGTTCCTTTGCCGTCGGGGCGTTTGCTGCCCGCCTGATGCAGATTCCGGAATACAGCAAAGGGGCGTTCATTCAGGCTTCGTTCCGCTCCAACCTGGCGATCATCGGGCTGGCACTGTGCATCAGCGCCTATCCGCTCAAGGGGGCGGTGATTGGTGCCATTGTGCTTGCTGTGGTCACGCCACTGTACAACCTGTTGGCGGTGTACGTGCTGACCGGCGGGGCCTCACTCGCCAACCTGAAAAAACAGGTGATGGTAATGGCCAAAAATCCGCTGATCATCTCCATTGTGCTCGCTGCCGCGTTCCGCTTAATGGATCTTTCGCTCGGGCCGGTGTGGCAGAAGACAGGCTCGACCATCGCCGCCATGACTCTGCCGCTGGCCCTGATTGGTATCGGCGGATCACTCAGTGTGGCCGTAGTTACCCGGGGAGGGGTGCCGGCTCTGGCAACCTCAGCAATCAAAATCCTGATCAATCCGCTGCTGATCATTCTGGCGGCCATTCTGGTGGGGTTCCGCAATGAAGAGCTGATGGTGCTGGCAATTATGTTTGCCTGTCCGACGGCTGCGGCCTCGTTCGTTATGGCTCTCGCCATGGGCGGCGACGGCGAACTTACGGCGAATGCGATTGCTGTCACCACCCTGGGGTCAGGTATCACACTGGCCACCATCATCTATGTCCTCACTATTTCCGGGCTGGTATAGTGACCGCCACATGGTCAGGCGCTCTGTGAGGTACTCTTTGAATCCGCGTTCTTCTCTTTATTCTCTCCCCCGTTTATTTCTGTTTATTCTGGCCCTGGGTCTTGCCGCCTGTTCTGAACCCAGACCTGAAGTCCAGATGCTTTCTGGTCCGACCATGGGTACGCAGTACCACGTATCCTGGGTGGACACTCCCGAGAATACAGCGGACGCTGAATCCCTGCAGGAGATGATCCGCTCGCGCCTGGTGCAGTTAAACAAGGTTTTCTCGACATACGACCCTGAGTCGGAACTGTCGATACTGAATAAGAAGTCCGCGGACATGGCCGGGCGCTGGATTCCGGTCAGTCCTGAACTCATGTCGGTACTTCAGGATGCCGCTTTTGTGAATGGTTTCAGTCTTGGCCGCTTCGATGTCACGGTAGGGCCGTTGGTGAATCTCTGGGGCTTTGGTCCGTCTCCGCATGATGTGGTGCCAACCGAAGACGAGGTAAAGGCATTGCTGCCATCCGTGGGTATGCAGCATCTGCAACTGCGCCCGGCCAGCAATGAGATTTACATGGATGAGCCGCTGTACATTGATCTTTCTGCCATCGCCAAAGGGTGGGCGGTGGATGATATTGGCTTGCTGCTCGAGAATCTGGGTATCAGTGATTATCTTGTGGAAATTGGTGGCGAGGTCCGCACCCGTGGCACTAAGCCTTCCGGTCCGTGGCGCCTGGCAATTGAACGCCCTGTCTATGAATCCGGAGTTTCTGCCCAGAAGATCATAGAACCGGGTAATCACGCGGTCGCGACGTCCGGGGATTACCGCAACTATTTCGAAAAAGACGGTCAGAGGTACTCGCACACGATTGATCCGATGACCGGGTATCCGATCACGCACAAACTGGCTTCTGTGACGGTCATCATGCCGACCTGCTCGCTGGCTGACGCCTGGGCCACGGCGATTGATGTGGCCGGGCCGGAGTTAGGTATGAACATCGCAGAAGCCAATCATTTGCCGGTATTTATGCTGATCCGGGAAGATGATGGCTTCCGCGAGGCGTATTCTTCGGCCTTTAAAGAGATGTTCCCGGCATCAGCTGATACACTGAAGACATCTGAGGAGAAATGACATGACAACGATTCTTGTTGCCTTTGCTGTGATGCTGCTGATTGTTGCTGCTATGGCGGTCGGGGTGATCTTTGCCAACAAGCCCATTAAAGGGTCCTGTGGTGGCATGGCGGCCGTCGGTCTGGATGGCGCCTGTGATATCTGTGGTGGCGATACCGCCAAGTGCGAAAAGGAAATCGAAAAAGTAAAAAAAGCGGCCAGCGACACGCCGTTTTACAATGCTGCCAAGGATTAACAGACAGCTCACGATTCATTGCCTAGAATAAACAGCGACTAATGAAGAAGAAACAGAAGAAACGGAGCAATACAGGCATGCCGGATTACGAATATGACGTCGTGATAATTGGATCAGGACCTGCAGGCGAGGGTGCAGCAATGAATGCATCCAAGAAAGGCAAAAAGGTCGCGGTCGTTGAAGAAAAGAAAATGCTGGGTGGTAACTGTACTCACATGGGTACGATTCCATCCAAAGCGTTGCGACACGCGGTCAAGCAGATCATCCAGTTCAACACCAACCCCATGTTCCGTGAGATCGGTGAGCCACGCTGGTTTTCATACCCACAGGTGCTGAAAACCGCTGAGCAGGTAATGGCCAAGCAGGTGAAAATGCGCACCGAGTTTTACGGTCGCAAC
This sequence comes from Thalassolituus sp. UBA674, assembly GCA_002298335.1. Lineage (GTDB taxonomy): Bacteria > Pseudomonadota > Gammaproteobacteria > Pseudomonadales > Oceanobacteraceae > Thalassolituus. Next base: position 81,908 of record DBNK01000036.1, read on the forward strand.
CGCGTCAGTGTCTACAACGGCAAAGCCAAGTTTCTCGATTCGCACACCATTGAGGTGTACCACGACTCGATGATGCATACCCGCCTGCGCGCTGAGGAAATCGTCATTGCTTCCGGCTCCAGCCCGTGGCGCCCTGACAATATCGATTTTACGCACAGCCGCATTTACGACTCCGATACCATTCTCAAAGCAGAGCACACGCCTCGCACTATGGTGATTTACGGTGCGGGTGTGATCGGCTGTGAGTACGCGTCCATTTTTTCCGGGTTGGGCGTTAAGGTCGATCTGATTCATCCCGGCGACCGTCTGCTGAATTTCCTCGATGACGAAATTTCCGATGCCCTCGGTTACCATCTGCGGGATAAGGGTGTGCTGATCCGTCACAGCGAGCAGTTCTCGTCCGTCGAAGCCAGCGACCGTTTCGTTACCATGACCATGATGTCCGGCAAAAAGGTGAAGGCCGATGCGTTTCTCTGGGCAGCGGGTCGTGCCGGTAACACCAAAGACATGGGGCTTGAAGACATTGGTCTGGAGCCCAATTCCCGCGGTCAGCTTACCGTGGACCATGAATACCGTACGTCGCTCCCGCATATCTATGCCATCGGTGATGTCATCGGCTGGCCGGCACTGGCATCCGCTGCGTATGACCAGGGGCGGGCCGCTGCGGCAATCATTGCGGCACCGGAAGAGTTTCATCACGTTGATGAAGTGCCGACCGGTATCTACACCATCCCTGAAATTTCGTCAGTGGGTAAAACCGAACGTCAGTTGACGGAAGAAAAAATCCCGTACGAAGTCGGCCAGGCGTTTTTCAAAAATACCGCGCGCGGCCAGATTACCGGTGAAGGCGTAGGCATGCTGAAAATCCTCTTCCATCGCGAGACTCTGGCTCTGCTGGGCATCCATTGTTTTGGTGACCAGGCAGCGGAAATTGTGCACATCGGCCAGGCTATCATGCAGCAGAAAGGCGAAGGGAATACCTTGCGTTATTTCGTGAATACCACGTTTAACTACCCGACCATGGCGGAAGCTTACCGGGTTGCAGCGCTGAATGGTCTGAACCGTCTCTGAACTGGCCCAATAAAAAAACCGGCAATCGCCGGTTTTTCTTTTTCGTCTGTGCTTTTCAGTGATCCCGGGCCTCAAGTTTGGCGCGGATAAATTCACTGTGAGGCATATAGAGTAACTCTGCGATGCGGCGGATGGTGTGCTCTTCGTATTTATCCAATGTTTTGTCCGCATAAGCGACGCGCCAGAGTGATTTCAGTAACGTGAATTTCTGTGCTTCGCTGAAGGCATTATGTACCACATTGGTAAAATGATAGAGGTCCGGAGCATCCGCGGAAGCGTCTTCGGCTTCCTGGAGCAGTGCCGCAGCATCGTCACCCCGGCGGTCTGTCAGTACCGTGATGGCCCGCAACAGCTCATCCCGTTCGCTCTCGGCAACGTCGTGATCGGCCCTCATGATTTCAACCAGCAACACGGTAGCAGCGAGAGAAACATCCGGCTCACTGACATCAGGTTCTGGTTCGGTCAGGCGTTTGAGAAATTCACGTATCACAGGAGTTCCTGCAGTCTCGTTTCCAGTGTCCGCTGGTCAGCCGCAAAACGACGGATGCCGTCGGCCAGCTTTTCGGTGGCCATAGCATCTTCATTCATGGCCCAGCGGAATTCACGCTCAGCCACAGTGAACTTATCCATCTCGGCTTTGCATTCTGATTCAGACAGCTGTCGTGGCAAAGAGTTGCCATCCTCTTCTAACGCGGTGAGCAGATCCGGACTGATGGTGAGACGGTCGCAACCGGCAAGACATTCAATTTCTGAGGTATTGCGGAAACTTGCACCCATTACAATCGTGCCATAGCCATGGGCTTTGTAATGGTTGTAGATCTGCGTGACGGAGGACACTCCCGGATCATTGAATCCGGAAAAGTCACCACCCGGATTGTTAGCCTTATGCCAGTCGAGAATGCGGCCGACAAAGGGAGAAATCAATGTGACGCCAGCCTCGGCACAGGCCACTGCCTGATGGAAGTTGAACAACAGAGTCAGATTGCAGCGTATGCCTTCCTGTTCCAGTTGCCTTGCTGCCATGATGCCTTCCCAGGTGGACGCAATTTTGATCAGAATGCGCTCGCGGGAGATGCCTTCGGCCTCATACATATCAATGAGCTTGTGTGCCTTTGCAATCATTGCCTGAGCATCAAACGACAGGCGTGCATCGACTTCCGTAGAAATCAGCCCGGGGATAATCTCAAGAATGTCGCAACCGATGCTGACGGCAAGATGATCGCAGGCATTGATGAGGGCAGATTCACTGTTTTTAACAGATGTTGCCCAGTGAACAGCTTTTTTGAGCAGAGGCTGATATGCTTCGAGTGCGGCGGCTTTGAGGATAAGAGAAGGGTTGGTCGTGGCATCCACGGGTTTTAAACGGCGGATGGCGTCAATATCACCGGTATCGGCGACGACGACAGTCATCTCCCGCAGGGCATCCAGCTTATTCATGTCAGGGTCCTGTGTAAGGCTTTGATATTAGGGTGTCTTATCTCTGCGCAGAGGTCAACTTTAGTTCTGCGTGGCAATAATAAATTCATATAAAACAAAAATTTAGGTAATTTTATGAAGGTGATTTATCTTGCACTGTTGTGGTTCGTATCACTGCCCCTGATGGCAGCTGAACCAGTCTGGATTGATGTCCGTACACCACAGGAATACAACGCCGGCCACCTGGATGTGGCGATCAACATTCCGTTTGGCGACGTGACCGAAAAAGTGCCTGAAATTGCCCCGGAAATCGACACAACCATTTACCTTTATTGCCGCTCCGGCAACCGTGCAGCCATCGCCAAACGTTCGCTGGAGGCTGCAGGCTATTCACGGATTGTGAACATCGGCGGACTGGAAGACGCTGAGAAGTTCTATGTTGAGAAACAGGAACAGGAAGTGGTTCACTGACCGAGTTTTGCCAGGGCTTCCTCAATGGTGTGGGAGCCCGATCCCGCCTTGTGGGCATTCTCGCTCAGATAACGACGGAATTGCCTTGCCCCTGCCTGACCATTGAACAGACCCAGCAGATGACGGCTGATGTGATTCAGCGGCGCACCCTTTGCGACGTGCTCATCAATATAAGGATACAGACCGCGCAGGGCTGACACTTTGTCGGAGTCGCACCCCGTCACGCCGTAATACCGCTGATCCACCTCCAGCAGAATACCGGGGTTGTGGTATGCCTCGCGCCCGAGCATTACCCCGTCTACGGATTTCAGCAGTCCGGTGATCTGTTCATGGCTGCTTATGCCACCATTAATAATGATTTCCAGGCTGGGAAAGTCCCGTTTGAGCCTGAAGACATCCTCATAACGCAGTGGCGGGATTTCACGGTTCTCCTTAGGGGACAGCCCCTGCAGGATTGCCTTGCGGGCATGAACAATGAAGGTGGTGACTCCGCTGCCTGCGACAGTTCCGACAAAATCACACAGCTGTCCGTAGCTGTCAGCATCATCAATGCCGATGCGGTGTTTAACGGTGACATCAATGCTCGTCGCATCGCGCATGGCCTTGAGGCAGTCGCGCACCAGTTCCGGGTGCGCCATCAGGCAGGCGCCGATCATGTTGTTCTGCACCCGGTCGCTCGGGCAACCAACGTTCAGGTTAACCTCATCGTAGCCCCAGTCTTCTGCGAACTTTGCACACTGTGCCAGCTCGTCCGGATTACTGCCGCCGAGCTGCAGTGCAATAGGGTGCTCAACCCCGCTGTACTGCAGGAAGCGCTCGCGCTGCCCATGAATCAAGGCCCCTGTGGTGACCATTTCGGTGTACAGCAGTGCCTGCTGCGTCAGCTGGCGCCAGAATATACGACAGTGCCGGTCGCTCCAGTCCATCATAGGCGCGGTACAGAAAGTACGGTCAATCACACGACGGCTCCGGTCAGGGAAGGTTGGCGCGCAGCAGCTGCTTTGAGCAGTCTGCGTAACGGCCGCGGTAAAGCAGCAGGTGCCAGCGGCGGCCGCCGACCTGGCGCCACAGAATGGATGCACGGATACCGGCCAGCAGCAGGGTGCGTACCTGTTTCGCGGTGTGCGCATTCTGCAGATACGTCGGATTGCCGGTAACGCGGATACGGAAGCTCAGCTGGCTCAGTGTCTGCTTGTACAGATCCGCCAGGGCAGCGATGGTGTTGGCATGCGCTGACGAGAAATGATCCGCCTGCCGCTTGGCATTGTTAATGCCCTGGCCAATGGCTTCCAGCATAGCCGGATGAGATGAGAGCTTGCGTTCCAGATGGAGCAGGCTGAGAGCGTAGCGCGTCGCCTCGGGCTCATTACTCTGAGAGCTGTTAATGCGCTGCAGTATGCTCAACCCGAGCTGCAGGTTCTGCGCCGGGTTACCGTATATATCATCGAACTGATCCGGGTTCTGTACAAACAGACTGTCGATCAGTGGGGTGATGTAACGGCTGTCCACATCGCCTTTATTGGCCAGTGTTGCGACCAGTGAAGAGGCCTGCAGCAGGGCTGCAAGGGCAATGGTCTGTTGTTCCAGCGTATTGGTCATGCGTTCTCCGCTGTGTGCTTGCCTGTGGTTTCGATCACGCCACCTCCCAGACAGTCTTCGCCCTGATAAAAAACCACCGACTGCCCCGGAGTCACAGCCCGCTGCGGCTCATCAAAAACGACCCGGTACTGACCATCCTCACGGGTCAGAGTGCAGAGCTGGTCGTCCTGCCGGTAACGGACCTTCGCCGTCAGGCGGGCAGGCAGTTGAGGTTCATCATTCACCCAGTAAATCTGACTGCTGGTCAGCCAGTCACTGAACAGCAGGGGGTGGTCTGTACCCTGGACTGCAATCAGTACATTGCGGTCCAGATCTTTACCGGCCACAAACCAGGGAGCATCCGGATAATCTTTGAGTCCGCCGATACCCAGCCCCTGACGCTGCCCGAGCGTGTGGTACATCAACCCCTGATGCTCACCGATCACATCGCCATCCGGTGTTTCCACTTTGCCAGGCTGTGCTGGCAGATACTGCCTGAGAAAATCTTTGAAACGACGCTCCCCGATAAAACAGATACCGGTAGAGTCTTTTTTCTTGGCGGTCACCAGTCCGTTCTCTTCTGCGATACGGCGCACCTCCGGCTTTTCCAGCTCGCCAACAGGAAAGAGGGTGCGGCCAATCTCTGCGCCACCGACGGCGTGCAGGAAATAGCTCTGGTCTTTGTTCGGATCAAGCCCCTTGAGCAGATGAGACTGCCCATCCAGGTCCTGGCGGCGTACGTAATGGCCAGTGGCGATCAGGTCGGCACCCAGCACCAGAGCATAATCAAGAAACGCTTTGAACTTGATTTCGCGGTTACAGAGGATATCCGGATTGGGCGTGCGTCCTGCTTTGTATTCCCCGAGAAAATGTTCGAAAACATTATCCCAGTACTCGGCCGCAAAGTTGGCCGTGTGCAGCCTGATGCCAATGGCATCACATACCTGCTGTGCGTCGGCCAGGTCTTCCTTTGCCGTACAGTACTCGGTGCCGTCATCTTCATCCCAGTTCTTCATGAACAGGCCTTCGACCTGATATCCCTGCTGGAGCAGAAGCCAGGCGGATACGGAAGAATCGACACCGCCGGACATGCCGACGATTACTTTGGTATCTTGAGGTGTTTTCATCAGGCGTGCTCGGTGATGATATCCAGTGGGTATTGGCGCCCGGCGAGGTAGTCCTCCGCACAGGTCAGTACCATCGGGCTGCGCAGACGGGAGCAGGATCGCAGCTCTTCGATCGTCATCCACACCGGACCAATAATGCCATCGTCCAGTTCGGCCCCGGCGACTTCTTCATCTGCCGAAGCTATGAGGCAGTACCTGTGGTAGGTGACACCATTATCTGCGTTATAAATGTAGAGCCCGAGCAGCTTTTCCGGTGTCACTTTCCATCCGGTTTCTTCGAGCGTTTCGCGCTCTGCAGCAGCCAGTACTGTTTCGCCGGGCTCAATGTGACCTGCCGGCTGGTTGAGTACCGCTTCGCCGCCACAGATTTCATCAACCATAAGAAAGCGCCCATCGTGAAACACGATAGTGGCGACGGTTGCATGCGGGGTCCAGCGTTCACTCATGAGTTTGCTGTCTGTCTGAGTCAGTGAGCGGCGCAGTTTACCCGAAATTCAACCACACCCCCAAATCAGCGCCGCTTGCGGACGGGGCGGCGCTTGTTGCTGCGGGGCGGGGCACTGGGCATGTTGACGGTGAGGCGGTGAATGTCACCGGGTTCCGGCACCAGGCCGATATCCCACGGGCCGATGCTCTGACGGATCAGGCGTAAAGTGGGGTGGCCGATGTGGGCCGTCATACGCCGGACCTGACGGTTGCGCCCCTCGCTGATTTCAATTTTCAGCCAGCTGGTAACGTCATTGTTGCGCTGACGCACCGGTGGGTTCCGCGGCCACAGCTGCGGATCGTCTGTAATGGCGACTTTGGCCGGACGGGTAGGGCCGTCATTGAGTACAACCCCCTGTGCCAATTTGCTCAGAGACTCATCATCCGGTACACCTTCTACCTGAACCAGATAGGTTTTCGGCATCTTATGCCCGGGATCAGCTATTCTTGCCTGTAAGGTGCCTGAGTCCGTCAGCAGTACCAACCCTTCTGAGTCGTAATCCAGCCGACCGGCCGGATAGAACTCCGGGGTGGTTACGAAATCAGCCAGAGTGCGCCGTCCGGAGTTGTCGGTGAACTGGCAAAGCACATGAAAAGGTTTATTGAGGAGTATTAATTCCGCCATATTCCTGTAATAAAATTACCTGAAGTGTGTACCGATGCGATTTTTTTGGTAGAAAAACTACAAAACCACCCTGCCAAAAGGCTATCATCTGCACGCCTCTGGATGTAAGAGTCCGTTTTAGGGATCCGGACGACAGGCAACTGCCCAAAAGGCGGTGCCCATACAGCAGCATCCCCGAGTAATCACAAGTTTCTGCGACAGGAGATAAGATGCCTACACACGATTCACGTATCATTTACACCCAAACCGACGAAGCCCCGGCATTAGCTACGCATTCTCTGCTCCCTATCATCCAGAAGTTCACCCTGCCGGCCGGCATCAAAATTGAAACCCGCGACATCTCTCTCTCTGGTCGTATTATTGCCAGTTTTCCGGAATATCTGGAAGAGCAGCAACGCATTCCGGATGCACTGGCCGAACTGGGCGAAATGACCCTCAGCCCGGACGCCAACATCATCAAGCTGCCGAACATCAGCGCCTCGCTCCCACAGCTGAAAGCAGCGATCAAAGAACTGCAGCAGAAAGGCTTCAATGTGCCTTCGTACCCGGACACCCCGGAAATCGACGAAGACATCCAGATCCGCGCCCGCTACGAAAAAGTAAAAGGCAGCGCAGTTAACCCGGTACTCCGTGAAGGCAACTCAGACCGCCGTGCGCCGGGTTCAGTAAAAGAATACGCACGCCAGAACCCACACAGCATGGGTGAGTGGGCCAGTGAATCCAAAACTGCGGTTGCCCACATGGATGACGGCGATTTTTATGGCAGCGAACAATCCCTGACACTGGACAATGCGGATCAGGTCCGTATCGAGCTGGTGACGTCCGAAGGCTCCACCGTGGGTCTGAAAGGTGCTGTCGACCTGCTTGCCGGTGAAGTGATTGATGCATCTGTTATGCACACTGCAGAACTCCGCACCTTCCTCGACAAGGCGATCGCTCAGGCAAAAGCAGAAGACGTGCTCCTGTCAGTGCATCTGAAAGCCACCATGATGAAGGTATCTGACCCGATCATTTTCGGTCATGCCGTATCTGTTTTCTTTGCGCCGGTATTTGAAAAATACGCCGAGACCTTCAAAAGCCTGGGTATCGACCCGGACAACGGTCTGGCCGACGTTTACAGCAAGATTGAAGAATTGCCTGCTGCCGAAAAAGACGCCATCAAGGCGGATATTCAGGCCTGCTATGGCGAGCGTCCGCGCCTGGCCATGGTGAACTCTGACAAGGGCATCACCAACCTGCACATGCCGAACGATGTCATCGTTGATGCCTCCATGCCGGCCATGATCCGTACCTCCGGCAAAATGTGGGGTCCTGACGGCGAAATGTACGATACTCTGGCCGTCATTCCTGACCGCTGCTATGCCGGTGTTTATCAGGAAACCATCGATTTCTGTAAAAAGAACGGCGCCTTTGATCCGCGCACCATGGGCAGCGTCTCCAACGTCGGCCTGATGGCACAGAAGGCCGAAGAGTACGGTTCGCACAACAAGACATTTGAGATCCCGCAGGATGGTATCGTCCGTGTGGTCAGCACGTCCGGTAAGGTACTGATGGAGCATCCGGTGAAAACCGGAGATATCTGGCGTATGTGTCAGGCGAAAGATGCTCCGATCCGTGACTGGATCAAGCTGGCCGTGCGCCGTGCACGCGCAACCGGTACTCCGGCCGTTTTCTGGCTGGACAAAAACCGCGCTCACGATGCCGAACTGATCAAAAAAGTTGAAACGTATCTGCCGATGCACGACACCGATGGCCTGGATATCCGCATCATGTCCCCGGAAGAGGCAACCCGCTTCTCGCTGGAACGCATGAAAGAGGGTAAAGACACCATCTCTGTGACCGGCAACGTACTGCGTGACTACCTGACGGATCTGTTCCCGATTCTGGAACTGGGTACCAGCGCCAAAATGCTGTCCATCGTACCCCTGATGGCCGGCGGCGGCCTGTTTGAAACCGGCGCCGGTGGTTCTGCACCGAAGCACGTTCAGCAGTTCCTTGAAGAAAACTTCCTGCGCTGGGATTCTCTGGGTGAATTTATGGCGCTGTCAGCGTCGTTGGAGCATCTGGCTCAGCATACAGACAACACCCGTGCGGGCGTGCTGGCTGAAACCCTGGATCTGGCGACCGGCAAGCTGCTGGCTGAGTACAAGTCTCCGGGGCGGAAGGTTGGCAATATTGATAACCGTGGCAGCCACTTTTATCTGGCGCTGTACTGGGCTGAAGCTCTGGCTGCTCAGGACAAGAGCTCAAAACTGAAAGAGTTCTTCACTCCGATCGCGGCCGAGTTGTCTGCCAACGAAGAGAAAATCGTTGGTGAACTGAATGCCGTACAGGGGTCATCGGTGAATATCGGTGGCTACTACCGCCCGGATGAGGCTTTGGCTTCTGCGGCAATGCGCCCGAGCACCACACTCAACGCCATTGTCGACGGCGAATAAAACGCACAGAGATACGCCGGAGCCACCCTCCGGCGCAATCCCTGATCAGTCTGAAGGGCTGACCGTAAGGCCAGCCTTTATCAGGCTACATCACTGGTGGGGGAAGATTCCTGTGAGCTTTCAGCATCGTCAGTGACTACACGGATATCAATCGCGTGCAGGCCTTTATCGCTGGGTTTCACGTTGAATTCGACGGGCTGACCGGCCTTGAGTGTCCGGTAGCCATCCATTTCGATGACGGAATAGTGGGCGAAGAGATCTTCGCTGGTTTCATCGCAGAGAATGAAACCGTAGCCTTTGGCATTGTTAAACCACTTAACTGTCCCTGTTTTCATACTGCATACACCTCCCTTGGTATTGCAGGACTGTCAAACGTCCTGCAGACAGCTTTTCAACCTTACGCCGTGATTCTGCAGTCGTCAATATTGAGCGGGGTGGGGGGTTCTGATTGTTGGTTATGTCAGAGCGCGGGCGGTATTATGACGATAAATTGAACACAACAAACCAATTGAAGCGCTATGATCGAATCTAATCTAAGCTTAAGCAATGAAGATACTCACCACGATCATGACTCCGGAACAGTGGTACAGGAGTCAAAGCCGGAGCTGAAACGCCCGGCCATGTACAGTGTGGTGATGCTGAATGACGATTACACACCGATGGAGTTTGTTGTTGAGGTTCTGCAAACCTTTTTCAGCAAAACTCCGGAGCAGGCAACACAGATCATGCTGACGGTTCACACCAAAGGAAGTGCCGTTTGTGCGACCTACACCAAAGATGTCGCAGAAACTAAAGCCGCCCTGGTGAATCAATATGCAAGAGACTGCCAGCATCCACTGATGTGTGAGATCGCTCCAGCACAGGATTAACACGAGGAGGCCGTATGCTGAACCGAGAATTAGAGCAGACCTTAAACGATGCGTTCAAAGAGGCGCGCAGCAAACGGCATGAGTTCATGACCGTTGAGCACCTGTTGCTCGCGCTGCTCGACAATGACGCAGCGTTAACGGTTCTGCAGGCCTGCGGCGCCGATATGCCGAAGCTGCGCAAAGATCTGGATGAGTTCGTGGATGCCACCACGCCACTGATCCCGGAGACTGACGAAGAGCGCGAAACTCAGCCAACCCTGGGCTTTCAGCGGGTTCTGCAACGCGCTGTGTTTCATGTGCAGTCTTCCGGCAAGTCTGAAGTGACCGGTGCCAACGTACTGGTTGCCATCTTCAGCGAGCAGGAAAGTCAGGCAGTTTATTTCCTCAAACAACAGAACATCGCCCGTATTGACGTGGTGAACTACATTTCTCACGGCATTTCAAAAGTGTCCGGACAGAGCGAAGAAAGCGAGCAGATCTCTGAATCCATGGAGGAAGAGACTGACAGCGGCTCAAAATCGGCTCTGGAAGGTTACGCAACCAACCTCAACAAACTGGCCCGGGACGGCAAGATCGACCCATTAATTGGTCGCGACTTTGAAGTAGGACGCCTGGTGCAGATTCTGGCCCGCCGTCGCAAAAACAACCCGCTGCTGGTCGGAGATTCCGGGGTTGGTAAAACCGCCATCGTTGAAGGTCTGGCCAAGCGCATCGTTGATGGCGATGTGCCTGACGTTATCCAGGATGCTGTGGTTTACAGTCTGGATATGGGCGCACTGCTGGCTGGCACGAAATACCGGGGCGATTTTGAAAAACGCTTCAAAGCCCTGCTGGCAGAGCTGAAGCGTCAGCCCCATGGCATTCTGTTTATTGATGAGATTCACACCATCATTGGTGCCGGTGCCGCTTCCGGTGGTGTCATGGACGCCAGCAACCTGCTCAAGCCACTGCTGAGTTCCGGCGAGATCCGCTGTGTCGGCTCAACCACCTTTACGGAATTCCGTGGTATTTTCGAGAAAGACAGCGCACTGACCCGTCGTTTCCAGAAGATCGACGTGGCTCAGCCGTCCGTTGAGGATACCTATAAGATCCTTAAAGGTCTGAAATCCCGCTTTGAAGAACATCACAACGTCCGTTATACCGACAAAGCCCTGAAAGCCGCAGCCGAACTGGCAGACCGCTATATCAATGACCGCAACATGCCGGACAAAGCGATCGACGTAATCGACGAGGTCGGCGCCCTGCAGCAGATGGTCCCACCAAGCCGTCGCAAGAAAACGATTGGCGTGCACGAAGTGGAAGAAGTGGTTGCAGCAATTGCGCGCATCCCACCGAAATCAGTTTCGGCTTCCGATAAAGAACTGCTGTTCGGTCTCGAAGACAAGCTGGGCATGGTGGTATTCGGTCAGGATGAAGCCATCCAGACCCTGAGTACCGCCATCAAGATGTCGCGTGCTGGCCTGAATAATCCACAAAAACCCATCGGTTCTTTCCTGTTTGCCGGTCCGACCGGTGTGGGTAAAACCGAAGTTACACGTCAACTGGCAACCGTCATGGGGATGGAACTGGTGCGTTTCGACATGTCCGAGTACATGGAACGCCATACTGTTTCACGCCTGATCGGTGCACCTCCTGGCTATGTTGGCTACGATCAGGGCGGTCTGCTGACTGAAGCGGTCAACAAAAACCCGCACTGCGTACTCTTGCTCGACGAAATCGAGAAAGCGCATCCGGAAGTGTTCAACATCCTGCTGCAGGTGATGGACCACGGAACCTTGACCGATAACAACGGGCGCAAAACGGATTTCCGCAACGTTATTCTGGTGATGACCACGAACGCGGGTGCCGAAGCCATGAGCCGGTCAAGCATTGGCTTTACCACTCAGGATCACACCAGTGATGGTGCCGAAGCACTGAAGCGTCTGTTTACACCGGAGTTCCGCAACCGTCTGGATGGCATCATCCAGTTTGCACCACTGGGTCGCGACACCATCCTGCATGTTGTCGACAAGTTCCTGGTCGAGCTGCAGGCTCAACTGGACGATAAGGCCGTGATGCTGCATGTCTCTGAAGAAGCCCGCGCCTGGTTGGGTGAACACGGCTACGACGAGAAAATGGGTGCACGACCAATGGCCCGTCTGGTTCAGGACAAGATCAAAAAGCCACTGGCTGAGAAAATCCTGTTCGGTGAACTGAGCAAAGGTGGTGATGTGGATGTTCTGGTGTCTGACGGAGAGCTGACGCTGGAAATTCCTGAAACCGTTCCGGCCTGATACCGGGTCTCAGACGGCAGGGCAGTGATGCCCTGCCTGAGAAGGCATTAGCGGGCGCGGTAAGTGATCCGGCCTTTGCTGAGGTCATAAGGAGTCAGTTCAACCTTCACCTTATCGCCCGTCAGAATACGGATATAGTTCTTACGCATCTTGCCTGAGATATGGGCAGTCACAACGTGACCGTTCTCAAGCTTAACCCGGAACATTGTATTTGGAAGGGTATCAATTACTTCGCCTTCCATCTCAATGTGATCGTCTTTTGCCATTCGTCACCTGTTGAAAAAGTATTCAGAGGCGCGCATTCTGCCTCAAATGACAGGAGATAGCAAAGTCAATCCCGGTCTGTTGGCTGCCATACCCCACTGATAAAAGCATCCAGAGGCCTGAAGCGGGTTTTGTATTCCATTTTGCGGCATCCCTCCACCCGAAACCCCAGGTAATTGAATGGCTTATCCAGAGCCAGAGCCAATTGGCTGAGTCTCAGAATCATCACAGTCCCAACCGAATACGACTCGTAATCCGGATCAAAAAAGCAGTACACGGACGACAGCCCGTCATCAAAGGTATCAAACACCATGGTCGCAATGAGCTTGCCCTGGTGGTGCGCATTCAGAAATCGCGTGGTTCCGAAACTGTCGACCAGAAACTCCTGAAATGACTGGGTCGACGGCGGGTACATATCCCCGTCACTGTGACGCTCGGTGATGTAACGCTCATAAAGGCGGTAGTGCCCGAGGTCGGTGACTGGATCAGACACAGAAAGCTGCCAGCCTGCAGCCCTGTTCAGGAGTTTTCTGAAGTTACGGCCAAAGACCATTTCCTCAACCCTCAGGCGTACCGGAACGCAGGCCTGGCACCCGGGGCAGTCCGGCCGGTAGAGAAGACGACCGCTGCGGCGGAAGCCCATACGGTTAAGTGCGTTAAGCTCTTCCGGACTCAGGTGCAGGCGCGGGTCAACATACTGACTGCGGGCCTGCCGGTCATCAAGATAACCACATTCGTGAGTCTCTGACGGCGTATACAGCATAAGGGTTTTCATTTGAGCACCCCGGGCAGTGGTGGTACAGGTGGTTGCGCTACAGATTCACGCAGTAAAGCTTCAAATTCCCGGCGATCCAGCTCACACACACCGAAGCGCGCCAGATGCCCGGTCTTCATCTGACAGTCAATCATACGGACTCCCAGACGGAACAGAACGGGAGCGGCGGTGGCAAAAGCCACTTTGGATGCCCCGGATTCCCTCGAAAACATGGACTCCCCAAACAAGGCGTGTCCGATCAGCAGCCCGTAAAAGCCACCGGCCAGCTCTCCCCGGGTATTCCAGCACTCCACACTCAGAGCCCGTCCGGATTCAGCCAGGCGGGGATAATTCTGCAGTATGTCGTTGTCTATCCAGGTGCCGGATTCATGCAGCCTTGGCCCTGCGCAGCCCAGCATGACCTCCCGGAATGCCATATTCGTGGTGATCCGCAGGCTGCTGCGACGGCACTCTTTGGCCACTGAGCGGGGAACATGAAAGGTAGCAGGAGTAATCACAGCTCTGGGAACCGGCGACCACCACAGGCGCGTGTCATCCGGATCATTCCAGGGAAAGATTCCATGCGAATACGCCGCCTGCAACCAGGTGGGTGTGACTGATCCTCCGGACGCCAGAAGGCCCGGCGGCTCGCTCAGGGCTTCCGAGGTATCCGGAAAGACCGGAAAACTGTAATAAACTGGCTGGTTTTCAGCTTCCATTTATGACCGTTAAGCGTGATAGAATCGAACTTTATTCTATGGATATCAGGACATTATCTTGCCTACCAAGCAAGCTGAGCAAGACGTCTCGCCGCTGAAACACCGTCAGAAGAAGCATGATGTCATTTTTCTGCTTCTCTTTCTCGGCTGCCTGCTGCTGTTTATTTCTCTTTTCAGCTATAACCCTGAAGACACTGCCTGGTCAGTCGAGGGCCGGGAGCCGGTCACCAATCTTGCCGGACAGGTGGGCGCCTGGCTGTCCGACCTGCTGTTTCACCTGCTGGGCTTTCTGGCCTACGCCTTCCCGGCACTGATCCTTGCCAAAGTATGGCTGCTGTTGCGTCGCGGCGCATCTACGGCAAACGATCTGCCTTGGTGGGTACGCACAGCCGGATTACTGCTGACACTCGCGGCTCTGTCCGGTTTGGCGTCCATGAGTATATGGCAGACGATGCAACTGCCCGCAGGCCCCGGAGGTGTTGCCGGAGACCTTATTTCCAGCAGCCTGATTCCTTTGCTCGGCTTTGCCGGAAGCGCGGTTACCCTGACCGTTATTCTGGCCCTTGGCTCGGTCCTGTTTCTGGAGTTCTCCTGGCTGCACTTCTTTGAACGGGTGGGCGGTGCCGTGCTCAGTTTTGTACAGTACCTGTTCCGTAAGAAACCAGAACATCCTCAGTCAGCGGCAGCTGAAAAGCCTGCTCCTCCAATAGCCAGCTTAAGTGACCATTCAGAGTCTGAAGAGAAACCCGCCCGGCGTCTGCTGCCCTGGGTCAGGGGTAAAGACAAAGGTAAGAAAGAAACAGAAGAATCTGGCCTGCCAGTGGCTGCCCCATCCGCTGACTGGCAGGAAGAACTGGATGATCTGAACGATCTGCCACCCTGGAACACCCTGGATGACGACGATGATCTTCATCCCGCGCAGCCTGTGGGCAAAATAACCGCCAAGCCGAAACCGAAAGCCGAAGCAGCACCGGCGGTGGAGGCTGATATCCCGATTCAACCTCTGGAAAAACGTGAGAGCGCCCCGAGTGAGCGGGCACGCCGTGAGCAACAGGGCAGTTTATTCAAATCGCCGCAACCGCTGCCGTCCATCAGTGTGCTTGATCCGCCGCGCACCAATCAGAAGCCGGGCTTCTCACCGGAGCGTCTGCGCGAGATGTCCCGTCTTATCGTGCAGAAGCTGGCCGATTTCGGCGTCAAAATTGAAGTAACTGCGGTTGCTCCGGGGCCCGTGATCACCCGCTTTGAAATCCAGCCGGCGCCCGGCGTAAAGGCCAGTAAGATCTCGAATCTGGCCAAAGATCTGGCCCGCTCCATGGCCATGGTCAGCGTGCGTGTCGTGGAAGTTATCCCGGGCAAAACCGTGATGGGCATTGAAGTCCCTAACGAAGACCGGGCAGTGGTGGCTCTGTCCGAGGTGCTGCAGTCACAGGATTACGACAAATCAAAATCGCCGCTGACCATGGCCCTGGGTCATGACATCGCGGGCAACCCTGTGATCACCGATCTGGCGCGCATGCCACACCTGCTGGTTGCCGGTACCACGGGCTCGGGTAAATCCGTCGGCGTGAACGCCATGATCCTGAGTCTGCTGTTCAAGGCCACTCCGGAAGAAGTACGCCTGATCCTCATTGACCCGAAAATGCTGGAACTGTCTGTGTATGAGGGCATCCCGCATCTGCTGACACCCGTGGTCACCGACATGAAAGAAGCCGCCAGCAGCCTGCGCTGGTCGGTTGCCGAAATGGAACGCCGCTATATGCTGATGTCAGCCATGGGCGTCCGTAACATCGCCGGCTATAACAAGAAAGTGAACGATGCCATAGATGCGGGAACGCCAATTCCTGACCCGCTCTGGAACATCACAGAATCGTTCGACACGACACCGCCGACGCTGGAGCCTCTGCCATACATCGTCATCGTCATCGACGAGTTTGCTGACATGATGATGATCGTCGGCAAGAAAGTGGAAGAGCTCATTGCCCGTATTGCGCAGAAGGCCCGTGCTGCGGGTATTCACATGATTCTGGCCACCCAGCGCCCGTCGGTGG
The DNA here is from genome assembly GCA_002298335.1 of Thalassolituus sp. UBA674. GTDB lineage: Bacteria > Pseudomonadota > Gammaproteobacteria > Pseudomonadales > Oceanobacteraceae > Thalassolituus. The sequence goes on from DBNK01000036.1 coordinate 98,050, forward strand.
ATGTGATTACGGGTCTGATTAAGGCCAATATCCCGACCCGGATCGCCTTCCAGGTTTCGTCAAAAATCGACTCCCGCACCATTCTTGATCAGGGCGGGGCAGAGCAGCTGCTTGGTCATGGTGACATGCTGTTTATGCCGCCGGGCAATGCCTTGCCGGAACGGGTTCATGGCGCTTTTGTGGACGATGATGAAGTTCACCGTGTTGTCGCAGAATGGAAGCAGCGTGGGGAACCGGATTACATCGAAGAAATCACACAGGTCGGTGAGGACGGAATGCTCCCCGGGGCAGGCGGAGCCGGAGAAGAGGGCGGCGAACAGGATGATCTGTTTGATCTGGCCGTTGCCTTCGTCACCGAAAGCGGCAAATGCTCCATCTCATCGGTACAGCGCAAGCTGCGTATTGGCTACAACCGTGCAGCCCGCCTGGTCGAGAGCATGGAAGCAGCCGGAGTGGTGTCGCCACCGGCCCATAACGGCTCGCGGGAAGTACTCGCCGGACCACCGCCCGGCATCAACTGATCTATCAGGACATCTATGAATATATTCAGGCAGGGACTTCTGGTTCTGTCGCTCGGCCTTACCAGTTGTCTGGTGCAGGCCAACACATCGCAGGACCACTTTATAGGGCACCTTGAAAAGGTGACCGATATGGAAGCCGGATTCACCCAGGTCACTGCAGACCCGTCGGGGAATGTACTGCAGTCGCTCAGCGGAACCCTGACCGTCGCCAGGCCCGGAAAAATGCGCTGGCAGACCAATCCGCCCTACGAGCAACTTGTGGTTTCAGATGGCAAGGTCGTGTGGATTTACGACATGGACCTGGAGCAGGTCAGCATCCGTGAACTGGAGCAGCGCCTGCAGGACACTCCGGCACTGCTGCTCAGTGGCGACACGTCAGAAATCAGCGCCAACTATGTTGTCTCAGAAACACAGACAGGCAGCACAGACCGTTATCAGCTGATTCCCAAAGACAACAGTCAGCTGTTTGATTATCTCGAATTCGATTACCGCGGTGACCGTCTGTCGGCGATGCGTATTTTCGATGCCACAGGGCAGATTACTGAAATCACTTTCTCCGGCATGCAGATCAATCAGGGCACTGACAGTGCAGCCTTTCAGTTCGACATCCCTGAAGGAGTCGATGTGATTGACGGTCGTCATGGCCGCTGACCTCTTCGGCGACCAGAAACCCTACGAGCCGCTGGCATCGCGTCTGCGGCCAGCCAGCCTTGATGATTATGTGGGTCAGGCACAGGTGATCGGTCCGGGGACGCCGCTGCGGCGCGCCCTTGAATCAGGTCAGATCTATTCCCTGATCTTCTGGGGGCCGCCGGGGGTTGGTAAAACGACGTTGGCGCGGCTGATTGCCCGTCACATTGACGCACGTTTTCTTTCACTCAGCGCTGTCATGTCGGGCGTTAAAGAGATACGCGAAGCTGTGTCCCAGGCCCGTCAAGCTGCAGCGGAAGGACGCAAAACCCTGCTGTTTATTGATGAGGTTCACCGCTTCAATAAATCCCAGCAGGATGCGTTTCTGCCCTATGTCGAAGACGGCACCTTCATTTTTATCGGCGCCACTACGGAAAACCCGTCGTTCGAACTGAATAACGCACTCCTGTCCCGGGCGCAGGTATGCGTCCTTAAGGCACTGACCGACGATGAATTGCTGACCGTTCTGCAACGCGGCCTGAGCGAACAGGGCGTCAGTCAGAGTGATCTGCAAGCACTGCAGATCCTGGCCAAAGCTGCCGACGGTGACGCCCGGCGTTCGCTGAATCTGCTGGAGCAGGCGCTGCAACTGAATGGCAATCAGCCGCTCAGTGAAGACGATGTGCGGGCTGTTCTGACCGACAGCTTCCGTCGCTTTGATAAAGGTGGCGACCTCTTTTACGAACAGATTTCCGCCCTGCATAAATCCGTGCGCGGCTCTGATCCTGACGCCTCCCTGTACTGGTACGCCCGCATGCTGGATGGCGGCTGCGACCCACTGTACATTGCCCGCCGGGTAGTCCGTATGGCCAGTGAAGACATAGGGAATGCAGATCCGCGTGCACTCAGCCTGTGTACTTCCGCCTGGGACACTCAGGAGCGTCTTGGCAGTCCGGAAGGGGAGCTGGCCATCGCTCAGGCCATTGTCTACATTGCCTGCGCCCCGAAAAGCAATGCCGTGTACACCGCCTACAAAGCGGCACGCAAGCTGGTACAGGAAACTCCGGGTTATGACGTTCCCATGCACATCCGCAATGCGCCTACGCGCCTGATGCAGGATATGGATTATGGGGCAGGCTACCGCTATGCCCACGATGAACCCGGTGCATTTGCGGCCGGAGAGAATTATTTTCCGCCCGAACTGGCTCATACCCGGCTTTACCAGCCGACTCCGTATGGGCTGGAGCAGAAAATCTCTGATAAACTCGCCTATCTCAGGCAGCAGAATGCCGCCAGTCCTCAGCAGAGATATTCCGACGAGTCAGAAGGAGAGCAGTAAATGGCCTATCTGTGGGTAGCCGCCGGTGGTGCGCTGGGTGCCATGGCACGTTATAGCGTAGTAACACTGACGTCGCGTTTTATAGAGCACTCTTTCTTCTACGGCACGCTCATTGCCAATCTTCTGGGTTCATTTGCGATTGGCATGCTGTATGTCTGGCTGGTCGAGCAACAGCTTGGCAGCAGCTGGTACCGCCCACTGATGATGGTCGGTTTCCTGGGGGCCTTCACAACCTTCTCAACCTTTTCGCTGGATAGCCTGCTGCTTATTGAACAGGGGCGTTTCGGCACCTTCGCACTCTACGCCGGCGTCAGTGTCGGTGGTTGCCTGCTGGCTACGCTGGCGGGCATGTGGTTATCAAAATCGGTGATATAAGAAAACAATGCTGGATATTAAATTTATCCGCGACAATCTCGCGGACGTTAAAGAAGCACTGGCCAGAAAAGGCTATGCACTGGATGACAAGCAATTCCTGGCTCTGGATGAATCGCGCAAGACGGCACTGACCCAGGCCCAGACCCTGCAGGCCGAAAAGAAAAAAGCCTCCAAGCAGATTGGCATGCTGATCGGTCAGGGCATGACCCCTGATGAAGCCAAAGCCAAGGTTATGGGTGGCATCGACGAAGACATCAGCAAGGCGGAAATCGCGGCAAAAGACGCCGAAGCCGCGCTTAAAGAGCTGATGCTGGGCATTCCGAACGTACCTCATGCCGATGTCCCGGCCGGTGCCGATGAAGACGACAACGTTGAAGTGCTGAAGTGGGGCACCCCGGGCACATTCAGCTTTGAGCCTAAGGATCATGTCGATCTGGGCGAGCCTTTCGGCCTCAATTTCGATGCGGGTGCCCTGGTTGCCGGATCCCGTTTTGCGGTGATGAGCGGCAAGATCGCCCGCCTGCACCGGGCCATTACTCAGTTCATGCTGGATACTCATACGGAAGAACACGGCTACGAAGAAACCTACGTACCGTATCTGGTCAACCGCCAGGCACTGGAAGGCACTGGCCAGCTGCCGAAGTTTGAGGAAGACCTGTTCCGCATTCCTCAGGCTCAGGGCGATAAAGATCTCTACCTGATTCCCACCGCGGAAGTGCCGGTGACCAACCTGCTGCGTGATGCGGTGAATGACACTGCATTGCCGGTGAAGAAAGTGGCTCACACGCCGTGCTTCCGCAGTGAAGCAGGCTCGTATGGCCGGGATACACGCGGCATGATCCGTCAGCATCAGTTCGACAAAGTTGAGCTTGTGCAATTTGTGCATGCTGACCAATCCGACGCCGCACTGGAAGAACTGACCAGCCACGCTGAAGCTATCCTGCAGAAGCTGGAGCTGCCTTACCGCAAGGTCATTCTCTGTGGTGGTGATCTGGGCTTCTCGGCCGCCAAAACCTACGATCTCGAAGTATGGCTGCCCGGGCAGCAGAAGTACCGTGAGATATCTTCCTGCAGCACATTCGGTGACTACCAGGCACGTCGCATGCAAGCCCGCTGGCGCAACCCGGCAACCGGTAAACCGGAGCTGTTGCATACCCTCAATGGCTCAGGTCTTGCCGTTGGCCGCACACTCGTCGCCATTCTGGAAAATTATCAGCAGGCCGATGGCAGTATCCGTATTCCGGCCGCCCTGCAGCCTTATATGGGCGGCCTTGAGGTGATCTGCGCATGATGACATTGCCGTTGGTGCTGAATGGCAGTCATTGTGTCTTTATCATCATCGGCGGTGGCCAGGTGGCGGCGCGCAAGGTCCGAACTCTGGTTGCCTCCGGGGCCTCGGTCACTGTTATTGCCCCATCCGTGACTGATGACATTCAGGTGCTGGCCAGTGAAGGGAAGCTGACGCTTGAATTGCGCCCTGCGGGTACTGATGAAATCTATCAGGCGGGCAGTTACGTGGTGCTGGCAACCGACGACGAACAGGTCAACGCCCTGCAGGCGCAACGCGCACGGCAAGCCGGAGCACTGGTGTGCCGTACCGACGAACCGGACGGTAATGATTTCATATTTCCGGCCGTGGTCGACCGCTCACCATTGACTGTTGCCATCTCGACCAGCGGAGCTACACCGGCTCTGACCCGCAGCGTGCGGGAGCGGATCGAAGCCTTTCTGCCTCAGGATTACTCCATACTGGCGCGCTGGATGGAAGATCTGCGTTCCAGGCTGCGCAGCGAGGGCAGCCAGCACGACCGTGCCAATTTCTGGCGGCAATGGATGCGTTCTCAGGCACCGGAGCAGATTCTGGCCCGGCGCCCGGATATTGCTCAGGCCATTACTGATGACCTGCTGTCCGGAAAAGAACCGGACCGTGGCGAAGTGTTTCTGGTTGGAGCAGGCCCCGGCGACCCGGACCTGCTGACGTTCCGCGCCCTGCGCCTGATCCAGATGGCAGACGTGGTTTTTTATGACCGCCTGGTCGGTGAGCGCATTATTGATCTTCTGCCCGCTGCTGCTGAGAAATTCTATGTCGGCAAAGCCCGCAGCGATCATGCCGTACCACAGGATGACATCAATCAGCTGCTGGTTGATGAAGCCCTGAAGGGCAAGCGTGTTCTGCGCTTAAAAGGCGGCGACCCCTTTATTTTCGGGCGCGGTGGTGAGGAGATCGAGCAGATTTCAGCATCCGGTATTCCCTTTCAGGTGGTACCGGGTATTACCGCCGCCAGTGGTTGCGCGTCTTACGCCGGCATTCCGCTGACGCATCGCGATCATGCCCAGAGCGTACGCTTTGTCACCGGCCATCTGCGCAATGGCACCTGCAACCTGCCGTGGAATGAGCTGATTCATCCTTCTCAGACTCTGGTTATCTATATGGGACTGGTTGGCTTGCCATACATCTGCGAACAGCTGATTGCTCATGGCATGCCGGCTGATACACCGGTTGCTCTGGTAGAAAAGGGGACTCTGCCGGATCAGAAGGTGCACACCGGCACACTGGCAAGTATGCCGGGGTATGTCGAAGGACGGGAGATTCATGCACCGACCCTGACAATCGTCGGATCTGTGGTTACGCTCAGAGAGAAGCTCAGCTGGCGCTGAGCGGCCTTTCAATAGAGCATAGAAGCCTTATCAGTCTGCTCAGGAGAGCAGGCTGATGTCTCGGCGGTCCCAGGCGGCGCGGCAATCACTGAGCGCGCTGTCGAGATCGGAACTGCGGCGGATGGTACACAGTGCCAGCGCTGCGGTGTTCAACACGGCTGCCTGGCCGTAGTCACTGGAATAGTCTCCCTGCCAGAACTGTTTTAGCAGTTGTGGATCGGGCGTTTCCGGCTTTTCGGCGTAATGGCTGGCTTCATTCAGGATTTCGATGTCACCTGAGGCATCATGGAAACGGAAGCTGGCCACACAACGACGCTCCGGATTCACTTCAAACTCCCCACCTTCACCTTTGATCACCATGGCATCATCCTGATTCAGCTCAGCTGCTCCGAGATGTATGTTTTTATAGTTCGGATGAAAAATGCCCTGAACCGCAGGTACACCTTCTGGCGCAATGGTTTTCAGAATGGTATTTACCGGTGAGCGCACGCCCAGAATGGCCTTCAGGCCCAGCCATTGCTGCAGACTGGAGTGAATTTCAGCGCAGGGCAGGTATACCAGAGCGTCTGTGGTTGCAGCCAGAGACTCCCGGGTTACCGCGGGCAAACCCAGTGCGTTGAATACTTCATGGGAATAAACGCGCCCCTCCGTATGGGCCAGGGTGCCGTGTACCAGTATGCGGTAGCCCATCTGCGTCAGCAGCAGGGCGGACAGCATCCACCACATAGGTTGACGGCGCTTGCCCGCATAGCTGGACCAGACCAGATCAAAGTTCTGCGCGCCCTCCGGCCAGCAGGGGTTGATCGCCCGGGCAAAGCCTGCAATCTCATCCGGTGTTTCTTCCAGAACCCGTAACAGCATCAGCACCGCACCCAACTGCTCAGGAGCGTAGTCTCCCGACAGAAAGTGGCTCATGGTGAATTCGGCTTCTTCTGCCGTCATGTTGCGGCTGGCATTTTTGCCACGGGCCAGAATGCGCACGTAATCAGCGAGAGGGTGTTTGTTCACAGGCAGTTCTCCGGCCGGGGCAGTCCGGCAATTTTTGCCGCCAGCTTGGCGGGGCTGCCGGGAAAGAGTGTCATCAGGTAAATACTGGTGCTTTTATCAGCGCCCAGCTTATCTTTGAGGTAGCGGGTCAGCGGGCGCATGGCCGGAGACAGATCAAACTCAGCGTAAAAGTCACGCAGTGCATAGAGCACTTCCCAGTGCGCATCACTCAGGATGATCTGCTCACCGGCAGCCAGCTCGGAGGCCACCTCCGGTGACCAGTCGGCGAGATGGAGCAGAAACCCGTCCTTGTCCGTTGCGATCACAGCCAGCTCACCTGATTATCGAAGGAGAGGGTAAGGTTCAGCCATTCTTCATCCTGGATCAGGCGGACGTCCTGCGGATAACTCAGGCCACGCACCGCGGCATCCTGACTCAGTACATAGCAAGGTACGGAGTCCGGAATCTCCGGGAACAGGTAGCAGCCGTCGGAAGCCAGCAGAATGGCATCACCCGGTGCAGTCAACTCAGGTAACGCTGCGATACCCGATGCGGAAGACGCAAGAATCAGATGCAATGTCGTCATATCAGAAAGTCACCACCTGACGCCCGGCGATCCACGCGGCGGGATCTTTCAGTGCCGGGAAACGTTCGTCATCAAAGGGGACGTCACCCATCACAGACCCTGAGATCCGGGCCACTTCATCAATGCCATACATGGGCAGGGCCGCCAGCAGTTTCTCAGGGTTCTTCCCCGCAGGCTTGCGTGGCTGCTGCCCGGCCGTCAGCCAATAAAGGCCCCGGCCGCTGAACAACACCCGCACATCCAGATCAAACGCCGCCATGGCCAGAGCGTACTCCAGAGCTTCACAGTCCGGCGTGGGCGGGGTGGTGATGTGTATCAGCAGGGGCAGACTCATCAGAATTGTACGATCCGTTCGCTGTCGAGGCTGGCTTCGGCCATTTCACCCAGGCCGGCAAGGCAGAACGCCGGATGCAGGCAGTCATCCCGGAGCTGATAGCGGTCACGCTCTGTCGCATCGCTCAGGCCACGGCGCAGGCTGTTGGCAATGCAGCAGATCAGAGGTACTCCGGTCTGCGCCGCAAATTCCGACCACAGGGTGGCGATGTTTTCCTGTCCTTGCGGAGCCTGTTGATTGCGGTTGGCAGCCAATACAGCATCGCCATAAAAGAACACCCGCAGCAGAGATTCCTGCTTTGCCGCCTGTTGCGCAAAGCGCAGTGCCAGCTGATGCCGGTCGCCGGTAAAAGGGGAGCTGGTAATCAACAGAGTGAACGCGGGCATCTCAGGACTGGCACAGTGGTATTGTCGGATATCAGGCAATTCTAAAGTCAGATGCCCGGGTTTGAAACAGCTGACGCGTCATGGTCTCTTCCAAAGTCATCGCTGCTGTACATTTTCTGCCCTAGTTGTTTGATTTTACAAAAAAAGTTGACGTGCCCATTTTAAAAGATAATATATGCGCCTTCCGGAGGGATGGCTGAGCGGTTGAAA
>DBNK01000036.1:106405-107192 GCA_002298335.1 Thalassolituus sp. UBA674
GCACCGGTCTTGAAAACCGGCATACGTTAATAGCGTATCTAGGGTTCAAATCCCTATCCCTCCGCCAAATTCTTAAAGCCAGTGCAAACTGGCTTTTTTTATATCTGAAGGATTTTCAGACCCTTTCCCCATACAGGTTTTACGGATACAGTACGCCTGTTAAACAAGAAAAAGCGGGCCTGTTCTGCCAGGCTGGCAAACCGTGTGAGGTTCTTCTGTGATCCGTGTATTAGTCGTGGATGATCATGAGCTGGTGCGCTCAGGAATCAGTCGTCTGCTGGATGATACGGGGATGATCGACGTGGTCGGGCAGGCCGGTTCCGGAGAGGATGCCGTGCGCATGGCCAAAGAGATTGAGCCTGATATCATCCTGATGGACATCCATATGCCGGGCATCGGTGGCATGGCGGCCACCCGCAAGATCCTGCACAATCAGCCAGATGCACAGGTGATTGCTGTGACAGTCTCGGATGACAACCCCTATGCCTCACGCCTGCTGAAAATGGGCGCTTCCGGCTACATCACCAAAGGTGCTGACGCCGATGAAATGCTCCGCGCTATCATCAAAGTAAAGTCCGGTCAGAAATACATCAGCCCCGAGATTGCTCAGCGCATGGCGCTGCGGCCGTTTGAATCGGAAGCAGAATCTCCGTTTGAGGTTTTGTCGGAGCGCGAATTACAGATTGCCCTCATGATTGTGAACTGCCAGAAAGTTCAGCAGATTGGCGAAGCGCTGTTCCTCAGCCCGAAAACCGTCAACAGCTACCGCTACCGCATCTTCGAGAAG
>DBNK01000036.1:107497-110122 GCA_002298335.1 Thalassolituus sp. UBA674
ACCGCTACCGCATCTTCGAGAAGCTCAATATCAGCAGCGATGTAGAACTCACACACATGGCCCTGCGTTACGGCCTGGTAAACCCCAACGAAGGAAGCTGATGTCCGGCTTTGACATTCAGAGTTTCCTTAAGTCGCTGACCCGCCGCCCCGGCGTGTACCGCATGTACGACAGCGAAAGTGCACTCTTGTACGTGGGCAAGGCTCGCAACCTCAAGAACCGGGTCTCCAGCTACTTCCGCGCCCGCGGCCTGAACGCCAAAACCGTTGCGCTGGTATCCCGGATTGATCATATCGACATCACGGTGACGGCCAGCGAGGCCGAAGCCCTGATTCTTGAGCAGACCCTGATCAAGCAGCACCGGCCGCCTTACAACATCCTGCTGAAAGATGACAAATCATACCCGTACGTCCACCTGAGTCAGCACGAGTTTCCATTGCTGGCTTACCGCCGGGGCAAACGGCGCAAGGATGGCCGCTACTTCGGACCGTACCCGTCTTCGGCGGCCGTGCGCGAGACCCTCAATCACCTGCAGCGCCTGTTCCGACTACGCAACTGTGAAGACAGTTATTTCAATCACCGCAGCCGTCCGTGCCTGCAGTACGAAATTCAGCGATGCTCGGCCCCCTGTGTCGGGCTGATCTCTGCTGAGGACTATCACCGGGATATTGTGCGCTCCGAGAAGTTTCTCGAAGGCAAATCCACCGAGCTGATCCGCGAACTGCAGACCGCCATGGAAGAAGCATCGGCCAATCTCGAATTTGAGACTGCGGCAGAGCTGCGCGACAGAACCGAATTTCTGCGCCAGATCCAGGAGCAGCAACGGGTCGAGAGTGGCAGTCATAACAGTGATGTCTGGGTCATCGTTAACTGGCAGGCGACAACCTGCCTGCAACGGCTGACATTCCGGCAGGGCAGACTGACCAACTCGCAAAGTTTTTTCCCCGGCAACCCTGCAGGCGATAGCGATGAAGAACTGCTCACCGGTTTTCTGGAGCAGTTCTATCTGAACGACCACAGCGGCGAAGGCACTCCTGATGTACTGATCGCTGATATCGACACCGATCTCACGGCGCCGTTACTGGCGGTATTGCAGGAGCGCGGCTCACGGATGAAACATCAGCGAGGGCAACGTGGTGACAGTCGCCAATGGCTGGCCATGGCCACGGAAAACGCCCGCACAGCCATTCAGTCGCGCCTGTCCGGAATGCAGGCGGCGGCCGGCAAGCTGGATAAAGTTGCCGAACTGCTGAAGCTGAAAGAAACGCCGAAGCGCATCGAGTGCTTTGACATCAGCCATTCGCAGGGGGAGGCGACCTATGCATCCTGCGTTGTCTACACAGCAGACGGACTTGATAAATCCCGCTACCGTCGTTTTTCCATTCGCGGAGTGACTGCAGGGGACGACTATGCCGCTCTGGAAGACGCCGTGCGCCGCCACCTGACGCGGCTGCTTGAACAGAACGACCTGCCCGGACTGCTGCTGATTGATGGTGGCAAAGGACAGGTAGGGCGTATCCGTCAGGTGCTGGAGGAGTTACAGATAACCTCTGTGGTTTTACTCGGCATCTCCAAAGGTACGACCCGCAAAAGTGGCTGGGAATATCTCTGGTTTGCGTCCGATAGAACGCCGCTGATCCCCGATGCCCATCACGAAGGTTTCCGCCTGCTGCAACACGTACGTGATGAGGCTCACCGTTTTGCCATTACCGGCCACCGCAAACAGAGAGCAAAAAAACGTTCAGAATCAGAACTGGAGACTTTGCCCGGCGTCGGCCCGAAAAGGCGAAGAGAGCTTTTGCTTCATTTTGGCAGTCTGCGTAATATGCGCGGGGCACCCCGGGATGAGTTTGAAAAAGTCCCCGGTATCAGCACGGCACTGGCCGCGAAAATCTTTGCAACCCTGCATGGTGAAGAACAGGAGTAGTACCCCCATGAATCTGCCTAACATGCTGACCTTCAGCCGGATACTCATGGTTCCGATTATGGTGGTGTTGTTCTGCTGGCCGGATGATTCCATGCGTCTCTGGTCGGCTGCTGTGTTTGGTATTGCTGCCATCACCGACTGGTTTGATGGTTACCTGGCGCGTCGCTGGAATCAGGCAACGGCTCTGGGTGCATTCCTGGACCCCGTAGCCGACAAGATTATTGTCTCGGTTGCTCTGATATTACTGGCAGGGCACTTTGCCCAGCTGTGGATTACTCTGATGGTGATCATCATCATTGTGCGTGAGATTGTTATTTCGGCGTTACGTGAATGGATGGCATCACTTGGCAAACGCGCCGAAGTTGCTGTCAGTCAACTGGGGAAGATCAAGACTACATCCCAGATGATTGCCATTATCGTCCTGCTGGGGGCGGCTGATGACTCCTGGCTGAACATTGCCGGAGATATTGCTCTGGTTATTGCCACAGGTCTGACGTTCTGGTCCATGCTGGTCTACCTCAAAGCCGCCTGGCCCGAACTGAGAAACTCCTGACGGCAACGTAAATCCGGGCGGGTGGGCTAAGTCCCTAAAATGTAAGATAAAATGCTTGACTAATCGGCGGCGTAAATTACAATGCGCAGCACTTAAGCGGGAATAGCTCAGTTGGTAGAGCACAACCTTGCCAAGGTTGGGGTCG
>DBNK01000036.1:110424-110686 GCA_002298335.1 Thalassolituus sp. UBA674
AACCTTGCCAAGGTTGGGGTCGCGAGTTCGAATCTCGTTTCCCGCTCCAACGTTTTTCTGTTGGTGTAAGTTTCTGGAGCATCCTCTGCTCAGTCTTCACAACGAAGAATCGGCGCGATAGCAAAGCGGTTATGCACTGGATTGCAAATCCACGTAGCCCGGTTCGACTCCGGGTCGCGCCTCCACTGTTTCAGACATCTCCTGTCTGATCCGCCAGAATCGGCGCCTGAGCCCGGGTGGTGGAATTGGTAGACACAGGAGA
>DBNK01000029.1 GCA_002298335.1 Thalassolituus sp. UBA674
GAAGTGAACGAAGGTTTCTTCGTGACTTCGGTGCTGTTTTCCCTGACCCTGCCGCCGACCATTCCACTGTGGCAGGTCGCTCTGGGTATCTCTTTTGGTGTGGTCATCGGTAAAGAAATTTTCGGTGGTACCGGTAAAAACTTCCTGAACCCGGCTCTGACCGGCCGTGCTTTCCTGTTCTTTGCGTATCCGGCCAACATGTCCGGTAACGCGGTATGGACAGCTGCAGACGGTTTCACTGGCGCAACCCCTCTGGGTCTGGCTGCTGAAAGTGGTGTTCAGGGCATAATGGATGCCGGCATCAGCTGGATGGACGCTTTCCTGGGTATGATCCCGGGCTCCATGGGTGAAGTCAGCACACTGGCTCTGATCATCGGTGGTGGTGTACTGCTGGTGATGAAGATTGCTTCCTGGCGTATCGTTGCTGGTGTGATGATCGGTATGGTCGCCAGCTCTCTGCTGCTGAACGCTACCGGTTCTGATACCAATCCGATGTTTGCCGTGCCCTGGTACTGGCATCTGGTTGTGGGTGGTTTCGCCTTTGGTATGTTCTTTATGGCGACCGACCCTGTGTCGGCGTCCATGACCAACAAAGGTAAATGGTTCTTCGGTGCTCTGATCGGCTGCATGGTCATTATGATCCGTGTGATCAACCCGGCCTTCCCGGAAGGTATGATGCTGGCGATTCTGTTCGCCAACCTGTTCGCACCACTGATTGATTACTTTGTGGTGCAGGCCAACATCAAACGGAGGATCGCCCGTGTCAGCTAATAACGACAGTATTCAGAAAACCCTTTTTGTCGCGATTCTGCTGTGTCTGGTGTGTTCTGTCATTGTGGCCGGTGCCGCGGTGGGGCTGCGTGATCAGCAGAACCTGAACAAAGCCAACGACAAGCGTATTGCCGTTCTGCAGGCGGCTGATCTGTACGAAGCGGGCAAACCGGTTGCGGAACAGTTCAAATCCAAGATCACCACGCGTATCGTGAACATTGAAGCCGGTCGTTTTGCGACCGACGCTGAACTGCAGGAAATCAAAGATGCTGGCCTGAGCGTCGACAACTTCGACCAGAAGAAGTCGTCCAAAATGCCGGAACTGTCTGCAGCTCTGAAACCGGAGAACGATCCGGCCAGTATCAAACGCAAAGAGAAGTTCGCTGCCATCTACATCGTGAAGAACGGCGATGCCATCGAAAAGGTCATTCTGCCTGTTCACGGTTATGGTCTGTGGTCCACACTGTACGGCTTTATTGCTCTGCAGGGTGACATGGATACCGTTGTTGGTCTGGGCTTCTACTCTCACGCTGAAACCCCCGGACTGGGTGGTGAGGTGGACAACCCGAAGTGGAAATCACTGTGGGTTGGCAAAGAACTGTATGACGACCAGGGTGACGTGGCCATCAAGGTGGTTAAAGGTGGCGCGGAAGCAGGTAACCCCTATCAGGTGGATGGCCTGTCCGGTGCGACTCTGACCAGCCGTGGTGTCAACAATCTGGTACGTTTCTGGGTCGGCGACCGTGGCTTCGGCAACCTGCTGACCAAACTGAAAGAACAGGGGGCCTGACATGTCGACAATTAAATCTGTTCTGACAGAACCACTTTTCAGCAAAAACCCGATTGCACTGCAGATTCTGGGTATCTGCTCCGCGCTGGCGGTCACCACCAGTCTGCAGGTGACTCTGGTGATGTGTATTGCACTGACCTCGGTAACGGCGTTCTCCAACTTTGGTGTATCCCTGATCCGTAATCACATTCCGAACAACATCCGGATTATCGTGCAGATGATCATCATCGCATCGCTGGTGATCGTGGTGGATCAGATTCTCAAGGCGTATGCCTACGACATCAGCAAGAAGCTGTCGGTATTTGTTGGTCTGATTATCACCAACTGTATCGTGATGGGCCGTGCTGAAGCCTTTGCGATGAAGAACCCGCCGGTTCTGAGCTTCTTCGACGGTATCGGTAACGGTCTGGGCTACTCCATCGTATTGATCACAGTAGCAACCATCCGCGAACTGTTTGGTGCCGGTAAGCTGTTCGGTTTTGAGATTCTGCCGCTGGTTACCGACGGTGGCTGGTATCAGTCCAATGGTCTGCTGCTGCTGCCACCTTCCGCCTTCTTCATTATTGGTGGTTTTATCTGGGTGCTGCGTACCTGGAAGAAAGACCAGATTGAGAAAGCGGAATACAAAATTCTGCCGAACACTGAACATAGCGGAGGCCACTGATGGAACACTATATCAGTCTGCTGATTAAGGCAGTCTTTGTTGAAAACATGGCGCTGGCCTTCTTCCTGGGGATGTGTACCTTTCTGGCCATCTCCAAGAAGATCTCGACTGCGATTGGTCTCGGTGTGGCAGTGGTTGTGGTACTGGCTATCACCGTACCGGCTAACAACCTGATCTACACCAACCTGCTGAAAGAAGGTGCTCTGACCTGGATCAGTCCTGACTTTGCATCCGTCGACCTGAGCTTCCTCGGCCTGCTGACCTACATTGGTGTGATTGCAGCCATCGTTCAGATCATGGAAATGGTGCTGGATAAGTACTTCCCGGCACTCTACAACGCGCTGGGTGTATTCCTGCCGCTGATTACCGTGAACTGCGCCATCATGGGTGCGTCACTGTTCATGGTCGAGCGTGATTACAACTTCGCTGAATCCACCGTATACGGCATCGGTGCTGGTCTGGGCTGGGCCCTGGCCATTACCGCACTGGCCGGTATCCGCGAGAAGCTGAAGTACAGCGATGTACCGGCGGGCCTGCAGGGGCTGGGTATTACCTTCATGACCGTAGGTCTGATGTCTCTGGGCTTTATGTCCTTCTCTGGCGTATCACTGTAAGGAGTCGATGATAGTGCAAACTGAAATTATTCTCGGCGTTGTGATGTTCACCGTGATCGTACTGTCACTGGTGTTCATCATCCTCGGTGCGCGGAGCAAGCTGGTCAGCTCAGGTAAAGTCAAAATCCTGATTAACGGTGAGCGTACTGTTGAAACCGAAGCCGGTGGCAAACTGCTGGGTACCCTGGCATCCAACGGCATTTTCCTGTCCTCTGCCTGTGGTGGTGGTGGTACCTGTGCACAGTGTAAGTGTGTGGTGACTGAAGGTGGTGGTGAAATGCTGCCGACTGAAGCTTCTCACTTCACCAAAGGTGAAGCCCGCGAAGGCTGGCGTCTGTCCTGTCAGACTCCGGTCAAGCAGGACATGACCGTTGAAGTGCCTGAAGAAGTGTTCGGTGTAAAGAAATGGGAAACTACCGTTGAATCCAACCCGAACGTCGCTACCTTTATTAAAGAACTGACACTGCGTCTGCCGGAAGGGGAAAGCGTTGATTTCCGTGCCGGTGGTTATGTTCAGCTGGAATGTCCTGCGTATGAGATCAACTTCTCAGACTTTGACATCGAAGATGAGTATCGTGGTGACTGGGAACGCTTTGGCTTCTTTGACATTAAAGCCGTCAATAAAGAAACCACGATCCGTGCTTACTCCATGGCGAACTACCCTGAAGAGAAGGGTGTGGTTAAGTTCAATATCCGTATTGCAACACCACCTCCGGGCAGCAAGGGCATTCCGCCGGGCATCATGTCGACTTTCGTCTTCAATCTGAAGCCGGGTGACAAGGTGACTGTGTACGGTCCGTTCGGTGAATTCTTTGCCAAGAAGACCGACGCAGAGATGGTCTTCATCGGTGGTGGCGCTGGTATGGCGCCGATGCGTTCACACATTTTTGACCAGCTGAAACGAATCAAAACAGACCGTAAGATGAGTTTCTGGTATGGTGCGCGTTCACTGCGTGAGCTTTTCTATCAGGATGAGTACGATCAGCTGGCCGCAGAGAATGACAATTTTGTATGGCATGTGGCTATGTCAGATCCACAGCCAGAAGACAACTGGACCGGCCTCACAGGCTTTATTCACAACGTACTTTACGAGCAGTACCTGAAAGATCATCCGGCACCGGAAGATTGTGAATACTACATGTGCGGGCCCCCGATCATGAACCAATCTGTCATAAAGATGTTGCATGATCTGGGTGTCGAACCTGAGAACATTATGCTCGATGACTTCGGTGGCTGATGTTCTGATCTGACAGACCGCGCTTTGCGCGGTCTTTTTGCGTTCTGAAGTGTATTAACAGGTATTACAGACCAATGACAGATAAAGCACAGCAAACTAAGGCGCCGGTAAACTGGACGGCGACCATCATGTTCATCCTGACCACACTCGTGGTCGCTATCGCAGTTCCCTGGTATGGCATCGCTCACGGTTTTAATACATCCGCGTGGGTTTCTGCTGTTGTACTGATTTTCATTACCGGGACAGCCATCACCGGGGGTTATCACCGCCTGTGGTCGCACAATTCTTTCGACGCACACCCGCTGCTGCGTCTCTGGTTTGCGCTGTGGGGCGCAGCCGCTCTGCAGAACACCATTCTTGACTGGTGTTCCGGTCACCGTGTTCATCACCGCCATTGTGATGATCTGGAAAAAGACCCGTACTCCGCCAAGCGTGGTTTCTGGTTCTCACACATGGGCTGGATGATCCGTGATTATCCGAGCAGCCGTGTTGATTTCGCCAACGTGAAAAATCTGCAGAAAGATCCGATCGTGATGTGGCAGTACAAGTACTATGTGCCGATTGCGATGGGCATGAACTTCGGCGTACCGATTCTTCTCGGCCTGATCTTTGGTGATGTCTGGGGCATGTTGCTGCTGGCCGGATTCTTCCGCCTGTTCATCACACATCATGTCACTTTCTTTATCAACTCACTGGCGCACATGTGGGGTAGCCAGCCGTACACCGACGAGAACACCGCCCGCGACAATCACTTCCTGGCGTTCTTTACTCATGGTGAGGGCTATCACAACTTCCACCACATCTTCCAGAACGATTACCGTAACGGCATCAAGTGGTACCACTGGGATCCGACCAAGTGGATCATCAAAGGTGCTTCTATGGTGGGGCTGGCCAGTAACCTGCGTACCGTACCGGATTTCAAAATCCGTCGTGCCATGGTGAAAATGCAGTTCAAGCGTGCCCAGGCCAAACTGGCGAAAGCAGAAAACACTGAGAAGTGGAGCGAACTGCTGGAAAAAGAGTACGACAAATTCCATCATCTGCTGAATGAATGGACCGAACAGCATACCGAGAAACTGGAAGAGGCCCGTAAGCATCTGCAGGAAAAATGGGAAAACGCGTCCGTACGTGTGCGTTACCATGAGCTGGAAGAGCAGCTTAAGCAGCAGAGTCTGCGTCTGAAGATGATTATGGCAGACTACCGGGCGTCACTGGCCGGATAAAAATCCAGCCTGACGTTTCCGGTACAGCAACGGCCTCCTACAGTGAGGCCGTTTTTGTTGGTGCTGAACCTGTCGCCCTGTTCTCCGTCTGAGAGCAGGACACGAATACACAATTGGGGAAGACGATGGCAAACATCATAATTACAGGAGCAAACCGCGGTATTGGTCTGGCGCTGGCCCGCTTGTATGAAGCGCGCGGTGATTCGGTCACTGCTATCTGCCGCGAAGGCAATGACGATATTGAAGCGGTGGCTGATCAGGTCATCGCCGGCATCGACGTGACAGATGAAACCCAGCTGCCGGGTGTGATGAATGTACTTCATGCACTGATTGACGGCCCGGTGGATGTACTGATCAACAACGCTGGTGTATTCCGCAATGAAACTCTGGATAACATGGATACCGCCAGTATCCGCGAACAGTTTGAGGTGAATACCCTGGCACCGCTGATGCTGACCTATCACATCAAAGAGCTGATGGGTGAGGGTGGTAAGGTCGCCAACATCACCAGCCGCATGGGGTCCATTGAGGATAATACCTCCGGTGCCTACTATGGTTACCGCGCTTCCAAAGCCGCTCTGAATGCCATCGGCAAAAGCCTGGCTATTGATCTGAAAGGGCAGGGCATTGCGGTTGCACAGATTCATCCCGGTTTTGTTCAGACCCGCATGGTAAACTTCAGCGGAGACATCACACCCGAACAGGCTGCGTCCGGCATTGCTGCCAGGATTGATGAGCTGAATCTGGATAACAGTGGCCGTTTCTGGCACTCCAACGGGCAGTCGCTGCCCTGGTAAACGCGTCTGTCTGTGAACCCGACAATCTGAGAAAACACGCCGTATGAAAAAAGCCCGCATCATCAAAAAACAGCACACTAACTACCTGGCCGAGTTTCTGCTCGAATGCAGTCAGGACAGTGACTGGGAGAAAAAGCTGCAGTCACTGAGTGATGAAAACCGTCTGGAAACGGCGCTGGAAGGTTTTCCTCCGGCTTTTACGGAAGACTTTCCGGAAACGGTGGGTATGAATCTGCAGTACTGCATTGAGAAAGTGGCGCTCGACGAAATCCCGCGGGCAGCTTCCTGCTGGTGGCCTATGGAGGATGACACCCACTTCTTTGTTGCCTATCCGGTACGGTTCCCTGAGACCCGGCTGTTCATGGCGGTGGATTTTCACGATCACTCGGGTTGCAGTCACTGACAGGTATGATCATCACGCCGGACAGCCTGAAAGAGCAGCTGCGCCAGCAGCGTGATCTTTTTCATGAAGCTCATGCCACCCGTTTGCACCGCGCCATCAGCTGGTGGCGTGCAGCGCTGGCCCAGGAAGGGCAGACCGATCTGCAGTTCATCACCGCCTGGATCAGCCTGAATGCCTGTGCGCTGACCGCACAGCAAAATGAATCTCCGGATTTTTTACCTCTGATGCAACGCCTGGTAAGGCTTGATCAGGAACAAAGTCTCTATGGTTTGTTATGGCATACCTATTCGGGCCCGGTGAAAGCGCTGATTAAAAATCCTTATGTGTATGGGCCTTTCTGGGAGGCGCAACGCGCCGCTGATTCAGTCAGTGACTGGCGTAGCGGGTTTGAAAAAGCCTCGGTCGAAGCACTGAACTGCCTGAGCCGCAAGAAAGTTCCGGAGTTACTCAGCATCACACTGGAACGTCTCAGCGTACTGCAGGATCAGGTGTTGGGCGGTGGCGCAACCTACGCCAGTCAGGTCAACAGGGAGCAGGTAGAAACAGGGGCCAAACTGCTGTTATCTCTGCTGCCGGTAATACTGAATATCATGCTGCATCACCCGGATGAAGACTGGGGTGAGCTGGCCTACCCGGTACTGAAACAGCCAGTGTAAAGGCATCGGGCTTTTCTGAACCATTCACTGATCTGTCACTCCAAGCATTCCCGACGGTACCCCCATAACTGATTACGGGAGGTGACATGGGCATCCGATCACACCTTGAATACCGCATAGAACAGCGCCTGAGGCGCATTGAAGAACAGTTGCATGACATGCTGCTGTTGCTGGAACACCAGACCCGCGAAATGGGCGACCAGGTCGCTATCCGTGAATTATTCCGTGAGCTGGAAGCCGAGCGCCAGGATCATGAACTGACCCTGCTGGAGCGCTCAGCAGCCAACGATCAGCGTTGGCAGAACTGACACTGCGCGAGCGCGCAGTGTCTTCTCAGAAGCTACCTCAGTTTCAGTCCTTAACTTCTTCGAAGACCATTCCGGCCTTGTCCTGCAGGCGGGTCAGCAGTTGCTCACCCAGTAATGAGGCCGGGGTCCAGAAACCGCCGCGGCCGCCTTTCTTCTGCCCGCGGTTATGGAAATCCAGCGCCAGACAGGCCGCTGCCTCACCCAGCATACGCGCAGTGAAGCCGTATCCCGGGTCTTTATCGCCGGTGACTTTGGTGCGGATCAGCTCACCGTGCGTGCTGTAGCCGAAGAAACGGATATCAAAGAAGCCTTTTTCCTGAGCGGCCGGGCTGGGTCCCTGTCCCGGTTTGGGCAGCAGATGTTTACTCAGCAGACGGCGGCCGGGACCGGTCAGCGCTGTCATCAGAAACAGACCAATACCCAGATTCATACCCCAGGCCAGCAGGAAGCCTTTGATACCTTGGCCGGTGAGCATGGCTTCGTTGTACTGAAAGGTTTCACCGTAGGCCTTATCAAGCAGGGCATTGCTGCGGTGCACAACGCGGGTGTTGATGGCTTCCATAATGAAGGGAATGGCCCAGCGGTGGGACGACTCATCCGCCATAGGCAGGAATATTTTGCGCTGATGAGTATGAAAACCGTGTTCTGCCGGGCAGATGGAATAGGGATCAGCCAGTTCTTTTTTCATCTTTTCAGGTTCGGCCAGAACCTCTTCGGTCAGCTGCAGCATGCTGGCGAAGGTCCCGCCTGAGAGCCCGCCTTTGGCAGCCTTAACCCGCATCTCTACCTTGTACGCCGGTTCGCCGTTTCTTTCGGTGGCCAATTGCTGCAGGTGCCAGACCCCCATATCCGACGGAATGGAGTCAAAACCGCAGCAATGTACGATACGGGCTCTGTTTTCCTTCGCGCGTTCTTCGTATTTATCCAGCATGCGCCGGATCCACTGGGGTTCTCCGGTCAGGTCGCAATAGTCGGTGCCGGTCTCGACACAGGCTTCGATTAAAGGCTCACCGTAAAGGGCATAAGGGCCTACTGTCGAGACGACGACGCGGGTGCGGTTGCACAGTTCTTTCAGATCATCCATGTCAGAGGCATCGGCCAGGATGATCTCGAGTTTGCCCGCTTCAGGCCCCAGATATTTTGCCAGACTGCCCCGGACTTTCTGCAGTTTAGGTTCCGAACGTCCGGCGATAGCCCATTTGAGATCTCCATCAATACCGTACTGTTCGGCGATGTAGCGCGCCAGAATTGAACCGACGAAAGAGCTGGCTCCGAAAATCACGAGGTCGAGTTTTGCCACTTGAATCACCTTATTTCTCAGCTTCAGCCGTAACACTACCAAGGATTCGCATTGCCCGTAAGGGAAAGCACAGGATTGAATATATGGAAAACCGTATATATGATGCCGGGGAATCAGATGGAAACTACGATGACCGCGCTTGAACTGATGAAACTGCTGGCCGACGACACCCGTCTCACCTCGGTACTGATGATGGCCGCAGGCCCCCGTTGTGTCTGTGATCTGATGACTGCACTGGACCTCAGCCAGCCTAAGGTCTCCAGACATCTGGCCATCCTGCGCGAAGCCGGACTGGTCGCTACTGAACGTCGCGGTCAGTGGATCTATTACTCCCTGAGCCCGGATTTACCCCTGTGGGCAAGTGACATTATCCGCGTGGCAGCCAGCGCCCCGGATGTAAAACGTGATCCGCGTCTGAAAGCGGCGGCCGGATGTGAGGCCGGTTGCTGAAGCGGCCGAAAGCGACATTAAGAGTAAAAATGATGAAACTGCTGTTTATCTGTACCCATAACCGCTGCCGCAGCATTCTTGCTGAAGCCATCGGCCGTCACGTATTTCCGGCGGACGCCGATATCCGCAGTGCGGGCAGCTCACCGGCAGGTGAGGTTTACCCCGGGACACTGGCGTACCTGAGCCGTCAGAGCATCCCTCAGGACGGATTAGTCAGCCAGTCCTGGGATGATTTCTCCGGATTTAACCCGGATCTGGTCATTACCGTCTGCGATAACGCTGCGGGAGAAACCTGCCCGGTGTGGATGGGGCAGACCGGAAAAGTCCACTGGCCATTGCCTGACCCCTCGAAAGAAACCGATGCCACAGTTCAGCAGCAACAATTCGACCGTGTCGGCGAGCTGATCCGGGAGCGCCTGACCCTGCTGGCGTTAACTCTGCCAGCGGTTCCTCAGGGAGAGAGCCTGGCCGATATGGCGGATCAGGTCCTGAATGCGGAGCAGTATGTCTGATGGGTATTTTTGAACGCTATTTATCGGTGTGGGTCGCTCTGGCCATGGCTGGGGGTGTGATTGCTGGTCTGCAGTTACCCGGTGTGTTTGAGTGGGTCGCAGGGCTGGAATACGCCCGGGTGAATCTGCTGATTGCGATACTCATCTGGCTGATGATCTACCCCATGATGATCCAGATCGATTTCGGTGCTGTTAAAGAGGTCGGCAAACGACCGGCGGGTATTGTGCTGACACTGGTGATTAACTGGCTGATCAAGCCATTTACTATGGCATTGCTGGGCTGGGCTTTTTTTCACGGTATTTTTGCAGACTGGGTGGACCCGCAGACGGCCACGGAATACATCGCCGGTATGATCTTACTGGGTGTTGCTCCCTGCACCGCTATGGTGTTCGTCTGGAGTCAGCTGACCAAAGGCAACGCCGCTTATACTCTGGTTCAGGTGTCGGTAAACGATCTGATTATGATTTTTGCCTTCGCGCCGATTGCTGCCTTCCTGCTGGGGGTGACCGATATTCAGGTACCCTGGGAGACCCTGCTGCTGTCGGTCGTCCTGTATGTCGTACTGCCGCTGCTGGCCGGTATTATTACCCGCCGTGCGTTAGGGCCTGAACGGGTCGGTCGGGTTGTTTCGGCCGTTAAACCCTGGTCCATCACGGGTCTGTTACTGACCGTGGTGATTCTCTTTGCCCTGCAGGCACCGTCGATTGTACGTCAGCCTCTGGACATGCTGCTGATTGCCATTCCCCTGATGATTCAGACGTATGGCATTTTCGCCCTGGCGTATTTTCTTGCCTGGAAGATGAAGCTGCGTCATGACATCGCCTCCCCGGCGTGCATGATCGGCACCAGTAATTTCTTTGAGCTGGCGGTAGCCGTGGCAATTTCCCTGTTCGGGCTGCAGTCCGGTGCGGCATTGGCTACGGTCGTGGGCGTGCTCGTTGAGGTACCCGTGATGTTGTCACTTGTTGCATTTGCCAACCGTACCCGGCACTGGTTCACGGACTGACTGCTCTTTTCCTGCCTTTTCTGCACAGCCGGTTTTAAAGTTGATGCAGATCAATTCTGTCCACCCCCCGCGTTGCTAGTATGAAATCAAAGAGGTCACAGACAGCAACGCGAGGTGTGAAATGGACGCTCTGACAATCGAACTCTATCTTTCTATTTTTGTGATCGTGGCGACTGTGGTCATCATGGCTTACATCTACCGCCTTTTTTATAAAAAAATTATGGAAGCACCTGATCCGGAAGAAACTCAGAAAACTCCGGAAGCCAAGGCGCACCATTAACGAATTATCCGGCGGTTCAGAGTGGTTGCTGAATCGTCGGATAACCTAGTTTCAGACTTTGAATTTCAGTGTCAGACAGGGTTTTTCTGTACGAATGGCCAGTCCTTTTTTATCAGAAGCCTTCATAAATAATAACGGATATCATCATGAATATTTCTGAAATTCTGCCGCTGATTCAGCATTATCCTCAGAGTGGTCCGCGCTATACGTCTTATCCGACGGCGAATCATTTCAGCCCGTCTTTTACGGCACAGGATTACGAACGTATCGCGCTGGAAAGTAATCAGCAGCCTTTACCCCGTCCGTTATCATTGTATATCCATGTGCCTTTCTGCCGTGCACTCTGTTATTACTGCGGTTGTAATAAAATCGTTACCCGCAGCCAGGATACGGTGAATAATTACCTGGATTATCTGTACCGTGAAATTGCCATGCACGGTCGCCTCTATGCCAGCGACCGGTTCGTGGAGCAGGTACATATTGGCGGTGGTACGCCAACCTACCTGGCTCCGGAACTGCTCGAAGAATTAATGGATATGGTGGCGCAGGCGTTCCATTTTGCACCGCCATCCAAAGTGCAGATGAGCATAGAAGTTGACCCTCGCACGGTCACGCCTGAGCAGGCGGCGCAACTCGTCGGTATTGGCTTTAACCGCATCAGTCTCGGCGTGCAGGATCTGAATCCCGTGGTGCAGAAAGCGGTCAACCGTGAGCAGACGGCCGAACAGATTGAAGGCATTGTAGAGGCTGTCCGTAAAGCGGGCGTCAATACCGTATCTTTTGATCTTATGTACGGACTGCCCCATCAGACGGTTGATACGTTCGCCGAAACCCTCGAAGAAGTCATCCGTCTGAAGCCGGACAGTATTTCTCTGTACAACTACGCACACATGCCGGACAGAGTGCCGTCACAACGCCTGATTTCTGCGGACACCCTGCCGGAAAGTGATGTGAAGCTGGAGATCTTCTCTCTGGCACACCGTGAACTGAGTAAAGCAGGCTACCTCTACCTCGGAATGGACCACTTTGTCCTGCCGGGTGAGCCACTGGCGCAGGCTTATGCCGATGGTTCCATCCAGCGGAATTTCCAGGGATATTCTACCCATGGAGACTGCGACATTATTGGTATGGGAGTGAGCGCCATCAGCCGGGTGGATGGTTGTTTCGCGCAGAACAGCAGTGACATTCAGGATTACCGGACCCTGGTCGATAAAGGGCTGCTTCCGGTGAACCGTGGCTACGAGCTGAACAGCGATGACATGCTGCGGTCAGAGGTAATCCAGAGCATCATGTGCCAGGGCGAAGTGAACCTGCGCGACATTGCGGCTCACTATGGTCTTATCTGGGAACAGGTTTTTTACTCAGAATACGACCGCTTACGTCCTTTTGTGAATGATGGACTGGTGGAGCTGACTGCCGATGGCTTCCGGGTGACGGCGAATGGCCGTTATTTCCTGCGACCTATCGCCATGATCTTTGATGCCTGGTTACAGGCTCCGGCAATCTCGGAAATGGGATTGCCTAAACAGGCGACAGCTGGGTATAGTAAGGTTTTCTGAAATAACGTTTACTGGAACGCGTTTGAAGTCTTCCGTTTCTCCCTCGTCGCTGCGCTGCAGCCAATGTTCGCTGGGCAAGCTGTGTTTACCGGTCGGTCTTGATCCGGGCGATATGCATCGCCTGGAGGAAATCATCGAGTCTTCAAAGTCCTATAAACAGTCGGAGTCGGTTTACCGGGCTGGGGATGAATTCCGCAAGATTTATGCGGTGAAGTCCGGACTGTTTGAGACCGTCGCGACCGATGCCAACGGTAATGAACACATCATCGGCTTTCACCTGCCCGGTGAACTCTTCGGTCTGGATGCCATTTACTCCGGTCGTTACATTTCCACGCCTGTTGCGGTCACGTCCTCCGTTGCCTGCAGCATTGAGTACAGTGAACTCAGCGATCTGGCAACGAAACTGCCATCCCTGCAGAATCAGCTGATGTGTCTGATGAGCAAAGAAGTTCACAGTTCGCACAGCGGCGTGGGTGAGTACACGGCGGAACAGAAAATTGCCGGATTCATTCTGAGCCTGTCCATGCGTTATCAGCAACGCGGCTATTCCGCCACGCGCTTCCAGCTGCTGATGCCGCGCAAGGATATCGCCAGTTATCTGTCCATGGCGCCGGAGACGGTCAGCCGCATGTTCCGTCGTCTGGTGAGCGATGGCATCCTCGAGATCCATCAGACCGAGGTGAACATCAAAGACATGGATCACCTCAAAGCCGTCACCGGCCATATTCCGGCCGACCGCGTCTTCTTCTCTTCCTGATCCGCAACGCGGATCTGGCCCGTCAGGCCGTTCGCAGAAGCACTGTGAACGGTCCAGACTCTTTCTGTTTCTGATTTTCCGTCCCGATCAGCGCATTGTTTGCTGCTTTGCCCGGATTAAACAGTTCCATTAATAAAAACTATAAAACTGATTTTTATAATCAAATTTTAATATTGATCTCAGATCGTAATATGGACTCAGAAGTACCGACACTCTCTGATGAAGCTGAGGAGCCTCACTATGGATAACACGCAAGCACCAGCCGGAAAATGCCCCTTCATGCACGGCAGTAACACCGCCTCCGGTAAGTCTGTCATGGACTGGTGGCCGAATGCCCTGAACCTCGACATCCTGCATCAGCACGACCGTAAAACCGACCCGCTGGGGGAGGACTTTGATTACGCCGAGGAATTCAGCAAGCTGGATGTTGATGCTCTGAAGCAGGACCTGCGCGATCTTATGACCAGCAGTCAGGACTGGTGGCCGGCTGACTGGGGCAGTTATGTCGGTATGTTTGCCCGGGTCGCCTGGCACACGGCAGGCTCGTACCGTCTGGCCGATGGCCGTGGCGGCGGTGGCACTGGCAACCAGCGTTTCGCACCACTGAATTCCTGGCCGGACAACGTCAACACGGATAAAGGCCGCCGCTTACTGTGGCCGATCAAGAAAAAGTACGGCAACAGAATCTCCTGGGCCGATCTGATTCTGCTGTCCGGCACCATTGCCTATGAAGTTGCGGGTCTCAAGACCTTTGGCTTCGGCTTTGGCCGTAAAGACATCTGGCATCCGGAGAAAGACGTGTACTGGGGCGCCGAAAAAGAATGGCTGGCCCCGAGCGATGGCCGCTACGGTGACGTGGATCATCCGGAAACCATGGAAAACCCCCTCGCCGCTGTGCAGATGGGCCTGATCTACGTGAACCCGGAAGGGGTGAATGGCAAGCCGGACCCGCAGAAAACGGCGGATCAGGTGCGTGAGACCTTTGCCCGAATGGCGATGGATGATGAAGAAACCGTGGCTCTGACAGCCGGTGGTCACACCATAGGCAAGGCACATGGGAACGGTAAGGCAGAGAACCTGAGCCCGGACCCGGAAGCCTCTGATGTTGAATATCAGGGCATGGGCTGGTTCAACACCCAGGGCCGTGGTATTGGCCGAGATACCGTGGTCAGTGGTATTGAAGGAGCCTGGACCACCAACCCGACCCAATGGGATATGGGTTACTTCGACATGCTGTTCGGTCACGAGTGGGAGCTGGCCAAAAGTCCGGCCGGTGCCTGGCAGTGGCAGCCTGTTGCGATCTCAGACAGCGACAAGCCAGCCGATGTTGAAGACGCATCGATCCGCACCATCCCCATCATGACGGATGCGGACATGGCGATGAAGGTAGATCCGGCCTACAACGCCATCTGCCAGAAATTCATGCAGGATCCGGATTACTTCAGTGAGTGCTTTGCCCGTGCCTGGTTCAAGCTGACGCACCGTGATCTGGGGCCAAAGAGCCGTTACTGGGGCCCGGATGTGCCGGCAGAAGACCTGATCTGGCAGGACCCGGTTCCGGCGGCAGACTATGTACCGACGGAAACAGAAATAGCGCAGCTGAAGAAAACCATTCTGGCTTCCGGCCTGAGTGTGGCTGAGCTGGTGGCGACGGCCTGGGACAGTGCCCGTACCTTCCGTGGTTCTGATTACCGTGGAGGGGCCAACGGTGCCCGTATCCGCCTCGCACCTCAGAAAGACTGGCAGGGTAATGAGCCGCAGCGCCTGCAGAAAGTGCTCAGTGCACTTGAAGCTATTCAGGCTGACTTTGGCAAGCCGGTGAGCATGGCGGATCTGATTGTGCTGGCGGGCTCAGCGGCGGTGGAGAAAGCGGCTCATGATGCCGGTGTTGATATCGACGTGCCGTTCGCTCCGGGTCGTGGCGATGCCACTGATGCACAGACCGATGCGGCCTCGTTTGATGTGCTGGAGCCGCTGCACGATGGCTTCCGTAACTGGCTGAAAGCAGATTATGTTGTCTCAGCGGAAGAAATGCTGCTCGATCGTGCTCAGCTGATGGGACTGACTGCGCCTGAAATGACGGTGCTGATCGGTGGTATGCGCGTGCTGGGTACCAACTATGGTGGCGCTGCTGAGGGGGTGTTTACCGATAAGCCGGAAACCCTGACCAACGACTTTTTCGTCAATCTGACGGACATGGCGTACAGCTGGAAGCCGGCGGGGAAGAACCTGTATCAGATCATCGACCGTAAGGATGGCTCAGTGAAATGGACGGCTACCCGCGTGGATCTGGTGTTCGGTTCCAACTCCATACTGCGCTCGTACGCTGAGGTCTATGCTCAGGACGACAACCATGTGAAGTTTGTCAGAGACTTCGTGAAAGCCTGGGTGAAGGTGATGAACGCGGACCGGTTTGATCTGGCCTGAGAGACCTCATCAGTCTGAAACGAAAGCCCCCGGAAGGGGGCTTTTTATTGGGCGCAATTCAGGGTCAGATCAGTCGTCAGACCTGCCGCGCAGCAGCTCGACATTCCCTCCGGCAGCGGCGGTATTGACCGTCAGGGTACGTTCGACCGCGAAACGTGGCACATAATTCGGACCACCGGCTTTCGGCCCGGTACCAGAGCGCCCCATGCCGCCGAACGGCTGCACACCGACCACAGCACCGATCTGATCACGGTTCACATACACATTCCCCACCCGGGCACGCTGGCAGATGCGGTCAATGGTCTGTGGGTTACGGCTGTGAATGCTCAGCGTCAGACCAAAGCCGGTGCTGTTGATGTCATCCACCAGTTTATCCAGCTGTGACGCCTTGTAGCGCACGATGTGCAGTACCGGGCCGAAGTGTTCGTCTTTCAGGTCGTTGATGCTGCCGATGACGAAGGCCATCGGCGTGATGAAGGTGCCTTCTTCCGGCGCTGTCGGTGCTTTGGCGGCCAGCTTGGCATGGGTCTGCAGCCAGCGCTTGTGTGATTTCAGCTGGTGTTGGGCGCGGGTGGAAATCACCGGGCCAATGTCAGTGGTGAAGTCAGTAGGGTCGCCAACAATCAATTCTTTCATAGCGCCCTGCAGCAGGCTGATGACCGTATCCGCAATGTCTTCCTGCACACACAATACCCGCAGGGCAGAGCAGCGTTGTCCTGCGCTGGTAAAGGCTGAGCGCATGACATCTTTAACGATCTGTTCAGGCAGGGCTGAGGAGTCGGCAATCAGGGCGTTCTGGCCGCCGGTTTCGGCGATCAGGCAGGGCAGGGGGCCGGAGCGTTGGGCCAGTACCCGGGCGATATTACGGGCGGTGATATCAGAGCCGGTGAAGGCCACACCGGCGATGCGCGGATCGCTGAGAAAGGCTTCGCCGAGCTGTTTACCGTTGCCGGGTACCAGCTGCAGGAGTTCACGCGGTAGTCCGGCTTCATAGAAGAGTGAGACGGCCCGTGCAGCAATCAGCGAGGTAGACTCCGCGGGTTTAGCGATCACTGCATTACCGGCCGCCAGTGCCGCTGTGATCTGGCCTATGAATATCGCGAGCGGGAAATTCCATGGGCTGATGCAGAACCACACGCCACGGCCTTCGTAAAACAGCTGGTTGCGTTCACCGGTCGGACCAGGCAGATCAATCGGATGGGCAAATCCGGCGCCGAGGCAGTTGGCGTAATAGCGGCAGAAATCCACGGCTTCACGGATTTCATCCAGGCTGTCCTGCCAGGTTTTTCCGGCTTCCAGCAGGCACAGGGCCATCAGCTCCGGGCGATGTTTCTCCAGCAGGTCGGCGAGGGTGAGCAGCCACTGACGACGCAGGTCAACGCTTTCCTGACGGGGTTTCAGACGCCAGCGTTCAAACCCGGAGATTGCCGCATTGGTGACGGTCTCGGCATCATCGGGGTTGAACCACTGTACCGTGCCAACCTCGCGGTTGACGCTCCACGGGGCTGAGATGCTGTGCTGAGGGGGCAGGGTCAGGAAATGGCTGATTGCCAGCATAGGGCCGGCAAACCATTGGTGTTTAAACCAGCGCGTGACCTCGGCCTGCAGGGCATCACGCTCCTGCGGAATACTGAGATTCACACCGGCAGAATTACGGCGCTCTGCGAACAGGTTCTGTGGCAGCGGCGTTAACGGATTCATGCTGAAATCATGCTGCTGGGCCAGTGCAACCGGCGATGCAGTCAGGGCTTCCGGGCTGACATTGTCATCCCAGAGGTGATGAACAAAGGAGGTATTCGCACCATTTTCCAGCAGGCGCCGCACCAGATACGGCAGTAGTTCTTTGTGGCGTCCAACCGGTGCGTATACCCGCAGCCGGTCGTTGCGCTGTTGCTGCCAGTGGCGGTAAAGGGATTCCCCCATGCCGTGCAGGCGCTGGAACTCATAGTCTGTGTCGTTACCACAGGCGTCGGCCAGAGCGGCGACAGCACTGATGGTCTGGGCATTGTGCGTGGCAAACTGTGGCAGTATCCCTGTGGCTCTGAGCATAAAGCCTGCGCACATCATGTAGGCGATGTCGGTGTGGCATTTGCGCGTGTACACCGGGTAACTGCTCTGGCCACGCTGTTGTGCCATTTTGATTTCTGTATCCCAGTAGGCGCCTTTGACCAGACGTACCGGAATGGCTGTGCCGGTATCGGCGGCGAGCCGGTTAAGCCAGCCGAGCACGGGCAGCGCCCGCTTACCGTAAGCCTGCACGGCAAGACCAAAACCACCCCAGCCCAGAGCTTGCTGCTCCAGTACCTGTTGAAACAGCGCCAGCGACAGCTCAAGACGGTCGGCCTCTTCGGCATCCACGGTAAGGGGAATGTTCAGCTCACGGGCACGTTTTACCAGCTGGCCGAGACGTTCGCCCAGTACCTCAAGCACCTCTGCACGGCGGCTTTCTTCGTAGCGCGGGTGCAGGGCTGACAGCTTGACCGACAATGACGCCGGATACTGTGTTCTCTGTGCGGATGAAATGGCCTCCAGCGCCTGCTGGTAAGCGTCCAGGTAATGCAGCGCATCTTCTGTCGTCAGTGCTGCTTCGCCGAGCATATCGAATGAGTGGGTGAGTGTGGCGGATGCCTGCCCCTGCCCGGAGCGTACGGCTTCGCCGATGGTCTGGCCCAGAACAAACTGGTTGCCCATGATGGTCATGGCCTTATCCAGCGCCTTACGGATGACCGGCTGACCCGGACCGGACAACAGTCGTGCCAGACGGCTGCTCATGCGCGATAGCTTGCCGCTGGCGTTGAGCCCGCGGGTGGCCAGATTGACCCAGCGGGACTCACTGTGATTGAGGTGTTTTTCCCAGTCGGCCTGGCTCATTTCTGCCCGGATAAAGGCATCACGGGTGGCCTTGTCGGGGATGCGCAGCAGGGCCTCGGCCATGATCATCAGAATCAGGCCTTCCTCGTTATCCAGACTGTATTCGCGCATGAAGTCATCGAACACAGTCAGTTCGTGATCCTGCCGCAGGCCGGCCACCAGAGTGGCCGCTTCCCGGCTGCAGTACGACATCATGGAAGCCGGCAGGCTGGCTGCCATATCCCTTACGATCAGGGTTTCATCGGCATGGTAGTAGAGCTGAATCTGCTCCAGCCAGTTGTCACAGGTCCAGCTGCTGGCGTTAGAACTGCACAGCAGCTGCGGGGCAATCAGGGATGTCATGGCGGATAACCTCCGGCGGTGGAAGTAAAACAGCCGTGCCCGGGACCTGAAGGTGTTAAATCAGTCCTGACCGGCGTACAGCATCAGCATCAGGCGCACGCGTTCATCGCAGGGCTGATGGTCCAGCGCGTGATCCAGCTGCCAGTCGTGCAGGCGTTGCGGATCTGAAATTCCATCGCTGTGATCGGCGGTCTCAACGGAGAGCTCCCGGCCACAGGCATCGTACAGGCGTTCAAGCAGTATCTGGGTGATATCCGGCTCGTGGCTGAACAGCAGTGGCTGTTCCAGATCATGCTCCAGCTCACGAATCACTGACCAGGGGGTTTCACCCAACTGATACAGGGTGTGCTGACTGATGCCATGCAGATCTTCGAGGCTGTAGTCCCAGTCGTCCCAGTCATCTTCCGGCTGGATCAGAGCGGTTTTAATGGTGCCGTTTTCCAGTGACCAGGCGATGGCAACGGGAAAGGCTGATTCTTCACGGGAGCTGGCATCAATGGCAATAAAATGGGGGTAGCTGGGCATGCTGAGTGTCTCAGGAAAGACCGTCCGGGTCTGTTGTCGGTTCCTGATTATCCAATGCCATTGAAATTGTCACAACCAGAGTATCCGGTGTCAGCAGACGTCGCTCGAGTTCACCCCGCATGCGGCTGCAAACGGCGTACTCTAACAGCCCGAACAGAGGGTGAGGAGGCAGGTCTTCCTGCCCGGCTGACAGTTGCCAGGTAATGGTAATGTCGACCCGGTCGACACCGGTAGCCAGCTCCACTTCCAGTTGCTGGGCCTGATACTGCAGGGGTTCTTCTTCGGTAACGCGGCGGATTATAAACATCCGCAGCTGTACCGCGTCAGAGACGATCAGAGACAGGGGTAAGCGTGATGAAACCGCGACGCTGTTCTGCAAGGGTGACGTAGCCAGCCAGCTCTGTACTGTTTTGGCAAAATCCACGGTGCCGGCCTGTTGTTCCGTACACAGACGCAGGTATTCGGTGTAGTCCTGGAGGCGTCCCGGCAGGTGAGTCATATCCGGATAAACATCACGTATTTCCTGCAGCAGCAATTCTTTAAAGCGCACGGAATTATGATGGCTGACTGAATTCTGCACACGGTTCAGTTCGGCTGTCAGCTGACGTATGGTATCGCGCGCATTCTGCTGTTCACGATAGAGCTCTTCGGTGCGCTTGGTTACCTGTTTTTCCAGGGTTGCGGCCAGTTCCTGAGCGGTGGTGCGGGCTGTGTATTCTTTGGTTTTATCAATAATACAGATCAGCACTTCTTTCGGGCGCGATTCAGAATATTTCAGAATCTGGAACGTCACATCAAAAAACCGTTTTTCATTGCGGAAATTACGCAGTGAAAATTCACCATGAACCCGGGGAATATGGCCGTACAGTAATTGCTGAATGCGGTCGAGCTGATCGGCTTTACGGTCGCCTTCAATCAGCAGCAGAAAACGCTCGATGGGGTTGGTCATGGTCTCCAGCTCGTGCTGAGTGGTCGACAGATGACGGGCAAAATGAATATTGCATTCGAGCTGGTCGGATTCCGGATAATAATGGGCAAAACCCAGCATGGCATTATCAATGGCGATGGTCAGCTGTTCGCGCGTTTCGAGCAGATTATTCTGCACCTGTTCGCGGGTTTTGGTCTCAGAGCTGATGGACAGACTCATGCGTTCCAGCGCCAAGGCAACCATGTCCAGTTCATCACAACGCTCGCGGGCATTGCGCAGCTCAGGGATGGATTCAATATTATCCAGCCGCAGTTCTTTTACCCAGTCCGACATGGCGTTCAGACGGCGGATAAAGAACACGCGCACAATGAACAGGAAAAACACGGATACCGAAAGTGCTTTCACAAATTGTGTCAGCAGAATGGTGGCGGCTTTGTATTTAAGGTCTTCGTAGAGGCCGGAATAATCGACATGGATAAATAAACGGCCCAGCTTGTAATAACGCATGCCGTTCTGATGAGTCAGCTCAAAGGAATATTCGCGGCTGGCGGGTTGGTGGCTGTCACCGGCACTTTGCAGAATACGGTTGTTGTCGCGGATGTAGACGTAGACGACCCCGGGAAAATTCAGAATACCTTCCAGCTGGGCTTCCAGCTGTTTGCTGTCAAAATTCCACAGACTGTAACTGATACTCTGCTGGTAACTCAGCTTGAGCTGTTCCAGTGTGCCATCAATGGTACGCAGTCCGCGCTGATAATCGGCATACAGAATGTATAGCGAAGCAATCAGCGACAGGATGAAGCTGAACAGCAGAAGGTAAGAGAGCAGACGTGTTCCGATATGACTGCGGAGTTTGATCTCACTTATTTTTCTTGTCCGTGCTGTCGGCATGTCCCTTTATTACCGGGTGATGGCTGAAAATAACTGAGGTTCGTCTGCCGCGGGCGGAAACTGCGCAGACACAGTCAGCCAAGTATAGCCGCTGTGTCCGGAAAATGTGTAGCACCATATGCGCCCGCTCCATCGTATGAGCGGGAATGGCTGCCAGAGAGGAGAATGATCAGAGTCCGACCAGACGCATGAACTCATTGCGTGTGGCCTGGTTGTCACGGAACACGCCTTTCATGACCGAGGTGCGCATCATGGAATTCTGTTTCTGCACACCACGCATCATCATGCACATGTGCTGTGCTTCGACAATGACACCCACACCGCGGCAGCCGGTCACTTCTTCAACGGCTTCGGCAATCTGTTTGGTCATGTTTTCCTGAATCTGCAGACGGCGGGCGAACATGTCGACGATGCGCGCAAACTTGGAGAGACCCAGTACCTTGCCTTCCGGCAGGTAGCCAATGTGGCAACGGCCGATAAAGGGCAGTACATGATGTTCGCAGAGGGAATAAAGCTCGATCCCCTGCACCACAACCATCTCGTCATTGTCACTGGAGAATACGGCTCCATTGACGATGTCATCAAGATTGGACTGGTAACCACTGGTCAGGAACTGCATGGCTTTGGCGGCCCGTTTCGGCGTATCCAGCAGACCTTCCCGGCTGGTGTCTTCGCCCAGTTCGTGCAGGACATTTTTAAACAGGGTTTCTAATTCAGTCATCGTCGTATCGGGTTGTCAGCGGATGAGGGGGCATTCTAACGGACTTTGCGATTCTTATACAGAATAACCCGGGTGTATAAGTCTGTTTCAGGCCGGAATCAGCGGGTTGCTGGTGTGTATCGGGCCGAGTCTGCGCAGATACTCCGCGGCCCCGTCCGGACGCTGAGTTCCTGTCCACCACAGACTGGTAGTGCTGTCCCCCTCCGCCGGGTTACCGGAAAAAATCCGTTGGGCTTGCTGAGCCACGGCTTTGCCGGAATCAATCCAGTGGATCTGTGGCCACAGCTCTGACAACAGCGGAGTCAGCAACGGAAAGTGTGTACAGCCGAGGACCACATGCTGCATCTGCGGATGCGCCGCCAGCCAGCCGCTCAGTTCCTGCTGCAGGGCGGGGATAACATTCCGGCCGCTGATGAATTCTTCGCTGAGTTCCACCAGGCGACTGCTGCCCAGGCAGTTCACTGTGCAGTGCGGGGCAAAATCCCGGATCAGTTGCTCTGTGTAGGGCCGGCGGACGGTGGCCGGTGTCGCAAGCAGGCCGATCTGTGGCTGCAGGTCGCCTTCTTCGTTTTTATGGCACTGTTCAGCGGCGACCTTGATGGCAGGAACCACCCCCACAACCGGGATGTTGAGAATATCCCGCAGCGGCTGCAGAGCCAGAGTACTGGCGGTGTTGCAGGCCAGAATCAGCAGCGAAGGTTCAAGCTGAATCACGGCGGAATCACAGAGACTGACGATCCGCTGTGACAGAGCCTCGTCTTCACGGGTGCCGTAGGGAAACCATTCTGTGTCCATCAGATAGTGAAGGTGGGTGTGCGGAAAACGTTCGCGTACTTCGCGCAGGATACTGAGCCCACCAACGCCGGAATCAAAAATCAGAATGGAGTTTTTCATACCCAGATAAACCGAAGGCCTTACAACCGGATGGCGGCATTCTATCAGATATAACGCAGGGGGAGTTTTTCAGGGAAGGGGGCGGGCAGCCGTAGCTGCCCGGTCAGGTACCTGCGGAATCAGGATTCCGTGAACACCAGATTGAACATCACAGGGACGGTGGTGCTGATGCTGTCGAGTGCGGCGACACTGCGCAGCGCCTCGATACCGCCCTCGAGGCCGAAGTCTGCGGCTTTGATCAGTACGGGAACTGTGGTGCTGACGACGATCTCACCGTTCTCAGACTGGCTGATCAGAACCGTGGCCGACAGGGTTTTGCTTATGCCGTGCAGACCGAGTACCAGATCCAGATCGGTTTCGGTGATGCTGCCGGCTTTGACGGCATCCATCAGCGGTGCCGGAATCTCAGCAGTTACTGTTGCCCTGGCAAATTGGGTGGTTTCAAAAAGGAGCTTCTGCATGCGCTCATTACGGATAGGAATACCGGTTTCGACGCTGCTCAGATCAATATCAAACTGAGCTTTACCACTGTCGTCGATGGTGCCTTCCACACCAGTGAACTCATGGATTTCGGTGATGTTGGTTTTCTTGGTGGAGAGAAAGTGCAGGCTGGAATCACCGGTCAGCTGCCAGCCAGCCATAGCCGGGACACTGATCAGCAGGGTAGTGAACGATATGAGCAGTTTTTTCATCGGTAGTCTCCTGACAATGTAAGAAGCAACGCGGCCATTTATTGCAGCAGCGTTACCTGAGGGAATCTGTACTCAATCAGCCACTGAAGTTCCCGCTCGATTGCGGATTTGTTGGCTTCTTCGAGGCGGAAACGTTGCTTGTCGAACTCAAACTGCTGCTTGGGCGTCAGTGCCCGGTAGGCTTCGAGAATCGGCATGTTGCGGATTTCTTCATGATGCTCACGTAAGGCGCCCAGTTCGTGGCGCTCCCACACATCCGGGTCGAGCCCGCGCAGCAGATATTCCAGGCGCAGCACTCCTTCACTGATGTCACACTGCTGTTGCAGCACAGACCGGGCAATAAAACGGATGTCTTTGACCAGTTCCTGCTGATGCCGACGCAGCTGCAGTTCAGCCTCGGCTTCTTCCTGCTGCTGACGCTCTTCCTGGGCACGCACCTGACGCAGGAGATACAGGGCGTAAACCCCGAGCACGGTTATGATTAACAGGGCGATGCTCAGCAGGCTGATTTGCAGAAGGGTCAAAACGGACTCCGGACAACACAGTTTGCGCCATCATAACGCCGGACCTTTCAGGACCCAAGTAAGATAAGCGGGACAGACTGTGTCAGTGTGGGGGGCAGAGGGCGGACAACCCTGTCATATTAGTCAGTCCTGACTGGAAAATCCGCCAATATGCATTAGTCTCAATAAGAGCTCATAAGAAGGATGATCACATGCTGATCAACAATCGTTGGGTGCGGGCCTCCGGCAGCCTGCAGGATAAACCCATCAGTATTCAGTTCCGTGAAGACTGGCAGCTGGCCAGAGACCAGGGCGACTATCACCTGTGTGTTCAGATTGCCTGGCATGCACAGTCACTGGATGACAGCACCGGCTTTCCATCGGCGGCAGAGCAGGTACGGATTGTCTCGTTCACCGATCAGCTGCAGGCGCGGCTGGAGCCGGATGAAGGCAGCTTTGTGATGATGATGATTACCCACAGCGGTGTGAATCAATGGATCATTTACACCCGCGACCTGGATACTCTGCGTGCCGGGCTCGACAGTATGCCGGTGGAGGAAGGACTTTACCCCATTGAAGTGGTGGCGGATGAAGATCCCCAGTGGAACACCTTCATCCAGGTTCACAGCCGCATAGACCCGGTCAGCGCGACCGAAATCAGCGACGCGCCATCAGGCGTCTGATTCTTTTTCAGCGGCCTCCCGGGCCGCTTCCTGTTCCGCCAGCATAGCCGCTTCTTCCGTCATCACCATGTCCGGGGTCTCCAGACTGACGCGGCCGATTTTACCGGCGCGCAGCTCATGCAGAACCAGCTCGGCGGCCTTGTGGCGGTCAATCACGCCACCCGGGCGCAGACAGCCGCGGCGCGTACCCACTTCATCCAGTGCCAGTGGCCCGGTTTCCGGCAGGCTTTTCAGTTTATAGCGGCTGCTGAGGGCTTCCGGGTAGTGCTCCAGCAGAAAACCCAGAGTGAACTGAGCGACGTCTGTGTATTCCATAGCGGTATCCCGAACGGCGCCACTGGCCGCCAGACGATAACCACTTAACGGATTGCCGATTTTCGGCCACAGAATGCCAGGGGTGTCGGACAGCACGATGCCGTTTTTCAGATCCACCATCTGGTTGGCCTTGGTGACCGCCGGTTCATTGCCGGTTTTGGCCAGCTGCCGTCCGGCGAGACTGTTGATCAGGGTGGATTTACCGACGTTGGGAATGCCCATGATCATCACCCGTACGGCGCGTTTCTTCTCCAGCTTGTCGGCACCTAACTGGCGGATCAGCTGGGTCAGCTGCCTGATCTGACGTTTGTCTTCGGCAATCAGCGGGATCACCCGTACATCATCCTGTCCACCCAGGTGCTCGCACCAGAGCTTAGTGACCTCCGGGTCTGCCAGGTCTGCTTTGTTGAGCAGGCGGATCACAGGTTTATCCCGGCGCAGTTCATCCACCAGAGGATTGCTGCTGGAGTAGGGCAGGCGGGCGTCCAGTACTTCCAGTACCAGATCGATCTCGGGCATGGCTTCACTGATTTTTTTGCGGGCCTTGTTCATATGCCCGGGGAACCACTGAATCGCCATTTTATTGCCTCTGTTACCGATGAACTCTCCCGTAACACCGGAAGACTGAGCGCATGATAACGGCTGCCCGGCGCGAAATAAAATTGTCACGGCCACTGTTCTATCCTGATCAGGCTCTCAGTGAACATCCGGGGGGGGAAGACCATGGATCTGTTGCCTTCAGAGAAGATCAATGCCGCCAGAATTCAGGGTCGCCATGCGTCGGCCACAGTTTCAGGGCGTCGCCGCAGTGGATTTCTGCTGGGTAACCGCTTTGTTTACTCCGATAAAGCTGGCCTGCTGTGGTTGCAGGCAGAGCCGGGAGAATTCTGCGGGTTAAGAATCTGGCGCAAGTAATGAACACTCAGTAAGTATCTGCTGAGCGGGATCTGCGGATAGGCAAGGCGCGGGTGGTTGTTTATAGTGGTCTGACAACCAATGAGGACGCAACATGAATACAACCGAAGACCGCATCAGAACAGGCCTTGAGAGCCTGAATCCGGAATTCATGCAGCTGGAAAACGAGAGCCATATGCACTCCGGACCGGCAACGGATTCCCATTTCAAAGTCACCCTGGTATCCACCGCTTTTTCCGGAAAAGGGCTGGTGGCCCGCCACCAGTCGGTGTATGGCCTGCTGAAAGACGAAATGCAGGGGCCGGTGCATGCGCTGTCGCTGCACCTGTTTACGCCGGAAGAGTGGGCCAGCAACGGCACGGTTCCGGACTCTCCCCAGTGCATGGGAGGCAGTAAGGTTGGCTGAGATGCTGAAATGGTCAGGCTGTCTGGTGCTGCTGGCACTGGCTGGTCTGGCTCTGCCGGCTCAGGCCGCCGACTGGGATGAAGTCCGCTACGACAGTGACCACGACATCCGTGTGTTTACGCGCAAGGTGAAAGGCTCTGACCTGAAAGCATTCCGCGCGGTGACCCAGGTCAGCAGTACCCTGACCGGGCTGGTGGCCTTGCTGGAAGATGCGCCCAGGGCTAAAGACTGGGTGTTCAAATGCCGTGAGATGACACTCGTTGAAGCCATCTCACCGACCGAAGCCATCTACTATATGATCACCGACATGCCCTGGCCGGTGAAAAACCGCGACAGCATCAGTCACTCACGGGTGACTCAGGATGCCGTTACGGGCACCGTCCGGGTAGATATTGACGCTGCCGATGGCTATATGGGGGCAAAGAAGGGGTATGTGCGTATCCGCGAAATGAGTGGTTACTGGCTGTTTACGCCGAAAGAGAACGGCCGGGTCGAGGTCATCTACGAAGCCCATGCCGATCCGGGGGGTGGCCTGCCGTCCTGGTTGGTGAACAGTTTTGTGGTGGATGCACCGCTCAATACGCTCAGAGGCCTGCAGGATCTCATTGCGGATGAAACCTATCAGACGGCTCAGAGAGACTATATAAAAAATATATAACTCACTGATTTTTAAAGGTTAGTTCTTGTTTTTCATAAAACTGTAACAATTGACCATTAGAATATCCGGTCCGGATATTGAGTATGAGTCATGAAGTTACCGTTCCTCCGCTGTTTGCTCCTGAGCCTTTTCCTCGCGGCACCTGCCAGTGCCGCAGACCTGTTTGAAGGTCTGCGCGCGGGTGTGCCGAATCAGTTATTCCGGATCGACGGATCCAACACCATCGGGGCTGAGCTGGCACCGGCGCTGGTCATGTCCTGGATGAAGCAGAATGGCGTGGTCGGCGTTGGTATCAGCTCCGGCAACCAGCCCAACGAAGTCCGCCTGCGTGGTTTTCATCCGGAATCGGGTACCGAAGTCATGGTGGATATTGCCGCTCACGGCTCCAGTACCGGCTTCAAGGCACTGGCGGGAGGAAAGACGGATATCGCAGCGGCCTCGCGCCCGGTGAAAGACAAAGAGTCGCACCCGTTTCCCGGTGTGGATCTGAACAGCCACGACAGTGAGCACATTATCGGCATCGACGGCCTGGCTATTATTGTGAATCCGGCGAATCCGGTGTCGTCACTGAGTGTGGATCAGCTTCTGGATATCTTCAGCGGCCGTATCCGTGACTGGTCTGAGGTCGGTGGTTTTGGCGGTAAGATCAGCGTGCTGGCCCGGGATGAAAATTCCGGTACCTGGGACAGCTTTGAAAGCATGGTGCTGGGGGATACCCCTCTGCGCCGCGACGCCGAGCGCTTTGAGTCCAACAACAATCTCTCTGACAAGGTCTCCAAAACGCCGGGTGCGATAGGCTTTGTCGGCCTGTCTGCCGTCCGTGATGCCAAGCTGGTGGCGGTATCTGCCGGGGATGTCATGTCCATGTATCCCGGCAAGCTCACGGTGGCGACGGAGGATTACCCGCTGTCACGGCGCCTCTACATGTACACGGCCGGGCGTCCGTCGAATCCGTTTGTCAGTGATTTCCTCGATTTTGTTGCCCGTGGCGGCCAGAGGCTGGTGGATCAGGTCGGATTTGTCTCGCAGGACGTCCAGCCGGTCATGCCTGAGAACTATGCCCGCCTGCCGGAAACCTTCCGTAAAATGACGCAGGATGCCCGTCGCCTGAGTGTGAATTTCCGCTTTCAGCAGGGCAGTGCACACCTCGACAATAAAGCCCGCCGTGATCTGGAGCGGCTGGTGGAGTTTGTGAAGCAGAATCCCGGCGCTGATCTGATGTTGTTTGGCTTTGGCGATGAGGGCGTGTCGGAAGTGCGTACCATGTTGCTGTCACGACACCGTGCTATGGCAGTGGCGCGTGAACTGCGTCAGCAGGGTATCTACCCGGACCTGACGGAAGGTCTGGGGGCCGATCTGCCGGTTTCTGGTGTGGCTGACTTTGAAGGTAAGCTGAAAAATCAACGGGTAGAAGCCTGGGTCAGACTGCCCCAGCAGATGGCTGACGGAGAGTAACCCTTCACCACAGGGTCTCAGAGGATAACCGGTGCCAGAGTTTTAGATTTCGCTTCTCTGGCACAGATGCTGCAAAATAAGCGCAGTTAACGAGTTACCCGATTGAGGCCCAGCGCACTGTGAACGCGCCAGAGACGGCAAAAGCCCGCCAGCAAGGCTGGCAGGCGAGCCTGAACATCACACTTGAGCGTCGCGGCCTGAAAACCGTGATGTCTGAATTGCACCATTTTGGACCACTCCGGGTGCAGCGTCCTTTCTATCCGGAAGGTCTGACCAGCCATATTTATCTTCTTCATCCCCCCGGCGGTGTGGTCGGCGGAGACGGTCTCAACATCCGTATTCATGCCCGGGAAAAGGCTCACGGCCTGTTTACCACGCCCGGTGCCACCAAGTTTTACCGCAGTGCCGGTGCCACAGCCGTGGCGGTGCAGCAGTTGCGGGTCAGTGCAGGCAGTGCACTGGAATGGTTCCCTCAGGAAAACATTTTCTTCCCCGGTGCCCGGGTGAAAATGAATACCCGCGTTGATATTGAACCCGGTGCCGTCTTTATGGGTTGGGAAATCAGTTGTCTGGGGCGCCCCGTGAACAGCGACTATTTCCGTCACGGCGAGGTGGATGCCTGCTTCTCGGTCTACCGGGACGATCGGCCATTCCTGATTGAACGTCTGCGGGTCATCCGCCCGGAACATCTCAATGCTACCTCCGGTCTGCGCAACTATCCTATGCAGGGGCTGTTTGTCGCCACGGGCGCCGACGACACCTCACTGGATGATGCCAGATTGCTGCTGGAGCAGGCGCAAGCGGCATTACCCGCCGCGTTACCCGCCGGTATCACCCTGCTGGATGATATGCTGGTGCTGCGTGTACTGGGCGACTCCACCGAAAAAATACAGTCCCTCATGATTCCGGTGTGGCAGATGCTGCGCCGCCATGTTCTGAAAAAAGAAGCGGTTATACCGCGTATCTGGAATACCTGACTTATGGAACTGACACCAAGAGAGAAAGACAAGCTGTTGATTTTTACCGCAGCTCTGCTGGCCGAGCGCCGTAAAGCTCGGGGTCTGAAGCTGAATTATCCGGAATCCGTGGCTTACATCACCGCGGCCATTATGGAAGGCGCCCGAGACGGTAAAACCGTTGCTGAGCTGATGGGCGAAGGCCGTACTCTGCTGAGCCGTGATGATGTGATGGACGGTGTGCCTGAAATGATTCATGAAGTTCAGGTCGAAGCCACCTTTCCCGACGGCACCAAACTGGTGACCGTTCACGACCCGATTGTGTAAGGAGGCAATGCCGATGATTCCAGGAGAAATTCACGTCGCGGATGGGGAAATTGAACTGAACCCCGGTCGCCGCACCCTTGAAATTGAAGTCGCCAATACGGGTGACCGTCCGATTCAGGTGGGTTCGCATTACCACTTTTATGAAACCAACAACGCCCTGCAGTTTGACCGTGAAGCGACGCGCGGGATGCGTCTGAACATTCCGGCCGGTACCGCCGTACGGATCGAACCGGGCCAGAGCCGCACCGTCGAGCTGGTGGAATACGCCGGTGAGAAGAAAGTGTACGGATTCCAGGGCAAAGTGATGGGTGAACTCTGATGGCAACGATTTCTAGACAGGCTTACGCCGATATGTTCGGCCCGACCACAGGTGACCGCGTCCGTCTGGCGGATACCGAACTCTGGGTTGAGGTGGAAAAAGATTTCACCATTTACGGCGATGAGGTGAAATTCGGCGGCGGAAAGGTAATCCGTGATGGCATGGGCCAGTCCCAGCATGTGTCCGCTCAGGTGGTGGACCTGGTAATCACCAATGCCCTGATCATCGATCATTGGGGGATTGTGAAGGCCGATATCGGGATCAAGCATGGCCGTATCGCGGCCATCGGTAAAGCCGGTAATCCGGATGTTCAGCCAGGCGTGGACATCATCGTCGGCCCGGGTACGGATGTGATCGCCGGTGAGGGCAGTATCATCACGGCGGGAGGTATCGACTCGCACATTCACTTTATCTGCCCGCAGCAGATCGATGAGGCTCTGTCTTCTGGCGTGACCACCATGCTGGGGGGCGGCACCGGGCCATCCACCGGTACCAACGCCACGACCGTGACACCGGGGCCGTGGAACATGGCGCGTATGCTGGAAGCGGCAGACAGCTTTCCGATGAATCTGGGCTTCCTCGGCAAGGGCAACGCCAGCCTGCCGTATCCTCTGCATGAGCAGATCTCAGCGGGTGCCATTGGTCTGAAACTGCATGAAGACTGGGGCACGACTCCAGCCGCTATCGACTGCTGCCTGACCGTGGCGGAAGAGACCGATACTCAGGTCGCGATTCACACCGATACCCTGAACGAATCCGGCTTTGTCGAAGACACCATCGCGGCCTTCAAAGACCGTACGATTCACACCTACCACACGGAAGGGGCTGGTGGTGGTCACGCGCCCGACATTATCAAAGCGGCAGGGTTGCCCAATGTGCTGCCGTCGTCGACCAATCCGACCCGACCTTACACGGTGAATACGGCGGATGAACACCTCGATATGCTGATGGTCTGCCACCATCTGGACCCCAGCATTCCGGAAGACGTGGCCTTTGCTGAATCCCGCATCCGCCGCGAAACCATTGCCGCCGAAGACATACTGCATGATCTCGGAGCCTTCTCCATGATTTCGTCAGATTCACAGGCGATGGGCCGTGTCGGAGAAGTGATTACCCGTACCTGGCAGACCGCGCATAAAATGAAAGTACAGCGTGGCAGCCTGCCGGAAGATCCATCCCGCCACGATAACTTCCGGGTGAAGCGTTATGTCGCCAAGTACACCATCAACCCGGCACTGACTCATGGTATCTCTCATGAAGTCGGTTCGGTGGAAGTAGGCAAACTGGCGGATCTGGTCTTATGGAAGCCAGCCTTTTTCGGCGTCAAGCCGGATATGATCCTGAAAGGCGGCTTCATCGCCATGGCCAAGATGGGTGACCCGAACGCCTCGATTCCGACACCACAACCGGTCCACTACCGGCCAATGTTCGGTGCCTACGGTAAAACCCGTAATGCCACGACCATGACCTTTATTTCACAGGCCGCGTTCACGGGAGGCATTCCTGAGCAGCTCAGACTGCAGAACCTGATCGGGGTGGTGAAGGGCTGCCGCTCGGTGAACAAGAGTCATATGATTCACAACAGCTGGCAGCCGAATATCGATGTTGATCCGCAGACCTATCAGGTGCGCGCGGATGGCCAGCTGCTGACCTGTGAACCGGCGGATGTACTGCCGATGGCGCAGCGCTATTTTCTGTTTTAACGGACTGTTGCGGCTATGGCTGCAACAGACTGAGGAAGCGATATGATTGAACTGATTAAAAAACTGACGGAAGACGAGCAGGCCGGACTGGACATCAGTTCCGCACTGACCGTCAGCCTGCCGATTGATCTGCGCATCAAAAGCCGCCAGCGGGTGACGCTGGATAACGGCGACAGTGCCGGTCTGTTTATGGAGCGTGGCACCCTGTTACGTGGCGGTGACCTGCTCAGTGATGGGCAGGGGACTCTGGTACGTGTGCTCGCGGCGGCAGAAACTGTTACCACAGTACGTTGTGCAGACCCGCTGCTGCTGGCGAAGGTGGCGTATCACCTGGGTAACCGTCACGTACCACTGCAGATTGAAAATGGTTGGCTGCGTTTCCAGCATGACCATGTACTGGATGATATGGTGCGCCAGCTGCCCGGTGCTGCAGGCTCGGCCGAGGTTATCTGTGAACAGGCGCCGTTTGAACCCGAAGCCGGTGCCTATCAGCAGGCAGCCGGCGGACATCACCATTCACATTCTCACGGACACTCTCACAACCACTCCCATGATCATGCGCACGATCATGGAGAGGAACATTCACACAGCGCTCATCACAGTCACTGAAGGTATGAATAAGACTGTTATGAGCGTTCTTAAGGAGAACTTTATGCGTACGTCTTTTATTGCAGCTGCTCCGGTGGCACTGGTTTCACTTCCGGCGATGGCCCACGAGGGCGATCACTCTCATCACGCACTGGCTGAGCTGCTTGCGCATGCCTTTACCTATTCCGGCCATCTGGCTGTGGTCCTGCCGCTGCTGGCCGTTACCGCCTGGGGTGTGTCCAGGTTTCTGCGCCGCCGTGCTCAAGCGCGCCGGGAAGCCGAGTAACTGACGTGTCCGGTAGCTTTTTCCGCCTTCAGCAGCTGATCAGCCCATCGTTGCCCATCGGTGCTTTCACCTACTCCCAGGGGCTTGAATGGGCCGTTGAATGTGGTTGGGTCAGTGATGCTGAAGATCTGTACCAGTGGCTGGACGGATTGCTCGACAGCGCCGTGGTCTCTCTCGACCTCCCGCTCCTGTTGCGGCTGTATCAGGCCAGTGCTCATAACAGTTACAGCTCGTTTGGCTACTGGTCTGAATACCTGCTGGCCTGCCGCGAGACCCGCGAACTGCGTGCGGAAGAGCAGCAGCGCGGACAGGCCCTGCTGATGGTACTGGATA
The DNA here is from genome assembly GCA_002298335.1 of Thalassolituus sp. UBA674. Lineage (GTDB taxonomy): Bacteria > Pseudomonadota > Gammaproteobacteria > Pseudomonadales > Oceanobacteraceae > Thalassolituus. The sequence continues at coordinate 33,067 of DBNK01000029.1, forward strand.
AGCTACCGGATTCCGCTCAGTGGCCTGAGCTTGTGAAGGGTGACGGCGGCTGGCGTGAAGCGGTTGGAATGACCCAGTTATCCGGTTTTGCTCTCGCCTGTCAGAAGTGGCAGATCACCCCGGAGAAAATGCTGCAGGGCTATCTGTGGAGCTGGCTGGAGAACATGGTCATTGTGGCGGTCAAACTGATCCCTCTGGGGCAGAGCGATGGTCAGCGGGTGTTATTCCGTTTTTCTGATCGCCTGACAGACATCTGTGAGCAGGGTACTCAGGTGCGGGATGAGGATATCGGCGCTGCTTCTCCGGCGATGGCGATTGCCAGCTCACTGCATGAGACGCAGTATTGCCGGCTTTTCCGCTCCTGAAATGAAAACTATCGGCGTTACCAGAGCGGCGTTAATCGCGAATGTTTAATGCTCACGCACTCTGTCTACGCTCCGCCTCAACTTCCGGGCTTATTTTGTTATGGCTGCCTGGGTGACGTTTTTTCAGATCATGAACGGACCATCGTAATTTGTGGGCTCACTGCGACACTCTGTGAGCAGACAGCGAAATTCTAAAAAAACAGCAAAGTATTGGAATGAAATAATGAGTGAATATAAATCACCCCTGCGTGTTGGTATCGGCGGCCCGGTTGGCTCAGGTAAGACCGCCCTGTTAGAGCAGCTCTGTAAAGCTATGCGCGATGACTATCACATCGCGGTGGTCACCAATGATATTTACACCAAAGAAGATCAGCGCATTCTGACTCAGGCAGAAGCCCTGGCGCCCGAGCGTATTGTGGGGGTCGAAACCGGTGGTTGCCCGCATACCGCCATTCGCGAAGATGCCTCGATGAATCTGGCGGCGGTGGAGAATCTGGCCCGAACTTTCGGCAACCTTGATGTGGTTTTTGTTGAAAGCGGCGGTGATAACCTGAGCGCAACCTTCAGTCCGGAACTGGCCGACCTCACGATCTACGTCATTGACGTGGCCTCCGGGGAGAAAATTCCGCGTAAGGGTGGCCCGGGCATTACCAAATCCGATCTGCTGGTGATCAACAAGACGGATCTGGCGGAGCTGGTGGGAGCCAATCTGGATATCATGGATTCCGATACCCGCCGTATGCGCGGTGAGAAGCCGTATGTTTTTTCCAATCTGAGAACGGACATCAGTGGTCTCAATGAGATCATCTCTTTTGTCGTGACGCAGGGCATGCTGAAAAGTCACCAGGAAAAAGCCTTGGCCTGATCAGGTTGGCATGCACTTTGTGGGGGCGTGTTACGTTTCTACACAATCAAGGCACCTTTTTGGTGCCTTTTTTGTGTCAGGTTGTGCAAGTGTGGTGCATTTCGTGTAAAGATCTGACAATCCATATGAGGCTTCATCACAATTCCGGAATCTTCTTGAAAATCAACGATAAATTTTGGTTTGTTTTTTGATCAACACTTGGTCATCAGAAGTTATTCAGAGATGGAATGTTCAATTAATGAGCACATCCGTCATGCTGTGGGTCACATTTATTACAATTCCGTCAATTAACTTAAATAAAGTTCAGAATTTGGTAAGCACCTTGCTAACTTAATCGGGACAGGTGAGTGCAAAGGTGCATTACCTAACTTTTTTTCAATGGGGAGACATAAGTCTATGAACTTCAAGAGTGACACTTCTCGCATTGGTTTTGCCGGTGATCCCGGTAAATGGACCAAGCTGGCGATTGCTGTCGGTGCTGCATCCATGGCGCTCACAACCGTCAACGTATCTGCGGAAGAGACAGAAGAACAGGTAGAACTCGAAACCTATACCTTCACCGGTTCACGCGTTAAGCGTACTGCGGTTGAAGGTGCACTGCCGGTAACTGTGATTGAGCGTGCCGATATCGACCGTTCCGGTGATGTATCTGTTGCTGACTTTATCCGTGGTCTGAGTGTTAACAGTTTTGGTTCATTCCGTCAGCAGTCCGGTAGCAGCGCCCAGGGCCTGGCTACTGTTGACCTGCGTGGTCTGGGCTCAGAGCGTACTCTGGTGCTGATCGACGGTCACCGTGCACCGAAAGCGCCTTACGCCGCTACTGCAACTGACCTTAACGCCATCCCTCTGGCGGCGGTTGAGCGTATCGAAATCCTGAAAGACGGTGCTTCTGCGGTCTACGGTTCTGATGCGATTGCTGGTGTTCTTAACATCATCATGCGCTCTGACTATGAAGGTGCGTCTGTCATGTACGGCCGTTCTTATACCTCTGCTGAAGGCGGTGATAAGAAAGAAGGCTCCGTCCTGGTTGGTGTTAACGGTGATAAAGGTAACGTGATTCTGGGTGCTTCTTTCAACCAGACTGACATCATCTACTCCCGCGACCAGCGTGATCTGACTCCTCCGGGCGCCAGTTTCTACTCTAACAACACTGTAAGCCCGGTTGATGGTTTTGCTGCAGTAAACCCGGTTGCCGGTGCCTGTGCTGAACTGGGCAACGGTTTCTACACAGTTCCTTACGGCGGTAGTGATACTGGTGAGCGTTGTGCGTTCGACTTTACTCTGGCAGCCGCTAACGAAGCTTCTACCGAAGTGAAATCACTGTTTGCCAAAGGTATTTATAACATCAACGAAGACTGGGATTTCTATTCCACAGCGTCGTTCGCGAACTCTGAATCCTTCGGTCGTTATGCACCAACTCCTGCGATTCTGTTCATCCCGGGTGATGCCGCCACTGCGGTTGACCACGACGGCGACGGTACTCCGGATGACGTGTACGTTTACCACCGCTTCGCGGCACTGGGGAACCGTGACAACACTGTGACCGGTTACGTTGGTGATCTGACCACAGGTATCAAAGGTACGATTGCGGACACCGTCGATGTTGACTTCGGTGTACGTTACAACGAATACAAAACCTATGACGTAGGCCGTAACTACGCCGTTCTGCCGATTGCTGAGCAATACGCGGCTGACGGTTCTTACGACATCACCGATCCGTTTGGTAATGATCCGGCCACTCTGAGCGCCATGAAAGCCACCATCTCCCGTGAATCCACCTGGAAGACCGAAGAGCTGTGGGTGAATGGTTCCAGCCTGCTGTTTGCAATGCCTGGTGGTATGGCAGGTATCGCAGCCGGTTATGAATACCAGGCTATTGAGTATCTTGACCAGTACGACTCTCTGTCTGAAGCCGGTGTGATCGGTGGTAGTGCCGGTAACTCTTCCGGTGCTGACCGTAGCGTAAACAGTCTCTATACTGAGCTGGTACTGCCGGTTCTGGAATCTCTGGAACTGGGTGCGGCTGTCCGTTACGACAAATACTCTGACTACGGCAGCGACCTGTCTCCTAAACTGTCTGCCCGTTACACCCCGATCGATTCACTGACTCTGCGTGCTACTTATGGCCAGGGCTTCCGTGCACCGACTCTGGATGTAATCTCTCAGGCTCCGTCGTTCTCGGCTGAATCTGTGATTAATGATGAAGCAACCTGTGTGAACGGTGGCGGTACTTACGATGAAGCTGCTGGTTGTAGCGTGAACGTTCAGGTTGATACCTACTTCATTGCTAACCCGGATCTGGAATCTGAAACCTCCAAGCAGTTCTCTGCTGGTATCGTGTTTGCTCCGACCGAAGACTTCGACGTGTCTCTGGATGCTTACTACATCAAGATCGAAGACAGCATTACCTCTATCGCTCCATCTGACATTGCAGACCTGGAAGATAAAGGCGTTGCTCCTCCTGCCGGTCTGGGTTGTACCCGTGATGCCAACCGTGGTAATGCATACGATGTGTGTACCGCTGGTTACGGTAACCTCGGTTACGTGAAAACCTGGGGTTATGACATTGCTTCCAGCTTCAGCACTGAGCTGCCGGTTGGTACTGTGTCTACTGCTCTGACTGCGTCTTATGTCGGTAACTACGAAGAAAACAACGAGCTGGAATCTGTTAAGTACGCAGGTACTCTGGGTGCTCCACGCTGGAAAGGTGATCTGGTATCTACCTACGCTACTGCTGACTTCGACTTCTCCTGGACCATGAACTACACCGGTCCTCAGAGCGATGGTGGCGGCGCTGACGCGGGTGCTTATACCACTCACGACTTCCAGTTCAACTACTTCACTCCGATTAACAGCACCGTAACTCTGGGTGTACAGAATGCCTTTGATAAGGAAATTCCGGTATACGCTTACGATGGCCGTCCGTACAACTTCTACCTGTACAACGCCTACGGTACTGTTTCCTACCTGCGTTACACTCAGAACTTCTGATCCAGAACTTCTTATCTGAGTACAACGAAACAGAGAGGGCCCCTTCGGGGCCCTTTTTGTTTGCCTGAATTTTCTCCAGATATAAAAAAACCGGACATTTGTCCGGTTTTCCCGTCAGCTCTGAGGACCTGTGAACTCAGGCTGCTCTGACCTTTGCAACCCCAACCCGGGCGTCCCCCTAGGCAGCCTCACCTAGGCGGCCCCACCTAGGCGGCGCCGCTTAGGCAGCCCCATGCATCATCAGGTAAAGCTCAACAATGGCGGCTGGGATGTTGCCACAGATCTGATCAGACAGTTCAGCGTCTTCATCAATATCCGCCATTTCAGGTTCGTCCATAAACAGACCCGAGGCGTACATGATGGGGAACAGGTGCTGGGCTACCAGTTCCTCACGGTCGCTGTACCAGGCTTCTTCATGCAGGATAACAGCCGACATAAAGCCCATTGCCCAACTTTCCAGTGGTGGTTCACCTTCGTCATCCATCAGTGTCAGATCAGTAGGTACCGGGAAGTCGACGCCGGAATCCAGCCAGGCCTGAATCTCGCGGCTGAGTTTCTGCAGCAGGGATTCAAGTTCCTTCTTTTGAGCAGTACTGAATCCGGTCTGTTCATCAAAGGCGCCTTCCATAACGGTCTTGAGGTCAGATTCGACCGGTCCGGTCAGCAGACCGGTAAGAAAGCCGTGGATGGCAAAGAAATCAAAGCTGTCGCTGCGTTCGGCTTCGCTTTCCAGCAGGTCAGCGAGGGTTTCCAGTTCTTCTTCGGAAAGGGCTGGGATACTATTCAGATCTATCATAGAGACTCCGTATTTTCCGCAATTCTAAGGGGCTGTTTACTTTTATGAAAGTAAACCTTTTTTCATCTGCACGCCGGACTTCTTACCGGCAGGAAATGATCATTGGTGTGGCAGGTGACGAGGTAACCCTGAACATCACGGCATCCCAACGTCGTACTATGCGTTTGCAGGTGACGGAGGAGGGCAGTGTAGACCTCCGGATACCCCTGAACAGCTCCCGCAATGAGGTTCTGCGATTTGTGAAATTGCATGAGCCCTGGTTGCATGAACGTCTGGAACAGGTCCGGGAGCGTTTACAGAAGCGTGGTGATGCTCTGCTACTCTATGGTAAAGAGCGCCCTTATGTGGCCAGTGCGCTGGGTGAGTTTCTGGTTACGGATGAGCAGGTCTGGGTGCCGGAAGGCTGGACGGATGCCCAACGGGAAAAGGCCGTTGAGCAATGGCTCAGGCAGGAGGCGCGCCATGAATTCAGCTACTGGATTAATCACTGGTGGCCGGATTTCTCTGCATTTGCTCCGCAGCAACCGGTATTGCGCGTTAAGAAAATGAAAACCCGCTGGGGTAGCCTGTCGCGCAAGGGGTACATCAATCTGAATCTGCACTTACTGGCATTGCCGCATGAACTGGTGGAGCTGGTGGTTGTGCATGAGCTCTGTCATCTGCGTCATTTTGATCATGGCCCGGGGTTCCGGCGTCTGCTGGCAGAGTGTCTGCCGGACTGGCAGCAGCGCGAAAAAGAATTGCACCGGCGTGGTCAGCTGCTGCTCTGATCAGGGTTCGGGCTGTGACGGGTCAACCCACAGCTGAGAATACCAATAGAATCGGCCGGGCTGGCTGAGACTGGGTGCTGTACAGTTATAACGCCCGCGACGCATGAGGATAGGAGTCTGCGCCTGTATCCGGATGCGGGAAGCGGATATCTCCGTGATGTCGGTCAGTTCTCCGCCGGAATAGCAACGTATCTGCTTTACAGAAAAGTCATCCCCGGTGATCTCAAGCGCCAGTTCCGGTGGATTATTCCGCAGCACCGGATCTGCGACTTCACGGGGAGCGATGGAAAATGGCAGGGAATGGAGTTTGGTGATCAGAGAGCCGGTATCGGCGTAAGCACCGGATGCTGGAAAGCGCGGCAGTATCTGCGGGTGGCTCAGCTGGCCTGTGGGCCCGCTCTGCTGACCAAAGGCCAGAAAACCTTCGTTCTTAAGCCAGTCAGCCAGGGCCAGAGAGTATTCGCCGTATGGATAAGCAAATAAACGGTCGGTAACACCGGCTTCTTCTTCAAGTCGTTGCTCTGCGGACAGAATCTCCTGCTGCCAGTAGCTTTCCTGGTCAGTATCCGCCGGAGTATCAAGCAGATGGGCGTGGCTCACTGTGTGATTTGCCAGCCGTCCACCGGCCTTCTGCAGTTCTCTCAGTTCATCCCAGCTCATGATGTCCGGAAATTTCTGGTCCACCGCAGCCGTGCTGACGAATACAGTAAAGGGCCAGCCGCGCTGCTTCAGCTGCGGCAGAGCCTGGGTGTAGATCGAGCGGTAGGCATCATCAAAGGTAATGGCTACCGCCCGTTCGGGAATGGGTTCGCCAGAGAGCACTTTACGGGTGGCCTCATAGAGGTCCAGAACCGTCATGCCTTCGGACTCCAGCAACTCCATATGCTGCTTAAAGATGTCTGGTGATATGCTGGTCACTGCGGGTGTGCTGTCGTCGACATGGTGATATTGCAAAACAACCAGACTCGCATGGGCTGGCAAGGTCAGTGACAGAGCAGCAGTAAAAACGGCAATCAGAGCAGGCAGGTGTTTCAAGGTGTTTCCTCACGCACGACGTTTGAGGCGTTGATAGGCAGCGCTGATCTGGCGGAAGCGTTCGGCATCTCCGCCCTTGTCCGGATGGTGTTCGTTGGCCAGCCGGCGATAGGTCAGGCGGACGATATCGGCCGAGGCACTGTTATCCAGCCCGAGCACAGCGAGATCTTCCATACGATCGCGTGGCAGCAGCAGACGTTCCCAGAAATCCTGCAACAGAGCATCAACGGCATCGCGGCTGGTGGCCAGCTCATCCAGATTCAGGTAGTAGGCTGCCAATGCATCTGTTTCCGCCAGAGCCTGATTGTCTGTGCCGGTCACCAGAGGCTGCTTCGTGATCGACAGCGGACTGATTTCCAGCCAGCAGGTGTTACTCTCCAGCCATTGGTTTCTGAGGCGGTAAAGGCAATGCATGACGAGAAAGTGCGTGCGGAACAACAGCAGGGAGTCAGACAGGGCATCAGCGTTGAAAAATCCCTGCTCCGGGGAGCGCAGCCAGTTGATCAGATCGTGTTCTGAACAACCCGGATGATCATCAAGATAGGTGGCAATCATGGCCTGTAGCAGCTGCAGGTCATCGTCCGGCATAGTGGCTCAGTGTGAGGTCTGATTCAGAGGGTGATCCGGATCTGTTTCGGTCAGCAGAGGTTGCAGGAAGCGTGGCAAACGGTGATTCAGGGTACGCAGCTTTTGTGAGGTGACCGGATAATGACGGCGGATACGCACCAGGTAATGACGCAGCGCCGGGACAACACCAACCAGCAGAGACAAGCCAAGCACCACCATCACCAGACCGAGCGGGATCGGCAGCGGTGTCATAACAATGCCCAGTGCGACCAGAATAATGCCCGCTGACAGATGTATGATACGCTTCAATGCAGAGTCTCACGTAATGATGGGTGGCAAGCCGGTCTGCCTGGGGTTCCGCTCAGGGCTTTCACTGTAAGATCACGGGAAGGCAGTTCTTTAACTATACCGGATTCTGATCCTTCTGCTGCGGACAGGTTCCGCAGCGACATGACTTTCCGGACAGGTCGTGGTCGCAGAGACCGCAACCGAATTCATATTGACCACAGACTATGTCCCTTTTGTGACGCTTTTATTCCCATGTCAGAAACCAAAAAACCACTCCCCAAACGCAGCCATCTGATCACACCGGAAGGCGAACAGGCCCTGCGTCGGGAATACGAATTTCTCTGGCGTGAAGAGCGCCCTAAAGTGACACAGGAAGTGTCAGACGCCGCCAAACTCGGCGACCGCTCTGAGAATGCTGAATACATTTATGGCAAGCGCCGCCTGCGTCAGATCGACAGCCGCATCCGCTTTCTGTTGAAACGGCTGGATGCCGTGACGGTGGTAGATCGTCCACCGGCAGATCAGAACAGAATCTTTTTTGGTGCCTGGATTGAACTGGAGGACGAAGACGGTGAAATCCTGCAGTACCGTATAGTCGGCGCCGATGAAATAGATCTGCCAAGGGGATATATCAGCATTGATGCACCGCTTGCCCGCGGTTTACTGGGTAAGTCAGTGGATGATGATGTGCAGGTGCGGCTGCCCAAAGGCTTGACGGAATACTGGATCAGCAAGGTCAGTTATCAGCGGCCCGAGTGGGATAAGCACTGAATACCTCTCCGGGTTATTTACTCTGCTAATCTTTAATGCAGAGAGGTAATTCCCATGAAGTGTTTGTTTGCCGGTCTTGTTCTGGCGTTGTCTTACTCTGTTTTCAGTTTCAGTGCGTATGCAGAAGCCGACGATGAAATGCCGGTTATCTACAAATTGCCGGTCTGGGTTGATGCAGTGACTGAGGTCTGCCCGTGGAAATCCAGTTCCGCTGAGGGCTATATCCGTCTGATCCGCACCGAGAAAGAGGACGGCCGCAATGGTCTTTACGTGCAGTGGATCCGTGCCGGTATTGCCGGACGTCCGGCGGAGGCGGTATCAACACTGGCAGTCACCCAGCTGGAAAAAGATTACATGGTGCGTATGGCCGTGCCAGAACCCCAGCTGAGCCGTACCGCCTGTCATCTGACTGCAGACGCTGAGGACATGATGAACGAGCGGCGCTACCGCTTTGATCTGATGCTGAAAGGGCCGGGCAAGCTGGAGTTTTCAGCCATGCGGCTGTACGACAGCGAAGTGCGTGAGGATGTCCGCCGCAGTGAAGAAGATGGCTGGGTCAGAGTGAACTGACCCGGCGATTATCCCGTCAGTCATCCCCAATCTGGACGACATCCAGACGGGTGAACAGGTGGCTGCGGTCCTGATCGCTATCGAGTTTATTGAAATCCCACAGTTCACGGTCACCCAGTTGTGACGGTGCCACATTGCAGACGGCAGCAAAAATATTCTCACTGCGGCCGGGCTGTTCTTTCTCCCACTGCTGCAGCATGTTTTTGACGTTCTGACGCTGCAGATTTTCCTGAGAGCCACACAGGTTGCAGGGAATAATCGGGAATTCTTTGGCTTCGGCAAAGGCCTCAATGTCTTTTTCTTTGCAGTACGACAGCGGGCGGATGAGGATGTGTTTCTTGTCGTCGCTGAGCAGCTTGGGTGGCATGGCCTTGAGCTTGCCACCGTGGAACATATTCAGAAACAGGGTTTCGATAATGTCGTCGCGGTGGTGCCCCAGAGCGATCTTATTGGCACCGATACTTTCAGCAAACCCATACAGTGTGCCGCGGCGCAGGCGTGAACACAGGCCACAGGTGGTTTTGCCTTCCGGAATGATTTCCTTCACCACGCTGTAGGTGTCTTTTTCGATAATGTGAAATGGCACACCCAGATTGCTCAGATATTCCGGCAGAACATGCTCAGGAAAGCCCGGCTGCTTCTGGTCCATGTTCACCGCAATCAGCTCGAAAGTCACCGGTGCGCTTTTCTGCAGGCTCATCAGAATATCCAGCATGGTGTATGAGTCTTTACCGCCGGACAGACACACCATCACCTTATCGCCGTCTTCGATCATGTTGTAATCTTCGATGGCTTTACCGACGTTACGGCGCAGGCGTTTCTGCAGCTTGTTGAACTCGGTTCTCGCCTTACGCTCGGCAATGGAGCCGGCAGACGTGTTCTGGCTGTCAGTGTCTGTGATTGGCAGTTCGTTCATGGCAATTCCGGGCGGTCAGTCGGACAGGCTCCGGACTGGCATTAACAATGCGCCGGGAGCAGGGTATCCGGTAGTGTAAAGTGCTGCGCTTTATAACAGAAGCGGGCGGAGGGTTAAAGGGAGCAGGCGGGTTGCGGGAGGTCAGGCAGCTGCGACGCAGGGCGCGACGAGGGTTTTGTAGCGTTCGATAAAGTGTTCGATCTCAAGATCCTGACGGGTGTGATAAAACGTCTTCCACAGTTTGGCCAGATGCAGCGGTGTGGGATTAGTCGGCAGAGAGAACTGGGCGTTGCGGGCATAGGCCACCCAGGTGATGGCGGTGGCATAGCTCAGGTTGGTCGTCAGCTCGGCGTGCGGCTGGACCAGAAACTCGCGTTGGCTGGCGATGCCGCGGATGGCACTGGCCAGATCCGGATGCCCGGCCAGGTAGTCATCCCAGATATGGCGGTGTGTCAGACCGTGCATGCGGTAAATTCCGGCGGTCTTGTGACCTTCAGAGCGGAGGAAAGCGCCGATAGAGGATTCGGCAGCGGCTGTGCCAAGGAGAAGGAGCTCGGCAGAGGGGCTGGTGATGTCCAGCTTCTGCAGGGTCGGACGGATGACACAGGTTCTGAAGTCTTCGGCATCTATTCCCATGGGGAACTCCACAACGGAATACTAATAGACTGGCTTATATTGTATCGGCACGCAAGACAGCTACTTAAGAAAAAGACGAAAAGCCGGTGATGCGGTCAATCAGCCGGATAAAATCCGTAGTCAGGATCAGAGCAGATGCTGACCGACGGCCCATAAGGTCCATATACCATAGCTGATCAGCAGCAGGCCGCTCAGTTGACGCATCAGAGTGTGCTGCACCAGCTTCATCAGCGAGGCGGATACAAGGCTCGCTGAAAACACTGCAGGCCAGGTGCCAAGTCCGAAGACCAGCATCGCCAGAGCGCCGTTTAACGGATCACCATTTGCCGCTACCCAGCTCAACGTGCTGTAGATGAGTCCGCAGGGGAGCCAGCCCCAGAGCATCCCGAGAAGCAGCTGACTTGCGCTGTCCGTTCGCCCCAGGAGCTTCTGTGTTATGGGTTGGATGGGCTTCCAGATCAGCTGACCGATGGCTTCCACCCGCGTCAGTAACATAGCCCAGCGGCCGATATAGAGCCCCATCAGGATGAGCATAACACCGGCCAGCAGGCGCAGCGTGACCATCAGGGTTTCATGAAGAGTCTGCAGCCAGAGGCCAGCCAGGCCAACCAGAAATCCCGCCAGTGCGTAACTGAGTATACGACCGCTGTTGAACAGCAGTGCTGCCCGGATTTTATTCTGTCCGGCAACATTTCCTGCTGCTGCCGCGATGCCTCCACACATCACCAGACAGTGGCTGGCGCCGGAGAGGCCGATCAGCAGGGCTGCCAGCAGGGACAGAGGTTCAGTCATCAGACGACTTTTTGTCGGCAGGTTTTGTCTGCTCAGGTGCCGGCTGCGGTTCGTCGTCATCATCGAACAGAATACGGTGAGCCGGGGAGTCCAGGTCATCAAACTGGCCGCCTTTAACGGCCCAGAAGAAGACCAGCACGGCAATGCTGATCAGCAGGATCGACAGAGGAATCAGGACGTAAATAATGTCCATGTTCAGAGTTCTCCGGAGACGTGTTTAGGCAGCCGGGTCAGGCGCAGTGCGTTAAGGACAACCAGCAGTGAACTGAACGACATACCAATGGCGGCAGCCCATGGCGGAACCAGACCGGCGGCGGCCAGTGGTAAAGCAATGAGATTGTACACCAGTGCCCAGAGGATGTTTTCGCGGATGATGATACGGGTGCGCTTAGCGAGCGCCAGAGCATCGCGTATCAGGGTCATCTGACCGCTGATGAGCAGGGCATCGGCGTTGGTTTTGGCCAGGTCTGTTGCGTCGCTGACCGCCAGCGAGACATCTGCGCCAGCCAGCACCGGAACGTCATTGATGCCGTCGCCGACCATCAGCACCGTATCACCTGCTGCCTGCCAGCCGCGGACTTTCTCCAGTTTCTGCTCAGCAGACAGTCCCTGATAAAACTCCCGTATGCCCGCTTCAGCAGCAATGGCGGGTGCTGATGCACCCGGGTCTCCGGTCAGCATGACGACAGCAATGGATTGTTGCTGCAGAGCTGCGATCAGCTCCGGTGTGGTGCGGCGCAGGGTATCGTTAAGCAGGAACCAGCCAGCAGGCTGATCATCAACTGACAGCAGCAGCCATTGGCCTGTCTCAGACTGCGGCGTTTCAGGTGGCTTACTGCAGGCAAAATCAGCACGGCCAAAACGTACCTTCTGACCCTCATGAGTCCCGCTCACACCCTGACTGGTGTGGTGGCGGATATCACTGACGGTAGCGGGTTCAAACTGACTGAAAGCGCGGGCGATGGGGTGGGCTGAATCCTGTTCCAGCGCTGCTGCCAGTTCGTACAGCGGGTTTTCGTCAAAACCCGGGAAAGGACGGACTTCTTCCAGTTGCAGATGACCCTCGGTGAGGGTGCCGGTTTTATCAAAAACCACACGGTTGACCTGATTCAGCGTTTCCAGCACATGGCCTTTGCTGATCAGCAGGCCACGCTCCCGCAGTGCTGTGGTGGTGGCGGTCAGAGCGGTGGGGGTGGCCAGAGAGAGGGCGCAGGGACAGGTCACAACCAGCACGGACAGGGCAATGAAAAACGCATGATCATCGCCCTGCAGCGTCCAGTATGTGAACACGGAGCCTGAGATGACTAACACGGCTGCCACAAAGCGGCTGGCAATGCGGTCGGCAAGCAGGGCGATCCTGGGTTTTTCCTGCTGAGCCCGGTCCATCAGGCGGACAATCGCAGAAAGTCTGGCACTGGCACCGGTGGCGGTGACTTCGATTTCCAGCGGATTTTCACAATTCACCGTACCACCGATCACCGTATCACCAGTTACTTTGCTGATGGGCATGTACTCGCCAGTGAGAGCGGCTTCATCAACCGCAGACTCGCCACAGAGAATCAGACCATCCGCCGGAATAGGCTGACCCGGGCGGATTTTCAGCCGGTCGCCGGTCCTGATTTCTTCCACCGGGATGATTTCTTCGCCACTGGCCGTCAGGCGGCAGGCGACATTCGGTAACAGCGAGAGCAGGTTATTACCGGCATTGCCCATGCGGTGGCGGGCACGCATCTCCAGAAAACGCCCGAGCAGCAGCAGGAAGGTGAACATGCAGACGGAATCAAAATACACCTCCACGCCCTGATTGAAGGTACTCCAGATACTGGCACAGAAGGCCAGCAGGATTGCCAGGGACACAGGTACATCCATGGTCAGGTGTCGCGATCTGAGGTCACGGATAGCGGCATCGAAAAAGGGTCTGGCACCATAGAGCACCACAGGTGTGGTGAGCAGCATGGAAGCAAAGCGCACAAACACCTCGTACTGCTCGGCCATCCCGACATAAAGAGGAACGGCCAGCATCATTACCTGCATCATACCGATGCCGGAGACGGCCAGGCGGCGGATTGCGGCTTTGCTCTCGCGGTTATGACGTTCGTCATCCGCAGTGGCAGAGAAGGGTGCTGCTTTGTAGCCCAGCTGCCAGATGGCCTCGAAGATGGCAGACAACAGAATCTGCTCCGGCTCCCAACGGATGACCAGACGATGATTGGACAGATTCAGGGAGGCACTGGTGACGCCTTTTAGCTGCGCCAGGCGGTGTTCAATCAGCCAGGCACAGGCGGCACAGGTAATGCCTTCAATGATCAGGGTCGCTTCTGCCGTAGTACCATGAGTCGTACCCTGAGCAGTGCCATGATGGGCAACAAAGCGGCTCTGCATGGCCGGGCTGTCATAGAGTGTCAGGGTGTCACGGGCGGCGGGCCCGGCCATACTGGCAGGCACCGAAGCGGGTTCCGGCAGTTCGGTACGGTGGCGATAATAGTCTTTCAGACCGGAAGCCATGATGGTTTCGGCAACGGCTTTGCAGCCGGGGCAGCACATGGGCTGCTCTTCACCATTGATCATGGCCGTCCAGCGCTGACGGCCACGAACCGGCTCGCCGCAATGGAAGCAGGCTTCAGTCTCTCGGACAGACATTACCGGAAGCTCAGATGAATTACCTTGCCCGGTTCGATAAAGACCGTCTGCTGCAGGCGCCAACCCTGCTCAGGACTGGTCAGCCAGAGATGTCGTTTTTCCGGCAACTCCAGCGGATTCATACCCACATATTCACGTTCTGAAATCTGTTGCAGGACGGCTGTGGCATCGCGGTCTTCAATCGTCGGGTGTCCCATCTGCAGTTGCAGTACGGTCGGCATAGTGCTCATGGCATCTGACAGGGTGATGATGATGCGGTCACCTTCGAAGCGCAGGTCCGCTTCGGCCAGCAGGTCGCGGGCGGCCTGATCCTGTTCCTGGTTTTCGGTGTAGCTGACGCCGTCCTTGTAATAGCTGTCGCTGACCAGCGTATCGGCACCATCCACAGCCAGGGTCAGCATCACGAAACCCCAGAAAATGGCGATGACCGGAATGCCAACGACCAGCAGCATCATGGGTTCTTTGTACCAGGGGGTGCGTTTTTCCACGTAAATTCCTGTTCTTATAAGCCAGTTGTCATAAAAAAATAAGCCGCCTGATTCTACTGACTCAGGCGGCTCAGCTCCAGCGGCAAAGACGGATCAGGTTCGCGGTGCGATGAAGCGGCTTTCTTCCCGGGTCACTTCTTCGCCAGTGGTCGCATCGGTAATAACGAACTCAATATCCGTTTTACTGGCTTTGGTTTTGGTCACTTCCGGATCAATTTCCAGATTCAGGGTGACTTCTTTCAGCTGGTTCACATCAAGCGCCCAGTCGGTCTTGCCGATAATGTTCACTCCATTCAGGCCTTCTACGCTGATCAGATACTCATGCGGTTCATTCGACATATTCATCAGCTTCAGCGTGTAGGCATTGGTGATGGTGTCATTGACGGTCACCTGATAGAGACGTCCACGGTCACGCTCAATATCCAGCTCAAAGGGGGTGCGGCTGAACACGGCATAAGCGAGCAGGGTCATCATGGTGATCAGTGCGAATGAATAACCGAAGAAGCGCGGACGGAACACATGCAGTTTGCCCCCGGCCAGTTCGTTCTCAGTGGTGTAGCGGATCAGGCCCTTCGGTTTGTTGATCTTCTCCATAATTGAGTCGCAGGCATCCACACACAGGGCACAACCGATGCACTGGTATTGCAGACCGTCACGGATATCAATACCGGTCGGACACACCTGCACACACATGGAACAGTCAACGCAGTCGCCTTTGTCACTGGCTGCGGCTTCTTTACGGCTGCCTTTACCGCGCGGCTCGCCACGGTTGAAATCGTAGGAAACGGCGAGCGTATCCGAGTCGTACATCACAGACTGGAAGCGGGCATAAGGGCACATGTAGATACAGACCTGTTCGCGCATCCAGCCGGCGTTGACATAGGTTGCTACGGTGAAGAAGCCCATCCAGAAGATGGCCCAACCGTTCACATCGCCCAGGGTTAACAGTTCAGGCACCAGTTCTCGGATCGGGCTGAAGTAGCCGACGAACGTAAGACCAGTCCAGAATGCGATGAACAGCCAGATGATATGCTTGACGGCTTTCTTGCTGAATTTACTGCCGCTCATTGGTTCTTTATCCAGCTTCATACGCTGGCTGCGGGTACCTTCGACTTTTTCTTCGACCCACATGTAGATGAAGGACCAGGCCGACTGCGGGCAGGTGTAGCCACACCAGATACGTCCAGCAAGGTTGGTGATGGTAAACAGGCCAAAGGCACAGATAATCAGTGCCCAGGACAGCAGCACAAAGTCCTGTGGCCAGAAGGTAATGCCAAATATATGGAACTGACGGGCAGGCAGATCGAAATAGACCAGTTGCTGACCGTCGATACTGATCCAGGCCACACCGAAGTAGGCCAGCATCAGGGCCCACAGGGTCCAGGTGCGCAGCTTCTGGAACACGCCCTGAATTTCACGGACGTAGATTTTTTCACGTTTTTTGTAGAGCGGAATGGTGTCGTCTTTAGCGGGTGTCACGTCTGTGGCGGGTATTTTATTCATGAGTCTCTCACCTCACCTGTGTCGATTTATGAGTACATTATATCGGTTCTTTCTTATATTCGAATCAAAAAAAAGCGGCATCATTGTGCCGCTTGATAATTGTCAATGTCCAGTTCAGACAGGGGAGATGAACTCCCCGGTTATCAGTTCTGGGACAGAGAGTAGATGTAGGCTGCCAGTACGTGAACCTTGTCTTCACCCAGAATCTCTTTCTGGGCAGGCATCTTACCGGCACGGCCATTACGCAGGGTGAACTGAATCTGCTTGGTGGAGCCACCGTACAGCCAGATGTCATCAGTCAGGTTAGGAGCACCGACCAGCTGATTACCCTTGCCATCCGCACCGTGACACACAGAGCAGTTCTGTGCAAAGGCCGGAGCGGCTTTCTCAGCGGCTTCTGCATCGTGGGGCAGACCAGACAGGCTGCGTACGTACTCGGCCATCTCAATCACGCCTTCATCACCCAGAACTGCCTGCCAGGCTGGCATGGCACCCTGACGACCGTACATGATGGTCTCTTTGATCTTCTCAGGAGAGCCACCGTACAGCCAGTCATGGTCGGTCAGGTTCGGGAAGCCCTGAGCACCCATAGCGCTGGTGCCGTGGCACACAGAACAGTTGCTCTTGAACAGGCGCTGACCGGTCTGCAGTGCTTCTTCGTTTTTGGCCAGCTCAGCAACCGGAGTGGCCAGGTAACCGTCGAACAGAGGCGCGAGTTTCTCGTCGTAAGCCTGTACTTCAGCTTTCCACTGGTTGGTGGACGTCCAGGTTACCGGTTCACCGTCGACTTTCACGGTCAGGAAACCGTCGAAGTTACCCAGGCCATACAGACCCACATAGCCGAAGCCGAATACGATGGTGGCCCAGAACATATAGACCCACCAGCGTGGCAGCGGGTTGTCATATTCTTCAATGCCGTCGTACTCGTGACCTGTGGTCTGAGTGGTTTCTTCTTTACGATGGCCGCGCATGCTGTACACGATCAGCACGCCGCAGCCGGCCATGGAACCGAACACGATTGCCATGATCCATACTTGCCAGAATGTACTTAACATAATCAGTTACTCCGCTTGTTGTCGCTGTCCGTGGGCATCTCTTCGTTTTCGCCAAAAGGAATCTTGGCATCGTCTTCAAAGCGCTTGCGGCGGCTGGAGCCATAGGCCCACCAGATAATGCCGGTGAAGGCGATCAGGGCGAAAACAGAACCCAATCCACGGACGTCGTTAATATCCATTGTCTTACCGCTTGGTCACAACAGTGCCCAGGTGCTGCAGATACGCCACCAGAGCTTCAATTTCGGTGACCCCGTCTACTGCTTCTTTGGCACCTTCAATGTCTTCATCGGTGTACGGTACGCCGACCATACGCAGAGCTTCCATTTTCTTAGGTGTCAGACGGCCATCCACTTTGTTTTCAAACAGCCATGGATAAGACGGCATTACAGACTCAGGAACAACGTCGCGAGGGTTGTACAGGTGAGCGCGGTGCCACTCATCAGAGTAACGGCCACCCAGGCGCGCCAGGTCAGGACCAGTACGCTTGGAACCCCACAGGAACGGGTGCTCGTACACGGACTCACCCGAGGTGGAGTAAGGACCGTAACGTTCAGTTTCTGCGCGGAACGGACGCACCATCTGGGTATGGCAGACGTGACAGCCTTCACGGATGTAGATGTCACGGCCTTCAAGCTGAACGGCGGTGTAAGGCTTCAGGCCTTCTACCGGCTTATTGGTGTCTTCGTGCCAGAACAGGGGCACAATTTCCACCATGCCAGCCCAGCTCAGGGCGATGACGATCATCACGATCATCAGCGGCAGATTTTTTTCAATAGTATCGTGCTTAATCATTTTAAATTCCCCTTATGCCTGAGCTGCAACCATGCCCGCTTGCTTGTTCGCTTCGCGGGTAGTCATGTAGACGTTGAACAGCATGATCAGCATACCGGTGAGGAACAGAGCGCCACCGATGGCACGGACCACATAACCCCAGTGAGATGCTTCAACGGATTCGACGAAGCTGTAGGTCAGGGTGCCGTCTTCGTTCACTGCACGCCACATCAGACCTTGCATGATGCCGTTCACCCACATGGAGGCGATGTACAGAACGGTACCGATAGTGGCCAGCCAGAAGTGCAGGTTGATCAGACCGATGGAGTACATCTGACCGGCTTTGCGGCCGTACATGATCGGAATCAGGTGATACAGAGCACCGATGGATACCATGGCAACCCAGCCCAGAGCACCGGAGTGAACGTGACCAATGGTCCAGTCAGTGTTGTGAGACAGAGCGTTAACGGTCTTGATGGACATCATCGGACCTTCGAAGGTGGACATACCGTAGAAGGACAGGGAAACCACCAGGAAGCGCAGGATCGGGTCAGTACGCAGTTTGTGCCATGCGCCTGACAGGGTCATCATACCGTTGATCATACCGCCCCAGCTTGGCGCCAGCAGGATCAGAGACATGATCATACCGGAAGTCTGAGCCCAGTCCGGCAGAGCAGAGTAGTGCAGGTGGTGAGCACCGGCCCATACGTAGATGGAGATCAGGGCCCAGAAGTGCACGATGGACAGACGGTAAGAGTAAACCGGACGGCCAGCCTGCTTAGGAACAAAGTAGTACATCATCCCGAGGAAGCCCGCGGTCAGGAAGAAACCTACCGCGTTATGACCCCACCACCACTGGATCATGGCATCAATGGTACCTGGCCAGATGGAGTAGGCTTTGGTCAGGGATACCGGTACAACCAGGTTGTTACCCACGTACAGGATCGCGATCATGATCATAAAGGCTGCGAAGAACCAGTTCGCAACGTAAATGTGGCTTTCCTTACGGATGGCCACAGTACCGAGGAAGTTGACCACATAAGCAACCCAGACCAGAGTCACCAGAATATCCAGAGGCCATTCCAGCTCGGCGTATTCTTTGGCTGAGGTGATACCCAGTGGCAGAGTGATTGCCGCACCGACAATAACGGCCTGCCAGCCCCAGAAAGTAAATGACGCCAGAGTGTCTGAGAACAGACGTGTACGGCCCGTTCGCTGAACGATGTAGTAAGAGGTTGCGAACAGGGCGCAGCCACCGAACGCAAAAATCACCGCATTGGTATGCAACGGACGCAGACGGCCGAAGGATAACCAGGGGGTGTCAAAGTTCAGTTGAGGCCAAGCCAGCTGAGCAGCAATGAAAACGCCCATTGCCATGCCAACAACGCCCCAGACAACTGTCATGATGGCAAACTGTCTTACCACCTTATAGTTGTACTCTGGATGGTCAAATGATGTGCTCATGATCTGATTCCACGGTTGAAGAATGTTTAGAAAGGTAAAAGCGGCGCAATTATGGTCTCAGACGCCTGCTTTTGCAAACTAACACTACCATAACTGACGGCTGATCAAAGTCTTTGCGCATCCGCGTAAGTTCACATATCTGCAAGAATTGACGCATGTCATGGAACTTTACTGAAATCGCTTAATTCACGTGCGCTGGTTCAATAAAATGCACTCTGAATTTTCAGAAAAAGCTTAGTATTTTGCTCAGGAATATTTTTGCAGACGGTGATCCGTCTGACCCACTATTTATCATGGCGCACGGTGCCGGTGCAGATGCCTCCAGTGAATTTATGCAGGACATGGGCGCGCGTATTGCGGCGCTGGGAGTGTATGTTGTGCGCTTTGATTTTCCCTACATGGAAAAGCGTCGGGAGGACGGCAAACGGAGGCCGCCGGACCGCCTGCCGAAACTGCTGGATGCTTTCCGGGAAATCATTACGGCACTGGATCGCCCCTGTGTCATTGGTGGCAAGAGTATGGGGGGAAGAGTGGCGTCGGTTCTGGGGCAAGCAGCTGACCGGCCCGGCCAAGTAAAAGGCTGTGCCTGTCTGGGGTATCCCTTTCATCCTCCGGGTAAACCTGAATCTCTGCGCACAGAGCATCTGCTTTCGCTCAATACCCCGGTACTGATTGCACAGGGCACCCGCGATGCCATGGGAACACAGGACGAAGTTGCCGCTATGGCGTTGGATAAAGCGCTGGAGTTTGTCTGGCTGGCAGACGGTAATCATGATCTGAAGCCACGTAAAGCATCAGGCTTCAGTCATGATGAACACCTGCAGACCACCGCAGCAGCGGTGGCGGCGTTCGTGCAAAATGCTATCAGGCCGTGAGAATGGTGACTTTCTCAGGCTGACGCAGAGTGGCGCGTACCGCGGCAACAACATCGGAGCGTTGCTGCGAACGGGCCCAGATCTGCCAGTCTTCGAGGCTCTGCCAGTTGGTGATGATAAAGCGGCGGTTGGGGTTCTCGGCATCCTTGTAGGTTGCGCCAGAGGTGTAACCCGGTGCTTCGAGAATCGCCCTGAGCGTATTTTTAATGGCGTCTTCGTAGGTGGTTTCCATGCCACTGTCAATTTCACGCTCAATAATCACTTTGATCATCCGGTCCTGTCCTTCATCATCTGTTTACGGAATTCGTCGCCGGGTACATAACCCGGGGGCGGGCCAGATAATATCTGCTCATTTCTGCAGAGACAACGTGACCGGAAGAGAACCATGCAGGCAAGTGACCTCGTTCAGCAGCTACACCGCCTTTTCAGAGAACAGCCCGCCGGGCTGAATATGATGAACCTGATGACGGAGCTGGCGGCCTCACCAGACCAGTTGCAGCAGGCTCTGACCAGTCTGCAGAAGGATTTCTCGGCGCCGCTGGAATACCTCAGTGAGCAGCGACTCTGGCGTTATAAAGCCGCTGCCGCTGACTTCACCCTGCCGGGTATATCACTGACTGCCGGAGAGTTGCGCAGCCTGATCACGGTCATCAACCTGCTGGAAGATCTGAATGAAGGTCTGACGGACGATGGACTCGGGGATTCTGCACGCCAGATTGAGAGCATGATGCGCTCGCGGGGACTGAGCCCGGATGATCTGAGGCGTCGGGTCAGAGTGCTCAGCGCGACTCAGGGGAAGGTCAACAACCATATTTACCGTCAGATCAGTGAGGCACTGTTTAACCGGCACCGGCTGGACATCCGCTATGTTGCCCGGGACCAGAGCATCAGTGAGCGGGTGATCAGTCCACAGACACTGGTGTATTACCGTGAACACTGGTATCTGGATGCCTGGTGCCACCGCCGCCATCAGATGCGCACTTTTATGCTCAGCCGTATCAGCAGTGCCGTGGTGTTGGCTGACGCGGCTGAAGAATTCGCGGATGCCGTGCTGGAAGAGCACTTTCACAACAGTTACGGAATTTTCTCCGGAGCCGAAACCCACACCGCGGAGATTACTTTTCTCCCGGGTGCCGCGCATCTGGTGGCGCAACTGCGCTGGCATCCTCAGGCGACCGGGCGCTGGGATGGCGATCAGTATCATCTGTCGCTGCCATACAATGACGGCCGCGAGTTGCTGCGGGATCTGCTGTCTTATGCACCGGATGTGGTGATCAACGCCCCGGATGAACTCCGGGCCGCCTACCGCAAACGTCTGCAGGACGGACTCAACCGGAATCTCTGATGCGCATTCTGATTGCCGGAAGCAGCAGCACCATAGCCAGGGCCATCGGTCGCCAGCTCAAAGCACAGGGGGAAGAGGTATTTACCCTGAGCCGTGAGGGCAGTAAAGAATCAGAACATCTCTGCACCGATCTCAGTGTTGAAGACAACATTCCGCACATTGAAGACTTTATTAAGAACGTCCATCCGGATGTGATTTTCTGCTGCAACGGTCTGCTTCACAATGACGGTGGCTACCCGGAAAAATCCCTCAAGCAGTTGTCGGATGCCTGGTTGCAGCAGAATCTGAACGTAAACCTTTTGTGTCATATGCATCTGGCACGGGCGGCGGACAGTCTGGTCAGCCGCAAGCACCCGCTGCGCTGGATTTCACTGTCGGCTATGGTTGGCAGCATTGAAGATAATCATCTGGGCGGTTGGTACAGCTACCGTATCAGCAAGGCCGCACTGAATATGTTCATCCGCACGCTTTCCATTGAGTGGGGCAGACGTTCACCGGCGTCGGTTGTGGTAGCGCAGCATCCGGGAACCACAGTGTCCGCATTATCTGAACCCTTTGCTGAGGGGATTCCTGAAGGCAGGATTTATTCTGCTGAGCAGACTGCGGAGCGGTTGATTGAGGTGATGCGCTCTCTCAATCAAACGCATCACGGCAGGTTACTGCACTGGGATGGCCGTATCCTGCCGTTTTAATCCGGCGGACTCTTCTCAGAGGCTGTCCAGTACTTCCAGCAGATCGTCATGGTGGGTCTTGGTTTTGACCTTAGCCATCACCTGCGCCAGCTTGCCGTCTTCATCAATGATGAAGGTCACACGGTGAACCCCCATGAATTCTTTGCCCATGAACTTCTTCATCGCCCATACGCCATAGAGCTCGGCAATGGCGTGGTCTTCGTCGGAGAGCATGTCGAAATTAAGCTCATCACGGTCAATAAATTTCTGCAGACGCTTAGGTGCATCCGGGCTGATACCAAACACTCTGACATTACGCTTTTTCAGCTCGGCTTCCGTGTCACGCAGGCCGCAGGCCTGAACGGTACAGCCCGGTGTCATGGCTTTCGGGTAAAAATACAGCACAACCTTCTGGCCTTTCAGGCTGCTCAGGGTCACTTCTTCTTCGCGTTGGTTCAGTGTGGTGAAGTCCGGTGCAGTCTCACCGACCGGAGGAAAATTCAGGGCCATAATGTCCTCTGTATAACAAGTGTATAGGTCAGCGCTCAGGCTACCCGATAGACGTGAGAAATCAAGGTTTGAGAATGAGAACCTGTCCGGGCTGTCAGAATTTACTGCAGGAGCAGTGGCGTCACCGGGATACAGCAGCAGGGTAGTATTTCATCGTCATCGATCCAGGCCATGGGTTCCGTGGTGTAGTGAACATGGCCTTCCCTGAGCTTCATACGGCAGCTGCCACAGTAGCCTTCGCGGCACTGGTATTCAATGTGGATATCCTGCGACTCCAGTGATTCCAGCAGGCTGCCGGCGTGCTGGAAACGCGCTTCCCGGCCATCGGCAAGGCGCACGGCAAACACTGGTTTGGCCATGCCATCGAATTCGATCTGGGGGGTAGGCTCAGGGCTTTCGGCAAGGTAGCCGAACAGGTCACCCTGATCAGCCGGTTCCGGAGCAGGGGCCGGAATAATACGTTGGCGGTTTTGCGGAGCGGGTTCACCCAGGTCCATTTCCAGCTGGGTGCTGCCTCCGCCAACCAGTTCCATCTCGGTCTGGGCGGCGGAGTAAAAGGTTCTTGAAGGAAACCAGCGGCGCCGCCGGATCAGCGGTGCCTTAGCAGAAACCATCATCAGAGATCGAAGTCACCGAAGTCGGCGGTGTCCACTTCGCTGTCGATGGCGCCAACGAGATAAGAACTGATTTCCGCTTCCTGCGGAGCCACCTGAACGTTGTCGCTGTTCAGCCAGGCATTGATCCACGGCAGTGGGTTGTTGCGGGCCGGGAATACAGGCTCAAAGCCCAGTGCACCAATGCGCTGGTTGGTGATGTATTCGACGTACTGGCACAGGATGTCTTTGTTCAGACCGATCATGGAGCCGTCTTTGAACAGATATTCGGCCCAGCCTTTTTCCTGTTCGGCAGCTTCAGTGAAGATGGCGACGACGTCATCACGGCATTCTCTGGCGATTTCAGCGAATTCTGCATCGTCTTTACCGGCTGCGATGATCTGCAGCATGTGCTGGGTACCGGTCAGGTGCAGGGCTTCGTCGCGGGCAATCAGCTTGATGATTTTGGCGTTGCCTTCCATCTTGGCACGTTCGGCAAAGGCGAATGAGCAGGCAAAGCTGACATAAAAGCGGATGGCTTCCAGTACGTTCACGGATACCAGAGTCAGGTACAGGCGGCGCTTCAGTTCACGCAGGGTAACTTCGACCGTCTCACCATTAACCGTATGCGTCCCTTCACCCAGCTGGATGTAATAGTTACTCAGATTGATGAAGTCGTCGTAATAACGGGTAACGGATTCAGCACGACGTACGATGTACTCATTTTTCGTGATGTCATCAAACACCACAGCCGGGTTCGGTACGATGTTACGCACAATATGGGTGTACGAACGGCTGTGGATGGTCTCACTGAACGACCAGGTTTCGATCCAGGTTTCCAGTTCAGGCAGAGACACCACCGGCAGCAGGGCGACATTGGGCGAGCGGCCCTGGACGGAGTCGAGCAGGGTCTGATACTTCAGGTTGGAGACGAAAATGTGCTTTTCATGCTCCGGCAGATCCATGAAATCCTTGCGGTCACTGGCCAGGTCCACTTCTTCCGGACGCCAGAAGAAGGACAGCTGCTTCTCAATCAGGTTTTCAAAGATCTTATGCTTCTGCTGGTCGTAGCGGGCTACGTTCACCAGCTCACCGAAGAACATCGGCTGGCTGAAGGTATCAAACTCGTTGCGGTTAAAGGTGGTGTAGGCCATACCCGTATCAGTACTCACAATACTGGCCGCCTGCGCGGCCGTGTTTTATTCAGAAATCAGATTTTACAGGCGCCGCCGGCACAGTCATCGTCTTCTTCTTTGGCAACGTCTTTCTGCGGATCTTCCATACCATCACGGGTGTTGTGATAGTAGAGCGTCTTCACACCGTTGCGGTAGGCGGTCAGCAGGTCTTTCAGCAATTGTTGCATCGGAACCTTGTTGCCCGGGAAGCGTGACGGGTCGTAATTGGTGTTGGCTGAAATCGCCTGGTCAACGAACTTCTGCATGATACCCACAAGTTGCAGGTATCCGGTATTGTCCGGAATCTTCCACAGCAGTTCGTACTGGGATTTCAGACGCTCGAATTCAGGCACGACCTGCTTGAGGATGCCGTCTTTGCTCTGCTTGACGCTGATGTAGCCACGCGGTGGTTCGATACCGTTGGTGGCGTTACTGATCTGCGACGAGGTTTCCGACGGCATCAGCGCGGTCAGGGTTGAGTTGCGCAGGCCATCGGTGAGTATGTCTTTACGCAGCGTTTCCCAATCGTAATGCAGAGGTTCATCACAGAACTTATCGACTTCTTTCTTGTAGCTGTCGATGGGCAGAATCCCCTGAGCGTACGTGGTGTCACTGAAGGCACTGCAGGCACCCTGTTCCTTTGCCAGTCTGTTGGAGGCTTTCAGTAGCCAGTACTGAATGGCTTCAAAGGCTTTGTGGGTCAGGCCATTGGCGCTGCCATCGGAGTATTTTACCCCGTTCTTGGCCAGATAGTAGGCAAAGTTAATCACACCCACGCCCAGAGTACGGCGCGACAGAGAGGCTTTCTCGGCGGCCACGACCGGGTAATCCTGATAGCTCAGCAGGCTGTCGAGGGCGCGCACAATCAGGTCAGACAGTTCTTCCAGCTCGTCGAGATTTTCCAGTGCACCCAGGTTGAAAGCGGCGAGGGTACACAGAGCGATTTCACCATTCTCGTCGTTGATGTCTTTCAGTGGCTTGGTCGGCAGGGCGATCTCAAGACACAGGTTAGACTGACGGACCGGTGCTTTTTTCGGGTTGAACGGGCTGTGGGTATTACAGTGGTCGACGTTCTGGATGTAGATACGGCCGGTACTGGCGCGCTCCTGCATCATCATGGCAAACAGATCGACGGCCTTGATGACTTTTTTGCGGATGCTGTCATCGGCTTCGTACTTCACGTAGAGCTGTTCAAAGCGTTCCTGATCTTCGAAGAAGGCGTCGTACAGGCCCGGTACATCGCTCGGTGAGAACAGGGTGATGTTGCCGTTCTTGATCATGCGCTCGTACATCAGCTTGTTCAGCTGCACGCCGTAATCGAGGTGACGCACACGGTTTTCTTCAACACCACGGTTGTTCTTCAGCACCAGCAGGCTTTCTACTTCATAGTGCCAGATCGGGTAGAACAGCGTCGCTGCACCACCACGGACACCGCCCTGAGAACAGGACTTAACCGCGGTCTGGAAGTGTTTGTAGAATGGGATACAGCCGGTATGGAAGGCTTCACCACCGCGGATCGGGCTGCCGAGCGCGCGGATACGGCCACCGTTGATACCGATACCGGCACGCTGGGACACATACTTGATGATGGCCCCGGCAGTGGCGTTAATGGAATCCAGGCTGTCTCCGGCTTCGATCAGTACACAGGAGCTGAACTGACGGGTCGGGGTGCGGACACCGGCCATAATCGGTGTCGGCAGTGACAGTTTGAAGGTCGAAACTGCGTCGTAAAAACGCTTGATGTAATCCAGACGGCGTTCTTTGTCGTAACCGGAGAACAGGCAGGCGGCAATCAGCACATACAGAAACTGGGCACTCTCAAATACCTGGCCTGAAACCCGGTTCTGCACCAGATACTTGCCTTCGAGCTGTTTCACCGCAGCGTAGCTGAAGTTGAGATCGCGGCTGTGGTCGATGAAGTCGTCCATTGCCGTAATTTCTTCTTCGGTGTAGTCGGTCAGCAGGTGTTCGTCGTAACGCTCCATGGCGACCATTTTCTTCACATGGTCGAGCAGCGTCGGTGGCTCAAACCGGCCATAAGCCTTTTTGCGCAGGTGGAAAATATTCAGCCGGGCAGCCATGTACTGGTAATCCGGCACCTCTTCTGAGATGAGGTCCGCAGCAGCCTTGATCAGGGTTTCGTGAATTTCAGAAGTCTGGATGCCGTCGAAGAACTGCAGATGTGCGCGCAGCTCCACCTCAGACACAGACACCTTATCCAGCCCGTCTGCAGCCCATTCCACCACTTTGTGGATTTTATCGAGATTCAGTGGTTCCTGAGTGCCATCACGCTTGGTGACTTTGAGCGTCGAGTTCATGTCTGTAATGCCTTTGTTCAAGGGGATACTGCTCCTTAAGTCCTTGATTCTGTACGGTCTCCGGGGGCGCCCCGGAGCGGGGAAGGAGACCGTCTAAGTAACTGACCTGCAGCAGGTTTTAATACGTCCACAAGATAATGCGCTGCCCAGTCGAATTCAACCCCAGATGTAGTGTTGGTTTCAGCGGGCGTGTGGATAAGTTGTGCGTATCAGGTTGATACGCAGGGGGCATCAGCCGCTGCGCGGCGGCCCCATGGGCTTGGGCAGAAACTTCACAAAATGTGCCGTCTGTGACAACTGCAAATGACTCTCATCGTTTACTTTGTGCAACAGTGTAAAACAGGGTCTACAGTTAATGAGAGGCAGCCTGTATGCGTAACCGCCACAGGCGATGGTCCTTACATTCCAATTGTAAGCAATGGTACTTCTTCATGTTAAAGAACGACTCGCACTCACAAACAGACGTTAACTGGCGGATCATGATCGTCGAAGACGATGAACGTCTGTCCGCTTTGACGAAGGACTATCTCGAAAGCAATGGCATGAAAGTGACCGTCGAAGGTGACGGCAGCCGCGCCATTGAACGCATTAAGTCGGAGCAGCCGGATCTGGTGGTACTCGATCTGATGTTGCCGGGCGAAGACGGTCTGGCCGTCTGTCGTCTGGTTCGTCCTTACTACAAGGGCCCGATTCTGATGCTCACCGCCCGGACCGAAGACCTCGATCAGGTACTGGGTCTGGAAATGGGCGCTGATGATTACGTTGCCAAGCCGGTGCGTCCACGCGTGTTGCTGGCCCGCATCCGCGCTCTGCTGCGACGGGTACATGATCTGCCGAATGAAGAAAAGCAGGAGATGCCTTCATCTTCACGCCTGACCTTCGGCAATCTGGTGGTCGACAGTTCCATGCGTGAGGCCTGGCTGGCCGGCGAGAGTATTGACCTCACCAGTGCGGAATTTGATCTGCTGTGGCTGCTGTCCAGTAATGCCGGGCGCATCCTCACCCGGGAAGAAATCTTTAACCAGCTGCGTGGCATAGAGTACGACGGGCAGGATCGTTCGATCGATGTACGCGTGTCGCGTATCCGTCCGAAAGTCGGTGATGATCCGATGAACCCGCGCCGGATCAAAACCGTGCGCAGCAAGGGCTACCTGTTCGTCAAAGAACTGTGATGGCAGGCCACTGACCCGGTTGAGGAGTAAGGCGTATTTTTATCCGGATGTATCTGGGCTTTGTGGCCGCACTGGTTACGATACTGCTGCTGTGCGGTATGTCATTTTCGCTGGTCACGCACGTACGCTACGCCCAGCACACAGAATCCCTGACACGCCTGACCACCTATCTGATAGCCCGTGATCTGACCCAGAATCCGGAAACTCTGAACCTCATTGGCAGGCGTTTCGGTGTCAGTGTCCAAGTCACGGGCGAAGCCCTGAGCAGCGACAGCATTTTACCCGGATATCTGATTGTCGAAGAAACACACCCGGACAGCATGAAGGTCCGGGCGGCGTTTCCCGGCACTGTACCGGTGGAAATCACCTACCATACTGCCCCTGACAGTGCTGCCTTCATGAGCCGTTATGGCGAAGTGACGGCCCGCAGTCTTCTTGCCGGTCAGGCTGCAGAGACGATTGCTCCGCTCATCCGGACCTTATCCGGTCTTTCGGGTTACCCACTGCAACTCTTATCAGCAGATGCCCCGTCTACCGCCGGGCTGATCCGTGGTCCTGAAGGGCTGAGTTACCAGCTGCCCGTGGGGGACGGCCAACAGATACTGCGTCTCGGGCCTGTGTCGGCTTTTTCCATCTGGTCCTGGCCGGCGCTGTTGGTTCTGGCACTCAGTGCCCTGACGCTCACCGGGCTCGGTCTGTACCGTTCAGTCATCAGTTTTGAGACCCGTCTGCGCAAACTGCAGCAGGCTACAACGCGTCTGGCGCAGGGGCACCTGAATGCCAGGGTCAGTACCCGCGGACAGGATCAGGTCAGCCAGCTGGGCGGTGCTTTCAACAAGATGGCCGAGCATATTCAACGTTTAATGGATATCCAGCGGGAGATGATCCGGGCGGTATCTCACGAACTGCGCACACCCGTGGCGCGTATCCGTTTTGCCGCTCAGCTGATTGAAGATACCGTGATGGATGAGCCCTTTGTCACCAAGCAGCTGCAGGGTATGGATTCGGATATTCAGGAACTGGATACCCTGATCGATGAAATTCTGACTTACGCCCGCCTTGAAGAGGGTGGCCCGGTACTGGACTTCCAGCAGGTGAATGTGGCGGAAATCGCCGCTCAGGTAGTGGGCGAGGCACGCCCTCCGAAAGACGTCACCACGTCTTATGCGGGTGATGATCCCGTCCACTTTCCATCGTCAGAGGCCGAGCCGCGCTATGTCCACCGCGCTATTCAGAATCTGGTGGGCAACGCAGGGCGTTATGCCTCATCAACGGTACTGGTTACCTGCACGGTCTCGGATGATATCTGCCGCGTGGATGTGGAAGACGATGGGCCGGGTATTCCGGAGGAAGACTGGGACCGGGTATTCAGTGCCTTCGCCCGTCTGGATGACAGCCGCACCCGGGCTTCAGGCGGGTACGGCCTGGGGCTCTCTATCGTCCGCCGGATTATGTTCTGGCATGGTGGGCGGGCGATGGTTAACCGCAGTGAGTCTCTGGGAGGTGCCAGATTCAGTCTGATCTGGCCACGTAAGCACGATGACAGCGAGCCTGACCTCTGACACCGAAGGGCGCAGCGGGCCAGAAGTAGCGCGGCTGACAGATTGCGCAATATGATATAGCGCGCGGGCGGCAGAACACTTAACCTAACTGCAATCCCACAGATTGATCAGTGTAAGGACAGCACCACATGGGGTCACTCCAGCACGATATACTGCGCCGCCACGCGATGGCCGCCTTAGGTATATTGTTATTTACCCTGCTTTATCTGTTTGCTTACCTTGCCACCTTCGACGTCGGCCGCGACATCAGCCCCATTTACCTGCCGGTTATTCTCTATGTTGCCGGACACGCTCTGACCGTATTTTGTGTTTCCCGCGGCTGGTTTGATCACACCCGTGATCCGAGCCTCACCCTCCCGGTGATGGTCATGGCCATCCTTTATATGTCGTATCTGCTGTATCTTGCGCCTGAGCTGCAGTGGCTGGTACTGATCAGCTACCTCAATATCATGCCCTTCGGGATCTTTTCCCTCGCCTGGCGCGGCCTGCTGGGTATGACGCTGTTTGTGCTCTTCTGCTATGCCACAGTGCTCTTCAGCCTCAGTTTTAAGGGGCAGGGGATGGCGCCTCAGGTGGAAGCCCTGTCGCTGATGGCGTTGCTGGGTAGTCTGTTGATGAGTGCCTTTGTGGGCCGCGAGTTCTTTCTGCTGCGTACGGCGTATCAACGTAAGAATGTTGAGCTGCGGCGCGCACTGGGAAGAATTGAAGAGCTTGCTGTAACGGATGAGCTGACGGGTCTGAACAACCGCCGTTACCTGCTGCGTACACTGGAAAAACACCGCGCCATGGCCATCCGCCAGAACATTCCGTTTGTGGTGGCCTTCATTGATATTGACCACTTCAAGCAGACCAACGACCGTCATGGCCACCGCATCGGTGATCAGGTACTGGGCGAGCTGGCGCAACTGCTGCAATCATCCATCCGGGAGGTGGATCTGGCAGCGCGTTATGGCGGAGAGGAGTTTATTCTGCTGTTATCCGGACTGCGCCTGAGCACCGCCAAACGGGTCATGGAAAGAATCCGGGAGAGTGTCGAGGTTCACACCTTTTCTGACATGGGGTTACGCCAGACCGTATCAATTGGTGTGGCAGCGTATATGCCCGATGAAGAGGCCGATGAAGTACTGAGCCGGGCCGACCGGATGCTGTACGTGGCTAAGCATGAAGGGCGGAATCTGGTGCGGGTTGATCCCACAGAAACACCGGAAACGACCGAGTCCGGTGCCTCTGCGGGAGGCAATAATGCCTGATCAGGCGTGGGTGACCAGCAGGAATTCCAGCAGGGCTTTCTGCGCGTGCAGGCGGTTTTCGGCTTCGTCCCAGACCACGGCACGTGGATCATCCAGCAGATCTT
Source organism: Thalassolituus sp. UBA674 (assembly GCA_002298335.1). Classification (GTDB taxonomy): domain Bacteria; phylum Pseudomonadota; class Gammaproteobacteria; order Pseudomonadales; family Oceanobacteraceae; genus Thalassolituus. Next base: position 63,925 of record DBNK01000029.1, read on the forward strand.
CAGAGACTTCTTCTCCGCGGTGAGCGGGCAGACAGTGCATGAAAATCACATCGTCCGCAGCCTGATCCAGCAACGCCCGTGAAACCTGATAATTACGGAATTTGCGCAGACGCTCTTCCTGTTCATCTTCCTGACCCATAGATGCCCACACGTCAGTCGCTACCAGATTGGCACCCAGCACGGCTTCTGCCGGATCGCGCAGCAGGGTGATGCGGTCACCGGCTTCGGCGACAATCTCAGCTTTCGGATCAAAGCCTTCCGGGGCAGCAATACGCAGCTGGAAATCAAACTGCATGGCCGCACGGATGTAAGAGTGGCACATGTTATTGCCGTCACCGATCCAGGCGACGGTTTTTCCGGCAATGTTGCCACGGTGTTCGTAGAAGGTCTGCATATCCGCCAGCAGCTGGCAGGGGTGAAAATCGTCCGTCAGGGCATTGATCACCGGTACTTTTGAATTGGCGGCAAACAACTCCAGTTTGCTGTGATCAAAGGTACGTACCATCACCACATCCACCATGCGCGAGAGTACGCGTGCAGCATCTTCAATCGGTTCACCACGGCCCAACTGGGTATCTCGTGGGGAAAGGAAGATGGCACTGCCGCCCAGCTGCGCCATACCGGCTTCAAAGGATACCCGGGTACGGGTTGATGACTTTTCGAAAATCATCCCCATGATGCGGTTTTTCAGCGGCTCATGAATCTCACCAGCGTATTGCATGGCTTTCAGTTCAATCGACCGGCGGATAATGCGCTGCAGTTCGCTGCGCGTCAGATCCGTCAGGGTGAGAAAGTGTTTCACGTGCGTTCAATCCTTTATGGCTCGGGCCGCAGAGGGCCCTTATTCGTTCAGAGCGGCGATCAGAGTGGCCAGGGTGGACACAACCTGATCGGCTTCGCTTTCTGTTATGGTCAGTGGCGGCAGCAGGCGGATGACATTGCCGGCGGTCACATTCAGCAGCAGGCCCTGTTCCAGGGCGGCGGCCATGATGCCGGGGCACTCTTTCTTCAGTACCACGCCTATCATCAGGCCACGGCCACGCAGACAGTCGAACTGAGGTTCGTTCTGCAGGGCTTCATTCAGGGCGTTACGCAGGTAATCGCCCATCTGTGCCGCGCGCGCCGACAGGTTTTCACTGACAATGGTATTCACCACGGCGACACCGGCAGCACAGGCCAGCGGGTTACCACCGTAGGTTGAGCCGTGATTGCCAGGCTGCAGAATGCCAGAGGCTTTACCGCGTGCCAGGCAGGCGCCAATCGGCACACCATTGCCCAGACCTTTGGCGGTGGTCACCACATCCGGCATTACCCCCAGCTGCTGGTAGCAGAAGTAGGTCCCGGTGCGGCCGTTACCGGTCTGGATTTCATCCAGAATCATCAGCAGGCCCAGTTCATCACAGAGCGCGCGGATACCGGCAATGTACTCCGGACTGGCGGTGGCCAGGCCACCTTCACCCTGTACCGGTTCCAGCATGATGGCGACGACGTTGCTGTTGGCTTTGGCAATCGCGGAAGCGGCTGCCAGATCCATGAAAGGAGCACGGATAAAGCCGGGGACCAGAGGCCCGAAACCTTCCTGCACCTTAGGGTTGCCCGTGGCCGTCAGCGTCGCCAGGGTACGGCCGTGGAATGCCTTGGTCATCACAATGATGGCTGGTTCGCTGACGCCTTTCTGATGGCCGTACTTACGCGCCAGCTTGATAGCGGCTTCGTTGGCTTCGGCACCCGAGTTGGAGAAGAACACGTTTTCCATACCGGATACACGGGTCAGTGCTTCCGCCAGCTCCTGCTGCCGGGCAATACCGTACATATTGGAGGTATGGATCAGATTCGCAGCCTGTTCGGTAATGGCGGCTGTTACTGCCGGGTGAGCATGACCCAGACCACACACCGCAATACCACTCAGTGCGTCGAGGTAGCGTCGGCCTTCAGTATCCGTAATCCAACAACCCTGACCGGACGTGAAGGTCACCGGCAGGCGACCGTAGGTATTCATAATGGCTGACATGGCAGCGTGCTCCTGCTCAGAAACGCAAAAGGGCAGCCATGGCTGCCCGGTAGATGCGCGATAATACGAGAGCCTTATGGCTTTGTAAATGTCGTGATTGTACTGAAGGCCTGTTCAGCCTTTACCGCGCGTCCGGGTACGGTTGGTACGGGCATTTTTCTCAATGAACTCGATGATTTTGCCAGCCACGTCAATGTTGGTGGAGGTCTCGACGCCTTCAAGACCCGGTGAGGAGTTCACTTCCATCACCAGAGGCCCGTGCTTGGAGCGCAGGATATCCACACCGGCCACGTTCAGGCCCATGGTGCGGGCCGCCCGTACGGCGGTAGCACGTTCATCCGGGGTAATGCGGATCACAGAGGCGGTACCACCTCGGTGCAGGTTGGAGCGGAATTCCCCCTCGGCTGCCTGGCGCTTCATCGCCGCAACGACGCGGTCGCCGACCACAAAACAGCGGATGTCAGCACCACCGGCTTCTTTGATGTATTCCTGCACCATGATGTTGGCTTTCAGGCCCAGAAAGGCTTCGATCACGCTTTCGGCCGCTTTGCGCGTCTCGGCCAGGACCACACCAATACCCTGAGTACCTTCAAGCAGTTTGATCACCAGCGGCGCGCCGCCGACCATGTCGATCAGGTCAGGAATATCGTCCGGGCTGTGGGCAAAGCCGGTCACTGGCAGGCCGATACCTTTGCGCGCCATCAGTTGCATGGAGCGCAGCTTGTCCCGGGAGCGGCTGATGGCCACCGATTCGTTAAGCGGGTAAACACCCATCATTTCAAACTGACGCAGTACTGCCGTACCGTAGAAAGTGATGGAGGCACCGATACGTGGAATCACAGCGTCGAAATCGTCGCGGTCTTCCCCTTTATAGTGGATGCTCGGCGTCATGCTGTTGATGTTCATATAGCAGTGCAGGGTATCGAGCACTTCAACTTCATGCCCGCGGAGTTCAGCGGCCTCAATCAGACGACGCGTTGAATACAGTCCCCGGTTACGGGAAAGAATCGCTATTTTCATACACTGCCTTTGAAACGGTTATTGTGCGACGTCGACGAGAAAACGTCCGCTGATGGCCTTCCGCCCGATCAGCATAGGATAGGTCATACTGCCACGATGACTCAGACTGATCTCAGCACGCCAGCGCTGGCCTCTGATCAGAAATTCCGTCTCGATAATATAGCGGCGGGATCTCTGGCCATTGGAGCTGGCAATGACGCGCGTGTCCTTGACCCGCGCTTCACAGACCTGATCAATCTTGGCTGATTTTTTTCCGAAGAGTACGTGAAAACGCACCCAGTCGCAGCCATCACGCTGAAAAACCTCAATCTTCTCAGCGTGGAGACTGCTGGTGCAGGCACCGGTGTCTACCTTTGCCTTGCAGACAATGCCGAACTCCGGGAGCTCCAGGGTTTCGATATACCCCAGAATTGCCTTAGTCGTCGTCACTGTCATCTGACTCAATACCAATATCTGAGTCAGAAACGGCAGCGGAAGACGCGGTGAAATAAATCTGTTTGCGGGCCAGCGCTTTCAGATAAGCGGCCCAGGCACGCTCAACGTCAGTCATCGGCGGTACCTTCTGCTGACAGACTTCAACAAAGTGCAGCTCCTCGTCAGTGGCCGGCTCACGGTGACCTTCATGCAGATCTTTCAGTGCCATGCCCAGAGTTTCCAGAATGCTGGCCTGTGACCGGGTGAAATCACCGGAACGCATGAATCCGCGTGGGAAATTGCGGTCGTCGAAGAACTTCTTCGGGGTGTCAAAACTTTTGGCTTGCATAATGTCCTTCCTGCACCTGCTAACGTGTTGGATCAGAGGGTGTTTCTGGCGGAGTATGTTCAGCCTTCATTTCATGGTAAAACAAAAAAAATTTGTCGTAACGCCAAAGTTTTTTTGTTCGTTAAATCTTCATCCCACTGTCATAAACCAGCCAGTGAGATGTGGGGAGCCATGGATTAGTCAGTCATAAGAGGCCTGTGTGGATACTGATCTGCTTAAAACCTTTATGGAAGTCTCACGGACCCGTCATTTCGGCCGTGCTGCTGAAAATCTGTATCTGACGCAATCAGCGGTCAGTTTCCGGGTACGTCAGCTGGAGGATATTCTCGGCGTGGAGCTGTTCTCCCGTCAGCGTAATAATATTCAGCTGACCCCGGCCGGGGAAAAGCTGATGCCTCTTGCCGAAAGCAGTGTGCTGCTGGAGCAGCGTATCCGCAGTGAAGTGGCCCGCGCCGACGGCCAGACCCACTCTCTGGCGATCGGCGCCACACCGAATCTGTGGGATGCCTTTCTGCAGTATGAACTGACGGATCTGGCCGATGGTGAATCACTGTCGCTGAGTGCGACGGCGCACACAGGCACTACCCTGATCCGTCAGATCGGCGAGCGCTCACTGGATCTGGCCTTTCTGTTTGATGCGCCCAAGGTAGACGACTTTGTTACCCGTGAAATACACGCACTGCAGCTGTATATGGTGACGTCCGGTTCGGCGCAATCGGCGGAAGAGGCACTGGATAAAGGTTATGTGCTGGTGGACTGGGGCACGGCCTTCAGTATGCAACATGCGCAGGAGCTGCGGACCAGCGAGCCTCCGGTGCTGAAAACCAATACCGGACGCATAGCCCTCGACTGGCTGCTGAATACAGGCGGCAGTGCGTATCTGCCATTGCCTATGATACGGCCTTACGAGGCCAGCGGACGTCTGCAACGGGTTCCGGGAGCACCGGTGATTGCCCGCAGCGTCTACGCCAGTTACCACATCAGCCGCAGCGACGATGCGCTGATCGGCCGGGTGCTGGAAAAAGTCAGTGAACATCTGAAAAGGTTGGACAACGAATGAGTGCAGAACAGACCACCATGAAAGCCTGGGTCATGAACGGCAGTGGCGGACCGGATGTGCTGGAGCTGCAGACTCTGGCTCTGCCGCAACCGGCTGCAGGGCAGGTGCGGTTGCAGGTGATTGCTTCCGGCTTTAATCCTCTCGATACCAAAATCCGTGCCGGTGTGGCGGCGATCCGCAGTGAAACCGGTATTCCCGGCTGTGACGTCAGCGCTGTGGTTGATGCCGTGGGAGAGGGTGTTCACACTCTGGCCGTGGGTGACCGGGTGTATGGTTGTGCCGGTGGCGTGAAGGGCAGTGATGGCTCTCTGGCGGAATACATGCTTGCCGACCCGCAACTTCTGGCGCTCCTGCCGGAGTCCGTGGATGCGGTAAGGGCCGCAGCATTACCGCTGGTCAGTATTACCGCCTGGGAAGCGCTGACGCGGCTCGATATTCAGAAAGATGACCGCCTGCTGATCATGGGCGGTTCCGGCGGAGTCGGACAGATGGCGGTGCAGCTTGCAGCCCTGCGCGATGCTCAGGTCACTGCAACGGCCGGTTCTGAAAGCCGTCAGGCTCTGGTGAAATCGCTGGGCGCCGCGGATGTCTGCCTGCATGACGATGTCACGTCACAGCCCGGCCCCTTCAACAAAGTGCTGGATACCCATGGCGGAGCATCTCTGCAGACGGCTCTGCAGATGGCGGCGCCACACGGACAGGTGGCCACGATCAATGCCCGTAATCAGTACGACCTGAGTCAGGCCCATGCCAAGGCGCTGACCCTGCATACGGTGTTCATGATGTTGCCTCTGCTGAGCGGCCAGGGACGCGAGCATCATGGCCGTTTTCTGCGCTGGCTCACCGGCCAGATTGATGCCGGACAGATCCGGGTACCCGAGACTCTGATCTTTGAACCGTCCGAGGTGGCAGAGGTACACCGGCTATATGAAGCCGGAGAGCTGAACAGCAAAGCCGTGTTCCGTTTTCAGGGATTCGACCACTGACGCATCAGGTTGTGATACACCGCACTCAGGCGCCGCACTTCGTTGTCTGCGGCGCCCCGTTCTGAGGTGAGTACCTGGATCGACTGATCCAGTTCAAACAGGGTTTCGCGCTGACTGATATCGGCCACCAGGCTCTGTATCCAGAAAAACGCCGCAATGCGTTGTCCGCGGGTCACAGGCCGGACTTCATGCAGGCTGGTGGACGGATAGAGAATCAGATCGCCGGCGTTCATTTTCACTTCCTGCGCGCCGAAGCGGGTTTCAATCGCCAGCTCTCCGCCCTCATAGTCTTCAGCGTCACAGAGAAACAGCGTGGCCGACACGTCACTACGCATCATGCTGCCATCAGGCAGTGTCAGGATGGCGGCGTCGGTGTGCAGACCGTAATGTCCGCCGTTCTGATAGCAGTTAAAGCGGGGCGGAAAAATGCGGTTGGGCAATGCCGCTGACATAAACAGCGGGTGCTGACGGACGACGTCGCGGATACGCTGTGACAGGGTGATGGCCAGCTCTGAGGCTTCATCCAGCTGCAGGTTGCTTTTGACCTTGGCAGCGCTGGCCCCGGCAGTACGTCTGCCGTCCGTCCACGCCTGTGCTTTCAGCAGAGCACCCAGCTGACGGGCTTCTTCCGGGTCAATCAGTTGTTCGATCGGCAGCAGCATGGCTCAGTGTCCTCCCGTCGGTTCAGTTGTGTGTGTCAGACGCGCCCGGCAATGACGCCGGGGCCGATATCGTCGGGCGTCGGGCAGCCGCACAACGCCATGTTCATTTCCAGTTCCTGTTGCAGCAGTTTCAGCATGTGAGCCACGCCCAGTGCTCCGCCGACGGCCAGTGCCCAGAGTTGCGGGCGGCCGATACAGACCGCGTTGGCGCCCAGTGCCAGTGCTTTGATGATGTCGCTGCCACGGCGGACACCACCGTCCAGCAGCAGCGGGAAGTTAGGGCCGACGGCACTGCGGATATCCGGCAGCAGATCAATGCTGGCAGGCAGGGTGTCCAGGGTGCGGCCCCCGTGGTTGGAGACGATCAGCCCGTCAAAGCCGAGGTCTTTCAGAATGCGGGCGTCATCCGGATGGGAAACGCCTTTGGCATAGAGTGGCAGGCGGGTTTGGGCCCGCAGCCAGATCAGGTCTTCAGCGCCCGGCCGGTCGGCCATATATCCCTGAAAAATAACGCTGTCCTGAGACGTCAGGGGTTTGGGACCGGCGACCGGCAGATCCCGGAGGTTCGCTTCCCTGAGGTGTGACGGAACCGCAAAGCCGCTGCGCTGGATGCGGTTTCTCAGCCCCTGTACGGGCGCATCCAGTGTAACGACGATGGCTTTGCTGCCATGCTCTTCTGCCCGTTGCAGCAGCAGGCGGTTGGTTTCGTGCAGTGGCTGCCAGTACAGCTGAAACCAGCACTGATCATGCTCTGCGGCAATATCCGCAAAGCGGGTGTGGCTCAATGTACTGCAGATCATGGGTACGCCAGCCGCCGCCGCGCCCTGAGCCGTGGCCCGTTCGCCCTGCGGGTGAATCAGCTGTTGATGGGCAACCGGCGCCAGCAACAACGGACTGTTGAGTGACAGACCGCCGAGTTGGGTGCGGGTCTGTGCCTGAGAAAAATCGGCCAACAGCCGGTTATAAAGAGAGAGGCGTGCAAATGCATCGCTGTTATTGCGCAGGGTGTGCTCATCGGCGACACCGCTGCTGATGTATTCCCACACCGCGGCCGGCAGATGGCTGGCGGCGTAGCGTTCGTAGTCGCTGAGGCTGACCAGATCGTGGGGCAGGGTGTGGGTGAATAAAGGTTCTTGCATGGTCTTTTCAGACCGGAGCACCCGCGGTACTCCGGTCTGCTCCGTCAGAACTCGTAAGCCAGGGTCAGCTGGGCGTTGCGGGCATCCCCGATGTACGCGAACGAACCACTGCGGTAGGCGGTGAGGTAATAGTCTTTGTCGGTCAGGTTACCGATGTTGAGGCGAGCGTTCAGCTGCTTGTTGAATTCGTAGCTGGCAAAGGCATCAAACACGGTGTAGGCCGGCACCCGGGTGTCTTCGCTGGCTGGGCTGTCAGGCTGGCCGACATAGACTTCGCTGGAGTGGTTGGCTGAACCACCAAAAGCGAGTTTATCGGTCAGCTGATAACGCAGCTGCAGGTAACCGGAGCGGTTGGCAAAGTTAGCCAGGCGGCCGCCAGCCTCAACCGGAGTGCCATCAAAGTTGGTCGCTGCGGTTTCAAGAATTTCCGACTTCATCAGGGCATAACCGAACTGCGTGCTCAGACGGTCAGTGAGGTTACCCACCAGAGAGACTTCCACACCCTGAACGCGGTTTTTACCTGTGTTGTAGGTGCCATCGGTAGCGTAGTCGGTTCCTTCCATAACGTTGTCTTTGGTCACACGGAACACAGATGCCGTTGCCAGCAGTTTGTTGCTGAACAGGTTCCACTTGGTACCCAGTTCCAGATTTTCCACGTCTTCCGGCTTGGCCTGATCGACGTTCTCAGCACTGGAGCAGAGGCCGCCGTAACCACAGTTACCCCCGACGTCGGACTCGCCACCGTTGATGTTGGCGGAGGTCGAGTACGTTGCGTACACATTACCGTTCGCCGTGAGGTCATATACGGCACCGAGGTGACCGTTCCACAGGGTATCGTCGTAAGCGTAATCGGTTTCTGTACCATCACGGCCGGTAACCAGATTGCTGTAGTCAAAGGTATCGGCACGGACACCGGCAAACACACTCAGCTTATCGGTGAGGTCGACGGTGTCCATCAGGTACAGCGACAGAGTATCGATCTGGTAGTCGGAGTCGCTGTTGCCTTTACTGATCTGGCGGCCCATCAGGTCGTGGACGTTATTCACTACGGAACCGTTGCTGTCGATGATGCAGTAGCTTTCAGATACACCACCGCGTCCGGCGGTCATGCAGTTACTGGTGCCTGCATTCTCAACGTTGTAAACGCCGTTCAGTACGTTATGCACTGAGTATTCAGCACCGGCGACAAACTGGTGCTTCATACCACCCAGTTCAGTATCCACAAACAGGTTCAGCTGGTTCACAAAGTAATCCACCTCCTGCCAGCCCTGGTGAGTACTGAGTGAGATGGTGCTGTACTCCCCATTGGGGTCTGAGGCATCGGTGGTGGTGCCACGGGCACCGGTCACCACATAACCGTTATTGGTGGTGCCGTAACGCAGGGCGTTTTCGAGGCGTACCGTGTCATTGACGCGGTATTTGGCGCGCAGCGTCAGCGTGTCCACCCGGGACTTCACAAAGTCCTGCTGCTGTACGTAGGAGGGAATATCCTCGTAGACGAACCCGGTTTCGCGGTTGATAAAGCTGCCGAGGTCGACCTGATCAAAGGCGCTGAGGTGGTAGTAGTCGGCAATCAGATCCAGCTTGTCGGTGGCAGACCAGAGGCCGGACAGGGCCAGGCCGTTCCGTTCCCGGGTGTTTTCTTCCCGGTCCGGTACCTGCTCAAAGCTGTGCAGCACGTTGGCACGTACGGCCACGCTGTCACTCAGCCCGGCGTTGGAATCCAGGGTGATACGACGGTAATCATCGGTACCGATACCGCCTTCGGCTTTGTTGAAGTTGTATTCGGTGCTGGCCTGCTTGGTGATGGAGTTCACCGCACCGCCGGTGGAACCACGTCCGGCGAAGGTGGAACTCGGACCTTTGGTGATTTCGACCTGTTCAACCGCAAAGCTTTCACGGGTGGTCATCCCCGGGTCGCGCAGACCGTCGACAAACACATCGGAGCGGGCTTCATGGCCACGGATCACATAGCGGTCACCAAAGGCGTTACCGTTTTCACCCGTGCCCAGCGTGATGCCTGGCTGGGCGTCGAGGATGTCTTTCAGATCGCTGCGGCCGGATTCCTGAATCTGGGTCTGGGTCAGCACGGTGATGGTCTGCGGGGTTTCCGCCAGATCTTTCACATGACGGCTGTCACCGGAGGTTTTCGCCTTATAAGGTGCGCCCGGCTCGGCGTACGGGTTGGTATCCAGGGTGCGCTCTTCAACCTGCATAGTGTCGAGCATAATGGCATCGTCGTCGGCGTGAGCCAGCCCGCTGTTCAGCAGCAGGGCCGGTAAGCCAAGACTGAGGGCGGTGACGCCGCTCAGACGGTTGGCGCGCGAAGTCGTTCGCAGGCTGAGAGCCTGGGTACGGGATGGTTTCTGATTCATGATTAGTCCCCAAAAGAGTGGTTGGTTATTAGGCTGAATTCGATCGGCATGACCAGTGGCAGGGTGTTTCTGGATGGGTAGAAATCCTCCGGTACCACGGGCAGTGGGGCGGCGTCCTGCAGCATGTTCAGGGCTGCATCATCCAGCAGCGGATAACCCGAGCTGCCGGCAATGTGGCTGCTCAGAATCTCCCCCTGACGGTTCATGGTGAAGGCCAGTTTCACCGTACCTTCCTGCTTGCTGCGCTTGGCGGCAGCCGGATAGGTACGGTGGCGGGCCAACCATTGATTCAGCGTCTGAATGTAATCCGCAGCGTTACCCCGGCGTCCGCCGTTGGCCTCCTGTCTGGCATTGCCTGAGGCACGCCGGGTTGAGGTACTGGCTTCTTGCCGGGTTTCAGCGGCTGTTTCTTCCTGCGCTCTCTCTTGGGTGGTCTTTACGACTTCTTGTGGGTGTTCTTGTGGTTTTTCTTGTTGTGGTTCTGTGGTCAGAGGGGCCTGCCTGGTTGCAACCTCCTCTTGGTCGGGTTGGGTGCGGATTTCGGGTGTCCTGGTTGCCGGAGCGGGCTGGCGGTAAGTGCGCGCTGCCGGTTCAGCCACGTTACTGAGCGTGACTGCTGCAGCTGCCGGAGCCGGCGTTACTTCCGGTGCGGGGGCCGGTGGTGCCATGGCAGCCTGAATACGCTGCTGGGTGTTGGTGTAAGACCCCAGCTGACCATGTCCGGACTGCAGGTCCAGCTCACCGTCAGCCTGGGCTGCCCCTGTGTCGGCTTGCGGCGTCCACAGCAGCCAGCCGATCACACTCAGGTGTAATGCGGTGGCAATCACTGCGCTGGTAACGGCGGCAGCTTTCATCAGGGTTTCTCCAGAATCAGGCTGATGGCCAGATCTGTGCGCTGGCGGAACACTTCCAGCAGGTCATCAAGCTGTGCGGCGGTGGCGCGGCGGTCAGCGACCACTGAGATTGATTTAAGACCGGTGTGCTCCAGCTGTTCAGACAGCGCTGCCGGAGAAACCACCTCATCGCGGTAAGTCAGGGTGCCGTCGGCGGCGAGGCTGACAAACACGCTCAGTGACTGTGCTTCTGCCGCGGCGCTTCCGGCAGGAACCTGCAGACTGGCATCCGGCTGTTGCTGGATGCGACCGGCAACCATAAAGAAAATCAGCAGCAGGAAGACGATGTTGATCAGCGGGATCAGGTTGTCGTCACCGGAAGTGCGTCTGCGGGTTGGAATAACCGGCATCATGGCTCGTGGATCTCTGTGTCAAAGGTCTGCCCCAGGGTGAATGCTGTGTGCTCCCGGTTAAGGCTTTTCAGAACCGGGACAATGAGGCTGACCGGCGTTTCTTTGTGTGCGCTGATCACGACCGGGCGGTCAGCGGGCAATTCGCTGGCCAGTGCATCCGCTGCCCGGAGAGGCCGGAGTTGTTCATCTAGCAGAAAAAGGCTGCCGTCATCGCGGATCAGCACCAGTACAGGGGCGTCCGCTCTGCTCTGTGTATCGGCTCCGGCGACCGTGATGTTCAACGCCTGCCACTGACTGAAACCTGTGGTCAGCATGAAGAACATCAGCAGGATAAACACCACATCAATCAGAGCAGTCAGACTGATCCGGCGTGAGCGACGCTGTGGCAGCAATCCGGCGTGCATCAGCGACTGACTGCCTTGAGGTTGTGAGCACTCACGGCCTGCTCTTTGTGGGATACACGGTTGAGCAGTTCGTCGGCATCACTCAGCAGTTGCAGCGACTGGTTTTCATGCTGGCGTTCAAACAACGCGTGGATCAGGCTGACCGGAATGGCGACGCCGAGGCCGACTGCGGTGGTCAGCAGAGCCTGCCAGATACCACCGGACAGAACCGCCGGGTCTACCTGAGCACCGGCGGCTTCCATAGCACGGAAGGCGTCGATCATGCCGAGTACGGTACCGAACAGACCGAGCAAGGGCGCAACCGTGGCGATCACTTCCAGTGCGCGCAGGCCCGAGGCCATCTGCTGGATCTGGTTACGCACCAGGCGGTAAACCTCGCTGCGTGTCTGTTCCGGGTCCAGCCCCTGCTGCAGTACGTTCCAGGTGCTGAGAATACTGCGGATACGGGGCGCTGAAGATTCCGTGGTGGTCAGCGGCACCCGTTGACCGGCACTGATCTCAGTGTGTGCCAGACCGGATACGGCTTCGGTAAGCAGAGCGTCAGCCTGAATTCCTCTTGGGCGTTGCAACCACATCCCCAGTATCCGGAAGAGAATGATGGAGCTGGCTGCAACGGACAACAGCAGCAGAACCGCCACCACCGGGCCGCCCAGAGCATCGATATAGGCAAGCATAAAATGATTCTCATTAAGATTTGTGCGCAGGCTAACGCAGGAGGAGCAGAGAATCAATTAAAATAATAATCATTCCTATTTGAGGACTGGAAAGACCGGCTGGTATCTGATGGGGCAGGCGAGTGTTTGTCACCCCGGAATAGAAATGCCAGTCGCAGGTCTCCGTGCCGGGAGGGCACGTGATGCAGGAATTGTTCAGGAGTATGTCTGTTATTCGATTTCCAGCAGCTTGTGTGTCTGGATACTCAGCTTCCATTGTGGATGCTGCAGGCAGTAATCGAGGGTTTTACGGGTCGTGGTCGCAGACAAACTCTGCTTAGCGCCACTCAGTTTGTCACTGGCAATGACCACCGGGGCATAGTCTGCCATAGGCTGCAGGTAATAATGCGTGGCGTTGAAGCCGGTAAACCGCTCTGGCATGGCCAGAGGTTGAGGGAAGACGAGTTTGAGCTCGTCACAGCGGTCAATCACCACCTCCGCACCGGCCTTCGGGCTCAGGCAGATCCAGTCGATGCCGTCGGGCAGGGGCAGGGTGCCGTTGGTTTCAATGGCGATTTCAAAACCAGCTTTGTGCAGAGTGGTTACCAGCTCGTCATCCAGCTGCAGGGCAGGTTCGCCACCGGTGCAGACAACGTACGGTGTGCCCTGCGACAGATCCGGCCATTGTGTGCTGATGATATTCACCAAATCTGAGGCGGTATAAACACCACCCAGATGTCCATCGGTACCAATAAAGTCGGTATCACAGAACTGGCAGACAGCGTTTTCTCTGCCGTCTTCCCGGCCATTCCACAGGTTGCACTTACTGAAGCGGCAGAACACTGCCGGGCGACCAGCCTGAGCGCCTTCACCCTGCAGCGTATAGAAGATCTCTTTAACGCGGTAAGAGGCAGCCATTAAACCGTCTCATACTCGAGTGGGTCGGTGGCATGGTTCTTCTCAAACGCTTCAAGACGTTCCACACAGGAGCCGCATTTGCCGCAGGCTTTCTCCCGGCCGTTGTAACAGGTCCAGGTCTTGCCGTAGTCGAGGCCCATCTTCAGGCCATCCGCCAGAATCTCAATCTTATCGCCGTTCAGGTAAGGTGTGACGATGTCCACCGGCTCGTAGTTAGCCAGCTTGGCAACCCGGTTCATAGCGTGCACAAAGTCAGGGCGGCAATCCGGATAGATGGCGTGATCCCCTGAGTGGGCACCGTAATAGACCTTGTTGGAGCCGATATCCACGGCATAACCGATGGCCAGAGACAGCAGAATCATGTTGCGGTTGGGTACCACGGTCGATTTCATATTGGCCGCTTCATAGTGACCTTCCGGGATGGCCTTGTCTGAGGTCAGGGAAGAAGACTGCAGCAACTGATTGATGGCCGTGATGTCGATGATGCGGTGTGAAATGCCCAGCTCCTGACAGACAGACTCAGCGTAACGGATCTCCTTCTTATGCTTCTGGCCATAATCGAAGGTCAGGGCGTACACCTCAAAACCTTCTTTAATGGCACGGTTAAGAATGGTGAACGAATCCATACCACCTGAATAAATCACTACTGCCTTCTCTGCCATCGGGACTCCTGATTGAACTTTGTACAGCTTTCAGGCGGGCAGTATACGCTCAGTTACAGCCCAGATAAAAATAGTGGTTGACCTCGAAAAAGTTATTCCTATAATGCGCCGCCACTGGTCAGGGAAATGGCTTTCAGCGAATCAAAAATGTTTGATTTAACTGAAAAAAAAGCTTGACCGGCACCGAGGATTGCGTAGAATGCGCACCTCACTTCAGGCAGCCACCAACGGCAACTGAAGATGCTCTTTAACAATTAGTTCAGACAATTTCGTGTGGGTGCTTACCGGGAAGGCTGTGGAGACACAAATTTCAAGGTAAGAACTCGTCGAAAATTCATACGTGAAAACGACAGTTTTGATACTTGAGCAAGATTAGATTGGATCATTCCTCCAATCGAAAACTTTAAACTGAAGAGTTTGATCATGGCTCAGATTGAACGCTGGCGGCAGGCTTAACACATGCAAGTCGAGCGGTAACAGAGATAGCTTGCTATCTGCTGACGAGCGGCGGACGGGTGAGTAACGCGTAGGAAACTACCCGGTAGTGGGGGACAACCGTTGGAAACGACGGCTAATACCGCATACGCTCTACGGAGGAAAGGGGGCTTCGGCTCCTGCTATCGGATGTGCCTGCGTTGGATTAGCTAGTTGGTGGGGTAAAGGCCTACCAAG
>DBNK01000027.1 GCA_002298335.1 Thalassolituus sp. UBA674
GATGACCGGGAAGTTGAGGCGTGTGGGGTTCTTGCTGGAATTAGCGAAGGAAACATGCACCAGCAGTAGGTGAAGCATCAACCAGATAATCCGATGAGATGCCGGTCTGTCTCACTCTCATGCAAAGGTAAGATCAACCATTTAATCCGCTTACCCATTTTTTTTTACAGACAATGGATATCCGGAACGGCGATCCGTATCTGACCAGGCAATGGGGCGACAGCAAACTGAACTGGGCAACGGTTATACTCAGAAAGGATCAGGAATGGCTGCTTATTGGCGAATCGGCGAGTAGCAGCTCGCCCTGGAAAACTGAGGTTTTCCGTACCACGGAAGACGACACACCGCAGCCTCTGACAAGCACCGTGGCCGCGGATAATCTGCACGTGGAAGATGCCGATACGCATGGCGACACACTGCTTACCGCCGGATACCGGTATGCTCAAACCAGTATCTCCACCGGGTATTTCGCCCGTGTGCTGTGAACAGGCCTGAAGCCTACGCTGCCGTGCACCCCTGCGGGGTTTCTGTTACTTTGGCGTCCTGCTATTCAGGAGCTCCGCATGACCGATTTCAACAGCGCGAAAATGACCTTTCTCACCAGCCTTAACGACAGCCAGCATCTGTTTGCCAGCACACTGGCTTTCATTGAGCAGTGGTATGACTTTACCTCCAGTGCCTTCCGCAACGGGACGGTTGAAAACAGTGCGGAACAGAATCAGGGCAGCTGTAAGGTGTTTGCGCTGAGTCAGCTGCTGGGGCTGGATCAGGAACAGACGCTGCGCTGTTTCGGTGAACATTACCGCGATGTGCTGGCAACTCCGGACGTGGAAAATCATCATAACCTGCGTCGGGTTCTGCGTGAGGGCACCGGCGACATCGTCTTTGAACAGTTTCCCCTGAAGGAGAAGGTATGAACCGATTTATGGAGGGCTGGCAGTCGGCCACGCTGGTACAGCGTCTGGGTCTGATTCTGGCGGCACTGAGTTACGTCCTGCTGGTGCCGGGCGTGACTGAACCCATTATGACCATCAGTGCCGAGCTGAAGGTGTTTGGCCTGCGCACCCAGCTGTTCCATGAATCCCGCTCCATCTGGGAGACGGTACAGACGCTGCACGATCTCGGCTATACCGTGGTCGCTTTTCTGATCGTCACCTTCAGTATCATCATTCCGGTACTCAAAGCGCTGATCATAGGTCTGACCTGGCTGTTCCCGTCACCGCTGCGCTGGAAGTTTGTCGCTGTGATCAGCAAATGGTCGATGGCCGATGTCTTTGTGGTGGCCATTCTGGTGGCCTTTTTCACGGCGCAGTCCACCGCCGAGCTGAGTTCAGAACTGCTGACCGGCTTCTGGTGGTTCCTCGGCTTCTGTCTGCTGTCGATTATTTCCGGGCAGCTGCTCTCCTGGGGCCGCGATAAAGCCTGAGTCTGCAGCGTTGGGCCCGGTTCAGACCTCAAGCCAGAAGGTCACCGGGCCATCATTGGTCAGGCTGACCTGCATATCTGCACCAAAGCGCCCGGTGGCTGTGGTCACCCGCTGAGCCGCCGCCGCACAGAAGGTGTCGTACAGACGCTCTGCTTCATCCGGTGCTGCCGCCGATGAAAAACCGGGTCGGGTGCCCTTGCGGGTATCCGCCGCCAGGGTGAACTGCGAAACCACCAGAAGCTCAGCGTTAATGTCCGTAAGGCTCAGGTTCATACGCCCGCTGTCATCCGGAAAAATACGGTAGCTGAGTACCTTGTTCAGCAGCTTCTGCAGTTTTTCTTCGTTGTCATCGCGCTGCACCCCTAACAGCAGAAGAATGCCTGAGCCGATGGCTCCGGCCTCTTCACCACCGATCTGTACGCTTGCGGAGCTGACCCGCTGAATCAGAGCAATCATATTTAGCCAAGGTACCTTTGAACAATGCAGGCGAAGCAGCATATGGTAGGCAAAAGTGGACGAAAAAGCGGCGTTTACGAGGTGTAAATGAGCATTATGAGTCCGTTATTAGCACCCCGGAAGCAATGCAGGTCATTTTTCAGAGGTGCACTGTCTGTTGTTTGCCCAAGCAGGATAGCGCGTTCTATACTCAGGGCAAGCGAAAAAGGTACCCCTCTGATGCGCCCGACAATAACGAAAAAAGCAAAGATAACCGCAGGATTTCTCGGACTTTTTCTGGCGCTCACAGCAGCGGCTGAAACCAAGGTATACATCACCCGCGACAAGAACGGTAACCCGGTCTACAGCGACCGCAAATCGCCGGATGCGGATGATATGGTGGTGAAATCTCTGCCCACCGTGCCCGCCATGAAGATCTCAGGCCCGGACGAACCAGAGCCGCCGCGCAATACCACAGTGGAGTACCAGCGCATCAGTATCGTCTCACCCGCCAGCGGCTCGACCCTCCAGGCCGGTAACGCTGGTGATACCGAGATTGCCGGAATGCTGTTACCCGGCCTGCAGGAAGACCACAGCCTTGTACTCACCGACAACGGTGCTGAAATCGGGCGAGGTCAGAAACCCGGTTTCACACTGACCAATCTGGACCGTGGCGAACATGTCTTTGTTCTGCAGGTACGTGACGGAAGCGACAAAGTTCTGATCAGCAGTGATCCGGTCACCCTCTACGTCCATCGCCCTTCTGCACTAAATTAATACACAAAAATCCCCCCCTGCACCCCAATAATGCACTATAATTGTGCGCAGAGGGCCACCATTTATCCTGCATCGGCGCGGAAGGCGCCAGAATGCATCGCGATGCGCGCTAAGAGTGTGCGCGGGTAAGGTGGCTTGTTTCTTGCTGTTACCGCTTGAAACGGAGACCCCTATGCTCACCAATTCGCTGCTCAATCAACGTCTGCTGGATAACCTGAATACCGGCATTGTACTGCTTGATGCAGACCTCAACGTGGTCTTCATGAACCCGGCGGCTGAGTCGCAGCTGGAGATCAGCGGCAAGCGTGGTATTGGTGTCCCTTATACCGATCTGGCACAGGAGCCCTCCACCTCGATGGAGTCGCTGGAGCACTCGCTGATCACCGGGCATTCCTTCACCAAACGCGAAGCCACCATTCTGCTGCACAACCAGCAGCACACCACACTGGATTACAGTGTCAGCCCGATTACCCACCCGGAAACCCGCCTGCCCTGCCTGCTTATTGAGCTGCAGAGCCGTGACCGTCTGGCGCGTATCAGCCGCGAAGAACAGATGATTGCCAACCAGCAGACCACCCGTAACATGGTGCGCGGACTGGCGCATGAGATCAAAAATCCGCTCGGTGGCATCCGTGGTGCCGCCCAGCTGCTGGAGCGTGAACTGCCAGCGGCGGATCTGCGTGAGTACACCAACATCATCATTGAAGAGGCTGACCGGCTGCGCGATCTGGTCGACCGCATGCTGGGCCCGCGCCAGATTCCCAAGGAAGAAGCGGTTAACGTACACGAAGTGCTGGAGCGGATCTGCCAGCTGATTGATGTGGAGTCTGATGGCCGCGTTTACATCTGGCGCGACTATGACCCGTCCATTCCGGAAGTGCAGGCCGACAAAGGCCAGCTGATTCAGGCCATGCTGAACGTCTGCCGTAATGCGATGCAGGCCATGCTGGAGGCACCGGTGCAGATCGGCCAGCCGGAAATGCACATCCGTACCCGCACCATCCGTCAGTGCACCATCGGCCAGAACCGTTACCGCCTTGCGGTGAAAATTGATATTTCCGACAACGGACCCGGCATCCCGCAGGAGCTGCAGGAAAACCTGTTCTACCCTATGGTCAGCGGCCGCGCTGACGGCACCGGTCTGGGCCTGTCGATTTCCCAGTCTATCCTGAACCAGATTAACGGCATCATCGAATTCAAATCGGTTCCGGGACGGACGACTTTCTCTATTTATATACCCTTGGAAGCCCTATGAGCACTGTCTGGATTATTGACGACGACAAATCCATCCGCTGGGTGCTGGAAAAAGCCCTGCAGCAAACCAGTATTCATACCCGTGTTTTTGATCAGGCCGAGAGTGCCCTGAATCAGCTGCGCCGCGAAACGCCGGACGCCATCATCACCGACGTGCGCATGCCCGGCATGGACGGTCTGGAGCTGCTCAAGCAGGCCACCGCCGCGCATCCGGATCTGCCGGTCATCATCATGACCGCCCATTCCGACCTCGACAGTGCCGTGTCCTCGTATCAGAGCGGTGCCTTTGAATACCTGCCTAAACCCTTTGATGTGGATGAAGCCGTCAGCCTGATTCAGCGCGCGGTAGAACACTTTGCCGAAGTCTCAGCCCAGCAGCCGGAAGAAGAGCCGAAATCCCAGGAACAGGAGATCATCGGTGAAGCACCGGCCATGCAGGAAGTTTTCCGTGCCATCGGCCGTCTGTCCCAGTCCAACATCACCGTACTTATCAATGGTGAATCCGGTACCGGTAAAGAGCTGGTCGCTCACGCCCTGCACAAACACAGCCCGCGTTCACAGGAACCCTTTATTGCCCTGAACATGGCGGCGATCCCGAAAGATCTGATTGAATCTGAACTCTTCGGTCACGAGAAAGGCTCCTTCACCGGTGCTGGCGGGCAGCGCCGTGGCCGCTTTGAACAGGCCAATGGCGGCACCCTGTTTCTCGATGAAATCGGGGATATGCCAGCCGATACCCAGACCCGTCTGCTGCGGGTACTGGCGGATGGCGAGTTCTACCGCGTGGGCGGTACCACGCCGGTGAAAGTGAATGTACGTATCATTGCGGCGACTCACCAGAACCTCGAAGGTCTGGTGAAAGAAGGCCGCTTCCGTGAGGATTTGTTCCACCGCCTGAACGTCATCCGTATCCACCTGCCGCGTCTGGCCGACCGCCGTGAAGATATTCCCAAACTGCTGTCGCACTTTCTTAAATCGGCTGCGGAAGAACTGGGGGTTGAATCCAAAACCCTGCGCACCGAGACCGAGGAGTTCCTGTCATCACTCGACTGGCCCGGTAACGTACGTCAGCTGGAGAACACCTGCCGCTGGATCACCGTTATGGCGTCCGGCCGTGAGGTACTGATCAATGACCTGCCACCAGAGCTGCTGGAACAGAAAGGCGAAGTGCAGACCTCAGGCAACTGGGAGCAGAACCTGCGCTTCTGGGCGGATCAGCAACTGGCGTCCGGCACCACGCAACTGCTGGATATCGCCGTGCCTATCTTTGAACGCATCATGATTGAAACGGCGTTGAAACACACTGCCGGTCGTCGCCGCGATGCCGCTAATTTGCTGGGATGGGGGCGCAATACCCTGACGCGTAAGATCAAAGAACTGAACATGGGTGATGATAACGACGACGATCATGACTGATCGTCCGGTGCGGGTCCGTCAGCGGATCTCGCGCTGATAAATCAGCCTCTGATGACCGCGGTAAACGCCAAAGGTCGCAACCCCCCGGGGATCTTCAAAACTGCCATTACCGTCGTAATCACCCTGTAACCAGGAGGGTGCCGGATAGGTCACTGTGGCATCGCCGGTATCCGGTGTTCCGGCTACGCTGTTGGGTGCCAGCAGCAGAATGCCGCTGTTGCCACTGCCGCCGGACGACAGGGTTCCGGAAGACGCGCCGATGGCTGTCAGGGTCGCCGGTAACACGCTGGCACCGGCACTGTTCCAGACAGTACAGCTGTCTGCCGTATTCATCCGGTAGCGTCCACCACTGAAGTACTCAGCCCGCAGGGGCATATAAAGATCAGCATCATCCGGACCGTAGGTATTCTCCAGCCACAGGCGCCCGAAGCGTATGTCAAAGTCTGCCAACGGCGTCAGATCCAGCGGTGCCGACAGGCTCGCACCATCGCTGTCGGACGCTGCACTGACCGTCCAGGTCAGATCCGGACTGAAAGGATCCACCTCTGCCAGTGTGCTGCGGTTGTAGCTCACCTGATCCAGTGAACTCAGGGTATAGGTCATGGAGCCATCCAGGGGCAGGTTCGCCTGCAGCGTGCCTGTACCCGTGACAACAGAAACCGGCATCGGGTTAGCATCTGTACCTGCGGAGGTATTGTCCGCCAGCGGCGCATCCACGGTGACATCACCGGCGGCCAGCTTCATGTAGCCCGCCTGGGTATAGTTCTGGGTTGTTCCATTGTCTGCATTTTTCGCTGTCAGAGTGAACCTGGGCGCTGCCAGCCAGTTCATGACCTGACCTGTGTAGGTGAAATCCGGCGTGCCTGCACTGCAGGCGGCATCAATCTCTCCATCATCCACCAGTGCCACGTCAAAGTGGTGCGGGTAAAAGCGTCCGACGGCTGCGGTGGTGGCTGTTCCCAGTTCAAACCCCAGATACTCAGGAGGATCTACGGTGAATGAAAAAACCCCGACCTCACTTTCGGTCATGCTGAAGGTATTAGTACCATCTGCACTCAGCACATGATTGTAACTGGTTGGTGTTATGACTCCGTTACTGCCACCCGCCGGAGAGAGTTTGGTACTGGTGATGGCCAGGCCCGAATCGGCATAATTCGGTGTGGTGACCGGGTTATCACAGATATCCGTATCGCTGTCTGACTCCCAGGCCATGGCAGAGACGGTGATATTGAAGGCGTCGCCGGCAGCAATAAAGGGATCGCACCCGGCACCACCCGAACAGACAGATGCGGTGCTGGCGCACAACCCGACAGGATAGGAATGAAACTGGTGGTAGCCTGTCATCACCAGTCCATCGTCTACCCCACTGCCTTCGTAACGCAGGTTCAGCTGGGTAAGACCGGCGTCACTGTAATTGACGTTTATTGTGGCCTCACCATTCACATCAAAGTTGAACACCTGAGTCGTGGCCGACGCTTCATCAGTGCCAACCACAGCGCCATTCACTTCAACAATGCGGCTGCCGGAATCCGGAACCACATGGGTCTGCCAGAGTTTCAGCGTTTTCGACACACTCTCAAAACCCGGTACACATTGCTTAGTGGCATCGTCTTTTCTGACGGCTTTTACAAGAACATTGTCACGCGGTTTATTGGCCGGAGCATCCGGCACCGTAAACACAAAGCCACTGTCAATAAAGGTGAGATCGCAGAACGCGCTTGCAGCACCGCCATTTCTGCGGCACTGCGTCGGCAAGCCTGTGGTTGCCGGTGTTGAACTGAGAACTCCCAAAGAAATCGTCTCCGGCGTGGTGTGACTGAGCTGCACCGTGGTGCTGCCACCGGAGAAGGTGATGGTGTCGCCGCCGATCCAGCCGGTGGGGCTCATAGTTACCGTCACACTGTCGGTAAACAAAGCCGAGCAGTCAACATCAAGGCAGGCACGGATAATCACCTCATGGGGGTTACAGGTCATTCCGGCGTCGGTATAACTCAGCTCAACATGATCCGGCGCCGCCGGTACTGATGTGTCGACCATCACGATGGTCGGACCGTGGTTCCAGCCTCCATAAGTCACACCACTGACTTTCCGGTCGACGATATCCCCCAGAGTGATTCCGGCCAGGTCACCGTCAAGCACCACTTCATCGGTGCCAAGGTAGCTCAGGTTGTAGTCAAAAATATGCAGTGTGCTGTCACCGACCAGAAAATACAGGCGGGTCTCTTCGTAGCCGATAAAGTACTGCAGCTTGTCGACCAGATAAGCACCCAGCCAATCAGCCGGGTCCTGGGTAAACTGGGTTTTTGTCAGCTCAACCCGCAGTGTTGCACCGGGGTACCCATAAATACTCAGGGTATTATCCGGGTCCAGCCACAGGGTATTGTCATCGCCAACCGCCAGCAGCCGGTTGTTATTGATCAGGTTTTCACCCGAATTAATTCCGTTTTGCAACACCAGTGGAAAAGACGTCCTGGCCAGCTGCAATGACGAATAATCGAGGTAGGTATAAAAATAAAAGTTGTAGGTGCTGTTAGCCGGATTAATAAAATTAAAATGCCAGTCTTCAATCGGATCGTGTGCACGTACCAGACTGCTGCTGTTACCGATCAGATAATCGGACTGCAGAATTTCGGCCCAGAGTGCATCACTGGTTTCTTTGTTATTACCGCTGCCAACCACAGCATCCGGAAACATGCTCCACAACTGCTGATGCGGACGGATATCGTAATTACCACTGGTGTCCTGACGGTAGGTGACCGGGCCGTCATCCTGACGTGCGTCTTCCATCCAGCGTGCGGTATGAGTCCACTGATAATCGTTATTCGGCACCTGTGGGTTGCCGTTGTAATCCGGGTGGGTAAACGCCACAATCGGGCCCAGAGACCAGCCAACATAGTGGGCTCCCGGAATATTCCCGTCGACCAGATCACCGAGCGTTGATCCGAACAAGGTACCATCAAAACGGAATTCATCCGTACGCACATACGACAGGCTGTTGTTGTAAATAACCACCGTATTATCGCCGTCCAGAAAATACAGATTGGACTGCTCATAACCAATCATCAGACCGAGCCGGCTGACCAGCGTCTGCCCGGCCCAGGGACCACCACTGAAGGCGGTCTGAGTGCGGTTGTAAGTGACTTTGCCACCCACATAATTATAAAGGCTCAGCGTATTGTCGGTATCCAGCCAGAGCATGTGGTCATCACCCATCGCCAGCAGCCGGTTACTGCCCAATACCGACTGCCCGGCATTCGGTCCGTCTACCAGTACCCGTGGATACGTGGTTGAGCTCACATAAGCGGTGGAGTTATCGGTATAAAACTCGAAATAAAAATTGCGCAGCAGATTGGCAGGGTCAATAAAGTTGACCTGATGATCTTCCACCAGATCGCGCGCTCTGGTGAGCGTGGTGCTGTTCCCCAGCACCAGAGGAGATGCCAGGACTTCATCCCACAGATTATCACTGGTTTCCGTATTATTTCCGCCACTGACCAGTGCCAGCGGAAACATGGTCCGCAGCTGCTGATGCGGACGGCTGTCGTAGCCCTTCACCGGAAAAATCGTCTCCGGATAAATCTTGCGCGTGGGGGTCATGGTCGTAATTTCTTCACGCCAGCGGGTGACCTGCGTCCAGGTGTAGGAGCCGCCGAAGGTTGCCTCCGCGAGGTTGGCAACCAGCAACAGCAACCACAACGTCCGGGAAAAAATCCGGCCGGACTTTACTGCGTGGTTACGCCCAACTGTGAACAGGAAAAACTTCATACTCAGTGTTTTTCCTTACGGAAGATAAGACGCTGATGTCCGCGGAAAATACCGAACGTGGCAATGCCCTGCGGGTTTTCAAAACTCCCGTCATTGTCGTAGTCACCCTGTAACCAGGAGTCTGCTGAATAGGTCACGGTGGCTTCCCCGGTGTCCGGTGTTCCGGCCACCGTTGTGGGTGCCTGCAGAAGAATGCCGTTGCTGTCGCTGCGGCCATCCACCAGTACACCGGCCGAAACTCCGGTAGCCGTCAGTGACGCCGGGGTAACGCCGGCATTCACACTGTCCCAGCTACTGCAGATGTCGTCCGTATTCAGGACATAGCGGCTGCCGCTGAAATACTCAGTACGCAATGGCAGGTACAGATCTTCGGTTTCCGGTCCGTAACTGTTCTCCAGCCAGAGGCGGCCAAAACGCACCTCAAAACCCGCCACCGGCGAGGAGGTCAGGGGTGCCATAACCGGGTTCAGAGATACGCCATCACTGTCAGTCACTGCCGTCAGCGACCAGGTCAGATCGGGGCTGAAAGGAGCGACCTCTGACAGAGTGTTACGGGTATATCGGATCTGATCCAGCAGGTTCATGACGTACTGCACCTGGCCGCTGCCTGAGACGGACAGCGACCCCGTCTGTGGAGTCACACTGACCGCCAGCGGATTACCATCCGTGCCTGTGGCACTGTTATCCGTCGTTGGCGCGTTCACCGTGACACCGGAACCACTCAGGCGCATATAGCCTGTACGGGTGTAGTTCTGTGTCGTCCCCCCGGACGAATTCTTCGCCGTCAGGGTTAAGGTCGGTTCCGACAACCAGTACCCCGCTTCACCTGTGTAGAGAAAGTCATTCACACTGCCGTTACAGGAGGGCGCAATTTCACCGGGGTCGGTCCATACCGCATCAAAATGGTCAGGATAAAAGCGCCCGATGGGTGCGCTGGTAAAACTGCCCAGAGAATGGGTGAAATACGAAGGTGGCGTGACGGTAAAGGTAAATACTCCGACCTCACTCAGACTTGTATTGATGCTGTTGGTCCCGGTGCCGGACACGGCATGATTGTAACTGCCCGGTGAAACCGTTCCGGCATTACCCGGCGAGGGCGAGACCAGAGAATGGCTGATGGCCAGATTCGAGGCGGTATAGTTCGGGGTCGCTACCGGGTTGTCACAGAAGTCTGGATCCAGGTCCATGACCCAGGCCTTGGGGGTTACCAGCAGACTGAAGGCATCTCCCGCTACGGCAAACGCCCCGCAGCTGCTGTCACCGGCCGGACAGGTGGTCGCGGCGGCCACACAAAGACCGGCAGGTCGCGAGACGAAGGTACCCGAGCCCTTCATCTCCAGTCCGGAATCGCTGCCGCTGCCGGTATATTTCATCTTCAGATGAACTTCACCGGCATCAGTATAATTCACATCAATGGTCGTCTCGCCATTGGCATCAAAGTTCAGGGTCTGCTGGGTTGCTCCGCCCTCAGAAAGACCAACGTCCACAGTGTTGACACTGATGGCCCGGCTGCCCGTCAAGGGAGATGCATAGTCCGTCCACAGATCCAACGTCTTTGAAACATTGGAAAACGCAGGAACACACTGCTGGGTATCTCCCTCTTTCACGGCTTTAACCGTGACACCGGTCGTTCCCTTAGCCGCGATAATGTCCGGTATTGCATAGGTGAAGCCACTCGTTGCGAAGGTCAGATCACAGCTGCCGGTGTAGGGGCCCCCATCAATGCTGCAGCGGACGCCACCACCGCTTTTGGCCGGAACCGATGACGGGACATCCAGCGTTACGGTACCTGCCGTGGTATGAGACAACTGTGCGGCTCCTGTCCCGCCGGAGAAGGTCAGGCTGTCGCCGCCGACCCAACCGGTCGGGCTCAGGTCCACGGTGACGCTGCCGGTGTACTGGCTGGTACAGGCCGCATTGGCACAGGCGGTCACGGTCACTTCCTGCGGGCTGCAGGTCAGGGCATTGGAGGCATAGCTGAGGCGGAAATGATCCGGGCCCGCGGGAGAACGGGTACCGACAAAAACCTCATCTATGTGCCAGAGATCATAGTGCTTAATACTGGAATGAGTCCCTTTGACCTGATGAAAGCGGAGCTTGAACGCTGAATGATAGCCACCGTCCGGCACCCGCGCATGGTAGGTATGCCGTTCGCCGTCGGTCAGGGTACTGCCATAGTAGTAGTCAATCTCACGCCAGCTGCCATCGCTCATATAGATCTGCACCTGGACGTCATCCCCCAGACTCGGGGTTTCACTGTCGAATGACCCGAATGCAGCACTGGAACCGCTGACGCTGTCATCCCCCTGCATCACCTCAAATGAGATTTCAGCAAAGGTATAGCCACTGAGATCAATATCCCGGGTGGTGGTGTACATGCGGCCACAGCAGGTGTACATGCTGCGGCTTCCGGACGTCGAGAAATGGGTACTGATGTCCGAATTAAAATTGCCATCGATGCGGTTAATTGACCAGTCACCCGTGGTCAGCAGGGTGGAACGCTCAAAGTCATCGAAAAACAGCGGGTACTGAGTCGGGCCGACCTGATAATCGGTCACCGTCACATCGTCAATGTGCCAGAAGTCACGATCAGAAAGTGTGGTTCCTGAGCCATCCAACTGATGAAAGCGCAGACGGAAACCCGAGTGATACGCCTTATCGGGAAGCTTGGCGACGAAGTTATAAATATCGCCGTGCAGGTCACCACCGCCTTCGAAAATTTCCAGCACCTGCCAGGTGCCGTCATTCAGGTAAGCCTGAACTTCGAGGTCATCACCACTGCTGGCCCATTCAGAATAATCATCGGAACCACTCGCGATCCAGATACTGACCTCGGCGTAGTTCACCCCGGATAAATCCATAGCTCTGGACGTTACGTACACCTCATCACAACAGGTATACATGCTGCGGCTGCCGGAATTGGAAATATGTGTGCCGATGGCCGCTTTACCCCTGGCGCCGATGGGGGTCACGATCCAGTCCGTCCCCAGCAGGGTGCGCTCAAAATCATCGGAAAACACCACATTGACCGCGAAGGAAGATGCAGAGGCCAACAACAGAATAAGACTCAGCAATACCCGGATCATCATGCTACTGCGCCCTCACCTCTAAAATCCGCTGGGCAGCATCCGTTGCTGAACCACAACGCCCGGTGGACGTTAAGGTATAAAAATTGTCTCCATTCACTGTCACAGAACTGCAGCTCACACTGACGCTGCAGTTATTCAGGCCGGAAACCGTAAAAGTGCGGGTATAAAAAGGCGATACAGTACAGGCCTGCCCCGGACTGCCATCCGGCGGAATCAACAGATTCAGACTGGCCTGAACACCCGACTCTGCCGTGAACAGCGCCCGGTGTGCATTGACCTGCAGAGCGCTGGACGCACCGCTGTTCTCCTGAACGGATGACATAGCAGCAATGATCACCGCCAGAATGGTGATCACAAAAACAGCCATCGGCAGACCAAAGCCTGATTGTCTGCGCCGTTCAGGGAACATTATTGATCCTTATCTGCTGAGCAATCACCTGCACCTCACCGGTATCCGGGTGCTGCAGAACAAACTCGATGGTGACCAGACCATTGCGCTGAAGGGTTGCAGGCTGATAACGGATATCCATCGAGTTACTCTGTAAAGGATAGGCCAACACTGAGCGCCCTGCGGCTGCACTGGCCGGTAATGCCGCTCTGAGGTTGTTCACATCGCTGATAAAGCCGTAATTGCGGTAGCGGTAGAGATAATTACCATCCTGACAGATCGTCTCCGGGGCTCCCGCCAGGTAAAAACGCCGCTCCGGCGAATCCGCCGGAAAGGTGTGAGCTGATCCCAATGTTAAGGTTGTTTCACCACTCGCCCCGGACAGGGTTGCCGTATCCGGAGTCAGTGCACCGGGGTCACTCTGACTGTAAATATTATTCGACGACAGTGGATACACAGCCACATAACCCGTGACCGAACCACTGCCGGCGTAAGGCACCACCGACATCTGTGTGACCTGTACCCCGACCTGCAGGTCGGTATAGATCGAAGCTGCCAGCACCGGCATGTACTCCACACACTGGCCATCGGGTGTGGTCCGGACACTGCCCGGAAGGGAATCACGAACCGCGCGGCTGACCTGTTCATTCACCACATAGCCGGTGGCAGCCAGCTGCTGGCGACCGGATGAGTCAATCATGCCCTGCGAGCCTTGCTGTACAAACCCAACAGACACGGTCGCCACAATAGCCATCAGAGCGATCGACATGACCAGCTCAATCAGGGTGAATCCGGCGGTTTTACGCACCATGCTGACAGGGCACATCAGTAGTTCCCCTTGTATACAGCAAACACGCCTGTCTGATTCTGCGGATTGACGATGCTGATCTGAATCAGCTTGGCGCCTTCAGCATTTATGCCGATGGAGTTATCACAGCTGACGCTGACGCTGACGCGGAAGCCGTCATAGGCCGATGCCAGAGCACTGTCAGCGAAGGTCGGAATTTCATTATTGATGGCATCAAAATCATCCACATCATCGTAGGCGTCACGGCTTTCACCGTCGTTGGTAATACGGCAGGCACCTGTGTAAGTGGGTACGCCGAAGGCACCGGTGGCCTCGTCAAAACGGTGATTCAGGATTTCATCAATGTAGAGCTGAGCGAGATCCAGCGTACGGGTCTGGATCATGCCATCGGCGGTACGCCCGGAGAGTGTCGAAAACGCCGTCAGACTGGCCACCAGTGCGATGGAAATGATGACGATTGTCATCACCATCTCTACCAGCGACAGACCACTCATTGTGCGTTTCATAAAAGCTCCGTCTCAGGACTGACAAGCCCCGCGGTAGGCAAACCCGCTGGCAGAAATGCAGAGGCGGTGATTGACCTGAGAACTGAAATTAAACTCAGTATTGGCACCGGTTTCGGCATTTTCATCGAAATTGAGAGTGACTGAACCGCCATCGGTCATCAGGCTGCCACCCACCCGCAGGCTGGCACCGGCGCGGTCGGCTGACTGACTGATGATGGGGGTACCACCCTGAACGATGTTGAACTGCCACAGACCACCCGACTGGGACACGGTCAGGGTGACCGGGTTGGCGGCATCAACAAAGGCCAGGGCGCGCTTCTGCGCTGTCTGGGAGGCGGCGATCAGCTGATCCCGTGCGCCCAGCGAGGTAAAGCTGCTGGTATCGGCAAAACGGCTGCTGGCAACGGCAGAGATGATGGCGATCACTGCGATCACCATCACCAGCTCAACCAGGGTAAAGCCTTTCTGCTTCATCATCACAAAGGCCCGTTATCAGCAGCCGCTTTGACTTGCAATAGCAACCTGAGGTACCAGTGCGATGGTACCGTCGTTATCCGCACCAGACGCAGTCGCAGCTGTGTAAGTCACAGTGCAATTAGCCTGCAGAGTAAAAGTAAGTACGTTACCACCTGTAGCGGCACCACCACTGGTAGTGTAGTCAGCTGAGTTTTCAACCTGGGCTGCGCGGGCGATACCATCATCATTGGCGGTTGGATAACCATTCACCATCGCAATCACTGAACCTTCAAGCGTCTGCGGGTCACCTACAGCGTCTCCATTTGCAAGCAGTTGCGCATGTGCAATATTGGCTGCTGACCGTAAGGCCCCCACCAGAGCCTCCAGACTTGCAATACGTGCCTGGGTACCGAAGTCAGCAAAACGCGGCAGCGCAAAGGCAGACAGAACACCCAGAATAACGATGACCATGATCAGTTCGATCAATGTAAAACCTGCTTGTTTTTTCATGTCCCGACTCCTGTAAATATCGGATAAAGATCGTCGCGGAAAACCCGCATTTTTTATGACTGAAAACCTTGTCCTAAATGAATTCAGTGGTGACTATCAGTGCTTCAGAGCCGGTAGGATGGTTCTGTCTGCCCTGATTGTCAGTGTTGTCATCAGTTCATGTTCTAACCATAGACCAGCGCTGTTCTGACGCCGCCCGGGGTTACAAAACAAGAACAATCTTTTACCGCTCGGGCACAGAATTGACAGGCAGAAGCAGTCAGCAGAGTGACGCGTCACAGAAACCCGCAGAAAGGCTTACAGAATGAGAAACCGGGCGTGATCTGCCCGGCCACGCCGGAGGAAAAAACGCAGAGATCTTCGCGTCAGACAGACGGGTAAAGCGGCCTCAGTGGCGTGTCATCACACCACTGAGCTCCCACACCGGCAGGAAGACGCCAAGGGCGAGGATGATGATCAGAACACCGAGGAAAACCAGCAGCAGGGGCTCAATGGCGTCTGAAAGCTGTTTCAGCTCGTAGTCCACCTCCTGCTCGTAGAAATCAGCAACTTCTTCCAGCAACTGATCCACCGCGCCGGTCTCTTCACCGACGGACATCATCTGCAGGACCAGGGGTGTAAACAGACCGGTAGCGGCAGCCGTGTTGGTCAGCCGGTCGCCACGCTCTATCCCCTGTTTCATGGAGATAATGGCATCACCGATATAGCGGTTGCCGACACTGCCGGCGACAATGTTCAGGCTGGTGAGAATCGGCACCCCCGCCTGCAGCATCATGGCGAATGACCGTGAAAACCGGGCCAGGGCGATACGCTCAAAAATACTGCCCAATAACGGAAACCTGAGCCGGTTTCTGTCCCACCACAGCTGCCCCGGCATTTTGCGGATGTAATTCAGGAAGACAAAACCAAAGCCCAGAAGACCACCCAGCAGCAGGTGCCAGTAAGCCAGCATGAAGTCGGAGGTCCAGACCAGTATTTTGGTCGCCAGTGGCAGGTCAGCACCCAGCTTGGCGAACACCGAGGTGAAGTTCGGAATCACGAACATGGTGATGATCACCAGTGCGATGGCAATGGAGAAGATCACCATGATCGGGTAGCGCATGGCCGATTTGATGCGTTTTTTGGTATCCCGCTCCACTTCAAGGTGCGCAATCAGGCGCTTGAGCGCGCGGTCGAGATTACCCGTGCTCTCACCGATATGAATCATGCTGACATAAATGGATGAAAACAGTTTGGGATGTTTACGGAACGCGGTGGCCATTTCTGAGCCGGCTACCAGATCGCTGACGATGTCATCCATGACTTTGCGCAGAATGCCGTTGTCGGTGGACTCTGCCAGACCACGCAGTGCCTGAATAATCGGTACACCTGAGCGGGTCAGGGCGTACATCTGCCGGGTGAACAGAATCAGTTCATCAGACTTTACCGAACGGGAGCTGCTCTTGCGTTTCGCCGCTTTCTCCGCGGAGTCTTTTTTCTCGTTCACCTTAACCGGTGTCACACCCTGTCTGATCAGCTGTGATACAGCCATTTCCCGGGTCTGGGCGCGGACTTCGCCACTGATGGCCTGGCCGCTGTGATCACGACCACTGTAGGCATAGGTAATCATTCAGTCTCTTCCGGAATGTCGTCTTCCAGACTGGCGGAAACGCGGAACACCTCATCCAGTGACGTTATTCCCTGTTTGGCCAGGTCCAGTGCCTGCAGCGCCAGCGGGCGGTAGCGTTCAGACGCCGCAGCGACCTCTGTGAAGCCCTGAAAATCCCCACGGCGCAGCGGTGCCGTCATGGCCGGGGTGATTTCGAGCAGTTCATAAATACCGATACGGCCCTGATAACCTGTGTTGTTGCAGTAATGACAGCCTTTGCCCCTCTGGTAGATCATGTCGCAGCAACCCGGCTCCATAGACTCCAGCCACAGGCGTTCCTGATGCTCAGGTTCATAGCTCTGGCTGCAATAGCGGCAGTTCTGTTTGATCAGACGCTGTGCAACCACACCACGCAGGGAAGACGACACCAGGTAGGTATCCACGCCCATATCAATCAGACGCAACGGCGCTGAAATCGCATCATTGGTGTGCAGGGTCGACAACACCATGTGACCGGTCATGGCAGCACGCAGACCGATCTCAGCGGTAATGTGGTCCCGCATCTCCCCTACCAGCACAATGTCCGGGTCCTGACGCAGGGCGGCACGCAGTACGGTGGAGAATTCCAGACCGACCTTGGGGTTCACCTGTACCTGATTGATCCGCGGCAGGCGGTATTCAATCGGATCTTCGGCAGTGATGATTTTCTTTTCCGGCTGGTTCAGCTCGGTGAGTGCCGCGTACAGCGTGGTGGTCTTACCGGAACCGGTCGGGCCGGTAACCAGAATAAGGCCATGCGGACGGCGGATCAGGTATTCGAAACGGCGCTGTACCGCCTGAGTCATGCCCAGCGAGGCAATATTGAGAATGCCGCTGCTCTGGTCGAGCAGACGCATGACCACGGACTCACCAAACTGCACTGGCATGGTCGACAGACGCACATCAATGCTTTTGTTCTTGACCCGGATGTTAAAGCGGCCGTCCTGAGGCAGACGCTTTTCGGAGATATCCAGCCCGGACATAATCTTCAGACGCGACACCAGCGCCGAGGCAATACGGCGCTCCTTCATCACCTGTTCCTGCAATTCACCGTCGACACGCAGACGGATACGCAGCTGGTTTTCTTCCGGCTCAATGTGAATGTCCGAGGCTTTGATCTGCACGGCATCTTCAAACAGACTCTGCAGCAGACGCACCACCGGTGCTTCGTCGTTGTCGGTGGTAGCGGCAATGGTGTTGATGTCGAAATCGTTATTCTGCAGTTCACCGGCCAGCTCACCGGCGATGCTCAGCATCTGTTCCTGATGACGGTAAACGTTATCCAGGATCGACAGCATCTCATGCTCCTGCACAAAGGCAGGAATCACAGGGCGTTTGAGCGTGCGCTGCAGGTCATCAATGACCATCAGATCGGTCGGGTCAGCCATACCGACCAGAACGCCGTTGGGCTCTTCGGCCAGCAGCAGACAACGGTAACGACGGGCATGCGCTTCAGGTAACTGATGTATCAGCTGGGTATCCAGACGGAAACGGGACAGATCAACATAGGGGTAACCAAGAAAGTCGGACAGCTCGCGCAGCAGCTTCACTTCGCTGATATAGCCGAGATCAATAATGGTTTTGCCAAGTTTCTTGCGGGTACGCTTCTGCTCATTGAGCGCAGTTTCCAGCTGCTCAGGTGTGAGCAGACCCTTTTCCAGCAGAATATCGCCAATACGGACTTTGCGTTTGTTATGGATATCCACGTCAGATCATCCTTTTCTTCTGGTAGCGGACCCACTCAGCCTGCTCGGCTGTCAATGAATAGCCCCGCTCCATGCGCTCCAGTTCAGAGCGTGCTGCCTGAATTTCTCCGGCGTCTTTCAACGCCTGAAAACGCGCCATCGCCCACTCTGCCTGACGCGGGTAAATCTGCGTCAGCTTGCCATACTGAGCGGCGGCCTGAGGGTAGAGGCGGAATATGTGCAGCCCCGGGGCAACGACCTTCAGCCAGGAAGGATCTTCCAGCCCACTGTTGCTGCGGTAAATATCCAGAAACTGCTCCAGCGCTCCCTGATCCACATACACCCGGGCTTTCAGGGTCAGATAGTCCGGTTCATTGGCACGCATCAACGCCTGATTCAGCAGGCTCAGGGTACTGGCGTAATCGCCTTCCTGATAACTGGTGACCGCCCTTTTATAAAGATCGCGGGCCGCCCGTTCTTTCTGGGTAACCACCACGCTGCCTTTGGCCGGTTTTGTCTCAGTGCGGTCCGCTGTAATGGTCTGACGTGGCTCAGGCGACACAATGCCAGATACTGACGCCGCACTGACAGCCGCCGGACGCACAACCGCTGACTGGGGCTGTGCAGCAGAAGCCGCGGTCAGATTCACCGTGACCGGTGCCAGAGTCTGCGGCAGGGTACTCTCAGTCACCGGCGGTTTTTCCGCTGTCTTCTGCACAGACGGCGCGGCAACCCCGGTCGTCTGTGGCAAAGCCACCTGACCACCGCTGAACAGCAGATTCAGATTGAACAGGTCCGGACGCAGATAGGTAGCCAGCATTAACCCCACCAATACCAGCACGATCAGCCAGACCAACCCACCGCGTGAACTGGCCTTCTCGGCGGCGTAGCCACTGCCCGGTTGTTCCGTACGGGCCTCGCGGTTATCAATATCCTGCAGTACCTGATGAATAAGGCTCATACCGCTTTCCTCAATCCACCAGCGAGCAGAATCCGCTGCAGCCAGCCGTTACTGCGGCGTACGCTGTCGGTATCGGCAATGGCCATGCGCACGTATTTTTCTTTCACGGTGCGCTCGCCACGCCCAAAGGCAATCAGCAGGGCTTTATCAGCAATCACATTGGCCAGCCGGGGAATACCGTAGGTACAGAACAGCAGCGACTGCACCGCCTGGCGGGTAAACAGCGGAGCTCCGGTATAACCGGCCTGATTCAGACGGGCATTCAGGTAATGGCTCAGGGCCTGCACATCCGCCAGCGGACTCAGACGGGCACTGGTGGTAATTCGCTGATTCAGCTGACGCAGATCCTGACGCGCCAGGATCTGATCCAGTTCTGGCTGACCGAAAAGGACGATGTGCACCAGCTTCTGGCGTTCGGTTTCCAGATTGGAAATCAGGCGCAGGGCTTCCAGTGTTTCCACCGGCATCGACTGAGCTTCATCGATCACCAGCACCAGCTTGCGTCCGGCACGGGCGGTATCCAGCAGGTACTGCTGAATGGCGTGCTGCATTTCATTGATACGTGTGCTGTGTTTTACCCCCAGCTCGCGGGCCAGTGCACGCCACAATGCCACCGACGACATTGCCGGATTCGGGATATAGGCTGTGACCCACTGGTCGGTCTGCAGATAGCGCAACAGACGACGGCACAACAGGGTTTTACCTGTGCCGACTTCGCCGGTAATTTTGATGAACCCTTCACCGGCGCTGAGACCGTATAAAATCGAATCGAAAGCCGCACTGTGATCCGGCAGGTTCACATAAAAACCGGTATCCGGGGTGAGAGAAAATGGTGTTTCTCTCAGACCGAAAAAGTGCTCACAGGAATGTTTGACTTCCGTGATATCCATTCTTACCACTCCGGCATCATGACGCGGGAATATTTACGGTTCAGTTCTTCCATCTGCTGCGGTGACATTCTGGAATCAATAATTTTCGGCTGGATCAGAATCACCAGTTCGCTCTGCTGCTTTTCTTCACGGGTCTGACGGAACAGACCACCCAGCAGCGGAATGCTGCCCAGTACAGGGACCTTGGCGACGGTTTTCACATTGCGGTTCTGCATCAGGCCGCCGATAACCACAATCTGACCGGAACGGGCACGGATGATGGAGTCGGTTTCACGCACTTCGCTGTAAGCCAGCGGCAGGTTGTACTCATCACCGTTGAGTTCAATGATTTTCTGGCGCTCAGACACATCGGTCACCGTCGGGTGCACGTGCAGGGTGATTTCCTCGTCTTCACCAATCTGCGGCGTCACGTCTAACGCAATGCCGGAGAAAAAGGACGTCAGTTCAATTTCCGGTGTGTCGGACGTGGTTGCCGAAGTGGTGGTCGTGGTGTTTTTGATGTTGGTGACAAAATATTCATCACTGCCCACTTTAATCACGGCTTTCTGGTTATTCACAGTGGCAATACGCGGACTGGAAAGTACATCCACATCACCCTGTGTTTCGAGCAGGCTCAGTGCGCCAAGGAAGTCTCCGGCATCCACATTGAGGGTAAAAATACCGCCGATCTGATCCGGGTTTTCCAGCACTTCTGAAGTCTGACCGGCCCAGACATCGTTCTTGCCGGTCTGTGCGGCGATGGTGTTCCAGTTAATACCGGCCTGGAATCCGTCGCTCAGCTGCACTTCGACAATTTTGGCTTCAATCAGCACCTGACGCAGCGCGGTCAGTTCACTGCGCTCCAGATAATTCTGCACCATAGACACCGTCAGCGGCATGGCACGCACAATCACCAGACCCGCATGGGCATCAATCACCACCTGTGAATCTTTGTCCTTCGAGGTCATCAGGTCGAGAGTGTTCTGCAGGTCCTGCCAGAATTCTGAACCAGACTCGGTTTCCACTTCACTGGAATTCACCTGAGTGGTTTCACTGGAGGAAAAGCTGGTGTTGTTACTGGTGGTCGTGTTGCTGCTGTTTTCAGTACGGCCATTGCTCACGCGCATGCCGGAGCGGCCATAACGTTTTACGTTGAGATAATTGATCGGGAAAATGCGGGTCTGCAGCGATGCCGGTAAAATCTGAATACCGTAATCGGACTTCACAAAATCGTAGCCGTAGGTGTCACGCACCGCTTTCAGGGCTTCGGTCACCGTGACATTGCGCAGATTCATACTGATGGTACCCGCCACATCCGGGTGGACCACGATATTGTCATCGGTACCGTCAACCAGACTGTTGAAAAAGGCGTCGGCGGGAACCTGATCGGCGACCACATTAAAACGCACCGCCTCTTCATCTGGCTGCTCCACTTCAGGCAGCAGATCCCGAGGAGCCAGATCTTTCGGCTTCCACTCTTCTGCTTTCAGCAGTTGAGGACTGGGTTGTTTGGTGACGGCTGCATCGTCTTCCACTGGTTCCGGAGTCACGGCCGCACAGGCACACAGAAGCAGAGGGAGCAATAACACCAACCCCTTGCCGGTTGCTCTATAACGCATGTTCAGATGCTGTATCACAATGAAAATCCTGTTTAACGAACAACGTCTTTCGTTTTATTAATTAAAGACAGTTTTTTGCGGTTTTGCCTGTAATTCACGACTACAGAGTCCGCGGAAATACTGAGCACCCTGGCACCATCGACAGTCTCGCCTTTTTTTACCACCTGGCCGTTAATGACTGCCCGGTTACCCGATGATGACAATAAGATCTGCTGCAGACGGATACCGGCTTCCGGTTGCGGAAGCTCTTCCATCGTAGACTGCATGACCTGCAGCGCTGCCGGAGGACGGGTCGGGTCTTCTGCAGACTGAACAGCAGAAGCACCCAGTAACACGCCGACAATCAGAACCCGCCGGATCATTGCATCAGTCACGGAGAATCTCCTCAGAGGTGTTCAGGGTATAAACTTCCAGCGTTAACAGACCCTGCGGATATTCAGTGACCTGGTAATCCAGCATTTTCCAGTAAAGCTTCCAGTTCATGCTGTCCAGACGATGCAGATAACTGACAATGCTGGAAAAATCCGACTTCATTTCTATGCGGACGCCATGACGGAACAGACGCACGTCAGAGAAATTATCGTTAATAACAATGTTTTCTCCTGGTGTGTTTTCCATGGCGACCAGTTTCATACCTTTTTCCTGCGCCATCAGCCCTTCCAGGACGGCGGTCATTTCTGACGGAGCCACCAGCGTGTCGGTACGCTCATGTATGCGGTCGTTAATTACGCTCTGCTGGCGTTTTATTTTTTCCAGATCGTCACGGACAGCAGCATTCGGGTCCAGAACCGGAGACTCGCGCAGGCGTTTGAGATGTTCTTCCATGCGCAGCACATTATTTTCCATGCTGTTAGCCTGATTCCGGTTGGCTTCTGCGGGTGTCCACAGAGGTGTGGCGATCAGCAGGAGATACACCGCCGCAATAAGAACATGCGACGTAATCAGCACCAGTATCCGTTCGCGCTCGGACAGCTCGCGGTATTTTTCGAGCAGTTCCTGAACCTGAGGCCGTTGCCACCATAACGTCATCTTTCGTACCTCTTCTTACAGTTGCCGCATGATGGCGCGGGAGGTAAGCACGGTCTGCTCTGTCGCCCCACTCTCATCGCCTTTATTCCGGGTATCCAGCACAAAACTCAGATAGGATTTTTCATCTTCCTGACCCACCTGAATAAAGCGGAATGAACGCCCCTGATACGACGGTTTATCAAGCAGTGAGCCTGCATAAGCAGACACTTTGACCGGGTCAAAGGCATGACCTGTCAGGCGCACGTGATGACCTTCATCCGAGAAACGGAAACCCGACAGCCAGACCCCGCTCACCCGCTGTTCGCTGAGGTCTGTGACCAGGCCACTGAACGAATGGCTCTCGCCAATGTCCTGCTGTGTCAGGTACTGCAGAATACGGCGACTGCTTTCCAGGCTGTTTCCGGCACTGTCCCGTTCGGCGACCAGGGCCGGGTCAAGCTGCAGCGATGGCCGCTCGTTCTCGATATTGGAGACCTGTCTTTCCACGTCGCTCTGCTTCATCGATATGCGCTGGAAATATGCCGACTGAACATAACCGTTAATCAGCAGTCCGCCGATCAGTACAACGGCAAACACAGCGTGCAGACCCACGCCGACCAGAATGAACTTCAGATCATCCGGCAGACGCGGCGGTTTGAATTCATCCAGATAAAAATCAATACTTTGCTTAACTTCCCAGCTCATAGCTGAGTGCCCCCCCCAATGCCATGGCCAGCGATGCCGTCAGCGGCCGGTTGTCTTCCTGACGGTTAAAGTGACTTTCCAGTGAGAGCACACCCACAGGGGTATTCAGATATTCCTCAAGATCCAGCAGGGTTTCGGTAATGTCTGAGAAATCCGGACGCATCACCCACAGCTGATCTACAGCGCCGAGGCCGAGCTGGCTTTCGAAGTAATCCATCGAACGCTGTAACTCCAGCGCCAGTACATCCATACGGCTGTTGACCGGTGCCATGCTCAGACCTGATGAATCACCACCTTCTGCCGGACCACGTGCGTGGTCCAGATCCGCTGTGCCCAATGAAATCTGACGGGAAAAATAAAACGCGCCGTTGCGGTAGATATAAACAATGCCGGAATGGGCTTCGAGCCTGAGTACCGCAACACTGTTCTCCTGATCCATCTGCGCCAGCAGATTAAGAGCACATAGTTCGTTGATATTAATCTGTTGCAGGTGCAGGCTGTTCTGACGGCAGAAAGACACGATATCTTTGATATAGGAGTGGTCGGTGATCGCCGCATAGGCCATGCTCATGCGACCCTGATAAATGTCGCCGGGCAGCGGAAAAGCCTGCAGTACTTTGCCTTCCGCTGAGCCTCCGGTGAGTTCCGCGATGCGGAAACCCAGGGCTTCACTCAACTCTTCTGCCGGTACCGGGGGAGCTTCAACCAGATGCAGGTCATAACGGTCAACATCCATGCAGGCGATGACCGGCAGGTCCGTCAGCTGCTCTTCTTTAATCCACTCGGTAATGCCTTCGAACCCCTGTTCATCCGGGGCTGGCTGATAGCTTTTTTCTACTCCGCGCGGGGTACAGAGAACAGCCCAGAGCTGCCCCTTATTCTGTTCGATACCGATACATCCGCGAAGTCTGTTACGCTTCTTAAGCCAAGGTAATGTCATGCTCGTCTACACAGAAATTTGCCTGATGAAATTCAGTGTAGACCATATATAGCGAACCGATGGTCTAACCATCCGGGCCTGACTATAATGTCTTTACATACCTCTTCAGAACGCCTCCTGACATACCCCTCACATGTTCAACATTGTACTTTTTGAACCGGAAATTCCCCCGAATACCGGCAATATCATCCGCCTCTGTGCC
The DNA here is from genome assembly GCA_002298335.1 of Thalassolituus sp. UBA674. Classification (GTDB taxonomy): domain Bacteria; phylum Pseudomonadota; class Gammaproteobacteria; order Pseudomonadales; family Oceanobacteraceae; genus Thalassolituus. The sequence continues at coordinate 24,447 of DBNK01000027.1, forward strand.
AATACCGGCTGCCAGTTGCACCTGATTGAGCCACTGGGTTTCCGTATGGAAGAAAAAAGCCTGAGACGGGCCGGACTGGACTATCGAGAATGGGCGGAAGTGCGCATTCACAAAGACTACGAAAGTTTTCTGAGGGATGAACAGCCAGAAACGCTGTACGCACTGACCACCAAAGGCCGTGTCTGCCATTCTGAAGCCAGATTCAGTGAAGGGGATTATCTGATGTTCGGGCCTGAAACCCGGGGGCTGCCCGCAGACATACGCGCACAGATTCCACAGACGCAGTGGTTACGCCTGCCAATGCTGCCACACAGCCGCAGCATGAATCTCTCCAATGCCGTGGCGGTGATGGTCTATGAGGCCTGGCGCCAGCTGGGTTACTCCGGCGGCGCCTGACCTGACGGAACAGCTCAGTGAGTCTGTTCTGCCTCAGCGTCACCCTGCTGTTGCTGGGCCTGCTGCACTTCCTGCATCTTCTTGTGATACAGGGCTTCAAAGTTGACCGGCGCCAGCATCAGTGCCGGGAAACCACCTTTGATAACCAGACTGTCGACGTTCTCGCGCAGATACGGGAACAGCATGTTCGGACACATGATACCCAGCACAGGGCCCATCTGCTGTTCAGGAATGTTGCGGGCAATGAACAGACCACACTGTTCCAGTTCCACCAGGAAGGCAGTCTCGTCTTCCAGCTTGGCGGTAACCGTTGCCTTCAGAGTCACTTCAAACTGACCTTCTTCCAGCGTTTTGACCACAGACCCCAGATCCAGTTTGATTTCCGGTTTCCAGGCCTTGCGGAAAGTGTCAGGTAAGTTAGGTGCTTCAAAGGAAGCGTCACGCAGGTAAATGCGCTGCAGTGCAAACTGCTGTTGCTGATTCTCAGACATGTGTTCGTCTCTTATTCGGTATTAGAGGAATTATTTTTTCACCAGAGGCAGTTTCTGGTTGGTCCACTCCATCATGCCGCCGCTCATGCGCAGCGCATTGAAGCCTTTCTCACGCAGCATCTTACCGGCCATACTGACCGTCTGACCGGTTTTGCACACCAGAATCAGCGGACGCTTCTTAAAGGGGTCCAGCTCACCCATACGCTCGGCCAGACTGGAATACGGGATGTTCACCGCATCAACCAGATGACCCGTGGCAAAGTCTTTCTTGTCGCGGATATCCAGCACCACGGCGTCTTCCTGGTTGATCATACGCACGGCTTCAGCGGTACTGACCGATGGCCCGTTACGGCGGTTGTTGTCCCACAGCAGGGCAATCAGGAAAAACAGCCAGATGGCGACCATCCACCAGTGGTTTGTAGCAAATTCGATAAACTGTGCCATGTACTCGATCTGATAGTAGTTAAACCGGGGCGGCAGTATACCGTCACCGGCGCCGGGTCTCCACAGCTGAACGGCCACTGCGGCACGTCAGCCGGGTCAGTCCTGTCGGCTCTGTCCCGTGGGCATTGCGCCGCAGGTTAGCAAGGAACGCACCGGGTAAGGTACAATTCTCAGGAATTGATATCAGAATCCGTACGGGATACACCATGAGTTCACGACCCAAACCAACAGCCCTGATCATTCTTGATGGCTGGGGCCACCGCACTGAGACCGACAACAACGCCATTGCCAACGCGGCTACTCCGACCTGGGATCACCTGCTGCAGGACTACCCCAGCACCCTGATCCAGACCTCAGGCATCGCCGTGGGTCTGCCGGACGGTCAGATGGGTAACTCCGAAGTTGGCCACATGAACTTAGGCGCCGGTCGCGTCGTGTACCAGAACTACACCCGTATCAACAAAGCCATCGCTGACGGCGAACTGATCACCAACCCGGCCCTGGCCAGCGCCATGGACAAAGCCGCTGCCAGCGGTAAAGCCGTTCACCTGCTGGGCCTGCTGTCCCCCGGTGGCGTCCACAGCCACGAAGATCATGTCATCGCCCTGCTGGATATGGCGCGTGAAAAAGGCGTCAGCCAGGTCTGGATTCACGCCATTCTCGACGGTCGCGACATGCCACCTCGCTCGGCTGAACCATCGCTCAGACGCATCAGTGAGCACTGTGCCAGCCTCGGCAACGCCGCCATTGCCACTGTGGTTGGCCGCTTCTTCGCCATGGACCGCGACAACCGCTGGGACCGGGTAAAGAAAGCCTACGACGCCATGACGGCAAGTGCTGCCTTCAGCGCGCCGACCGCCGTGGATGCCCTGCAGGCCGCTTATGAGCGTGATGAAAACGATGAATTCGTCAGCGCCACGGTTATCGGTGACGGTGCAGGCCGTATTGCTGATGGCGACGCCGTAATCTGTTTTAACTTCCGTCCCGACCGCGCCCGGGAAATCACCCGTGCCTTTGTTGACGATGACTTCAGCGGCTTTGAGCGCTCTGTCCGCCCGGCTCTGTGTGATTACGTCATGATGACCGAATACGCTGCCGATATTCCGGCCAGCTGCGCCTACCCGCCGGAAGGGCTGAGCAACGGCATCGGCGAGTACATCTCGGCACAGGGCATGACCCAGCTGCGCATTGCCGAGACCGAGAAGTACGCCCACGTCACCTTCTTTTTCTCCGGTGGTCAGGAAGCAGAATACGAAGGTGAAACCCGCATTCTGGTGAAATCTCCGGATGTCGCCACCTACGACCTCAAGCCGGAAATGAGCGCTCCGGAAGTCACGGACAAGCTGGTCGAAGCCATCAGAGAACAGAAGTATGATCTGATCGTGTGTAACTACGCCAACGGCGACATGGTCGGTCATACCGGTGTTTACGACGCCGCAGTAAAAGCCGCGGAGTGCATTGATGCCTGCCTGAAGCGGGTCACCGATGCCCTGCTGGAAGTGGGAGGCGAGTGTCTGATCACCGCTGACCACGGCAACGCCGAGCAGATGCTGGACGACAACCACCAGCCGATGACCCAGCACACCACCGGCCCGGTGAATCTGATTTACGTCAGCCAGCGTGCCGCCACGATTAAAGAGGGCAGTCTGTGCGACATTTCACCGACCCTGCTTGATATCATGGGCATTGAACAACCGAAGGAAATGACCGGACATTCCCTGCTTTCGTTTGCAGACTGACCAGTAACCTGAACGGAATACGTTGAACGGATGACACTGCGCGCCATCACCCTGCTTGCCGTCCTGCTGGGCACTGCTTTCAGTGCCCATGCGGATGAAAAAAGTGACAGCCAGCGCCTGAAAGAGGTGCAGGCAGAAATCCGTAAGCTGGAAGCCTGGCTGAAAGACGCCCGCTCTGAGTACGATGACCTGCAGAACGAACTGCGCGCGTCGGACAAAGAGATCTCGGCCCTGACCAAACAGGTGAACGAGACCCGCGCCCGGCTCGCGGAGGAGCAGCAACGCCTAAAAAAGCTCCGTGAGGAGCAGGCGCAGCAACGTCAGCTCCGGCAACGCCACCAGCAACTGCTCAGCCAGCAGATCCGCGAAGCGCGCCGCATAGGCGATGAAGCCGCCGTACGCTTCTGGCTGACCCAGGACGACCCCGCCCATAACCAGCGCATGCTGCATTACTTTTCTTACTTCAACCGCGCCCGCGTGGAGCATATCCATGACACCATGGAAGAACTGCGGCGTCTCGACAACATTGAAGCCCTGATTCTGGAACAGGAAACGGCGCTCAAGAAAACCGAAGCGGCCCTGCTGACCAAAAACCGCGCACTGGAAGGTAAAAAACAGGATCAGCAGGTGCTGCTGGCCAGGCTCAGCAAGCAGATGAGCAGCGAAAGCAGCCGCCTGGAAGCCCGCCAGGCCGATCAGAAACGCCTGCAGGCCCTGCTGGAAGAAGTCGCCAACCTCATCAGCGACAGCCCGCTACGCGCCAACGAAACCCCCTTTAAGGACATGCGCGGGAAGTTACCGCTACCCGTGGCCGGACGTATTACCAAAGCCTTTGGCAGCCGTGCTGATGGCGGCAAGTCGCGCTGGGAAGGCTGGCAGATCAGCACCACAGAAGGCACGCCGGTCAAAGCTGTACACCACGGTCGCGTTGTTTTCGCCGACTGGTTGCGTGGCTTCGGCCTGCTCATCATTGTTGATCACGGTAAGGGCTATCTGAGCCTGTACGCCCACAACCAGAGCCTGCTGAAAGATGTCGGCAACTGGGTTAATGCAGGAGATCAGGTTGCCACAGCCGGGCACAGTGGCGGACTGACCTCGGCGGCACTGTATTTTGAAATCCGCTATCAGGGACGTCCGCAGGACCCGGCGCTGTGGCTGAAGCGGGGCTAACAGGGTTCACGTCTGCCCACTGCCCCGGTGCCCTATCCTTCTGACAAACCCTGACACCGCCGTCTGCAGACCAGTGTTAACAGTCCTGTACTTTTGTGCCATGCTTCAGATACTTCTGAAGTTGCATACTGAGCACTGCATGCTGCGTAATTCCATTAATACCCTGATCTCTGCTCTGCTGCTGAGCAGCGTCACCGTCCTTTCCGCAACCGCCGCCACGCCGGCACCCGCGACTCCGGCAGAACCGGCCGCCACAACCGATGTTCCCAAGGCCCAGTTGCCGCTTGAAGACCTGCGGACCTTCGCCGAAATATTTGACCGCATCCGCAACTCCTACGTCGAAGAAGTGGATGACAAGACACTGTTCAATGCCGCCATCAAAGGCATGCTGTCGTCTCTGGATCCGCATTCTGCCTACCTGCAGGAAGAAGATTTCTCCGATCTGCAGGAAAGCACCTCCGGTAAATTCGGCGGTCTGGGCATCGAAGTGGGCATGGACAACGGTCTGGTACGGGTAATCACCCCCATTGATGACACCCCGGCAGAAAAGGCCGGCATCCTTGCCGGAGACCTGATTGTGACCCTCGACGGTGAAGCCATTGTCGGCATGTCACTGGAAGACGCCATCAACCGCATGCGCGGTGAACCGGGTACTAAGATTGATCTCGAAGTCCGCCGTGAAGGCGCACCGGAGCTGATCAAATTCACCCTGGAACGGGCTGAAATCAAGGTCGCCAGTGTCCGCACCGACATGCTCAGTGGTGACATCGGCTATGTGCGTATCACCCAGTTCCAGGAAAAGACCGGCAGCGAACTGCAGAAAGCCGTGAGCAAGTGGCTCAGGGACAAACCGGTGAATGGCCTGATTCTCGACCTGCGTAACAACCCGGGCGGCGTCCTCAGTGCGGCCGTCGACGTGGTGAATACCTTTGTCAGCTCCGGCCTGATCGTCTACACCGAAGGCCGCGAACCTATGTCCAACGTGCGTTATCAGGCCAGCGCCAAAACCCTGTTACCAGAGACTCCGGTCGTGGTGCTGATCAATGGTGGCTCAGCATCCGCGTCTGAAATTGTCGCCGGTGCCCTGCAGGATCATCAGCGTGCCGTCATCGTTGGCACCCAGTCTTTCGGCAAGGGCTCCGTGCAGACTGTCCTGCCGGTGACCGATACCGCCGCCGTCAAACTGACCACCGCACGCTATTTCACCCCGAATGGCCGCTCCATTCAGGCTCAGGGCATTGTTCCGGATATCCTGGTCGAGCAGAGCGAAGTCACACCGAGCAAACAGCGTTATTACAAAGAAGCTGACCTGCCGGGCCATCTGAGCAACCCGGATGAAAACGCCGGGAATGCCCCTGAAGCCGAAGAAGATGAGCTGATCCGTAAAGACTTCCAGCTTTATGAAGCTCATACCCTGTTACGCGGCGTGAGTATACTGGCCAGCAAAAAAGCCCCCTGATGCGTAACCTGCTTACATGGATGGTGCTGCTCCTCGCTGGGCAGCCCCTTCTGGCCCAGACCGTACAGACTCAGACGGAGCCCCTGCCCGCGCTCATCATTGTGATTGATGATCTCGGCAACAATAACCGTCTGGGTCAGCGCACCGTGAATCTGCCCGGCCCGGTTAACCTCGCCCTGCTGCCGCACACCCCTTTTGCCCGCAGTCTGGCCAATGCCGGATACGCTCACGGTCACGGCATCATGCTGCACGCGCCGATGGAATCCCTGACGGAAAAGAACGCCGGACCGGGTCTGCTCTCCACCGATATGGATAAAACCCAGATCCGGCAGACCATGATCGGGAATCTGGATGACATTCCCGGCGTACAGGGCGTGAACAATCACATGGGCAGTAAACTGACCCAGAGCCGCAGCTCCATGAACTGGGTGATGGACGTACTGCGCGAGCGTAACCTCTTTTTTATCGACAGCCGTACCGCAGGCAACACCATCGCCGCTCAGGCTGCTGCCATGAATGGCCTCGCCACGCTGGAACGGGATGTGTTTCTGGATAATGAACGTGACACGGCGCTGATCGAACAGCAGTTTCAGAAAGGCCTCGCCATTGCCCGCAAACAGGGATTTGCCGTGATGATCGGCCACCCTCACCCGGAGACTCTGGATGTACTGAGTCAGCAGCTGACATCCATCAGTGAGGCACCCGAGGCAGAATTCCGCCTGATGCGGGCGGGGGATTTTCTGAAAGAACGCAAGAGTCTGCTCGAGCGGATGCCGAGATTTCCCATTATCCAACCACGCACGGCGGGGAATTAATTCCATTTCAGGGATAGCACCCCCTTACGCCTTAACCGGCGGTCCTCTTTTTAGCACCCGGTTTTTCAGGTTTGGCGAGTCGTAGTTCACCTACGCACAGCACGGCCTACCCCAGAGTTTTTCCCAGACTGTTTGGATTGATCTGTCACCGAGGCATCATCCACACACTGCAGCTTGGTATTGATCCGCATCTTGATTAGAGTTGGAGCGTACTCCGGATAACCTGGCTTACAGCCCCGGCAAAGGCCTGATCATGACCGACATAAGCCCGACACCCGAACAAACACCCCCTCCCGGCCGCGACAAAGACAGTCGCGAGAAAGACAGTCGAGACATAGTCACTGCCTATGCCTTCGAGGTGGATAAACAATTATTAGGGAAACCGATCGCCAGACCCTGGCGTCGTGCGGTTGCCCAGGGCATAGACCTGTTGTTTATCGCCATATTGAGCCAGCTGCCTTCGCTGCTTCTCGCCTTACTGACATCCTTCGCTTTTCTACGGGCCAGTCGCCGCAATAATCATAATATCCAATCCACCCTGGCCAGGCGCTTGCTGAAGTTTGCCGGTACCGTCTTACTCTTTATCACCACCGTTATTATCGTCGAAGCCATACGTGACGACGAACCATCGGGTGACACAGAAAACCCGGTGGCACAGGCTGTTGTTTATGGCCTGCATACCGTGGCCCGGAATCAATGCAGCGGTGACTTTGAATGCCTCAGCGGAGTCGCAGACGGTTCCGGTGAAGCCTTCGCCGAAGCCGGGGTCAGGCGGGATGATGCAGAAGACCATTTCAACGATTTTTCAGATGAACCGACCTTATCTGACGAGCAACAGGCCGTGCTGCTGACCAGGTATATGGCCGCATTTGATCAGGCTGCAGCCCTTCAGGCCGCCACTCCTGACACCCCATCCGTTTTCCTGTCAAACACTCCACCAGACTCTGCTGACACGTCATCTGCAGCCGCACAGCCCGGGTGCAACTGTGCTGACAGCACTTACCTGACGCTGAAGTGGCTGCAGGAGCTTATTGCAGGCCTGGGCCAGGGCATTGGTTGGGCCGCTCTTTACCACAGTGTGTTTATCGCCTGGTTCCGCGGCCGCACTCCGGGCAAAAAGCTGCTGAGAATACGTGTTGTGAAGCTCGATGGCTCAGACTTTTCCCTGTGGGACAGCTTTGGTCGCTATGGTGGCTACGGCGCTGGTTTCGCCACCGGGCTGTTAGGTTTCGTTCAGGTTTTCTGGGATGCGAACCGGCAGGCAATTCAGGATAAAATTGCTGAAACCGTGGTTATTTACGAGAAGTAGTCATATCGCTGTAACCCTGAATTTACACAGATAGGTTTCCAATTTAACAAGAGTTAAGGCCCCCAGTGATTTGCTCTATGGTCACAGCTGTCGCTGGTTGCAAGTGCGCCTGTTGCAAGCCAGGACTTTCAAAAACGAACAGACCTTCGAGACAGGATGTCGAGATAATGGCAGTGAGGCAGGACGCCGAATTGCCATGTGGTCGTAGTGAAGTTTACAGAAAGTTGTGAAACAGCGAGGAACACAGCGCGAAGCAGGTGGGAGGGCTAGCGCCGGGAGGATGCCGTCCTCCCAGGAGCGAAACATCAGTAATATCTGAATGATGGATCCCCGCCTGCGCGGGGATGACGACTTAAAACTGAATTAAATATCAGATTAAAGCCCACACTCTGCCGCATCCTCCGGCAACTGATCTTCATACTGCGCATCGGTCAGGCTGTAAATAAAACACACCAGGGCAAACACATCATCTTCACTCAGATTACTGCCATCCTGCAGCTCCGTGGTGCTGATATTTTCTGCCACTTCCGGCTCCGCCCAGGCCACACCGGTTTCCGGATTAATGGTGAAGTCTGATCCGCTCAGATGGTGATCGTAAAACTTAATCACAGTCGCCAGTTCACGGAATACACCATTGTGCATATAAGGCGCGGTCACACCGGCATTACGCAGGGTCGGTACTTTGAATTTTCCGGCCTCAGCCGCAGCGCTGACTGCATTATTTTCCAGCAGTCCGTTATCGGTGAAATTCCCCCCCTTACCGTTGCGGGCACGCACGCCTTCATTCACCGGCACGCCGATATTGTGGTATTCAAAACCGCTGAAGGTTTCGCCGCTGCGGCTGTTGGCTTTCAGCTGGTGACAGGTCGCACAGTTGGTAAACTGCTGAGAGAAAAATAAGGATTTCCCGGTGGTTGCGGCCGACAAAGGATCGTAAGTGTAATCGCCTTCCAGTGAGCGGTCGTATCTGGAAGTAAAAGGCGTGAACACGTCGGTACTTTCAAATTCTGCAATCGCATCCGCAAGGGCATCGTAAGCGTCATCGGTATTATCAAAAATGGATGCACCATAAAAGGATTCAAACGCTTCGATGTAATCCGGGTTTTCTTTCACCCGTTCAATCACGGCAGCGGCATTCGGCATCCCCATTTCCACCGGGTTCAGGAAAGGGCCTTTGGCCTGAGCCTGCAGATCCGTCGCCCGGCCATCGAGAAACTGTCCGCCGATGAATCCGGAGTAATCATCCTGCTGGCTGTTGAAGCGGGTACGGCTGCCCGAGGTGAAGTCCGGCGTCAGGCTGGCATACAGTGCGGTCGGCGTATTACGGTCACCCAGAGATACCCCATCATCCCCCAGAGACACGGCACTGACCCGGCCCTGATCATCGGTGCGCGGATCAGTAAAGGCATGGTCCGGTGAGTGGCAGGTGGCGCAGGACTGAGTGCGGTTCAGCGACAGACTGGTGTCGTGAAACAGGCTCTCACCGAGGGCGGCTTCGGTCAGAAATACCGGCTCTGCCGGTTCTTCGTTATTGGTGCCACCGCCACAGGCTGCCAGAAGCAACCCGGCCCCGAGGACCATAAAGGTTTGCGTTAATTTCATCATCATCTCTCTCAATGTGTGCCCTGATGGCAGGCTGCTGCACACCAGCACAGTATCCGTGCATCTGTAACAGCATTCTATGCAAGGCGATTCAGCCTCACTTGATCTGCATCAAGTTTACTGAAGTTGACAATCATTATCATTACTATTAGCTTCTTTACTAAATTTACAGCAGCTCGCCAAACAGAGGAATTCTTTTATGCAGTACTCACGCATCTCCCTGGCTATTCTGGCCACCAGCCTTCTTGCCGCCTGTGGCGGTGGCAGCAGTTCTTCCGGCGACGATAGCGGTACCCCACCACCGGCACCTTCTGAGCTGATCAGTATTGAAAACACGCAGAAGGTGGTTGATACCAACGCCGATATTGCTTTCGCCATCTACAGCGATGCCGTAACCACAGCGGAAGCCCTGAAAGACGCGATTGATGCCTTTGCCGCTGAGCCGACCCAGGACAATCTGGATGCCGCCAAAACCGCCTGGCTGGTTGCGCGTGAACCTTATGGCCAGACTGAAGTGTACCGCTTCCGTCTGAGCCCGATTGATTCCACCGACTACGACTCTGAAGACGGCCCGGAAGGTGACATCAACGCCTGGCCGTTAGGCGAAGCCCTGATCGATTACGTTGCCACCAACACCACCGACTTCGGTGATGATCAGATCGGTGTGACGGCCAACGGCGTGGGCATCAATGGTGGCGGTGCAGTCACCTCTGCGAATGCCGCCAGCAGCTCAGCCTCTGACAACAGCATCATCGGCAACATCAACATTGAAATCACCGCAGACACCCTGAGTAACACCGCGACCGCCGATGACGAGCACGACGTCATTGCCGGCTACCACGCCATTGAGTTTATGCTCTGGGGTCAGGATCTGAAGAACGATACCGCTCTGGAAGACCGCACTACGGATGGCAGCGACCGCGATGAAGCCGTCAAAGCCTATGAGTCCGGTGGCCAGCGTCCGCTGTCCGACTTCACCGAAGCCACCTTCGGCGAGCGCCGTCTGACCTTTCTGCAGGTTGCTGTGGACAAGCTGATTGCCGACCTCGAAGGTGTCCGCGATGGCTGGGCTGAAGGGGCGGACTACCGCACGGCCTTCACCACCATTGAAAGCGAAGCAGACGCTAAGCAGAAACTGGCCGAAATCCTCACCGGTATGGGCACCCTGTCTGAAGGTGAGCTGGCCGGTGAACGTATGCAGATCGCCTTCAGCTCCAACTCTCAGGAAGATGAGCATTCCTGTTTCTCTGACAATACCCACCGCGATATCTGGCTGAACGCGGAAGGCGTATCCAACAGCTATTACGGTGAATACGCCGGTTACGACAGCGACCTGGATGGCGTGGATGATGCCGGTACCCGGGTCAGTGGCTATGGTCTGGATGACTATCTGAGCGACGCCGGTCTGTCTGATCTCGACGTTCTGATCAGTGCCGCTCTGACGGTAACCAAAGCCGGTTATGAAGGCATTGATGAACTGGCCCGTGACGGCATGCCGTTCGACGTACAGATCATGGAAGAGAACCAGAACTCGGACTCCCCCGTGTATCAGACCATCTACGCTCTGAACGCTCAGTCCGGCGTGATTGCTGACATCGCTGAAGAGCTGGGTCTGGACGCCGACGTGGTGGATGACGAAGCCTCCGAATGTGACACCACCAACCCTGACGAGGAATGCGGCGGCTGAGGCCCCGCATCCGCCTCCCGGTTCTGTCCCTGCGGACCTGTTGCGATGAGATCTCCGGCCACCGTCCCGCTGACACTGCTCTGCTGCAGCGGGATACTGGCCGCCTGCAGCGGATCTGATATTCCGCCACCGTCGGTCAGCGAATACCTGCCCGGTGGTGCGGCCAGTGTCTCCGTCATGCCCTTTGTCAGTTTCGATAAGGTCGTGGCGAATCTGCCCGCAGAACAGAAGCCGGATTTTTACGCGGGCCGGGCCTTAGCAGCTCAGCCCTGGGTGAAAGCCCCGACCGCCACCGACGCCCGCGACGGGCTCGGTCCTTTATTCAACGCCCGCTCCTGCCTTGCCTGTCATAAGAAAGGTGGGCGCGGCGACATTCCTGAGTCCGCTGATACTCCGCTTTTCAGCGGCTTTGTACGTCTCAGCATTCCCGGCAGTCACGACACGCTGGGGGTGGTTCCCGAACCAGTCTATGGTGAGCAGCTGCAGGGGCAGAGCATATCCCTGCTGAGTCAGCTGAATCAGCCCGGCGGCGACGACCTGCCTGCCGAAGCGCAGGTATTCATCCGCTGGGAAACTCAGGTTTTCACCTACCCGGACGGCCAGCAGACAGAGCTGCGCAAGCCTGTGGCCGACATCCGTGATCTGGCCTACGGCCCGCTCCACCCGGACACCCGTTTCAGCCTGCGGCTGGCGCCGCCGATTCACGGTGCCGGTCTGATTGATCAGATCGCCAGTGCCGACATCGAAGCTCTGGCTGACCCGCAGGACAGTGACGGCGATGGCATCAGTGGCCGGGTGAACCTCATCTGGAACCCACAGACCCGGCAGACAGAACCCGGGCGTTTCGGTCTCAAGGCCAACCGTCCGGACCTGACTACCACCATCGCCGCGGCCTTTGCCGGAGACATCGGCATCAGCAACCCGCTGTTTCCGGCACAGCCCTGCACTGCCGTGCAGACGGCCTGCCTGACCAGCACGGACGGCAACAACGAAGACGGCGTTGAGCTGCCCCAGCATCTGCTGGATCTGGTGGTGCACTACAACCGCAATCTGGGGGTACCCAAGCGCCGCCAGCAGGACTCAGAACCGGGCCGCGGGCTGTTTTACCTCAGCGGCTGTGCCGGGTGTCATCAACCCTCTTTCGTAACGGGTGACAGTGGTCCGGCACACCTCAGTAACCAGACCATCTGGCCGTTCAGCGATTTCCTGCTGCACGACATGGGGCCGGAGCTGGCCGACGGCCGCCCTGACTATGCCGCCAGCGGCTCTGAATGGCGCACCGCCCCACTCTGGGGAGTCGGGCAGTCTGACGCCGTCAACGGTCATGGCTTTTACCTGCACGATGGCCGCGCCCGCAGTATTGAAGAAGCCATCCTCTGGCACGGCGGAGAAGCCGCTCAGGCCAGAACCCGGTTTGCGGCGCTGCCGCCGGATGACCGGCAATCCCTCCTGACCTATGTGAGCAGCCTATGACACAAGACTCAGTAAACACCGCCCGCCGCCGCTTTCTTGCTCAGGCCAGCGCCCTGTCTGCACTCGGGCTGATGCCCTCTGCGATCTTCGCAGCGACAGCAGATCAGCAGAAGCAGGACATCTGGCTGTCTGCGACCGGCGACAGCGCAGAGAGCTACGGCCTCAGCTGGTACCGGGATGGCAAGGTTCAGAGCCTGGCTTCAGGTTTCCGCGGTCATGGTTGTGCCTGGCATCCGGCCCACGCAGAACAGGCCGTACTGGTCGGACGCCGTCCCGGACGTGAGTGCCTGCTGGCTGACCTCAACACAGGGGCAGAACTGCGCCGCTGGCAGACCGAACCGGGCTACCACCTCAATGGCCACGCGCTCTACAGCGCCGACGGTCTGCTGCTGTTTGTTGCCGAATCCGCCGATGGTACAGAAGCTGGAAGCATCGCCGTGTACGACGCCGTGCTCGGACACCTGCTCACCCGCTGGAGCAGCCACGGCACCGAGCCCCATGAAATCCGCCTGTCGCCGGATGGCAGCCAGCTCATCATTGCCCACGGCGGCCTGCAGAAAGACAGCAAGGGCCAGCTGACTAACAGGGCGCAGATGCAGTCTGACCTGACCCTGCTGGATGCCCGTACGGGCGATCTGGTTGCCCGCTTCAGCTGCCCGGTGGCCACGGCCAGTCTGCGTCATATCGATGTCGCCGCCGACGGCAGTGTCGCCATTGCCGCGCAGATTCAGGATGAGCGCTTTACCCCGCTGGCGTACCTGTGGCGTCCGGGAATGGAATCACTGACCGCGCTGGAGGCTCCGGCGGCGCTCATCACCCACTGCCACAACTACATGGGCAGCGTCGCCATCTGCAACGCCAGCCGCAGTGTCGGTTTTACCAGCCCGAAAGGCGATCTGGCGCTGTTCTGGAATCTGGATGATGGCAGCTTCAAAGGCTACCACCGCTTTCATGATGTCTGCGGCCTGACCGTGGATCAGCAACAGCAGACCTTTGTGCTGAGCAACTCCAGCGGCTGGCTGCGGCAGATCCGCAGCAGCGACCTGAGCCCGCTGGAAGAACGCTGGCAACAGTTTGACCGCAGATGGGACAACCACCTGCTGGGCATTCCCGGCTGACCGGCTGACCGGCTGACCGGGGCCCGGGGCCCGACACCTTAACCATGAACCAGAAAGAACAGGCCCGCGAGAGGCCTGAGAGCAAGGCAGATAACCCTGCCACCACACTGAGAGAGATGATGAAACCAACCACCTTACACACCGGGTTGCTCTGCCTGTTGTCGGCGTCCCTGATCAGCGGCTGTGGCGGTACCCGGGAAAACGACCCGATCGCTGTCACCGAGGAGTCGCTGGATACCGCGCTGACCAATGCCGTGGACGAGCGCATCATTGTCGCCGCTGGTAACTTTGCCAGCGCCGCTGATCTGCTCAGCGACGACATTGACACCCTCTGCAGCAACCCCGATGCCCGCGCCCTGCGCAACGCCCAGGATCAGTGGCGTGATACCTACGACAGCTGGTACAGCCTGCTGCCCTATAATTTTGGCCCGCTCACCGATGATCTGGTGTTCCCACCCTACACCTTCATCGACTCACTGCGGCTGCGTGGCACCGAATACAGCGCCACCGTGCGCAGCACCATTGCCGATTGGGTAGCCGGGGAGCAGACGCTCAACGACGATTTTTTTGAGCGCCAGAGCTTTCAGTTTGTCGGTCTGCTGGCCCTGGAAGTTGCTCTGTTTGAAGACACCGACGGCACCTCCGCCACATCGGCAGAACTGGATGACGAACCACGCAAATGTCAGGTCCTGCAGGGGCTGGCTTCCCGCCTGCAGGACAGTGCTGATCATGTTTATGACGGCTGGACCGACGACTACGCTGGCACCGGAACCCCGTTCCGCACCCTATTCCTCAATGCTGAGCTGGACGACGGCACTGAGCCGCTGAGCAAGCTGCTGACCACAGTACAGGAGAACCTGGATTACCTGACCAACCGCAACGTCATCACCACCGCCACGCCTGTGGCGGATCAGACCTGGGAAGCAGCACTGGTGCTGGTACAGGAAGTCGAGGCCCTGCTGGAAGGCACCACAGACGCCATTCCGTCCGGCATGGTCAGCTTCTTCTCCCTGATGGCGGAAGCCGGATACGAGAGCGACGTTGAAGCCGTACGCAGCAACATCGCCATGGCCTATGACGCCATTGATGATCAGGACGTCAGCGCCTTCAACGCCGCGATTGCGGCACTCGACGGCAACTTCAAACGCGAAATTCCCGACGGCCTTGCAGTCGATCTGGGCATCAACTTTACCGACGGTGATTAATACGATGAAAACATACCATTCCCGCTTTACCCTGAGCGCGCTGACACTGGCAATGATGAGCCTGCCGGTGGCCGCTGCAGAACAGGACACGCAGAGCCTGGAGGACATGCAACAGCGCATGGACGCCATGGAAGCCCGTTTCGAACAACAGCTGAATGCACTGGCGGATGAGCTGGAAGCCAGCCGCAGCCAGAGCAGCGGCAAAGACGTGCACTTCGGTGGCTACGGTGAAATGCATTACCGTCACCTCGACGACAATGGCGAAGACGTGCGCGAGCTCGACTTCCACCGCTGGGTGCTGTTCATCGGCTACGACTTCAGCGAGCGCATGCGTCTGGTGTCCGAATTTGAGCTGGAACACGCGATCTCACCGGGCTCAGAAGGTAACGGTGCCGTCGAACTGGAACAGGCTTATATCGAATACGATCTGACCAGTAACATGCAGCTGCGCAGCGGTATCATGCTGACGCCGGTCGGCATCATCAACGAAACCCATGAGCCGCCAACCTTCTACGGCGTTGAGCGCCCGGTGATCGAAACCACCATCATCCCCACCACCTGGTACGTCGGCGGTGTGATGTTCAGCCACCAGCTGGGTGGCGGTATCAGTTACGACATCATGCTGTCTGAAGGCCTGAAAACCGACGAAACAGAACCCTTCGACCTCAAGGGCGGCAAGCAGAAAACCTCGTTTGCCGACACCTTTGATCTGGCCACCACAGTGCGTGTGAACTACCGCGGCATTCCCGGGCTGGAACTGTCCGGCTACGCCCAGTACCAGCCGGACCTCGACCAGAGCGCCCGCGAGTCCTACGCCGAATCCGCCACACTCATTGGTGGCCATGTGATTTATCAGCTGGGTAACGTCACCACCAAAGCCCTGTATGCGCGCTGGGATGTGTCCGGAGACGCCGCCGCACTGGCCGAGCAGGACGTGCAGGAAGGTGGCTATGTCGAAGTCAGCTACCGCCCGGGTGACACCTGGGGCGTATTCGCCCGCCACAGCGGCTGGACCCAGACCACCGACCTCAAAGCCACGCAGGTGGACTTTGGTGTGAGTTACTTCCCGCATCCGGATGTGGTGCTGAAGGCGGATTATCAGATCCAGAATGAGGATGCCAATGACCCGGATAGTCTGGATGGGGATGGGTTTAATCTGGGGATCGGGTATCAGTTCTGATGTTTACCTGCGTCGGGATACCGCGACAGGCAGAGTGCTGGTCGCGGAGTCGGTTGTTGAGTTTCGCTGAGTATTCCCGATGCGTTAATCAATGGATGGCCTTTTTATGCTTTAGAGCGAAGGCGTTGAACCTGCGTCATCCCGCGACAAGCAAAGCGCTGATCGCGGGATCCATTTAACGGATTCCTGCGACAACGCATTGCGATAACGCCTCTGAGGTCCTGGTAATTCAGTAAAATTTGTTAAGGTCGTTTTGATTTTCGCTCCCGGGAGGAATGCATCCTCCCGGCGCTGGCCCACCCTCCTGCTTCGCGCTGTGTTCCTCGCTGTTTCAGGCCTTTCTGCAAACTCGCGACGGCCACGGGATGATTCGGCCTCCTGCCTCAGCATCCCTTCCTCGACGTCCTGTCTCGGATGCCTGCTCGTTTATTGAAAGTCCTGGCTCACAACAGGCGCACTTTTCAACCAGCAACAGTTCAGCTAAAGAATGAAATCACTGGGGGCCTCAACACCTTTAAGGCTTTACTTGATCAACAAAGTTGAGGCTCTCAGTGTTGTACTTTTTTAAAGAGGATGTCTCTGGTTGAAACTGCGCCTGTTGCAAGCCACGTCAGACCAGAACGAGCAGGCCGGAGAAACATGGATGTTTCGACAGGTCAGCTGAGGCAGGAGGCCGAATCATCCCGTGGCCGTCGTGAGTTCGCAGGGTGACGGAAACAGCGAGGAACACAGCGCGAAGCAGGGGAATGGGCTGCGCCCGGGGGATGCAATCCCCCAAGGAGCAAAAGAACCAATTAACGTTGCGGAAAAAGACGCCAGGCAATCCCCCAAGGAGCAAGAGAACCCATTAACCTTGCTGAGAAAGACGCCGCCCCCCCCCCCAGGAGCGAGAATACAGAATTACCAGAAGAGGTAAGTGGTTAGTGCAGAACCACATGAACCTGCCAATTGGATTCCGCGGTCAGGCCGCGGAATGACGGTACTTTTCTGAAAGACTCTAGATGAAGGATTCCGCGACTCCACGGCGGGCACCACAAGCTGTGAGTTAACCTTCAGCAGACAACCTCAACTTTCCTCACAACCACCGTATCTTCCTGAACAACGCCAGCAACCCCACCGCAATCGTTCCCATCACCGCCAACAGAACAAAATACCCACCTTTCATGTGCAGTTCCGGAATATGGTCAAAGTTCATCCCGTACAGACCAGCGAGAAAACCCAGCGGTACAAAAATAGCGGTAATGACCGTCAGCACCCGCATCGTCTGGTTCAGCTGATGTGAGGTGATGGAAATATAACCGTCAATCAGGTCGCCACAGATGCTGTAAAACATTTCCGCCATGGTGTGCAGACGGTCAAAACGATCGTGCAGGTCGGTGATGGCGTGGCGCATGGTTTCGCCTGACTGCTCAAGGGCGACGTAGTCTTCCGTCATCAGTTCCAGACTGATGTTTTTGTGGTAACTGAACAGGCGGCGCAACTTCACCAGCCTTGAGCGGTAGGTCACCAGCTTACTCATCAGTTCGTCACTGCCATGAGTGAGCAGCGCATCTTCGATTTCGCTCAGTTCGGTTTCAAATTCGAGCAGGGCTTCCAGATACAGACCGGCCGACACCAGCATGATTTTCAGTGCCAGAAACCCGGTCCCTTGTTTCAGCAGTGTGGCACCGGCCTCACCGTACAGCCTGCCGATGCTCACCGCGGGTAACGGATGGCGGGTGATCAGCATGTTCGGCCCGACGAACAGGCCGATGGTCTGTGCCTCGTGCTCCAGCTGGGCAGAGAAATGCGCGATCCCGCGGTAGAGGATAAAGGTGCGGTCGCTGAATTCTTCGATTTTCGGCGGATGGCGGGGACGCTGGGCATCCTGAATCACCAGCTCATGGCAGCCCAGTGATTTCAGCAGTGCCGCCTCCCCCTCCGGCTTCTCATCTTCAATATCAATCCAGATGCGGGCATAGCCCCCCTGACGCCAGAGTCCGATCAGTTCCTGACCACCTTCTTTTATCTCGCCGTCGCCGCTCAGCAGCATGGTGCGGATCATACAAGCCATTCCTTATTGTTAATCGCCAACTCAGCCATCATGCCTGCAAAGACAGGGCCGTCACAACTCAGACCGGCATAACAACTTTTGATTCAGCGTCGGGTTGTAGTAATCTCTCGCAGCCGGTCACAACTGGTGGCCAAATGACCAACCTGTGAGAGCAGAACCATGCCTAAAGCCAGTGAAATCAAAAAGAATGTTGCCGTGGAATACGACGGCGCCGTCTACTTCGTAAAAGATATTGAGCGCTCCGTGCCTCAGGGCCGTGCTGGCGGGTCCATCTACCGTATGCGCATGTACAACGTGGTGACCGGTGCCAAGCTGGACGAATCTTTCAAAGACACCGACATGCTCAACCTGGCGGACCTGGTACGCCGTGAAGTGACCCTGTCTTACATCGACGGCGATGAGTACAACTTCATGGACAGCGAAGACTTCACCATGTACCCGCTGAACAAAAGCAGCATCGAAGAAGAAGCTCAGTTCATTACCGAAGAAACCAAGGGTCTGCAGGTGATCGTGCTGAATGATGTGGCTGTGGGTGTGGAAATCCCGACCATCGTTGAGCTGGTGATTACCGATACCGCTCCGGCGATGAAAGGTTCGTCTGCGACCTCCCGTACCAAGCCAGCGACACTGACCACAGGTCTGGTGGTGTCTGTGCCTGAGCACATTTCGACCGGTGACCGTATCCGTGTGAATACCGAAGAAGTGAAGTTTACCGGGCGCGCGTAATGCGACCTGCGGATGGCTGGGTTTCACCGCGCAACCCGGCCTCCGGCTATAGCAGCCACGGAGGAACTGACCGACATGGACGCGTCACAGAAACCCACCCTGATTTTTGACCTCGACGGCACCCTCAGCGACCCCAGTCCCGGGTTTATCCGCTGCTTTAATGAAGCTCTCGCTCTGCATGACCTTCCACCCGCCGCACCACAGGAACTGATCCGCTGGATCGGTCCACCCATTGAGAATACCTTCCGCGCGTTCGCACCGGCGACCGATGAAGCTGGCATCACCCGTCTGATTATCGATTACCGCGCACGTTATGCGGAGTATGGCTTCAGCGGAAACATTATTTATTCCGGAATTCCTGAGTTACTGCACCAGCTTTCCGCCGCTGATTTTGATCTCGGCGTCTGCTCATCCAAACGCACCGACTTTGTTGAAAAAATTCTTCATCAGTTTGGTATTCACCACTGTTTCAGATTCATTAATGGTGGAGATATTGGTATTGAGAAAACTCAACAGCTCAGGAGTTTGCTGGATGACGGCGAGATTGATCAGAGTGCGGTAATGATTGGCGATCGCAGGATGGACGTGACGGCAGCGAAGAATAACGAATTGAAGTCAGTCGGGGTTTTGTGGGGTTTCGGGGACAGAGAAGAGTTGGAAGTCGCCGGGGCGGATGTGATTGTTGATTCCGTTTCTGAGCTAGCAGAGCTTTTATTGACATAATTCGTTGTCTGCCCCCGGCGAGACTACATGGGATGCCTGGTCCCGACGAGCGCGGCTATCTATTGTCTGACACTCTCTTCAATTTCATTGAATCGGTATATCGCTCTTGGGAGGACGGCATCCTCCCGGCGCTGCCTAGGCGGCCCCGGCTCCCTCCTGCTTCGCGCTGTGTTCCTCGCTGTTTCACTCCTTTCTGCAAACTCACAACGACCACGGGGCAATTCGGCATCCATGCCTCAACTGACCTGTCGAAACATACATGTTTCTCCGGCCTGCTCGTTCTGGTCTGACGTGGCTCGCAACAGGCGCATTTTCAACCATCAACAGTCAGATATAAATGGATATAACTGGGGGCATCCATCCTGTTTAATGGAGTTTTTTTCCATCAACGTTAAGGCTCTCAATGTTGTTATTCTTGAGAATGATGTATCAGGTTGAAAGTGCGCCTAGTGCGAGTCAGTGATGGCAAAGATGAACAGGCGTGAGGAACATGGATGTTCCGAAAAGCCCGCTGAGGCAGGACGCCGAATTGCCCCGTGGTCGATGTGAGTTCGCAGGATGACGTGAAACAGCGAGGTGAAGCCGCGCGCGATATTTGCGCACGACTCGCTGCAATAATCTGATTACGGAAGGCTTCCATTGTATGCAACATAATTACAGCCTGTGAACCTGAGCCTATGGAAGTCTTCAATCACCTCGACCAGCCAATCCTTCAACTCATCGGCTCCCAGTCCGTATCTCGCAACCAGGTCACGCAAGTCACACAGTATCTCTTCCAATAGCTCCAGCAATCCTGCCAGTTCCTCATTCAGCAACATCATCCATCTCCTTGTTACTCGTCGTGGGTATAATCCGTCGTATATTACCAATGCGGGTAACACCCCACGCCACGGACTGCACACCGTTACTCATTATTCCACGTTGTACATGCAGTTCTGAAAATGACCGAAGCAATCCGGTTCCGGCGCTTGCGCTTGAGCCTGCGTCTGGAGCAAATCGACTTTGCAACACTGGCCAACTGCTCTGCATCCACGGTCAGTCGTGTAGAAAGCGGGCTGACCAGCTATCGGTACACTCACATCCGCGCACTGGAACAGAGCCTCGGTCTGCCGATCGATGTACTGCTTGAGCTGGGTATGGAGCGACCTGTATGGATACGGAGGTACTTCGAGCTCAGTACCTCCGACAGAGCAGCTCTATCATCCATCATCATGGCCAGCATCGATGCCCTGAACCGTGTTAAGCGGGGCGTCTGACGTAGATCAGCTCGGTGCTCTTCTTCTCACCCGACTTAGCACCACCCAGCGTGTAGTTATAGCCGACCTCCATCACCTCCATGCCATCAAACAACGCCCGGATGTCAGGGTGATCATTGATACTGATGATCATGCGGCCTTTGATCGTATCCGCCAGCTCTCGTAGTGCTACATACTCCGGCCAGTCAAACGGTACGCCGTAGCCGGTCAACTGCCAGTACGGTGGATCCACATAGAACACCGTGCCTGGCCGATCATAGCGTTTCACCAATACCCTCCAGTCCATGTTCTCGATGTAACAACGGTTCAGACGCAGGTGCGCCGCTTCAAGATCCCGCTCCAGTGTCAGCAGGTTGAAGCGTGGCGGAGCTGTTGCAGCCGTGCCGAAGTGCTGGCTATCCACACGGGCACCGAAAGCCATCTTCTGTAAATACAGAAACCGCGCCGCGCGCTGGATATCCGTCAGTGTCTCCACCGGCGTTTTGATCAGCCAGTCCCAGTTATCCCGGCTCACCAGCGCCCAGCGGAACTGAGCATACAGCTCACCCATGTGATGCTTGACTACACGATAGAGGTTGGTGATATCGCCGTTGATGTCGTTCAGCACCTCAACCTTCGAGGGTTCTTTGCTGAAGAAGATACCGCCCGCGCCCGCGAACGGCTCTACATAACAGGTATGATCCCCCAGAAGGGGGAGAATGTGTTTAGCCAGTTTGCGTTTGCCGCCCGGCCAAGGTACCAGTGGTTTGGACATTTCTGTCTCCTCCATTCTGGCGCTCGCGGCACTCTGACTTAGTGATGTGTTTGCAGCGTGAGCACTTAACCTCTACGCGGCCACTGCCACTGATCTTCAGCAGCAGTTTGTTACAAGTGTTGCATCGCACTTCGTGCATGTGAATCCCCTCAGATGGTTTTCTGATAGGCTTGCCCGGCTCGTCGACGAGCGGGAGGCCTTGGCTGATTCACAGTGCCAGTTCACTGTGCTTTGGTGTCCGGTTGGCAGTTGCAGCTGCTGACCGGTCGCCTCTCTTTCCCCCTTTTACCTCAGACTTCGACCGTCTGAGTCGGCAGGTCGGGTGCCTTACCGATGATTTTGCCCTCCTGAATAACCGCCTTTGAATTTGCATCAACCGTGTCACCGATCACTCGCAGCGTGTCGCCTGAACGCAGTTGCACAATGCTGCTGCCATCGGCGTTTACGGTCTGAACTGTCACTACCGTCTTTGCACCAGGTGCAAACAGTTTGCCGAACTGAACCCAAGGATTACGCATCAGTTACTCTCCCACTCGTATGGCCGCGCCACCGTCAGCGTCTGCGATACCCGGCCTTTACTATCTTCATCAATGTCGGTCGCAGTGCAGTAGCCACGGAACGACTCAGACGAATCCTCAAACACCACCGCCAGCGTCTCACCCGGCAGAATCAGGCCCGGCTCAGCACCCTGATACTCAGGAACCCGCAGGCGCAAGGTGTAAATCATCCACACACCGCTGGCGGCCAGAATCTGCCCACCCCGAGCCTTCGTTGCCTCGTACGCTGTGGCCCATTCATCCACCACCTCGTCGGCCTCGATGTCACCGGCAGTACCTGAGCGCTGAACCGTCAGCGACACACCGTCTGCCGTATCCACACCCGAGGTCACCACGACAGCGTTAAACAGCTTGCCCGGCTGCCAGTCGCGGCTCAGGCTCAGCACCTGGTTCTCGTGGATCGTGTGGTCGACGACATAGTTTTCAAGGTTCCACGGCAACGGGTAGTAACGCGGAGACACAATCAGCTCATCCGCCGCCATGCTCGCCTGAACCACTGCGCCAGCAGCCTCCGCCAGGCGTTTGATCACTTGCATGGGTGACCGGCCCTGATAACTGAACGAGCTGCTGGCCATCGGCCAGTCCGGCAGCCGCGCGGTATCCCATACCAGACTGAACCCGGTACCATCCAGCTCCGCCGTCGCAGCCTGCACAGCCGTCGTGCTGCTTATACTCTTTGAGCGTAACGGCGCGTACTCCGCACTCATGTAATGCCCACGACTGTAGCCGGTCACAGAATACGCACGCTGCAGCTGATTGCCCTGAATCACCCGCGACTCACGCGGGCGATCCATAAAGAACACCCACTGCCAGCCGTTAATCTCGATCCGCACTTCTTTTTTACCTGACAGATCCGGCTCCACAAGCGAGCGGCTGCCGTCGTTCGTCACGTTGAACGAGCAGCTCCATGGCACACCATCCTGACTCAGGCTCAGCTTCAGGTCGCGGTACGCCAGCGGCTGCTCACCCGGCAGCGCAATCACATTAACCAGGTTCATACTGATGTAACTCCTCTTGATGTCCGGGCTCGGCGTCAGCTCACCCGGCAGATACGGTTGCTCAGCCTCATAGGGCTGGGTTGAGCGTTCATAGTATGTGTGTCCCGCACCCCAGGGCAGGTCACTGGCGCGCTCTTTATCCGGGGCTTTATGCACGCGGCTTTTGCTGATGATGCTGATGTTCCACGCGGGTAGTTTTGTCAGCTCAAACGTGGCGATTTTAATGTCAGCGCTGGGGATGTACGGGCCGTCGGTCAGGTTGAAATTGGGGCTGACGCTGGTCAGCAGTGCGGCCTGCCCGAGGGTGTATTCGCTGATCCGGATGGCTGTCGGATCTGTGCCCCGGATGGGGGTTGCGCGATTGACGACTTTCAGCGCGGCCTGATGCACGGGCAATGTCGTTTGTGCTGCTGGCTGTTGATCTGCGCTGGCGTACAGCGCTGAGACCTGGGCGGTTTTGTCCGGTGCGCCTGTGATGTGTAGTGCTGTCTGCGCAGTCTGCTGCTGATCTGCGCTGGTGAGCGGGGTTGTGACCTGCGCGGTTTTGTCGGGTGCCGTTGTGATCGGCAGTGCTGTCTGCGCAGTCTGCTGCTGATCTGCGCTGACAACAGCCAGGGCGGTGCGGCCGCTGCGGTCGGTGGTTGCTGACCACGGCTGATCAGACCGGGCTGCTGCCTGACGGTTGGCGGATCTGACGGATGTGGCCGCGCGGGCATAGAGGACGGGCATCAGCAGGCACCGGTATGGATCTGCGGCTCGGAGGCGAGTCCCACAAACCGCGGGATGACGGGAAAAGACATGGGCGCGGTGGTCACGGCGCAGAGTGACTGTGAGTGGAGATGGCTGCGGCTCATACGAAAAAAGGCCCTTCGCTGACAGGGCGGAAAAAACGTTTGGCCGTCAGAGTACAGCTGCCGGTGACGACGACAGCTCCCTCTGTTGTGGGCCACTCCGGCTCTGGCCCGAGCGTGCCGGTATCGGATACCTGGTACACATAGCCGTTATAGCCCGTCGGGTGAATACGCTCACCCACGCCGTGGGCAGCGCCCTCAACAAAATCAACGCCGTAGTCATCAAACACGGTGACGAGCACCTGGCCGTTGTAGCCCAGCCACTCTAACAGGTACTCGCCCGTTACCGGGCTGGATACCGTCTGTGCCAGTTGGCGCGGTGATTCACCGTCCAACGCTGTGGCAATCACAATACGCTGCGCAGGCTGGTCAGCGACGGTTGCGGTACCGCTGAATGAGCCGGGGTCGCCTGTGCCCTCATCCGGCAAATTGTTTGTAAACTCGATATTGACCTGCCCGGAGTCGTACACGTACGAATCCACCCACCACATACCAGCATCCAATCCGCCGTTACGCACACGGAAGGCAATCAGGCGGTATTCACCGGCGTTGTCGAAAGAGGCCTTGGAAAACCGGAATATATCGCCCTGAATGACAACAAGCTGCTCATTGTTCGTCAGCGATCGATAAAACTGCACAACCCAGAGATCAGCGGCGGGCAGGTTGTGTAGCAAATCAACAAATTCCACCGGGTCTGGCGGCGTATAAACAAACACCGGCGGGCAATAGCCGATGCTCACAGCCAGTCCTCCGGCTCCAGACTGATCATGCCGTAGATATCCCAGCCAAGGTTACAGGCCGTGAATGTTTTACCTCCCAGCTCAATCGTGTCTTTCAGCGTTTGCAAAGATGTATCAAAGTATTGCCGCAGAACACTACGAGCAATCGATTGCTGATATGAAACGATCTGGGGACATGAGTACAACCCTGGCACAATCCCGATGTCGGCATTATCTGACCTGCTGAGCGCCATCGCCGGAGCCAAGGGCAAATAACGTGATCCAGAGATATTTATTGTTGCATTATAGGTTGACTGCGAAAATGGCTGCAGCTGCATCCACGTCTCACTCAGCGCCGCTGATCCATCAGAATAAAACTGAGTGCCGTGCCAGTTCGAGGAGTAATCCGTCATCACCGTATAGCCTGGCGAGCTGGACTGATAGCGGCGGTAATTCCCGACCCAGACCGCACCATTACCGAGATCGCCATCCGCCAACCCCTGCGCATTAAACATTGCACCAGAACCCCAGAAGCAAATATCATCACCGTCGGTATTATGTGAATTAAACAGATCGCCAGTTGGCCCACTGAACAGATGAAATGCGTTATCATTGGCATACATCACAAACTGACCAGCATTTGGCAGGTTGTAAAATTGCCCCCGCTGAAACTCACCCGCCTCCGTCAGATCATCCAGACTGCTCAAATAATATCGTCCAGAGCGCGCATTGACCGGAGTGCTGGCGTTGATCATCGCCTCACAAATAAAAATTCCCGGCCCGTAGATTGATCCTGAAAACTTTTTTAAGCCCAACACAAACGTCTGCAACGCATTAGTAATCGTAAAAACTCCTGAGCCAGACCAGTCGTCATACACCACCGACCAGCCCGCAGCGCTTTTACCGCCATACCCATCAACAAGACATGCCTTCAGAATCTGATACAGGCAGTCAGTAACATCAGAGAGCACCGGCGCACCGGCGTCATCGTACGCGTACCGAATCGGAGCCATACCCATCAGTCTGCACTCCCTGTCAACTCGATATAGACCTCATCGTCCGCGACCGGCGTGTTGCTCGGTGTGACGGAGCGGATGGCCCAGATCGGTGCTGATGCGGCTTCGGTGTTGAAGCGGATGATGTTGCTGTTAACCCAGCCAGCCCCAAAGCCTGCGGCATAAATGGTGAGGTACGGCTGGCCGTTCATGGGGTTGATCGGGCTGAAGTCGGCATTGATGTTGCCGGTGCCGATGAGGCCGCGCTGCTCTGAGTGGCATTCGAACGACTCGCTGCCGGTGAATTTCAGCTTCCAGCGGTCTTCGACTGCGCCGTAGTTGCTGACAAGGATCGGGTAGTTGAGGTCGTCGTATGTAGCCGATGCCGGGTCGCCGACCAGCGTGTCTTTAAACAGCCCGGCTTCATCCACTTTTTGGTCAAAGAGGTTGTAAACGCGGCTGCCGATATCACCGAGATCTACAAAACCGCTCACGTAGCTGGTGTCTGCCGGGTAGTCCTGCGTCAGCTGCAGATTGAGCTGCAGTGTACCGTCAATACCGGCCTGGGTGCAGACCACACGCTGTGAAATGCGGTGCGCAACGGTGAGTGGTGTCGGCAGGCTGGTGCCGTCGGTATCGACGAGATTGAGCGGGTCAGCCAGGGTGACAGTACCGGCTGCAAGATCGGCTGTGAACTGATCAAACGCCAGGTAATGGCCGTTATCACCGGTCACAAAAACATGCGTTAAATCCGTGCGGCCGCAGTTGATCACCTGACCTGCTACCGGGCTGGCGACGCTGATGTCCTGCGTGTTGTGGATCTGCAGCTTGTAGCCGTCTTTATAAATGGGCACGCGCCCGTCGGATGGCAGTTTTACCGGGTCCACCCCGAGCTTATCCGGATCCTGCGGGATGGTTTTATAGGCTACCGCGTTGTAGGTCAGTGTTGCCAACAGGACGGGGTCATCAAAGATGATTTCGACGAGGCCGATGTCTGACTCTACGGTTCCTCCGGCATCGCCGGAGGTGTATGACGGCTGCACAATCGTCATTTGATATGACCCGCCATAGATGCTGGTGCCGGGCTGGGGCAGCGCGTCATCCCGGTCATCGCTCTGAAAAGTGCCCGAAATGTCGCCCGCGTTATCCGACTCTGCAAGCATCAGCGCGCCGTCAGACGCACGACGGGCCTGAAACTGCATGCCCGATGGGCGCAATGGGCTGGCGGCAGTACGGAAAACCACACTATCCACTGCTGCACCGGCACCCACACCCGCCAACAGCGCGGTGACTGACGTGGTCAGGCTGCTGATGTAGGTACGGATATCGTTGTAGCTGACGATCGCGCAGCCCGCAGCCACATCGAGATTACCGACCGTCACGCCCGCGCCGGTATCGACATCCCAGCCACGTAGCACATTGCCATTCGTATCGGTCACCAGCTCGTATCCACCCACAGTAAACACGGCGCCGGGCAGTACGAAATCGTCCTGCAGTGGGATTTTCAGCTCCAGAGCTGACAGGCTGATGGTCTCAGAGACTTCAGTGCCCGCAGACGTGCTCATGTAGCGGATTGCGGCAGTCTGTGTCTCAACCCGCATGGTTTTAACGACCACATTTTTTTCCCACCCGCCGAGCACGCCACTGGATTTTGTGTAATCTACCGCCACAACAGTAAACTCATCGCAATCCAGCGTGATCGTGCCAGCGGGTGCATCCAGTGACCCACATACATGACCACCGCTGCGACTGCCCGCGACCTGATACGCGACGGAGCCACTGCCGGTACTGTATATGCGATAGCCCTTGGTAAACCGCGTAGTAGTAACCGTACCGTCAGACAGGGTTTCAGACGTGTACGTGAGATCCAGATTAAACCCGACTGATCCACGCTGAATATCCGTATCCGGCAGATTGATAACCAGCTGTCCACCGGTTTGCTGACTGATGCTCGCATTGTGCGTGATAAACGCATCATTGTGATTTGTATACGTCAGCGTGATATCGGTATCGGGCAGGTTCGCCGGGGTGAAAATAACATGCCCGTCTGCCACTTCACCGGCGCTGCTGCTCAGTGTGTCGTTAGCATCCGCCGTGGCGGTGTAGTTGATACCCCCTCGCGACCACGCGACCTCCATCGTGCCCTGCACCGGGCTGCCTGCAACAGGGATCTCAAACGCGACATCACGGCTGCCGAGATCGCCGGTGTAGTACGGGGACTGCGCCCATGTATAAATGATGGCACTACCGAGATCCGGTTCGGCTGGCAGGCTGATGCTGCCTGAGCCGGTGCTGTAGTTGATGGTGCCGGTGGCATCGCCGGTCAGCTCACCGGTGGCGTTGTCATCGAGGGTGTACCAGTCACCCAGGTACATAAACTCAACGCGCACCGTCCCGGGCAGTGGTGCCGGGTACAACTGGAAGGTATACGTGGCTTGTCGGTTGCCCTCACCGACGGTCACTTTATCGGTGTACGGCGTCAGCTCCAGAGCGGAGGATGGCTCGTATTTGACGGAGACTGAGCGGCTGCCGCTCACTGTAAACACAAGGCGTTTATTAATCGGATCCAGTTCGATATCAGTCACATAATCGGCGCCCGAGGTGTGCGTCATGATATCGCCGTCGTCCTCATATTCGCCGCCCGCGACGATGAGTATCAGGGTGCCACGCGCCCACCAAGTCGGCAGGGTAATATCCTGCGCACCGGAACGGGTACCGAGCGACCGGGTGACCTGATCGCCAGCTGACGGATACGCCCGGCGGACGACACCGACACTCTGATCGACCAACGCGGTCTCTGATGTCAGCGCCGGGATAATCGACTGAAAAATGCCGTCCACTTTGACCGACTGGTCACCAGCAGTGGCAGCAGCTTGCAGCGGCTTGATGCCGTAGTAATTCTGCCCGTCGCTGGTTTGAGACTTAAAAATCTCGGTCGGGTGCGTGACCACGGGCTCAGGGTCGCGCCCCTCGAACTCATACTGCAACGCTTGGCTGATCGTGATTGTGTGCTCCCATGCGCGGTACTTTTTATACTCGTTGTTTTGCTCGTAGTAATAATCCTGATACTGGCCCGTCACGTCCGTGACCTGTATCGCCTGCTCGTCGCCCGTGTTGTTATTGACGAGGAACAGTACGGCACCGATTTCAGGCGCATCCGACGAGCTGTCGGAGTACACAATAATGCTGCGCTGCCCCTCACGCTGAGTACCCACCGGGCGCAGCGGTGACCGGGTTGATTTAACCCGATAACTCTCGATTTTATCCCGTGCTGCGGCGCGCTCGTCATAGTGGTCATCCGTGTCAAACAGCAACGTGGAGACGTTTTCAGCCGATGCATCGCGGCTGATGAAAAAACCGGCACCCAGCAGCTGATCACGGTTGGCGGATGCAATCGCACCGTACAATTTACGGATCGACACACCCCCGCCGATCTGCAGCGTTAACGAGATATCTGACCACAGGTTATTGACCTCGCCTGGGTTGATCTCTTCGTTGGTCATTTGTCCGCCGCCGTCGCTCTCGTCAGAGATGCGTTCAGAGCGGAGGATTTTCAGGTCTTCTGGGTTGATAGCCATCAGTCAGGCTCCACGGTTTTGAGATTAATGGTTACCGCATACAGGGTGTCAGCGGTCGGGTTTGTGGTCGGGTAAACCGGCGCGCCGGTCACACCACCGGCCTCGATGTCGAACACCACGGTATGCGTGGTGGCATCGTTCAGCGTCAGGGTGCGCTTGATGGTCGGGGCGCTGTTCTGCATATCGCGCAGCGCGAGAAAATCCACCCGGCTATACCAGCCGTTGGTCAGGCGGATCGGCTGGCCGTAACTCAATGAACGCGCCTGAATATCCGGCACGCCACCGATGCTGGTCTCGGTACTTTGCGCCACCGGTGCCCAGTCGAATTCGTTCTCCCAGACGGTCTGTTCATTCAGTTCAGTGGTGTCGATCTGCATATCAGGCTCCGCTCAGTGATTTGTACTTGGCCAGTTCATCCAGCACGTCTTTGAGTTTCAGCGCCTCGGCCTGGTTGGTCGTTTTTATCGTCTGATTGCTGCCATCCGGCAGTTCTACCTTGACGGTAAAATAGCCCTGCTGGCCGCCGCTGGCAGGCGCAGATGAACCAGAAGAGGAAGACGCCGTGGAGCTGGAGGATGAGGAATTGGATGACTGTGAAGAAGAGCCGGATTCTTTTGCAGCGGCTTTCTGTGCTTTGCGCACTTCCTCAAGAATGCGCAGCGACTCGGTCAGATCAGCAACCGCCTGGTCCTGGCCCGCTTTACGCGCAGCGTCCAGTTGCGCCTGCAGCTCCGCTTTTTTCTGCTCATAATCGCGCTGCTGAATCGACTCGGTATCGCCGTTCAGACGGTCCAGTTCATCACGTAGATTGCCGAGGGTGTTGCTCGCGTTTTCGTTCATTTGTTCGAGTTTTCGATTGGCAGCATCGAGCGCCGAACGCAGCTGAGAAAGGTCTTCAGAGCCGAGTAAATTCATCTTATCGATCGAGCGCTCGGCATTTGTGATGAATGCCTGGTTAATCCCCTGACCTGATTGCAGGGCCTCGTAATATTCCAGCACCCGCAGCTTCTGTCCCAGGTATTCCTGCTTTGCAGAGTTGGATGCGCGGACGACCTCGGTCTCCCATTCGCGCAGGCCGGTGGCATCAAACAGCAGCATGTTGGCGCGTTCCACATCGCGGATCTGTTCACCAAGGCTGACGATGGACTGCTTGATGGATTCGATCTCAGTCACCGGCCCGGTGGAGTCGATACCCATGCGGCGGTCGAACAGCTGACCGGTCTGCTCAGATAATTCATACAGCTCATTACGTACGCCGATAAACCACTCAGCGAGACCAGCTGCCAGACCCTGAACATCCGTCCCGGCCACTTGCGCAGCATCACTCATTGCAGCGGTTGCTGCAGCGGCTTCCTGCGCAGATTCAGTGACACGGCGACCAGCGTCAACGCCAGCCTGGGCCAGTTCCCCCATCTTCGCCGTGCTGCCGGTCAATTCGGCGTTCAGAGACTTAAACGCGTCTGCAGTAATCAAACCGGACTTTTGATAGTTATCCAGTACAGCTGAGAGAGCAGCTTTGTCGGCCTCAGTACGGGCATTTTTGAAGACACCGACCAGCGCTGGTTCCATAATAGCGGCGGCTTCGGATCCGCTGCGGCCTGTGCTGTACAATTGCTCCTTGAGTAGCTCCAGATCTGCGAGGGATTGCCGCGTACCGGTGGTGATCTCGTTGTTAAGCTCCGCCTGGCTGGTACCGAGGCGCTTTAGTGCGGCATCGATCTCGGACGCATTCAACGCGTCAATCTGAGCCTGCAGCTGCTCGACCGACAAACCAGCACTCTGAGCTCCGTCCTTAATCTTCCGCATTGCCTCGCGCAGCAGATCTCCAAAGCGAGCCCGCTCTTCATTGCTGAGTTTCTGCAGCGCTACGGATAGGCCATTTTCAATCTGTTCGGTCGTCAGCTGTCCGGTCTGCTCAACACCACGCAAGGCGATGGCAAATGCACCGACTCCAGCTTCACCATTTTTCAGCGCATCAAGCAGTGCGCCGGACATAACAGACTCCAGCTTGCTGTTATCCTCGACTGCCTGCTGCAACTGTTTATTGGTCTCTGCGAGGCGGGCCGAAAGCTGTTCCTGGGTGTAGGACATCTGCACAGAGGATTCTGCCAGCGCCTTGTCGGCAGCAGTCTTGCGCTCTGCTGCCTGGGCCGCACTCAGATAACTGCTGGTCTGCTCATCGATGACGATGGTACCGGCAGCCAGCGCAGCATCCAGATCCTGCATATTGCGCACGACCACGCCGGTGCGCTCACTGATCAGAGCATAGGCATTGGCCAACGCATTATTCTGAGCCGCTACCGCCTCCTGAGAATCACCCAGCTCGCGGCTTGCCTGACGCAGTTCTCCGATCGCACCGACCAATTCAAACACCTGGTCGACGGCGTACGTTACGGCAAGTAATTGCAGACCGTTCTTCAGCAGTGCCATACCACCGGCAGCGCCCTTAGCAGAGCCTTCAACTGCCGTCAGGCTACTGGCAAACAGAGTGCCATCACGGGCAGCAGTAACCATTGCCTTGCTTGATGCAATTACCGCCGGAACGTACTTGCGCAGCAAGGCTGCCGTGGCCACTTCACCAGCCAGCTCCAATAGGTTAATCACCTGATCCATATTGGCCGCGACCGAAGACAGCGCCTCAGCGACGGTGGCTGATACCCCGGCAGCTTGATCAATCTGGCCGACCGCCAGCATGAATTCGTTATTCACCCGTTGCAGAGCACGCCCGATGGTGTCTGGGATTTTCTCCGCTTCCTGAGCGATCGCCGCTGACTGGTCCTGCAACGCATTGACGATGACTTCCGTGGTCAGCTTGCCGTCTTCAGCCATTGCCCGCAGCTCGCCACGGGTCACTTGCAGGCTGTCAGCCAGCGCCTGAGCCAGACGCGGGCTTTGCTCCATCACCGAGTTGAATTCGTCACCGCGCAGCACGCCAGACTGTAAACCCTGTGCAAGCTGTGTAATCGCTGCATCCGCCGCCTGCGCAGAGGACCCGGACACAAGAAACGACTTGCTGATGGTATCGGTCAGCGCCGCCACTTCCTGCTGTGATATTTCCAGCTCTTTGGTGGCCCGGTTCAGCGTCACATACAGCTCACCGACGGATTCTAGCGCGCTGCCCGTCTCGTTCGCGGTTTCCCGGATGTCCGCCATACCGGCTTCAAAGGCATCGCCTTCACCGACCGCCAGGCGCACCCGCGCCGCCAGATTGGTGTACTCATCAGCCATGCGACCTAGATCGCCGACCAGCTGCGCACCTTGAGTCACACCAAACAGCGCCACCGCATTGCGCTGCAAAGCACCGAGTTGGGTAGAGATGGATTCAACGCCGTCGCGGATCTTACGGTGAGAGGCAGCCTGACGTTGGTTGGCAGAGGTCACAGAATTGATCTGTGCCACCTGTTTTTTCAGGTCGCGGGTCAGCGCATTGACCTTATCGTCGACCGCCGCTGTGCTCTTATTCACTGCCACCTGGTGCGAGGCCAGATTGCGCGTCTCAATACCGGCAGATTTCAGCTCTGTGCGCAACTTCTGAACGGACAGGCGGTTAGTCTGATATTCGGCAGAGGCCTTGCGGACTTCAGTGCGGGCTTTTTCAAAGGCAGCAGTCTGCGCCTTGGTCGGGTTCTCGGTGTCTTTTAATTCTCTGGCGAGTTTCTGTGCTTTCTGCTGCGCCTCTTCCAGCGCCGTGGCTGTGGCCGTGGTTTCACGGCGCAGGTCCACAAAGTTATCGATCAGTTCCTGGTTCTTTCCGGCATCCGCCAGCGACTTATCCAGACCATCGATAGCCTGCTTCCACTCGGTGGTTTCTACCCCTGCCTTGTCCAGCTCTGTTATGATGGACTTAATCTCACCTAAGCCTTCTTGAGTGGCTTTGATCTTAAGCGCCAAATTGAGGTCGTTATTCATGACTCTGGACCGTATCTCAGTGGTATCAATTCAGTTTTTTGTGGCGTTCCTGCTGATGACGCCTGCAGTCGGCGTGGCGATTTATCCCGCCCTGATCTGCCTCTTGGTTGCGGCGGGCAGTGCCGGTGGTTCCTTACTCTTCGCAGGGCGTTAACTTCATCCCACCCGATTTGAAAAAGGCGGCTAATTGCCGCCTTTTTTATTGCTCCGGATTTTATTGGTAGATAGTGGTCCGGCTTACACCTGGTCAATCTGCAGGTATGCGGATTCACCCTGGCCTTTGGTCTTGTCAGCCAGCAGCTTGCCCGCGAATGGCAGAGAGGCAATCGAGTCGCCTTTCAGCAGCCACTCAGTCAGCACACCGACGTTGACCTTCCAGAGCGTAATCACAACCGGCAGACCGTCTTCGGCCTGGTTCATACCATCCAGCAGCAGCTCGTAGGTTTTACCGGATTCGGTGAACGGCTGAATGCGCTGGTAGTCAGCGAACGTGTAGTCAACCAGCAGATCCAGACCGGTGGTCGGATCAGGCAACGCATCGATGGCAGTCGCAATCGCGCCAGTAGAGTTGATCAGCACACCCGCGCCGGTCACTTCATAATCATCGCCTTCGGTGTAGGTGGTATTGCCGTCAGAGCTGGTTACCACAACGCTCTTTGCATTGATGTTGGCCAGGCTGATCAGCGCACCTTTATGGGCAGTGATTGCCTCATCCGTTACCGTAGCGCCGGTGATGGTTGTGCGGGTACCGCGCTGCAACAGAGCCAGGTTGTCAGCATTCAGGTCGTGCAATGCAGCAGCAAACTCAATGCTGTTGAGCAGGCGCACCTCAGCGGCAACACCGCCAGAGACCGAGTCGTAATCGGGCTGGGGAATCACCTGCTCGTCATACGTCAGTTTGAGTTCGCTGCTGTTGCCCATGTGGTAACGAGGTGCAGTCGCCTGACCTGCCTCACGGATGTATAAACGCCCAACCAGTTTGGTCGGTTTAAAAACACGTACACGCTGAACCATTACTTAGCCTCCTTTTCAGGGGTTGAGGCTGTGGCCGCTGCATCCGCTGCGATCACGCCTTCTTTTACCAGCCAGATCTTCTGATCCGGGCGGACGGAAATCTTGTCGCCCTTGGCGTATGCCACGCCTTTGTGGGTGTGTTGCTTCAGCAGAGTGACCTCAACTGAGTTGGTGGTTGGTTTGCTCATCGTCAGCTCCTCAGCTGGTTAGTTGGTAGGTCGCTTTAAAACAACGTCTGCCGTCCAGGCGATCGGCACATACAGAAAGCCGTCGCTGGCACCGGGGGCCGGTGCGGTGGCTAATATCAATGGCCCGGCGGCGGGCTGTAACTGTTCACCCATCAGTGCCCCGGTGATTTGTTCAGCAAGTGCGACGGCGTCCGTCCGGGCCGCTGAGCCGCGCTTACGGTCACGCAGGTTCTTCACTGCAATCACCGTCATCCAGTTCTGGCTGACGCGGGAAATCAGACCATCCGGTCGGCTCTCGCTCACCCGGTAGCCGTTGTAAATCACATGCACCGCCGGGGTCGGCTGGTTGGCCTCATCGACGTCTTTCAAATCGTTGGCCGTCAGCACACGCACATCCGGCAGCGCGGTTTTCAGTACGTCGACCAGGCTTTTTTCAATGTCGGTCCACATCAGCTGTCGTACCCGGTCATATCAAAGGCACTGGGGCGCGAGCTGACGGTCATGCGGCCCGGCTCATCCGGCGTGGTCGGCTGGGTGTAATCCAGTGATGCTTTGCCCGAGGCCAGATCCCGCAGGTAGTCTTCCTGCGCTTTAATCGTTTTGCGCATGTCGTCGTCCTGCTTCAGGCCGTAAATCCGGCCCAGAGCAATCACCGCCACCGCGTACGGCAGGCCGGTGTTTTCGTAATACTGCTGAGCCAGTGGTACCAGATCGCGGTAGCGCTGGTTCAGGTAGGTGTCGGCGTAACGGGAGACGGCGCTCAACAGGTTTTCTAGCTGATCCAGTGCGGTATCAGCATCGTCCTTGGCGCTCTGTTCGTCGTCGGTGTTTTCGCCCCGGTAGCGGGCCTCCAGCAGCACGCCGGTTACGTCGGGGTTACGGCTGGCAAACTGCGCCAGCTCCTCCCAGCCGTTAATGGCAACCGCTGCCAGCTCTTCTACCGAGGCGTAAACACTCATGATCAGATACCGCGCGCGATACGGATCACGTCGCCGTCAGCGGCAGCCGCGTCCAGTGCGTAGCCGTTGCTGGCACCCGAGGCGATGGTCACGGCCTTGCCGTTAGCGTCGGATTCAACCTGCGCACCGACAGCGATCGCACCACCGGCTTCCACCAGAATCACACCGCTGGCATTGACGCTGGCCTGGTCGCCAGAGTCAGCGGCGTATTCAGTCACACCCAGCGCCTTGGCTTCAGCGGCACAGACATCGCCGTCAAAACCGACAAAGCGGCGCTGAGCCAGCGCAGCGGCGGCAGTGATGCTGGTAATCAGGATTGGATGATGTGTTTTCATGATGCGTCTCCGTCGATAATGAGAGAGATAAAGCCCTGCGCCAGCAGGCGCGCAGCTTCATCCGGGGTCAGGTCCAGTACTTCATCGCCTGGCAGATACTTCTCGCCGCTATGAAGGATCGGGGTTTCAGCTTTATAGCCAGGCGTGGACACCGTCGTTGGTGGATCAGGCGTTGGCGGTGGCTGAACCGGCTCAGAGGTCACCGGCTGGGCCGGTGCCTCCGGAGTGGTAGTAGCCTGCGCCTGATCGTCAGCCGCAGGGGTTGAAGGGGTTTTCTTACGTGCAGTCATCGCGGCTCACCCCTTATGCGTTAGTGTCGCTGATCAGGTAGCCAGCGGTTGCACCAACCAGATACGGACGGTAAATGTCGGTCTGGCGGATCAGCTCGATTTTTCCGTCTTCAGTGCGCGAATCCATCATCAGCGAGCCTTTCTTGCGGATGGTGTAACCGTACGCGGCATCGTACATAGAGCGCTCCATGTCCTGTTGTTTCTGCGGGACATACGCCAGCACGATGTTGTCACCCCAAACGTCAGAAACTGCGTTGGTACCGTCGGCAGAGAACACGGAGGAACCAATCACGATGTTCTCGATCTCGAAAATATCCTGCAGGTCTTCCATCCGAACCAGGCGTTTAGATGCGGTCGACAGCAGCTCGCGCATCTTCGGGTGACGCTTAAGCACCTTCCAGGTGGAGTGACCGATCACCATGGTGTTCGGGTCTTTCGCGATCTGGGCACGGATCGCATCTTTAGCATCCGAAATCACGTTTTCGGGGTCAGAGTTCGTGCCATCGGTAAACTGGCTGTTGCCAGACAGGGTGATCTTGTTGCTGGCCGCGTAATTGGCCGCGTTTTGGGCCAGATCCGCACAGTATTTCTCGCGGCGCAGCTGAATGCCTTGAGTGACCACATTGGTGGCATGAGAGCGCAACGGGAAGGCCGCTTCCGCGCTTTCACGGTAGTCGATCGGGTACTCCAGATCGTGCTCGTCGAGGTTGATGTCAAAACCATCGATATCCGACGGCTGAATCCGGTTCGAACTGGCACGGAGCGCACGCAGCGTGTTGTAGATTTTGAAGTGTTCGGTGCCGAACTTCGGAATCTTTCCGGCTTCGGTATCGATTTCCACCAGCGGGAACAGCGCCTCGGCAGCGCCAAAGATATTGGCCCCGAAACCAATAGCCAGTTGTGTGAGTACCGGATCAACGACGCGCAGGTTAGATAAACGTTGTGGCATGGGTCAGCTCCTTATTTGCTGGCCACAGCGTGAGCCGCTGCAGCGTATGAAACGTTGTTTTTCTGCATGTGAGCGCGGATCTTCTGATCCAGCTCCTGCAGCTCTTTAGGCGTGCCTTCGGCGTAAACCACGGTCTCGCCGTCGTCTTCACCGTCGGCGGCGTCTTCGCCTTTGGCGCTTTCACCGAATTCCACACGCGGCGGCATGGCCGTCAGGCGATCTTTAAACACCTGGTGCAGCGGCTGGGCGTCTTTGCCTTCACCGAAGTTCAGGGTGTCCTGCGATTGCAGGGCGTCCAGTGCAGCGGCCATAACATCCACGTCGTCTTTGCCGATGCGGGTGTCTTTGGCCAGCGCTTCGCAGAACGCCACGTTATCCGCATGGTCGCGGTCGGCTTTTTCTTTCAGGCGCAGCGCACGTTCTTCTTTCAGCTGTTGCTCCAGCTGTTTGTTTTTGGCATCCAGCTCGGCTGCCTCTTCGGGCGATAACGGTGACGACACGGCGGCGTCCTCCTGTTGTTGGGGTTCGGGTTCGGGTGTTGCAGCTAATGGCGGCACCGGCTGCTCGTCAGCGGCTGGTGCCTCTTCAGGGGATTCAGAAAACTCGATGGTGATGAAGTCGTCGCCTTCTGCGTACTCAACCAACTGCGCCTGACGAAGACCTTTAATGGCCGGTGGCTGAGCACCGAGGAATGCAACGTGGCGCAGGTAATACACACCCGGCACCGGGTTGTGCGGATTGTTCGGGGTATAGAAGGAGGCGGAGACTTTTTTGAACGCGCCGCTTTTATGCATCTCGGCAAAGTCGGCGTTCACCTGATGCGGGATCGCCTCGGGGCCGTCAGCGGCCATGTGCATGGACTGCACCCAGCCATAAGCCGGTGCGTCATCTTTCGGGTGGCCGATGCACAGAGGGGCTTCATGCAGCGCCGGATCGTACGCATCGACAGACGCCTGCATATCCGATTCGCTGAACGAAATCTGCTGGCCACCCATATCGATATGAGTGCCGGGCTTGAAGAGATGAATAACTGGTGCTGGCATGTTGGCGTTCCGTGTAAGGGATAACGCCAGTATCAGCAGTCGCGCGGGGGAGGTCTTTTAAAGGAGTTTAAAACTTTTTTGAGGACAGTCAGGTGAATGGTTTAGAACTCAATGCTCGATGCAGTGAAACCAATTCGAGATCATTTTTATCTCTTCATCGTTAAAACCATGCTCATGAAGAAAGCTGCGGGGTAGTTTACCGGCCAATACTGTGGCTTTTTCGTCCATTTCAGGTTCCTTATCTCTCATGGATACTCTCACACCGATTCTTTGCTCTGCAAGCGCGGCAATTAGCCTTCATGAAGGGGCTGTGGGCGTTTTTCGGCGATTCCGTGAGTCATCATAGCCGCCCGCCAGAATCGCTTACAGGAGCGCCTGCTGAGCGTCAGTGGTTGTTTGTTCACGTACACGGCGCAGCACGGCATAAATCCACACGGCGCTGACTTTGTATTTAGCGGCCAACTCTGGCACGTTGTTGCCGGTGAATTCGCGGAAAATATCCAGATCACGTTTACTCAACCGCATCTTGGTAGTGCTGCCGAAATACAGCTGCTGACCGCGCCAGTCGTTTTCCAGCTGCTCGACAATGCGCAGCGCCAGTTCGTCGGCCTGCTCATCATCCAGACCGAACTCGCGGGCAATGGCGGCACCGGCGTCCATCAGATCGGCCAGCATCTCCGGGGCGTCGTGTGGTTTTGGTCTTTGTACCTGTGTCATACGTCCTCCCACTTGCGTTCGCGCAGCTCTCGCAGCTGCCACTGTTTGAGTGATTCCAGCACCATGATCATGTTGCGGTTATCCAGAAACTCCGGCGCTTCAAACCGGCCATTGGTCTGGCGGCTGACGTAACTGCGCAGGGCTGCATCAGAGGAGTCACGCAGAATTTTCTGCTCACCCATTACCCGCCACTGGTCTTTGATTTTCTGCAGCAGTCCGTACGGCCCGGCAGGCTTTTTCTGATCGGTTTTCTTCCTGGGTGGGCGTGACTTAAAACCTTTGTCCTTAAACGCCTGCAGCGCCTTGTGCAGATCCACCACACCCATCTGCGCGCTCGACGTTTTACCCGTCGCCGATTTCAGCACCGCGCGGTAGGTCTCGTCGTCCATACCCAGCTGCTGCTTGGCGATGTGAATCTGGGCTTTGAGTTTATTGGTATCGGTCATGTTGTTCTCCTGGATCAATAACACCTCGTTCACGGGGCAGAGCCCGTGAACTCTTTGTTATTGCCACTCTTCGGAAGCCCAAGTTTTCCGGCATTTAAAGCAGTGGAAATGGTCAAAAACCCGATCCTCTTCCGGGAAATATTCTGAAGCATTGCATGTAATTTCATCGCTACCGCACTCAGGGCAGCATTCAATGTCTTCATAATCTGTGTCTTCCATGTTTGCCTCCGAGGGAAATAACAAGTAAACCCACCGGATCCGCCTACGGCTCCCCGGTGGTCATGGTGGTTATGACTCGCTGAGCACCCAGGTGGTTTTAGCAACCATCTTCTTTTGCCAGTCATCCAGCTTGTCGTAGTCGTTACCGTTTCGCTCTATTCGCAAATCTTCACTAACCACGCTTGCGCCAAATTCAGCTTTCAGCGCTTTTTCAATCCTATCCATCACAATGCTTTTCCCGCACTGAGTTGGGCCGGTTACAACAATGTGTGCCACATTCGGCACCTTAATTTTTAATTCAGCCATGTCGGCCTCCAAGTTTGTTAATGCGAGTCATAACAACAACAGGCAGCGCGACTCGCTATCGCTCGCACCTGCTGTAAGGGTTATTGCTGAACCAGCCTCTCCCGTTTTGTCTCACCCATTCCCTTATTCAGATACGCTGATTTACCGGCTTTGTAGCCTGCGTTCTGCGACCGATCGTCATTGCCTCTGGCTTCCGCAGTGCGGCTTTTCAGAGTCCCGAGGTCAGGGTGATTAACTTCAAGATATTTTCCGGTCAACTCTTTGTG
Organism: Thalassolituus sp. UBA674; assembly: GCA_002298335.1. Classification (GTDB taxonomy): domain Bacteria; phylum Pseudomonadota; class Gammaproteobacteria; order Pseudomonadales; family Oceanobacteraceae; genus Thalassolituus. The sequence goes on from DBNK01000027.1 coordinate 64,386, forward strand.
CTCATCTGGCATGGCAAACTCGCTGACCTGCTGACGTACACCGTACACCCACGCCTCTGCAAACAGATCGCCACGGCGGGTTTTAGTCGCAGGTTTGCAGCGGGTCTGTTTTCTAACGTGTTCAGCCCGGTCTTTTTTCAGCTGACGAAAAAGCACTTCGTAAACGTATCCGGCAATTTCTGATTGAGGGTCGATGCCGATAAAAATGACTTCGCTTTTTCCCCAGTGGTGCGAATAAATCGGATGGACACCAAAAGCGACGGACACTGTACTGACCAGCATGCTGAACCACCGTGGAGGCTGTGCTGCGCTGCCCGCTTTGAAGTGCTTTTCACTCACATCAGACAGCGCAACATCCTCTTCCGTCAGGCCATGCTGCTGCATCAATTTCTGAGCCTGGCGCAGAGCGGCTGCCGCCTCGTTAGGGTTGCTGCTTTTGGCCAGCGCCATGCATTTTTTAACCTTGCCGAGAATTTTTTCTTTATCACTCACTGTTCCATCCTCCGGATCTGGTGGTTTAACGCTTCGCGCTGCAGCTTCAGGCTGCCCAGGGTCTTGCGGGCGGCCTGAATGCTGGAGTCCACTTCGTTCTTCCACAGCTTCTTCCCGGCCAGACACTCGCAGTACACGCGGATGGCGTAGCGCTCATCCACACCGGTGTCGTTGCAGTCGTCGCACTGGTGATTGATTTCATCGGTCTGCATGGTCTTTCTCCATCGCCTTCAGGCGGCTGCGGATTTTATTCACCACGGTTTTCTGAATACCTGGTACGTTCAGTGCGGCCTCCAGTTCGGCTTTGTCCATACGCACCACCCGGTCGATGCGATCGGTGACGCTCTGCGGGCTGTAGCCCGTCTTCGGGCTGCGGAATGGGTTGCTACTCATGACCTACTCCTGCGGTGGCATTTGCTACGCGATCGAGGTCAGAAAAGATGCTATGGATAACGCCTTTCACCGGCTCAGGTGCGACGGTGGCGATGCGGCTCAGCACCAGTTTCTTGTCTTCGAGATTATCGATCTGCAGCTCCTCCAGCGTTTTCAGCTGCACCGGATCCGGCCCTTCGATACGCTTGACCATGCGGTCGACGACATCACTCAGGCTCTCGATCTTCGGCTTTTTCGGTGTTACCCGGCGTTCTGTTGGCTTCAGGAAAGGATCCGGCATGGCGCTCTCATTTTTATTCCAGCTGCCGGTGACCTGGTCGTCTTCACCGTCGACGATCTCATGCCCGCCACTCAGGCTTTTTGACTGGCCGACCAGCCCCCAGGTGAAGCGGCCTTTCTTCTCGACCACCACCTCGTCAACCAGTGATTCCAGCGCGGCCTCGACCATGTCCTGGTCTTCACCGAGGCTTGCAGCAAGATGGCGGGTGGATGGCCATTTGGTGGTGCCTTTCAGTTCTGCAACGATACGATCAGTGAGTTTTTCCATTGTGTTCTCCAATTAGTTATTCCCAGCGGATCAGGTCTCCCTCAAAGACCTCTCCATCCGGGCAGAAAAAATCCACGAATTCTGCCTTGGTTTTGAATCCGTCCTCCCGGATAAGATCACGCTCATCTGCCGGGTCGATCAGTACACCTGCCATACGGATGGATCCGTCTGGGTAGATCCAGATCTTCATGGTGCTGATACAAATGCTTTCACCCAGTTTTGCCGTCGACCGGGTGCGCAGTCCGGTGTATAGGTGCAGACGCTCTCCGGCTTTGATCGGACGCTTTCGCGTCCGACGTATGGTCTGACGCTTTTTGCCGCTCTTCACATCCGGCGCAAAGCGCTTCTGAAAGTTAAGCAGCGCCATCCATCGGTTCCTCTGTGGCGTCTGCGATCAGGGCACTAATCAGCTTGTCGACTTCGGAATCGGTGGGTTTGATCACCACCTGATCCCCGGCCTCTTCAACCGTCACACCGATGCGCTTCAGTTCAGGAACTGTCAGCTGGCCAATGGCTTTCGCTACGGGCTTTTCTTCGGTCTTGATCAGTACGTCTGCCTGCTCCGGAAAGTGCTTGCGGATCAGCTTGATGGCCATGGCCGGGTCATCAATACAGATCTTGCCTTTGCCCTTCGCCATACCGACCTTGATGCCCTGAATCACCAGTGTGCGAGGCTTCATGAACAGCTCTGGGTTGCCTTTAATGCTGCTGTACAGTTTGTCCTGGGCGGTTGCCATTGACCGCACAGCGCTCTTCAGGCCGGTCATACGGCGGCGTTTCAGTGCCTCCACTTCATCATTCAATGACTGCAGGCGTTCAGCCAGCAGGTCTCGGGCGGTGGCGTAGTCTTTGGTCAGTGCTTCGATTGTGGTTAAGTCGGTCATTTCGATCTCCTGTGGATCCCGTGGTCAAGCCACGGGATGACGGTTGTTATCTGGTCTGGCGCGTTCCCCGGACTTCAGTCAGCACCTGCTGGCATGTCCGGACGTTTTTACCCAGCATCACCTTGGTCTTGCAGCGTTCTGGCTGGGCGATGCTTTCGATTCTTACCGGCCCACACTTGGGGCAGGTGCCTATCCATACGGTCATGGCGGTCTCTCCTGTCGTTTCAGTCGGGCGGCGCTTAGGGAAGTGACGTTGCCGCTGCATCCTGCGCTGGATGCAGGGCGGTGGGCTTTAGCACTTCAGCCTTGCCGGTTTTATTCAGAATGCCGACGGCTGTCTTAAAAGCCTGCACTCTCTCCTCATCCCGCTGGGCTTCACGATCGGTGAGCCAGCGGAAGTCGTCTTCTGGGCGGGAGTCACCGCTGAATCCTTCAGCGGCCTCCCCGGCGGGTGCCGATTCTTCGTCATCCCGTGACTTGATCACGGGATCCACATTGACGGGTGCAAATATGCGGCGAGTGGTGAGTACGATCAGGCATTGCAGCAGCACCATGCTGATCATCTGCACCGCCAGCGGCAGCCAGAGTGACAGCTCTGCCGGAGCTGGGGCTGTTTCAGCCTGCAGTTGGGCAAGATCCGCACGGGCGGCAGTGAGCTGCTGCTGTGTGCTCTCAATCAGACCGTACCAGCCAGCGCGGCTTCGGCTGTTGGCGTTGTACTGCGCCAGCGATGCCTCCAGCGACCGGATCCGCGCCTCTGCAGCGGCTGTGCGCTGCGGCAGGGTGTCGGCGGCGGTCTGTGCTGTGCGCTGATCATCCAGCACCGGCTGCGCCAGCTCTGACAGCGGTACGATCAACGCCAGTGCGGTTGCAAATACTGCAATGACATTGCAATACCAGCGGCGTGACGCCCAGAGCCAGATGGCTCCGGCCTCGATGACGACAGCCCAGAGCCAGCCGTAGCTGGCATCGTGCTCTGACCACCAGGCGATGGCGTGCAGCTGCAGCAGTGTGATGGCACCAGCCAGCAGTAATACGGCGGGCAGACGGGGCAATACAGCCCAGATGGCTTTCAGTAGTGACATGATCATTCGAACTCCTCCCACTCAATCACGCAGCCGTGCAGACTGGCGCGCACCCGACGGTGGCTGGTTTTGTCTGCCCAGCCGAACTCTTTCAGCCCCGGCACGTTGCGCGCAGGGCCGGTTTTCAGATGGGCTCCGGCAGCGGTCATGGCGATGCTGTGCACCGGCACGCCACAGTGCATCAGGGCACTGAGGGCGTCGGATGCCATGCTCAGCTGAGCAGTGATCTGGTAGTTCGCTTCGTTGATGCGGAACTGTGGTGTGCGGTAGTCCGCGTCGGTGATCTCGGTCACCGGGGTCTGTGATTTCAGTGCGGTGCTCATGCTTTGACTTCCCATTCAATACGGCAGTTACAGAGGTTTGCCTGGGCGATGCTCAGGCGTCCGGTTGGGGTGCCGATGTGGCGGTACACCACACCGACCAGCCGGTTTACACCCCGGCAGGGATGGACGTTGATCACCGGCTTGGCGCGGTTCAGGTCCATATCCAGCACGGTGATATCCAGCTCATTCAGCAGGGCAATGGCCTCGGCTACATTCAGCAGCCGGGCTCCGTAGGTGGCGTTAATGGTTTGGTGGATTCCCATGGCGGCGTCCCTCAGACGATCCGGATGATGTCTTTGGTGATGCGCGGCGCACCGATCTCGGCCGTTTTGTTCATGGCGGCGGTGATCTGGTTGCCGACCGCGAGCGGGTACAGCAGGCTGACCGCCGGGGCATCTTTATGTCGGCTGGGTACTGTCAGCTTGTCGCGCAGTGCATCCAGGGCACCGGGCTCAAACACCTCAGCGGTGCTTTTTCCGGCGAGTTTCAAACGGTGCGCGACGTACTCTTCGAGGTTGCTGTCGAGCGGTTCGAGCGTGATCATCTCCAGCCGCTGCACGACTTCGCGCACCTGCAGGTTGCGCTCAGTGAGTTTTGCCGCCAGCTCCGGCTGACCGATCAGCACAATGCTGAGAAGCTTGTTCATACCGTCTTCCAGCTCGTAAAACCTTTTCAGGTGCTTGAGTGTGGGGATTGGCAGCGCATGGGCCTCTTCAATCATCAGCACATGGCGGTGACCGGCGCGGCGCGAATCACGCAGCACCTGGTGCAGCTGGTTAAAGCGGCCCTCTGCGCTGCTGGCGAGTGTCGCCAGTGGCGCGACGGTGCGGATGATGGCAGCGGCAAGATCCTGACTTTTCAGGGTTCGGCCCTTTTTGTCGTTGTCTTCGAGCCCCAGTACATAGGGCTCAATAATGATGACCGGCAGGTCTTCGCGGATGACTTTATCCGCCAGCTCACGGCGCAGCGTGCTTTTGCCAGCGCCAGACTCACCGACCACGGCAATAAAACGCTCGCTGGTCAGCGTCTGCTGCAATGAGATGCGCACGTACTTGATATCTGACGTATCGAAAATATGTTCAGCGTTGGTGATTTCGCCCCACGGATCCTGAAACAGGCCAAAATGCTTGCGGGTGGCTGGGTAAAGTGGCTGCTTGCGTAGTAACATGTATTCGTCCTTTGGTTTATTAGCTGCTGTTGCGGTGGTGGATTCATCAAACAGGACTGCCAGCGTTGCCGCGCTGGCACCTTTTTCTTTAAATACGCCGCGAATGATTTCTTTCGCAGTGGTCTCATCCCGGTGCTTCGGGAATCGTCCGTGGTTTGCGAGCGTGCTGACGGTTGACGGGGCGACATCCAGCGCCGCACTCAGGGTGCGGTTGTTGACGCCGTAGTCTTCCATCGCGTGGCGCAGATTCAGCATGCGTCACCTCCTGTTTTTTTAGTGGTTTTGGTTGTGGTGGTGGTTGCCCACTCGGCCACCAGCTCAGCCAGTGCCGACTCCGGCACGCCGTCTGGATAGCGTTGAGTGATCTGGGTGTAGTGCTGCGCCGTCCAGTTGCGGATGTCGCGTTTGATGGACATCGCGGCTTCAGCGTGAGTCAGAATGCGGTCTGCGTATTCGCGGTTGGCGTTCACAGGGTGCTCGGTACCACGTCGTGGCAGCACGGTGACAGCCGGCAGGTCGTCCAGGTGTTTGTATGGGTCAATCCGGCCACCGAACGGCAAGGCCTTGGCCTTGGCAGCGGCAGCGGCTTCTTCGTCGGTTTCAGCGCCGTAGATGAGGCGCTGAATTTCTTTGCGGTTGGTATCCAGTTCGGTGTCTGCTTTCTGGCGGAACTGCCGTCCGATCAGCGGTGCATCCACTTCAAAACCGTATTCGTCCACCTCAATTTGAGGAATCAGATGAAACACCTCACGCCCGGCTTCATGCAGCACGACGTAGGCAGTACCCGGACGTAACGGGTTGATCGTTACATCCAGCTTTTCACCGATACGTACCCCTGGGATATTGGATACATCGTAAAAACCACCGCGAAATTGCACCCGCAGATCGTCGCGGACTTTCTTCTGTTCCGGCTCACGGGTCAGCAGCTCTGCAGCCAGATCAATATCAACCAGGCGCAGCTGCACCTGAGTGATGGTCATCCAGGCATTCAGCCGCGTATGGCCGTGACGGGTATGGGTTTTGGTTGCGTTAAACCAGCGGCAGAAGCGCTGCGCCTGCTCGTTGATCCAGTCAATGGTCGGCACTTGGGTGTACTTAAAACCGACCTCGAAACGGGTCTCCACCAGATTGTGAGCGTTCTCAACCTGCCCGGTAGCGCGGGCATTACCAACGGCATGAACAACGGGCTGAATATCCAGCGCCGCCAAAAACCGCTTGAAGGTTCTGGTGGCTGCAGAGCCGGGGTCGTAATACAGATGGAACGGCACGCCGTAAAGTGCCTCCCCGGGGCGTTCGCGCATGGCCTCCAGCAGGCTTTCAGCCAGATTGGCAATACTCTCACCACCCGAGACATACCAGGCGAAAATAGCGCCACTGGTGTGGTCGGTAACCACATAGCGCGTTAAGCGCTGGCGCTTGATCTTCTCGAAGTTTCCGGGTTTGTTTTTGTAGAACTCCGCCGGGCTCATGTCCTGCAGGCCGTCCTCTGGCACATAAAATAATGTGCTTATGGAGGCGTCGATCTCCCAAACATCGTTCGGGTGTGCGCTGCGCTGCTGCATAGCCGGAGCCGGGCGGCGCAGCTGATCCGGATGCAGACCGTAATGGCGCAGGGCGCGACTGACGGCATTAACCGTCAGCGGAACCGCCTCACCGGTTTTTTCGTCGATGCGCTCAGCGCGGACCATGCCGTTAGCGCGCAACATTTCCAGCGCCCCGGCGATCGTTGCCAGCTTTTTATTGTTGGCACGATAACTCTGCATCATCAGGCCACTGATGATCGTTGCTTCATCACGACTGAGAGCCAACTTACCAGCATCAGCGCGTTGTTTGCGCCCGCGCTGCAGGCCAATGGCTTCCAGCTCACGATACAGGGTTGCCATGGAGACATTCAGGCGATCTGCGGCGGCCTGTAAAATCGACTGCTTTTTACCGTGCCCGGCGGCCTCCGCAGCCCGCCAGGCATCGACCAGCATTTCTGCAGGTAATGCCATGTCAGGCCTCCTCGATATCCTGTTGCCAGCCATCGGTATTGATCAGGGTAAACGCCTCGCGCAGCTCGGTAACGGCAGACTCAATCTGATCCATGCAACCCATCAGCAGGCGGTCAGAGTCACCCCCATGCAGCGCATGGTGGTCAGAAATCTCCACCAACGCCTTGCGGTAGACGGTGCCCAGCGTGGTGGTGATCTGCTGCGTGAGCGAGGTGACCTCAGTCAGACTGCGCTGCAGATGCTCGTCAGGTGCAATGAGCTTCGCGGCCTTACCATCTAGCTTGGTATTCAGCTCATCGATCTGAGTGTTTTTATTGGCGAGCAGCTTGTCTTTGGCTTCGGCCAGTTGCTTAGCCTCACGCAGTTGCTTGCGCAGGTCAGAGACCGTCATACGGTCGATGTCGTCGATGCTGATACCGCGCACCGATCCGGCGTATTCCAGCTCTTTGATTTCGTCGTCGTCGAGCACAACCAGCTCGAACAGTTTTGATTTGCTGAGCTTCTCCAAATTCTGCGATATCGCAGAATTTGAAAACTTCAGAGTCGCCTGCATCGTGCGATTCACCAATGTGTGATCAAGCCCAAGACGCCCGATGCGATCCATAAACTCACCGTGCTCGCACTGCTCTTTCAGTAACAGCAGGCGGGCACCCATACCGAACAGCTCAGCAGCGATACGGGATCGGGCATCAGCAATACCGGCCTCCAGCGCATCCGGATGCATCGGGCCGTCGTAGCGCAGTTGCAGGGCCAGCTGCTCGGCGGATTCCTGTTGCGCCAGTTGAATTTGCACGACTTCTGTCGCCTTGCCAGCAATCTCTGGTCGAATGCTGATGGTCTCAGCGTCATCAATAACAGTGGTAGGGTTTGGGTTACGGGCCATGTCGGTCTTCCTTATAGGTCAGTGGTAATACGCGCGCGCATCTCGTCCAGACGAGCTGCTGCACGGTCAAAATCTCTCATCACGCCGACCGCCATCTGCGCCACGCGGATGCTGGCGCGGATACGGTTGGTCTCAGGGATACGTTCTGCCCAGCCCGCGCTCTCCAGCGTGGAGACGTAGCGGCTGACGTTGACCAGGGTGAAGCCAGTGGCTTTGCTGATCTCAGTCGGGGTCAGGCCATGCACGGTGTGGCGCAGGATCAGCTCCAGCACTTTCAGAATGCGTTCTGCGGATTGGTGGGTGCTCATGCAGCGTCCTCATTGTCGTCATCCAGCGCATCCAGCAGCCAGTTGATAGCCTCATCAGCCTCAGCGGAGTGACAGTCGACGAGGCGCTTACAGATCGCCCGGCTGTCGTCATCCCAGCCTGTAGAGGTGAGATTGACGCCATTCAGTTCGTAGGCCTCCCGCTTACAGCCACAACGGCTACAGGTCAGTGTTTTACTCATCGATGGCTTGATCATGCGGCGTCCTCCTTCGCTTGTTTTTTGATTCCAGGAACAATCTCCCAGCCGATCAGGCGACTTATCTCCAGCAGGATGCGGAAAGACATCCGCCCGCGGGGCAGGTCTGTGCCACCGGCGTAGCGGGCAACCACACGAGTTACCGTGTCAGGGGTGTACCCGTTCTGGATGGCGAACTGACGGAAATTCAGATCCTGAGCAACCAAAGCCGCCTGCACTTTCCGATAGGCCTTGCGCCTCGGATTGACACGAATGCTGGATTCGGGAGTAACGCTCATAGAATGTGTGTCCTGTTTTTTGTATTGTGTCTTCATACGAGTAAATTTAGTTTTCCCAAATGAATAAGTCAAGGGATTTTGTACCCAAGTGAATATATCTGAGCGCTTAAAGTATGCGATTGAGAAAAAAGGGCTGAAGATCACAGAGGCCGTCTCTGTTTCTGGCATTCCTTACAGCTCAATGCAGAACTACCTGAGGGGAGAAAGAGAGCCAAATATCAATGCTCTCTCCAAACTATGTCTTCATTTGGGTATATCCATGAACTGGCTACTGAATGGACTGGGCCCTGTTTTTATTTCAACTGACACTGAAATCAACGAACCCTGGCACCCCTATCTCGCAACCCCGGATAAAGAAGAGGTGGAGATTCTGGCATTGCTGAAAAAGCTGCCGGATGACGTAAAGCACGAGCTGCTGGACGCCGCAAAAGTGAAGGGCAAAGTCCACGCCCTGGAAGAGAAAATGCACGACATGCAGAGCCAGATACAGGCGATGCTGGAAAAGAAGAAGCAGGAACAAACCCAACAGCAAGGCACAGACACACCCACCGAAGACTGACAGGAGGTCACATGAAAACCGCAACCATTATATTGGCAATGCTGCTCACGCCCAGCGCTTGGGCTGGGTCGTACTACGCCTGCACCGGGCCAGACGGCAAGAAATCCTTCCAGGATAAGCCCTGCCCGGACAGCCATACCGAGCAGACAAAGGAATTTCAGGAACTGCCGCCCACCAGTGCAGGCACGTATGACCCTCAGGCACTGGCTGACAAGCTGGGGGCTGACAACCAGCGCCGCCAGCTTGATCGTGATATCACCCGATCAGAGCGCCGGATTCGTGAATACTCAGAGCAGATGAATGGCGAACTCAGCGCCCTGCGCCAGAAGAAATCATACGCCAACAACAACCTGGCTGGCGCTCAGTGGCAAACCAGCATCAGTGAGGAAATGAGCGCGGTGACCGCTAAGTATCAGACGATGATAGATGCGGAAAAAGACAGGCTGGCTCACCTGAGGGAGCAGCGGGCTGGACTATCTGAACAATAATAGAAAGCTGGGCTGAGATTTTCAGCGTAATTTAACGATAAAGGAATTAACTAAATGGCAAGTAAATCTTTGGTTTACAAAGTAGCTAATTTTAATGATGAAACGGACACTCGCAACTTACAGGCCCGATTAGAAAGCGCGCTGAAGAAGAAAAAGGCTGCGTCGGCCAGGCGTCAAGGCACTGACTCTGAAAGCCACTTTCGCCTAATCAACTATAACGGCCCCTATAAAGGGTTGCGGGTAGGTGAAATGTTTGACTACACAGCAGGTGCTAAACAGCCGACGGCTAAAATGGATGCCGTAGCGGATGAATTCACGCTTGATTCAGTTAGCCCTGCAGATAAGCTTAGCGAGTTCTTACACAGCATCATGTACTTCGGCATACGAAAGAACTCAGTGATTTTGTCGCAGTCGATGTCTCTTAAATCCTTACAGTTTGAAGACTACATCAACTGGTTGCTTCGTGAAGCAGGAGAGATTAAGGACGAAGATTTTGTTGCTTTGAATGATCAACCTCCAGCTGATAAAGCAAAACAAATTAAAAATAGTAAAGGCGTTACCTTTGTAGCACCGGTGGATTTAAAGTCATCGGAAGCGCCCAGCCAATCTAAAACAACCACTTCGGAAGTCAAAGGAACGAAGTCAATTTCGTTAACTCCAAGCGGTAATGCTTGGGACTATCTGAAGATGCTTCTCCCTCCAGAAGTTAAGCTTCCAACAAAAATGGTGTCGAATGACATTATCCAAAGGCGCTCTCTTGAGGTGACAGTAACGCTAAGCTGGAGTAGGACTTATCAGGATGACCCGACGGAGTTTATGGATAGCTTTTCTAATCAACTAAGACATGTCGAAAGTGAAGTGGATTACACGATTCACACAAAATCAGGGACAGTGACTCGAGACGAGCTGAAATTAAGAAAGGTTGTCAGCGTTCCAGAAAATGACAAAGGTTTGCTCAGAAAGGAAGAGATGTGGGAGCGAATGTACGAGTGGCTTGATACACTCATTAAAGACAATACGATTGTTGTAGGTGACGAAAAATAAGCGCTATGGCTATTCTGACGCGGATTATATTTTACGGAGTATTGTTTGCAGTATGCTATTGCATAGCAATACTGCTGCCCGCGTTTGAAGCTTCCTTCATAGTCGAGGGGATGCGATGGATCGCGGCACTAGTTAGTGCTCCAGTAGTCATGTTGTTTATGGTGGCGGGAAAGGCACGCGATCTGGAAAAAATTGAAGGTCTCCCATTCAGATCGGCAGAAAGACTGACTCGAAAACTAACGATTCGGTTGATGGTGATAAGGGTACGATGGCTTATTGCCTTTATCTCTGGTGTCTCTTTGGCAGTGATCTCACTCTATTTCGCGTATTTAGGTAGTCAGCCAGCTGCGGCGTGGCTGATTGCTGTTGTAATAATGCTGGTATTGATCGGAGTTCTTTTCACCGTACTGACCGGACTTGAGTTTTTCCACATCACTAATATTGAAAGAGAATTGCTCGCTGACATTAGAGAGATCAAAGCCAAACAGAATTTCTGGAGTGATGAAGAAAAAGGCGAATAGGATCCCTGCTTACTGACGGCGGTGGTAATAAAGGAAGGCCCGGCAGTGTTGGCGCAAAGCCGGGATTGAGGAAGGAAAACAGCAGCGCAGAATGCCCGCCGGAAAGAAGGTGCCCCTCTGTCGCCACCGGCGGGGCTACCGGCCTAATGGGCTATGTTAGGCCCGGCTTGCAGATTAAACACATCTGCCAGGTGCACTACCTCGCCCCGCGTCATAGGCCGGTGAGAGGTGGCACCAGCCTGATACGGTTGCGGCTTTTCATTCTCACGAGGTGATCACACCCGCTGCGCCGCTACCGACGATTTTCAGCGCCACCAGGTCGCGCAGGCCTTCGATGATTTTCAGCGTGCCAGCAGGCACATCACCTTCCAGCACGGAAAATTCACTCGCGCCGTTGAGTTTCACGTACACCGTCGCAGCTCCCGATCCGGTGTTCTGGATATTGATGGTATCGACCGGGTGCGGGTTGTTGGTGGTCGGTTTGATTTCTAAGGCACTGGCTACGTTGGCTGCGCCGGTGAATGGTTTAGATGCCATCGGGGTTCTCCTGTTGTTCAGCGTCGGTGCGCCATTGGTTTATCAGCGTGACGATCTCGTCCCAGTTGATCGGTAGCGAGCGCGGGGTTATATTGCCGTCTTCATCGGTTTGTTCGAGCATCGATGCGAGCCGGTCGTGCTCGGCGTTGGTGATGATCAGCAGCGGCTGAGGTGCGATGACTGCGGCATCAGTCAGATCATCGCTGACCGTAAACTCGCTGCCCCGCCATGTATTTACGCTCTCAGATAGGCCATCGCGGATGATTTCAAATGAGCGAATCGGGGCGTCGTTACCGGGGTGCAGACTGTGGCTTGAGTCGGTGACGATGGAATAAATCTGACCCTGAGATAATGATTTCAGGTCCATTATTGTGCCCCCGGTGCGTATACCAGTTGTGTTTCTGAGTCGTCAGTTGATTGCCAATAATCCAAGCCCGTGCGCATTTCAAACTGCTCGAAGTCATCTGGAATAATTGTGTCTTTGAGTTCGATGCCAACAAATCCGCTACTCTGATCTGCTGAATAATCCTGTTGATAAATACTTGTTGGATCGTCAATGCGTATATCTCCGAGACCGGAGACCGGAGCGCTATTCTGTGTCAGCTCTATAGCTTGTATGTACCCATCTAAAAGCTGAGTTGTGATGGTACCCGCGGAGTTTGTGCGCATACCGATATATGCAGTATATGTCCGCCCCAGTAATTCTGGACTGGAGTGTGTTGTCGAGTATTCATAATTACCGTCGATATAAATTAAAAAATCCGCCCCGGATTTGATCAGTTGAATATCGTGGATCAAACCGTCTGCAATTTCAGTTGTACCGTTCCCTGGGGTTTTACCCGGTGTTTCCAGTTTAATGACTGTTTTGCCTGCATCGTCTGTGCTGCTGATACGAAAATATTCGGCGGTGTTGTCAGTGCAGAATGTGATCAATGATTGAGTGTTACCGTTAATTAAAAATTTAATGCGTAGCTTGAAATCTCCGAGCAATTCTAAGTTCTCGATAACCCCGTACTGGACACCACTCATCTGCAACAAATAGCGTTGCAGAATGGTTGTCCGAATCGCATCCCGCAGCGCATTTTTAACCGGCGCTCCCAGTGGTGACCGCAACATCATTCAATCCCCTCTGTATGCGTGCTCTGAATAATCCCTTCAAGCTCCTCGGCGTATTGCCGCAGCAATCGCTGACGCGTCACCAGGGTCTCGTAGGTTTCAACACTCAGGCATTTCAGATCGTCTGCCGGTACCGGCGGCAGGATCGGGCGCGGTGGTGACTCCAGCGCAACAACGACTGGAACGGTTACAACCTCTGCCGGTGGTGTGGCGCATCCCGACATAAACAGCACAGCAGCCAGAGCAGCTGGCGCTGGCAGGCTGCAGCTGTTAATCCCACTCGTTATTAAAATGATCGCGGCGGTGGCGAGCGATTTCATCCGCATCGGTTTTTGCCTCTGTCTGGTGGCGCTGTTTCAGTTCATTCTGTGCCGTGATCTGGCGCTGCTGCTGATCAGCGCGCGCTGTTGCTGCAGCGGTGTTTTCACGCTCGCGTACGGCACTATCCATCGCGTTCTTTTTTTCCTGCTCGGTCAGTCGCCCCCGGTACAACATGACGATAAATGCGAGGGAGGCCGCCAGCAGGCCGAGTATTTTTTTAACCATTGGGCGGCCTCGCTGTTTTCTCGGTGTGTTCACGCGCGGTCCACACGGCCAACAGGCCGGTGGCGGCAATGCCGAATTCCGTACCCGTCATTAACGGCACCGGGCCCAGTGGCGTTACCAGCCCGCTCAGGGCGAATTTAATGATCAGAATCATCAGGCACAGCGCTACCCAGAACAGAGTTGCAGACTGTTTGCCACGGCTGTCGCAGAGGGTCGGCGTTTTCATTCGATGGCCTCCAGAATGTTCTCCTGCTCTGGTGTGGAAAATCGTTCCAGCCATGCGGCGACATCAAAGCCTGGGCAGGTTTTACCGTCGTAAAGATCGCGGTGGCCGACCACGTCAGCCTCGCTGATTCCGAAGCGGTTAATCAGGTAATAAACCAGCGCCTCAAGTGCCACCCATTGCTCACTGGTGAACTGATCGGTGCCGACCAGGCAGATGCCGATGGTATCGGCATTGTGGCCCTGCACATGCGCGCCGGTTTCCAGCAGTGGACGCCCGGAGACAACCCGGCCATCCAGTTCAATCACATAGTGATAGCCAATGTGCGCCAGCGGCGGGCAGCACTGCCACGCCGGATAATTGGGCGCAAAAGGGATGGTCGCCTCCCGTTTAAAGCCGCGTTCTTTATGCCAGCGATCAATATCCTCGGCGGTGAATTTCTTCCCGTTCGGAGTGGCCGCGCAGTGAATGACGATGCGTTTAATGTCTGATGCCGTTCTGAGTTTGCCCATGGTGGCCATCCTGATCTGATTGAGGCCAGTCTGCACGGGCGCGCGCGGAGAATCTTTTAAAGCACTTTAAAATAATCAGGAGGTGGTAATAGGTACACTGAAAGTACCCTGAGAGGTCAATAAATACGAGGTTACTCTATGGATTTTGCCAGTGCATTAAAAGATTGGTGGCCGTTGATTATTCTGATTTTTAACGGTCTGGCGATCTGGATTGCCTGGTCGTTCCGACGGTCGACCGTCAGCCCGGATGATTTTAAACAGCTCACCAGCGATATCACGGATGCCATCACGGCGCTGGATAAAGATGTGAAACGCCAGCTCGGCGAACACGAAAAACGCATCCTCACGGTCGAGGGTGAAGTTAAAGGGCTGCCGAAACACGATGATCTTAAGGATATACACACGCGCCTGGGCGGTGTGTCGCGGCAATTGTCTGAAGTCGTGGGTTCAACCAGTGCGATGGCAAACCAGACCGCGACTATCTATCAGTATCTCCTCACTCTCAATAACGCGGGGAAAGGCCAATGAATTTTGCTGAAATCGTTACTCAGCAGCAGCGGCTGCTGATCCTGCAGATGCTGGAGCAGGATGCGGCGTACAGCCACAACGAGGGTGTGCTGCAGTCGGGCCTGCAATACATGGGGCACGCGATCAGCCGCGATGCGCTGCGCGCCAGCATGGACTGGCTGAGCGATGTGGCGCTGATCACCGTGAGCGAGATGCCTGGCGTGGGAAAAATCGCCAAAATCACCGCACGCGGGCTGGATGTCGCCCGTGGTCTGACCACGGTTACTGGTGTGGCGCGACCGCAGCCGGGAGCGTGATATGGGACGCCAATCATCGATAAAACAACTCGCCCCTGACATTCTGGAGCAGCTGCATGAGCTGCTGCGTGATCCACGGATAAACCAGCTGGATGCAACGGCCAAAATCAACGCGCTGTTAGAAGAGCGCGGTGAAGAGCCCGTCAGTAAAAGCGCAGTCAACCGCTACAAGCTCAGTATGGATCAGGTTGGCGCGGCAATTCGCGAATCCCGCGAAATGGCGGAGATCTGGATCGGCAAGCTGGGCGCAGCCCCGCAAAGCAAAGTCGCTAACCTCACGTCTGAAATCATCCGGAATTCGTTGATAGACCTGTCCCTGGCAATCCAGAAAATCACCATGGGCGAACACGACCCGGAAGTGATCGCCGGTGCGGTGAAGATGATTAAAGACTTGTCGTATAGCCACGAAAAGTTGGAAAAAGCTGTCAGCGAAACCACCGCTCGTGAAGCGAAAATCAAAGAAGCCGCACGCAAAGAAGCGCTGGAAGAGGCCGCCGAAAACGCTGAAAGCGCAGCACGTGCTCAGGGTATGGACGAAGACCAGGTGAAATTCTGGCGCAATAAAGTGCTGGGTGTTTAATCATGGCCATCAAGCCGCTGGGCGACACTCTACGCTGTGTTGAATGGGAAGAACTGCCCACACGAGCGCGTGAAATTCCAGAAGGTTTCGACCCGTCGGCTGAAGGCGTATTGATGAAGCACCAGGTGGAGTGGTTACGAATCACTGCACCAATTAAGGTGTGTGAGAAAGGCCGTCGTACTGGTATTACGTTCGCCGAGGGGCTTGATGCACCACTGACGGCAGGTGCAACAAAAGAAGCCGGTGGCATGGATGTGTATTACATCGGTGACACAAAAGAAAAAGGTCTGGAGTTTATTGGCTACTGCGCGAAATTCTCCAAGACGATCGCTCAGGCGCAGGCTGGCGGCATTTCAGAGATCGAAGAATTTCTGTTTGAAGACCAACAGGAAGATGGCACAACTAAGCAGATCACCAGCTACCGCATTCGCTACGCCTCCGGTTTTAAAATTGTCGCGCTATCCAGTAACCCAGCCAATATTCGTGGTTTGCAGGGTAAGGTCATAATTGATGAGGCGGCGTTCCACAGAAATGTGGCGGCGGTGATTGATGCGGCGACTGCACTGCTGATCTGGGGTGGGCGCGTTTCTATTATCAGTACGCATTTCGGACGCGCGAATCCGTTTAACGCTCTGATTAATGACATCCGAGACCTTCGCTACGGCGACAGCGCTGAAGTATATAAATGCTCGTTTGACGATGCGGTAGCCAATGGGCTCTATGAGCGCGTCTGCATGATGAAGGGCGAGAAGGCGACGATCGAAGGCAAAGCCAAATGGTACGCCACGATCCGCAACGGTTACGGGCCTCGTAAGGCGCAAATGCGCGAAGAGCTGGACGCAATACCGCGCGACGGTACCGGCACCAGTATGCCGGGCATCTGGATTGATAACGCAATGCCGAGCGAGCCGCATCGGCCTGTGGTGCGACTGAAACTCACTGATGATTTTGCCGCTAAGCCGGTTGATGAGCGAGAGTCGTGGTGCGATGACTGGATTAAAAAGTACATCGACCCTGTGCTGGCGTTGTGTAATCCCGAGCACCTTCACGTCTTCGGTCATGACTTTGCCCGCCACCGCGATTATTCCATCTTTGCTCCGCTGGCGATTGAGCCAGGGCGGCAGCGTTATTGCCCGTTTGTACTGGAAATGCACAAGGTGCCTACCCGGCAGCAAGAGCAGATTATCTGGTACATCCTCGACCGGCTACCGCGTTTCTGTGGTGGTGCGATGGACGCGACCGGCTCCGGCGAAACGCTGGCCGAATACACGGCTGATAAGTACGGCAGCGGCATGATCGCTCAGGTGAAACTCAACAGAGCCTGGTACGGCAGTTGGATGCCGAAAATGATTCAGCAGTTTGAAGACGGGACTATACAGGTACCGAAAGACCAGGATCTCGCCAACGATCTGCGAGCGGTGGAAGAAGTCGACGGCATTCCGATGGTGGTTAAGCAGCGCCGACAGGATCTGAAAGACCCGGACACCTATCGCCACGGCGATTTTTCCCCGGCGCTGGCGCTGGCGGTGTTTGCCAGCATTGAAATGCGCCAGGGTCCGGTCGAGGTTTCCAGTCGTCATCGCCGTCAGTCGGCGTCAATGTTTGAGGGTTACCAATAATGAAGAATGGCATCTGGGTATCGCCCGACCAGTTCGTTCAGTTCGCTGAAAAAAACGATCGCATGACTGACCACATCGTGACCCGCGATCGCAGCCCGGATTTCACCGCGTTGGGTAACTACCTGCCGAACCCGGATCCGATTCTGCGCGCCAAGGGTAAGAGCGTTGCGATTTACCGTGACCTGCGTGGCCACCCTGCGGTGGGTGGTGCGATCCGCCGTCGTAAATCAGCGGTGACCGCACTCGAGTGGGGACTGGATCGCGGCAAGGCCACAGCGCGTACGGAGTCGAATATTCAGACGATTCTGGATGACATGGATATCACGCAGCTGATCAAGGATATTCTCGAAGCGCCACTGTACGGTTATCAGCCGATTGAGATTCTCTGGTCAAAAGGCCAGCGCTGGACAGCGCCAGAGCAGCTGATTGCTAAGCCACCCGAGTGGTTTGTGTTCGGTACCGAAGGCGATCTGCGTTTCCGCAGCCGTAAGTCGATGATCGAAGGCGAGGAGCTGTCGGAGCGGAAATTCCTGCTGCCGCGCAACGAGGCTACCTATCAGAATCCGTGGGGCGTTGCCGATCTGGCGATGGTGTTCTGGCCTGCCACATTCATGAAAGGCGGGCTGCGTTTCTGGGTTCAGTTTGCCGAGAAATACGGCACGCCGTGGCTGGTCGGTAAAGTGCCGCGCAACACCCAGCGCAATGTGAAGATGGATCTGGCGGATGATCTGGAGGCGATGATTCAGGATGCGATCGCGGTGATTCCAGATGACTCCAGCGTGGATATCATCGAGGCCGCCGCGAAGACCGGCGCGGCAGAAGCCTATGAGCGCCTGCTGATGTACTGCCGTTCGGAAATCAACATCGCACTGCTGGGCCAGAACCAGACCACCGAGAGCAACAGCACCAACGCCAGCGCCACTGCGGGTCTGGAAGTGGCTGATGATCTGCGCGACGGCGATGCCTCACTGGTTGAAAGCACGGTTGATCAGTTGATCGAGTGGATCATGTACGCGAATGGCATGAGTGGGCCAGCGCCGAAGTTCACCATGTACGAACAGGAAGAGATCGACGACCGGCAGGCCAAGCGTGATGAGATTCTGAGCCGGACTGGTGTGACGTTCAGCAAGAGCTACTTCATGCGCTCGTACGATCTGGAAGAAGACGATATCGAAGACGCGGCAGAGCCGGATCCACAACAACCTGCTGCGCCGGTACCGGATGTGCAGTTCGCTGAATCAGATCCTGGGGATGACATCAGCAAGCGCATCACCGACCTGACAGATCAACTGCAACGCGACGGTGAAGAGCCGCTGAAAGAGTGGATCGATCGCGTGCGCCGCATGTCCGACCAGGCAGACAGCCTGACCGATCTGCACAACCGGCTGCTGAACGCGTACAGCGAGCTGCCGGACATCAGCATGCTGTCAGCGCTGCAGGTGGCATTCACCGTGGCGCAGGCGCGCGGTGTGGAGGACGTGGCGAAAGAAGCCGGACAAGGCATGGTGATGTTCGCTGAGCCGGGCAATCCCTTCTATGAGCAGCTGGCAGCGTTGCAGATCCGTCTGCGCAATCTGGTACCGACCGAACGCTGGAGCGATATGCAGCGCGCCGGGCACGATCGCTCGTTCGTGGTGGCCGGGGCCATGAAGGCTGACCTGCTGAACGATCTGGCCGGTGCGGTGATGACTGCGATTGAAACCGGCGGCTCGATCGATGAATTCCGCCGTGACTTTGATCAGATCGTGGAGAAACACGGCTGGGCATATACCGGCGAGAAGAACTGGCGCACACGTACCATCTACGCGACCAATATGAAGTCGACGTACCACGCCGGGCGACTGGCACAGCTGAACGATCCGGAGCTGCTGAAGGTCGCGCCCCTGCGCATGTACCGTCATGGCGGCAGCGCGGAGCCACGCCTTGAACATCTGAAGTGGGACAAGCTGACTCTGCCTGCAGATCACCCGTGGTGGCAGACGCATTACACACCGAACGGCTGGGGCTGCAGCTGTTACGTGATCGCGGTATCTGAAGCCACCGCCAAGCGCATGGGGGGCCGGTTTGAAGATCCGGTACCGGACGCCGACGGCGATATCGATGAAGGCTGGGATTACGCACCTGGTGCAAGCGTCACCCAAGAGCTGCAGCAGATCGCCAGCAAGAAACAGATCAATCTGGCGCAGACGCTGGCCGCCGCTTTCAAACTGGCGCTGGTTCGTGAACTCGGGGAGCGCTTCCTGTGAGCCTCACGGTTGAAGTAAACGATCAGGAAGTTACCTCGGCACTGGACGCATTGCTGGCATCGATCGGCAATGTGGATCCAGCACTGAAAGAGATCGGTGAATACCTGATCGACTCAACCAAGCAGCGGTTCCGAGACTCAGAAGCGCCGGACGGGTCAAAATGGGAAGACAACAGCCCGGTCACGCTGCTGAACTACGCCAGCCGGTTCAAAACCAAACGCGCCAGCCGGATCCAGAAGAAGAAGCCGGGCATCGGTGAGACTAAACAGCTCAGCACTCAGATTCTCTACCAGGTGGTAAACGGTGAACTGCTAATTGGCTCACCGATGATTTACGCGGGCACATTCCACTACGGCGCGAAGAAGGGACAGTACGGCAAACGCACACCGTGGGGGGTTATTCCTAAACGACCATTTCTCGGCTTGTCAGATGACGATCGGGAAGCCTGCCTCGAAATTATCCGCGCTCATTTCGCACTTGCATAGTCTGCAACATTCTTACAGAACGCTTCCCGATATCTCCCGGTGGTTCCCGGTATATCCCGGATTTATCTCACCATTCTCTGATGATTTATATCAGTGGTGTTCAGCGAGGAACACAGCGCGAAGCAGGGGGAGGGGCACGCGCCCGGGGGATGCCATCCCCCAAAAAGCGATAAAAGAAAATGCATGGATTATCACGCCCGTGACCAGGCTATCAGATCATCGCAATAACGTTTACGCAAAGAAGCCGGAAAATCTGCATCGGAGAATAAAACAGCTCCCTTCTGAGCTCTCAGAAAAGCCCCCTCTGCATCCCCGCCATCTCCTCAAAATCCTCCCCCGTAAACTGAAAAATCGCCTCCGCCACTGGTGCGATCTGCTTCTCTAAATAGTGCCCATAATCCATCGCGGATGAGCGTATTTCCTCGGGTTCCGGGCCATTAACGGTGATGAAATAGGAAATCCAGCCGCCGCGTTCGGCAAAACGCGGTGGCGTACCCTGCTGCATCAGCCACTGATCCATGCGTTCTGCGGCACGGGCGTGTGGTGGGCGGTTTTTCTGGTACATGGCCAGCGGGCGGCGCAGGCGCTTACGGTACAGCAGCTGGGCGTCGCGCTGACCTTTCAACAGGGCGTCGACTTCAGCACGTACCCAGTCACGGTAGGGTTCATTAAAAAACACCCGGCGGTAGAGTTCGCGCTGAAAATTCCGCGCCAGTGGTGTCCAGTCGGTGCGTACGGCTTCCAGCCCACGGAACACCATCTGATCAGTCTGGGCGGACAGTCCGGCGTAACGTTTTTTACTGCCTTCTTCCGAGCCCCGGATCGACGGCATAAAAAAGCGCCGGTAATGGGTTTCGTACTCCAGTTCTAAAAAACTTTCGATGGCGAATTCGTCCTGCAGGCGCTCTGTCCAGTAGCGGTTTATGCCTTGTGCCAGCTGGTTACCGATGACATCGGCCTCGGCATCGCTGACCTGTTTTTTCAGCCAGACAAACACGGAGTCGGTATCGCCATAAATCACGTCGTAACCCTGCTGGCTGATCCAGCGTGAGGTGTCCTGAATGATCTGGTGTCCGCGCTTGGTAATGGAGGCCGACAGACGGGTATCGTAAAAGCGGCAGCCTTCAGAGCCCAGGACGCCATAGCAGGAGGCCATGATGATTTTAATGGCCTGCGACAGCGGCTGGTTACCCTGTGCTTTGGCCTGCTGGCGCAGGTCGCCGTAATAGCGGATCAGGTCCGGCAGTATGTGTTGCTGCTGGTCAAAACTGCCGCCGAAAAATCCGGGAATAATCGCGTTTTTATCCGTGATGCCCTGCTGCTGTTTATTCACACCCTGTATCAGGCCCAGCGGGTCAATGCGGAAGGTCCGGATGATCGACGGATAGAGGCTGCGGAAGTCGAGCACCAGAACGTGTTCGAACAGTCCCGGGCGCGAGTCCATCACATAACCGCCGGGGCTTTTCTCGGCGCTGTAGCCGTCGCCGATATCCGGTGCGACCCAGCCGGCACGGTGCAGACGCGGCAGGTACATGTATTCAAACGCGGCAACCGAGCCGCCCATCCGGTCCATCAGCAGGCCGGTCATGTGTGAGCGTTCTGTGAGAAATTCAAACAGTTTTGTTTTCTCAAAAATACGCCAGACCAGTTCACAGTCTTTGAGGTTGTAGCGGGCGAGAGCCGGTTTATCCTCCACGAATAAACGCTCAATATCATCGCCACGGTCATCGCCGTGCAGCAGTTTTCCTTCGCCCAGCAACTGCTCACCGACGTCATCCAGTGCGAAGCTTTCAAAGTTATAGGTGGCGGTACGCAGGCATTCGATACCATCAAGCACCACCCGGCCGGCGGCGTACAGATATACCCGCCCGGGACGGTTGGCTGACTCGCGCCAGACCAGTTCGCTGCCGTCACGGCCGAGGACAAACGGGATTTCGTGCTCTTCGTATTTTCTGCGCAGAAACGCCATATCAAACTGAATGAAATTCCAGCCGATCAGTACATCGGGATCATAGTCCCGGATCAGTTCCAGAAAGCGCAGCAGGAGAGCTGTTTCATCCGGTAGATATTCCACCAGATCATCATTCTGCTGATCGCCGATCATCAGTACCCGCGACAGATCCGGCGCGTAACAACCGATGGAAAACAGCCGGTCCGGCTGGCCAGTGCGGGGAAAGGAGGTTTCGATATCCACCGACAGCGCCCGCAGCTGAGGCTCGCAGCGCGCAGGTTTAATGGCACTGAGACCGGCATCCAGCCAGTGTTCGTGCGGGCGTTCATCCGTGAGAGTGAGCTGAGCACCACCGGCAACAAAGCGCTCCATCAGGTAACGGTCTGCCGGACGGATATCCAGCTCACGCACCATGATGCCCTGACCATTCAGCGCATCGCGCCAGCGGTAGAGGTATTCCGACGGCAGATAACAGGCAAGGGCATCACGGCCATCAAAGAATCGCAGATTCACCGGTCTGAGCGTTACCGGCCAGCCAAGTGCCGCGATAACCTTCTCTGCTCCGGCCTGATTTTCTGCCGGGATAAAGCAGACACAGGGGTGTTTTACCAGAGTACGAACCGGGCCCTGAGGCGTACTCCACCAGAAAACAAGCTGTGTTTCGCCATCGGTATCAAACCACTGGCTGGTCAGGAGAAAGGCTGGGAGCACGTTTTCTGAATTCATTCCTATACTGAGAACAGGAGTCTATGAGGCACGCCGTGAAATGTCACGGTTGCCGGATATCGAAAATCAGGAGACAACATGCCCACACCTCATATCAGTCAGGATCCTATGTATCAGATGCTCCGGCTCGATGATGTGACCTCTTTCAACGCGGCCCGTGAGCGCGGGCAGGTCTGTGATCTGAGTGGTTGCGATCTGCGCGGACTGGATCTGCGCAAAGCCAATCTGACCGGGATGGATCTGACCGACACTTACTTCCGTGGTACCGACCTGCGCGGTGTGGATTTCCGCGGTTGCTGCCTCGACGGTGCCAGCCTGGCCGATGCCAAAGTCAGTGGCTGTTACTTTCCGCCGGAGATACCGGCGACTGAGATCCAGTTGTCTGTCAGTCTAGGCACCCGCCTGCGCCATCGTCTGAGTAAGAACTGACTTTACAATCATTTACAAATGTTAATGAGAATTATTATTGATTAAGCCAGATGACCCGACTAGTATAGATCCTGTTGTCGGGTGGCACCGACAACGGCGGTAATCGGCTCATCACTCTTTACCGCGTCTCTCTCATCAGGGTGCCAATGAATTTTCTCTGCGGTACCCCGCCAATCACGGTTGCTTGCCCCTCTCCGGAGGGGCATTTTTTTGCTTTTCTCATCCCCGCTTCGCGTTATCCTGTGGTCACAGGTTTCACCACTGATTACACCGTTATGCACACTCTCTGTTCACTGCACGACCTGCCGGAAGGCAGCACCAAAGGTTTTGACCTCGACGGTACCCCCGTCTTTGCCGTGCATCTTGCCGGTAAGGTGCATGTTTACCGCAATCACTGCCCGCATCTGGGTATACCTCTGGAGTGGGTACCGGATCAGTTTCTGGATGTCACCGGTACCCTGATTCAGTGCGCCAGTCATGGGGCGTTATTCCTGATTGAAAGCGGCCGCTGTGTGGCCGGGCCCTGTACCGGGCAGTCACTGAAGAAACTGCTCAGCGAAGTGGTCGACGGCGAGGTGCGGATCGCCCTCTGATTGCTGAAGCGGATAAACTCAGAGCCCGGCCGTCGTTATAACACCACAGGCAGCAGTCCGTGGATCTGCATACCAGAGTCATCGGCGGCGAACTCAACGGCGGCCGCCAGTATTTCCACGCCCCCCGCCTGAACCTGACGCAGTACCTGAGCGTAAGCAGGGTCTATATGATCGGCCACCGTCACTTCACGGATGCCTTCATGGGGCACGCAGAACAGTAGTACCGCACGGTCACCCCCCTCTTTTAAGGCCTGCAGACGCTGCAGATGTTTGCGGCCGCGTTCTGTCACGGCATCCGGAAAGCAGCCAAGGCCGTTGTCCTGTTCCAGCAGGGTCACACTTTTGACCTCGACCCAACACTGCTCACCGGCGTCTGAGGTCAGCAGAAAATCCAGACGCCCGTCTTCGACTTCAGGCTCGCGTTTTATATCGCTGTAACCATTCAGTTCAGCAATAACCCCCTGCTCCAGTGCTTCGCCCACCAGCTGGTTCGCGCGGGCGGTGTTCACACAGGCGCGGTACTTACCGTCAACTTCCACCCATTCAAAGGTGTAACGGTACTTCCGCGGGGTTTTGCGGGCCAGATTGCTCTGGCTGTCGTACAGCCATACCCGGCTGCCTGGTTCGGCACAGCGTTTCATGGAGCCGGTATTGGGGCAGTGCACGGTAATTTCAGAGCCATCGGCCAGGGTAACATCCGCCAGAAAGCGCTTGTAGCGCCGGATCAGCGTGGCCGCAATCAGTGCCTGATCATACTGCACTGAGCCATCTCCGCAGACGTTCCACTGCTTCCTGCAAGCGGTGGATATCGGTGGTAAACGCAAAGCGTACGTGCTCGCCGCTGCGGTAATCGCCGAAATCCACGCCCGGAGTGATGGCGACGCCGGTCTCACGCAGCAGACGGGCGCAGAAACTCAGACTGTCATTGGTAAAGTGACTGGCATCGGCGTAGATGTAGAGTGCTCCGGCGGGCGGCACAGCCACCTTAAAACCCAGCTCTGGCAATGCCTGAAGCAGGTAGTTACGGCGTTCTTCCAGAATCTGACGGCGCTCTTCGAGGATGGCCATCACCTCCGGGGTAAAAGCCGCCATGGCCGCGTGCTGTGCCGGTGTCGGCGGCGCCAGATAAAGGTTCTGCGCCAGGGTATCGAGTGTGGACACCTTATCCTGCGGCACCACCATCCAGCCGAGACGCCAGCCGGTCATACCAAAGAATTTGGAGAAGCTGTTGAGCACAAACGCATCATCAGCCACAGCCAGCACAGTGTGTGGTTGCAGTTCTGGCTCCGGACCGAAATTAATGCCCTGATAGATTTCATCCACCCAGAATTCACCACCGCGCTCGCGGCACACGTCGGCAATACCCGCCAGCTGCTGCGGGCTCAGGACGGTTCCTGTGGGATTGGCCGGACTGGCTACCAGCACGGCTTTGGTGGAGGGCTGCCAGTGCCGGGCAACCACGTCTGCGGTCAGCTGATAGTCCACTTCCGGCCCGCACGGAATCATCTGCCCATGGGCATCAAACAACTGGGCGAAATGGCGGTTGCAGGGATACCCCGGATCAGCCAGCATCAGACCATCGCCCGGGTTCAGGCTGAGGGCCGACAGCAGCATTAACGCACCGGAGGCACCTGTGGTCAGCACCACCCGTTCCGGGCTGATGGTGACGCCAAAGCGTTGCTGATAATAGGCGGCAATGCGTTCTCGCAGGGCAGGCAGACCCAGCGCCGGGGTGTAATGGGTACGGCCAGCGCGCAGGGCTGTCACTGCCGCTTCGGTCATGGGCTCTGGCGTCGGAAAGTCCGGCTCACCGACTTCCAGATGGATGATATCGCGCCCGGCGGCCTGCAGAGCCTGAGCTTCAGCAAGTATGGCCATCACCTGAAAAGGCCGGATACCCCTGCTACGCTTAGAGTTTTCTGTCATAAAAAAGTACGGGCAAAGGCTGAAAGATGTATTGTGACAGATCGGGAAACCCGGACAAGACGCATATTTGTCAGCCGGGTGGATGAAATTGCTCTGTACCTATTGGCGAAATCAGCGTTATCTGATAGTTTCCCGGGCTTGATTTTTTTGAAGTGGTGTTAAAAAAGCTTATTTAACACCTGTTTAAGGAACAGATGAGGCTGCATCAAGATGCCTGAAGAGAAAAAAGAGTTTGCTCTGTCTGACTTCACTCCCTATGAGATGAAAGAGGGTGAGGAGTACATGAATGAGGCTCAGCTGGAACACTTCGCTAAAATCCTGCGTAACTGGAAACAGGAACTCATGGAAGAAGTTGACCGCACCAAAGAGCACATGCAGACAGAACTCACCAACTACGCGGATCCGAACGACCGCGCCAGTCAGGAAGAAGAGTTCAGTCTGGAGCTGCGCACCCGTGACCGCGAGCGCAAGCTGCTGAAGAAAATCAGCAAGACTCTGGATCTGATTGATAAAGGCGATTACGGCTACTGCGAAGCCTGTGGTATCGAAATTGGTATCCGTCGTCTGGAAGCCCGTCCGACGGCCGATCTGTGCATCGACTGCAAGACGCTGGCTGAAATCAAAGAAAAGCAACTCGGCGTCTGATTATCCCGGACCCGACGGTGCCGGAATCACCAAAAACCGGCACCTGCTTCCTCTGCTGATGTCTGATGACTGACGCCACATGACTCATTACATCGGACGTTTTGCCCCCTCCCCCACCGGGCCACTGCATTTTGGCTCTCTGGTTTCTGCACTCGCCAGTTTTCTCGATGCCCGCGCTGCACAGGGGCAGTGGCTGGTGCGCATTGAAGATCTTGATCCCCCGCGGGAAGACCCCTCCGCCGCCGCAGAGATTCTGCGGATTCTTGATCAGTATGGTCTGTACCATGATGGTGAGGTGGTGTACCAGAGCCAGCGCAGTGATCTGTATCAGGCCGCACTGGAGCAGCTGATCAGCAGTGGCGCGGCGTTTCCCTGCACCTGTTCACGCAGCCAGCTTGGTGGCCGACTGCACCTGGGCATCTGCAGCGCGCGGCCGGGGGAAGACTGCGCGTACCGCTTTCTCTGCCCGGGTACGCACCTGACCCTGCACGATGGCCTGCAGCCCGATCACAGTTACGACTGCCAGCAGAGCATCGGTGATTTTGTCATCCGCCGCCGCGACCACTTGTGGTCTTACCAGCTGGCGGTCGTGGTGGACGATGCGGCCCAGGGCATTACCCACGTAGTCCGCGGTATTGATCTGATGGATTCCACCGCGCGCCAGTACCTGCTGCAACAGGCGCTGGCACTCCCGCATCCGCACTACAGCCACCTGCCGGTGGCCGTGGAGAGGAATGGCCAGAAGCTGAGCAAACAGAATCTGTCGCTGGCCGTCTGTGGTGCAGACGTGGCAGCAACTCTGTTCACTGCGCTGCAATGGCTCAGACAGAGCCCGCCGGACGCGCTTGCCAGTGCCGGGCGCGATGAGATGCTGCAATGGGCGGTGGCACACTGGCAGCCGGCGCTGCTGAGCGGGCTCAGCGGACAACCGGCGCCGTCTTCATTTATGCGCCCGTCATGAAGAATGCGTAGCAGATATGCTATTCTCGGCCTAACCAACCATCGGGTTACCCATGTACCAGTACCGCCTCAGCCTGCTTCTGCTTGTCGGCATATTTCTGATCTCGCCCATCATGATGGACTGGTGGCTGAGTGATAATTCCACCTGGTACAGCCCTTTTGTCATCTGGCTGCTGCTGATCCTCTTCTATATGTGGTTCACCAATAAACAGAAGGATCCGGATGACCTTTAGTCTCACTCATCTGTCCCTGCTGGTTCTTGGTTATCTGGCCATTCTGTTTATTCTGGCCTACGCCGTTGACCGCAACTGGCTGCCCAAGCAGTGGGTGAAGCACCCGCTGGTGTACATACTGTCACTCGGCGTCTACGCCAGTGCCTGGGCCTTCTACGGCTCAGTGGGGCTGGCCAACCAGTACGGCTATGGTTTCCTGGCGTATTATCTGGGGATTTCCGGCGCCTTTATGATGTCGCCGATTCTGCTGCGGCCGATTCTGCGCATCACCCGCATGTACCAGCTCAGCTCACTGGCTGACCTGCTCGCGTTCCGTTACCGCTCGCGTTCCGCCGGGATGCTGGTATCGCTGGTCATGCTGGCGGTGGTGATCCCGATTCTGGCGCTGCAGATCACCGCCATCGGCGATACTCTCTACCTGCTCAACAGTGAATGGCCGGTATCCAAACTGGCGCTGGCCTACTGTCTGGTGATGATTCTGTTCGCCATCCTGTTTGGCGCACGCCATCTGTCACCGCGTGAAAAGCACGAAGGTCTGGTGTTTGCCATCGCCTTTGAATCCCTGCTGAAACTGGTGGCTCTGCTGGTGCTGTGCGGGTTCATCCTGCTCGGTGTCTTCCCTGAAGCTGGCGGCCTTGAACAGTGGCTGCGCGACAATCAGGAGGTACTGGCAAGGCATCAGGTGACTCTGCAGGACGGTCCATGGCGGACTCTGCTGGTGATGTTCTTCACCGCCGCCGTGGCCATGCCGCACATGTTTCACATGGCGTTCACCGAGAACAACAACCCCGGCGCGCTGCGCCATGCCAGCTGGGGCTTTACTCTGTTCATGCTGTTGATGAGTTTCTCGGTACCGCCGATTCTGTGGGCTGGTATTTACCTGAATGTGGATACCGACCCGTCCTATTTTGCTCTGGGAGTGGGTCTGGCCACTGAGTCGCCGGTACTCAGTCTGTTTGTGTTTATCGGCGGTCTGGCGGCGGCCTCGGGCATCATCATTGTGAACACCCTGGCCATGGCCGCCATGTTCATGAACCACCTGGTACTGCCCTTCCGTAAGCCCGGGCCCAGCTATGGTTTCTATTTCTGGCTGCTGTGGATGCGCCGCTCGCTGATCGGCGTGATTCTGCTGGCCGCTTACGGCTTCTACCTGCTGGTTGGTGCCAAGCTGGATCTGAGTCACCTGGGAATTCTGTCGTTTGTCGCGGCGTCGCAGTTCCTGCCCGGGATTCTCGGCATGCTGTACTGGCCACAGTCGCACCACAAGGGTCTGATTTACGGCCTGGCCACCGGTACGCTGAGCTGGGTTTACGGTCTGCTGCTGCCCTTCTACGAACTGACCACCGGCTCGGACATTCCCTTCTACCTGCCACCAGTGGATGAGAGTAACTGGCACCTGGCCGCCATGGGCGCACTGGGTATCAACTTTGCCATTCACATGATTGTCAGCCTCAGCCTCAAACAGAGCGAGGCGGAGCAGGCCGCTGCCGACGCCTGCTCGGTCGATAACCTGTCGAGGCCATCGCGTCTGCCTCTGATGGCGGCAAACTCCAACGAAGTGATTGATGCTCTGTCACGTCCGCTGGGCCGTTACGTCGCCGAGCAGGAAGTGCATCTGGCACTGCAGGATCTGGAATTACCGACGTACGAAGACCGGCCTTACGCTCTGCGCCAGTTGCGTGAGCGCCTGGAGGCCAACCTCTCCGGCCTGATGGGTCCGACCGTAGCGCACGACATCGTCAACCGCCACCTGCCGCTGCGTGAAGACGGCGATGCCCTGCCCACCGGCGATATCCATCAGATGGAACAGCGGCTGGAGAACTACCACGAGCGCCTCAGTGGTCTGGCCAGCGAGCTGGATAACCTGCGCCGTTATCACCGTCAGACGCTGGAGCATCTGCCCATTGGCGTCTGTTCTCTGGCCGAGGACGGCGAAGTGCTGATGTGGAATCAGGTCATGACCAGCCTCACCGGCATCGCTGCCAATGAAATTACCGGGGCTCACATCAACCGCCTGCCGCATCCCTGGGGGGCGTTGCTGTCCGAGTTCCTGCACACCTCCGCCATGCATCAGCACAAGTACCGCATCGACAGCGGCAGCCATCCGCGCTGGTTTGGCCTGCACAAAGCCATACTTAACCCCATCGGCGGACAGCCGGGCGGCACGGTTATCCTGATGGAAGACCAGACCGAAACCCAGCTGCTGGAAGATGAACTGATTCACAGCGAACGTCTGGCCTCCATCGGCCGTCTGGCTGCCGGTGTGGCCCACGAAATCGGCAACCCGGTAACCGGCATCGACTGTCTGGCACAGAACATACGCTACGAAACCGATAACCCGGAACTGCTGCAGATGGCCGATCAGATTCAGGATCAGACCAAGCGCATCAGCCGTATCCTGCAGTCGCTGATGAACTTCTCCCACGCGGGACATCACAGTACCGAACAGGAAGTCGTGAACCTCAGCCACTGTATCGGCGAAGCCATGCAGCTGCTGCGTCTGAACAAGCGCAACGAAGACATCCACTTCATCAACGACTGTCCGGAGCAATGTCTCACTCTGGGTGATGCCCAGCGGCTGGTGCAGGTGTTTGTGAACCTGCTGGGCAACGCCTGCGATGCCTCCGAACCGGGTGGTGAGATACGTGCCACCTGCGAACTGCAGGATCAGAAGGTGGTCATCCGCATCGAGGATGACGGTCATGGCATCCCGGCGGATAAACTGAACCGGATTTTTGAGCCCTTTTTCACCACCAAAGAGGTCGGCAAAGGCACCGGGCTGGGGCTGGCACTGGTCTACAGTATTATTGAAGAGCACTACGGACATATCAGTATCCAGAGTCCGCTGAGCCGCGGTCGCGGAACCTGTGTTACAGTCACCTTCCCACGCTACGAACCGGCACACGAAGCAGAAACCGAATAATGAGCCACAGCGAATGAGCCACATTTTAGTCGTCGAAGACGAAGCCATTATCCGCCACTCAGTCAAGCGACTGCTGGAGCGGCATGACTTTGAAGTCAGCGAAGCGGACTCGCTCGATGCCGCCCGCGCGCTGACCCTGTCGGACTACGGTCTCATCATCAGCGATATGCGACTGCCCGGTGGCGTCGGCACCGATCTCATCGCCCTCGCCGGTGACACACCGGTGCTTATCATGACCAGCTACGCCAGTCTCAAGTCCGCTGTGGATGCCATGAAACTTGGCGCTGTGGACTACATTGCCAAGCCGTTCGACCACGAAGAAATGTTGCGTGCCGTGCGTCAGATTCTCAGCGACAGCCAGCGCCGTGCGCAGGAGCCGGCTGGCAGCACGGGAACCGCACCGGCATCCGCCAGTGGCAAACCAGCGAACGGAGGCATCATCGGCAGCTGCGACACCATGCAGCTGCTGTTCCGCAAGATCACAAAGGTGGCGCCCACCGACGCCACTGTGCTGATTCAGGGTGAATCCGGTACCGGTAAAGAACTGGTCGCCAAAGCCATTCACCAGCAAAGCCGCCGTGCCGACAAAACGCTGATCTCCGTCAACTGTGCGGCCATTCCTGAAACGCTGATTGAATCCGAGCTGTTCGGTCATGAAAAAGGCGCCTTCACCGGCGCCAGCGCCCAGCGTCAGGGTCTGCTGGAAGCCGCTGACGGCGGCACCCTGTTCCTGGATGAAATCGGAGAGTTGCCACTCGAAGCTCAGGCACGCCTGCTGCGCTTCCTGCAGGAAGGCGAAATCCGCCGCGTGGGTGCCATCCAGAACCAGAAGGTGGATGTGCGTCTGATTGCCGCAACCCACCGTAATCTGAAAGAACTGTCGCGCACCGGCGATTTCCGTGAAGACCTGTATTACCGTCTCAATGTGATTGAACTGCACCTGCCGGCTCTGCGTGAACGCGACAGCGATGTACTGGAGATTGCCGACTTCCTGCTCAGACAGTCGGCGGCGCGTCAGCAGCACCCGCAGATGCGTTTCAGCAGTGGTACACGTCAGGCCATTCTGGAGTACAACTGGCCGGGTAATGTGCGCGAACTGGAGAACGCCATTGAGCGCAGTGTGATACTCGCCGATGGTGATGAAATCACACCCGACCTGCTGGGCATTGAATCGTCTTCTGACCGCTACCTCAACGAGGACATGCGCCGTAATCTGCTCGACCCTGAGCCCTTTGAAGACGATGGGGATGATGTGCCACTGTCAGCTGCCGAACAGGGCGACCTGTCGCTGGATGACTACTTCGTGCACTTTGTACTGGAAAACGAAGACACCATGACCGAGACCGATCTGGCGCGTAAATTGGGCATTTCGCGCAAATCTCTGTGGGAACGCCGTCAGCGTCTTGGCATTCCGCGGCGCAAAGGCAGCCGCTGATCACTGAACACCTGTCTGGCAGTATCACTGCCAGTCATCCCCTCTTCTCTGCACATCCAGTAACCAGCCCAGTAACACCCGGGTCCGGACAAAGGTTACACAGTGTTACCCACACTCACTGAGGTGTTACCGAACCGCTCACGAGCGGTAACACTTTTTTGTCAGATTTCCACTTTTGTCTATGTATAAAAACGTAAGTTACTGAAAAATAAGGAATTACAATTTCTGGCACGGCATTCGCTTTATTCTGAGAACGAAGGGCGCACGATCAGAAAAATAAAAATAACAAATTGATCGGTCGCAGCGGGGCAACAATAAAAATAACAAAGCCCCCGCAACCTGAGGCTTGAAGAGCAAGAAGGGTAACACGGTTAGGTTACCCGGCAGGAAAAAGAAAAAAAGAGACAGAGTACTTATAAAAATAACAAAACTCTGACTGCCACCCCAAAACAGCACGATGGGCGCATAATAAAAATAACACAGCCCCGAAGAGCCGCATGATGCGGCTTTTTTCTTGCCTGCAGGAAACCGGCCCTGCCAGATCACCATCGTACCCGGCTGCCACTGCCTGCTCTCCAGCCCACTTCCCCATGATGCCCTCTGTTAGCGGCTTGCATTCCAGGCTCAGAAAGCAGTCCGATCGGGATATCCGGCTGACTCTTACCTCTTTGCCATTCCGGACACCCAATCTGTCAGCCAGGAGTGTTACCCCTGGCCGCGCAAACTGCTACCGGACGCTGTTACCTTACTTCTCAGGAGTGTAAACATACGTAACGGACCAGGTAACAAAACATGCCACCAGTCATCTTTTCAGGACATGAAATTTAACTAAATTATTGATTTTATTGGAATTTTGAAAGTTGGCACGACAATCGCTTTATTACTTACAGAACACAACACAATAAAAATAAAAGAGTGTTCGGTAAGAAGGGTACACAATAACAATAACAAGGTACCTGACAGCCGAGTGGGACATAACAATACTAATAACCAGTCCCGAAGCCGCCATTGTGCGGCTTTTTGTTTATTTGGCGGTTGCTAACCGTTAAACTCGGCGGTCGTTTACCACCTACAGAAGCTGAACCCGTGGTTCTGACAGACCGAGTTAAGCGCTTCTTTGGCAAAAAAAAATCAGCCACTGAAGCCGCCAGCATACCGCTGAAGATTGTTCCCCGCGACGAGCACAGCGTCTCGCGCAGCCAGATCAGTGACGCCGCACTGAAAGTGCTCTATCGCCTGAATAATGCCGGATACGAAGCCTATCTGGTCGGCGGTGGTGTGCGCGACACTCTGCTCGGTCTGAATCCTAAAGATTTTGACGTAGCCACCAACGCCACGCCGGAACAGGTCAACAACCTCTTCCGCAATTCGCGCCTGATCGGCCGCCGTTTCAAACTGGTTCATGTTGTCTTTGGCCGTGAGGTCATCGAAGTCGCCACCTTCCGTGCACCGCATTCCGATGCTGACTCACCCAAGCAGGCGTCTCAGGGTGAACAGGGTATGATCCTGCGTGACAACGTTTACGGCAATAAAGATGAAGACGCCCTGCGCCGTGACTTTACCGTAAACGCGCTCTACTACAGCGTCGCGGATTTCACCGTGCACGCCTACGCCGGTGGCTGGGATGATCTGCAGGCCCGGCGCCTGCGCATGATCGGTGATCCGGAAACCCGTTACCGTGAAGACCCGGTGCGTATGCTGCGCGCCGTACGTTTTGCTGCCAAGCTGGGGTTCACCCTGGAAAAAGCCACTGAGGCCCCGATCCGCGAGCTGGCGCCATTACTGGAGCAGATTCCGCCGGCGCGCCTGTTTGAAGAAGTCCTCAAACTGATTCTTAACGGTGAGGCCGTCTCCACTCTGAATCTGCTGCGCGACTACCGCCTGTTCCATGCCCTGTTCCCGATGGCTGCCCAGGCCATGGATCAGGATGAATATGCGCTGAAGCTGGTCACCAATACCATGACCAATACGGATGCCCGCATCCGTGCCGGCAAGTCGGTCACCCCGTATTTCTTCCTCGCCGCGCTGCTGTGGCCACGGGTGCGTGAACTGCAGGCGGAGCTGGAAGCCAATGGCGAACCGGCCTATCCGGCCATGCAGCAGGCCGCTGACCGGGCACTGGCGCATCAGATCCGTACCACGGCTATCCCCAAGCGCCTGTCGATTCCGATGCGGGAGATCTGGGAGCTGCAGCTGCGCCTGCTGAAAACCCGCTCACGCCGCACCAAAGAGCTGCTCAGCCATCCGCGTTTCCGCGCCGCGTACGATTTCCTGCTGCTGCGTAATGAATCCGGAGAAGATCTGGCCGAATACTGTGAATTCTGGACCCAGATGCAAGAACAGTATCCTGTGGAACCGCGCAGTGAGCGTTCTTCTTCTGACGATCAACCGTCGGATGACCGCGCCCCCAAGCGCCGCCGTCCGCGCCGCAATAACAGCAACCGCCGCCGGTAACGCCTGTGGTCACTGCCTTTATTGGTCTGGGGGCCAATATCCTTGATCCGCAGGCTCAGCTCATCACTGCCCTGCAGGCGCTGCAGAACCTTCCGGAGACCCGGCTGATCACCTGGTCCTCCCTGTACAGCAGCCGCCCTCTCGGGCCGCAGGACCAGCCCGATTACGTCAACGCCGTTGCTGAAATCCACACCGGGTTGAGCGCCCACCTTCTTCTTGAGCAGTTACAGCAGCAGGAAAAGCATCAGGGCCGCCAGAAACTGCGTCACTGGGGCGAGCGCTGTATTGATCTGGATATTCTCCTTTATGGCGACGAACAGATGCGTACTGACGACCTGACTATCCCGCATCCGGGACTGACCGAACGGGATTTTGTCCTGCAGCCACTGCTGGAAATTGCCCCCGCTCTGACCCTGCCCGACGGCCGCAGATTGCAACAGATTGTTCCCTCATTTGATGGCGCCCTGACGCAACTGTACCGACCTGTTATTGACTTATAATCGCCAATCCGCACCATACCTGAGAACTGCCCACCGGGCTTAAAACCGGAGACATACATGAATGCCATCACCATCAGAACCCTGCAGGCTCTGAAAGATAAGCAGCAGAAGTTCGCCATGGTCACAGCCTACGATGCCACCTTCGCCCAGCTCGCGGCGGACGCCGGTATTGAAACTCTGCTGGTGGGGGACTCTCTCGGAAACGTGGTACAGGGACAGGACTCCACCATTCCGGTGACCCTTGAAGAAATGGTGTATCACACCCGCGCCGTTGCGCGGGGTAACGCCCGTGCCGAACGCCCGGCCCTGATCCTGACTGACCTGCCGTTCATGACTTACGGTGATGTGGCAACCGGTGTCGCCAGTGCCCGTGCGGTGATGCAGGCCGGTGCACATATGGTGAAAGTGGAAGGTGACGACTGGCTGGTGCCGCTGGTAAAAAGTCTGGCGCAACAGGGCGTCCCTGTGTGCGCACATCTGGGTCTGACGCCCCAGTCAGTGAATAAGATGGGAGGCTACCGGGTGCAGGGCCGCGATGAAGCCCACGCCGAAGCCATGATCAATCATTCACGTGCACTGGCCGAGGCCGGTGCCGATATCATTCTGCTGGAATGCGTTCCGTCAGAACTGGCCAACCGTATTACCGCAGCCGTGACCGTACCTGTGGTTGGCATCGGTGCCGGTGCCGGCACTGACGCTCAGGTTCTGGTGTGTTACGACCTGCTGGGTCTTAACACAGGTCACATCCCGAAGTTTGTGAAAAACTACATGAGCGGCGGCCGTACCGTACCAGAAGCCCTGCGTGCCTACGCGGACGAGGTACGCGAAGGCTCTTTCCCGGCACCGGAGCACAGTTTCAGCGCATGATCACCTTACACACCGTCACCGACCTGCGTACAGCGGTAAAAGCCGCCCGCCTGGCAGGTAAAACCATCGGCTTCGTGCCGACCATGGGCAACCTGCACGACGGCCACATCAGCCTGATCGAGCGCGCGAAAAAAGAATGTGACTTTGTGGTCGCCAGCATCTTCGTGAACCCTCTGCAGTTCAACGACAAGAATGACCTGAGCCGCTATCCGCGTACTCTGCCGGAAGATCAGGCGCGGCTGGCCCTGGCCAGGTGTGATCTGCTGTTTGCTCCGGATGTGGATGAAATGTACCCGGGCGGACAGGACGGTCAGTCTACCGTGCATGTCCCCGGGGTCTCCGCCGGACTCTGCGGTGGCAGCCGCCCCGGCCACTTTGACGGCGTCGCTACTGTGGTCACCAAGCTGTTCAATCAGGTATTACCGGACAAGGCCTTCTTCGGTGAGAAAGATTTCCAGCAGGTGGCGGTCATCCGCAAGATGGTCGATGACCTGTGTATCCCGGTGGAGATTGTCACTGTGCCGACGGCGCGGGCGAAGGATGGTCTGGCCCTGAGCTCGCGCAACGGCTACCTGACCACAGAAGAGCGCGCTCTGGCCACTGGCCTGTACCGCACGCTCACTGAGATCGGTGAAGCCCTGCAACGCCGGGAAACTCAGGTCAGCATACTGAGTGAAGCAACAGAGCGTCTGAATCAGCGCGGTTTCCGCACCGATTATCTGGAAATCCGCAACGCGGATAACCTCAGCGAAGACATCTCAGGGGCTTCCAGAATTGTCATATTGGGTGCTGCTTTTTTAGGCAAAGCGCGCCTGATTGATAATATAGTTGTAACCTTGATGCACAGGAATGATTAGGGCATACTTGCGCCCCCCTGCCATATTGGGCAGGAAATGAACGATTCTGACAGTGCCCTGAGCACCAGCCAGAGGCCTGTCATGATGAGTCCGAACAGAGTTTTAAGTGGGGTTACCATGCAATCCATTATGCTCAAAGCCAAGCTCCATCAAGCACGGGTGACTCACTCTGTGCTGAACTATGAGGGTTCTTGCGCCATTGACGGCAAGTTACTGGATCTCGCGGGTATGCGTGAATTCGAGCAGATCCAGATCTATAACATTGATAATGGCCAACGCTTCACCACCTACATCATCCGCGGCGAAGATGACTCCGGCATTATTTCCGTCAACGGCGCTGCAGCGCATCTGGCAGGTGTGGGCGACCGCATCATCATCTGCGCGTATGGCAGCTATGACGAGAAAGAACTGGCGACCTTCAAACCAAAGATGGTGTACATGAACGCCGATAATACCGTCAGCCATACCAGCTTCGATATTCCTGTACAGGTTGCCTGAGCGGTTCCCGCCGAGCCCTCTTCCTGAACCCAGCGCAGGGTGATCCGGTTCCGCCAAAGGCGATGCCAGATCGGACAATCTGAATATCAGCCGCCTACGGGCGGCGTTTTTTTGCCCCTGTCATAGTCACCGCTTATACTCAGGTTTTATCGGAAGAAACCCTGAGGACAATAATGGCATACACAGGCGGCCTGACAGAGACGCAAACATGGAAAGATCTGCAGACCCATTTCAACAGTATCCATGACACTCACATGATGGACTGGTTCGGTGAAAATCCGGATCGTTTCCACGACTTCAATGCCGAAGCCGCCGGGCTCAGGCTCGACTACTCCAAAAACCGTATCACCGCCGACACCATGTCCCTGCTGTTCCGCCTTGCGCGTGAACGTGACCTGCCTGCGCACATCGGCGCCATGTTCAGTGGTGAAAACGTTAACCCGAGTGAACAGCGCCCTGCTCTGCACACCGCGCTGCGTAACTTCAGTGACCGCGAAATCTACGTCAACGGCGAAGACATCATGCCGGAGATCCGCTGCACCGTGCAGCGGATGGAAGAGTTCTGCTGGAAGATCCGCCGCAACCAATGGCGCGGCTACACCAACCGTCCGTTCACCGACGTGGTATCCATCGGTATCGGCGGTTCATTCCTTGGCCCTAAGCTGGCCTCCAGCGCGCTCAAGCCCTACTGGGACAGCCGCCTGAACATTCACTATCTGGCGAACATCGACGGCTCACACATTACAGAAATCCTGCGCCGCTTAGACCCGGCGACCACACTGTTTATCGTGCAGTCCAAATCGTTCGGTACCCAGGAAACCCTGAAGAACGCTCTCGCCTGCCGCGAGTGGTTCCTCAATAACGGCGGCGAAGAAGAAGACCTCGGCAAGCACTTCACCGCGGTCTCTTCCAATATTGAAAAAGCCACTGAGTTCGGCATTCTGGAAGAGAACATCTTCCCGATGTGGGACTGGGTCGGCGGGCGTTATTCTCTGTGGTCAGCCATTGGCCTGCCACTGGCACTGGCGATTGGCATTGATAACTTCCGCGAACTGCTGCGCGGTGCCCACGAAATGGATGAGCACTTCCGGACCGCGCCACTGGAATCCAACATGCCGGTTATCATGGCTCTGCTGGGTGTCTGGTACGTGAACTTCTTTGGGGTCAACTCACACGCCATTCTGCCTTATGACCATTACCTGCGTTCACTGCCTGCCCATCTGCAGCAGCTGGATATGGAAAGTAACGGTAAGAGCGTGACCATTGACGGCAAACCGGTGGACTACCAGACTGGCCCTGTGATCTGGGGTGGCGTAGGCACCAACGGTCAGCATGCCTTCCACCAGCTGCTGCATCAGGGTACACACTTCACGCCGAGTGACTTCATCATGCCGATGAATTCACACAACCCGATTGATCACTTCCACGCCGTACTGGTGTCCAACTGCCTGTCGCAGAGTCAGGCACTGCTGCAAGGCAAGTCGTATGAAAAAGCCCTGCAG
Organism: Thalassolituus sp. UBA674; assembly: GCA_002298335.1. Classification (GTDB taxonomy): domain Bacteria; phylum Pseudomonadota; class Gammaproteobacteria; order Pseudomonadales; family Oceanobacteraceae; genus Thalassolituus. The sequence continues at coordinate 102,755 of DBNK01000027.1, forward strand.
GAACTGCTCGACAAAGGCATCAGCCAGGACGAAGCGGAAGCACTGGCACCGCATAAGGTGATTCCGGGTAACCGTCCGTCCAACACCCTGTATTTTGAAAAATCGACGCCTCGCACTGTAGGCGCCCTGATTGCTCTGTATGAGCACAAGGTCGCCGCGCAGGGCATGATCTGGGGAGTAAACTCCTTTGATCAGTGGGGGGTGGAACTGGGCAAAGTGCTCGGTGGCAAAGTACTCGGAGCGTTGAACAAAACCTCCTGCGCCGAAGACTTCGATGCCTCCACCACAGGCCTGATCAAAGCCTTCCATCAGATGCAGAGCCTGCTCTGATTCCTCGTTAACCGGGTAAGTGCCTGTGCGCTTACCCCGGTTAAGCGTTAGAATACCGGCCCCTTTACAGGACGCCGGTGCTGCCATGACTGCTTACTCTTCTTCTTTTCATGCCATCGAATGGCGCGGTGAATCGCTCCACCTGCTGGATCAGCGCGTGCTGCCACATACACATCAGGTACTGGATTACACCACGGCTGCGGAAGTCGCCGATGCCATCCGTGAGATGGTGGTGCGTGGAGCACCTGCCATCGGTATTTCTGCAGCTTACGGTTACGCACTGGATGCACTGGCCGGTCGTGATCTGGATCAGGCCTATAAAGTGCTGGCGGAATCCCGCCCGACGGCCGTGAATCTGTTCTGGGCGCTGGAGCGCATGGCCGCGCTGGGCACCGGAGACCCGCATGCTCTGGTGGCCGAAGCCCGCGCCATCCATGAGGAAGACCTGCAGGCCAACCTGGCCATGGGGCAGTATGGTGCCTCCCTGCTCGGTGAGAACTGCCGCATCTATACCCACTGCAATACCGGAGCGCTGGCCACCGGTGGTCACGGTACCGCCCTGGGTATCATCCGCACGGCCATGGCCGACGGCAAGCTGGAGCAGGTCTACGCCGGGGAGACCCGCCCCTGGCTGCAGGGCGCACGCCTGACCGCGTGGGAACTGATGCAGGATCAGATTCCGGTGAAACTGGCCTGTGATGGTGCTGCAGCGCAGCTGTTCCGCAGTGGCGCTGTCGATTGGGTCATTGTCGGTGCCGACCGCATCACCGCCAACGGCGATGTTGCCAACAAGATCGGCACCTACAGTCTTGCCGTGCTGGCCCGGCATCATGGGGTGAAGTTTATGGTCGCCGCCCCGACGACGACGTTTGATCTGACGCTGGAGAACGGTCAGGCCATCCCGATTGAACAGCGCCCGGGCAACGAGGTCACCTCGCTCAATGGCCAGCCGGTTGCACCGGAGGGGTGTGAAGCCATCAATCCGGCCTTTGATATGACCCCGGCGGAACTGATCGACGCCATCGTCACCGAAAAAGGGTATGTTCTGATGCCAGACCGTGAGAGCATCGCCGCTCTGGTTAACCTGTAAGAGACACCATCCATGTCAGTATCTGATCCGCAACAGTTTGCGCAGGCGGCGGAAGACCTCTGCCGCTATGGTCGCATTCTGTACGGTAATAACTGGTCACCGGCGACCAGCTCGAATTATTCAGTGCGCCTGAATGCGGACACCTGCGCCCTGACCAGCTCGGGCAAGCACAAAGGCGAACTGACTCCGGCAGACATTCTTGCTGTGGATATGGAGGGGAACGCTCTCACAGCGGGAAAACCCTCAGCCGAGACCCTGCTGCATACCCAGCTGTACCGCCGTGATGAAAACATCGGCGCCGTGCTGCACACGCACTCACCGACCGTGGTGCTGCTGTCGCAGATCTGGCCGGAAGATCAGCTCAGTATTACTGGCTGGGAGCTGCAGAAAGCCTTTGCCGGAGAAACCACTCACGAAGGCACCGTTACCTTCCCGATTTTTGCCAATGATCAGGACATCGCCCGACTGGCCAGCCGGGTAGAACAGACCATGCAGGAACACGGACAGGGTGTCGCCTATCTGATACGTGGGCATGGCGTGTACACCTGGGGCAAAGATCTGGCAGAGTGTTACCGCCATCTGGAAGCACTGGAACATCTGCTCGGCTATCAGCTCGAGCTTCTGAAAATAAAAGGAGAGAGGCCGCTATGAGTATGCTGCAAGTCTACAACGGCAACGATATGACCAATCTGCTGTTTGCCACCAACAACAAAGCCAAGATCGCCACCGCGCTGGCTGAAGTGGGTGTACGTTACGAGCAGTGGCTGACCGATTCCGGCCTGCAGCCCGGCGCCTCTCAGGATGCCGTCATCGCCGCTTATCAGAAAGACATCGATCGTCTGATCGACAGCGACGGCTATCAGGCCGTGGATGTGGTGAGCATGAACCCGACTCATCCGCAGAAAGACGAATTCCGTCAGAAGTTTCTCAGCGAACACACCCACAGCGAAGATGAAGTGCGCTTCTTTGTCGCCGGTCAGGGGCTGTTCAGCCTGCACATCGGCGAGAACGTATATGAAGTGCTGTGCTCACAGGGCGACCTGATCAGTGTTCCGGCCAATACCCCGCACTGGTTTGATATGGGCCCGGAGCCTTCTTTTATCGCCATCCGCCTGTTCAATAACCCGGAAGGCTGGGTCGCCAACTTCACCGGCAGTGACATCGCCGATCATTTTAACCGCCTGGGCGAAGACTGAATGACACGGATTATCCTGACCGATATCGAAGGCACCACTTCATCGATTCACTTCGTCAAAGAAGTGCTCTTTCCCTACGCCGCTGAACACCTGCCAGCCTTTGTACGCAGTCATCTGGATGACGAAGCGGTTCAGGAAATCCTGTTTGAAACCGCGCGTCTGGCCTCGGTTGAGGGTGAAGCATTTGATCCGAAAAATGTTGGCCTGCTGATTGAGCGTCTGCTGGAATGGATCGCACAGGACCGCAAGGTCACGCCACTGAAAGCTCTGCAGGGCCTGATCTGGGAAACCGGCTACCGCAACGGCGATTATCAGGCGCACATGTACCCGGATGCGACGGAATACCTGAATAAATGGCACAGCGATGACATCCCGCTGTATGTCTATTCCTCGGGTTCGGTTCAGGCGCAGAAACTGTTTTTCGAATTCACCGTCGACGGGAATTTACTGCCGCTGTTTCAGGGGCATTTCGATACACTGGTCGGTGGCAAACGCGAGCCGGACTCGTACCTGAATATTCTCGGTGAACTGCAGAAGCAGCATGTGGGATTAGCCGCTGCTGATGTGTTGTTTTTATCCGACATCAAAGAAGAACTGGATGCCGCAGAACGTGCCGGTATGAAAACCTGCTGGCTGGTGCGTGAAGGTGAACTGCCGGAAATGCCAGTGCATCCTGTGGTGCGGAGTTTTGCAGACATCAACCTGTAATCCGTTTTCACAAGCCGCCTGAGTTATATTCAGCCTGACTGTTGATCCTGCATTTCTTCCCACAACACCTTCAGGTTGGGTTACGCGGCCGGTAAACGAGCCATAGCGGACCCAACCTCTCTCACAGATCAATCACTGTAAAAACGCTCAATACCCTACCGGCAGATCCGCCAGATGAAATGCGATGGCGTGAAAATGGCAGTAGGCACCAATCAGCACAAACACATGCCAGATCTCATGATGACCGAACCAGCGCGGCCAGGGGTCGGGCCAGCGGGTCACAAAAATTACTGCGCCAACTGTGTAGGCTATCCCGCCCCAGAACAACCATTGCATGGCCGCCTGCGGAATAAACTCCAGCGCCGGACCATAAGCAAACACCACCAGCCAGCCCATACCCACGTAAATCAGGGTTGAGAGCCACATGGGTGCGCTCATCCAGAATATTTTCATCAGCACACCCGCTGCTGCCAGCGTCCAGACGCTGATAAATAAGGTCCAGCCTACCGGGCCATTCAGCGGGATCAGACAGAACGGCGTGTAGCTCCCGGCAATCAGCAGAAAAATGGTCATGTGATCAATGCGCCGCAGCCAGAAAATCACATGCTCAGGCGCATGCAGCAGGTGATACACCGCACTGCTGATAAACAGCAGCAGCATGGTCGCACCAAACATCATAAAGGCAACCATGTGAATCACAGTGCCGTGCATAGCGGCCTGGGCACTGAGGATGCAGAGCGCAACAACAGAAAAAATGGCACCGGCCAGATGGGTCAGGCCGTTCATGGGTTCGCGGAAAACGGAATGCATGGAACTCGGATCTCTTAAGGTATGACTGTCAGCTTAACAGACTACCCCTCACGAATGATGACAAGACAGCTGATTCAGTGTGACAGAATCCCAGGGGGCTGGGTTCCGGTTGGCTTATCAGATAAGTCATGCAGTGAACATGAGGGATTAATCAACGGACTGCACCTGTTGCAGCTCCTCAACCACCTGATCAATGGCATCCTGCACCCAATGTGTTGCCACCACGCCCTGTATCTGCATGAGGTAAATATTCTGAAATTCTGCTTCACCCTGTTTCAGCAGCGCCCATTCATAACCAATAATGACTTGCTCATGATCCACTAATGGCAGCAACAGATCAGGATTGGTGCTGAACCTGACTGCACGGTGAAATGCAGAGCTCGGGTCATTAAACAGCGGGAACATGGTATTCCAGACCTCAGACGTCGTGTCCAGCACCTGTCCGTAGCGGGTGAGTGCGCTGCGCAGGCCGGGGCTTTCTATTTTTGCCAGAGCCCCTGAGTTAATCAATTCCAGAAATGTCGTCGACGTTGCAGGGATCACACATTCGTCCAGACTGCATCCAGATAAAGCTTCATCTGTTGCTCATCTTCCGGAGGCTCACCGGAATGGATCAGATCAATAAGAGCACCGGTTCTGCGGGCATATTCCCGGTATGTCTCCTGGCGTGGCGCGTTCTTTTTCTGTGTGTTTTTAAATTCAACCGTCAGGCGCCCAATCCACTGCGCTTCTTCCTGTCGTGCAACCCGGTCTGCATTCCAGTTACTGACCTGAATACCGATAAATACACCGAGTACCACAATCAGGAAATCCAGCCATACCGCCAGCCAGTTCTGTTCTTTGATGTGAACCATCAGGCGGCGCAGCATCATGGCTGTTGTTCCTCCTGGTAACGCTCCAGTAACTCAGCCAGCGCATCAGCCCGGGTAGCAATATCAGATGAAAAATTCGCGGCAAACATATGCATACGTCGTATCCAGCTGAGCGCAGATATCTGGGTGTCGTCATTTCTCAGCGCTGAAAAATCAAAACTTCCGATACGATAAGCGGAGTGCTGCCAGTCAACACCCAGCTGATCATCCAGGATGGTATGAGCAAAAAGTGGTGCTCCGTTACGTATCCAGAATTCCACCTGTATCCCGTCGGATTGCAGAGCGCTCTGTATGTTGAGGTCAAACTGAATCAGAGACTCCCTCAGGGTGTTATTCTGAATAACACCCAATTCACCAGATGAGATCAGTTCAACAAAGGTCGGAGAGCGCTGAATCGGAGTAAGGCGGATGAAGACCTGATTCAGATCCTCAAGTAACAGCGGCTGCTCATCCGGAAGTGGCTCGTCTGATAAAGCAGTTTGCAGAATACGTCCTGCAGCATCAGCACGTCGCTGATAGTCACGAGCATAAGCGTGCGCTTGCGACTGAATCGAACGGACATCCTCTGTCAGACGCTCCAGAACGTAGGTTTCGCGTTCCCGTTCACGACGGTTTTCATTCCACTGGGTGATCTGAAAGGCGATCAGAATACCAGCAACAACAATGACAAAGTCAAGAAACACGGCCAGCCAGTTCTGGTGTTTTACATGATCCATCATGCGACGTAGCAACATGCTGTTTCCCCCCGCGATTTATTCCGGGTCCGAATATTTATCCGAACAAAACACACCACCAGCACCCCAGTTATCTTTACAGACTTCGTCGATAATCACGTAGATGGATGCCACATCACAGCCTGCGATACGTGCCAGCTCTGAAGATAATGATTCAACGATCTCACGCTTCTGCTCAAGCGTTCTGCCTTCCCACATTTCAACGCGTATCACCGGCATATTCTTTCCCTGAAAAAATGATTAACCCGTCAGCTCAGCGTGACCTGATTCGGGCATGTTTTACTCTGCTCTATATCGGTTAAATTCTGCAGTGTGGTAGTGGCAATATTTTCCAGTGCTTCGGCCGTAAAAAATGCCTGATGGCCGGAGATCAGCACATTCGGAAACGTCAGCAGCCGGGCGAACTGATCGTCTTCGAGAATCTGACCGGATTCATCTTCAAAAAACAGGTCTGCTTCTTCTTCGTACACATCCAGGCCGAGATAGCCGATGTGTCCGGTTTTCAGATACTGAATCACGGCCTGAGTATCCACCAGGCCGCCACGACTGGTGTTGATCAGCATAACACCGGGTTTCATGGAGAGAATGGCCGCCTCGTTAACCAGATGATGCGTCGCGGTATTGAGCGGGCAATGCAGACTGATGATGTCGGATTCGCGAAAGAGCGTGGCGAGATCGGTGTATTCAACGCCACACAATTGCAGCCCGGTATTCACCGTCGGATCATACGCCAGCACCCGACAGCCGAAGCCCTGCATTATGCGGCAGAACACCGAGCCAATACGGCCGGTGCCGATCACACCGACGGTGCGGGTATTGAGGTTAAAGCCCAGCAGGCCTTCGAGGGAAAAATTATTTTCGCGTACACGGTTATAGACGCGATAGATCTTGCGGTTAAGCCCGAGAATCAACGCCACCGCATGTTCGGCAACACCATGGGGGGAATATTCCGGCACCCGTACCACAGTAATACCGAGTTCCTGTGCAGCAGCCAGATCAACGTTATTGAATCCGGCACAGCGCAGTGCGACAGTGCCGACGCCCTGATCGTGCAGGGCCTGCAGGCAGGGCCGGTCGAGCTGGTCATTCACGAAGGCACAGACGGCCTCTGCGCCCCTGGCCAATGCGGCGGAGGCCTGATTAAGGTGCGCTTCCAGAAACGTCAGTTCATGATCTGAGCCCTGATTCACCCGTTCAAAGCTGTCCCTGTCGTAGGTTTTAGCCCCGAAAAATACCACCTTCATACCCGTCCTCCTGCTGCCCTGCCAAGGAATACCCTGACAGTATGTCAGATATAGCAGCGGCTTTCAGGCCATCAGAATCAGGCCCGGTCAGGTTTGTCAGAAGGCGTAGGTCAGCCCGGCATTGATGCGTCGCCCTTCCAGCACCACGCCATAGTCATCGGTGCTGACGTTTTTGTTGGTGACGTTGTACACCCCGGCTTTCAGACGCAGATCCGGTGTGGCCGGATAGGCGACGCCAATATCGGCAAAGGCGTATTCCGGCGTGCCTTCCTCGACCGTGTTACGCCCGAGGTAGTCGGAGGTTTCGCCACGGTAATTGATGCGCCCCCAGACGTTCAGCTCACCGGCGGCGTACCAGTCGATATTTACGTTGGCCATGTGCAGCGGAATCTTATTCAACGGCTCACCGGCGAAGTCTCCGGTTTTCTGCTCCGATTCGGTGTACGTGTAATTGCCACTCAGCTTGAGGCTGTAGCCAACCCAGTAACTGACGGAAGATTCCACACCGCGCAGTTCGGCTTCATCAATGTTCTTGCGCGTGCTGAGGAAGTAATACTGATTACCACCGTATTCACAGGCGTAATTGGCGGTGTCGTCGCGGTCCACGTCCGGGCTTTCGCAGTAACGGTCTTCGGCAATCTTGTCTTTGAATTGAGTGTTGAACAACATCAGGCTGGCGGTCAGGTTGGCGGCTTTATCATCCCAGATGAATCCGGCCTCGTAGTTCACACTGGTTTCCGGTTTCAGGTCCGGGTTGCCGACGATCAGCGCGCGCGAAATCGGCGTGCCATCGGCGGTCAGGTTCGGTGAGCCACTGCCTCCGGTACCGCGGCCAAATCCGGCGGTCGCATTTGCTAATGACGGCTGCGAATAACCGGTGGAAATACCACCTTTAAAGGTCAGGCGCTCGCTGCTGTGCCAGTTCAGATAGGCGCGCGGTGACAGGTGTCCGCCGAACAGCTCGTCATCGTCGTAACGCACCCCGGTGGTCAGCCCCAGAGATTCAGCCAGCTTCCATTCTGCCTCGACAAAGACGGCGGCAATCCAGCGGTCTACGGTATCAGTGGCTCCTGCAACATTGGCGTCGAGCAGACCGTTGGTCTCGTCCACTAAGGTCTCAGTTTTGTAGCGCCCGCCCAGGGTATAGACATGACGGTCAGAGACGTAGGTCGCCTGGCTGTTGAGGGTGATGATCTCTTCTTTTTTATCGTCCGTCTGCACCCGCTCTGACAGATCCTGCTGCAGATAGGTGGTGGTGCTCAGACGGCCATAACGGCCGTTGTGACTGAGGCTGAACATCTCTTTGCTGTAGTCGTAGGCAACCGGGTCAGCATCGTCTGGCAGAGAACGTCCGGGGGCGTGATCAAACGATAATTTGGCGTAATCGTAATCAAAGCCCAGCCGGTTCTGCTCACTGACATCCCAGCTCAGGCTGGCACCCAGACTGCGGGTATCCGACTCCGGATTACTCGCGGCATTGTCATCGCCACCGGCGTAGTCGCTTTCATCCAGATGAATAAAACTGCCGGTCAGCTCCAGCCCAAGTGTGTCACTGACCAGCGGGCCACCCAGATAAAGGTCTGTGGTCCAGGTGTCGTTGCTGATGTCATTCAGGGAATGTGTGTACTGGGCGCCGAGTTCACCACCCCAGACATCCGGCGCCGCGCGGGTAATGACGTTCACCACACCGCCCATAGCTTCAGAACCATAGAGCGACGACATGGGCCCACGGATCACTTCAATACGCTCGACCATCGACAACGGCGGCAGGCCGATCTGCTTGCCACCATCTGCGCCGTTGGTATTCACCGAGCGGCCCGCCGATACCGGACGGCCATCCACCAGATACAGGGTGTAGGGGTCATCCATACCGCGGATGCTGATGTCCTGCATGTTACCGCCTCCGGTAACGAACACACCGGGGATATCCTGCACCGCATCGACAATGGAACGGTAGGATTTTTTCTCCAGCTCTTCTTTACTGATCACTGAGATCGACGCCGGTGCGTTCACGATTTTCTGCTGATAGCCCGACGCCGTTACCACATAATCATCCAGCTCAACCGGGGCGTCTTCTGTGGCTGCCTGTGCCAGAGGTGCAACGACGGTAAACAGCATCAGCGCAGCTGCACACTGAGCGGGGGAAGGGTAAAACATAATCTGACTCCGGGAGGGTGTGTGATAGCCGGACCGCCTGAAGCGGGCCGGGCTGAAGATCAGGCGCGACAATAATGCAAATGACATTGATTTGCATTAATAACAGAAAGGCGAATCAGACTGTTCCGGTGAACGGACAATCACTCAGATGTCCGGCGGGAGAAACCCGCAGAAGGGGCGCAGGTAGCGTGGGAAAAAGAAAGACGTACAGCGGACATGGCAAACAGAACAGTCCGCTGTCAGAGCGGGTTATGGCTTCTGCTCTGGTTCTGCGAACTTCATGATCACCGGCCAGCACAGACCGGCAATCAGAAAGAAGGCGCCCGTTGCAGGCACCTCTGAGACGAACATATAAACACCCGCCGCCATAAACAGTGCGGCTGTCAGCCAGTGCATTTTATTGCGCGTCACGCGCTTGCCCAGCCAGCTCATGGGGTCACTGTTCCTGAAGTGATCAGCTCAAAGCCGACCGGAGCCCCGGGCCCCAGTGGCAGGCCGAGCAGCACCCAGAACACCGTCAGCAGCACACCGGTTATCAGCATCCATACCGAGTACGGAATCATCATGGCCGTGAGTGAGCCGATACCAAAGTCTTTCTGCCAACGCTGGGCAAAAATCAGCACCAGAGGGAAGTACACCATCAGCGGTGAAATGATGTTGGTGGCGGAATCACCCACACGGTAAGTTGCCGTCGCACCTTCCGGGCTGATGCCCAATAACAACAGCATAGGTACGAGTACGGGTGCCAGCAGGGCCCATTTGGCACTGGCCGAACCGACAAACAGATTCAGAAACGCCGAGAACAGCACAATCAATCCCATCGCCAGCGGCAGCGGCAGACCACTCTGCTCAATCACATGGGCACCGTGCACGGCGGTGATCAGGCCCAGATTGGACCAGTTGAACATGGCCACAAAGTGCGCAGCAGCAAACGCCAGCACCAGATAGTAGCCCATGTCTTTCATGGATTCAGACATCATGGCCACCAGATCGCGGTGGTCTTTGATGGTGCCGGCAGCTTTACCGTAGGCCCAGCCGGATGCCAGAAACAGAATAAAAAACCCAGCAACCAGGGATTTGAAAAACGGCGTGGCAGTGACGTACCAGGGCTGGCCATCCACGGCGGTTTCGTCATTCAGCAGCGGCGTGCCCGGGCCAAAGGTCATCAGCAGCCAGGCCACAACCACACCCAGAATCGCATACCCGGCCCAGCGCAGACCTTTCTTCTCAACGTCGGTCAGCGGCTTGTCTTCTTCAGCATTACCAACAGCACCGTGCTCTGCACCCGGCGTCCACTTGTCCAGACGTGGCTCAATGACTTTATCTGTCACGTACCAGATCACTGGCAGATAAATCACCAGCAGCGCGATAATGAAGTACCAGTTACCGGCGATGTTCATTGACCAGCCAGCGTCAATCTGAGAGGCATCCATGGAGGCTTCGGTAATACCGAACAGCAGCGCATCCAGCTGACCCGGCGTCACGTTGGCCGAGAAACCACCGGATACCCCGGCAAAACCGGCCGCGATACCCGCCAGCGGATGACGCCCGGCCGCTGCGTAAATAAACGCCGCCAGTGGAATCATCACCACGTAACCGGCATCTGCCGCGTGGTTGGAGAGCATGGCCACCAGAGCAACCACTGGTGTCAGCAATGTGGTCGGCGCATTGCGCATGGCCTGACGGATACCGCTGGCAAACAGACCGGAACGCTCTGCCACACCGGCGCCCAGCATCACCACCAGCACATAACCCAGCGGGTGGAAGTGCGTGAAGGTGGCGGGCATTTCCGTCCAGAGTTTTTTGATGTTATCCCCTGAGAGCAGGCTCTGAGCCTCAATCAGCAGCGGTGAGCCATCGGCTGCCAGCTGTGTCGGATGCAAGGCTGAAACGCCGGTGAAGGCGCAGATGAGCGACACACCGATCAGACCGAGAATCAGATAAAAGAAAATAAATACCGGATCGGGCAATCCATTACCGACGCGCTCTACAAAGCCGAGAAAACCTTTCTGGCCAGATCCGGAGGAATTGGGGTTGGCGTTCGCCGTCATCAGAACTCCTGCAACTGCGGATAATTATTGTTCTGCCACCTTAAGGAAGCCGGGCGGCACAGGCAACAGGGATTGGCCGCTCTGAAGGGTGAGTTAAAGTATGTTCAGCTATCCCGGCCAGCCAATCATCCCGCATCTTTTTATTCCGACACCGGTTGGCCATGAAAAAAGCAAAAAAAAACCCGGCGGGGGCCGGGCAAAAGAAGGAATGCAATATTCCGTGGAGAACTATTTAAGATATTGCGCATGAAAGCGCAGATGATCTTCGATAAAACTCGAGATGAAAAAGTAGCTGTGGTCGTAGCCTTCGTGCTGGCGCAGAGTCAGCGGGTAACTGGTTTCTGCAGCAGCGGCTTCGAGGGTTTCCGGCTTCAGCTGTTCCTCAAGGAAGCTGTCCGCCAGGCCCTGATCCACCAGCATCGGCAGCTGGATCTGAGCTTTTTTCATCAACTCGACTGAGTCGTATTTTTCCCACAGGGTACGGTCATCTCCCAGATAACGGCGCAGCGCCTTGTCACCCCAGGGGCAGTCCAGCGGATGACAGATAGGGCTGAACGCCGAAATGGAACGGTAACGCCCCGGGTTTTTCAGACCAATGGTGATCGCACCGTGGCCACCCATGGAATGACCACTGATGGCACGGGCCGCGGTAACCGGGAATTCTGCTTCCACAATTTCCGGCAGCTCATTCACCACATAATCGTACATGCGGTAGTTTTTATCCCAGGGAGCCTGCGTGGCATTCAGGTAAAAACCGGCACCATGGCCAAAGTCATACGCTCCGTCCGGATCATCCGGCACACCGTCACCACGCGGGGAAGTATCCGGCATAATCAGAGCTATACCGAGATCCGATGCCAGACGCTGGGCCCCGGCTTTCTGGGTAAAGTTTTCATCGGTACAGGTCAACCCGGAGAGCCAGTAAAGCACGGGCACCGGGCGGGATTCCGCCTGTGGCGGCAGAAATACGCCGAAGCGCATTTCACAGCCGAGCACATCCGAATCGTGCGTGTACTGCAGTTGACGGCCGTCAAAGCAGCGGTATTCACTGATCTTTTTCATCGGCCCCATCCTCAGTAATGAATGACACTGCGGATGCTTTTCCCTTCGTGCATCAGGTCAAAGGCTTCGTTGATCTGATCCAGCGGCATGGTATGCGTGATAAAGTCGCTGAGTTTGAACTCACCGGCCAGGTAACGCTCAACGTAATCCGGCAGCTCAGAACGGCCCTTCACGCCACCAAAGGCACTGCCACGCCAGACGCGGCCAGTCACCAGCTGGAACGGACGGGTAGAGATTTCCTGCCCGGCACCGGCCACACCGATGATCACAGACTCACCCCAGCCTTTGTGACAGCATTCCAGAGCGGAACGCATCACGTTCACGTTGCCGATACACTCGAACGAGTAATCGACACCGCCGTCGGTCAGCTCAACGATCACGTCCTGAATCGGCTTGTCGTAGTTTTTCGGGTTGATGCAGTCAGTGGCACCCAGCTTGGTCGCCAGTTCAAACTTGGACTCATTGATATCAATGGCGATAATGCGCGAGGCCTTGGCCATGGTCGCACCGATAATGGCCGACAGACCGATACCACCGAGACCGAAAATGGCAACCGTAGCGCCCTCTTCCACCTTGGCCGTATTCATCACCGCACCCATACCTGTGGTAACACCACAGCCAAGCAGACAGACTTCTTCCAGCGGGGCTTCCGGGTTGACCTTGGCCAGAGAGATTTCCGGCAGAACCGTGTACTCAGAGAAGGTCGAACAGCCCATATAATGGAAAATCGGCTCACCCTTGCAGGTAAAACGGGTGGTACCATCCGGCATCAGACCTTTACCCTGAGTGGCACGTACGGCCTGACACAGGTTGGTTTTGCCAGACAGACAGAACTTACACTTGCCACACTCGGCGGTGTACAGCGGAATCACGTGATCGCCCGGCTTCAGGCTGGTCACGCCCTCGCCAACCGATTCAACAATACCGCCGCCCTCATGACCGAGGATGGCAGGAAAAATACCTTCCGGATCATCACCGGACAGTGTGAAAGCATCCGTGTGGCAAACGCCGGTAGCGACGATTTTCACACGCACCTCACCAGCTTTCGGCGGGGCAACCTGTACCTCTTCGATCGACAGAGGCTCTCCGGCTTTCCAGGCAATGGCAGCGCGGCAGGTAATGGTCTCAGACATGCAATACTCCTGAAATTAATTCGTAGGAAGCATTGTAGTTCGTTACCAGATAGAGATAATCTGGGTAAATATAAAATCACTGTTACATATAGGTAATAATGAGTCTTTGGCAGGGTGTGAGTGAATTTGTCGCCGTCGCGGACGCCCAGAGCTTCACCCGCGCAGCTGATCATCTGGACATTTCCACCGCTCAGGTGAGCCGTCAGGTGCGTATGCTGGAAAAACGTCTCGGTACCGACCTGCTGTACCGTACAACCCGCCGCGTGCACCTGACCGAAGCCGGGCAACTCTATTATCAGTCGTGCCGTCCGCTGCTTGAGGCCCTCAACGATGCCGGGCACGCCGTGCAGCAGCTGCAGAGTGTGCCACAGGGTCTGATCCGCCTGACCGCGCCGGTCACCTGGGGGGAGCGACATCTCACCGTTCTGCTCAACGACTTCCTGCTGCAGTACCCGGACATCCGCCTCTATTGTGAGCTGACCAACGAAAAGCTCGACCTGATCGCCGATGACTATGACCTTGCCATCCGCCTTGGACGCGCCGACACCCCGCAGCTGATTGCCCGCCGCCTGAGTGGCCGCTTTCTCAACACCTGCGCCTCGCCGGAGTATCTGGCTCGCTGGGGCACGCCCCGGGCCCTGTCGCAGCTGGCCGGTCATAACTGTCTGATGGGCACACTCGACTACTGGCGCTTCCGGGACGACAGCGGGGAGCGTATGCTCAGGATTCAGGGACGCCTGCGCTGCAACAGTGGCAGCGCATTACTCGATGCCGCATTGCGGGGGCTCGGAATTATCCAGCTGCCCGATTACTATACCCGTGAGCATCTGGAGCGCGGTGAGCTGATTGAAATACTCACTGACTACGCTCCCGACGAAGAAGGAGTCTGGGCCTTGTATCCGCCCGGCCGCCAGCTGTCACCGAAAATACGTATCCTGCTGGATTTTTTAACCGAACGGCTCTGACCGGTGGCCGGAACCCGGTGGCCGGAACCCGGTGGCCGGAACCCCGACAGCGGAGATCTGTCTTCCCTGCAGCCCCAAACTACATGACCAAGAGAGAACGCCATGCTGTCTGATAAACCCCACCTTGAACTCTGCAACCTGACTTTCGCGCAATACAGCCAGATCAAGCAGATGATGGATGAAGCCTATCCGGAACTCGGCGGCGCCTGGCCAGAGCACACCATCCAGCGTCTGATTGAAGAATTCCCGGAAGGCCAGATCGGTGTCGTCGACGGCGATGAATTGGTCGGCATCGCGCTCGCAGTACAGGTGGATTATCAGCGTTTTTCCAACCCCCACACCTACGAAGACATCGTCGACAGCAACGACAACGTCTTCAATAATCCGGAAGGTAACGCGCTCTACGGTCTGGATGTCGTTATCCGTAAATCGCACCGGGGCATGCGGATTGGCCGCCGTCTTTACGATGCACGGAAAGAACTCTGCCGTCAGTACAATTTCCGCGCGATTCTGGCCGGTGGCCGTATCCCGAGTTACCACACTTACCGCAATGAAATGACCCCGGCGGAATTCATCGGTAAAGTCGCCGCCAAAGAGATTTACGATCCGATTTTAACCTTCCAGTTATCCAACGATTTTCAGGTCACGCGACTGCTGAAAAAATATCTGCCGGAAGACGAAGAATCCAGCGGTTACGCCACCCTGCTGGAGTGGAACAACATCTTTTATGAACCCACGGATACAGTTCTGGATTTCCGCAAAACCACCGTGCGAATCGGAGCCGTACAATGGCAGATGCGTACCGTTCAATCGGTTGAGGAACTGCTGAAACAGGTCGAGTATTTCGTCGATACTGTCTCCGATTATCAGTGTGACTTCATTCTTTTTCCGGAATTTTTCAACGCGCCATTAATGGGGCTGTGTGAAGAAACCTCACAGACAGAAGCCATCCGCTTTTTAGCCGGATTCACCGACCAGATCCGCGATGCCATGTCGCGTATGGCGGTGGAATACAACGCCAATATCATCACCGGCTCCATGCCACTGAACGAAGACGGCAGCATTTATAACGTGTCTTACCTCTGCCACCGCAGCGGTAAAGTGGATGAGCAGCGCAAAATACATATTACTCCGCATGAGAAAAATGACTGGGTCATTAAAGGCGGAAACCAGATCGGTGTCTTTGAGACCGACGCCGGTAAAGTCGGTATTCTCATCTGTTACGACGTGGAATTCCCTGAACTGCCTCGCATCATGTCGGAACAGGGCATGGAAATTCTGTTCGTGCCTTTCTGGACCGACACCAAAAACAGCTACCTGCGCGTACGCCACTGTGCCCAGGCCCGCGCCATTGAAAATGAATGCTACGTGGTGATTGCCGGCAGCGTCGGTAACCTGCCGGAAGTAGAAAGCCTCGACGTACAGTACAGCCAGTCTGCGGTACTGACACCGTCTGACTTCCCCTTCCCGCACGATGCCGTACTGTCAGAAGCCACCGCCAATACTGAAATGCTGCTGTTCTCGGATCTCGACATGGATAAGCTGAAAATCCTCAACAGCGAAGGCTCTGTCAGAAACCTGAAAGATCGCCGTAAAGATCTCTATGATATTGTGGTGAAGAAATAAGGGTGCCCCTGATTCTCCGGCCTGTGACCTCGCTCCCAAGCCGGAAGAAAAATGAACAATGCAGGGTGCGCACTGCGCACCCTACGGAACTGAACGTTCGCCGTAATGACCCCCGGGATATTGTGGGGAAGAAATAACCACAGACTGCCAGGCCACGGAGTCTCTGTTCGTCATCCCGTGCTTTAAGCACGGGATCCATACCATTCTGAATTCCTGTCCTGCAGAACTTCCGCAGTCAATAAACACCGGAGAGCCTTATGCCAGCCCGCCAGCACCTGATCAGCACAGCCACCTTAACCGTGCTGCTGTCGCTGGCATCCTCACAGGCTCTGTCTGAAGACTCAGACAATACACCGCTGTCCTTCGTTGTGGTCGGCGACATGCCCTACAGCACCGCCGAAGAAGACGCTCTCAACGGCCCCATTTTCGCAGCCATTCAGACCTCGAAAACGCCTCTGCTGATTCACGTGGGCGATATCAAGTCCGGTGGTGATTCCTGCTCAAAAACCTTTTTTGAAATGCGTCACCGTCAATTGCTGAACCTGCTGCCCGGCCGTACCGTATACACACCCGGTGACAATGAATGGACCGACTGCGACCGCCTTACTCTGACACACCCGGTTTCTGAACTGGAAATGCTCGACGAAGTGCGCCAGCAGATCGTCCGGGATATGCCCGATTATCCCGCAGACTGGCACCTCAGAACCCAGCCCGGTTATCCGGAAAACAGCCTCTGGCAGCTGCACAATACCCAGTTTGTCACCCTGCATCAGACCGGTACCAGCAACGGCCGCGTACAGATCCTAAAGAGCGATGAAGCAGACACCCTGAATCAGGTCGCAGCACGCGACTCCGCCAACCTCAGCTGGCTCACCCTAGCGTTTGAAAACGCCCGTAACAGCGCAGCAGACGCCCTCATCGTCAGCCATCATGCCGATATCACTCAGGTGAAATACAAAGATGTCGCCTGCAGCTCTGGCAATCCGCGGGAGTGCGACCCCTATCTGGCCTACCGCCAGCGCCTCAGCGAACTTGCCGCAGACTTCAAAGACGCCAGCGGCCAATTAAAACCGGTGCTTGTGATTCATGGCGACACCCACGAATACTGCATGGCAAAGGATATGGACGGCGAAAATATCTGGCGCCTGAACGCCTGGGGTGACTTCAAAGTACCGGCAGATGCCACACGGGTTGAGGTGAAGGCAGAAGATAAAGAAGCACCTTTCTCAGTTAAGACCCTGGTGCATGGGTTCACGCCGGAGGGGTGTTAGAGCTCATATCAGCCGGAGAACGACAGAAGCCAGAAACGGGCAAGCCAGATTTAAGTGTGCCCTCGGTTGCACACGAAGTGATATCCAACCCAATAAAAAAGAGCCCCGCAGGGCTCTTTTTGAATCAACATCAGCGTCTGCAATCAGATACTGAAGCTGTGACGCAGAACGATGGTCTCTTCGCGGTCAGGGCCGGTGGAGATGATATCGATCGGTGCTTCAATGGCGTCTTCAATAAAGCGGATGTAGGCACGGGCGTTGTCCGGCAGGTCGGCCATGCTGCGTGCGCCGAAAGTCGTTTCCTTCCAGCCCGGCAGGTCTTTGTAGACCGGTTTGATTTTGCAGAACTGGTCGGCACTGGCCGGGACGTTCAGGCGGTTGCCGTTCTCGTCTTCATAACCCACACACACGCGGATGGTGTCCAGACCGTCGAGCACGTCGAGCTTGGTCAGACAGATGGTGTTGATGGAGTTCACACGGATGGAGTGCTTCACCAGCATGGCATCGAACCAGCCACAACGGCGTGCACGGCCGGTGGTGGTGCCTTTTTCGTTACCTTTTACCGACAGATGCTCGCCGACTTTGTCGAACAGTTCGGTCGGGAACGGGCCTGAGCCTACGCGGGTGGTGTAGGCTTTGGTGATCCCCAGGATCTGGTCCAGATACAGCGGGCCGACGCCGGAACCGGTCGCGACACCACCGGCGGTGGTGTTGGATGAGGTTACGAACGGGTAGGTACCGTGGTCGATGTCCAGCAGTGTGCCCTGGGCACCTTCGAACATGATGTCACCGCCGCTCAGGCGCACGCTGTGCACCAGATCGACCGCGTCTACAACGATGTCTTTGATCTGTGCCGCCCAGTCCAGTGCCGCAGCCAGTGTGTCTTCATAGCTGACCGCATCCACACCGTAGTAATTGGTGAGTACGAAGTTATGGTATTCCATCACTTCTTTCAGCTTGTCGGCAAATTCCGGCTGGTACATGTCACCAACGCGCAGACCGCGACGGCTGACCTTGTCTTCATACGCCGGGCCGATACCGCGGCCGGTAGTACCGATTTTGTCGTTGCCGCGTTTGATTTCACGGGCCTGGTCCAGTGCCGCGTGGTACGGCATGATCAGCGGACAGGCGTGGGAAACACGCAGACGCTCCATCACAGGTACGCCACGGGCTTCCAGTGCGTTAATTTCTTTCAGCAGTGCATCCGGCGCCAGTACCACACCGTTACCAATCACGCAGGTCACGCCATCACGCAGGATACCGGACGGGATCAGGTGCAGTGCGGTTTTTTCACCGTTGATCACCAGTGTATGACCGGCGTTATGGCCGCCCTGAAAACGTACGACGGCGGCTGCTTTTTCGGTCAGCAGGTCAACGATTTTACCTTTCCCTTCGTCACCCCACTGGGTGCCGAGGACAACAACATTTTTACCCATGGTGTTTGTTCCCAATTATCAGGCGGAAGTCAGCTGCCACTGACCATCAATAAGTTGCAGACGCTGATCGCAGGGGATGTCGTCTTCATTCAGTTGTACCAGCACGCGTTTGCCTTCGCTGCGCAGCTGCTGGATGGTCTGCCACAGTGCCGGGTCATCCGACACCGGGGCAGATACGCAAAGTTTTTCACCGGCGTTGCGCTGACCAAGGCGCGCCAGCACCTTGAGGTCAGCACTGAAACCGGTGGCCGGACGGGCACGGCCGAACACCGCACCAGTTTCGTCGTAACGGCCACCCTGTGCTACGGCATCGCCATAACCGGGGACATACGCCGCAAACACCAGACCCGTATGGTAATCATAGCCGCGCAGTTCGGTCAGATCACAGGTCATGCTGATCTCCGGAAAGCGCTGACTCAGACGGTCAGTCACTTCACGGAGGTAACCAATTTCTTCAGCGGTATCCGGTACCAGCCCCTGAAGTTCGTTCAGACGCTCTTTCAGTGAAGCGGTACTGCCCTGCAGATCCGCCAGCACAGAGAAGGCCTGAATCAGGGTCTGATCAGACAGATTCGTTTTCAGCCAGCCGCGGGTGTCACTGCTGCAACGCAGCTTCAACAGATCCGACAGTTCATTCAGCTGGCTGTCAGTCAGTTCTGCTGCTGACGCCAGAATGCGGAACAGGCCAACATTGCCGATATCCAGGTGCACACTGCTGATGCCACTCTGTTCGAGCAGACTCAGCATCACGCTGATGATCTCAACATCCGCACGGATGCCCGCTTCGCCATAAAGTTCGGCGCCGATCTGGGTCGGCGTGCGGCTGGCCAGCAGTGAACCCGGCTTGGTATGGAACACTGTCCGGCAGTAGCTCAGGCGGCTGATGCCCTCCGGTGCCAGACTGTGAGCATCGATACGGGCAACCTGTGGCGTGGTATCGGCGCTCAGCCCCATCAGGCGGCCGGACAGCTGGTCAGTCACCTTGAAGGTTTTCAGATCCAGATCTTTGCCGGTGCCGGTCAGCAGGGAATCGAGATATTCCAGTGCTGGCGGGATGACCAGGTCATAACCGCAGTTATCCAGGTAATCCAGCAGGTGGCGGCGAAGTTGTTCGATACTTCTGGCCTGCGGTGGCAGAATTTCATCAATACCATCCGGCAACAGCCAGCGGTCGGCGTTTGTCATCTTCCAGCCTCAGGGCCTGCGTGCAGACGCAGACTCAATTGTTAATCAGATAAAGCAGGGCCAGCCCGATCAGCATACTGCTGAGACCCATCATCCGCATGGTGCGGTTGTCGGTTCTGGCCAGCATGGCGACCATACGCCGCCAGCGCGAAGGATACAGGAAAGGCAGAATGCCTTCGATGATAAATACCAGGCTGATGGCCAGTGCCAGCTCATGCCAGAGATCGGTGTTCAAAGAATGCCCCTGTGCCCTGTGTCACCGGCCCGCAGTACCGGCATACCGGCGAACAGACCGCACAAAAAAACCGGGACATCTGCCCGGTTTCTGTGATTTTACCAAAGCCGCACCCGAATGGGTACATTCAGGGGCGGCTGCTGACGCAGTTACTTGCCTTTCGCGTCCTTCAGGTAGCGGAAGAAGTCGCTGTCAGGCTCCAGCAGCAGCATGTCGCCACTGTTGAAGGTCTCGGTGTAGGCCTTGAGACTGCGGGTAAAGGAATAGAACTCCGGGTTTTTATTGAAGGCCGAAGCATAGATACCTGCCGCTTCAGCGTCCCCTTCACCACGGATGCGCTCGGCATCACGGTAAGCTTCGGCTTCGATGACGGTCTTCTGACGGTCGGCGTCCGCTTCGATCCCTTCCGCCAGCTCTTTACCCTGCGAACGGATCTCACGGGACTCACGGCCACGTTCCGCCGACATACGGTCATAGACGTTGTTGCTCAGCTCGTCCGGCAGGTCAATGGCCTTAACGCGCACGTCCAGCACTTCGATGCCCAGTTCAAACTGAGTTTCGGTATTCAGCTGGGCGGTGAGCTTGGTCATCAGCTGATCACGCTCACCGGAAACAACCTCATACATACTGCGCGCGGCGATTTCATCACGCAGGCCTTTGTTGACCAGGTTTTCCAGCAGGGCTTCGGCACGGCGACGGTCACCGGATGAGGCCTGGTAGTAAGCCCGCACGTCTTTAATGCGCCATTTGGCATAGGAATCGACGATCACGTATTTCTTACCGGACGTCAGGAAACGCTGCGGATTGGTATCCAGCGTCAGGACCCGGGCATCAAAGCGTTTCACGGTTTCCATGAAAGGCACCTTCCAGTCGAGACCCGGTGACATGTCGGCATCCACGATCTGACCGAATTTCAGTTTGATGGCACGTTCAGTTTCTTTAACGATCACCAGCGACTGACTCAGTGCCAGGACAATAACGGCAACCGCAATCAGAAAACTTAATACTCTGGCAGACATTAACGACCCTCCCGGCGTGTGGTGCTGGTTGAATTCTGACGGGCGCGCAGTTCACTCAGAACCTGATCGGTCAGACGCGAAATATCACTCTGGCTCATAGCACCGGCCTGTCCGCTGACGGTCTGCACCTGACGGGTCAGCTGATCCAGAGGCAGATACATCATGTTGTTACCACCCTCGACATCCACCAGGACTTTGGACGACCTTGTGTACACTTCTGTGATGGCATCAATGTACAGACGCTCACGGGTCACCTGCGGCGCCTTGTTGTATTCGGTCAGCAGCTTCTCGAAACGTTCCGCTTCACCTTCCGCGCGGGCTATCACTCGGTCTTTGTAGGCGCGGGCTTCTTCCATCTGACGCTGGGCACGACCACGGGCCTCAGGTACCACGGAGTTGGCGTAGGCTTCGGCATCGTTGATGTAGCGGTCTTTATCCTGCTTGGCGCGCTGCACATCGTCGAACGCTTCTTTCACAGCCGCAGGCGGTGTGGCGCCCTTGATGTTGGCGTTGGTCAGCGTGATACCGGTTTCGTATTCATCCAGGTAATTCTGCAGACGGGCTTTTACGCCTTCGGCGAGAACCACACGTCCTGTGGTCAGGATCAGGTCCATTTCGGTCGAACCGACTTCATGACGCAGCGCGCTTTCCGCAGCAGAAGCCAGACTGGCTTCCGGGTTTTCCACACGCAGAGCGTACGACACAGGATCAGTCACACGGTACTGAACGTTGAGCTGCACTTCGACGATGTTCTCGTCTTCGGTCAGCATGCTTTCACGCAGTTCAGTTTCGCGCACACGGGTGGCGTTCACTTTGATCACATCTTCAATGATCGGAATGCGGAAACGCAGACCCGGCATTTCAGTACGTTCGTACTTACCGGTACGCAGGACCACACCACGCTCCTGTTCATCCAGGGTGTAGACGGAACTCAGGGCCAGGAAGACAGCGCCGACAATGGCGAGGACGATTATGAAGCCCCAGAAACCACCGTCGCCGTTACCGGACGGTTTATTACCACCGAACATAGAACCGAGTTTATCCAGCAGTTTACGGATGGCTTCATCCAGATCCGGTGGCTGATTTCCGCCGCCACCATTATTATTGTTCCCACGGTTTTTATTTCCCCAAGGGTCCTTGGGGTTATTTCCCCCAGGCTCATTCCAGGCCATATTTTACTCCAGCCGTGTGCAAGTCTGTTCTGGCCTGATGCATCTTCCAGGCCGGGTCGGTGAGCATGATAGCCCATTTCAGAGTGAGGGACAGCCCGGATTTCCCGGGTTCCGGGACCTGTTCCCGGTGAGACGCGCTCACCAGGGATCAGACGGGACGCTGATAAAACGTTCTTCTCGGACACCGGCACGGGCCAATACCCGGCGGAAGTCCTGCAGCTGCATCCTTACCTGTAATTTCATGCCGCCATCATCCCCGAAAGTTTCCTCGCGGACAGCTCCTTCTTCGTAAAGAAGTGCACGCAGGCGGGCATCGTCCGGATTGAGGCTGAGGTCGGCTTCAAACAGTTCCTGCCCCAGCAGGCCGGCAATGCCTTCAAGCAGGCCACTGAAGCCCTGTTGTTCGCGTGCCGATAACCACACCACCGCCGGGTCGCCATGTTCATTGCAGTCCAGGCGGGCCTGTGCGGCCGGGATCAGATCAATTTTGTTGTACACCCTCAGCTGCGGCAGCGCATCGGCACCGATTTCACGCAGTACCTTTTCCACTTCACGGATATTGCCATCACGTTCCGGGCTGGCGGCATCGATCACGTGCAGCAGCAGATCGGCTTCAGCGGCTTCCTGCAGAGTGGCACGGAATGCCTCAACCAGTTTATGCGGCAGATGACGGATAAAACCCACCGTATCGGCCAGCACCACTTCACCCAGATCCGGCACCTGCAGACGGCGCAGAGTCGGATCGAGGGTAGCGAACAGCTGGTCAGCCGCGTACACCTCTGACGTGGTCAGGGCATTAAACAGGGTGGATTTACCGGCGTTGGTATAACCAACAATTGCAACAGTCGGTACTTCGGAGCGCTTACGCGCACGGCGGTTAAGATCGCGCTGAGCGCGGACTTTCTCGAGTCGGGCATTAATATTTTTTACCCGTTCACGCAGCAGACGACGGTCGGTTTCAAGCTGGGTTTCCCCCGGGCCACGCATACCGATACCGCCCTTCTGACGCTCAAGGTGAGTCCAGCCGCGGATAAGGCGGGTCGACTGATGTTCCAGCTGCGCCAGTTCAACCTGCAACTTACCTTCGTGGGTACGCGCACGCTGGGCAAAAATATCGAGAATCAGACCGGTACGGTCAAGCACACGCGCCTGCAGCTCACGCTCCAGGTTACGTTCCTGACTGGGAGAGAGGGCGTGGTTGAAAATCACCAGCTCAGCGCCGTGCAGACGCAGCGCAGCGGCGACGTCTTCGACTTTGCCTTTGCCGATAAAAGTCCGGGTGTCCGGGGTTACCCGGCGGGTGGTTATCAGATCGACGGGGTCCGCACCGGCAGAAATCACCAGTTCACGGAACTCGTCCAGGTCTTCACGGTTGTCGCCTTCCGGAAAATCCACGTGGACCATAACCACAGCTTCATTTCCGGAATCCGGACGTTCAAAGAACAATTAATTGGCTCCGGAGATTACTCGCTGTCGCTCTCGGTACCGAGGTCTGACGGCGTCAGACGGACATTCCGCGAAGGCACTACAGTAGAAATAGCGTGCTTATAAACCATCTGGGATACAGTATTTTTCAGCAGAATAACGAACTGATCGAACGACTCGATCTGTCCCTGCAGCTTGATACCGTTGACCAGGAAGATGGATACAGGGACACGTTCCTTGCGCAACTGATTGAGATAAGGGTCTTGTAATGACTGCCCTTTTGACATGATTTACTCCTGATACGGAAGTAGCCATCCAATACAGGGATGGTGATAAAAAGAAGAAAAGCCCCAAAACAGCCCGGAGAAATTTTTATTCAGACTGTCACAAATATGACGCGTCAGTACGAAACAAGTCCCAAGTCAGGCCGATGCGCTAAATATGGCCTTGACCGCAGGTATTTTCAAGGTATTTCGCAATATATCGGGATCATCTGTGTCGAGCCAGTGTAAATCAGGCCAGCTGCGCAGCCAGGTAATCTGACGTTTTGCCAGTTGCCGGGTGGCGGCAATGCCCTTCTCCACCATCTCATCGTAGCCGTATTCGCCATCGAGATAATCCCATACCTGACGGTAGCCGACACAACGCATGGACGGCAGATTTTTATGCAGGTCGCCACGTTCGCGCAGAGCCTGAACCTCGCTGACAAAGTTCTGCCCCAGCATGTCACGGAAGCGCTGCTCAATACGCTGATGCAGACGCTTCCGGTCCGGCGGACAGACCGCCAGATTGACCACCTGATACGGTAAGGATTCACTCTGTTGCTCAGCCCAATGCTCAGTCAGGGTTTTACCCGAGACCAGATACACTTCCAGTGCGCGCTGGATACGTTGCGAATCCATCGGTTTTAACCGCCGCGCCGCCTCCGGATCCACCTCTGCAAGACGCGCATGCATCGCTGGCCAGCCGTCACGCAGTCCGTCTTCGAGTAATTGCGCACGCAGGGACTCATCAGCTTCGGGCAGGTCAGCGGAGTCATCACGCAGGAATTTAAAGTACATCATCGTGCCGCCCACCAGCAGCGGAATGCGACCAGAGGCGGTAATGTCCGCCATTTCCCGCAGTGCGTCTCTGCGGAATGTCGCGGCGGAATAGGCCTCCGCCGGATCAATCAGGTCGATCAGGCGGTGCGGCGCCTGCGCCAGCAGGGCGGCATCGGGCTTGGCGGTGCCTATGTCCATGTCTTTATAAATCAGCGCCGAATCAACACTGATGATGTCGCACGGGTAGTGCTTCACCAGCTCCAGCGCCAGGGCGGTTTTACCGGAGGCGGTCGGCCCCATAAGGAAGATGGCCGGTGGCAGGAGGTTTGTTTCCATCAACGCCCCCGCAGGAAGAGCTTGTCCAGCTCGGCCATGGTCATCTGTGTCCAGGTCGGGCGACCATGATTGCACTGCCCGGAACGTTCGGTGACTTCCATATCCCGCAGCAATGCGTTCATTTCCGGAAGCGTCAGACGACGGTTGGCACGGACGGAACCGTGGCAGGCCATGGTCGACAGCAGTTCATTACGGTGGGCTTCAAGCCGGTCGGAGCTGCCATGTTCCATCAGATCGCCGAGCATGTCCGTGATCAGTTGTGGCGCAGAAGCCTGCTGCAGTAAGACCGGTATCTGGCGGATGATCAGACTCTCCGGCGATGTACGCGCCAGCTCAACCCCGAGTTTGCGGAATTCGTCGGCGTATTCTTCTGCGGTATCGGCCTCACGCTCACTGACGTGCAGGGTTTCCGGGACCAGTAAGGGCTGGCTCTGCACCCCCTGATCGTCCAGCGCCGCTTTCAGACGCTCGTAAGTGATGCGTTCATGCGCGGCGTGCATATCCACCACCACCAGACCGTGGGCGTTCTGCGCCAGAATATAGATGCCGTGCAGCTGGGCAATGGCAAAGCCAAGCGGCGGCATATCGGCCTGTGCGCTCTCAGGTAATGGCTGCGGTGCACGCATCTGACCATAGTTCTGCATCTGCTCCGCAACGTCCCCGCGAGCGGGTTTTGCCGGAGCACTGTAAGAAGGGCTGTAAGGTTGCCTTTCCGGCGTTGCATTGGCCGCCTGCCAGTCGAGCCGCTCCTGCTGGCGGAACTCACCCGCCTGAACCCCGCTGACGGATGGCGCAGGCGGTGACTGAAGCCCCTGACTGAAACCATCAGCACCTGTGCTTTCCGTGACGGTCGCATCAGGGCGCACTTCGGCCAGGGCCCGGTGCAGGCTGCGGAACAGAAAGTCGTGCACCAGACGGCCATCGCGGAAACGCACTTCGTGTTTGGTCGGATGCACGTTCACATCGACCAGACGCGGGTCGAGCCAGAGATACAGCACAAACGCCGGATGACGGCCGTGATACAGCACATCGCGGTAGGCCTGTTTGATGGCGTGCGCCACCAGCTTGTCACGCACTACCCGGCCGTTCACAAAAAAGTACTGCATGTCCGCCTGCGAGCGTGAAAAGGTCGGCTGACCGACCCAGCCCTGCAGCTGCAGTCCCGCGGCTTCGGTGTCGATGTGTACCGCGCTGTCGATAAAATCCGGGCTGAGCAGGGTCGCCACGCGCTTTTCTTTATCGATGGTGCGCTCGGCCGGGCGCAGGGAATGAATCACGCGGCCGTTGTGACGCAGGCTGAAGGCGACGTCGTAGCGGCTCAGCGCCAGGCGTTTCAGGCCTTCTTCCAGATGACTGAATTCGGTTTTTTCAGTCCGCAGGAATTTGCGCCGTGCAGGCGTATTGAAGAACAGATCACGCACTTCCACCGTGGTGCCCACCGGGTGTGCCGCCGGGCTGACCGATGCCTGCATATCGCGCCCCTCGGTCTGTACCTGCCAGGCTTCATCGGCCCCGGATTCGCGAGAGGTCAGCGTCAGGCGGGTTACGGAGCTGATACTGGCCAGTGCCTCACCCCGGAAGCCCAGTGTGCCGACAGCCTCAAGATCATCCAGTGTGCCTATTTTACTGGTGGCATGACGACTCAGCGACAGCGGCAGATCGTCTTTGCCGATACCATGACCGTCATCACGGATACGCAGCAGCTTGATGCCACCCTGTTCGACGTCCACATCGATGTGGCGGGCACCGGCGTCGAGGGCATTTTCCACCAGTTCTTTGAGGATATTCGCCGGTCTCTCGACCACTTCGCCCGCCGCAATCTGGTTGGCAAGCCGTGGGGAGAGAATATGAATTCTGTTCATGCTGTTCCACAGGTCGTGGCGCTGTCCGGAATGGCTCCGCAACAACGCCTGAGCGTTATGAGCTCGGAATCCGGAGCTTCTGGCCGATTTTCAGAACATCCGAATGCAGGCTGTTGATGTCGCGCAGGTACTGAACTTCCAGACCGTTGCGGACCGCCAGCTCCGACAGGGTGTCACCGCTGCGCACCACATATTCAGTGAACTGCGATGCGGCCTTCTGTCGCGCGGCGACCATGGTACCGGCCGGAGGGTGCTGATAAAAATAGTCTTTGATACCGGTAAAAATGGCACGTGCCATCTTCTGCTGATACGTTCTGGTGTTCAGCTGCCGGGCTTCATCCGGATTGGAAATAAAACCGGTCTCCACCAGCAGCGCTGGCATATCCGGCGACTTGAGTACCACGAAAGCGGCTTCTTCCACGTTTTTTTTGTGCAGGCGGCTGATTTTCCCCATTTCCCCGAGAATCTCATCGCCGACCGCCACACTGGCGCTGCGTTTGGCCGTCATCGACAGGTCCAGCAGGGTCATGGCCAGATGATCTTCGCGGTCGCCGATACTGACGCCGCCGATCAGGTCAGAGGCGTTTTCTTTGTCCGCCAGATAACGTGCCGCTTCCGAGGTCGCTCCCCGGTCGGACAGCACATACACAGAGCTGCCGTTGGCACTCGGGTGTTTAAAGGCATCGGCGTGCACTGACACAAAAAAGTCGGCGTTCACTTTACGCGCGCGTTCAGACCGCTCACGCAGGCCGATGTAGTAATCGCCGGTACGCACCATAAAAGGCGAAAATCCGGGCTCAGCCTCCAGCATGTTGTTCAGTTCGCGGGCAATAGCCAGCACCACGTCTTTCTCACGTGCTTTACCGGCACCGATGGCACCCGGGTCTTCTCCGCCATGCCCCGCATCAATAGCAACAATAATGTCGCGGCGGTTGGATTCATAACTGGCGGCGTTTTTCACCACCGCAGGTTTGGCCAGCTGGCCGGTCTGACGGCGTTCTAGATCAATCACCAGACGGTCGTGATCAATGCTGTCGTTAGGCGGCAGAGGGAAGCTCTTGTAAGCCATGGTGGTGGTGGTCTCTACCACCAGGCGCAGGTCGGTTTTGTTGCGGCGTCCGGAACGCAGGCCAATGATGTCGGTATCGGCAATCTCGACCTTGT
This sequence comes from Thalassolituus sp. UBA674, assembly GCA_002298335.1. Classification (GTDB taxonomy): domain Bacteria; phylum Pseudomonadota; class Gammaproteobacteria; order Pseudomonadales; family Oceanobacteraceae; genus Thalassolituus. The sequence goes on from DBNK01000027.1 coordinate 130,881, forward strand.
TGAGATCCGTATTCAGATCCGCTCCGGCCAGATCAATCACAATGCGGTCCGGCGAGGTCAGCTGAAAGACTTTGTGCTCATGGGCTTTGCTGAGATCCAGCACCAGACGAACGTGGTCGGGGGACTGCCACACCCGGACGCCGTTGACGTCCGCGTGTACTGAAATGCTGACGGTGCCTGTCGCAATGCCTGTCGTTATGAGTAACGACCCGAGTAACAGCCGGGCAAGCCGCTTCATTCTGTATCTGACCTCTTACACACTCTGTTCTGTGCTTAATACGTCCAGCTGGCGGCACCATTCACGGCCCCGTTCCGTCTGTCCTGTCCAGCTCAGTATCCGGGACTGAACGTCATCGTCAATAGTAATCAGCAGATCCGCCGTTGGCAGCATGCCAGTACCCCGTTGTGGCCATTCAATCAGACTCAGGCGGTCATCACCAAAGTAATCGCGGATGCCGATGTATTCCAGCTCCTCCGGATCGCCCAGACGGTAGAGGTCAAAATGGCAGACGGTGATGTCCGGCAGACGGTACTCTTCGACCAGAGTGTATGTTGGTGAGCGCACAGCCCCCGGGTGCCCGAGGGCCTGTATCAGGCCCCGGCTCAGGGTGGTTTTACCAGCTCCCAGGGTGCCTTCCAGAAAGATGACACCACCGTTGCGGAATACCGGCGCAGCCTGTGTTGCAAACGCCAGCATGGCTTCTTCACCGGTCAGACGGATACTCTGATTCATCAGTTCATCAGCTCCCGGATCCATGGCAGCAGATCCGTCGCCAGCAGGCCATGCTGCCCATGCTCAGCGGCAGCCATATCCGCCGCCGCACTGTGGACACAGACGCCCAGACAGGCGGCCTGCCAGGCATCCAGCCCCTGAGCCAGCAGCGCGGTGATTACCCCGGTCAGGATATCGCCCATGCCACCACTGGCCATACCGGGATTGCCATCGGTACAGAGCGCCATGCGTCCATCCGGGGAGGCAATCAGACTGCCCTGTCCTTTCAGCACCACAACGGCGCGGCATTGCTCTGCGAGCTTACGTGCCGCGGCGGGACGATCGCTCTGTACCTCGTCCGTACTGATTCTCAGCAGACGCGCGGCTTCGCCCGGATGCGGTGTCAGTACCACTTCACGCTGACTGAAGTCGTCGTGCCAGCCAGCCGATGAATAAAGATTCAGGGCATAGTTATTCAGGGCATCGGCGTCCAGCACCATCGGCAGGCAGGCGCTTAGAACAGGTTGCAGCAGCAATTCAGCCCAGCTCTTCTGCCCCAACCCCGGGCCACAGCCAATCGCGGTCACCTGATCCAGCAGAGGGGTCAGCTGCAGGCCGGATTCCACCGCGTGCACCATGACTTCCGGGCGCCGGTTGAGGATCACTGGCACATGCATTGCCCGGGTCGCACAGCTGATTTTACCGGCGCCAGTGCGGGCACAGGCTTCGGCTGCCATGGCGATGGCACCACCGGCACCATGCTCGCCGCCGATCAGTAGGGCATGGCCGTAACTGCCCTTGTGGCTGTTGCCACGACGCGCGGGCAGACGCCGCTTCTGCTGCTCCAGCCGATACCAGCTGATGCGTTCCATGACCGGCGCTACCGCGTTTTTATCGTCTTTGATCAGATCGAGTGCAGCGCAGGACAGGTCACCACTGACATCCGGACCGTCGGCGGTCAGCAGCCCGGCCTTCATGGCAATAAAGGTCACGGTCTGGGTCGCCTGCACGGCAGAACCCATGATGACCCCGGTATCGGCGTGCAGGCCGGAGGGAATATCCAGAGACAGTACGTCAGCCGGGTGCTGGTTGATGGCCGCAATGGCCCGGGCATAGTCATCGCGCACCGGAGCATTGAGACCGGTACCGAGCAGTCCGTCGACGATCAGATCGCCGTCAAACGCCAGCTCGCCGGTAAAGGGCTGAGGTTTAATGCCCACCTGCAGAGCCGCGCTGCGGGCTTCGGCAGCCGACCCGCTCTGACGGCTCATATCTCCGAGGGTATAAAAACTGACACGGATCTTATGCAGCGCCGCCAGCGACGCCAGCACCCAGGCATCCCCCCCGTTATTGCCCGGTCCGGCGAACACACAGATGTGTTCGGCATCCGGCCAGCGCGACAGCAACAGGGCAAACGCCGCCTCAGCAGCATGACTCATCAGCTCAAAACCGTTATCCCCCATGCGTTCAATGATGCGGCGGTCAAGCTCCCGCACTCCGGCAACACTGTAGATGGCGGAGGGCAGGTGATCGCGCGGAGAGAAAGGTCGCTTCATCGCGGCGGGGCCCGGTCTTGTGATAAATTGTCATCAGTATACAGGAAGCCGGTGGCCGGTTTCACGAGCACCCACCGGACCTTGAATGCCAGAACACGCCCTGACCCGTGAAACACTCCTCCAGCTGCGTGAAAACATCCGCAACTGGGCACTGGAGGCTGGTTTCCAGCAGGCCGGAATCAGCGGCACCGACACAGGAAATCACGAAGACTATCTGAGACGCTGGCTGGCCGCCGGGTATCACGGTGAAATGGATTACATGGCCCGTCACGACGACGATGCGGGCCACATGCGGGCGCACCCGGAACTGCTGCAGCCGGGAACACTCAGTGTGATTTCGCTGCGCATGGATTATCTGGCTCCGGGTACCGAACTTCTCGGTCAGCTGTCGGATCCGGGGAAAGCCTACATCTCGCGCTATGCCCTCGGCCGTGACTATCACAAACTGATCCGTAAACGTCTGACGGAACTGGGCAAACGGATTGAAGCGGCCATCGGGCCGATGGGGTTCCGCGCCTTTGTCGACAGCGCGCCTTTACTGGAACGGGCGTTGGCGCAACAGGCTGGGCTGGGCTGGATCGGCAAGAACACCATGCTGCTGAACCGCCACGCCGGGTCGTATTTTTTCCTGGGTGAGATTCTCACCGACCTGCCCCTGCCGGCGGAAACCACTCAGCAAAGCAATCACTGCGGGCGCTGCACCGCCTGTCTGGATATCTGCCCGACTCAGGCGTTCGCCGGCCCCTATGTGCTGGATGCCCGGCGTTGTATCTCCTACCTCACTATCGAACTGAACGGCCCCATTCCGGAGGATCTGCGTAAAGGCATGGGAAACCGCATTTTCGGCTGTGACGACTGCCAGATCGGCTGCCCCTGGAACCGGTTTTCAAAGACCACCACGGAGACCGATTTCACCCCGCGCCACCAACTCGACAAGGCCACCCTGCTGGAATTATTCCGTTGGGACGAAGCCGAATTCCTGCACAAAACCGAGGGTATGCCGATCCGCCGTACCGGTTATGAGAACTGGGTGCGTAATATTGCCGTGGCCCTGGGGAATGGTCCGTCCAGTGTTGAAGTGACAGACGCCCTTGAGCAACGTCTCGGCAGTGTCTCGGCACTGGTTGATGAGCACATCCGCTGGGCGCTGGCACAACAGAGCTGATGCTCTCTCCAGGGGTGCGCAACAGTCTGTTCTGGAACTTTACCGCCTGCTGACATCAGAAACGCAGGAGGTACGACTATGAAACCCAAAGCTGTTATCTACCGTATGGTTATGGAAAAACACATCTGTCCGTACGGTCAGAAAGCCGTTTATCTGCTGAAAAAACAGGGCTTTGATGTGGAAGATCACCACCTGACCACCCATGAAGACACTGAAGCCTTCAAAACGGAGCATGGGGTAAAAACCACGCCGCAGACCTTCATCAACGGCGAGCGCATTGGCGGTTACGACGATCTTAAAGCCTATTTTGGTGTCGGCCAGCAAAGCGGGACTACGTACCGTCCGGTGTTAGCGATCTTTGCCGTTTCACTGCTGATGGCCGCGGCCACCAACCACCTGCTCAACGGTGCAGTGTTCAGCAGCGCCCTGCCCGGCCTGTTCATTGCGTTCAGTATGTGTACTCTGGCTATCCAGAAGCTGACCGACCTGGAAGGCTTTTCGCTGCAATTTCTGAATTACGATCTTCTCGCCCAGAAATGGGTACCTTATTCCAGGATTTACCCTTTTGCCGAAGCCTTCGCCGGAATCGGCATGATCGCCATGGTATGGACGCCAGTGGTGGCTCTGGTGGCGTTGTTCATCGGTGGTGTGGGTGCCGCTTCAGTCTACAGAGCGGTGTACATTCAGAAGCGCGAACTCAAGTGCGCCTGCGTTGGTGGCAACAGCAAAGTGCCGCTGGGCTTTGTCTCCATGACCGAAAACCTGATGATGGTCGCCATGGGGCTGTGGATGCTGTTCTGAGTCTCTGAAACGTCAGATGCTCATACCCGCCAGCCCGTTCAGCACGACGGAAATATGATGCTGTTGCCGCTGATACCCGGCAGCGACGACCTTGTGATGATTTTCATCCGTGTCGATGGTGTTGAGTAACCAGAAGCCGGCAGCAGGAATTTCAAGATCGTATTCCATCCGTTCGCCGCCCTGCCATGAGCTGCCGGTCAGGCGACAGGGGCGGTCGAAGTACGCCAGCATCTGCCAGTTCACGTCCTCCCCTTCGCGCTGTGAAATGCCGGTCGCACCGATCTGTGCGTACTTTTCTGTGGTCATCACAAAAGTGCCAAGGCGCACAAAGCGGGTATCCGCAGGTTCGAGCTGCAGGTCGCGGTTACTGTCGGTGACCTGCAAAGGGCGGGAGTAGGAATTGATTTCTGCGCGGATGTCAGAGAAATCCAGAACAAATATCCGGTCGCGGTCAACTTCGATACCCATCACAGATTCCGCCACAGCATCGCCGGTAAACGAGCCGGGAATCGCCGCCAGCGTCAGTATCATCTGTTCCGGCAACAGATAACGCGACAGCGGACGATGCTGTTCATCCAGCACTGAAAACGACAGAGGGAGTATTTCTAGGGCGGTAGTGTGTGATGGCTCCGTCTGCTGGCTACTGCAGGCAGCCAATAAACAACAGAGCAACAGGCCGTAACAGCGGCGCATGATTCAGATCCTTCTGAAAATAATGGCAGCGGGCCATCCTGCCCGCCTGACGGTTATTTATACCCTGTTTTCAGAGCTTCAGGAAGTGCGCACGGTAGTGCAACATTTCATCAATAGACTCGCGGATGTCATCCAGTGCCTGATGGCTGCCCTTTTTATTGAATGAAGAAACCACCTCCGGTTTCCAGCGTTTGGCCAGTTCTTTCAGGGTTGAAACATCCAGGTTGCGGTAATGGAAGTACGACTCCAGCTCCGGCATGTACTTCACCAGAAAACGGCGGTCCTGATGAATGCTGTTACCACACAGCGGTGACGTACCTTCTTTCACGTGCTCGCGCAGGAAAGCCAGAGTCTCCAGCTCCGCTGCCCGGGTATCGTACTGACTGTCACGCACGCGCTGGGTCAGGCCGGAGTTACCATGCGTGCGGGTGTTCCATTCATCCATAGCATCGAGCAGGATATCCGGCTGATGCACGGCCATAACCGGGCCTTCGGCGATGATATTGAGGTCACCGTCGGTAACGATGGTGGCAATTTCGATGATGACATCGCGCTCAGGGTCGAGGCCGGTCATTTCCAGGTCCATCCACACCAGATTGTCTTTCTGACTCATTCGTTGGTTTCCGCTCAGATTTGGCTTGGTTTCCCGGAAGTATGGTGGGCGTCAGGCCTCATTGCAATCTCAGCCCTTGCGCCGCCTGCCGGCAGACCACACAATGCCCGCATCACACAGCAGCACCGTATCCCACTGCAAACCGACCTATGGCAAAACGTAAACTCAGCCGCCGCCAGGCCTGGCGCATTGACAAGATCCAGCAGGAAAAGGCCGACCGTGCCCGCAAGAAGGAAGACGTTATCTCTGAGCAGCTGGGTGCCGGTGAACTGGGCAGCGAAACCGAAGGTCTGGTGATTGCCCACTTCGGCTCTCAGGTTGAAGTAGAAGACGATCAACGCCGCAGTTACCGCTGTTTTCTGCGGGCAAACCTGGGCTCACTGGTGACCGGCGATCATGTGGTGTTCCGCCCGGGTGCGGAGCAGGAAAACAGCACTGCAGAGGTTACCCGTACCGGCGTGGTGGAGACGGTGCTGGAGCGCTCATCAGAACTTTCACGCCCGAACCCGTACAACGAGATCAAACCGGTTGCCGCCAACATCGATGCCATTATTCTGGTGATCGCCCCGGAACCGGAAGCCCACCCCAACCTGATCGACCGCTACCTGGTGGCGGCTGAGAACTGCCACATAGAACCTGTGATCCTGCTCAACAAAACCGATCTGCTGACTCCGGAAACCACCGCTAAATTTGATGCCCTGCTGGGCCGTTACGAATATCTGGGTTACCGCTCACTGCGGGTGTGCAGTAAGGATGAAAACAGCCTGAGTCAGCTGAAAGAGTTTCTGAATGGTCAGGTCAGTGTGTTTGTCGGCCAGTCTGGTGTGGGTAAGTCGTCACTGATCAATACCCTGCTGCCGGATGAAGAACTGAAAGTCGGTGCTTTGTCAGAATCGACAAAGAAAGGCCGCCACACCACCACTACGGCACGCCTGTACCACTTTCCCGCCGGTGGTGACCTGATCGACTCGCCGGGAATCCGCGAGTTCGGACTGTGGCACATGTCAGAAGATGAGGTGACGTACGGCTTCCGCGAACTGCGCGAAATTGCCGGTTACTGCCGTTTCCGCGACTGCCGCCATGAAACCGAACCCGGTTGCGCCATCCTGCGTGCTCTCGACGAAGGCATCATCAGCGAAGAACGCTTCCGCAGCTATCAGCGTATTCTCGAAACCCTGACTGCCTTGTAAGCCACTCTCCTTACCAGAACGCCTCGTCCTGATTGGGGGGATTATCGTAGCTGTTATCCGTCCGCTCGCGGTCTTCAATCAATGGCTGCAGAGCTTCGTTGAGAAGCGGCAGATTATCTTCCGGCGTTGCTGACGCAGCAGGGACTTCGTCATTCAGGTAACGGATTTCCGGTGGTGCTGACTCAGCCGGTGCCACTTTTTCATTCAGCAGCGTGATGGAAATACGGCGGTTTTCGGCCGCGCGCGGATCGTCCGGCCGCAGAGGTGAGGAATCGCCTTTGCCGATCACCGAGGCAATCTGTGCTTTCGGTACACCCGCTTCCATCAGCGCCCGGCGCGCAGCATCGGCACGCAGTGACGACAGCTGCCAGTTCATATCGTCTTCAACCCGTTGGCCCTGCATGGGGGCGGAATCGGTATGCCCGGCGATGGACAGCCGGAAGCCCATGTTTTTCAGAATGGGGGCCAGCTCCCAGAGAATATCCTCGGTGTAGTATTTCAGCTGCGCGCTGCCGGATTCGAACATCGGCCGGTCCGTCTGTTCGATCAGCTGCAGGCGCACACCTTCGGTGGTGATATCCACCAGCAGCTGATTTTTAAAGGGGCTGAAACGCGGGTTGGAGTCGAGCCGGGCCTGCAGGTCATCACGCTCCGATTCCATACGTTTCTGCTCCAACGTGTCCGCCAGACTTTCGATATCTTCAGCCTGCAGCAGATGCTCCGGATCTTCCAGCTCAGATTCGGAAATATTGTCCTGAACGGTCGGAGATCCGCCCATGTCGATGATGTATTTGGATGGGACCTTTTTACCGTCTTCAAAGGCCTGCGGGTCCTGGAAATACCCCGAGATTTCTTCACGCTGCTGTTCGTTGGAGGAGTTGATGATCCACAGCACAATAAACAATGCCATCATCGCCAGAGCAAAGTCAGCCATGGCGACTTTCCAGGCACCGCCTTCTTCCTCATGCCCGATGCGCCGGTAACGGCGGACAATAATGGGTGGCTGATCGCCGGGTTTATTCATCAGCGTCCCCGCAGTTTATTTTCCAGTTCGGAAAAATCCGGACGACGGTGAGTAAACAGGGATTTGCGGCCGAATTCGACAGCCAGCTGAGGCGCCATACCGTTCAGCGATGCAACAATACAGGCACGTACCGCTTCATACAGACGGATTTCTTCTTCCGCCTGATGACGCAGAACTGAGGCCAGTGGTCCGACCAGGCCGTACGCCAGCAGAACACCGGAGAAGGTTCCCACCAACGCTGCAGCCACGTGCGAGCCGACCTGAGTCATCTCGTTATCAATCGCGCCCATGGTGATCACAATTCCCAGTACCGCCGCGACAATACCGAATCCCGGTAAGGCATCTGCCACCCGCCCGAGAGAAACGCCCGGTCGCTGGAGTTCATACAGGCGGGCTTCTATCTCCTGTTCCATCATCGCTTCCAGCTCAAATGCAGTCAGGTTACCCGCTGCAATAATGCGGAAATAATCAGCAATAAACAGTGACAATTCGTGACGTTTAATCACCGCCGGATAACGGGCAAATAACGCACTTTCGCCCGGTTTATCCATGTCTTTTTCAATCGACATAATGCCTTCACGACGGGCCTTGAGCAGGATATCCGCCAGCAGGCTAAGGACATCTATCTGGAGTTTTCTGTCGGGTTGTTTTCCGACAATAACCTGAGGAATCATGCGGCCTGTAGCCTTAATCACATGCCATGGATTGGCAATCAGAAAGGCGCCGCCAGCGCCGCCGATAATAATAAGAATTTCGAAGGGCTGCCAAAGTGCCAGCAGCCTTCCGTCCGACATAACAAAGCCGTAAAAAACGCTGCCCGCAACAATAAGAATGCCTAATAAAAACAGCATGTTTTCTCAGCCTCCGGCACTGTTGCGCAGCTGATTATTGAATGCTGGTTCATCAGTTACTGTCATTTGTAATAAAGCAGGCAACCCTGACATCCCGTTTCTGAGTAATAACTATAGTAAGTAAAGGTCACATTCCGGCTTTTAACAAACCTCCTATGCAGACACAGGTACTTACCCGGCCAACCGGGGAGCAGTGGCAGAGTGTTCTCCGCTTCCGGCAATTGCCGATTCTTGCGGAGACACGTCAGACCCTGCGCCAGACACTGAAAAGTCCGGCTCTGACGTTTTCTTCACTGACGCCCATCATTGAACAGGACCCGGCTCTGTGCTGGCACCTGTTACAACTGGCGGCAGAGCAGAATCCGGATTGCCGCGAACAGCTGCACAGTGCCGCAGGCTGCCTGAGCCTGATCGGTCTGCAGTCCTTTGTCAGCCTGGTGAAACACCTGAAAGTCGTGCCTTCCCAGCCGGAAACCGACAACGAACGTGCTTATCGCCATGCTATTTACACCGCACATCTGGCCGGAAATCTTGCGGCCCTGTGGGCCCGGCCTCAGTCGGGTAATGCCGCTGCGGTGAAATGGGCTGCCATGCTCGCCCATTCGGTGCTGTGGCCCTGGCTGATGACAGAGAGCAGCGCACGTAACTGGCTGCACCGCCTGAGCCAGGGTGATGACATTGTTTCTGCCTCCCGCACCATCTTTAACGGCAGCGAAGCCACCTGGCTTAATCTGGCCCGCCGTCATCACCTCCCGGACATGGCCTGCCAGCTGTTTCAGCCGGAGCATCACCCGGACGCGAGCGGGTGGCGCTACCTGATGAAGCACAACCCCTTCTGGGACGGTGCCGACCGCCGCCTGATGCATCAGTGCCGTTCCCCCCAGATGCTGGTCGCCAGCTCAGCGGCCATGGCCTGGCACCTGCACGTTGCGCCTGAAAGCCGCCGCAGTCAGCGCTGGCTGCGGCTCAGCAGCAACATTCTTGACCGTCGTCCCGAAGATCTCATGCAACAGTGCCGTCAGGTGCAGCTGCAGGAGGCCCGGGTACGCAACGACGCTTTCGCCTCCGGGCTGGCGCAACTCGCCAGCCCGGAATTCCTGACCTATGACTACCCACCTGTCCTGCCGGAGAAACCAGTTATGACAGAACAGATCACTTCAGCTCCGCAAACGGAGACACCGGTTATGACGCTGACGGAGGAGACAAGCTCAGCGCATCAGCCGGATTCCATTTTCACCCGGGTCCCTCAGAAAGAGGCGACCGTCATCTCGGACATGGAATTCCTGAAGCAACTGATGCTGCAACTGGCCAATGCCCCGGAAAGCTTCGGCGACTGGCACTACCTGATGGAAGGTACTCTGAAAGGTATGACCCGCGGCATTGGTCTCAGTCATGCGGCAATTCTGCTGCCGGACCGCAACCGCAAATCGCTGCGTACTGTCTATGCCGAACCGGCAGAAGGTCCGCTCAAGCGCCTCAGCGACATGATGATTCCTCTGACGGCTGCTCCGCTGCTTAACCATCTGATGGGCAAGGCCAGTACCATTGTCCTGAATCCGGAACGGGCAGAAAAACTGCTGAAGAACACCGACGAACAGATCCGCAAGGCCATGCCCAAACACCTGTTCCTGACATCACTGCATGCCGGTCAGCAGCCACTCGGGCTGGTCATCGCCTGTAACGACGGGCAGAAAGAAATGGATGAACGGCAGATTGCGACCTGCCGTCAGCTGAGCAACCTGACCAATGAAGCGCTGCAGACCATGCGTCTCAATCGTGAGCGACAGCTGCAGGTCAACCAACGCTGATTGCTGAAAGCGGACGAACCCTGACGGCTCTGGCCTGACATACGCCTGAGGCTCGGATACACTCTGTACCCCGAACCTATTGCACAACAGGCGTACGATGGCTGATTTATCCCTGCTGATTGAACCTGAGGATCTGGCAGCACAGCTGCCGCTTCCCGGCACTCTCATCATTGACCAGAGCAAGCAGGAACACTTCCTGAAGCATCATATTCCCGGTGCTGTCTGGCTGGATTTCAAACGTCTGCAGGCAGGAACCGCTCCTGCTCCCGGGAAACTGCCGTCCGCGGAACAGCTGAGCAGCGTTTTCAGTGAGCTTGGACTGACGCCGGACACGCATGTTATCTGCTGCGACGACGAAGGTGGTGGCTGGGATGGCCGCCTGATCTGGGTACTCGACAGCATCGGCCACACGCAGTATTCCGTGATCAACGGCGGCATGACCGCCTGGCTGGATGCCGGCCTTCCGGTTGAAGCCGGAGAAGTCACGCCAACGCCCTCGGCATATACCGTGACTCAGATTCTGCCGCAGTTTACCGCCACCAAAGACGAAATCCTCGCTCATCTGGGAGAGCCCGGCTTCGCTGTCTGGGATGCCCGTGGTCCGCTGGAATACACAGGCGAGAAAGTCGTGGCTCAGCGTGGCGGGCATATTCCCGGCGCAGCCCACTTTGAATGGACTGACGGCATGGATAAGTCCCGCGCCCTGCGGATGCGTGATCTGAATGACCTGAAAGCCGAGCTGAAGTCCCTGGGACTGGACTCCGGCAAGCAGATCGTTACTCACTGTCATACCCATCACCGCTCCGGCTACACCTACCTCATCGGCAAACTGCTGGGCTTTGATATCCGTGGCTACGCCGGCAGCTGGTCAGAATGGAACAGCGACCCGGATACTCCCGTCACCACCGGCCCTCAGGCTTAACCCGGACACATAAGGCAGATCGTGAAAAACAAACTTTTTATCCTGTTCCAGTATCTGGTGCCACAGCACCTTCTCTCACGTCTGGTCGGAGTGCTGGCCGAAACCCGGTTTCCGCTGATCAAGAATCCGCTGATCGCTCTCTTCATTAAAAAATTCGGCGTCAATATGAGCGAGGCGCAGCGCCAGAAGCCGTCACAGTTCAGCACCTTCAATGATTTCTTTACCCGCGAACTGCTGGACGGTGCCCGTACCATCGAAGGCGATGACAGTGTCATCAGCTCACCTGCAGACGGCGCAATTTCACAGCTGGGACCGATTAAAGACGGCCGTATTTTTCAGGCCAAAGGTCAGGACTACACCCTGACTGAACTGCTCGGTGGCGACAGTAAGCGCGCCGAAGACTTTATGGGTGGTGAATTTGCCACCATCTACCTGTCGCCGAAGGATTATCACCGTGTGCACATGCCGCAGACGGGTAAACTGCGCGAGATGATTTATGTACCGGGCGACCTGTTCTCGGTCAATCAGGTCACCGCGGAAAATGTGCCGCGCCTGTTTGCGCGCAATGAGCGCGTGGTGTGTATTTTCGATACCTCTGAGGGCCCGCTGGCGATGGTGCTGGTCGGTGCTATGATCGTCGCCGCTGTAGAAACTGTGTGGCACGGGCACATCACGCCACCGAAACGCGAACTGCGCGTGGAAGAATACGGTGTTGTGAAAGACATAGTGCTGGAGAAAGGCGCTGAAATGGGCCGCTTCAAGCTCGGCTCTACCGTGATTCTGTGTTACCCGAAAGGGAAAGTGCAGTGGGAATCCGAACTGGTGGCGGGCTCGACACTGCGTATGGGGCAGGCGATCGGTAAGTTGGGGAGAGTCTGAGGTCTGACGATCAGGCTCTTTCCCAGTCAAACGCCAACACATCGCTGATGCTGTGCTTACCCTGTGCATGCATCAGCAGCCGGTCCACACCCATCGCCACACCGGCACAATCCGGCATACCGGATGCTAAGGCCGCCAGAAGATTCTGATCAGCTTCGCGGCCACCGCCATACTGCTCAAAGCGCTGTGCCTGTTCAACGGCGTCGGTCAGCTCATGGTAGCCATTGGCCAGTTCTGCACCGTTAAAAAACAACTCAAAGCGCTGTGCCACAGCGACGCCATTGTCATCGGTTGTCACTCTGGCCAGCGCCGCCTGTGACGCCGGGAAGTCATCAACAAACACCAGGGTATCCGCAGGCAGAGCTGGTTCGACCCGGTGACTCATAATCACATCCAGCCAGCCGTCACGGCCCAGCGCCAGATCCTGCCCGGCGCAGTCGCGCCCGATTTCAGCCACTTCTTCGTCACTGGCCTGATGCACAGCCAGTCCGGCGAAATCCAGCATGGCCTGGCCATAACTGATGCGTAATTCAGGCAACTGCGGAAAGCGCTCTGCCAGCAGCAGACGCATCAGGGCTGCGACTTCATCCATCAGTTGGTGATGGTTCCAGCCAACCCGGTACCACTCCAGCATGGAGAACTCCGGGTTGTGCTTACGCCCGGCCTCACCAGCACGGAACACTTTGCACAGCTGCCAGATATCCCCACTGCCGGCGCACAGCAGGCGCTTCATCGGGTATTCCGGAGAGGTCTGCAGCCAACGGCCCCCTGTTGTCTGCAGAGTGGTCTGCATCGGCTGGATATTCGGATCGTTGACCGGATAGGTACTCAGCACCGGCGTATCGACTTCAAGCACATCGCGTGCTGCGAAAAAGTCGCGGATGCTGCGGTAAAACGCAGACCGGGCCCTGAGGAGGGCCCGGTCGCAGGAGGGTTGCCAGTGCTGACCAGAGCGATCAGGCACGGCTGACGTATTCGCCGGTACGGGTGTCGATACGCAGTTTTTCACCGATGTTGATGAACAGCGGGACTTTCACCACTGCGCCGGTAGCCAGAGTGGCGGGCTTGCTGCCACCCTGCGCGGTGTCGCCTTTAACGCCGGGGTCGGTCTCGGTCACTTCCAGCTCAACGAAGTTCGGTGGGGTTACCGTCAGTACGGCACCGTTAAACAGGGTCACGACATAGACGTCCTGTTCTTTCAGCCACTTAACGGTATCACCCACAGCTTCGGCGGAAGCACCGTGCTGCTCAAACGAGCCATCAGTAGCCATGAAGTGCCAGAACTCGCCATCGGTGTAGAGGTATTCCATGTCCAGTTCCATCACGTCGGCGCCTTCGAGGGAGTCGCCGGACTTGAAGGTTTTCTCAACCACACGACCGGTACGCAGGTTACGCAGTTTCACGCGGTTGAAGGCCTGCCCTTTCCCCGGTTTGACGTATTCGTTTTCAGTGATGGAGCATGGCTCATTGTCCAGCATGACTTTGAGACCTGATTTGAATTCGTTGGTAGAATAGTTAGCCATGTTTGCTTCCAGATTATTCAGAGACTTCAGATAAGGTGCGTATCATAACGCGAACCCCACCAGCTGACGAACCCCGCGACTGGCGGCAGATTCTGGCGGACTCCTTCCGCGATATCAACAGTCTGCTCCGTTATCTGGAGATTGATACTCATCCGGCTGCCCGGGCGCTTCTGGCCAGCGATTCTTTCCCCCTGCTGGTGCCGCGGCCGTTTGCACAGCGGATGCAACGGGGCAACCCCGACGATCCTCTGTTACTTCAGGTGCTGCCACAGGCCAGTGAGCTGGAAACTGCTCCCGGCTTTGTCGCGGACCCTCTGGCCGAAAAACACAGCAACATACGTTCGGGCATTATTCATAAATATCAGGGACGGGTTCTGCTTCTGGCAGCCACCGGCTGTGCCGTGAACTGCCGCTATTGTTTCCGCCGTCATTTTGATTATCAGAATAATCGCATCGGCCGCAAAGAGTGGCAGGAGGCTCTGGATTATGTACGCTCAGATATCAGTATTTCAGAAGTGATTCTCAGTGGTGGCGACCCTCTGATGCTCAGTGATGAGGCTCTGAATGAACTGCTTATGCTGATTGAGGATATCCCTCACATCAGCCGGCTGCGAATTCATACGCGCCTGCCGGTGGTGATCCCGCAGCGTCTGACAGACACATTTATCCGGAATCTGAACAACAGCCGCCTTGGCACATCCGTAGTCTTACATATTAATCATCCACAGGAACTGCACGATCTGCACGCGGCCCCGTTACAGGCACTCAGATCAGGCGGAACCTGGCTGCTGAATCAATCCGTATTACTCAACGGAGTGAATAATGAGGCAGGCATACTGCGCCAGCTGAGCGAAGCACTGTTCAGCTACGGTATTTCTCCTTATTATCTGCATATGCCGGACAGAGTGGCCGGCACACATCAGTTTGATGTATCAGAGCAGGACGCTCTGAGGTTATACAGGGATTTACGCAGCGTATTACCGGGATATCTCGTTCCGCAACTCGTCAGAGAACGCGCAGGTGTACCTTTTAAATCCGTGATGGCTGATTGCTGAATCCAATAAAAACGCAAAATGGGATTCAGACAACAGGCTTTTCTGTTCACTTTTTTCGCGTAAAGTCGTGTAATTGAGTATGAACAAGTGTGCAGAAAGTGATTTTATAACTATATATTAATAGAACAGTCACACTTAATGCTGACAGGTAATTAAATGAACACTGCAGGTTCACCGATACAGCTGCGCGTACCGGCCGCTACCCGGCCATCGCTGACGTTCTGTGACTCCAACGTTGCGGCCATTGCTGAGTGGGCGAATTCCCTGCCGATGGCCAATACCGGCGAGGTAGCCAAAGCCCTGTTCAATGCGATCCGCGAAGTAAACCAGTGGGATACCAGCTCCAGCATCCGTTACCAGTCTCTCGAAACTCTGCGCTCTTATCTGTATTCCACCACGCGCATGCTCGGCAAACATTTCCTGCAGGCGGGAGACTCTCTTTCAGAGCAGCAGGTAAAAGTTGCTAACCTGCACCACTCCCTGCTGGAGCAGCTGGCCATCGGCTACCGCATGGTCATTGCCAAAAAAGTACGGTATCCACGCAGCACCGATAAATCCAAACACATTCTGACCGTCTCTCTTTACCGTGCGATGACAGTGACAGCAGAAATTATTCTGCATGCCTCCATGCTGCACCGGTCAGCACCGGCGCGCTGCTGGCTGGATGTGAATCAGCTATACCTGATTGCTGAGGCGCGTGGACTGACCGATATTCAGGTCAGCAATCCGCATCTGGCGTTTTCCGATTCGGCCAGTATTCAGGATGCCTTTATCCGCGTTCACCTGCTGGGACTTGCCCGCACTCCGAGTCTGCGCCAGCAGGACATTGCTTACCTTTACCGTGCTACCGAGCAATGGGCTTTTCTGTGCGAAATCAATGGTCCGGATGACAAAGGCTCGCTGTTCACCATTGATCTGACCGACGACCGCCCGGCGCGCTACCAGAGTCAGGTAAAAGACGTGTTGCCTGAACGCCACCGCAAACTGAACACCGCCTCTCTGGTACAGGCATTGAAATCACACATCGCCAACCCGGAGAAGAATCTCAGCCAGGGGATTGTGGTTCCTGACAACGTCAGCGAGGTGGTACTCAACCATGTCGTAAAATGCTGGGGAATTCAGTGGCAACGTTCCTTCCGTCGTGCCAAGGAAAACGATGAACTGACCCTCTGTATCGGCATGACGGCGCTGCATTATTTCTGTTCAGAACAGCAGGAATTCAAAGACGTCCTGCACCTCCTGAACAAAAAACCCGTACAGGAAGAACAGGACGAACTGTTCAGCCAGACCCGTACCCGCAAAGTCGATTACGACATCTGGTCAGGTGGTTTTGATGTGGAATATCTTGATGAAGAGCCAGCTCCGCTGTCTCTGCAGACAGAGGTTGTCCCTCCACCGGAGCAGCTGCCGGAAAGTCCTCCTGCACATGACCTTTACAAGGTCCGGCTGATCAACATCAGTCCTGGTGGCTATGGTCTGCACTGGACGGGCAAGCGTGCTAAGTCACTGCAGCCGGGAGAACTGGTGGGCATCCGTGAAGATGGCCGCAGCCAGTGGTCCATTGGTGTGATCAGCTGGATGAATCATCCGCAATCAGAAGGCGTACAGATCGGTGTGGAACTCCTGTCTCCCAACGGAGAACCGGCGGCGGCCCGCCTGCTGAACAAAAAAGGCATCAACGATCAGCCAGTCCGTGCTCTCATCCTGCCGGAGATCAAAGCCATTGCTCAACCCGTCTCTGTGCTGGTGCCCAGACTGCACTTCCGCCAGGGCAGCAAAGTGGAAATTTTTCATCCTACCCTGTCCGGTCGCTTCCAGCTGACCGCGCAGATGAAAGAGACACACAGCTTCTGCCGCTTCCAGTTCAGGAAGCAGGAAACACACCCGGATCAGACCGCGTTAACAGAAAACGGCGGTTCAGGGGATGAATTTGATTCTATTTGGAATAAACTCTGAGGCTGAACTGTCCAACAATCTTAAATAATAATGTCATTAGCGTCCGGCGATACCTTACATGTGCTGTTTCTGACAGCCACCCTCAATCAGTCCGAGGATATCCTTAACCTCATCCGTAACTCCGGAACTCCGATCCGCGGCCGCACCGTGGCCAGCCATGAAGAATTTTCCCAGACCGTGCGTGAATCCCGCTGGGATGCCGTAGTCGTTGATCCGGGCCTGGACAATATTGAGTACCGCACCCTGCTCAAGCAGCTGTCACACCTGCAGCTGGATATCCCGCTGATTCTGATTCCCGCCAAGGTCACAGCAAAACTGCAGGACACGGCACTCAATGAAGGCGCAGCTGCGGTCATCGCCGCCGATCATGGTCCGTCGCTCATGCACACCCTGATCAATGAAGTTCGCCACCTGCGTGACCGTCATCAGATCCGTAAGCTGCAGATATTGCTCAGCGAAGCGGAAAAACGCAGTGAGACTCTGTTGCAGCACAGTGAAGAGCCCTTTGCGTATATTCAGGAAGGTATTCATGTGTACGCCAATCCGGCCTACCTGAAACTCTTCGGTGCCAAAGACGCTGATGAACTGGATGGCATGCCGGTTCTGGACATGGTCGCCGCCGAATCCCAGACCGTTCTGAAAGAGCTGCTGAAAACCACGGATACGGTCCAGTCACCGGAAATACGCTTTGTCAGTGTCTCCGGGGACGACAGCTTTGCCGCCAGCGCCGAATTCAGCGCCATTCTCTGGGAAGGTGAGCAATGCCTGCAGATCAAAATTACGGATGTACCCGGGCAGGCCCCGGCAGCCGTCGCCGCATCACCAGAACCAGCTCTTAACCCGGCCCCGGTCGCGCCTCCGGCAGCCCAGCTGTATTCTGAGGCCTACCTGCGCGAACATCTCGATAAAGCCATTTCAGACGCCGTCATGCATGGTCAGAAATCCGTGCTGATTGGCCTGATCTCGCATTCCCGCGCGGCACCGACGGCTGAGCAGCAGGCTCTGAGCATCTCAGCCCTGATTTCAGCACTTGCCACCTCAGAACAGGTGATTCCTGTCGGCGGCACCGTACGTGACAGCGATATCGCGCTGCTGATCCCGCTGCCGGAAGGGGTGCAGAGTACGGAATTCCTCAATGCGGTACAGCAACAACTGACCGCGCTCCTGCAGCAACAGAGCATTGTTTTCAGCGCCGGGCTGACACTGATTACCCAGGACAGCCGGGCCGAAGTCTGCCTGCAGCAGGTTTATGATGCCGCAGAGCAGGCAGAGCACCGTGACAGTCTGTGTTACTCAGCTGAAATCGCTGCCACCAGTCAGGCCCAGCCGGATATGGAAGCCCTGCTCAGCGACGCGCTGAGTAATAATCGCCTCAAGCTGATGTTCCAGCCTCTGGTCAGCATGCGTGGTGATGAAAATGAACACTACGAAGTTCTGCTGCGGGTCAACAACGGTCATGAAGACGTATCTGTCGGTGAATTCCTGATCGGCAACCGTGTCAACGATGAACTCAAATGCCGGATCGACCGCTGGGTAATACTGAATACCTGCCGGGTACTGGTACAACAAGGTGCGCAGGCGCGTAAAACCCGCGCCTTCGTTAACCTCTGTGGTGCCTCACTGGCTGACGACAGCCTGGTTCCCTGGGTGCGCACCACCATTGCCAATGCCAGACTGAGTCCATCCAGTCTGGTGCTGCAGATTGCTGAAGAAGATGCCAGCCGTCAGACCGCCAAGGCCAAGAAGTTCCTGTATCAGGTTCAGGCCAGTCAGATCCGCTCCTCCATCTGTCACTTCGGCTGCTCACTGTCACACGAAGACCTGCTGAAAACCCTGAAGCTGGATTACGTCAAAATCGACGGTTCGTACGTGAGGGAAATGACTGAGAATCCGGGCGAATCCAAAGAACTGATGAGCCTGCTGAAGAAAGTCCACGCTTCGGAGCGTAAAAGCATTGTGCCCTGCATTGAGAGTGCCGCGACCGTCTCACGCATCTGGCAGTTTGGTATTCACTTTATTCAGGGGTACTACGTACAGGGGCCACTGTCGGCCATGACGTATGATTTCAGCGAGGAAACGGAAGATCAGTGATCTTCCGTCAGCGGTGGTTCACGATATATCTCTGTCGTGATAACCGAGAAGATATAAAACGCCATCAAGACCCATATTCGAGATCGCATGACGTGCGTTTTCTTTCACCAGCGGCTTGGCGCGGAACGCAATCCCCAGACCGGCAATCGACAGCATCGGCAGGTCATTCGCACCATCACCGACCGCAATGGTCTGCTCCAGACGGATGCCCTCACGGGCCGCCAGCTCACGCAGTAATTCGGCTTTGCGCTGACCATCCACAATGCGTCCGCTGACCTCACCGGTCACAACACCATCCTGCATGTCCAGCTCGTTGGCGAAGACGTAATCGATACCCAGCTTTTCCTGCAGATAACGGCCAAAATAGGTAAAGCCGCCCGACAGAATTGCCGTGGTGTAGCCCAGTGCACGCAGGTTGCTGATCAGGCGCTCAGCCCCTTCGGTGACCGGCAGACGCTCGGCAATGCCCTGCAGTACATCCCCGCTGAGACCCTTCAGCAGACCAACACGCTGGCGGAAACTCTCGGAGAAATCCAGTTCACCCTGCATTGCCCGTTCGGTGATCTCTGCGACCTGCTCACCGACACCGGCGGCCGCGGCCAGCTCATCAATCACTTCGGCTTCGATCAGGGTGGAGTCCATATCAAACGCCACCAGACGGCGGGTGCGGCGGTAGACGTCATCTTCCTGCACGGCGATGTCCACGCCCAGCTCATTGGCAACCTGCAGGAACTGAGTACGCATCTGCGCCTGATCGGCAGCACCACGGACCGAGAACTCAACGCAGGCCCGGGTAGAGGTATTGGATTCCGTCAGTGAAACCCGGCCGGACAGGCGGTGAATCTGATCAATATTGAGGTTGTGGCCAGCAGCAATGGCGGTGATACGGGCAATGGCTTCTGACTCGATCGCCCTGCCAAGCAGGGTGATGATATGACGTGGTTTACCCTGCTGGGCAACCCAGTGCTCATAACTTTCCGGAGTGACCGGGGTGAAGGTCACGGCCAGCCCCATTTCGTGCACCCGGAACAGGATGTCTTTCAGCACCGGCGCTGAAGAAGCCTGATCAGGAATTGCCGCCAGAATCCCCAGTGACAGTGTGTCGTGAATTTCGGCCTGGCCGATATCCAGGATCGTAACCTTGTACTGAGCCAGAATGCCGCTCAGCGAAGCAGTGACGCCGGGCCGGTCGGCCCCCGTCACGCGGATTAACACCAGTTCTGTCACAGAAAAATCCTGACGTCAGATAAGATCAGAGCTTAGCGGCGTCGGTTTTGGCTGCGGCGAGAACGCCACGCAGTTCTTCAACCAGATCTTTGGCTTCATGGGTAGACAGAGCACGGATACGGTCCTTGCTCATCAGAAACAGGCCTTTTTCCAGCTTTTCCAGTTTTTCCTGCAGAGACTGCTTCACATCACTCATCACAATTCCTCACTGTAAACACGGCTACCCCCGGACTGAATAGTCACGGACCGGATAATATGGTCGGCAAGACCCTTTCAACATTGGTCTTATGCCGGGCGGCGCATATAATAACACCATTGCCCCAGAAAATTCCGACCTTTAAATCACATGAATACAAGCGGCCTGACTTTTATTGATAAGCTCAGCACCAGTCAGCGTGCCGGTCTTCTGGTCGCCTTCGTGGTGCTGATTGCCGGTGCTCTCATCAGCGGCGTGACTTACCTGCAGCTGCACAGCCAACTGACCCAGCAGACCGACCGGGAGCAGGATCGCCAGCTGCAGCACCTTGGTAGTCTGCTGATTCCCAACCTGATCCGCAGCGACCGCATCAGCCTCAATCTGGCCCTGAACGACTGGGAACGCGGACCAGCCATGGCCGGTGTCCGTCTGCTGGATAAATCCGGCTCCGTACTGACCACCACCGGCACCCATGAAGGCAGCCTGATCAGCCGTGAGATCACTCAGGACGGGATCACCTACGGCACGCTCGAAGGCTTCACTGACTACAGCGGCGTCAACCAGGTCAGCGGTCAGTTTGCGGCTCTGGTGATCATGATGTCGGCCGGGCTGTCCCTGCTCAGCGGCCTGATGGTCTGGCTGCTCGCAGAACGTTACAGTCGCTATCTGTCACAGGTCGAAGAACGACTGCTGGAATGGCACAAGGGTGGCCCCCTGTCGCTGCCGGAAGATCCGGACAGCCCCGGACTGCAGTCCCTGCATGACACTCTGACCCGGATTGAACACAGCGAGAATCAGCGCCGTGCGGTGAGCGAAGCCCTCAGCCAGTTTATGGGCAGTGGCAACTCTTCTCTGCCAGACCCGATGAAGTATTACGACTGCGCCATGCTGTTTATCGAAATTCAGGATCTGGAAGTGCTGCAGAACCGCCTCAGTGCGGAAGAGCTGACCCACACCCTCAACCAGTACCACCAGTTACTGACCCGCTCCGCGAAACTCTACAACGGCACGGTCGACCGTTACCTGGGTGATGGCATCGTTATTCTGTTTGGTGTGCCGAACAACGACCAGAACGCCGCCATGCACTGCCTCTACGCAGCGCGTCTGTTTACCGGTCTGGTCAATCATCTGCGCGAACACAGCTCGGCCATGCTGCCGCTGGAGTTCAATATCGCCGCACACTGGGGCCCGGTACTGATGGCACCGATTCAGGACAACGTTTCCACCCAGTACAGTCTGATCGGTGACACCATTCACTGGGCCTATCATCTGGCCAACCACAGCGAAGAACGTCGCGTCATGGTCAGCCAGACCCTGATCGAACAGATGGAAAACGGCCACGACATCATCTGGCAGAAAGGGCCGGAAGTAAAAGACCTGCATGGTGAGATCCAGCCCTGTTACTGGCTGGATACCCTGCCGGAAAAAACGGAAGCCCTGATCAAACGCCAGATTCAGCACATCACCAGCATGACAGAGAAGGTCTGATCGCCCGAGGCGAGCCCTGATTCAGACGAACCCGGACTGTAACTCTACCATCCGCTCCAGCAGTGCCGCACCAGCGTAGGCATATTGGCCGGACTGCCAGTCGTCAGCGAGACTGAACACAGCTTCAAGCGTACTGAGACCATCCGCCCGCGGGCTCTTGCGCAGATACTTCGAGGGCTGGCCGGGCGACAGTGACAACCGCTGCAGACGGAGCAGCCAGGGGTTGAGCAGAGTCAGGCGGCGGACCTTACGCCAGGTGCCGTCCAGCACCAGCACATAAGAGACTGACCGGCGGGCCTGCTCCAGAGGCAGGGGCGGAATATCATCCGCCGGATAGAGCAGGGCCACCTGCGCTGAAGGGGTATCTCCGAACAAATCGGCAAAGCTCAGTTCTTCAGCAACGATCAGACGACTGCCTGCTGCCATGCGCTGCAGCAGAGGCGCCGTGGAGAGAGGATGCTTTGCCTCAAGCGGGTCCTGCCAGATGATCAGCTGAAACGGCAGCTGCAGCGATGGCAGGTGACTGCACAGACACACTGACTGCGGGCGTCCGCAACCTTCGCAGACGCGCCGCCCGCTCATGGCTCCGCTCAGCCCCGTTCCAGCAGAGGCTTCAGGAAGCGACCCGTGTGTGATGCATCGACCTTAACGACGTCTTCCGGTGTGCCTTCGGCGATGATGTAACCGCCTTTGGAGCCGCCTTCCGGACCGAGATCGACAATCCAGTCAGCAGTTTTGATCACATCCAGATTGTGCTCAATCACTACCACGGTATTGCCGTGATCGCGCAGGCGATGCAGTACCACCAGCAGCTGTTCGATGTCATAGAAATGCAGACCTGTGGTCGGCTCATCCAGAATATACAGAGTGTTGCCGGTGTCACGTTTGGACAGTTCCTTCGCCAGCTTCACCCGCTGCGCCTCACCGCCGGACAGGGTCGTGGCCGACTGTCCAAGGCGGATGTAGCTCAGGCCGACATCCATCAGGGTCTGCAGCTTGCGCGCCACAGCCGGGATGGCATCAAAGAATTCACGCGCTTCTTCGACCGTCATATCCAGAACTTCGTGGATGTTCTTGCCTTTGTAGCGGATATCCAGCGTCTCGCGGTTGTAGCGCTTACCCTTACAGACATCACAGGGCACATAGATATCGGCGAGGAAGTGCATCTCCACCTTGATCACACCGTCGCCCTGACAGGCCTCACAACGTCCGCCTTTGACATTGAAGGAGAAACGGCCCGGCTTGTAGCCGCGGGAGCGGGCTTCCTGCGTACCGGAGAAGAGCTCACGCAGCGGTGTGAAAATTCCGGTGTAGGTGGCCGGATTCGAACGCGGCGTACGGCCAATCGGTGACTGATCGATGTCCACCACCTTATCCAGCTGCTTGAGGCCGGTGATGCCCTTGTGCGGCGAGGCTTTCAGAGTTGTGGCTGAGTTCAGCGCCGTGGCCGCCAGCGGATACAGAGTGCGGTTGATCAGGGTTGATTTGCCCGAGCCGGATACGCCGGTAACACAGGTCATCAGCCCCAGCGGCAGGGTCAGATCAACATTGTTGAGGTTGTTGCCGCTGGCGCCTTTCAGGGTCAGTACTTTGTCTTTGTTGTACGCCGTACGGCTCTCCGGCACACGGATGCCCTTATCACCGGTAAGGTACTGGCCGGTGACGGATGACGGATTGCTCATCACCTCGGCCGGAGTCCCCTGCGCAATGATCTGACCACCATGTACACCAGCACCCGGGCCGATATCAATCAGGTGATCCGCACTGCGGATGGCATCTTCATCGTGCTCCACCACGATCACGGTATTACCCAGATCGCGCAGGTGGAACAGGGTTTTGAGCAGACGGTCGTTGTCGCGCTGGTGCAGACCAATAGACGGCTCATCAAGGATGTACATCACCCCCACCAGACCGGCGCCGATCTGTGATGCCAGGCGGATACGCTGGGCTTCACCACCGGACAAGGTATCTGAGCTGCGGTTAAGGGTCAGATATTCGAGCCCCACGTTCACCAGAAACTGCAGGCGGTCACGGATTTCCTTGAGGATCTTTTCGGCGATTTCGCCTTTGTGCCCGGCCATGGTCAGGGTGCTGAAATAAGCGTGCGCTTCTTCGACCGGCATCGCCGTACAGGCGTGAATGGTTTTATCCTGAATAAATACGTTGCGCGCTTCACGGCGCAGACGCGAGCCATGACAGCTCGGACAGGGCTGAACGCTCAGGTAGCGCGACAGCTCTTCCCGCACCATCTGTGAATCGGTCTCACGGTAACGGCGTTCCAGATTCGGCAGCACGCCTTCGAACGGATGTGACTTGCGGATCTGATCACCGCGGGAGTTGACGTAGATAAAGCTCACGTCTTCATCACCGGTTCCCTGCAGAATGGCGTTGCGGTGTTCTTCCGACAGATCGCACAGGGCCGTGTCGATATCAAACCCGAAATGCTCAGCAACGGCACTCAGCATCTGGAAGTAATACACGCTGCGGCGGTCCCAGCCACGGATCGCCCCTTCACCTATGGTCAGGGTGTCATCATGGACGACCCGCTCCGGGTCAAAGTACTGTTTAACGCCGAGACCGTCGCAGCTTGGGCAGGCACCGGCCGGGTTGTTAAAGGAGAACAGACGCGGTTCCAGCTCGGTAATGCTGTAACCACAGTGCGGACAGGAGAACTTGGAGGAAAACAGCAGTTGGGCGTCTTCGCTGTCATCGTCCATCGGAGCGACGTGCACCAGACCGTCACTCAGCTCAAGGCAGACTTCAATAGACTCCGACAGACGCTGCTCAATGCCTTCTTTAACCTTGAAACGGTCCACCACCACTTCAATGGTGTGTTTACGGCGCTTGTCGAGGGTTGGTGTGTCATCCAGATCACACACCAGACCGTCGATCCGGGCGCGGATAAAGCCCTGTGAGCGCAGGCTTTCAAACACGTGCAGGTGCTCACCTTTGCGGTCACGGATCACCGGCGCCAGAATCATGTAACGGCTGTCTTCAGGCAGCGCCATGATGGCGTCGACCATCTGGCTGACGGTCTGGGCTTCGAGAGGGACATCATGGTCCGGGCAGCGCGGCGTGCCGACCCGGGCAAACAGCAGGCGCAGGTAGTCATAAATCTCGGTGACGGTACCGACAGTCGAGCGCGGGTTGTGTGAGGTGGATTTCTGCTCAATGGAAATCGCCGGTGACAGACCTTCAATCAGGTCCACGTCCGGCTTCTCCATCATCGACAGAAACTGTCGTGCGTAGGTGGAAAGCGACTCAACATAACGCCGCTGACCCTCGGCGTAGAGGGTATCAAACGCCAGCGATGATTTACCGGAACCACTGAGGCCAGTAATAACCACGAGCTGGTCCCGGGGGATGTCGATATCAATGTTCTTGAGGTTGTGAGTTCTCGCACCGCGAACCTGAATGCTGCTCATGACTGCCTGTCTGTAAAAGAAAGGAGCCATTGTAAAGCATGGCCGTAACCGGTTCAGCAGGTTCTGTGGCTAATTTACCGGGAAGCAGCGTTCCGGCCACTCACGGACAGAGATGCCGGGGACACCAATGGCCCCCGGTCACTGTTCAGCTGACCTTATCCACCGTTACCTGAGCATCACGTTCCAGATCCGCCAGGTTTTCCTTCGCCCAGTTGATCGCCTGTACGCGGTTGCTGACACCGATTTTGCGGAAGAGGTTATAGATGTGTGTTTTCACCGTGTGCATACTCACATTCAGTGCCTGAGCAATCTGGGTATTGGTCGCACCGGTCGCCGTATACTGCAGAATCTGTTTCTCGCGGCGGGTGAGGATATTGGCCTCGTCATGGTGACGCGGACGCTGACGGGTACGTTCCAGATACTCCCCCATCAACTGACGCGGCAGCCAGTACTCGCCATCGAAGATACCTTCGATACCGCGGCACAGATGTTCCTGAGAACCTTCACGGTAGAATACGCCCTTCACCATGGGCCACAGAATCAGCTGCTCAACTTCGGCATTGTCCACCACGTTGAAGAAAGCCACTGTGATATCCGCATCCTGATCACAGAGGTGATCCAGCAGAGGTACAAGTCGCTCTGAGCCGCCTTCACTGACATCGATGAGTGCAAGATAATGGGTACCCGTATCGTAGTTCCTGTTCCAGTGATTTCCGTCCACTGGTTCAGAGTCGATGCCGGTAAACTGACTGATATAGCCATTGAGCAGGGTGATCTGCAGATTATGCTGGCCAAACAGAAGAATCTTCTTATTGAGCTGGTTATCGTCCTTATTCATGATGCTTGCGCTTCCTTTGTTATTGCCCTTTCCTGAGTTGTCGCGCGGACAGCTATTCCATTCTACTTAAGTGCACTTAAAAGACCAGTGAACTTATGTAACTAACGAATGCACCAACAGCATAGCTTAAATCTGGTAGACTGCGGCCTCCCTGAACCCAACTGATAACTTATGACAGGCATTAATACCTTACCTCCGGCTAAGGAGAAGTGGGCCGTCGTCTCTCTGGCCTCACTTTACGCTTTCCGTATGCTCGGCCTGTTCATGGTGCTGCCCGTTATGATGCTGGAGGGCAGCCATCTGACAGGCGCAACGCCACAGCTGCTCGGCCTGGCAATGGGTGTCTATGGCCTGTCGCAGGCCCTGCTGCAGATCCCGGCGGGGGCACTTTCAGACCGTATCGGGCGTAAGCCGGTCATTATCGGTGGCCTGCTGATTTTCGCTGCGGGCAGCGTACTGGCGGCAACCTCAGACAGCATCTGGGGCGTTGTGGCCGGGCGTGCACTGCAGGGCTGTGGCGCCATTGCCAGCGCCATCATGGCCCTGGTCACTGACATCACCCGTGACGAAAACCGCATGAAGGCCATGGCCACGATAGGTGCCAGTATCGGTCTGTCGTTTTCGGCGGCTCTGATTCTTGGTCCGGCACTGGCCGCTGCAGGTGGCCTGACCGCCATCTTTGGTGTGACCGCCCTGCTGGCTCTGATCGGAATCGGTATTGTGCTGACCCTGCCTTCTCCGCCCCGGCGTCAGCACCGTGATGCATCAGCCGCCCTGCCGGATGTGATTAAACAGCTGAAGAATCCGGCCATGTGGCCACTGATCACGGGTGTCTTCCTGCTGCACGCCCTGATGGTGATTATTTTCTCTGCCGTGCCTGGTCAGCTGACCGCCGCCGGACTGCCGGCTGACAGTCACAGCCTGCTGTACCTGCCGGTCCTGATCGCCTCCTTCGTACTGATGGTGCCGCTGATCATCATTGCCGAGAAAAAACAGCAGATGAAGCGCATTGTTGCTACCGGTGCCCTGCTGCTGGCTTCTGCCCTGCTGCTGATGGGAAGCGCACGTCAGTTATGGCACTGGGTGGCTCTGCTGATCCTGTATTTCTGGGGCTTCAATCTGCTGGAGGCCAGCCTGCCCTCCTGGCTGAGCAAAATCGCCCCGGCCGGTTCACGTGGCAGTGCCATGGGTATCTTCTCGACGTTCCAGTTTGCCGGTGCTTTCGCTGGCGGACTCAGCGGCGGCTGGCTACTGGCCCATGCCAGTCCCGGCTTTCTGTTTGTCGTGCCGGGGGCATTAATGATACTTTGGTGGTTTATGGTTCTGCGCGCCAAAGCGCCGCAGCATCTCACCAGCGTACGTCTGGCGGCAAGCCCGGACACCGGGCCTGATGTGACCAGCCGTCTGCAGCAACTGCCGGGCGTCGCTGATGTTCTGTACATTCCGGCAGAACAGGCTATTTATCTCAAAGTCAGTGCCGAATCTTTCAAGCATGAAGACGCACTGACCATTATCGGACCCACAGGAGAAGAACATGGGGCGCAGTGTCAATAAAGTAACTTTAATCGGGACCCTGGGACGCGATCCGGAAGTACGTTACCTGCCCAATGGTAATGCCGTCGCCAATCTGTCTCTGGCCACTGACGAGAGCTACAACGACAAGTCAACCGGTCAGAAAGTGGAACAGACCGAATGGCACCGCCTGACCGTGTATGGCCGCCTGGCAGAGATCTGCCAGCAATACCTGAAGAAGGGTTCACGCGCCTATTTTGAAGGCCGTCTGCGCACCCGTGAATGGGAGAAGGACGGTGTGAAACGCTACACCACCGAGATCATCTGTAACGACATGATGATGCTGGACTCGCGCGAAGGCGGCATGGGTTCCGGCGCTCCGATGGGTGGCCAGCAGCCAACCAGTCCGGCGCAGGTGGCCAACAACATGGGCATGGGTTATCAGCAGCCACCTCAGCAGCCGATGCAGAACAGCGGTTATCAGAACGCGCCGCAGCAGCGTCCGCCTCAGGGCAATCAGGGCGGTGGTTACGGTAATCAGGGTGGCGGTTATCAGCAGCCTCCGCAGCAGCCACAGCGTCAGGCGCCACAGCCCAGCAACAACTTTGATGATTTTGACGACGACATCCCGTTCTGATCATGCTGCCGGATAACCTGAGTTATCCGGCATTCTCCCTCCTAGCGGTGTCTTTTCAGCACCTCGCCCAACGTCTCAAACCAACCGCCAATCAGGGTTTTTATCCCGGCAATATCATCCAGGATATGATGCGGCTCTTCTTCCGGAAGCGGAGGCAGAATATGCGCAAAGTAGGTGTCTTTCAGTAACCGGTGCAGCAACCGTTCACCCGGGAATGGCTTACCGTTACTCAGTGCCCGCGCACCTTTCAACAGGTTGCGGATATCGTACTGGGTCGGGCTGATATCGGCGACCTGCTTGCGGATACCCAGCAGCTCATACACGCCGATTCTGGCGGTGCGGACCGAGCTCTCCATCGTGAAAACCACGTCGTTACTGGTTTCGACAAACTGACCGAGTAACGCCAGGTTCCGGCAGCCTTCCGGGACCACCCGTGGCCGGTCGCCTGCAGCCCGTGGCATAAACTCAGCCGTAATGTAGGGCATCAGTGCGGTACGCACCTTAGTCGCCGCCTCAATCTCTTCCAGCTCGTCTTTCAGGCCCAGGTGATAACAGATCTCCCGCAGGATCTCACGGCCGGTGCACTCACGCATCGGCCTGGCTACATAATCTCCGGGCAGGTCCGTGCGCAGCGCATAGGCCCAGGCAACCAGCACATCGTCCGGCTGCTCCCGGAAGTGTGGCTGACGGTTGAGGGTGACACTCAGCACCCAGGATGAATCCGTAAAGGTGATGATGCCGCCGGTGACTGTACGCCCCGAATACGGATCATTGACGGCAAGTTCGGTTATGCGCCGGGTCAGCGCCGAGGGAAAGCAGGTCAGGGTCGCTGACTCCCACAGAGAGCGACCGGTGTCACCACAGAATTTCTCCGGCTTACCGAAGCGTGCTGAACGGCGTGCCAGGTTCTGCCACAATACCCAGTCGCTGTCGGGGCCCGGATCGTACTGACCGCGCTGCAGGACCGGTACAGAATCC
The DNA here is from genome assembly GCA_002298335.1 of Thalassolituus sp. UBA674. Classification (GTDB taxonomy): domain Bacteria; phylum Pseudomonadota; class Gammaproteobacteria; order Pseudomonadales; family Oceanobacteraceae; genus Thalassolituus. The sequence goes on from DBNK01000027.1 coordinate 160,021, forward strand.
ATGTCGCCATAGGCGCTGCCCTCCGTCATGGAGCCGGTCAGGGCCAGCACCAGATCATCGTTACCAACGGCGATGCTCTGCGGTGCATCGGCACTGCCTGACACCAGTGCGGTGACCGTCAGCTGGTCACCATCTTCGCGGAACTCCAGATCCCGGATGCGCGCCTGCTGTACAAAGCGAACGCCTTTTTCACGCAGCATGCGCTCCAGTGGCTGCACAAAACTCTCATATTGATTGTATTTGGGGAAGACCAGAGCTGACATGTCATTCAGGCCATCAATCGCATCCAGAAAGCGGTGCATATACAGCTTCATTTCCAGCAGGCTGTGCCAGTTCTGGAACGCAAACATGGAGCGCCAGAAGAACCAGAAATTGGTCTCCAGAAAGCTCTCACTGAAATAGTCTTCAATGGTCAGGTCATCCAGCTCATCTTTACGCTTGAGCAGAAGTTTCAGCAGTTCCCACTGATGACCACGGCTGAGTCCGAAGTCACTGAAGTCCTGTATCTGCCCACACTGATGCATCAGCCGCGCACGGGAATAATTCGGATCGTTGTCGTTCAGCAACCGGTATTCATCCAGCACGCTGAAACCTTCCGGCAGTTCAAGAGCTGGCACCTCCTGAAACAGGTCCCAGAAATTATCGTAATTCCAGTTCATCTCACGGCCACCACGGATCAGGTAACCTTCCTGGGCGTTGCCGCTGCCATCCAGCGAACCGCCAGCCGTCTCATGCGTTTCGTAGAGGGTGATGTTTTCTGCCGGCATATGGCCATCGCGGATCAGATAAAAAGCCGCCGCCAGACCGGCAATACCGCCCCCGATAATGTGTGTGCGACGTGTCTCAATCCCCGGCGTCGGTAACGGCCGGAAACGCATGTAGGGTCCGGTCATGTCCGGTGGTGGCAAAGTGTTCTGAGGGGTGTTGCTCCAGTAACCTGAAGTGGCATCGGCTTCGGTAATAAACGGGTGTCCGGAAGATGAATCGGTCATGGCAGGAACTCCAGGTGAAATACCGCTGAAAAATGGCGGGCAGGGCCAATAGTGCGATAAATCCGGATGTCAGCAGCTGATAAAAATCAATTTGTTCAGTAATAGATTCAGTGCAAGAGTTTCAAAGAAGAACAAATGCTCAGAAAACTGAATTTATGAAACTTTCATAACAGACGGGCACAAAAAAACCGGCAGTCGCCGGCTTTCCTGTTCCTGAAGAAGGTATCCTCAGCCTGCGTGGCCGAAGATGGTTTCTGCATCCAGACCATGTTGTTCCATGATCTCACGCAGACGGCGCAGTGCCTCAACCTGAATCTGACGTACGCGCTCGCGGGTCAGACCGATTTCACGGCCCACATCTTCCAGTGTGCTGGTTTCGTGACCACGCAGACCGAAACGGCGGGACAGCACCTCGCGCTGCTTCTCCGGCAGTTCTTCAATCCAGCGGTCGAGGTTGGACTGCACATCGTCATTCTGCAGCTGAGTGCCCGGATCTTCGATACGGTCATCCGCAATGGTATCCAGAATCGACTTTTCAGAGTTCGCACCCAGTGGGGTATCGATAGAGGTTACGCGCTCGTTCAGCTTGAGCATGCGCTTAACGTCTTCTACCGGCTTTTCCAGCAGTTCGGCGATCTCTTCTGCGGTTGGCTCGTGATCCAGCTTCTGAGTCAGCTCACGGGCAGCACGCAGGTATACATTCAGTTCTTTGACCACATGAATCGGCAGACGGATGGTACGGGTCTGGTTCATGATGGCACGTTCGATGGTCTGACGGATCCACCAGGTTGCGTAGGTGGAGAAGCGGAAGCCACGCTCCGGATCAAACTTTTCAACGGCACGGATCAGACCCAGGTTGCCTTCTTCGATCAGATCCAGCAGTGACAGGCCGCGGTTGATGTAGCGGCGGGAGATTTTCACCACCAGTCGCAGGTTACTTTCAATCATGCGGCGGCGGCCAAGCTCGTCCCCCTTACGGGCCAGACGGGCATAATGAATTTCTTCTTCTGCAGACAACAGTGGCGAGAAGCCGATCTCACTCAGATACATCTGAGTGGCATCCAGGGTCCGTCCGGATGTGTCAGCCGCAAACCGCTCTTCTGCGTGATCGTCGTCGCTGTCGGACGCCATCACATCATCAGTATCAGAGTCTTCGACTGAGTAACCTTCGTCTTCGAGTTCTTCCAGAATTTCGCGCTGTTGGACTGCCATGTTGAATCCCGCCTTCTTGGTATTGTTATTCCCCGTCTGAAAATAGATACATAATTCAGACCAGAATATACGTTAACTTTGAGATTGACCGCTTTTGTTACATTCCCGGAAGGAATCTCAGCGGATCAACAGGCTTTCCGTTTTCACGGATCTCGAAGTGCAGTTTCACTTCATCAGTGCCTGTAGAACCTGTTTCGGCAATCTTCTCACCCGCTTTAATCGTCTGATTTTCGCGGACCAGTATGCGGCTGGCATGTGCATAGGCACTGAGGAATCTGTCGTTGTGACGGACAATGATGAGGTTACCGTACCCTCTGAGCCCCGTACCGGCATACACGACAGTTCCTGCCGCTGCTGCCAAAACAGGTTCACCCAAAGAAGTACCGATATCAATCCCCTTGTTGACGGGCTTGGAGGCCGAGAAGCGGGCGACAATCTTGCCATTTGCGGGCCAGATCCATTGGCTGACCTGTGCATCTGCGGGCATTTCAGGCGGTTTTCCTGCGCCAGGCGTCGTCACTTGCGGCGGCTGTACGCTGCCCCCCGGCTGAACTGACGGCTTTTTGACAGCGACCGGACCCGGGGTGACCGGAGCGGAACCCCCTCCGCGCACGTCAATTTTCTGACCCGGGTAGATGGTATAAGGGTAAGGGATGGAGTTAGCACTTGCTAACTGACGATAGTCGAGTCCGTAGCGAAAAGCGATGGCATACAGGGTGTCGCCACGGCTGACGGTGTAATATCCGGAATCCGGAATCCGGTAACCGAACTTCTGATCGACAGAGACAAATCCACCTTCTGAAGAGCAGGCTGCCAGAATAATGACGGCGGTCAGAAGGATGATTGGACGGGCTCTGTGCATGATTTTTTTTTCTGATGTTTTTTTGACGACTGAATTTAGCGGTAAATACCACGGAATACGAAATCGGTATTAATAATCCTTAAGGGAATATATATTTTCAATTCTTATTCCCAAATAATCTTAAAAACAGCAATTTACTCTGTATACCAATGGTAACTCTGTGTAACTGATGGCGTAAAAAGCCATTCAGTGGCTTTTTACTGCCCATTTTTCCAGTATCAGAACAGACACAACTCCCAATCCCGCAAGTAAGACCGCAGCAAACAGATGAATATCCGCTACCGGCAGAACGTTCTGCTGGATGAAGGGCACCTCTGCTCCGTGGCTGTTAACCCGGGTCAGCAGGGTTTCCTTCCAGGGCCAGACCTTCACCAGAGAGCCTGCCATAAAGCCGGTCAGTAAAGCGAGGAAAGTCGCATGATAATGGTGTAACAGCCACTGCAACAGATGAGAAAAGAGCAGCAGGCCGAGCACCGCGCCTGCGGCTAACGTCCCCAGAAACGTCAGATCCAACGTACTGACCGCGGCCATCACCGGGCCGTACAAGCCCATCAGCAACAGCATGAAACTGCCGGAAATACCGGGCAGGATCATGGCGCAGATGGCAATACTGCCCGCGACAAAAACCACCGGCAAAGTTGCAGCAACCTCAGTCGGCGTCGCCAGACTGACGCCCGCAGCAATTACGGCCCCCATCACCACCGCCAGCAGCTGCGGAGCCCGCCAGTGCGGGATCTGACGCCCGATGTACCAGCAGGACGCCAGAATCAGACCGAAGAAGAAAGACCAGAGGTATTCAGGGCCCACCGCCAGCAGATAGTGGATCAGTTTGGCCAGAGAAAGAATGGACATCAGGATACCGCTGCCCAGCGCCAGCAGAAAATTCCCATTGATGTGCCTCCAGGCGGCGGCCACGCCCTGCTCTTTCAGCAGCCCCAGCAAGGAAGGCCGGACGCGGGTGATCGACTGCAGCAAGGTGGTGTAAATACCTGTGATAAAGGCAATGGTGCCACCTGAAACTCCGGGGACGACATCGGCCGCTCCCATCGCGATGCCTTTCAGAAAGACGGCAAAATAATTCATCATCTGTTACCGGATAACCCAGTTGCGTTACTGTTGCTGTTACCTATTCACCCAGTTGGGTTACCGTTGAATACCGGACAGAAAAGGGACGAATTTGGCAGACTCAAGGGTCTTGCGGGAAAAATGCTGGCCATGGCGCGTAATGAGCACCAGCTTCTGCACGGCGCCACCGACCGGAATGACCATACGGCCACCGTCCACCAGCTGTTCCAGCAGAGATTGAGGCACTTCTTCCGGGGCTGCAGCCGCCAGAATGCCATCGTACGGGCCGTGCTCGGGCCAGCCCCAGGTACCGTCCGAAAGCGACGCACGGACATTCTGATAGCCCAGTGTTTCCAGGCGCTGGGCCGCCCTGCGCTGCAGCGGCTCGATACGCTCAACACTGAAAACCTCATCCACCAGTGGACTGAGAATGGCTGTCTGATAGCCGGAGCCGGTGCCCACTTCCAGCACCCGCTTGAGTGGTCCCGCCGCCAGCAGGGCCTCGGTCATACGCGCTACCGTGTACGGCTGACTGATGGTCTGGCCATGGCCAATCGGCAGGGCTGTGTCTTCATACGCGCGGTGAGCCAGTGCTTCATCCACGAATAAATGCCGTGGCGTGACGGCCATAACATCCAGCACAGCCTGAGACTTGATACCCGCATCTTTCAGGCGCTGCACCAGACGGTTGCGGGTACGCTGGGAAGTCATGCCGATGCCGTTAAGATCAAACCCCGTCACTCGTATATCCATCATCTCAGGGCCAGTATTCAGCCATCGGTGCGATGGCATTGTGCAGGGTCATATCCATCTGAATCGGTGTGATGGAAACCCGGTTGTTTGCAATAGCATTGAAATCAGTGCCCGGACCATCGTCGGCAACGTCACCGGCGGCGGCGATCCAGTAACATTCCTTACCGCGCGGATTCACGGTTTTCACCGGAGAGTCCGCCAGATGACGGTGCCCGAGGCGGGTCACTTCAATCCCCTGAATCTGCTCATAAGGCACATCCGGAACGTTGATGCTGAGAATGCTGTGACGTGGCAGCGCCATGGTTTCGATCTGCGGCAGCATCTCCAGCAGAACCCGGCCTGCAGTGGCAAAATGGCGGTTACCGACCAGAGACACGGCAATGGGTGTTTTCTTCAGGAAGCGGCCCTCCATCGCGGCTGCGACGGTACCGGAATAAAGAACATCATCGCCCAGATTGGCTCCGGCATTGATACCGGCGATCACGCGCTCACAACGGTCGCGGAAAAAGGTGTGCTGCCCCAGATGCACACAGTCCGTCGGTGTGCCGTCCAGACTGATAAAACCATTATCCAGGGTGACGGGCTGCAGCGGGCGGTCGAGGGACAGGGAATTACTGGCGCCGCTGCGGTCGCGGTTGGGCGCGACGACGGCAATCTCATAACCTGCCTGCTGCAGGGTTTCCGCCAGCACCCGTAAACCCGGGGCGTGTACACCATCGTCGTTAGACAGCAGCAGGCTCATTGCTTGTGTTCCTGTCGGGCTCCTGTGTCAGGAGAATTTCATTCAAGACCGATGTCGCATAATACCCGGCAGGCAGGGAAAATGTGAGCACTAATTGATCCGTTTCCGGCCATTGCCAGGTCAACTCATGCGGCAGTGCCACGAGTGCCCGGCGCTCCTGATTCAGACCGGCATGCTCAAGTCCGTGGCACAGTTCGGCATGGCGCTCTTCAATGGCCGTTTCAAGTGCCAGCGCCTGCTCTGTGGTACTGACACGCCCGCGCCCCCACAGGGGCCCGGTGCTGATGCCGGCGTCATCCAACAGGTCTCCGGGAAGTGTTTTACCCCACAGTCCCTGAGCGATACGTGCCGCCAGTACTTCATTAAAAATGAAGGAGCGCAGCGCCGACAGATAGAGGCCCTTTTTCTTCGGATTACGCACGCGTTTTTCGCGTGCCAGCATGGCCCGGCCCATCTCGATATTGCCACCGTCATGACCGAAGCGCTGGGCGCCGAAGTAATTGGGAACGCCGGTGTCACGCACTGCCGTCAGATTCGTCTCCACCGCTGCCCGGTCACCCTGAACATCACGCAGACAGATACGGAAATGGTTGCCGAGCAGATCCCCCGGGCGCAGCTTTTTCACATGACGGCTCTGGCTGAGCACGCGGAATTCCGGATGTTCAAATCTGGTGAGATCCGGCGTTTCGCCCTTCGGCAGATAAATGCTGAACCACTGACGGGTGATGGCGTGGCGGTCTTTCAGACCGGCATAGCCGACGTCTTTTTCGGTCACGCCCGCCGCCTCAGCAAGACACTGGGCAACATACGCGGTATTGGCGCCGTTCTTTTCCACCTCCAGCCAGATGTGCTCACCCTCACCCGAGGGCAGCTGCAGCGGCAGTTCGGTGACGCAGAAGTCAGCATTGAATTGTTTCAGCTGTGCCCGGGCACCGCTGGCGGGGTAGGCTTTCGGCCACTCAGGTAATGGGTAAGATGCTTCGCTCATGTGTTGTCTGATGACACCAGCAGGGCCAGTGCGTGTACAGCGATTCCTTCTTTGCGGCCAACATAGCCAAGTTTTTCGGTAGTGGTGGCTTTGACATTCACATCGTCGGTGCGCACCTGCAGATCGGCGGCGATGGCCGCACGCATGTCGTCAATATAGGGCGCCATTTTCGGCGACTGGGCAATGATAGTGACGTCCACATTCCCCACCCGGTAACCCTTGTCGGCAACCAGTCCGAGCACATGACGCAGCAGCATGCGGCTGTCAGCGCCGGACCATTCGTCGTCGGTATCCGGAAAGTGACGGCCAATGTCACCCAGAGCCGCTGCACCGAGCAGGGCATCCGCCAGTGCGTGCAGCGCCACATCGCCGTCAGAATGTGCTTTCAGGCCATGACTGTGCGGGATTTTCACACCGCCCATCATGATGGCATCACCTTGCTCAAACGCATGAACATCAAAGCCATGACCGATACGCATAACGGGGTTTCCTCAGGGATTATTCAGAAAGAGTGAGGCCAGAAGCAGGTCTTCCGGACGGGTGACCTTTATATTATCCGATCGGCCTTCCACCAGCACGGGGGTGCCACCGGAAAATTCAATCGCCGAAGCTTCGTCCGTCACCACAAAGCCCTGACTCAGTGCTTTTTCCAGCGCGGATTTCAGTTCAGCATAGCGGAACACCTGCGGCGTCAGCGCATGCCAGAGCTGCTCACGCTCAACCGTGTGATCAATCCGCACGCGGCCATCCGCACCTCTGATACCGCGTTTCATGGTGTCCCGCGTCGGGCTGGCCAGCAGCGCTCCGCTGTCTCCCAGTGAAGCCAGCAGTGCGTCAATATCGGCATGGCGCAGACAGGGCCGCGCCACATCATGCACCACGACCCAGTCATCGGCCGCGGCCTTGCCTTCCAGCTGTTGCAGGCCGTTGAGCACCGAATCGCAGCGCTCTTTACCGCCCGGAGCCCGCACGATGCGGGAATCGTCGGCGAAGAGGCTGGCAGACCAGTAAGGATCGTCGTCAGAAAGCACAAGCACGGCTGAATTAAACAGGGGATAACTGAGAATGACGCTGAGGGTATGGTCGATCAGCATCCGGCCATTAAGCTCAAGATACTGCTTGGGACGGTCGCTGCCCATGCGCTTGCCAACACCAGCGGCTGGCAGCAGTGGCCAGTAGCGGTTACTCATTTTCAGGTTCAGCAAACAGAATAAAGGTTTCGCCGTCTTTCACGAGGCCAAGGTTTTCACGGGCGGTTTCTTCGAGCAGGGCATCACCGTTACGCAGGTCTTTGACATCACTCATCAGCACCTCGTTGTGACCTTCCTGCGCGGCATTGTCTTCATTCAGCTGATGGATCTGACGCTCCAGCGAACGACTGGCCAGCACGCCGCTGTCATCAAACCAGAGACGGTACTGCAGGATCACCAGCAGAACCAGCGCCAGCACGGTCCAGAGATACCGGAGGTTGATCACCATAAAAGCGTCCGCTTACTCATATTGAAAAGGCTGGGCCTAGTGTAAACCAGGCGGTCAGCAGGACCAACCGGGGCAGACTCCGGCGGACCATCTCAGAGAAACGGAAAGACTCAGAAGGACTGAGTCTGTTCTGTACGCTCCCACATTTTCAGATACTGTTCGGCTGAATTCATGAAGGACTCATAAACATAGGGCTTGCCTGCGGCCAGTGCTTCCTGACGCAGCAGAGCGACGTGATCGGCGAGCATGCCGTACTGGGCAACCCCGTCGCTGGCCAGATCAAACTGGCGGCCGTTGCTCTCACCCTGACGGTCAAACTGAATGCCGAATTCATTCACGAAGGGATAACCAGGATTTTTGCCATTCGGTCTGGCCTGTGTTGCCAGCCCGGACATATCCGCCCCGAAACCAACACCGGGAATATCCTGCGGCTGCAGCGTGGTGAGCATCGCCAGCAACTGCGTCCGGGTAAGTGCAGGATACAGCGCCTGCAGATGCGCCAGCATGTACTGCTCGATCAGCGGGATCAGGGTGTCACTGTCTTTGTTCAGGGGCGACATGTAACCACCGGACCGGGCAATGCGCAGGAAAGCCTCATGGAACGGGTCGTCTGAGGTGTCTGTATCCAGCGGGCCGTCTTTGCCTTTCATCATCCAGTTGTGAGTGCTCACCACGCCGCTGTAGTGGCGTGACTCGACAATATCCATGATGGTGACTGCGGCGCGCACGCTGATGTGATCCAGATCGATGATCATTTTCTTGTCGATCATACGGTTAACCAGATACGCCCCGAGCGCGGTCAGGCCTTTGCGGTTGCACTGTTCGATGCCTTCCGGGTACTCAGGGCCGAGATCATTGATGAAGTCGCCGATCACACCGTCCGGCAGCTCTGGCAGGGCGGGAATACCGGAATCGTACTCAAACCCACGGACATAGGCGCCGTCGTAATCGGCAACATGATCGTCACAGTTTTCGGTTTCGACGTAATGTCCGGTGGAGATCCGCTGCCCGAGATGCACCAGTTCATCTTCACTGTTGCGGGTGTTGGCGCCGCCGAAATGGTTATCGAATTTATGCACCGGGTACATCACCCGCACACCGGCGTCGTACAGGGCATCCAGATTTTCATCCACCTGCTGTTCGTCACAGCTGTCTTTCTCACCACAGTCCAGAACTTCTGAGGCTTCTACGCCATACAGCAGGGCCAGCTTACCCGCGGCAATGGCCTCACGGGCTTCCGCCGGGGTGGTGACTCTGGCAAGAAAGCCTTCTCCCGGACCACCGTACTGGGCATCCACGTAATCAATCAGTGAATTCACGGTATCTATCTGATGGAAGACGCTGTCCATGGTGTCACAGCTGCCGATCTCTTCACCCCAGCTGGCCGGGTTTACTTTGGTCTGCACCTCACACAGCACCTGATTCTCCACCATGTAAACCACCATCATGCGCAGCCCGGACAGGTGCGCCCGCTCGAGCCATTTGTAGTAGTAGGTGGAGTGACCCAGGGAGCTGTAGGCAGGCCAGTCGGTAAAGGCCGGCCAGCCGCTGGTGTCGTGGGGTTTGCCGCCGCCACCGATAATGTCCAGGCGGCCGTTAGGGCCGTGTTCCTGATCACAGGCATCGAGCGCATGAGCCACGCCATAACGGTGAAAGCTGTCACCGGGAATGGCACCGGCAAGAAACTCACTGGAACCCAAGTGACTGTGGGCATCAACATAGCCGCGCACCGGCTCACTGGCGTCACCGGTCAGCATGGAGAACATGTACGACGAATCTTCCGCGTACTGAGGCAGTCCGGCAGGTTGTGCCGACAGGGTCATTTCCGGGTAATCCGTACAGTCACTCTGAGGCTCAAGCACAAAGTCGGTAACGGTGGTTACACGGGCGCTGCCGGAGGGTGAGTAGGAATGACGCAGCAGCGTCCCTGTACCGGCATTACGCAGCGAATACAGCCCCGCTTCTTCACTCAGCAACCACTCAGCCGCCGGGCCGGGTTCAGCCTCCGCAGACTGGCGGAAAGGAGCTGATTTACTCAGGTAATCACCCTGCTGGTCAGTCAGCAGGAAGACTCCCTGCTCTGCCGGTTTGAAAAAGAAGTGTCCGGCGTCATCCACATCGGATGTGCCGAAGTGATAGTTATGCCGGGTGGTGCGGCTGTTCAGGGAAAGGTACTTGCCGCTCTGCGGTGACTGAATGGCATAACAGCCCTGCGCCAGCTGAGACACAGAGTCTGCCTGCACCTGTGAAGGCAGCAGACAGGACGCAGAAAGCGTCAGACAGGCTGCAGCTGGCAACCGCAGGTTCAACCGGAGTTTATTGGTGTTCAGCATGTCCCGTACCTGATCTGATTAATGGCACAGACGATAGGGGCATGAAAGCAGGGAAGCAATAGCCGGAACGTGCCTCTGGCGCGGTCCGGCTGCCTGTTTATGTCATTCCGTACAGTCGTCCTGAGGAATCAGGGAAAATCCGGATTCATAGATCACCGTCTTTTCTCTCAGCTCCTCACCTTCGCGGAAGGTATGACGCAGCAACGCATGAGTCGCACGGTTACGGAGCTCATAGCCACCGGTCTTTTTTTCCACTTCCCACAAGGCTTTGTCAGAGGGTTCTTTCAACGCTATTTCCAGAAACGGAACATGACTGCCCAGCAGAGCGCCATCCCGGTCTGTCAGCTGAAAGACACCGGCTTGTGTCATGGTGAAGCGGAAGTGTCCGGCTTTCTGCGGATCCGCTTCGTGGAAGGCATAACGTTCCTGCAGCGGCAGATCGCGGCTGGCAAGATACAGACCTGCCTGCTGAGCCTGCAGCGCATAGCAACCGCCATTGAGCTGTTCAACCGCCACATCCACCGGCCCCTGAGAGCAGGCGGCCAGCCCCGCCGCCGCACTCAGCATAAGAACCTTTAACACGATCCCGCCGCGGCGGACCTGAGCATACGTCTTCACATCGGACTCCTTAACCCTGACAGACTGCACACCCGTGCGAGCATACGCCCTCCGGATCGCAAACGCGGGATGTTTTTACACGGTTTTACTCTGCAGCGGCCAGTGGTGCCTGCTGCCGGGCTTCCTCACGCAGCTTCTGACGTACCGCCATCAGCATTTTGCCGAAGTTATTCATACCGCGCATATCGCGGCCACTGCCCCAGAAGTAGTCGTACATGCTCAGTTCAGCGATCGTGATATCACCACTGTCGAGCAGCAACTGAGCTATCGCCGGATAGCTGCGGCACTTGATGTAAGTGCCGCGGGTCATGACCACAATACTGGTCTTTTTCCAGTCCTTGCGGCGCTGGTGCCGTCGGCTTTTCCCCAGCTTAACCGCAGCGGCGGGATCCGCGGCCTGGCGGATTTCCTCGCGGTACTCCGGGTCGTCAAACTTCATGGCCTGATAGTAATGCTCCACCGACGGCCACTCGCAGCCGTCCAGCGTAAACGGGGCACTGGCGTAGGCAGAAAGCAGGTGGTCAGGATCTTTGCGGGAAAGGGTGAAGAGTTCAACTTTCGGGTGTTCGAAAAGCATGATGCGTCGCCGTCAGAGAGAAGAACTAAGCTTAGCCGCTGGTAACCGGCAGGTGAAGAGAAAAACGGTTCAGCATAAAACACTGGCATGAGCAGGCACCCTGCCAGAGCTAAGCTATAGTTATTAAACAAGACCTAACCCAATATTCCCCTGAGTTAACAGAATGCACCAGGACAAAGAGCCCGGCTGGCAGCTGCCACTGATCAACCGGCCCATTTCCAACCCGATGGACTGGCAGCCGATTGACCGGCTGATCCTGCTCGCATGCCTTGTCCTGTTTGCACCGGTAGGCTTCGGTTCAGTGCTGCTGGTGACCAACTATCAGGCGCCACAGTACCTCAATCAGTCCCTTGTCCCCATACTTCTCTGGGCCTATGGACTGCATGCGATTCTGCTGCTGACCATGATTTTTGCTGCCTTTCAGCGCCGTGCGCACGACAATCACTGGCCCCTGTTTGAGAACATCATCATCGGCGGCTATCTGGTGGTGGTCATCATCAGCTCATACCTCACCGGAGCACATTTCAGCGAAGGCCTGCTGTTGATCTTTCTCGGTGTGAACATCACAGGAGTGCTCGCCAATGTGAATAAAATCCGTAAATGCTACTGGGTAGTGGTACCCGTTATGCTGGTCATGATGGCCGCGGATTTTATGCACAGTGTGCCCTACGCCATTCTGCTGGAGAAGTCCCCTTTTGAGCCGACAGGTCGCCCCCTGATCGGCTGGATGATTCTGCGTGCGATTATTGTGCTGATTCTGGCAGCGCTGATTTATCTCTGTATTCTGGCGATGAAGCGCTGGACAGAGAGGGAGTCCATTTACCTGGAAATGTCCGCGATTGACGGCCTGACCCGACTGACCAACCGCAACTCCTTTATTCACCGGGGTCAACAGGAACTGGTGCGCGCGCGCCGGCAGGTCACCTCCTTCGGCTCATCACTGGCGTGCATCATGATCGACCTTGATCACTTCAAAGAAATCAACGACACCTGGGGCCATCATGCCGGTGACGAAGTACTGATTGTCACCTCGAAAATCATGATGGATAACGCACGCCAGAATGATGAAGTGGGGCGTTACGGCGGCGAAGAGTTTGCCATCCTGCTGCCGGGCACTAACCTGCGCATTGCAGAACAGATTGCCGAACGCCTGCGCCGCAAGATCAGCGAAACCCGTGTTGAAGTTGATGGACATGTCATTGAAGTGACAGCCAGTTTTGGCGTAGCCAGCTTCCCGGGGGATGGCATAGAGAGCATGTCAGACCTGCTCAAAGCAGCTGACAAAGCGCTTTATCAGGCAAAAGATAAGGGGCGTAATACCGTGGTGTGCGCTGGCGAGGCGGATGATCCACAGCCAACGCCCCCCCGGGATCGGCAGTGAAATGCTCACTGAGCTCTTGATGTTCTCATTGAGTTTTCGAGTTCGCTGATCCGTTGCTTGGTTTCATTCACCAGCAGGCCGATCTCGTTGGCTGATTCGGCCGACCGCGTTGCCAGGGTACGGACTTCATCCGCGACCACCGAAAAACCTCGCCCATGATCTCCTGCTCTGGCCGCCTCAATGGCCGCATTCAGAGCCAGCAGACCAGTCTGATCCGCAATGCTGTTAATCACCGAAAGAATATCGCCGATTTTACTGCTGGACTGCATCACCGACTCCATAGCAGTACTGGTCGAATCCCGGGAGGCTTTCTCAGCGGTGGTGTCTTTAACGAAGGCTGTATACCCGATCTTTCCGCTGATGCGGATTTTACAGAGCGACAGCATGCCGAAAATAATATCGCCGTCCTTACGTTCGATCGTTACTTCACGTGTGGTACCCACGATCTTATCCTCGCCGGTGCTCCGGTTCGCATCCACATAACCATCGTGATTGGTCTGTATCATGGCCGGCACCAGCATCTTCACGTTCCGACCCAGTACTTCATCACGGGAATAACCCCACAAGGCCTCTGCCGCCTTATTAAAAAAGGTGACCACATTCTGATGATCAATAGTCACCACCGCATCCAGGGCCTGTTCCAGAGTCTGTGAAATCACCTCGTTTGCATTTTTTTCTACCGTAATATCTTTCACAAACGCGGTATAAATAATCTTGTCATCGAGGCGGACCTTTGAAAGGGATAAACTGCCCCAGACCTTCGTGCCGTCATGCCGCTCAATCTGTACCTCGCGACTGGTACCGACAATCTTATCGACCCCGGTCGTACGGTTACTGTTGACGTATTGATCGTGGTTGGTCTGGAACATGGCGGGAACCAGCATTTTCACATTTTTCCCGATCACATCGGCGCGCGAATATCCCCAGAGTTGCTCAGCGGCTTCATTAAAAAAGGTGACACAATTATTTTCATCGATGGTCACTACAGCATCGATGGCCTGCTCGAGTGTCTGGGTAATAATTTCACGCGACTCGCGTTCAGCCGTAATGTCTTTGACAAATGCCGTATAAATCAGGGAATCCCCAATCCGGACCTTGGAAAGAGACAGACTGCCCCAGACTTTATCACCATCTTTCCGTTCGATTTCGACTTCGCGGCTGGTGCCGACAATCTTATCCTGGCCGGTTGTCCTGTTGGCATTCACAAACTGATCATGCTGAGGCTGGATGCCTTTAGGTACCAGCATTTTGACATTATGACCGACAACCTCATCACGGGAATATCCCCAGAGTTCCTCAGCCGCACGGTTGAAGAAAGTGACACAATTGCGCTCATCAATCGTCACCACAGCATCGATAGCCTGTTCCAGCGTCTGAGTTATGACCTCACGCTGCTGGCGTTCTGCGGTGATGTCTTTCACAAATGCGGTATACAACAGACTGTTCCCTACCCTGACCTTAGATAAAGACAGGCTACCCCAGACTTTAGTACCATCTTTACGTTCAACTTCTACTTCCCGACTAGTGCCAACAATTTTGTCCTGACCTGTACGGCGGTTGGCATTCACATACTCATCGTGATTGGGTTGCAGGTGCAAAGGCACCAGCATTTTCACATTTTTTCCCAGAACCTCCTTTTCACTGTACCCCCAGAACTGTTCTGGCAGCACGATTAAAAAAGGTAATGCAGTTGTTTTCATCGATACTGACAACCGCATCAATGGCCTGACTCAGAACGTTTTTGTAGACATCCCTGGCTGATCCGAACATACATCCCACCTCAAAGAAAAAATCATGAGAAATAAAAAATCTCGATTAATTCTTATTAATTAGAATCTTATTTGCTTTGATTACATTCACTTCAGTTTAGAAGATGATTTGAATTAAAACCGGTTTTATCGTCAGAAAAGCAGGGAGATTCCTGAGTGAGCCTCAGAGGTTCAGAAACAGGAATTCAGCAAAGAGCAAACCGAAAACCCGTAACAGTGCCAGCTCTGAAAACATCCATAGGGCGTAGAATAAGGAAGTACAGTGGAATCACACGGCTATAAGAAAAACATTCAGAATACTTCGGATCAGCTTCTTCATCGCTGACCCCAGCCTGCCCGTTCCAGGACTCTGAGCCGCAAACTCATCACTCCTCACAGCGCCCTTCAACAACTCCCACACTGTGTAACGCATCGGTACGGGTAAAACTGATTTCATCACTCCGGATGGTGCAATTGATTTTTTTATCCAATAAGTCTTTGCGGATGATTTTCCACATACGCTCCCGTAAATATTCGTCCGGCTCTGCAGGCTCCACCATCAGATTAACAGTGGTCTTATAGTTTTTTACGATGACATTACCATCTTTATCTTTCGCTTCAGCATAAGTACTTTGCCAGTCTGATTGTGAACTGGCCTGAGTTTTTGATGTATGAACGAATTGCTGAGAGAAACAGAGAGCGCTGTACAGCGCTGCCGGTAAAAGCAAAAGGCTCTGCCAGAGACTTTTCATAGGCTTGATCTCCTTATCAACCATGAGACAAGACACCCCATATTCCTGCGGTGAACTTCAGAACCTATCAGATGGACTTCAGCAGAACAATTAAAAAGCAGTTAAACCATTAGCCTTTCCAGCATTCCTGACACTGGGAAAAGCCATTGACTGAACCCTGGAAAAGTCACACAAGCGACGATAAGACAAGGCAAAATTTACTGGGTTAATGGATCCCGCGATCAAGTCGCGGGATGACGTTGAATGCATCAACGCTTCAGAACGTTGGAAATCGCGTGACGAATGCAGTAGCGATTTCGTAAAAACGTCAGGAGCACTTCTGCTGTGAGACCGTCACGAGGACGATAAGACAAGGAAAATTTTCTGGCTGAATGGATCCCGTGGTCTGACGCCGCGGGATGACGTTGAATGCATCAACGCTTCAGAACGTTGGAAATCGCGTGACGAGCGCAGTGGCGATTTCGTAAAAGCGTCAGGAGCACTTCTACCGTGAGACCGTCACGAGCGACGATAAGACAAGGAAAATTTTCTGACTGAATGGATCCCGCGGTCTGACGCCGCGGGATGACGTTGAACGCATCAACGCTTCAGAACATTGGAAATCGCGTGACGAATGCAGTGGCGATCTCGTAAAAGCGTCAGGAGCACTTCTACCGTGAGACCGTCGCGAGCGAAGATAAGACAAGGCAAAATTTCCTGTGGGAGCGGAGCGTACAAGTAGTACGTGAGGTCGGCTCATGCTCCTGCAGAGCCGACATTTCCGCCATCCATGGCGGTCACACACCAAGAAAATTTTAACGCTGTATTATCGAGCGCAGCAGGTATCACTGGCCCTTAATTTCAGAACGGCCTTTATATGGGGCCTTTTCGCCCAGCTGTTCCTCAATACGCAGCAGACGGTTGTACTTAGCTACGCGGTCAGAACGGCACAGTGAACCGGTCTTGATCTGGCCAGCGGCGGTACCAACAGCCAGGTCAGCGATGGTCGCGTCTTCGGTTTCACCGGAGCGGTGAGAGATCACAGCTGTGTAGCCTGCGTCTTTCGCCATTTTGATCGCGTCCAGAGTTTCAGACAGTGAGCCGATCTGGTTGAACTTGATCAGGATGGAGTTACCGATGCCTTTTTCGATACCTTCAGCCAGAATTTTGGTGTTGGTTACGAACAGGTCATCACCCACCAGCTGCACTTTGGCACCCAGTTTTTCAGTCTGGTATTTCCAGCCGTCCCAGTCGGATTCGTCCTGACCGTCTTCGATAGATACGATCGGGTATTCCGCACACAGGTCGTACAGATAGTCGGAGAAACCTTCTGAGGTGAAGACTTTGCCTTCGCCTTTCAGATCGTACTTGCCGTCTTTGTAGAATTCAGAAGAAGCACAGTCCAGAGCCAGAGTGACGTTAGTGCCCAGCTCGTAGCCAGCGGCAGAAACGGCTTCTTTGATGGCTGCCAGGGCATCAGCGTTGGACGCCAGGTTCGGTGCGAAACCACCTTCGTCACCCACTGCAGTGTTCAGGCCTTTACCACTCAGAACTTTCTTCAGGGCGTGGAAGATTTCCGCACCACAACGCAGGGCTTCAGCGAAGGTCGGAGCGCCAACCGGCTGCACCATGAATTCCTGAATGTCGACGTTGTTGTCGGCGTGCTCACCACCGTTGATGATGTTCATCATTGGTACTGGCATGGAGTACTGACCGGCAGTACCGTTGATGTCAGCGATATGAACGTACAGTTCAACACCTTTTGCTGCAGCGGCGGCTTTGGCGGCTGCCAGAGACACGGCCAGAATGGCGTTAGCACCCAGCTTGGCTTTGTTGTCGGTGCCATCCAGCTCCAGCATTTTGTTGTCCAGCGCGCGCTGGTCCAGAGCGTCCATACCCAGCAGAGCAGGCTTGATGATGTCGTTTACGTTAGCAACGGCTTTCTGTACGCCTTTGCCCAGGTAACGGGATTTATCGCCATCACGCAGTTCCAGTGCTTCACGGGTACCGGTGGATGCGCCGCTCGGAGCACAGGCGGTACCGAAGAAACCGCCTTCCAGAGTGACGTCAGCTTCCACAGTCGGGTTGCCGCGTGAGTCGAGCACTTCGCGTGCTTTAATGTCGATAATAGATGCCATTTCTTTCTCCTTTAAGCAGGTGTCTGAAAACTATCTGCGTGGTCAGGGATGTGTCATCGGGCCTTCAAAAATGCTCATTTACGCTGAGTAAACTGCGCTTTTTCAGACCCTCTTCCTGTCCCTGACTGCCTCGATGACGTTTTCAGTCTACCTGAGGGGCAGCGTTGAATATTAAACTTAAAATTGAATTAAAAGTGTGTGTTAAAAACCGTTAAACCTGATGATCCAGCGCCGCGGCGATAAACGCCGAGAACAGGCCATGACCGTCACGCGGGGTGGAGGTAAATTCCGGGTGGAACTGACAACCCACAAACCATGGGTGATCCGGTACTTCCACCACTTCTACCAGCTCGCCGTCCACGGAGCGGCCAGCAATGCGCAGACCAGCTTTTTCAATGTCCGGCACCAGTGACGAGTTCACTTCATAACGGTGACGGTGGCGTTCGACGATCACGTCTTTGCCATAGGCTTCTGCGGTTTTTGATCCCGGAGTCAGAACACACTCCTGACCACCGAGGCGCATGGTGCCGCCCAGATCAGAATCTTCATCACGGGTTTCGGTATTGCCGGAGGCGTCTTTCCATTCAGTGATCAGACCAATCACCGGATGTTCAGACTCACGGGTAAATTCGGAGGAGTGTGCGTCTTTCCAGCCCACGACGTTACGGGCGTACTCGATCACAGCAACCTGCATACCCAGACAGATACCGAGGTACGGAATTTTGTTTTCACGGGCGTGCTGAACCGTGCGGATTTTGCCTTCCACACCACGGTTACCAAAGCCGCCCGGCACCAGAATGGCAGACACGCCATCCAGTACTTCCACACCTTTGCGCTCAACGTCTTCGGCATCGATGTAACGGATATTGACCTTAGTGCGGTGATGGATACCGGCGTGATCAATGGCTTCGATCAGTGACTTGTAGGCATCCAGCAGGTCCATGTATTTACCGACCATGGCGATGGTGATTTCGCGGTCCGGGTTGAGTTTGGCATCGGCCACGTCATCCCATTCGGTCAGGTCGGCTTCTTTGCAGGACAGGTCGAATTTCTCGACGATCAGATCGTCCAGACCGGCCTGATGCA
The DNA here is from genome assembly GCA_002298335.1 of Thalassolituus sp. UBA674. Taxonomy (GTDB): domain Bacteria; phylum Pseudomonadota; class Gammaproteobacteria; order Pseudomonadales; family Oceanobacteraceae; genus Thalassolituus. The sequence goes on from DBNK01000027.1 coordinate 178,726, forward strand.
GCATGCGCGGAATCTTATAAATAGTGTCAGCATCTTCCAGTGGCACAACCGCACGCTCTTCAACGTTGGTGAAGAGTGCAATTTTGCGCAGCGAAGAGGCATCGATTTTATGATCGGAGCGACAGATGAGTACGTCCGGCTGCAGACCGATGGAGCGCAGCTCTTTTACCGAGTGCTGGGTCGGCTTGGTTTTGGTCTCACCGGCGGTGGCAATATAAGGTACCAGCGTCAGGTGCAGTGCCAGTGCGCGTTTGGAGCCGAGTTCAACTTTCATCTGACGCACGGCTTCAAGGAAAGGCTGGGATTCGATGTCACCCACGGTACCGCCGATTTCCACCAGCGCAACGTCGGCGCCTTCACCGCCTTCGAGCACGCGGCGTTTGATTTCGTCGGTAATGTGCGGAATCACCTGCACGGTACCGCCCAGATAATCGCCGCGACGCTCTTTCGCCAGCACGTCGGTATAAATACGGCCGGTGGTGAAGTTGTTCTTGCGGGACATGGTGGTGCGGATGAAACGTTCGTAATGACCAAGGTCGAGGTCGGTTTCGGCGCCGTCGTTGGTTACGAATACTTCACCATGCTGGAAAGGGCTCATGGTACCCGGGTCTACGTTGATGTAGGGGTCCAGTTTGAGCATGGTGACTTTCAGGCCGCGGGCCTCAAGAATGGCTGCCAGTGATGCGGATGCGATGCCCTTCCCTAACGAAGAAACAACACCGCCCGTGACAAAGATAAATCGTGTCATAGAAGGTCCGGGAGCAGAGATAATAATGCCGTTTGAGGGAAAACAGCCAGTTGCCCGGACACGCCAGATGCCCGATATTCCCCCACTCAAGATGGGAGGGCAGAATACCAGAAAGCACCTGCAGGGTAAATTCATCTGGTGCACAAAACCGTACTCTCACACTGACCTGTGTGACATCTCTGAACAAATGTCCTGAGCCCCGCTTTCTGCCTCCCGGGAAATTCAGCGGGCAGCCGGAGACGACTTTCGGCAACGGGTCCGGCGCCCGGGGTTTTGCCGCAACGCTGTGTTCACTCCTGCCCTTCACACAGTCCATGCAGTACTCAGCCCGCTGGTTTACACTCAGTGCATACTCCTGACCGCGCCGAGACTGAGGACGTACCCATTAACGCGCCATCCGCACCCGACAATACCTCTCCGCAGGCTGCCCGCTTCGGCCTGTTTCTGGCCCTGAGCGCTGCCATTCTTATCTCCACCAAACCCATCATCATCAAGTGGCTGTACAGCCTGGGGATGACCGCCATCCCATTGTTGGGTGTACGTATGCTGCTGGCACTGCCCCTGTATCTGGTGATCGGCGTCGTCCTCTGGCAACGGCTGGAACAGAAACCGCTGCTCAGCCATGTCCTGCGGGCCTGTGGTGTGGGGCTGATCGGCTATTATCTGGCGTCGGTGCTGGATCTGACCGGGCTGGAGTACGTCACCGCCCAGCTGGAACGGCTGATGCTGTATGCCTACCCGAGCCTGGTGATCCTGCTCGGAGCCGCGTTCTTCGGCATCCCCATCAGCCGCAGAGTCATTCCACCCCTGGTGGTCACTTATCTCGGCCTGGCCATCATGTATGGTCATGACCTGGATATGGCGCCATCGGGCAGCAGTGCGGCGGACATTTCCAAAGGTACTCTGCTGATTCTCGGCAGCGCGCTGTGTTACGCCCTCTATATACTGTTCAGCAAACGTGGTGTGGCAGAACTCGGCAGCCTGCTGTTCACCTGCATTGCCATGGGATCAGCAACGCTGGCAGCTCTGCTGCATTACACCCTCACTCACGGGCTGGTGTTGCCGGAGATGGATGTTCAGCGCTGGGGAGGGACGTTTGTTCTTACGGTCTTTGCCACAGTCCTGCCATCGTTTCTGGTGAGTGAAGCCATCCGTCATATCGGCCCGGCCAAGACCAGCGTGACCGGCACCGTCGGCCCGGTAGCAACCACCCTGATGGCGGTTTTCTTTCTTGGCGAACCGCTGGGCTGGACGGGCGTGGCCGGTATGGCACTGGTTCTTTTCGGGGTTTCCCGACTGCGCACCTGATACTGAATAATCAGGTGTTCAGCTAAGGTCCTGCAAAAAAATCCTGAGATGTTAGACTGTAAAGGCCTCGTCAGGACGACGTCGCACCATCGGCTGCTTCAATTACAGCCATTAAATTCTTAAAAACTGAAATCAATTACAGCCCGCAAGGAACCAATGTCATGGCCAATCAAGGCGCATCATGGGTTTCCGGTGCAGCTGCCGCCGCGGTGTTTTTTACCGCTTCTGTGCATGCAAGTCCGGACCTGTCAGGCGGTATCTGGTTTAACTACCAGTACCAGCAAAATAATCCACAACACGAAAACTCCTGGGGAGTGATCGACAGCGAAGCCCTTGTGCTTTATGTCGACGGCGATGTCGAAGACACCCCCTGGACCTACTCCGCCGAAGCCCGTTTCGGCCCGGGCAGCTTCACCGATCCGGATAACAACAGCACCGGTGACCAGTTCGGTCTGCATAAGGCCTGGCTCGCCTATCAGATCGAGGACGGTGCAAAAATCACCCTGGGTAAAAGCCAGGTCCCCTTTGCCTGGAAAACCGCTAACTTCTGGCCCGGAGACATCTTTCTTGCCGGTTATGGCGACCAGATGGATGTCGGGGTGAAAGCCTCCCAGACTCTGGACAGCGGTCTGCACTACGACGCCGCGCTGTATCTGGCGGATGACTGGAGCACCAGCACCGACACCATGGACGACAACCGTCACTGGGGCAGTCAGAGCACCTACCGCAAGGTGCAGACCTTTGTCGGCAACCTCTCCTACACCTTCAGCGATGTACACACTCTGGGAATCTCAGCCCAGAAAGGCGGGCTGCAGGAGATGATCAGCGGCGAAGGCGACATCAGTGGTGACCATCAGGCCGCAGCCCTGTATTACGTAGCCAGCGCCGGTCCTCTCAGCGCCAAAGCCTCCGTTATCTCCACTGAGCGCAACCTGCCCGACGAATACGCCGACCTGACCATTGAAAACACCCGTTACGCCGGTGAACTCGGTTACAGCAGCGGCAACTGGTTCTTTTATGCCGACCTGACCTACGCCACGCCGAATACCGAAGGCAACAACAGCGATACCATCCGCGCCTTTGCGCCGGGCTTCAGCTACGACTACGGTCCGGGCTGGTTCTATCTGGAATACCTGACCCAGGACGGTTACATCGATCGCGACGGGCAGGCGCTGGAAGGAAACTTTGATGCCCTGTACGCCACCCTCGACTTTTATTTCTGAGCTGATCCCGGAGTCCAATAATGAGTGAACCTCAAACGGGCCGTTTTCCGGTCCTGATCAATCCACCGGTCTTTTTCGGTTCTGCCATGGTGGCCATCCTGTTGGTGGCCTTCACCATCGGTATGCCGGAAACGGCCAGTCAGGCCTTTGCTGCAATCCAGAACTGGATCGTCGGCACTGCCGGCTGGTTTTACATTCTGTCGGTGGCCATCTTCCTGGTGTTCGTCGTGTTGCTGGCAGTCTCCGATTACGGCCGCATCCGTCTCGGACCGGATCACAGCGAGCCCGATTACAGCTACAAAAGCTGGTTCGCCATGCTGTTTTCCGCCGGTATGGGTATCGGCCTGATGTTCTACGGTGTTGCTGAACCTGTGATGCACATGATGTCACCGCCGTCTGCCGACCCGGAAACCGTGGCCGCCGCCCGTGACGCCATGCGCATTACCTTCTTCCACTGGGGGGTTCACGCCTGGGCGATCTACGCTGTAGTGGCGCTGGCACTGGCCTATTTTGCCTTCCGTCAGAACCTGCCGCTGACCATACGTTCGGCGCTTTACCCCATCATCGGCGAAAAAATTCACGGGCCGATTGGCCATGCAGTGGACATCTTCGCCGTCCTGGGCACCCTGTTTGGTGTGGCCACCTCGCTGGGCCTGGGGGTAATTCAGGTTAACGCCGGTCTGAACTATCTGCTGGATGTGCCGATTGCCACCACCACGCAGGTGATCCTGATTGTCGGTATCACGTCACTGGCGACCATCTCAGTTGTGATGGGTCTCGACGGCGGTATCCGCCGTATCTCTGAGCTGAACCTGATTCTCGCCATCATCCTGCTGCTGTTCGTACTGATTGCTGGTCCGACGGCGCATCTGCTGGAAACTCTGGTGCAGAACACCGGCCACTATATGGCCACACTGGTCGACACCACCTTCAATCTTTACGCCTACGAGCCGACCGGCTGGATGGGCGGCTGGACCCTGTTCTACTGGGGTTGGTGGATAGCCTGGTCGCCGTTTGTCGGCATGTTCATTGCGCGGGTCTCCCGTGGCCGCACCATCCGTGAGTTCATCATTGGTGTGTTGCTGGTACCGGTCGGCTTCACCTTTATGTGGATGACCTTCTTTGGCAATACCGGCCTCAACATGATCATGGAGCAGGGCATTGTTGAACTCGGCCAGGCCGTCTCTGCCGATGCTTCGGTGGCTCTGTTCCAGTTCTTCGAGTACCTGCCTTTCTCCACTCTGGCCTCGACCATTGCGGTGATTCTGGTGATTACCTTTTTTGTCACCTCGTCTGACTCCGGTTCTCTGGTGGTAGACATGCTGACCTCAGGCGGCGACCACGAAGACACCCCCGTCTGGCAGCGCATTTTCTGGGCTTTATCCGAGGGGGCGATTGCCGCAACTCTGCTGATGGCCGGAGGTCTGGTTGCCCTGCAGACCGCCACCATTGCCAGCGCCCTGCCGTTTGCAGTGGTCATGCTCTTCATGTGCTGGGGTCTGTTTAAATCGCTGCGGCTGGAAGTGGTCAAACGCACCGCCCTGCGCGATGCCATGCTGGCACCCAGAGTGGTGCAGAACCCGGTCAGCTGGGAGAAACGCCTGTCACGTATCATTCACCAGCCCAGCAAACAGCAGGTGGTGGACTTCCTGTCAGACAAAGTCAGACCGGCTCTGGAACAGGTGGCTGCGCAGTTCCGTGAGCGTGGACTGGAAGCCGAAGTGCATATGGAAGAAGGCAAGAAAGTCTGGATCGAAGTGCCCCACGGTGATGAGATCGACTTCTTTTACTCCGTTCATGCCCGGCCGATTTCGGCTCCGAGCTTTACCATCCGCGACACCCGCAAAGACCGGGAAGAGAAGATGCGTCACTTCCGCGCGGAGGTCTACCTGAAAGAAGGCGGGCAGGACTACGATGTGATGGGCTGGACCGTCGAGCAGCTGCTCGCGGATATTATCGACCAGTATGAGAAGCATCTGCACTACCTGACGGCCATCCGTTAAGCGGAATGCTGTACCCTTCAGAACGCCCGCAACCGCGGGCGTTTTTTTATGGTGCTTTGTCACCCCGTACGGCACAACCCGTCCGACAAAGTCGCCAGCATTCCCTGCCGATAAACAGACCCTGCTCAGCGGATCAGGTAGACTGCATCAATCTCCATAAACGACCCATCCAATAAGGATATGTATGCGTGTCCGTTTTTCGTATTCCAGGCGCCCTGTTTATCTCAGGTGTCTGTCGCTGGTGTTTCTCGCTCTGCTGACAGGTCTCTCCGGTTGCTCGGAAGAGCCCACAGAATTAACCCACATTGCCCCCGACGGAATATCCCTGCTGGTTGAAGCCGACCTGCCCTACGGTACAGACTCTGCCAGTGTTGCCGCCGCCGTTTATGACGACGGCGAGCCCACGCCCATGACCGGTGGCGACCTGTTGCGGGCGCAGAGCGACAGCGAAACCGTTTTCCTCAGCAACGATGAGCTGAGCGATAACTTTTACGCAGCCGCGCTGAACGTCCCCAACCCTGATGCTGAGGGCAGTATTCTGGTGGACATCATTCACGATGCTCAGGCCAGCCGCAGTGACCGCTGGTACCCGACCGATAAAGCACTGGTCGACCCTGGCCCGGGCTCTGCCGTTGGCTACAGCGCTCTGCTTACTCTTCCGGAAGCTCCACAGATCATAACGCCGCAGTCGGGTCTGTCGTACAGCCAGCGCAGCGATGAATTTACTCTCGAATGGCTTGGGGCCCCTGCTGACAGCCTGACTCTGGTCAGCCGGGTCAGCTGTGCCTCAACCGAGGGGGACAGTCTGGGCTGGGTACGCTCCCAGGATATTGACGACGACCAGTCACTGACCCTGAGCATCGCCGACCTGATTCCTCAGGACGGCATCATCGAAACCACCGGTACCCTGAGTAATCTGGTTACCGGATTTCTGCAGGTACTGATCGACGTTGCCCTCATCAGCGTGACTCTCGGGCTTTATGAACCCGACAGCGTCGACCTCTCTGACTTCACCCTGGACAGCTGTGACATTGGCATCAGCCTGGTGCGTAAGCTTAATGGCGAGCTGGATGAGGGCGTCAGCGACGGTTCGGCCGTCGGCAGCCGCAGCGACAGCCTCACACTGGAGTACCGTCCATGAAACCGGTGTTTTCTTTCCGTTATTGTTGCCTGCCACTGCTGACCTTGCTCTGTCCGCTGTCTGTGCAGGCTGCCCCCTACAGTTTTCATCTGGCACTGGGTGGTTGCCAGCTGGAGGTCGATGCAACGCAGAATGACCCTGACTTTAACCGCTGTAATACCTATGCCATGCGCGGAGGGTACCGCGTAACCTCCGGCTTTGCGCTGGAAGGTGGGTATCAGTATTTCAATGATTCAACCACTGACCGTCAGACCGATCTGGCCGGAAGCTATGACACGGTATTCAACAGCGGTAACTTTCTGCTCGGCGCGGAATTCTCGTTCCCCCTGACGGAGCGGTTGCGCCCGTATCTGCGCGCCGGAGGTCTGCACTATGAAGCCAAATTCACCGTGCATGAATATTTCGAAGGCGATGTGGAGGGCGGTAAAGACCAGATCCGCGACAGTGGCTTCGGTTACTACGCCGGTGCCGGTCTGGAAGTCGGGACCCGCAATTCCCTGATGTTTACGCTTGAGTTGCAGCAGCAGGTGATGCCGGACCTTTTTTCTGACAGTGCCCGTCCCTTTGATGCCCGCTATTACAGTATTATGGTGGGCGTCGGTCTCTGATACCGGCACCCCATTTTACCTCACCGGAGTGTAGTTCATGGCCGCCGGAAGCCTGCTTGCCCTGCTGGATGATATTGCCAGTGTTCTTGATGATGTGGCGACCATGTCCAAAGTCGCTGCGAAAAAAACCGGTGCTGTTCTCGGAGATGACCTCGCCCTGAATGCCCAGCAGGTCAGTGGTATCCGTGCTGAGCGCGAACTGCCGGTGGTCTGGGCGGTGACCAAGGGCTCACTGAAGAACAAACTCATTCTGGTGCCCGCCGCCCTGCTGATCAGCGCCTTTATGCCTGCCGCGATTAAATATCTGATGATGATCGGTGGTGCGTATCTGTGCTTTGAAGGCGTGGAAAAACTCGCGCATAAATTTCTGCACCGCCATGAGGATACGGATGAACAGAAGCAGGCTCTGCATGCGGCACTGAGTTCAGCCGACACCGACATGGTAGCGTTTGAACAGGAAAAAATTAAAGGCGCCATCCGCACCGATTTTATTTTATCCGCCGAAATTATTGTGATTTCTCTGGGTGCGATTACCGGCGCGGAATTACTCGCGCAGATTCTGATTTTATCCTTATTGGCGTTGTTATTTACCTTTGTGGTTTACGGCATCGTCGCCGCCATCGTCAAACTTGACGACGTCGGTTTATGGATGGTGGAAAACGCGGCAGACCCCATGGCGGCGCTGAAACGGGGAACCGGAAACTTCCTGCTCGGGCTGGCCCCGAAGATGATGAAGCTGCTGACCATTGTCGGCACGCTGGCCATGTTTCTGGTTGGTGGCGGTATTCTGGTGCACAACCTCGGCGCACTTGAACATCTGAGTCATGAAGCGGTTCATCTGGCGGAAGGCAGTGGTGTTGCTCTGGCCGGAGGGCTGACGGGAATGGGCGTTAATCTGATTATTGGAATTATCGCAGGTGCAGTGATATTAGGAGTAGTGTCACTTGGGGCAAAACTACTGCCACAAAAAACTTCAGAAAAAGGTACATGATCCGCCACTGTTATCACACATATTTATCAACCCAAAATACGTTTCCTGAATATGACTGAGGTTGCCTTCAGCTGCAGGGCTCATTTCCCGGTTCCGCCGTCATTCGCTCCCGGGAGGACGGCATCCTTCCGGCGCTGGCCCACCCTCCTGCTTCGCGCTGTGTGGCTCGCAACAGGCACACTGAACACCAGCAGCACCCTGGCCAAAATACACAGCACTGAGAGCCTGTGCACACTGCATGGATCTTACTGATAGCAGAAAGAGCTGAAGTTTTTACAGATTCTATGTCTGGCAGGCGATAGTGCTGGTACGGCAAGCATCTGATACTCACACCGGATTATCGATATCGATAAACCGCACATCCAGATCAAACTCATCCGCCAGATATTCTCCCAACGCCTTCACGCCATAGCGTTCCGTGGCATGATGTCCGGCACTGTAGAAATGCGTACCGGTTTCGCGCGCCAGATGCACAGTCGGCTCATTGATCTCACCGGTTAAAAAGGCATCCACCCCGGCATCAATGGCTTTCTGCAGATAGCCCTGGGCGGCACCGGTACACCAGCCGATGGTGCGGATGACGTCATTTTCTTCACCAATATGCAGGGGTTCACGCTGCAGGCACTGCCCGATCCATTCACTGAATTCCCGCCCTGTCATAGGCCGGGGCAGGCGGCCGATGTTACCCGGTACTGACAGATCGGTTTCATCAAGGGGACCATCCACCTGCAGGCCCAGTATGTCTGCCAGCTGCGCGTTGTTACCGTACACCGGGTGCATATCCAGCGGCAGGTGGTAGGCGATGAGATTGATATCGTGAGTCAGCAGGCTGCGCAGGCGTTCGCGTTTGATGCCGGTAATACGTTCGTCTTCGCCTTTCCAGAAATACCCGTGGTGTACCAGGATGGTATCTGCACCGACGGCGATGGCAGCGTCAATCAGTGCCTGGCTGGCCGTTACACCAGTAACCACGACCTGAATCTGGCTGTGTCCGGCGACCTGCAGACCGTTCGGGCAATAGTCGCGGATACGCTGACTCTGCAGCAGGTTATCCAGACGATTTAACAATTCTTTGCGTTGTACGGTCATATGCTGGTTTCCGCTGGCTGATTCAACGGGCATTATAACGTGATGCACAGGCACGGCAGAATGTCCGCTTTTTTCTCTGCCCTGCCGGTTGGTTATTGTTCCCCGGAGTTTTCCGATGTCTCTCGCTCAACGTCTTATTTTCCCGGCTCTGGTCGGTGCTGTGGTCGCCGTTTCTGTACTTTACTGGGCGCCGGAATGGGTCATGCCACCAGCAGGCCAGACTGGCAACATGACCACCCTGCCTGCTCCCGGTAAGACAGGCAGTCCCGGCAACCCGGCTGTCACACCAGTCGCTCCCGGGGAGTGGAGTGGTCCGGTCAGTTACTCCCGGGCGGTACAGGCCGCCACGCCGTCCGTGGTGAATATTTACACCAAGAAACTGATCCGTACCAAAGTACATCCACTGCTTAAAGATTCCTTCTTTAAGCGTTTTTTCAGCAACCTGCCTCAACCGAAAGAACGCATTGAATCCAGCCTCGGTTCCGGCGTCATCATGAGCCGCGATGGCCATATCATCACCAACCTGCATGTGATTAACGGCGCGGACGAAATTCAGGTTGCCCTGCACGATGGCCGCGAAGCCACCGCCGTGGTGATAGGTACTGATCCTGAGGCGGATCTTGCGGTACTGAAAACCGAACTGGCGCCGCTGACGCCGATCACCATTGCCGATGTCAGCCATATTTCGGTGGGCGATGTTGTGCTGGCCATCGGTAATCCCTTTGGCGTGGGCCAGACCGTGACTATGGGCATTGTTTCGGCCACCGGGCGCAGCCAGCTGGGCCTGAACCGGCTGGAAAATTACATCCAGACAGATGCTGCAATTAATCCCGGTAATTCCGGTGGTGCCCTGATCAATGCCTTCGGTCAGCTGGTCGGAATCAATTCCGCCATTTATTCCCAGTCAGGTGGCAGTGAAGGCATTGGCTTTGCGATTCCCGCCAACATTGCCAAGCGCACTGTTGAGGACATCGAAGAATACGGGACGATCATGCGTGGCTGGCTGGGTATCGAAGTCCGGGAAGCGTCGCCGGAGGTATTGCAGTCGCTGAATTTACCGTCGGCCCTGAGCGGCCTGATTGTCACCGGCACCAACAAGGATGGTCCGGCAGAAAAGGCCGGACTTGCCCGTGGCGATATCATCACCAGCATCAATCATCAGACGACGCTCAGCTCAGTCCGTACCATGAACCTGATTGCAGCCCTGCGTCCCGGCGATGAAATCGATATTGAATATCTGCGTGATGGTATGACCCAGACGACCCGGGCTGTAGCAGGCATCCGGGAATAACGGCGCTGACATAAGCCTAAAAAAAAAACGGCAGATTTCTGCCGTTTTTTTATTGCCTTAAAGGTGTCCAGTCAGACACTCAGAATACTGCTCATGGCGTTGAAAAGCGTAGTATTTTCATCACTTTTTCCGACGGTAAAGCGCAGGCAGTTTTCCAGTAAAGGATGGCTTCCATCCATGCATTTAATCAGTATTTTCTTTTCTTTCAGGGCTTCAAAAATACCTTTGGCTGAATGTCCTGTCGCCCGCACCAGCACGAAATTGGCTTGTGAAGGAAATACCTCAAAGCCCATGGCTGTCAGACGCACCATCATTTTTTCGCGCTCTTTTTTCAGCAGTGAGCACTGGTCGTTCAATACGCGGTAGTTTTTCAGAGCGTACGCTGCGGATGCCTGGGTCAGCACGTTGATATTGTACGGCATGCGGACTTTATTAATTTCATCCAGCCACTGCGGTGAGCCGAACAGCATCCCCAGACGCAGACCCGCCAGCCCCACTTTGGACAAGGTGCGCATCACCAGCACATGGTCGTACTTCTGCAGCCAGGACAGATGATCACGGCTTGAAAACGGCAGATAGGCTTCATCTATCACCACCAGCCCGGGTGCCGCTTCGATGATGGCCTGCAGATCGCTTTCATCCCACAGGTTGCCGGTCGGATTATTCGGCTGTGCCAGGAAAATCAGCGCGGGGGACGTTTCTTCGATGGCGCTGAGCATGTCTGCCATATTCAGTGAAAAATCCGGATTCAAACTGACGCCGCGGTAATTCATTCCGACGTAGGTGGCGATCATTCTGTACATCACAAAACCGGGCTCAGGCGCCAGCAGGGTTGCTCCGGGTTTAGCCACAGCCATGGCCAGCAGCTGAATAATTTCGTCAGAACCGTTCCCCAGCAGTACACCGGTCCCGGCCTCAACGCCCATAACGTCTTTCAGCGCCGCCACGACATCCGGAGCCTGTGGGTGCGGATAACGGTTGAGTGCACAGTCGGCGAGAATCTGCTGCCATTCAGCAATCATGGGTGCCGGCCAACGGAACGGGTTTTCCATGGCATCCAGTTTGATCATGCCACTGGCATCACCGACGTGATAAGCCTGCAGGGCAAGGATTTCGGGGCGGATAAGTTGTTCTGGGGTTGGCTGTGTCATGATGTCCATATTGGCTAGAGTGTGACTGAAAAGTGGCTGATGAGCGTCTGAGCAGGTGCTTATTATAGACCCGCCCGTGCCTGCCTGACACAGCAACGCAGTTCAGATCTGAGTACTGAGGCGCAGAGCCTCCGGCAAATCCACAGTCACTTCACCTTCCGGCAAAGCCAGCGTCAGTGAGACTGCCTGCAACTGCTGATGCCGCGCGCCAAGCAGGCGGAAATCATCTTCGCTCAGCGGTTGCTGCAGACGCTGCAGGTAAAACCGTCCGTCATGTGAATAAATTTTGTCCCCCATAACCGGGTGTCCAACGGCGGCAAGATGCGCTCGGATCTGATGCTTACGGCCGGTGAACAGCTCACATTCCACCAGCGACTGTGCGCCCTGTCGCTGCAGGCAACGCACACGGGTGTGACAGGCTTTCACTGAGGTGTACACCGAGTCTGCTCCGGTGACTGCATCTGCTGCCACCGCATACATGCGCGTGCGGATGGCGCTGTCACGACGCTCTGACAAGGCCAGGGTAATGTCCACCTCATCCCATGCCGGCTCACCAGCCACCAGTGCCTGATAAATTTTACGTACCAGCAGGCGGTCTATTTTCTTTTTCCAGCGGCGGTCGGCCGCTTCGTACTTGGCCAGCAGGATCAGACCTGAAGTTTCCGCATCGAGCCGGTGCATCAGGCGGGCATCACGCCAGGGGGTCTTGCGCCGGATTTCTGAAATCAGCGTGCCGTAAAGATTGCGCGTGGTTCGGCTGACCGGCAGCATCGGCGGTTTGTACACCACCATGAACTGGGGGCTTTCCCAGATCAGTTGCCAGTCGTCCTGATAAGGGTCTTCTTCGTGCTCAGGGAGAATGACACTGAGTGTCCCGGAGCCGGTCAGAAGCTCCCCGATATGACACTTCACGCCATTTTGTACGATATGTCCGGCGTAACCGCGTGCTTGCAGCTGTTCCTGTGTCGCCCGGGGGAATTGCTGCGTCAGAAAAGCTGATATAGTGACGCCTCCGTCTCCGGGGTAGATCTGAAAGTCTGCCTGATACAATCCGAGTTCACCCGCTGGCTGAAGAAGTACGGCAACTTTAACAGATGACCCGCATCCATGATCAGTAATTCCCCGCGTTCCGCTGACGACATTAAAGCCCGCTATCAATACCCTGACTCCCGTTTTATCCCGGTGAAGGGCATGAATGTGCATTACCGCGACGTTGGCAGCGGCCCGGTCGTAGTCCTTCTGCATGGTATGTTCGCCTCCCTGCACACCTGGGAAAAGTGGATTGATATTCTCAAGAAAGACTTCCGCGTGATTGCTCCGGACAACCCGAATTACGGTATGACCGGGCCGCATCCGGAAGCCATGTATCCAGGCATCTACAGTGATTTCCTCGAAGCCTTTCTTGATGCACTGGAGATTGATCAGTGCATGATGGCAGGTAATTCACTGGGCGGCTGGATGACGTGGGAATTTGCAGCCACCCGCCCCCAGCGGGTCAGTAAAGTGATTCTGATTGATTCAGCCGGGTATCTGTTTTTCCCGACCCTGACACTGATGCTGCTGGCGTTACCCGGTGCCATCGCCATAACCCGCAGGATGAAGACGCCGCGCTTTTTCGTGCGCCGGGTTCTGCGCTCAGTTTATGGAAATCCGGAGTTGGTCACCGAAGAGCGCATCGACCTGTACCACGCTATGATGCTGCTGCCTGGCAATTTACAGGCAGCCACCAGAGTGGTGCATTACATCCGTAATCATCTGGGTTTCCGCACCGGTCACATTAAAAAAGTGAAGCAACCGGCACTGGTGATGTGGGGCGAGAAAGACCGCTGGATTCCACTGCGACATGTCGCCTGCTTCTGTAAGGACATGAAGAACTCAACGTCGGTGACCTACCCTGAAGCCGGGCACGTACCCATGGAAGAAATTCCGGAAAAATCCGTTGCGGATGCCCGCGCCTTCCTGCTGAAGAAATAAGCCGGCGTCTTTCAGGGGGCGGTGTTGTGCGCGGCCAGCATACCGCCGCCGCCAGCGGTTTCAGCGCCGGCCGGAGACCATTCGCGCAGATACGCCAGATCTGCTTTGAATCCTGCCAGTTGCGGCAGAGTTTCCGGTAAAACCGGCTGTGCCGGAATCAGCCGTGATTCTCCGGCCGGTATCTGATAGGCCCGCAGGCAGGCACTCTGATAACGGGGCGTTTCAACCCGGTTCACTACCCACCACTCGGCCTGCAGACGCTCATGAGTAATATCGAGCAGCACAAAGCCGCGGTGGTGGAGATCCACAAATTCGAGATGTGGCAGCAGCGGCTCCAGCGAGGCCGCCGCCAGCTCTGCCGCGGCTTTCACGCCGATGCCTTCTGAAGTCACTGCCGGAGTCACCAGCTCAACTCCGACCGGGTCAGCCAATGTGGCAAAGGGATCATCGTGTAACGTCATGGCCCAGCTGGAGTGAATGTCTCCGGTGAGCACCACCCAGTTATCAACCTGATTACGGCGGATGCTGTCGAACAGCCGCTGCCGTGCGGCCGGGTAACCATCCCACTGATCGTAATTGAACGGCAAGGAGTTGGTACCCAGCTGCCCAACCATCACCTGCTGCCCGGTCAGTTTCCAGCGGACTCCCTGTTGCTGGGCATCGTTCATGCGCTGGTCCAGCCAGGCTTCCTGCTCATAACCCAGCAGGGTACGGTCAGTGCGGTTGCGCTCAGCCATGTCAGCAGCCGGTTCATCGCGGCCACACAACCGGGTATCCAGCACGGTCAGATCGAGCAGGTCACCAAAGCGGTAACCACGATAAAGGGCGTACAGGTCGGTGCCCGCCGGTTCACGCACCGGCATCCATTCGTAGTAGGCACGCACGGCTGCGTGCAGACGGTCACTCCAGTTGCCTTTGTCGGCCAGATGATTTTCCGAGCCGCCCTGCCAGGCATTATTGGCCACTTCATGGTCATCCCAGATGACAATGAACGGATGCTGACGGTGCACGGCCTGCGAGTCTTTATCGGCTTTATAGCAGGCATGACGGGTACGGTAGTCCTGCAGGGTATAGGTCTCTCCCAGTGGCTCATGCACCCGCCCCGTGCGTAAAGAATGATCGGTACCGGCGTATTCATAAATGTAATCGCCGAGATGCAGAATCAGGTCGATATCCGTCCGTCCGGCCAGCTCGCGGTAGACGTTGAAATAACCGTGAGTAAAGTTGGAGCAGGAAGTAAATGCCATGCGCAGATGGTCCAGATGCCCCTGGGGCAGGGTGCGGGTATGCCCGGTATCTGACCAGTGCCCGGCACTTTCAAAGGCGTAGTAATACTCGCTGGCCGGACTGAGTCCCTGAACGTCAATTTTTACCGTGTAATCACGTTCCGGGCCTGTGATGCCTTCGCCTTCACCGACGATATCGGTCAGGGTTTCATCACGTGCAATCAGCCAGCGGTAAGACAGGTATTGACCGTCTTGTTTCGGAGAGATTCGGGTCCAGAGAATCACGGCGTCGGGTAATGGATCGCCGCTGGCTACCCCGTGACGGAAGGGATAATCCACCGCTTTGCTGCGGCCTGACAGCCCCGGCAGGGCAAAGCCACTGGCAAGACTGTCGAGCAAAAATTCACGACGCGATAAAGGCATGGAAGCCACTCGTGCTGTTCAGCTTTGGCGCTATTTAACGGGCGCCGGATGACAGTGACGTGGCTGTCTTCTGACAATCCTGTGACAAACCCGCACCATCGCGGTTTTTCCGGCTGTTAAATCCTCCTATACTGGTTTTCACTGATGAAAAATTCTTCCAAACGCGCCAGGAAATACCGAATATGTCCGCTGTTCTTGTGTCCGCCTCTGAGGGCACACCGCTTCACCTGATTGAAAAATCCTCTTACGCCAGCTGGCTCGAAGCCCAGCCAGAAACCACCCAGCAGTGGCTGATTCAGTCCGCTTACCGTGGCAGCGGTGTCAGCCTGATTCCGGGTAATGGCTCCGTGGCTGCAGCCTTGTGTGTCGTTGAGTCGGTTAACGATTTCTTTGCCTGTGGTCAGCTGGCTTCCACTCTGCCGGCCGGTCAGTATGTGCTGCAGCAGGACTTCACTACCGACACCCTCACGGCCATTGCCTTTGGCTGGGGCGTGGGTGCTTACCGTTTTGACCGCTACACCACCAAACCAGAAGCCAAAGCAGTGCTGGTTCTGACCGATGAAGTTGCCCTGGGCCAGGCTGAAAAACTGGTGGAAGGCACCTGCCGCGTCCGTGACCTGATCAACACACCCGCCTCTGACATGATGCCGCAGCACATGTCAGCTGCCGTGAAATCCATGGCTGACGAATTCGGCGCGCACTTCTCTGAGGTGGTCGGTGATGACCTGCTGACCGAGAATTACCCTATGATTCACGCCGTCGGCCGTGCCAGCGTGCACCCGCCACGCCTGCTCGATCTGCGCTGGGGTGATGAATCTCACCCGAAAGTCACCCTGGTGGGTAAAGGTATCTGCTTCGACAGCGGCGGCCTGAACCTGAAACCGGGCGACAATATGCGCCTGATGAAGAAAGACATGGGCGGTGCGGCCAACGCCATTGGTCTGGCCTATCTCATCATGGCGAACAAACTGCCGGTGCGCCTGCGTCTGCTGGTTGCGGCAGCGGAAAATGCCGTCAGCGGCAATGCCTTCCGCCCGGGCGATGTGCTGCCGACCCGTAAAGGTCTGACGGTAGAGATCGACAACACCGACGCCGAAGGTCGTCTGGTGCTCTGCGATGCGCTGTTTGAGGGTGCTTCGGAGTCGCCTGAGCTGATGATCGATTTTGCGACCCTGACCGGTGCCTGCCGCGTAGCACTGGGAACGGATCTGCCGGGCTTTTTCACCAACCAGAAACCGGTTGCGCTCGGGCTGATGGAAGCCGGGGATCAGATCAGTGATCCGGTGTGGAACATGCCCCTCTACCGCCTGTACAAAGAAGCGCTGTCGAGTGACATTGCCGATCTGGTGAATTCGTCCAACGCACCCGGTGGTGCGATTACAGCGGCCCTGTATCTGGAGGCCTTTGTCGGTGATTGTCCGTGGGTGCACTTCGATATCATGGCGTGGAACCGCCGGGCATTTCCGGGCAAGCCGGTGGGCGGTGAAGCCATGGGAATGCGTGCGGTATTCCAATACCTGAGTGGTCGTTACTCCACGAACTGACGGTCCTTATAGGCATCCTCACTGGGACGGCCCAGATAAAAGCCCTGCGCGCGGGTCACACCGAGGGCGCGCAGGCATTTCAGCTCTTCTCTGCGCTCCACCCCTTCAGCAACGATACTGCAGCCGATTTCTGAGGCAAACACACTGAGAGAACGCGCCAGTGCGTGGCGGATGCGGTCTTTGTGGATATTCCGTACCAGTGAGATATCCAGTTTGATGATGTCCGGGCCTAACTCCAGAATATGCTGCAGGCTGGAAAACCCGGCGCCGACGTCATCGATGGCCAGCTTCACATTCATCTGCCGTAACGAATCCAGTGCTGTGCGGAACCCGGAGTAATCGCAGATCGGAGTATGCTCGGTGATTTCGATCACCAGCGGATGGCTCAGGCTCTCTTCCCGCAGGGTCTGCTCCAGCATACCGTTGAGTATCAGATCCGGGGAGGCATTCAATGCCAGATACGTTGAACTGTCTGGCGTGCTGAATTTGCGGATTGCCTGACGGATAGCAAACAGCTCCATCTCGGGCCCCATGTCCACCTGGGTGGCCTCATTGAACCAGACGGATGTGCCGCGGTTGGGGTAGTCCGGAAAACGTGACAGGGCTTCCAGCCCAACAATCCGGCCACTGTCGATATCCACCACCGGCTGATAATTCACCACCAGCTGATCGCGGTTCATCACATCCACAATACGGCCACGGATTTCGCGGTTTTCCGAGCGGCTCAACAGGCGGCTTTTGAGCAGGCGTCCGGCCATTTCTCCGAAGGACATCAGAAAGCGGTGGTCACGCTCACCCAATGTGAAATCCGGTTTTTCGCCGAAGCAGCACAGGGTGCCATACAGTGCGCCATCGGGATAACGTACCGGAACCCCCATATAGGAACCGATATTCACATCCGCAGTGGCGGGCAAGGCTGCGGTTTCCGGATCTTCGCGGGCATCACAGATCACCGGCTTGATCACGCCGTTGACAATGCGGTGGCAGTAGCTCTGCCCCAGTGGCGAAGTAAATCCGGGATGGAAAATTTCATCAGGGCGGGAAGAATCGATAAAGCGGAAGACATGACGGTCACCGACGAATTCGGCAATAAACGCGACCTCCATACCGAAATATTCGCGGATCAGATGCAATATTTCGGTCAGCTCATCAACATTCTGCGAGGTATCAGTGCCGTGTCTCAGCAGGAACCCGGTGAACAGATCATCACCCGGATCTCCGGAAAGGGATGCAGACACCTGATGTGACCCCTTGCCTTCTTTCTTGCGGGTACTTCCCTGTGTTCTGCGATTACTCATAAGTGATCCGCTGCAGTCAGTCACGTCCACACACGATGGAAAAAATTCACAGCCTGCGGCCATTGGCTATCCACAGACACACTGACAGTTACTGCATAAATACTGAGAGTCTTTCAGTTTAGAAGGTGTAACCCGACCACGCCAATCTGTGAAGCTGACTGTCCCGTTCTGTGACGCACCGCGCAGGTAACGATTTTTGCCGGACAAAAAAAAGCACCCCGGAGGGTGCTTTTTGCGGCACAGCGGACCGCCATGACGGCTGTCCGGTCAGTTGCGGATCAGATAATCAAATGCGCCGAGTGCTGCGGTTGCACCCGCACCCATTGAGATGATGATCTGTTTGTACGGCACATTGGTACAGTCTCCGGCAGCAAAGATACCCGGTACGCTGGTCTGACCATGGTCATCGATCACAATCTCACCACGCTCGGTCAGCTGCAGGGTCTCCTTCAGGAATTCCGTATTAGGCACCAGACCGATCTGCACAAAGATACCGGCCAGTTCAAGCACGTGAGTCTCATCGGTTGCCCGGTCTTTGTACTGCAACCCGGTCACCCGCTGACCATCACCCAGCACCTCAGTCGTCATCGCCTGACGGATGATGGTGATGTTCTTGGTGCTCTCAGCTTTTTTCACCAGGACTGCATCGGCACGCAGGGTGTCAGAGAATTCCAGCACCGTCACATGCTCAACAATACCCGACAGATCAATGGCTGCCTCAATACCCGAGTTACCTCCACCAATCACTGCGACTTTCTTACCTTTGAACAGCGGACCGTCACAGTGTGGGCAGTAAGCAACCCCCTTAGTGCGGTATTGCTGTTCACCCGGCACGTTCATTTCTCTCCAGCGCGCACCGGTCGACATGATCAGTGACTTGGTCGCCAGAACCGCACCGTTAGCCAGTTCGACTTCGCTCAGACCGTCCGGATTCTTGCGTACCGCAACTACCTTCTGGGTCTTCATGATGTCGACGCCGTACTCTTTGACGTGCTCTTCCAGATGAGCCACCAGCTGTGGGCCTTCGGTGTACTTCACGGAGATGAAGTTCTCAATACCGACGGTGTCAGATACCTGGCCACCGAAGCGCTCGGCGATCAGGCCGGTGCGGATACCTTTACGCGCTGCGTAAATCGCTGCCGAAGCACCCGCAGGGCCACCACCGACAACAAGCACGTCGAAGGGATCTTTATCCGCCAGCTGAGCTGCTGCTTTCTCGTCGGCATCGTCATCCACTTTATTGAGGATGTCAGCCAGCCCCATACGGCCATTACCGATCGGCTCACCATTCAGGTACAGGGTAGGCACCGCCATGATGTCACGGTCTTTCACTTCATCCGGGAACACACCACCATCAATCATGGTGGCTGTCACGTTGGGGTTCAGAACCGCCATCAGGTTAATGGCCTGAACGACATCCGGACAGTTGTGGCATGACAGCGACACATAGACTTCAAAGTCGAGCTTCTTGCCCAGACTTTTGGCCTGATCCTGCAGCGCCTGATCTTCCTTCGACGGATGACCACCCGCCTGCAGCAGGGCCAGTACCAGAGACGTGAATTCGTGGCCCATAGGGACACCAGCAAAAGCAACGCGCGCTTCTTTGCCAGCTTCGGTCACCGTCATCACCGGCGAGCGGCCGTTAATCGGCGCGTCGGTGGTGCTGAACGACACTTTGTCGTTCAGTTCTGCGATTTCTTTTGCCAGCTCTTCCAGTTCGTTGGATTTCGCTGTGCCGTTGACGGACACCTGAATCTCAATCGCGTGACGGAGGTTGTTCAGGTAGGCGCCCAGTTGTTGTTTCATGTTTGCATCAAGCATGAGGTTCACCTTTTAAAATTGAGAGTCAGATTCGTGTTAACAGCTTGCCCGGCAGGCGCCGCTGGCGCCCGCTCAGAGTCATCAGATTTTGCCGACCAGATCCAGCGACGGTGCCAGCGTGGTTTCCCCTTCCTTCCACTTAGCCGGACAGACTTCACCCGGGTGGGCAGCCACGTACTGTGCCGCTTTCACTTTGCGCAGCAGTTCATCGGCGTTCCGTCCCACCCCTTCCGCGGTGATTTCCATAAACTGGATGACGCCCTGAGGGTCGACTAAAAAGGTCGCGCGGTCGGCCAGCCCCTGGCCTTCACGCATCACACCAAAGTTGTTGGTGATCACGCCGTTGGCATCGCCCAGCATGTAGTAATTGATTTTGCCAATGGTCTCCGACGAATCATGCCATGCCTTGTGCACGAAATGCGTGTCGGTGGACACAGAATAAACTTCTACACCCAGTTTCTTAAGCTCATCGTAATGATCAGCGACATCACCCAGCTCGGTTGGGCAGACGAAGGTAAAGTCGGCGGGATAGAAGAAGAAGATTCCCCATTTTCCTTTGACGTCGGCATCGGACACCTCCACAAATTCACCGGATTTGAAAGCAGTGGTCTTGAACGGCTTAATCTCAGTATTGATCATGTTTTGTTCCTCTGTCAGATCAGTTGATGAATTTATAGTAAGGGAGGGCTTTCGATAATTAAAATTGATCTTTTCAAACCAGCAGATAGGTTTTTACTATAGAACCGTCTGTTTCAGTCTGAGAGCGGATTGCAGGCAAAAAAAAGACCCCTTGAAGGGGCCTTTTTACGGGTGCTGTGCTGGCAGAGCCTTTCCGGAAACCCTGTTGCAGGGCGTTCCGGCAAAGCAGTCCTGTATCTGTCAGGCAGGCTTGGTTTCACCAATCATTGGTCCGACCGGGCGCTCAGCTTCGACTTTGCCCCAGCGGTTGGCGCGCAGGAAGGTGCCCATGTCGTTGAAACGGATACCGTGTGCACGCAGTACTTCGTGGGAATCCTTGGCCGCCAGCTGACGGATGTAGAAGGTATCCCGGACGACGAAGTGATGGATCGCATGGGTGCTGCCGAAGTTGAAGCAGAACAGCTGGAACGGGGCGAGGTACCACTTGTTCAGAACCTGACACTGCTGCTGGATCACACCTTTCACCACATCACCGTAGTAGTGCATGTTGGAAGAGATCAGGTGCAGACAGAACATACGCAGGATGTTTGGCGCGATCAGAGTAACGATCAGCGGCATTGCCCAGACCTGTTGCTCCATCAGCCATGCCGGCCAGGCAATACTGGTACCCATGGCCGCAGCCACACCGTTGGCAATCACGATCAGCAGGAAGGCGTGCCACACCAGGTAGCAGAAGATACCGTAAGGCAGGTAACTGAACACAGCGATCAGACGCATGTTGTGCAGGTCTTCTTTGGTGATCTCACCTTCTTTGTAGAGACGCAGTGGCTCCATGATGTGAGCACGGATACGCAGATAGAAACCAATAATCAGGTCGCCGGTCATCAGCAGACGACGGATGCCCCACTTCTCACCGTTTGTGATTGCACGTTCTTCCAGATCAGACGCAGTACCGGACATCTTGTGATGACGGAAGTGCAGGTGCTTACGGATCCATGGGTTCTGGGTCATCGGGCGGGCAATGTACACACCCAGCATCATGACGTTCAGCCAGAAGCGGTTCTTACGGAAGTACATGGAGTGGATCAGGTCATGTTCCAGCTCATGCAGCAGTGAAGTCCAGAGTGCGGTCAGAACGATGACAGCCCAGGCTGGCATGATGTCAGCGATGTAAAGCCAGGCGTTCAGAGCAACACCGGCCAGGCTGACCAGCATGATAATCATGCCGATGGCATTCTGGTGTTTCACCAGCCAGGGGTGACGCTGCCTTACTTTATCACTGGCCGCCAGCAGCTCCTTCTGGATCTGCTTGTCTTCCTTCAGCATGGCATCGATATTCTGCGAGTTATCCATAGCAAACTCCGGTCAGCACGAAGCTGTCAGTATTAATAATCAGAAAATGGGAGAACACAGTCGTTCAGGTGTGTAAAAAATACTAATTTAGTTGTTATATCGTGTAAACCGCACACAGCAGATAAATACCCTTCCAGAATGTAAATTTTTGGCATTAAGTCACCCCTTTAATCGACATATTGTCAGACAAGCCAACAAAATAAAAAATATTACTCTTTATTTTTCAATGACTTAACTTTTACCATGGTACAATCAGAGTCAGATTATCGACAGTTACTCATTGTCAGTTATGTCATCATAAAACCCCCTTGATGACCGGTTACAAACCCGTTACAAAAGGCCTTTCAGGGTATTTAATGAAGGGCAATATGATTGTCTTACAATAATACTGAACAACAAAATAACAGATATCCGCAGATATATTCCGGATATAAATATATTCATTCAATATGAATGTCCTACAATATCGATATCGGATTAATAGAAACACGGATATAAAAAAATACCCGTTTTAAGGATATTACGGAGGGCAGATTGAGTGTCACGGCAACAAAAAACCGGCCTGTAGCCGGTTTTCTGTTATGACTGGGCGGTGTCCAGAGACACCGCAGACAGACGCAGGATCAGATTTTACCAACCAGATCCAGAGAAGGAGCCAGAGTTGCTTCGCCTTCTTTCCACTTGGCAGGACATACTTCGCCTGGGTGAGAAGCAACGTACTGAGCCGCTTTCACTTTGCGCAGCAGTTCTTCAGCGTTACGGCCAACACCTTCACAGGTCACTTCCATCACCTGAATGATGCCTTCCGGATCAACCAGGAAGGTAGCGCGGTCAGCCAGACCCATACCTTCACGCATTACACCGAAGTTGTTGGTGATAGCGCCGTTGGCATCGCCCAGCATGTAATAGTCGATTTTACCGATGGTTTCGGAAGAGTCGTGCCATGCTTTGTGAACGAAGTGAGTGTCGGTAGACACAGAGTAAACTTCAACGCCCAGCTTCTGCAGCTCTGGGTAGTAGTCGGCCAGGTCACCCAGTTCAGTCGGGCACACGAAGGTGAAGTCGGCTGGGTAGAAGAAGAAGATGCCCCATTTGCCTTTTACATCAGCGTCAGAAACGTCAACGAATTCACCGGATTTGAACGCGGTGGTTTTGAACGGTTTGATTTCAGTATTGATCATGTCGTGCTCCTTTCATGAGTGTTGGTTGTGCCATAGTACTGCCTGCAAAGACATCACTTAAATTGATCTTATTAAACACACTGATTAATTTTAACTATGTACGAAGACGGTATGGTGACAATTGTCACTCATCCGGATCAGCTCCGGGCTGCCGTGGCAGCAGACTGCACCTGCGGCGGCAGGCTGTCTATGTGCAGCGTACGCGTCGGGAAGGCGCAGTCGGCACCACATTCATGGATGATCGCCATGATCTTCAGCAGCACGTCCTGTTTGACCCCGTGATAATGGACCCAGTCTGTCGTGCGGGTAAAGGTATAAATAAAGAAGTCGAGACTTGAGGCACCAAACCCGTTGAAATTCACAATCAGGGTCTGGTCCTGATCAATTTCCGGGTGCTGACGCAGCATGTCACGCACCTTATCCATCAGTTCGCCGATCAGACGTGCATCCTGATAGCGCACACCGATGGTCTCGTAGATACGGCGGTTGAGCATGCGCGAGGGGTTCTCCACCGCAATCGCAGTAAACACCTGATTCGGCACGTACAGGGGGCGTTTATCAAAGGTACGGATGCGTGTAACGCGGAAGCCGATGCTCTCCACAGTGCCTTCTATATTACGGTCCGGTGAGCGGATCCAGTCCCCCACGCGGAACGGCTTATCCAGATAGATAATGAGGGAGCCAAAGAAGTTAGCCAGCAGATCCTTGGCGGCCAGACCGACAATCAGGCCCCCCATACCGCCGAACGCCAGTATCCCGGAGACGGAGATACCCAGCATCTGGAACACCGGCAGAATCATCAGTATGGTCACGGCCAGTTTGGCGAGCTTGCCGACCAGTTGCACCGTGGTCGGATCAAAGCCACCGGTATACAGCTGCTTCTCTTCAATGCGGTTGATCAGCCGCCACATGGCCCAGGCGGTAAGGATTACCAGCGCCAGCTGACGGATCACCGAGATGCTGTGCAGCTCATCCGGTGAAAAGTACCCGGCCGTAATATCCGCCGCCCAGGTCAGACCGACCACCAGAATCATCCAGTTCACCGGCACCGCAACCGCACCCACCACGACATCGTCCCAGTTATTCCGGGTACTGGCCACCAGCCGGATCAGACGTTTGCGGATCATGCGCCAGATAAACCCGGCCAGCAGAGTCAGACCCAGAATCAGGGTCAGGTCCCAGAACCATTCATAGTTCTGCGCAAAGAGTTCTTTCAGGGTATCCATAAGATCGGGCTCAGAGATCAGTCGGGAAGGATCATACCGTATTGCGTTGTCGTACCGCCTCAAACAGACAGACACCCGTCGCCACCGAGACGTTCAGCGAGCTGACTTCTCCGGCCATCGGGATGTTCACCAGAAAATCGCAGTGCTCGCGGGTGAGGCGGCGCATACCACTGCCTTCGGCCCCCATCACCAGCGCCAGTGGCCCGGTCAGACTCTGCTGATAAATGCTGTTTTCGGCTTCACCCGCGGTGCCACCGATCCAGATGCCGCGTTCCTGCAGCTCTTTCAGAGTCCGGGCCAGGTTGGTGACCTGAATGTAAGGCAGGGCCTCAGCCGCGCCGCAGGCGACTTTCGAGGCCGTGGCATTCAGCGGTGCGGATTTGTCTTTCGGAGCGATCACCAGATGCACACCCGCGGCGTCTGCCGTACGCAGACAGGCGCCCAGGTTGTGAGGGTCGGTGACGCCGTCGAGCACCAGAATAAAGGCGGGGCCGTCAATGGCATCCAGCAGTTCCGGCAGGTGTTTCTCAGAACGGCCCTGCGCCGGTTTGCGCCAGGCGACAATCCCCTGATGGTTGCCTTCGACCTTCTGGTTAAGCAGACCTTTGTCCACCTCCATCACGCTCAGCCCCTGCTCTTCTGCCATCTCCAGCAGACGTTGCATACGTGCATCGTGACGGCCTTTCTGTACCCAGATCTCCACCACCTGATCGGCAGAACGCTGCAACAGCGTGGTGACGGCGTGAATGCCGTAAACGGCGTCGAGCTTCATTTATTTCTTTTTCCCGGCGGGTTTTTTCTTTGAACCGGAGCTGCGGCGACGGCGCGAGGGTCTTTTCTTTTTACCATCGGCGTCACTGCTGGTTCCGGCATCCGCTTTCGGGCGCCCGCCCGGTTTCATAAACTCCTCTTTGCTGGTGCCTTTACTGCTGCGCTTGCGCGGCTGACGTGCCGGTACCGGCGCATCGCTGCTGCGCCCGGAGTCTTTATTGTGGGGGGCCGTGGTCAGTTCGAAATCGACCTTACGGTCATCCAGATTCACTGCCACCACTTTCACCCAGATATGGTCACCAAGGCGGAAGCTGCGACGGGTCCGCTCACCGATCAGACGGTGCTTCACCTGATCGTACTGGTAATAGTCGTTCTGCAGGGTGCTGACATGCACCAGACCTTCGACGTAGACATCTTTCAGCTCGACGAACAGACCGAAACCGGTCACCGCGGTGATGATGCCCTCAAAGTCTTCACCCACTTTATCGCGGATGTACTCACACTTGAGGAAGTCGGTAACGTCGCGGGTAGCATCGTCAGCACGACGTTCCGTCATGGAGCAGTGCTCGCCCATAACCACCATGGCCGCAATATCGTACGGATAAATCAAGGATTTCTTCAGTGGCTGAGCACCATCGGTGCGGCGCACGTGCGCGCATTCCCGGTCACTGCGGATCACACTGCGGATACCGCGGTGCACCAGTAAATCGGGGTAGCGGCGGATCGGCGAGGTGAAATGGGTGTAGGCCTTGTACGCCAGACCAAAATGGCCTTCGTTTTCCGGTGAATATACTGCCTGGCTGAGTGAACGCAGCATCACAGTCTGAATCAGGTGTGAGTCCGGACGGTTGGCGATCTGTGACAGGAGGGTCTGGTAATCTTTCGGTGCCGGGTCTTTGCCGTGTGGCATGGTCAGGCCCATTTCACCGAGGAAGGCACCCAGATTTTCCAGCTTTTCGGCCGTCGGGCCTTTGTGCACCCGGTACAGCGCCGGAATGTCATAGCGGCTGAAGAAATCCGCGGCACACACGTTGGCCGCCAGCATGCACTCTTCGATGAGCATGTGGGCGTGGTTGCGTGTGGTCGGAACGATTTCCTGAATTTTGCGCTCGCTGTCGAACACAATGCGGGTCTCAACCGTATCAAAGTCCATCGCGCCACGGTTTTCACGCTGGCCACGCAGGATGTGATAGAGGTTATAGAGTTCATCGACGTGCGGCACCACTTCAGCGTACTGCTCGCGTCGCTGTGCCTGAAGGTCCGGCTCGGCATCCGGATTGATCATGTCCCAGACCTTGTTGTAGGTCAGGCGGGCATGCGAATGAATGATACCTTCCATAAACTGGTAGCCGGAGACACGGCCAGCTTTCGAAATGGTCATTTCACAGACCATCACCAGACGGTCTACATCCGGGTTCAGTGAGCACAGACCATTGGAGAGCTTCTCAGGCAGCATGGGTACAACAAACCCGGGGAAATAAACCGAGTTACCACGCTGATGGGCTTCTTTGTCCAGGGCCGCCCCAACCTTCACATAGTGAGAGACATCGGCAATGGCAACCCATAAACGCCAGCCACCGGTACTTTTATTGCGCTCGCAGAACACGGCGTCGTCAAAGTCACGGGCATCTTCACCGTCGATGGTGACAAACGGCAGGTTGCGCAGGTCAATGCGGTGGCGCTTGTCTTCCAGCTGCACTTCATCCGGCATGGCTGCCGCTTCTGCCGCGACCTCTTCATGCCACTCGTGCGGGATGTTATGGCTGCGGATTGCCACGTCGATTTCCATCCCCGGCGCCAGATGCTCGCCCAGCACTTCGATGATTTCGCCCATAGGCAGTCCGGCACCGGTCGGCTGGCGGGTGATGTTCACCACCACAAACTGGCCATGCTGAGCACCGTGGCGGCCTTCCGGCGGCACCAGCACTTCCAGCGGAATGCGTTTGTTATCCGGCTGTACCGTACCAACACCCGATTCTTCAAAGTAGCGGCCCACCACCTGGGTGGTATTGCGCTCCAGCACATCCAGAATCTTGCCTTCGGGGCGGCCGCGGCGGTCCAGTCCCAGCACCTGCACCGCCACCTTGTCGCCATGGAACACTTTGCGCATCTGCCGGTTGGACAGATAAATATCGTCACCGTCGTCCTGCAATACAAAACCAAAGCCGTCGCGGTGTCCTGAGACAATGCCTTTTTTCAGATTGGCTTTTTTCAGCGGCATGAACTGATTACGGCGGTTACTGAGCAGCTGGCCATCACGGCACATGGCGATCAGACGGCGGCGCAGGGCCTCAATGCGGTCTTCATCGGTTTCCTGCAGAGCAGCGACGACATCTTCATGCGTCAGGGGTTTTTCAGCCTGTTCCAGCAGAAGCAGCAAGGCTTCGCGGCTGGCCACCGGATTCTCGTACTTTTCAGCTTCGAGTTCGGCGTTAGGATCTTTTATAGGTGGTCTGTTGCTACCGGTATCGCTCAAGCGACAGCTCCTGGTAATGAATTTTGGTCAGTATACAGTATATTAGTCACCGGACAGGTCTGAGCCCGCCCTACAACCGGAGATTTTCACTTTATGTCCCTGATGGAAAGCATCACGGCCCGCGTCATCCGCCTGCTGGTCAAACCCTACCTGACCGGCAAAGTCGCTGTCAGTAAACAGCGCCGTCATCTGAATCTGCTGCGTTTTTTTCCTGGTCCGCTTGGCGTACAGCAGGAAGAGGTCATAATCGGCGGAGTACCGGCACTGAAACTGACCCCGGCTCAGTCACAGGGCACCATGCTGTACCTGCACGGTGGTGCCTATTGCGCAGGTTCACCCGCCAGCCATAAAGACATGGTGGCACGGCTGGCCAGAGAAACCCGCTCAACCGTGTGGCTGATCGATTACCGCCTGGCTCCGGAGCACCCCTACCCGGCAGCACAGGACGACGCCCTGGCCGCTTACCGGGCACTGCTGTCGAAAGGTGAGTCTCCGGTGGTGGCCGGTGATTCTGCCGGTGGCGGGCTGAGCGTCTCACTGGCACTGCGCCTGCGTGACGAACGCCTGCCTCAGCCACCGGCGCTGATTCTGTTCTCACCCTGGGTTGACCTGACCTGCAGTGGCAGCACGCTGTCATCCCACGCCGGTCGTGACCCTATGCTAAACCCGGACTGGCTGACCACGGCCGCTGGCTTTTATGCCGCTGAGGCAGAGTTAACCACGCCGGGAATATCACCCTTGTTTGGCGATTTTTCAGAGTTTCCACCGGTACTGATTCAGGTCGGCAGTGAAGAAATTCTGTTGGATGATGCCCTGCGTCTGCACAGCCGGATGAAAGAGGCCGGAGTCAAAGCCCGGCTGTCTCAGTTTGAAGGTCTGTGGCATGTGTTCCAGATTCACGCCAATCTGCTGAGCCGCTCACGACGGGCACTGGAAGAAGTGGCCGGTTTTATCCGAGCCAACTGAAGCGCCCGGTTCAGGGGTTCAGAGAGAACGGAAATTGATGGTGGCCGATTCACGGCTTTGTCCTGCGGCCTCAAGTTTCTGCAGATAGTCCTGCCACAGGGATTCCTGATTCAGGCAAAGATGATGCAGATATTTCCAGTCGTAGAGACCGGAGTCGTGGCCGTCATCAAAGATGAGCTTGAGGGCATAGTTGCCCGCAGGCTCGATCCGCACAATCCCCACATCTTTCTTGCCGTACTGCAGAACCTCGTTACCAACACCGTGTCCCCGCACTTCCGCGGAGGGTGAAAACACCCGCAGAAATTCATAACTGAGCTCATAACCGTCGTCGCCATAACTCAGCGCAAGGCAGCGGCTCTGCTTACGCAAACGGATGCCTGAAGGAATCATAAACACCCCCACTCAATTAATACTCTTTTCCTAGAATCTCTATATATACTCATTCTTGGTCCTGATTTTAAGACGGACTGTATACAAAGTTTACCTTGGTGGAGACACAACGACATGACCTTTCTGCGCAATCTGAGCATCCGCAAACGTCTGTGGCTGATACTGACGATCGCACTCTGCGGACTGGTGCTGACAGAAATAAAAGCACTGCACAGCATTCACGATTCACTCTATGAAGCGGAATATACGGCAAAACGTGAAACCGTAAAGACCTATGTGAACAGTGCCTGGAGCCTTGTCGATCACTACCACACACTCTACACCGACGGCGTATTATCTGAGCAGCAGGCTCAGCAGGCAGCGCTTGATGCCCTGCGCGCCATGCACGACGACACCCTGTACTTCTGGGTCAGTGATGCCCGCCCGGTACTGCTGATGAACGCTGGCAAACCCTCCTCCGAAGGCACCAGTATGCTGGATATCCGTGATCAGGAGGGTACTGCCGTTTTTACCAATATGGTGCGCCTTGCCCGCGGTAACCGCGAGGGGATTTATCTGTCCTACCTCTGGCCGCTGCCTGGTGAAACCACTCCGCGGAATAAAACCAGTTTTATCCGCCACTACCCGGACTGGGACTGGTACGTTGGCAGTGGCCTGTACCCCGCTGACGTCGGTGCGATATTTATGGAGAAAGCCGCAGGGCTCGCGAGTATTACTCTCGGGTTTATCGTCCTGATGGCGTTCGCAATCCGCCTGGTCAGTGCCAGTATCGATCAGCCTCTGACCCGACTGTCTGAAACCATGAGCCGCATTGCCGAAGGAGACGGCGATCTGACGCAACGCCTGACCGCCCGTGGTAATGATGAGCTGTCGCGTCTGGCGGACTCGTTCAACCACTTCATTGCCCGCATTCAGGACATCATCCGCGAAAGTAAATCAGCCACCGGGCAAGTCGCCGCATCGGGAGCAGACATTGCCAGCCTGAGTAAAGCCACGCGTAAGCTGACCAGCGACCAGCGCGAGGACAGTGAACATGTGGCCAGCAGCGCCCGTGAGATGAGTCAGACCATCCGCGAAATTGCCGGGAATGCCGAGCAGGCAGCCAGTGCTGTGCGCTCAGTGGAAACCAACGCCAGCCACGGCCTGACCACCATACAGTCAGCACAGAAACACATCAGTGACCTGGCCGGACAAATCCGTGCTTCCTGCCAGTCGATCCGCAACCTGCGTGATGAAACCGAGAGTATTGGCTCGGTGCTGGATGTTATCCGCGGGATTGCCGAGCAGACCAATCTGCTGGCACTGAATGCGGCCATTGAAGCCGCCCGGGCCGGCGAGCAGGGCCGTGGTTTTGCCGTCGTTGCCGACGAAGTCCGCACCCTGGCGTCCCGGACACAGGCCTCCACTGAAGAGATACACAACACCATTGCCCGCCTGCAGGAGCAGGCTGCCACCACAGTGACTTCAATGGAAAGCAGCTCCGAACATTCCGAGACCACCAGCGCCATGTCTCAGTCGGCCTGCGATGCCATGACCGCCATCCGCGAAGCCGTTGTGACGCTGACGGACATGAACATCAGTATGGCGGCCGCTGTTGAGCAGCAGAGTGTCGCGGCCATAGACATCAGTGACCGCATCAGCCGGATTGCTGAGTCATCGGGTGATATTAATCACAAAATGATACAGGCGGATGAGGGCAGCCATCGCTTACAGAACTGCAGCGAAGACCTGTCCGGACTGATCGACCAGTTCCGCATCTGATACTCCCCTGCCCGGGCCGGATTCCCATTCCGGCCTGTCCTGTCATTTATCCTCTCAACCTGTGTCGTTATATGACACCACCTCCCGCCAAGCGGATCTATACTCAGGTCATCACCAGAGTGCACACCTATCCTGATGTAAGGTGCGTTCACATCAAACGAAGATAAAAATGGATAGGGAGTTTGTCCGGATGAACCTTTTTCGCGCCATCAGTATCCGCAGACGTCTGTATCTGCTGCCCGCCGTAGCCCTGGTCAGCTTCAGTCTCCTGCTCGCCCAGATTCTCTGGCAACTTCATAATGAGATGACAGACAGCCGGGAAAACACCGTACGCTTTCAGATCGAGAATGTTCACAGCCTGCTGAATCACTACTACAACCTCAGTCAGGAAGGACTGCCTGAGGCCGACGCCCAAAAAATGGCCCTTGAGACCATCAAAAAGCTGCGCTACGACGGGCAGGACTACTTCTGGATCAACGATCTGCATCCGACCATGATCATGCATCCGATGAAACCGCAGCTGGACGGAAAAGACATGACCGATGTGCAGGACCCGGAAGGCGTCTATCTGTTCCGGGAAATGGTCAGTAGCGTTAAAGCCAGCGACAAAGGCGGTTACGTTAAATATATGTGGCCCAAGCCGGGCAAAGAACAACCCCAGCCCAAAATCAGTTATGTGCGCGAATTCAAACCATGGGGCTGGATCATAGGTACAGGTGTGTATGTCGATGATGTGTACGAAGACTTCCTGATTGAAGCTGAACAGGTCATCGGCGCCGGAATATTCTTTCTGCTACTGATGCTGGCCACCATGATGATGATTTCCCAGAGTATCCGTGCTCCGCTGGCTAAGGTCACCCAGACCATGCGCGAAATATCCAAAGGTGCCGGCGATCTGACCCAACGTCTGCAGGAAGATGGCCGGGATGAGCTGTCTCTGCTGGCGCGGTCTTTCAATCAGTTTACCAGCCAGATTCAGCAGATCATCAGTGAGAGTAAGGCCGCAACCGAAGGGCTGTCGGACATGGGCCGGAAAATCGCCGGAAGCTCCCACTCCACCCGTGAGCTGACCACCTCGCAGATGCATGAAAGTGAACAGGTTGCTGCCGGTGCCAAAGAAATGAGCCAGACCATTCAGGAAATTGCCAGTCACGCCGAACAGGCTGCTGATATTGTCCGCCAGGTTGAGAACAACGCCGGGCAGGGCCTCAGCACCATGCAGAAAACCCGTGAGCACATCACCAATCTTGTCAGCCAGATGCAGAACTCCCAGGCCTCCATCAATAACCTTCGCGCCGAAACCGAAAGCATCGGCTCAGTACTGGAAGTCATCCGGGGCATTGCTGAACAGACGAATCTGCTGGCACTGAACGCCGCTATTGAAGCCGCCCGTGCCGGTGAACAGGGCCGTGGTTTTGCCGTCGTCGCCGATGAAGTACGGACGCTCGCATCACGGACCCAGGAATCCACTGAAGAAATTCACAAAACCATTGTGCGCCTGCAGGAGCAGGCAGCTCTCACTGTATCCAGCATGGATACCAGTGTGGAACACACCCTCGAAACCAGTGAAATGTCAGAGCAGGCCAGCGCCGCCATTTCCAGCATCCGCGAGGCCATAGCCACCCTTACCGATATGAACCTGAGCATAGCCAGTGCCGTTGAAGAACAGAGCGTGGCAGCCGGAGAAATCAGTGGCGGCATTAACCGCATCGCCATCTCTTCCAGCCGTATTAATCAGACCATGGGCGAAGCCAGCGAAGCGGGCCGCGAACTGGAAACGTCGAGTGAGCGCCTGACGCAGTTAATTGCGCGGTTTAATGTGTAACAAGCGTGATAGAAATAAATAAAAAGGCCTCCGGATGGAGGTTTTTTTATAGTGCCTGTATTTATGAGTCACTGAAAAGTCAGGACCGTCGGCGAGGCCGCTCAGGCGCGCCAACAACCGGATCAGGAAGCGGAGTTTATACGTTATAAATGAGCATTCCGGCATCTGTGGTGAAAAACACACGTACCGGGATTGTTAACTGCCCATGGATCCCGTGGTC
>DBNK01000017.1 GCA_002298335.1 Thalassolituus sp. UBA674
GTGACCTTAAGAATGAATCTTCCGGTCTCTGCGCTAACCGCCGCAGGTTGGCAGAGTATTGGTGCAGCCCAGGGAATAAAGAAGAAAAGGGCGCGACATGAATCAGGTAGGGTGCGCATTGCGCACCAGACGCGGAATTCCCCCTGTTTCAGCTGCCCTGACGACCCAGCCAGGCCGCTCCACGTACTCCGCTGGAATCACCATGACGGGCTTTGAGCAGCGGTGTGACCACGGTATCTGAGAATACCCATTCGGCCCACAGCTCCGGAACGGCCCGGTAAATATCATCCAGATTGGAGACGCCACCGCCCAGTACGATGGCATGCGGGTCCATCAGGTTAATCACTGCTGCCAGCGCTTTGGCCAGCCGCCGGTAATAGGCGTGAATAACGGCGGTAGCCTGAGTGTCTCCGGCGAGAAACTGCTGAACCCAGACTTCACTGCGCTGTTCGATGCCGGTTTCATGCAGAGCCTGCAGGCGCAGGCCGGTGCCGGATAACAGGGTTTCCAGGCAGCCTTTCAGGCCGCAGTAGCACAGGGTTTCGCTGTCTGTAGCTTCGCGCCATGGCAGTGGGTTATGACCCCACTCTCCGGCAATGGCGTTGGGGCCGTTGACCAGCTGACCATTGACGACCCAGCCACCACCACAACCGGTGCCGATGATCACAGCAAACACGGTTTTATAGCCGCTGCCAGCGCCATCCGTAGCTTCAGATAAGGCAAGACAATCGGCGTCATTGGCGATGACGACACGGCGCTTCAGTGAGGATTCCAGGTCGCCTTTCAGGTCCTGGCCGATCAGACAGTTGGTATTGGCGTTTTTGACCAGCCCGGTCTGGTAAGAGAGTGCGCCGGGAATACCGATACCCAGGGTGTAGTCGGCCTGGAGTTCATCGGCGGCAGAGGTCACCATACGGACAATATTTGCCAGAATATCCGGATACGAATGAGAGGGGGTTGGAGTGCGCTGGCGCAGGACTTCATTACCCTGCTCATCCAGAGCAATGATCTCCGTCTTGGTGCCGCCGAGGTCTATCCCGAATTGCAGCATACCTGTCTCCGCTGGTGGATCAGGCTTTCATGGTATGAGCTGGCTGCGGGAAGTCAACCGCCGCCGGTGCAGACCAGCAGCGGACATGCCATTCAGCTGACTTTGCAGTAATCCCGCATCATCTGACTCAGAGAATCTGAACCTTCGCGGATCACACAGCCATTACCGTGCAGGCTCGGCGTCAGCTCATGACTCCACATGACTTCGGCGGTGAGATGGGCAGTGCGGCGGCCGGTTTTGCTGACCATATCCACCAGCTCCAGCTTAACCACTTCGCCTTTTTTCATCGGCTGATACGTCGAGAACATCAGGCCCTGTTCTGACCAGTTCACCATCAGGCCAACAAATTCTTCAGTCGCCTGAGAAAACACACTAACGGTACTTTTGAGCTGCCAGCGGGGTTCAACCCGCATATCGGCAAAGGATTTTTCAGCCATTGTCTGGTCCTTAGGGCCTGTTACTGCACACTAACTCGGCCTGTTATAGGTTAAAACTCTCTCCGGCAGGATACAGAGGTCAGCTCAGCTGCATTAAGAGACTTCTTCAGTGTAGACTGCCCTCCGGATTTTTTTAGCCGGGTTGCCCATGTTTGTGCTGCTGCGACGTCTTTTGCTGATTTTTCTGTGCCTGCCCTCCGGCTTATGGGCCATGGCCTGTGCCACTACGGATGATCTGGGCCAGGTTTATAATGCTGCGCAACCGCCACAGCGTGTCATCAGCTTAAGCCCACACATCACCGAGCTGGTGTACAGCCTTGGGGCAGAAGAGCGTCTGGTTGCGGTGTCGGAATATTCCGACTACCCACCGCAGGCGCAGCAACTGCCAGTCGCAGCCGGGTATGGCACTGTGAATGCTGAGGCGATTCTTGCGTTTGCACCGGATCTGATTCTGGCCTGGCCGGATAAAGCGTCTGCGTCTGTGCTGCAGCGGCTGGAAGCATCCGGTATCCGTGTGCTCAGGTCCGACCCGCGCGACTACGCCGGTATTGCCCGTAACCTGCGCTGGCTCGGATGTGTGCTGGGGCAGCCCCTGCGCGGAGAAGAACAGGCTCAGGCACTGGAGAAGCGGGTGGATGAGCTGCGTCAGAAATACAGTCAGCGGCGTCCGGTCCGGGTGTTCTATCAGTTAGGCGGGCAACCGGTGTTCTCCCAGAACAAAGATACCTACATCCATCAGGCCATTGAGCTGTGCGGTGGTGTGAATCTGTTTGCGGATGCGCTGGCCATGGCGCCGCTGGTGAGTACCGAGGCGGTGGTGGCGCTGGATCCGGATGTCATCATCACTGCGGATGACGGCAGTGGTATGCCACCCTGGCTGCAGGCATGGCAACGTTTTTCAATGATGAAAGCGGTCAGGGAGGGGAATCTGCTGGCGATGAATGCTGATCTGCTGTTCCGTCCGACACTGCGTTTTGTCGACGGCACAGAGCAGCTGTGTGAATTGATTGACCGGGCCCGTCAGAGCCCGGCGGCGGACGCCCCTTAACCGTGGAGCCGGTTATTCGGGCTTGATGAATTTCAGGGTCATGCGGTCGCTTTCGCCGATGTCCTGCAGAGCAGCGCGGTTTTCATCACCGCCACGCAGGGTGGGTGGCAATGACCAGACACCGGACGGGTAATCCTTAATGTCTGCCGGGTTGGCATTCACCTCAGATGAACCCAGAAAGCTGAAGCCTGCAGTCTGCGCCAGCGCCTTTACATAGTCTTCGGTCACGTAACCGCTTTGGATCATCTGCTCCCGGCTGAAGGAGTCCGGTGCGCGGTGTTCAACCACACCGAGGATACCGCCCGGTTTCAGCGCGGCAAAAGCAGCGTTGAATACGGTCTGTTCCTGTCCGGAATTCATCCAGTTATGCACATTACGGAAGGTCAGCACCACATCGGCACTGCCCTCCGGCGCCAGCGTGGTCTGTTGCGGTGGTGCCAGCACGGTTACCTGAATGTCGCCATAGACTTCCGGATGAGCAACAAACCGCTCTTCGAAGGCGGCGCGCAGACGACGGAAGTAACCTATGTCACTGACCGCCGGGAAGTGCGCTGCAATCAACTGACCGTCGTCCTTCAGCATAGGAGCCAGCACCCCGGTGTACCAGCCACCACCGGGCCAGATTTCCACGACGGTCTGACCGGGTTTTACCCCGAAAAAGGCCAGGGTTTCCTGCGGATGCCGGTACTGGTCACGTGCCATTTCGGCGTCGGTACGTGCCTGTATATCGGTATGGGCAAACGCCGGCACACTGCTGAACAGCAGGGCACCGGCGGTGGCGAGTACGGGCATTATGTTCATGCGATATCTTCTGTGCCGGTTGTTGCTGATTCCTGAGTGTTTGCTGCGATTACCGGTGCCTTGAGTTTTTTCTGCTCTTCGGCGTAATCCGGAATAGCTGGTGCAGGACAGACTTCCCATGGCGGAATCGGGCGCACGCATTCGATCACGTGGTCGACAAAGCTGCGTACCTTGGCAGAGAGGTGGCGGTTGCTTGGGTAGAGCGCATGAATCGGGCTGGCTTCAAACGGCCAGTCCGGCAGTACCGGAACCAGGCGTCCTTCGCGGATACCGGTCGCCGCCAGCATCGCTGGCATGGCGGAAATCCCCAGTCCTTCCAGTGTCAGGCGGTAAAGACTGGCAAAATCGTTTACCTGAATGCGTGGCTTCACATGATGGCTGTGAATCTGATGCTCAGGGCCTTCGAGCTGCCAGTTAGACCAATTGCTCAGAGTCAGCAGCTGGTGATTTTCCAGTTCATCCGGGTGTATTGGCATGCCGTGTTTTTTCACGTATTCCGGGCTGGCGCAGATGACGCCACGGGCATCACCCAAGTGGCGGCCAATCAGTGAGGAGTCTTCCAGCTGACCGACGCGGAATGCCAGGTCAACACCTTCCTGTACCAGATCAAGACGCTGATCCGTCAGCACCATATCAATGGTGACCTGTGGATGCTTCTCCAGATATCCGGCGATGAGTTTGGGCAGTACAGCGGAGCCGAACAGCATGGGGGCGGTGATCCTCAGCGTTCCGGTCGGCGTGCTCTGCATGCGGGTAACGGCAATGTTAGCGTCCTGAATCTCACTGAGAATACGCGAACATTGGGCGTAGTAAGCGTTACCGGTTTCCGTCAGACGCAGGCTGCGGGTAGTACGCTGGATCAGGCGGACGCCAAGGCGTTCTTCCAGTTGGGTGATCTTGCGGCTGACTGTGGACTTGGGCAGGTCCAGATTGCGTGCCGCACCGGTAAAGCTGCCGGCATCCACCACGTGAACGAAGACAGCCATTTCATTGAGGTCGAATTCCTCGCGTTTTCCTATCA
Organism: Thalassolituus sp. UBA674; assembly: GCA_002298335.1. Classification (GTDB taxonomy): domain Bacteria; phylum Pseudomonadota; class Gammaproteobacteria; order Pseudomonadales; family Oceanobacteraceae; genus Thalassolituus. The sequence goes on from DBNK01000017.1 coordinate 4,359, forward strand.
GCATGGCAATAATATCCTGAACAGATTATTCCCGATCATTATGCTCGGGTTTAAACGCATTGTGAAGTCTGTTGAAACAATCAGCTGCAATAATTTTAGATTGTTCAGGAATGTCATGCGCTCAGAAGCGCGCTTTGACACCTAAAGACAACATCAGTGGCAGATCATTCACTTCTTCTTTACCGCTGTAGTCCGCGTTCTCATAGGTGTAACCCACCACGTTCTCATGGTTATAGAGGTTGAGAATCTCCAGGTAGAGATCCAGCTCATTGCGGCTCAGGTTAAAGCGACGGTCGGCACGGAAGTCCAGCTTGTGATAATCGGGCAGGCGCACTGAGAAGGGTGAGCCATAAACCGGGTTGTAAAGGCCGGGCACGTCAGCATCCGGTACGGCGCCTTCCAACGGTGTGATCAGTTGACCACTCTGGTAGCGCCAGCGCAGACCCAGACGCCAGTGTTCATTCCACTGATAGCTGCCCACCAGATTGATGACGACGGGTTTGTCGTATTCATAGGTGAAGCTCTCCCCGGTCAGACGGTTTTCCCGTTCACTGTGTGACAGAGCCAGCGAGGCCCAGCCATACCAACGCGGGCTGAACGTAGCGTAGAGCAAGGTTTCAAGGCCGTAGGCGCGACCTTCGGCACTGTTGCTATAACGCGGCAGGTCGTTGTATTCCGCGTCACTCAGGCCGGGGTAGTTTTCTTCGGCAGGACGAGCGACAACGATGTCGAACAGCTTCTTGTAATAGACTTCACTGGTCAGCATCAGGCCGTCCTGCAGTTGGTATTCAAACCCGGTGGCATAATGGATGGCGCGGGTTTCATCCAGATCCGGGTTGCCGAACTCTGCCACATACTGCCCCGGATTGCCGGTGATGGCGTGATGGCGACCATAGGCTGCGGTCCAGACCAGACGGTCACTGAGGCTCAGGCGGTTATTGATGCGCGGCTCCAGAAACGAGTTGCCGGTGTAGTCGTTGTACGACACCAGTGGCCCGAAGGAAAATTGCCAGCCTTCGGAGAGCTGCAGGTTGCGGTTGATAAAGAGGTTGTAGTCGCGCAGCACCACCATACCATCACCTGATACCGTCTCTGTGGCGTCTGAGAGACGGCAGTCGCTGCGGAATTCATCACAGGGCGGGGCGGAGAAGGCGCCGGCGTAATCAATACGCTGCTCGGAAATATCAAAGCCCCAGGTGAAGATGCCGCGCGCGAGCAGGGTGGTTTCCCGGTCAAAACGGCTGCGGATGCCATAGGTGTGACTGTTGGCGTTGATTGTGTTGCCTGTGCCGATGCGGTAACCGAAGGTTTCTTCGAGATGGTAAAGCCCTGCACGGTAGCTGCGCTTGCCGTCGTCATTCTCCAGCAGCAGCCCCTGCTGGTTGTAATACTGCTCGGCGTCTATGCCTCCGGCCAATGCCGGGTCCTGCTGCACCTGATCTGAGTCTTCGTCGAACAGCAGGCCTGCTTTGTCGCGCGCCCCGGTCAGCTGCAGGCTCAGTTCGGCGCCGTTGCTGAAGCGCTTCTGCCATTGTCCCTGATAGTCGTAGAACTCAGGTACGGTGGTGAATTCAAAGTCGTCGTCATCCACCAGATTCTCAAGGTAATACTGGAACAGGCTCATGCGACCGCTGAGGTAAAACGCCTGATCATTACTGATATCTCCACCGACCAGTACACCGGCACGCAACAGGCTGAGATCAATCACGGCGTTATTTTCCAGCTGGTCTGCTGAGATGGATTCACTGTCGATGACACCACCGGTGGCCTTGTTGTAGCGTGAGGGAAAGGCGGCGTTGTACAGCGTGAAATTCTGCGTCAGCTCATCACTGAGGATACTTGAGCCATCGACATGAAACAGGTAACCGACCGGCAGGAAGTCGAGGTAATAGGTATTTTCCTGTGGAGATGAGCCTCGGATGGCCGGGGCCGCCTGACGTCCCGGGCCAAACACCACACCGGGCAGGGATTCCAGTGCACGCAGTGGATCATTGCCGGCGCCGGGAACTGAAATCACCCGGTCGGCCTGAGGTGTCAGTGGCGCTTCTGGCATGGCGCTGGAGGTGACCACCATCGTTTCCATTTCCACGATGTCATCCTGAGGAACTTCTGAGCCGCTGGTTTCCGCAGCGGATACTGTGAAGGGCAGCAGCAACAGACCGCTGAACAGGGCGTTAAAGACGACAGGGCGGTGATCAGTCATAGTGATAGGTTATCTCGGCGTGGATCCCCTTACCGTTTTCATCCTGAATATTGGTCAGTCCCCTGTAGCGCAGCAGCTGGCGTGTTTTGAGGTCATAGGTGAGTATGATGGGGTCGAGCAGCCAGGCCAGCATCCTTGACCTGAGCTTCATCTCGACCGTGAGTTCGGTGTCGGTTACGCGTACCGGAATCAGGCGGAAACTGATCCATTCCAGCCGTGCCGGAACGGCAAATGAAAAGAAAATGGTCTGATCATCGAGCAACGCCTGCCAGTGCTCCCGGACAAACTCATCAAATCCGGCATCGACGACAGGCTGGTGTTCAGGTTGGCCCGGGTCGGCACTGGTGCTCTTGCCGTTTTCTGTCTGTGACAGGCGCCAGCCTGACTCCGTCTGCTGCGCCTGCTCCCGGTAGTCATTGCGCATATCCATCAGCACAAAGTCGGTGGTGGCCAGGCGCTCATGATACTGGTTGGTTTTACGGGCAATCAGCACACCCTCTGCGTCATGGTATTCCACCACACCGCTGATGGGGCGGTCACTGTCAAGTTGCAGAGTATGAGTTTCGCGGTAGAGCAGCCGACCGTCACTCAGGCTGCGGGCCTCACCGGTGAATACCCGGTTTTCGGCCCACAGAGTGACGGGAAGGAGTAAAAGAACGGACAGGCATTTTATTATTTTCATGGGATGTCACGTATGCCGGATGATCGGTGAGGTTTCCGCGCCCTGACCGGGCCCGGATAACAGGGCTCAGTGCTCCAGACCTACCATATCCGGACGGATGTATTTGATGGTGAAGGAGGTAATAAACATCAGTGTGCCCCAGCCAGCGGCAACGGCGTAATAACCCGCTTCTGTAATATCAATGCCACCGGCCTTGGCACCCACGGAATAACTGTACGGGGCAATGAGAACTGCCAGTATGGTGACCAGAACAGGACGGCGGAAAATCGGGTTAATCGCATGAGTCAGTGTGGTCGATACGGCAAACCAGAGCAGCATCAGCCAGATGGGCAGCAGCGGATACATGGTATTTTCGGGGTAATGAACAAGGCCCAGATGCATCCAGATGGTATCCATGCAGATACCGGTAATGGCAAAACAGCCCATCAGTTTCCATTCTCCTTCGCGCACGATCAGAAGATGAATGATCAGCAGACAGGTCACTGCCGGGATCGTCCACTTATCACCACCGTATACACCAGTGAACCAAGTAGCTTGATAGGCCACAAAATTAAGTAAGCGTTGCAAAGGGCGGGGGATGTGGGCGTGCAGACTCATATTACTCCTAGAATCGGGTCGCGGCGGCTGAGTGGTTTGGAAAGCAGCAACTGTACATCACCAATAACTCGTTCGGCAAAACCCCCCTCGCAATAGGCAAAATAAAAGTCCCATAAACGGACAAAGTCGTCAGTGTAACCAAGGGCTTTGATCTGCTCTTTATTGTTCAGAAAACGTTCACGCCAGTGCGCCAGCGTACGTGCGTAATGCGGGGTGATGTCTTCCAGGTGGGTCAGTTTCATATCGGTGACGGCGGTCGCAGAGGCTGTAATTGCCGTTACGCAGGGAATAAAACTGCCCGGGAAAATATAGCGTTTGATGAAATCGACACTGCGTTTGGCCTGCTCGTAACGTTGGTCATCAATGGTGATGGCCTGTATCAGTGCCAGACCATCGTCTTTCAGTAAGCGGCTGACGGTTGCCATATAGGTATCCAGGTATTCCCAGCCGACGGCCTCGATCATCTCGATGGACACCAATTTATCGTATTGGCCTTCGAGTGTACGGTAATCCTGTTGCAATAAGGTGATGCGGTCTTCCAGACCCGCTTCGCGGATTTTCTCTTCAGCGTAATGGTGCTGTTGTTCTGAGATCGTGGTGGTCGTGACGCGGCAGCCATAATGTTTTGCCGCGTGGATGGCCATGGAACCCCAGCCCGTGCCGATCTCGACCAGATGATCATCCGGCTGCAGGTCGAGCTTGCGGCAGATGCGGTCCATCTTGAACACCGACGCTTCTTCCATGGTCGATTCGGGTGACGGGAAGATACCGCTGGAATACATCATGGTCGGATCAAGAAACAGCTGGAACATGTCATTACCGAGATCGTAGTGAGCGGCAATATTGCGCCGTGAACCTTTCTCGGTATTGCGGTTAAATGCATGAAAGCCTTTCAGCAGCAGCTTACCGGCGTTGGCCAGGCCGCTGTCGATGCTGTCGACCACGTCCTTGTTGAGGGACAAAATACGGATCAGGCCCGGCAGGTCCGTCGCGCTCCAGTCACCGGTCATATAGGACTCGCCTGCACCGACACTGCCGTTGAGCACTATGCTGCGGTAGGCCTCCCAGTCATGGATAAAAATACTGACATCCTGAATCCGGTCGCTGGATTGACCGAATTCACGGCAGTTATTTCCTTCACAGACCCGGATTGTACCGGTGTGCAGACGCTCCAGCGTACTGAACAGGGCCTGACGGCAGAGACGGTCGAGCAGTGGCATGGTGTCCTGCTTCAGTGTGACGGTTTTCATGGCATTACTCCTCTCGGGACGATAAAGGCGGCCTGTGCTGTTGTTCAGGACGGTTACCGGGGTGTGAATAAAACGGGGCTTTTTTCAGCCACAGACGTGCGGCGTTGCTGTAGATGCCCCAAAAGACTTTCAGCGTCATCAGCGGGTATTGCAGCAGAGCCATTGTCAGGGCCTGGCCTGTGGCCGGACGGCGCTGCATATTCAGGGTGGCGTCAAAATCCAGTTTGCCGTCACGCAGGGTCTGCATGTGAATGGCGCAGTGAGACTCTGTGTCCGGCATGCTCCAGATGTAGTCCATCGCCAGTGGATTAAACGGCGATACGTGGAAGGTTTTCCGGAAACAGTAGCGGTAATGACCATCGCCGTTGCTGTGCCGGGAAATACGCTCTGGCTGTATGGCCGTACTGTCCGGCACAGTGGAGGTACTGAGAGTGTAATGAAACCGTTCATTCCAGGGGGTGTTGGTGATTTCGGCAAGAATACCCAGCAGATTATTTTCCCGGTCGTATCCGTAATAAAAAGTCACCGGATTGATCAGATAACCGAAATAACGGAAATTGGTCAGCATGCAGACCGTGAAAGGATAGTGTCCTGTTTCATTTTTAAAGGCGTGACTGACGTGCAGTTTGAGATTTTCCGGCGTGTCATCCAACGCTAAATCCGCGCAGGAAAAATAATCGCGACGGCGGAAGCGGGCCGGAGACAGTCGTGACGTTCCCCAGAATACACTGCGTGACAGAAAATCCCCGGTCTGGTCCAGATTCAGCCATACCATAAACGCGTTATAGCGGAAGCTGTGCGGAACCGGCAGAAAGCGCCGGTGCCGGACCGTGCCGGTAAACAGCGCACTGTCGGTCTTCATCCGGCGTCTCCGGCATCCAGACTGACACCCAATGCTTCGGTGACTCTCAGTGCGCTGCGCACACCGTCTTCATGGAAACCATTAAACCAGTAGGCGCCGCAGAAATGAGTGTTCATACGTCCGGAAATATCGCCATGCCGTTTCTGCGCCTGCATTCCTTCGAGCGTGAATACGGGGTGCGCATACCGGAATTTCCGGATGATTTTATCGGGATTAATATCCCGGGTTTTATTCAGGGTGACACAGAAATCCACCGGTGCATGGTGAAAGTTCTGCAGGCGGTTCATGTAATAGGTAACGGCGACGCAATCCTGATCTTTCTGGCCGATATGGTAATTCCACGAGGCCCAGACTTTTTTACGTTTGGGTAGAATACTGCTGTCGGTGTGCAGCACCACGTCATTCATTTTATAGGGAATGGCACCGAGAATATCGCGTTCATTTTGCGTGGCATCCGTCAGTAACTGCAGCGCCTGATCACTGTGGCAGGCAAAAATCACCTGATCGTATTCACGTTCCCCACGGGCAGACAGAACCTGAACCTTGCCGCCGGTACGGCTGACGCCGGTTACCGGTGTGTTGAGGAATTGCTGTTCTTCTGGAATATCCTCCAGCATGCGGCGAACATAACTTTGAGAACCACCACTGATCACCCGCCACTGTGGCCGGTCATCGACACTGAGCATGCCGTGGTTATTGAAAAAGCGCAGGAAAAAATACAGCGGGAACGCCATCATCATCTCTTCACTGGCGGACCAGATGGCGGCGCCCATCGGTATGATGTAGAGGTCACGGAAAGTACGGCCATAACCTTTGCGGTTGAGGTATTCCCCCAGCGTCTCACGTTCACTGACGGCACCGGCATCCAGTTCCTGCCGGGTTTCCCGGTTGAAACGCAGAATGTCTCTGACCATTCCCAGAAACGAAGGCCGCAGCAGATTGCTGCGCCGGGCGAACAGGGTGTCGAGATTGGCACCGTTGTATTCGTTACCACTGCGTTCACAACGCACGCTGAAGCTCATGTCTGAGGCTTCGTGGGCAACACCGAGCTTTTCCATCAGGCGGATGAACCCGGGATAGGTCCAGTCATTGAAAACAATAAACCCGGTATTGACCGGATAGGTCACTCCGTCAATGTCGACGTCTGTGGTCTGGGTGTGGCCGCCAAAATACGAACCGGCCTCATACAGTTCCACCTGATAACGCTCACGCAGTAACCAGGCACAGGTGAGACCGGAAATGCCGGAGCCGATAATGGCAATGCGCTGTTTCATGAGTGGTTCTCCCGGACGGTTTCCTGCTCACGGGTCCGTGACATGGCGCTGGTGACACGGTGGCGCAATGGCGCGGGCAGATGACCGAGCAGGGACAGCAGAAAAGTGAAACGTTTCGGGAAAGCAATCTGCCACGGACGCTTCTGCAGTCCCTGAATAATGGCTCCGGCGGCTTGTTCAGGGCTGATCAGCATAGGCATGGGAAAATCATTCACATCGGTGAGTGGGGTTCTGACAAAGCCCGGGCTGATCACGGACACATCAATGCCGACCGGCATCAGATCCGCTTTCATGGCCTCAAGAAAATGGGTGACTGCGGCTTTTGAGCTGCCGTAGGCCTGTGCCCGTGGCATGGCGAGAAAGGTGACGCTGCTGCTGACCCCGGCAATGTAGCCGCGGCGGCTGCGCTGCAACAGAGGTATGGCGGCGGCCACCGTATTGACCATGCCCATAAAATTGGTCTCATGCACACGGCGGAACAGGTCCGGGTCCAGTTGCAGGGCATCGACGTATTCGCAGGTACCGGCGTTGGCAATCAGGGTGTCGAGGCGACCGCTGGTAGCGTGAATCTTTTCTGCCGCCTGCTGCAGGGATTCCGGGTCGGTAATGTCCGCCGGCAGTACAGTAATGTTGCTGGCGGACTCTGCCAGAGTCTCCAGCTTGTCGCGGCTGCGCGCCGAGATATACAGATGCAGACAGCGATCAGCGAGCGCTTTGGTCAGTGCTTCGCCAATGCCGGATGATGCGCCGGTGAGCCAGATAATCTGCTCGTTCAGATCCGGTACTGGGTCTTTGTGCCACAGGCTCACAGCATACGCTCCTTGAGTTTACGGATGGCCCAGCCCATCACGGGGAGATGTTCATAGAGCATGGCGCCGCCATCAAAAAAATCCTGATGGACGATGATTTTGTCATCCTGCCAGTGCAGCAGACTCATGCCTTCGACCACGATGTCCCGTGCGCCTTTGTGAAGGGACGGATGACGATAAGTCAGAGTCCAGAACACGGTACCCAGCTGGTGCTGACTGACAATTTCGTGAAATTCAAAATGACATGCACCCAGGTTCTGATACAGGCCGGAAAAATACTGACAAAGGTGTTCCAGCCCGGAAATCTGATGGAACGGATCTTTAAAAATAATATCGTTGTGATACAGCTCACTGAGCAGCGACCCGACGTCGCTACCCGGCTGTAATGCCTGATAGGTGTGAATGAATTTATCGTAGCGGATATCACTGAAACTACCGGCCATGGCGGCCTTCCTTCAATACGTGCGCGGGTACTGGGCGCAGGTCATGCACAATGCCCAGCCAGCTCATGGTTTTCAGAATGAGGTAGGTAATATCCAGCTGCCACCAGTAAAACCCCTGGCGGGTTGATATGGCGTAACGGTGGTGGTTGTTATGCCAGCCTTCTCCCAGGGTCAGCAGGGCCAGAATAAAATTGTTGCGGCTGTCGTCTGTGGTGTTAAAACGGCGCGTTCCCCAGGTGTGGCAGAGGGAATTAATGGTTACCGTGGCGTGAAAAAGGCAGACGGTGGAAATAAAAAATCCCCACACCACAAGCTGAGCTCCGTCGGTGTTCAGTTGAGGCAGGTAGATTGAAAGTAATTCACCGCTGAAAAATAAAACCAGAATCAGGACAAGGGGTACGACGTTGTCGTAACGGTCGAGCCAGCGCAGCTCAGGATATTTTGCAAAATCAGGAATGCGTTCCAGACGGGTGACGAAACTGGCATTGCAGGTTAACCAACCAAGATGACTCCACCAGAAACCGCGTTGCACCGGAGAATGCAGATCCTCCTCCTGATCAGAATGCTGGTGGTGAACCCGGTGATGGGCAGCCCACCAGAGGGGGCCGCGCTGCGCCGACATATTTCCCATGACCGCGAAAATAAACTGAAAAAAGCGGTTGGTACGGAAACTTTTATGGGCGAAATAGCGGTGATAAAACGCGGTGATGGCGAACATGCGGACCCAGAACAGTGCCAGGCAGACGACGACTGCGGTGGTGCTGACCCCGGTAAAAAACGCGCCGAAGCAGGCGATATGCAGCACGACATACGGCATCAGACGTACCCAGTTGAATTCGGTACTGGTCATGTCTTCCTGACTGTCGGCGTGGGAATCCAGCCAGCGCATCAGGTTGGCCGGGATGATCCTGCGTTTGCTTACCTTCGTGGACATACGCTTAACCTGCCTTTCTCTCGGATGTCTGACGGAAGGCATCAAGAGCACGCTCGCGCGCTGCTTTGTGTTCCACCATGGGTTGAGGATAACCACAGCCGTTTCTCTGTTCCGGAGCCGGGTTATGCCGTGATTTTGCCGGGAGCTTCATCAAGGATGGCAGATATCGGACGAGAAAATTCCCCTGAGGGTCAAATTTCTCCGATTGCGTGGTGGGATTGAAGATACGGAAGTAGGGCGCACCATCCGCCCCGGTAGAGGCACTCCACTGCCAGCCGCCGTTGTTGGCGGCGAAATCGGCATCCACCAGGTGCTGGTTAAAGAAGGCCTCGCCGCGACGCCAGTCGATCAGCAGATGTTTGGTCAGGAACATGGCACTGATCATGCGCAGGCGGTTGTGCATCCAGCCCTGATCGAGCAGCTGTTTCATGGCCGCGTCGACAATAGGGTAGCCGGTTTCACCGGCGCACCAGCGTGCGAAGTCGCTGTCACTGTCACGCCAGGGCACGTCTTCCGTCTCGGGCCTGAACGCCCGGTGTTTGCACAGCTCTGGCCAGGCAACGATGAGGTGACGGTAGAATTCCCGCCAGATCAGCTCGCTGATCCAGGTGTCGATGCCGGTTTCGCCGCCGCTGAGCATGCATTGGTTCTTCTGCCAGGCGCTGTACAGGCACTGGCGCGGTGACAGCAGCCCCAGAGCCAGATAAAACGACAGTCGGCTGGTGGCATCCAGATCCGGCAGGTCGCGCTGTTCCTGATAGTAGAGCACATCGCGGTCAAGAAACTCGGCCAGCTGTTCATGGCCACTGTCTTCATCGGCGGCCCACAGGTCATCCTCTGTGTGTGCCGGTGGCTGTGAATGCTGCTGCCAGAAATCCAGAATGGCTTGCGGCACCACGGCTTTTTTCTGTACGGCCGGAGCCGCGCACGGAGGCGGACAGAGGTTGCTCATCTGGCTCAGCCAGGCTTTGCGGAATGGGGTGAAGACCTTGTACATCTGCGCGTCGCCGGTCAGTACTTCACCGGGGGGTAGCAGGCACTGGTCGTGGAAGCGGTTAGCGGTAATGTGCCGGTCACGGCACCAGATCACCAGCTGGCGGTCACGCTGGCGCTCGTTGAGTTCGTATTCAATATTGAAATTGATTTCACTGAATTCAAATTGCGTCAGCAGTTCCTGAAGGTAGCCGAGGTTGTCGCGGAAGGACTCACCGGGCGCAATCAGCAGGGGAATGTTCAGAGCGCTCAGAGAATCCTGCAGGGCGCAGATCGCGGCCTTATTCAGGTTGATCCGGCGCTCACCGAGACCATGCTGCCGCCACTGCTGTTCAGGGACAAACACCACAGCCACGACGGGGGCTTCGTTATCGCGACGGGCAAAGGCCAGTGCCGGATTATCGTGTACCCGCAGATCGTTGCGGAACCAGACGAGACGAGTCATTAAACAGCCTGTTATTCAGTTACAGCGTATTGCGTAAACCCAGCTCATACGGATGCGGGTTCAGATACACCTGCTGGCGGGCATAGGCGTTCATTTCTTCATGGTGGTTCAGGTGATGCTTAAGCAGCGTCAGCGGTACGACCAGAGGAATGATGCCTTCGTGGTATTCATCAATCAGGTTTCTCAGTTCCTGCTTGTCTGCCGGGCTGAGGATTTTTTTCAGGTAGCCCTGCAGATGCATCAGGGCATTGGTATGGCGCTGGCGGGTGGCTGGTTTCGCCAGGGCACTCATCAGCTGCTGGAAGTAGTCCGTGGCAATCTGCTCCAGTGGCCCGCTAAGGTCAGACAACAGGCGGCCAATGCTGCGGTAGGCATCCGGGCTGTGGGCCATGACCAGATACTTGTAGCGTGAGTGAAAGGCAATCAGGCCCGCAGCGGTCACGGGTTCCTGGAGGAAGGTCTGCCAGTCCTGATAGGCATACACCCGCACCATGAAGTTTTCGCGCAGAGCGGCATCATTCAGGCGCCCGGCCTCTTCGATGGGCAGCAGTGGCAGGCGTTCCCGCAGACGGCGGGCAAACACACCGGAGGTCTTGCCTTCCGGGTGGCCATTGCTGAGGTAGCGTTTGACTTCAAACAGGCCACAGCTGGGGCTTTTCTGCATCAGTATGAAGCCACAGAGGTCCTGCATACTGTCAGCGCACTGATCGGCGTAGTTGCTCAGTGGCGCGGTGACATCGAGGTCCGGATTACTGACCCCCACAGCGCGTGGCGATTCATCGTCCGATGAACTGGCTACCAGACGGATAGGTTCACGCGGTGTTCCCAGGCCGATGGCGACTTCCGGACAGACAGGGCGGAAATCAAAGTAGCGGCTGAGGACGTCGGTACAGAAACGCGAACGCTTATGACTGCCGTTGAAGCGTACGTTTTCACCCATCAGGCAGGCACTGATGCCGACCGGGATACGTTCATGTGTGGATGGCGTCATGGAGAATCACCTTAAACTTATACCTGTTGTATAAGTTTTATATGACACCGAAAAGTTCTACAAGTCAATCAGTCTTGTATAAGTTTTCGTAACCCCGGCGGATTCCTTGCCACCGTCTGTGCTGCGGTCAGGTCACCCGGCGGATGACCAGACGGCTGATGGCTTCGGCGATCTCAGGCTCCAGTCCAACTGGCTGATGCAGGGTCAGGGTCAGGGGCACTGTGGCGGCTTGCTGTATGTCCTCAAGTTGCCTGGGAACGTCTTTGCGCAGGTGACGCCCGGCAGCAAAGAACAGCGGCAGGATATCAATCTCCGTGAACCCCTCGGTTGCCAGTTGTTCAATCATGTTCTGCAGTGAAGGCTCGGCCAGCTCCATATAGGCCAGCTCAACCCGCTGCTCACCTGTGTGCTGGCGGATGCCTTCGTACAGGGTGCAGAAGGGCGCGAGCCAGTTCGGGTCGGTGCTGCCGTGGGCGAGAAGAATGGTGGCTTTGGTGGCTGATGACATTATTCATTGTCCTGCTGGTTGATCAGAGCGGCGGTGCTGCGCCCGCTGAGCCAGGCGCCTTCGGCGGATGAGCCCTGACACCAGTCGCCGCAGAGGTAAAGCTTCATTGCCGGGTCATGCAGCGGCTGCGCCGGTGCAGAGCTGCCGTCCGGCAGGGCGTACAGCCAGCGATGCAGCCAGGTGTCAGTCAGGGTCAGCTTATCAGCCCCGGTGAGGCTGCGGAAAGCCTCCAGCAACTGCGACTGAATCTCCGGCCGGGGCGCATCCAGATGCTGCTGGCTCCAGACGGCACTGGCCTGCAGGACCCAGCTCTGCTCAGGTGCACGTCCCGGTTTGCTGCTGTTACGGGCCATCCAGCGCAGTGGCCCGTTGTGCACATAGACCGCATGTATCTCCGGGGCGATGATCTCTTCACAACTGAACAGCAGGGTCCAGCTGGGCAGCATGCCGTGTCCGGCAGCCATTTGGTAAAGCGGGTGATTGATGGGCAGCAGTTCGGCAGCCTGTTGCGGCGGCAGGGCAATCACCAGGGTAGCGAAAGGACCGAATTCACGGTCATCGTCGCTGCGCAGGAACCAATGGCCATCCTGCTGTGATGCTTTTGTAATTCGCGTCGTGGCATGGAATTCCCCCGCCTGCTCACTGAGTTTGCGGCTCAGTGCGGTCATTCTGGGTGTACCGACATAACGCCGGGTGTTGTCTGGCGAAGGACGCAGGCCGTTGGCATCGGCAACATAAGGTGTGACTGGCCAGGGCGCAATCCACCCCAGCTCATGCCAGGTACTCAGCTGGCCAGCAAACTCAGGGCTGTGTGCCCGCAGGTATTGGGCGCCCATGTCCCAGCTGGAGTTACCCACTTTTTTACTCGACAGCCGTCCGCCGGTGCCGCGGCTTTTATCGAACAGGGTCACACGATGGGTGGCAGGATCGAGATGTTGCAGGACGCTGAGGCCGGCCAGGCCGGCACCTATGACAGCAACTTCCTGAATGGCAATGTTCGGCATCGGAATTTCCTCAGATTTTGCAGCACAGTGTAAGGATGATGCTTGTGTTGTACAACTTCTGTATAAATAATGAATGGTAAGAACGTAAAGGAGCATACTATGAGCCGTAACATACTCATTACCGGTGGTACCGGTTTCATCGGCAGCCGCCTGACGGACCGCTGGCTGGCTCAGGGGCACAGTGTCACCATTCTCTCGCGCCGGCCTCTGGCTGCGGTCAAGCGCTGGAACCGCCGGGTTCAGTCGGTCTCTGCATTGGATGAACTCCGGGATGCCCGTTTTGACACTCTGGTGAACCTGGCCGGAGAAGGTATTGCTGATGCACGCTGGTCAGAAGCGCGTAAACAGATCCTGCGTGACAGCCGCATACGCCTGACAGAATCTCTGGTGCAGTGGTCAGTGCGCAGCGGACAGAAATACGATGTGGTGCTGTCCGGCTCGGCCGTAGGCTACTACGGTGCCTTTCCCGGTTCTGCCAGCCCTGAGCTGACGGAGTCCTCTCCGGCCGGTAAAGACTTCGCGGCCCGCCTATGTCAGGACTGGGAGAACGTGGCACAGGGCTTCGGTATGACCACGCAGCGGCTGGTGGTACTGCGCACCGGTCTGGTACTGGATGCCGGGGGTGGCATGCTGGAGCGCATGCGTCTGCCGTTCCTGCTTGGGCTGGGCGGGCCCATCGCTGATGGCCGGCAGGTATTGTCCTGGATTCATCGGGAAGATTACTGCAAGGCCGTGGATTTCCTGTTGGAGTCGCAGCTCAGTGGTCCGGTTAATATGACCGCGCCAAACCCGGTGAGCAATGCCGGGCTGACCCGGGCGCTGGCCCGTGCACTGCACCGTCCTGCTTTTCTGCCTGCGCCTGCCTTTGCGCTGAAACTCTTGCTGGGAGAAATGAGCGAATTACTTCTGAAAGGTCAGAAAGTCATCCCCGGCAAGCTTCTGGCCGCTGATTTCCCCTTCAGTTATGCCGATACAGACTCTGCGATGGAGGCAATCTTCTCAAGCCGTGACACAAAAGGTTAACGGGTGTAAACCGATGTGTACGGCACAGTTTTTTGACACCTGTCAGTCATGGCTTTCCAGCCAGAAAATGATTTTTTTCAGCACTCTGAAAGGTCGGAAAACCGGAAACCTGACGCTTGTAGGTTTCGTGTAGTTTTCTGTTAAACCGCATGGCGCGGTCGTCCCCGGGGGGCTAAACCTAACAGTGTGAAAAGCAAACATCGTGGGTCACCAACAATGAGTATCAGTCGCCAGAAAGTCAGTCAGTACCTCTTCGAATTCGATGAGAGCTACCGTGTCAGCTACGTTAATTTCAGCCGTGCCACCGAGCTGGCTGATGCCCAGCTGATCCTCACACTTGAGCGCGGATGCGAACGCAAAACCTTTGCGTTTTCCCAGCCACATTTTAATGATGTGGATAAGAATCTGGTCTCCAGTAAGGGTCTGTATGTCGCTGCCGTACGCAGCTCAGCACTGGCTCCGAACCGGGTTGAAGTTGGCGACAGCGAAACCGGTATCGCCTACTTTACGGCCAAAAATGTGAAGAATATTACTCCCATGGCATGATGCCCGGAGAGATGGCTTAGCCGCCACAGCACCCCAAAGCAGCTCCGGCTGCTTTTTTTGTGTCTGACATCCGCCGGATGTCAGCCAGGGTCGCTGGTGACAGCAACCGGTGCAGGATAGGAGGTCAGCAAGTACTTACCCTGCTGATGCCGGAGAATGTCTTCTACGGTCTGTTCCTGCAGTTCAGGTAGCCACAGGCGCAGGTGTTCGAGCTGAGGGTCGTAGTGTTGCAGCTGCTGATTCAGATGGAAGCGGTGATTTTCACGCGGGTTATGTCCAACCCCGGCGATATAGGCCCAGTTGCCGTAGTTGCTGCCGGGATCTGCATCGATCAGGTGCTGCTCAAACCAGCGCGCTCCCAGACGCCAGTCCAGCTTCAGTTCATGCACAAAATAACTCGCCATATTCTGCCGCAGACGGTTAGAAATAAAACCGGTCCGTTGCAGCTCCACAAGGCCTGCATCAATACCAGGAACACCGGTTCTGGCTTCGCACCAGGCGCGCCAGTTTTCTGCAGCAGCAGGTGTCTCCGTAACGGTCTCTTCTGCACAACCCCGCAGGCCTGAACGGCGGAACAGGCTGGCTCCGTGAACCACCAGTGACCAGTGAAAATACTCCCGCCAGAGGAGTTCATCGCGCAGGGCACGCACGGAGTAAGACGTTCCGTGTACCTGCTCCCAGGCCTGCAGCTGTCGCCAGGCCTCACGTACCGAGAGAGCCCCCCAGGCCAGGTGCGCACTGAACAGACTGCTGCTCTGAGTGCCGGTAAGACGGTTACGGGTTTCGCGGTAGTGGCGCACCGCACGGGTGCGCCACAGGTAGTTCTGCAGATGCTGCCGGGCAATTCGTTCACCGCCGTTCAGTGGCAGGCGGATGTCCGCCCCGGGCTGATCCGGCCAGCTGGCGGGGGCTGAAACGCTGCAGGGATGATCGCTCAGCGATAAGGTCTCTGAGGATTCATCTGCCGGGATGCTCAGATCGGTCTGCTTCTGCAACCAGCGCCGGAAGCGGCTGAAGGTCTGCGGCCAGTCACTGAGCAGGGGCCGGAGCTGCTCCCGGTCGAGCAGGGTCTGGGCTGTGTAGGTCTGAACCTGCAGCTGCTGTGACAGCTGACGTATCCAGCTTTCTTCTTCGGGGGCCTGAGGTGCCGCTGTCAGTAATATACCGTCACGGCCGGTCAGGCGGCTCAGCAGGGTAACCGGGTCGCCACTGAGGATGTGCAGTGTCAGGTTGGCCGCAGCAAGACTGCGTTGCAGATCAATCAGACAGGCGCGCAGAAAGGTTGCCTTGGCATTACCAAGCCGGTTAAGACCCTGAGCGTCTTTGCTGATCCACTGTGGCGGCAGAATAAACACGATACAGACCGGCAGCCCGGCTTCTGCGGCCAGACGCAAACCGGCGTTATCGTGCAGGCGCAGATCGTTTCTGAGCCAGAGAACCTGATGATTGCTCATGACTGTTTCAGCAGCGCTGCCTGGGCAGGCTGAAGCCCTGGCACAGGTGGTGTGGTCACAGACATATTTAACCTGAATGAATAACTAAGGTATAAATAATGTATAACTATTATCGGGCCTGCACCACCCCCGTGACGCAAGTGTCAGATCAGGATGTGAGATGCAGACGGCCGGGAACTCTGGAACACTGATTCAGTCAGCCAGTAAAGACTCAGAACAGCAGGAGCAAGTATGCAGTCCCGTTATCCTTTCTATCTGGCAGGAAAACCAAGTCACGAGGGTGAGCCCCTGACGGTGTACAACAAATACACGGGGGATGCTGCCTGCAGCGTACCGCTGGCCACACCGGAGGTACTGGACCGGGCTGTTACGGCGGCCACCGCCGCCGCTGGACCGATGCGGCGTATGACCTGTTACGAGCGTCAGGAGGTTCTCAATCACTGCGTTGCGCGTTTTCGTGAACGGGCAGATGAACTGGCGCATATTCTCTGCATCGAGGCAGGTAAGCCGATTAAAGACGCCCGGGGTGAAGTGGAGCGGCTGATTGACACCTTCCGCATCGCCGCTGAAGAAACGCCTCGTCTTTACGGCGAAACTCTGCCACTGGATATCAGTCCGCGCGGGCGTGGTTACCGTGGTATGACGCAACGGGTGCCCATCGGCCCCTGCGCTTTTATCAGCCCGTTTAACTTTCCGCTGAATCTGACGGCTCACAAGATCGCACCGGCCATCGCCAGCGGTTGCCCCTTTGTCCTCAAGCCAGCCAGCCGTACACCGGTGGGTGCTCTGGTTATCGGCGAAGTGCTGGCAGAAACGGATCTGCCCGAAGGCGCGTTTTCCATATTGCCCTGCCGCCGTGACAGTGCTGATCTGCTGACCGAGGATGAGCGTCTGAAGTTATTGAGTTTTACCGGATCACCGGATGTCGGCTGGGCGCTGAAAGCCCGGGCCGGAAAGAAAAAAGTTGTGCTGGAACTCGGTGGTAATGCGGCCTGCGTGGTGGACAAAGACTGGGACATCGCCGATGCCGTCTCCCGGGTGATTACCGGGGCCTTTTATCAGTCCGGCCAGAGCTGTATCGGCGTGCAGCGACTGTTTGTGCACGAAGACATTTATGAGACCTTCCGCGTGGCGTTGGTACAGGCGACCAAAGAACTGAAAGCCGGGGACCCGGCCGATCCGCAAACCTTTATCGGCCCCATGATTTCAGAAGGCGAGGCGGAGCGCCTGGAGGACTGGATCAGCGAAGCCACAGCCTGTGGGGCGACCGTTCTGTGTGGCGGTGAACGCCAGGGCAATATGCTGCAGGCGACGCTGCTGGAGAAGGTGCCGGATGACTGTCGCATCAGTGCCGAGGAAGCCTTTGGTCCGGTGGCGATACTTGAGCCTTTCAGTGATTTTGATGCCGTGCTGGAGCGGGTCAATCACAGTCGCTTTGGCTTACAGGCCGGCATTTTCACCCGTGATCTGTACCGCGCTCAGCAGGCCTGGGATGAGCTGGAGGTGGGTGGTGTGGTCATCGGCGATGTACCCAGCTGGCGTATTGATCACATGCCTTACGGCGGGGTGAAAGATTCCGGGCTGGGCCGGGAAGGACTGCGCTGGTCGATGGAGGATATGACAGAGCTGCGGCTGATGGTCATCCGCACTCCGGAGTCCTGAAACCTGCGGAGGGCGTGGTTCAGGCTTCCGGTCAGGAAGCCTGATTCATATTGCCGCGGTACGAGACCTGATTGCGGCCGTTTTCTTTCGAGAAATACAGACAGTTATCGGCGTACTTCAGCAGTCTTTCGGCCTGATCGAGATGCTCCGGAATTTCACTCGCCACCCCGATACTGACGGTCATGTTCACGGCATGGTTCTGATGTTTTACACGGGTTCGGGCAAACTCCTGGCGGATGATCTCGCCTAACTGCACAGCACGGGCTTCAGTGGTTTTCGGCATGACGATCACAAACTCTTCACCACCATAGCGGGCGCAGACGGCGTCGCCCATGGTCACCACTTTCTGGATGATACCGGCTGCATGCACCAGACACAGGTCACCGAAGGCGTGGCCGTGGGTGTCATTCAGGTTCTTGAAGTGGTCGATATCAATCATCATCACCGCAACCGGTAACTGCTCGGTACAGGCTTTGGAGTATTTCTCCATGTATTGCTTGTCGAAATAGCGGCGGTTATAGAGGCCGGTGAGGCCATCGGTGATACTCAGCTCTTCCAGGCGCAGGTTAGCACGCTGCAGGGCGGCGGTGCGCTCCTGTACTTTGATGTCCAGTTCGCGGTTCATAGCCAGCTGCATATCCAGCAGGCGGGTCTGGGAGGTAATGCGCAGCTCCCGTTCCTGGTTCATCTTGTCGGCAAAGGCCAGAGAGAGCAGAGCGACTTCCATGATGAAGCCGATCGAGAGTAACAGGTCTGAGCGGCCTGTAGACGCCATATGCCCGGCAATATCCAGCAGGAACCAGCCGATAAAGATCAGGTGCAGAAACCAGGCCGTGGTAAACAGTCGGGCGGGTTTCATGCCCATTATCCAGCCTTTCAGGCCGATGTAAAAACCGGTCAGCAGCGTGACGGTGCTGACAGCGACTCCGGCACGGACCATGATTTCATAAGGTGCGGAGAAGCTGGCAATGCTCATCAACACCAGAACAGTGAGGAAGCTGTAGGCATAAATCAGATCAAGCCGTGAGCCGAATTTCTTCAGACTCACAAAATTAATCACAAACAGCACGGACATGGCCTGAGTGAAACTGATCAGGAATGCCAGGATCGTGTTGTTCATGCCCGGGCTTTCGCCCCAGATGTACTGTTCACCAAAGCCGAACAGCGTGAATTGCAGGGCACTGATGGTCATGAGATAGAGCACGTAGATCAGGTACGTGCCATCGCGCAGGGATGAATACAGAAAAGCGTTGTACAGCATCATGATAAACATGATGCCGAACACGGCTCCGGCCCACAGATGCATCTGGATTTCGGCATCGGCGGCATCGCTGAAGGTCATGATTTCCAGAGGCATCTTCATCAGACCCGGGGTGGCGATGCGCAGGTAAAGCTCCTGTTCCTCAGAACTGACATCTTCCGGCAGTACCGGGAACCAGAAAGTACGCTTATCCAGTGGCCATTCAGAGAAGGGAATGTGGTCACCGGCACTCAGGTGCTTGATCACTTTGCCCTTTTCGAGCAGATACATATCCGCGTAATCAATGTGCGGGTAGTTGAGACGGATTACGGTTTCAGTGGTGGCGGTACTGAGACCACTGAGACGTACCCTGGCCCAGAGTGCTCCGGATTCATGGCCCAGGTTATTACTGGCTGATGTGCGGTGCTGCCAGTCACTGGCCGGGCGGAAAAGAATGTCTTCTAAGGTTTCACCGGGTTGCTCTTCAGTGAATTCCAGCAGGGGTAAGAGATTGACTGGCTGACCGGTAAAGCTGACCGTCTCAATGGTGATGGCTGACGCTGCCGGTGACAACAGCAGCAACACCAGTACCAGCCCGTAAATCACGGGATTAGAAGCCGATCGACGGTCAGGTTTACTGCACAATACGTTGCCGGGATTCATCGGTTCTCTTCTGAAGTTGTCAGGGAATACGCTGTCTCTTAAACCTAGTTGAAAAAGGGGGGGTGTCAATCGGCTGAACAACTCCTTACACAGTCTGTAAAAAGCCGTTACAAAAGGATTTCAGAGGGGTTTTGAGTGGTGATTTTTTCACTGAGCAGAAACGGAAAAAGGCGGCCGTAGCCGCCTTTTCTGCTGTCTTTTCCGGGGGTTAATCCAGTTCGTCAGCGGTCAGTTTCATCAGGCGCCAGCCACCGTCCGGATCAAGGCTGGCGTTACTTGCGGTACCAATGTACATGGCACCGTCGACGACGATGGTGTTACGGATACCGTAGGAGGTCGGTGATACTGCACCGTCCAGGAATACGGGTTCCACAGCACCGTTTTCGGTGTCCAGCTTGTACATATCCGCACCCGGTGCAGCTTCGGTGTTGAGGCCATAGTTCTGCGGCATTGGCAGCAGGTCTTCGCCCAGATCGAAGGTACCGATGTAGAGGTCACCATTGTAGTTGATCATGTTCCACAGGTACTTGTTGAGGGCGTTGTTGAAGCCTTCGCGACCGTACTTAGGCACCTGGCCCATTTTGTTCATTTCGTACTTGTAGTCACCCATGTTACGCAGGTAACCGTACTCGCCTTCGTAGAACTGATGGACAGGGTATTCACCTGGCTTGGCACCATCGGTCATCTTGTAACCACCGTACAGCACTTCGATTTCCTGTGCCGGAGTACCCAGGTTACGGGCGCGGAAGAAAGAGGCTGCGCGGGCACCGTTGGTCATGAGTTTGACCGGGTGACGGGAGACAACCTGATAGCCGTAATCAACCACGTACTTGAACAGTTGAGTAGCCGGTACGTGCATGGTACCCCAGTAAATCCAACCGTCTTTGGCCACCGTTGCACCCATACCATACGTTGTGGCGATATAGGCATCCGGCTCGTAGTCTTCTGCTCCCCAGACACGGGTCCACGGAATGGACTTGCTGGTGACTTCCAGATCGCCGTCTGCCACTGCCAGAGTGGCAAAGCCGCTGGCAGACTGCAGGGTTTCACCGGCGTAGAGGGTATCACCCGGGTACAGGCGGGTAGCGGATTCCACAGAAATGGCATTCACTTCCAGATCCACCGGAGCAAAGCCTTCTTCACTGCTCCAGAGAACGCTGTCATCGGCACCATAGATCGCCAGACGGCCATTGTCATGGAACACCAGACTTTCAGCGCCCATTCCGGCCGTGGCTGATTCAAACAGCACCATACCACCGGAGGTCAGGACTTCGAGGTTACCTTCAGCGGTGAAGGTAACATGATCTGCATCGGTCACACCGGCTTCCCAGACCAGTTCGGCAGTGCCGTCGGTCGACAGTGGCAGGTCAGGAGACTGCCACAGGCCACCACCCTGTTTGCTGAACTGGTTCGGCCAGGAGGCTGCAAAAATACGGCCTTCGAAGTACTCCAGTTCGGTTGCTTCCGCGTCCATACCGGTACCGACCAGATCAAAGTCCCACAGAGTCGAGAGGTCACCGTTGAGGATAGCTTCAGGTTCACCTTTCCAGCGCAGCATGGCGCCGCCACCGCTGGAACGTGCCAGTTCCGCAGAACCTACAGCCAGGTGGAGTTTACCTTCGATTTCTTTCATCTTACGTACGCTGGTGAAACCGGCATCGTACGACGTGGCATCAAGCAGTTCACCGGTGGCGCCGTTGAAGGCGAACAGGGAAATGGCTTTGTTGGAGTTTGGTCTGGCGAGGAAGACGATGCCTTCGTACTGGCCGGCAGAACGCAGACCAATGGTGTTCTCACGGATCTTCTCAGCCTTGGCTGTGATAGCCGGCTTGGTCATTTCGTCGGTTTTGGTGTCGTAAATGTAGATCGACGGCGGACGCTGGTCGCCCAGCTCACGGTCGTTGCGGAAACCGTTCTGACAGGCCCAGCTGTTTGGCAGAGCCAGAGGGATCTGCAGGGCTGCGTAGTTCTGCAGACCAATACAGAACACGTTGGCACCGGTACCAAAATAGAGGTTGCTGACGTTTTCGTCGCTGTAAGCGGTCAGACCCCAGAGGTAGGATTCATTACGCTTTTCTTTACTGCCAGCCGGGCAGGGTTCGTTTTCGGGCTTAGGATAGATGTTGCGTGGATCGGCAACCCCGAAGTAACACTCGTCGACCGGAGCCTGAGCCAGTTCAATCACGGTATCACCGTCGCGGGTATTGCCCACCGGTGCATTGGGGTTTGGTGTACCGTACATGTTCAGTTCTGAAATGGTGAGGGATGCCGGATCGTTGTCCAGCCCGCGACCATTGCGCAGACGCCATTTCTTGGCGGTGATGTTGTCAACAGACTGCACTGTACCGAACAGGGTGACGTGATAGCTGCCGGCTACCTGCCAGTCGGTGCCATCAAAATATTCCAGAGTGATCAGTTTGCCGGTGCTACCCTGAACAGAAATGCTGCTGACCTGTGAAGGCACTTCAAATTCGACATTGACGGAATCGTTGTAAAAAGTATCGCTGCGGCGGTTGCTCCAGGCAGTCCAGCGACGGCCGTCATTGATGTAGCTGACGGGGCCGATAAGGTCGGCGCTGGTGGCGCTGACTGTGTATTCACCGGGGCGGTCACGGCCAAGCAGGTTGATGTCTGCAGCCTGTACCTGAGAAAAAGCCATTGCCAGTGCGATGGATGTCAGAGTCTTGCTGCCCGGGATAAAAAGACCCGGCACAGTCCGGGTCCTGGTGTTCGTATTTCCGTTCATGAGGTATCCCCCTGCTATATTAGTTCCTGTTACGTATCATCCATGCAGGTAGTTGTTATTTTTGCGTCATGGCGTCAGCCACTCGGGTCAGCACGTAAAAGCCATCCCGGTACTTTGGTCTGATTGTCCATCATGTTGCATAAAACCAATCTGACGCAAGCGTCAAATGTCGCAAAAGACGCCACAGGGAATATTGTCAGTTTTGAAAGCACAGATCAGACCAGTCGTGGCCCGAAATAACACATCTCTACAAATCAATGGAACAAAGGAACACAGATGAACACTGAGTTTGCAGGCCGTTTCCTATTTACAGGGGTTATTTGATGCCTGAGAGCCAAAATAATCAGTCTTTGACGGACCTTCTCATTATCGGAGGAGGTGTTAATGGTTGTGGGATCGCCCGCGATGCCGCCGGGCGTGGCCTGTCGGTCAGGCTGGTGGAGATGAATGATCTGGCTTCGGCGACGTCGTCGGCGTCGACCAAACTCTTTCATGGCGGGTTGCGGTATCTGGAGTATTTTGAGTTCCGGCTGGTACGGGAATCCCTGATTGAGAGGGAGCGTCTGCTGAACGCCATGCCGCACATCAGCTGGCCGATGCGCTTTGTACTGCCGTATCACCCGGATATGCGCTTTGAAGGGGTAACGCCTGCCTCGAAGCTGCTTAATGTTTTCATGCCCTGGATGAAAGGTCGTCGGCCGGGGTGGATGATCCGCTTAGGCCTGTTTCTTTACGATCACATCGGTGGACGCAGAATTCTGCCACCGACCTCGACCCTGCGTCTGCGTGATGAGCCTGAAGGTCAGCCGTTGCAGAGCCGGTTTGAGCACGCCTATGAATACTCCGACTGCTGGATTGAAGATGCCCGCCTGGTGGCGCTCAATGCCCGGGATGCCGCCGAGCGTGGTGCCGATATCCGCACCCGCACGCGCATGATCAATGCCGAGAGTCAGGATGGTATCTGGCATGTAACTCTGGAAGATACCTTATCGGGCGCACAGACCACGGTTCAGGCGCGTATGCTGATTAACGCCGCCGGGCCCTGGGTGGCGGACATCATAGGTTGCCGCCTGCACCGTCAGACCGGGGAGAAAACACGGCTGGTGCGGGGCAGTCATATCGTCACCCGCAAGCTGTTCGGTCACGATAAGTGTTACTTCTTTCAGGGTACCGATGGCCGCATTATTTTCGCCATTCCTTATGAAACCGATTTTACCCTGATCGGTACTACGGATGTGGAGCATAAAGACCCCTTTACACCGCCGGTCTGCTCCGATGAGGAAAAAGACTATCTGCTGAACTTTGCTTCGCAGTATTTTGAGCGCCCGGTAACCCGGGAGGACATCGTCTGGACATACTCCGGTGTGCGTCCGCTGTATGACGACGGTGCCAGCTCTGCCACTGCAGCCACCCGGGATTATGTACTCACCACTGATCAGGTGGAGGGCGCCCCGGTGCTGAACGTGTTTGGCGGTAAGATCACCACTCACCGCCGCCTGGCGGAAAGTGCGTTGTCAAAGATCCGTGTATTTCTGCCCGGAGTTTCCGGTCCGTGGACGGCGGGAGTGCCCCTGCCCGGTGGTGATTTTGAGGTTGCCGGGGCACAGCAGCTGATGGCGGATCTGTGTCGCGATTATCCGTTTCTTACGGAAAGCTGGGCGAGACGTCTGATCCGTGCCTACGGCCGTGATGCCTGGGTCATGCTGGGAACCTCTCAGGTACTTGAGGATCTGGGAGAGATGTTCGGCGCAGATCTGAGTGAGCGGGAAGCCCGCTGGCTGTGCGACAAAGAATTTGCCATGAGCACCGATGATATTCTCTGGCGGCGCTCCAAACTGGGTCTCAGATTTTCTGAGCAGCAGACGGCAGCTCTTGCCAACTGGCTGGAAGACTATCAGGGTGTGAATGCACCCGGACAAGCGGTACGGGCCACTCCGGCAGGCCACCGCTGACAATCATCACAAGGAACCACGCTATGACCTATGTTCTGGCCATTGATCAGGGTACGACCTCCAGTCGTGCCATCCTCTTTGATACAGACATTAAACCCAGGGCCGTCTCCCAGCAGGAATACCCCCAACATTACCCGCGCAGCGGCTGGGTGGAGCATGACCCGCTGGATATCTGGAATACAACGCTGGAAACCTGCCGCGCAGCCATGGCTGATGCCGCTGCCGGTGCAGAAGACATTGCTGCCATCGGTATCACTAATCAGCGTGAAACTGTGGTGGTGTGGAATAAGCACACGGGTCAGCCCATTCACAATGCCATTGTCTGGCAGGATCGCCGTACCGCGGATATCTGTGATGATCTGAGAAGCCGTGGCTACGAACTTCTGATCACCGAAAAAACCGGCCTGCTGCTGGATCCGTATTTTTCAGCCACCAAAATCAAATGGATACTCGACAATACGCCGGGTGCCCGTGAAGCGGCTGACCAGGGCGAGCTTCTGTGCGGCACCATCGACACCTGGCTGATCTGGAATCTCACCGGCGGGCGGGTACACGCCACCGATGCCACCAATGCCTGCCGTACCATGCTCTACGATATCTATAAGGGTAACTGGAGTGTGACCATCACGGATCTGCTGGAAATCCCGCGTACCATGCTGCCAGAAGTACGTGACAGCGCTGCGGATTTTGGTGAAACCCTGCCGGAGTTACTGGGGAGCCCGGTGAAGATCTGTGGCGTGGCCGGTGACCAGCAGGCAGCTACCCTGGGACAGGCCTGTTTCAGCCCGGGTATGATCAAAAGCACCTACGGCACAGGTTGTTTTGCCTTGCTGAATACCGGCGACCGCCCTGTACGGTCCAAGCACCGCTTGCTGACAACGATTGCCTATCAGCTGGATGGTAAACCGACCTACGCGCTGGAAGGTTCCATCTTTATTGCCGGTGCGGTGATTCAGTGGCTGCGTGACGGGCTTGGTATCATTCAGAGTGCGCCGGAATCCAATGAACTTGCTGCACAAGCCGACCCGGGTCAGGATGTGATTCTGGTTCCGGCCTTCACCGGGCTGGGAGCACCTTACTGGAAGCCCTCTGCGCGGGGCGCGGTATTCGGACTGTCACGCAACTCCGGTCCGGCAGAGTTTGCCAGGGCTGCACTGCAGAGTGTGGGGTATCAGACCCGTGATCTGATGGAAGCCATGCACGCTGACTGGACCAATCAGGGCGAGGAAGCCGTACTGCGTGTGGATGGTGGAATGAGTGCATCGGATTACGCCATGCAGTTTCTGGCCGATATTATTGGCGCTCAGGTCGACCGCCCGGAAATTCTGGAAACAACCGCCGTGGGAGCAGCCTGGCTGGCAGGAATGCACTGCGGTATTTATCCGGATATGGATGAGTTTGCCAGCCGCTGGGCCTTGCAGAAGCGTTTTGAGCCCGCAATGCCGGCCAAAGAGAGGGACTCACGCTATTCCCGTTGGAAAAGGGCAGTTGAAGCTGCCATGTTGGTGTGAGTTTCTGACAGCGGGTAACGGCCCGCGTTAAAGCCTCCGGAGGATCGGGGGCTTTTTTGTGAGTGACGTTTGTGGAGCTTCTGCGAAACGAGAGAGCGGAGGTAAACGGTGTTTGGAAATTCATGCGGCGGGATTATACCCAGGGCCATTCATGGCCCTGTCCCTCCGGCGGTGTATGCAGTGTAGCCGGGAGGTAGAGTAAGTTGTGTCCATTAACACTGCCTTGTTCCCAACAGTGTTCCCAGAATCGATTCCTCAGTAGTTTTGGGCCAGTCAGAGTTGAATGCTGGGGTATCTGTGCATACGTCAATGGCGGGATTATACCCAGGGCCATCCATGGCCCTGTCCCTACGGGCGCCTGCGGCGGTACTGATCGCTCCCAGCGATCAGTGACAAAAACATCGGGAATGTTATTGCACGAGCGAAGCGAGCCTCTGGTGAAAGCCATGGATGGCTTTCATAGCCCGCTACGCGGCTGCAGTTTCTCGCCTCGAGCCAAATAAAAAACCCTCAGTACTTGCGTACTGAGGGTTATTTATTTGGTGGAGATGGCGGGATTTGAACCCGCGTCCGCCAATCCTCCACTAGAGGATCTACATGCTTAGTCTTCTCTATTCATTTAGTTCGTCACGGGCCGAGAGACAGGCCGTTCGGAACGAGCTCGATTAGTTTTAGACCATTGCCTCCGAGCGAAGCCGCCGGTCGATCCTGTAGGGCTGCGCCCTCGTCCCCCGGTTACAGGAACCCGGGTTCAGAGGTAGGCGGGCTTAAGCCGCCAGTGCGTAAGTTTCGTCGTTTGCGACTAGTTTAAATGTACAACGTTTATTTACGAGATCATCGTACGGCTCTCGGCATGCACCCATAGCTTTGTAATCAACGTCGAATCCAGATCATCCCCGAATCCGGTTAACAGCTACAGCTGACAGTCAAAGGTAACACGGCAGGGCGATTCTGTCATTCGGTCATGCGTTTTCCTGACATTTGCCAACGTCGCCTTTGTTGTCTGGTTTTGTACAGGCTATTGCCATCGGGAAAAGTGTATGTTGTTGTTCCGGCTGCATAAAAAAGAATCCGAGGTATGACATGACTGAACTGAAACTGAGCCGCTGGATACGCGCTGTGACGCTCACGGCCGGGGTGACTCTGCTGATGGGCTGTGGCGAATCTGAAGAGAAAACCACGGCTGCTGCTGAGAAGACCACATCGGCAACTGTTGAGGTTGCTGAAGCCGCAACGACCGAAAAATACGTCTGGGATCTGACCGATCTGTACGCCTCGGATGAGGCATGGGATGCCGCGTATGCAGAGGCAGAAACCATGATTGCCGGTCTCAGCGACTATAAAGGTACGTTGGGCAAGAGCTCAGAATCCATGGCGACTGCGATGCGCGCAGTCTCTGATACTTACAAAGAAGTGTTGCGCCTGTATGTGTATACCTCGCTGAAGCGCGATGAAGATCAGCGTGTTCCAGAAGCCCAGACTCAGTACGGCAAAGCAATGAGCCTGTATCAGAAACTGGGTGAGGCCATCAGCTGGATGGACCCTGAGATTCTCTCTGTGGGCAAAGACACTGTGCTCAGTTATATGGAAGAGAACGAAGATCTGGCACCGTTCGTCTTCCACCTGAAAGACACTCTGCGTCAGGCCGACCACACGCTGGATGCAAAGGGCGAGGCTCTGCTGGCTCAGGCGGGCATGTCCATGGCACAGCCGGAAGAAATCTACAGTCTGTACGCCAACGCCTCCATTCCGTGGCCGACCATTACTCTGTCTGACGGCAAGGAAGTGAAACTGACTCAGGCCGGTTACAGCCAGTACCGTGCGGCGCAGAACCGTGATGACCGTAAGAAGGTGTTCGATACCTTCTGGGAAACCTGGAAAACCTACGAAAACGGCATGGGTGCCACCCTGAATTCTGAAGTTCAGGCCAATATCTTCATGGCAAAGGCCCGCAACTACGACAGCGTGCTTGAACAGAACATGTTTGACGATGCTCTGCCGGAAGAAATCTATACCCAGCTGGTGTCGCAGGTGAACGATGCACTGCCGGTGTTCCACCGTTACCTGAAACTGCGTGGCAAGATGCTGGGTGTGGAAGATCTGCGCTACTACGATATTTATCCGCCGTTGACCAAAGGTTCGGAGAAGGTATTTGGCCTGTCGCTGTCCGAAGAAATCACCTTTGAAGCGCTGAAGCCCTTCGGTGACGAATACCTGGGAATGCTGCGTGAAGGACTCGACGGTGACTGGATGCACTCTCACCCTCAGGATGGCAAGCGCAGCGGTGCCTATATGAATGGCTCAGCGTATGACGTTCACCCGTACGTATTGCTTAACCATAACGATGATTACAATGCCCTGAGTACCTTTGCCCACGAATGGGGTCATGCGGTACACACCATGATGGCTAAGTCCGCGCAGCCGTTTGAAACGTCCGATTACTCCACCTTCATTGCCGAAATGGCGTCAACCATCAACGAGATTCTGCTTGAGGAGTACATGGTCGCTCATGCTGAAACCAAGGAAGAAAAACTCTTCTATCTTGGGCAGGCGCTCGAGAGCATCCGTGGTACCTTCTTCCGTCAGACCATGTTCGGTGAGTTTGAGCTGGCCATTCACCAGGCGGCTGAAGCCGGTGAACCACTGACTGGTGCGAAGTTCTCTGAGATTTACGGTGATCTGCTGCGTAAGTATCACGGTGAAGCGGAAGGTGTTCTGATGATCGATGATGCGTATACCGTGGAGTGGGCGTACATCCCGCACTTCTACTATGACTTCTATGTGTATCAGTACGCGACATCCATTTCTGGAGCAGCCTGGTTTGCTGAGCAGTTCCTGGCCGGTGATGAAGCCGTGCGGGATAACTTCATCGAAGTGCTGAAAGCCGGTGGTTCGGATTATCCGCAGAACATCCTGCTCGATCATGCGGGTCTGGATATGACCAAACCGGATGCGTACCAGGCAGTGGTGCGCCGCATGACCGGTCTGATGGACCGCATCGATGCGCTGCTGGAAAGTTAATTTTTGTATTGGTTTTTGGTTCACTTTAAGTGACTTAAGGGTTGTTTTTTGAAAAGAATTTTCCAGATTGGCTTTAATAAATGTGCTACGAGAACGATACATTTCCTTCTACAGGAAAATGGAGTTAAAGGAGTGCATTGGGATCGTGGTGAACTTGCAAAAACTATTTATGCCAATAAAGAAAGTGGCAGGGATCTTCTCGCAGGTGATTATGAGAAATTTCAGGCATTCACGGATATGGAATACATGGAAGAACAAAAGTATGTGGCGATAGATTTCTTCAAGGATTTATACTTTTCCTATCCGGGATCTTTGTTTATTTTTAATGATCGGGATGTAGATGCATGGATAAAAAGTAGGATTAAACACGCGGGATATGTAAAAAGAACCAAGGAATATTTAGGGATAAATGAAATGCACTTGGTCAAACAGTATTGGAAGGAACAATATCGAAACCATAAAAAGAGTGTATTTGATTTTTTTGAAGATAAAGAAGGACTTATTTATTTGAATATTGACCAACAAGGGTGGGAGGAAAAGTTTTGCGTTGATATGACCAATGCCGGAATCCCTATCAGTCCCAAATCTCTGCATGTTGGTAAAACAAAATGAACTAGAAGGGGCTCAAATGAGCCCTTGATCTGTATTACCTGGAAGCATGCTTCATCAGGCGCTCTTTCTCTTTTGCCCAGTCTTTGTCCTTGCTTGCTGCCCGCTTGTCATGGGCCTGCTTACCTTTCGCCAGCGCGATTTCGGCTTTCACATGAATGCCTTTCCAGTACAGGGCGGTACAGACACAGGTATAACCCTTTGCCTGCGCTTTCTGCATGATGCGGTCAATTTCTTTGCGGTGCAGCAGCAGCTTGCGTTCGCGTCGGGGTTCCGCAACCACATGGGTTGATGCCTGATTCAGTGGCGTGATCAGGGCGCCGGACAGCCAGGCTTCACCTCTGTGGAAGTTGATGAAGGAATCGACCAGCTGCACTTTGCCTTCCCGCAGAGACTTCACTTCCCAGCCGGTCAATGCAATACCAGCTTCCAGTTTGTCTTCCAGGAAAAATTCGTGGCGGGCCTTTTTGTTCTGGGCAATCGTGGAGGAACCAGGCTTGGCTTTGTTCTTTTTACTCATGGCGGGATTATAGCGGATCCGCCGGAACAAAGGCAGAGGCTGTATTGTGTACCTTGTCAGGTCGACTCCGGATGCTGACTTGAGGACCTGAGGTAAATGCCAGAGAATACCCCTCAAACAGATGGGGAAATAGCATGAAAGCAGATCATCGGGGAATGCACGGCATCTGGGCCAGTCGCTGGACATTTATTCTGGCGGCTGTGGGCTCGGCAGTGGGGCTGGGCAATATCTGGAAGTTTCCGTACATCACCGGTGAATACGGTGGCGGAGCCTTCGTTCTGGTCTATCTGATCTGTGTACTGGCCGTTGGTATTCCGGTGATGATGGCTGAGATTCTGCTGGGGCGTAAAGCACGAATGAGCCCGGTGCATACCATGGAGCGCCTGACCACCCAGTACAAAGCGCCTAAGCTGTTTGCCGGTATCGGCTGGATGGGTGCGGTGTCTGGCTTCTTCATTCTGTCCTTCTACAGCGTGATTGCCGGCTGGATTCTCTATTACGTTTACAAAATGGCCACCGGCTTCTTTACCGGAGCGGAAGGTGCGCTAGCCGAAGCGACGTTTGGCGGTCTGCTGGCCAACCCCCTGCGACTGACGGTATTGCACACCCTGTTCATGCTGCTTGTCGGGGTTGTGATCGCGCGGGGTATTCACCGCGGTCTGGAGAACACACTGAGGCTGCTGATGCCGGTGCTGTTTGTCATGTTGCTGGTGCTGCTGGGTTACAGCCTGACCACTCCGGGCTTTGAGCAGGGGTGGGACTTCCTGTTCCGGTTTGAGCCTGAAAAGCTGACGACTGAAGCCGTGATCGTCGCGCTCGGACATTCCTTCTTCACCCTCTCGCTGGGTATGGGCGCCATCATGGCGTACGGCGCTTATATGCCGGCCGGGCAGCCGCTCGGGCAGACGGTTCTGATCGTCGGTTTCGTCGATACCCTGGTGGCTCTGGTTGCCGGTCTGGTGATTTTTCCGATTGTCTTCACACACGGTCTTGAACCGGGAGCGGGTCCGGGACTGATGTTCCAGACGCTGCCGGTGGCACTGGGTGCACTGCCGGGGGGTGTTGTTATCGGTACAGT
Source organism: Thalassolituus sp. UBA674 (assembly GCA_002298335.1). Taxonomy (GTDB): domain Bacteria; phylum Pseudomonadota; class Gammaproteobacteria; order Pseudomonadales; family Oceanobacteraceae; genus Thalassolituus. The sequence goes on from DBNK01000017.1 coordinate 35,379, forward strand.
GTTCTTCGTACTGGTGTTGATTGCCGCATGGAGTTCCGCCATTTCCATCGCTGAGCCGGCAGTCGCCTGGGCGGTTGAAAAAGGTTTCAGCCGGGCCCGGGCTACGGTTTTTGTCTGTTCTCTGGCCTGGGCGCTGGGGCTGGGGACGGTGTTCTCCTTCAACGACTGGTCGCAGAATCAGGCGTTCGTTACCGTCACTGAGCTGAACGAAGCCGGAGATGCTGTGGGCAGCGAGTTTTATCTGTATGCCGCGGTTGATGATCTGAAAAAGGCCAAAGAAGTCACGGGCGGAACCTATGAAATCAAAGGAAAAACCCTGTTTGATATCTTTGATTTCCTCACCACCAACATACTTCTGCCGCTGGGAGGCGTGCTGATTGCACTCTTTACCGGCTGGTTTATGTCACGCAGCTCGGTTGAGGATGAGGCACGTCTGGCCAGTCAGCACCTGTTTGCTGTCTGGCGCTTTATGATCCGCTTCGTGTCACCGGCAGCAATTCTTCTGGTGCTGTATAATGGCCTCTTTTAAGGCTGTAAGTATTTGATTCAACGATGACACACATAAGCCGCAGTGCTCTGGTAATGCACTCCGCCGAGAGGATGTTTGATCTGGTCAACGACGTTAAACGTTATCCGGAATTCCTGCAGGGTTGCCAATCGACGCGTGTAATCGCCGAAAATGACACTATGATCGAGGCCGAACTGACCCTGGCCAAGGCGGGTTTTGAGCAAAGTTTCACCACCCGTAACTCCCTGCGACGCCCTGATCTGATGACCATTCAGCTGGTGGATGGTCCGTTCAGCCGTTTCACAGGTACCTGGACTTTCCAGACGCTTTCCGAAGATGCCTGTAAGGTAACCCTTGAACTGGATTTTGAGATGGCCAACCGCCTGACAGGCATGGCCATGGCCACCGTGTTCAAGCAGGTAGCCGGTATGATGGTCGACTCCTTTGTAAAGCGGGCGAACGAGATATATGGCTGAGATGATTCAGGTCGAGGTGGCGTACGCGCTGCCGGAAAAACAGAAGATTATCCGCCTGTCGGTGGAGCAGGGCACAGTGTTGCGTGAGGCTGTTAAGCGTTCAGGTATCGTGCAGGAGTTCCCTGATATTGATCCGGATAACGCTAAATACGGTATTTTTGGCAAAGCCGTGCGGGATGCCGATGCGGAAGTACTGCGTGACGGAGACCGGGTGGAAATTTACCGGCCTCTGCTGATTGATCCCAAGCAGGCACGGGCTAACCGCGCAGCCAAAGTGTCTGCCGACAAAGCCGCAGACAAGTAAGCACCAGGGATTTCAGCGATCGGGCCGGATAACTTATTCCGGAGCCCGGTCGTTACTGCGGGCTGAACCCGGCACGTCTTCAGCACTGGCCTGGCTGGCATCTTCACTTTCGGACGGTGCCGATCCTGTGTAGTGGCTGTAATTGCCCTGGGGGTCAAAATACAGGGTCACGTGATAGCGTTTTACAACTTCATCACGCTTCTCCAGTGTGTAGATATAGTCCCACTTGCTTTCTGAGAACGGGTTCCGTACAACAGGGTTGCCCATCACATAGGCGACCTGACGCTGAGTCATACCGGGCTGCAGCTCATTCAGCATTTCCTGCGTGACGATGTTTCCCTGCTGTACATTGAGTTTGTACACGCCGGGGAAGGTGCAGGCAGAAAGGCTTGCAAAACCCAGTAGAGCGGTCAGAATTATGGGGCGCATAATCAGGTATAGTCCGGTTGAAGATGAATTGGGACGAGGCAGGATGATACCCGATGCCTCATCCGCTGTGAAATGGTAGAGAATAATGGCCGATCAAAACGTAGAGCTCCGGAAAGCGGGTCTTAAAGTTACCCTCCCACGGGTTAAGATTCTGAGCATTCTGGAAGATGATGAAGCCGGCCACCTGAGTGCTGAAGATGTGTACAAAGCACTGATCGAAGCCGGGGAAGATGTCGGACTGGCCACGGTTTACCGTGTGCTGACCCAGTTTGAAGGAGCCGGACTGGTCACCCGCCATAACTTCGATGGTGGTCATTCCGTGTTTGAACTTGCCAAAGGCGAACACCACGACCATATGGTGGAAGTGGACAGTGGCAAAGTCGTCGAGTTCAGCAATGAGCAGATTGAACGACTGCAGCATGAGATCGCGGCCGAGCATGGCTACGATCTGGTTGACCACAGTCTGGTACTGTACGTCCGTAAGAAGAAGTAGGTCCTGCCTGTACTGGCTGCTACTGAGCAGCAGCCAGGTTCAGCATCTCTCTGGCGTGTGCCAGAGTCTGACGGGTAATCTCAACCCCTCCCAGCATACGTGCCAGTTCTTCGGAACGTTGCTTGCTGTCGAGCAGGCGTATCCGTGTGTGCGTGGCATCATCGCCGCTGACCTTGTTCACCTGATAGTGCTGATGAGCCTGCGCGGCTACCTGAGGCTGATGGGTCACACACATGACCTGAGCCTGGCTGCCTATGTTGCGCATCAGGCGCCCGACGCGTTCGGCTGTGCCGCCACCGATGCCCACATCCACTTCATCAAAAATCAGACAGGGCATGGCGCTGGTGGCGGCTGTAACGACCTGGATCGCCAGACTGATACGTGACAGTTCGCCACCGGATGCCACCTTCTGCAGCGGTCCTTCCGGCAGTCCCGGGTTGGTCTGTACCATGAACTGGATGTCGTCTTTGCCTTCTGCACCGGCACGACCGCTTTCAATCCGCGTTGAGAAACATGCCCTGCCCAGAGACAGGTCGGCAAAGTGCGATTCAATCGCTCTGTCCATGGTTTCTGCAGCGGCACGGCGTGCGTCAGAAAGCTGTCCGGCGGCCAGATCGTAGGCATTCTGCAGTTCTGCCACAGCGGCTTCCAGATGGTCCAGATCACCGTCAGATAACTGCAGAGCCGCAAGTGACTCCTCCTGCGCCTGCCAGTGGGTGTAGAGCATTTCAGCCTGAATGTGGTGTTTGCGTGCCATGGTGTAGATGTCGCTCAGCCGCTGCTCGACCTGACTCAGGCGGTGTGGGTTGATGTCGACCAGGCTGAGATAGCGTTGCAGTGAATCACCGGCTTCTTCCAGCTGAATCGCAGCCTGACTGAGCAATTCCCGGCATTCGTCGAGTAACGGATGCTGATCGTCGATCTGATCCAGCTGTTGCAGGGCCTGATGTACCAGCGAGCTGGCAGCGGGATCGTCGTTCTCGCTGCCGTCGCAGGCCATCAGGGCACGATGGCCGCTCATCTGGGTGTTTTCCGCACCGGCCAGACGCTTCTGCTCGGCTTCGAGTTCATCCAGCTCGCCGTCCTGCAGTTCCAGATCCCGCAGTTCATACACCTGATATTCCAGCAACTGGCGCTGAGCCTGCAGTTCGCTGCTGTTTTCCTGCAGGCTGCGTAATTGCTTACGGGCAGACTGCCACTGGCGCCACAGATCACCCACATGCACCGTGTCTTCCTGCAGCCCGGCGTAGGCATCCAGGATCTGCCGGGGAGCGTCTTTTTCCAGCAGGCGCTGATGCGCGTTCTGGGAGTGCACGCTGATCAGGCAGGATGCAAGCTCCCTGAGGTCACCGGCGGATACCGGGCGACCGTTGATATAACCGCGGGAGCGGCCTTCCGTTGAGATGACGCGGCGCAGAATGATGTCGTCGTCTTCGGGCAGATCATGATCGCTGAGCCAGCTGCGGGCAGCAGGATTGCTGCGGAAGGTGGCGCTGATGTCGGCTTTCTCGGCTCCGCGACGCACGAAGTCGGCTTCGGCACGCTGGCCGAGCGTCAGGCCCAGAGCATCCAGCAGGATGGATTTTCCCGCACCGGTTTCACCCGTGATGACGGTCATGCCGTTGCCGAACTCAAGTTCGAGTTCGTGTACAAGAGCAAAATTATGGATCGACAGGGTATTCAGCATAGTGCCTCCGGTTCTGTCTGTTTATACAGTGTTTATATATACAGTACATTTTCCTGTCAACTGATTTGCCTGCAGGTTCTTGAAAAGCTCTGCACTGGCCCCATATAGCCCTCACTATGTGTTTCGGAGGTAACCCTGATGTCAGATGAGCAGAAAGTACAGGAAGAATCAGCAGAGCAGGTTGAGGTAACAGCAGAGACCCCTGAAGAGGCGGTTGCAGCTGCTGAGCCGGATGCACTGGCCCGTGCAGAGGAAGAAATTGCAAGCCTGAAAGATCAGCTGATCCGTATTCAGGCAGAGATGCAGAATGTGCGTCGCCGTGCCGAGATGGACGTGGAAAAGGCGCATAAGTTCGGACTGGAAAAGTTCGCCAATGAGATGCTGAACGTGGTCGATAACCTGGAGCGCGGCCTGGCTGCGGCACCGGATGAAGAAGCGACCAAAGCCATCCGTGAAGGCATTGAGATGACACTGTCAGTGCTGATCAGCTCGCTGGGACGTTTCAGCGTTGAACAGATCAACCCGGAAGGTGAGGGTTTCAATCCGGAGCTGCATCAGGCGGTGACCATGATTGAAAACCCGGATGTGGCCCCCAATACCGTACTGGCTGTGATGCAGAAGGGGTATACCCTGCACGGTCGTCTGCTGCGTCCTGCTATGGTGGTGGTCAGCAAAGGCGGCAGTCAGATTGACGAGAGCGCCTGACGAATTTTTCACCGGTCACTGATTCCTGACTTGAAATTAACAAGAGTGACCCGATATAGCTTTCAGGTAATGAATAACCACGCATTAGCGGAACAAGTTTAAACGTCTCCGGCAAGAGCCCGGAGCGAGAGGAGACAAAGATATGGGTAAGATTATTGGTATTGACCTCGGGACCACCAACTCCTGTGTGGCGATCCTTGATGGTGAAAAAACCCGCGTAATTGAAAACGCTGAAGGCGACCGTACAACACCGTCCATCATCGCCTACGCTGATGATGAGATTCTGGTAGGTCAGTCTGCCAAGCGTCAGGCTGTCACCAACCCGGAAAACACCCTGTTTGCGGTTAAGCGTCTGATCGGCCGTCGCTTCAAAGACGATGTCGTTCAGAAAGACATCAAAATGGTGCCGTACAAAATCGTAGAAGCCGACAACGGTGACGCCTGGGTATCGGTAAAAGGTGAAAAGTTTGCACCACCGCAGGTCTCTGCTGAAGTGCTTAAAAAGATGAAGAAAACCGCTGAGGAATACCTCGGTGAAAAAGTAACTGAAGCGGTTATTACCGTACCGGCTTACTTCAACGACTCTCAGCGTCAGGCCACCAAAGACGCCGGTAAAATCGCCGGTCTGGAAGTAAAACGTATCATCAACGAACCTACCGCAGCTGCTCTGGCCTACGGTATGGACAAGTCCGGTGGTGACCGTACCATCGCAGTGTATGACCTGGGTGGTGGTACCTTCGATATCTCCATTATCGAAGTGGCTGACGTTGACGGTGAAAAACAGTTTGAAGTACTGGCCACCAACGGTGACACCTTCCTCGGTGGTGAAGACTTTGACCTGCGTCTGATCGATTATCTGGCAGCTGAGTTCAAGAAAGACAGCGGCATTGATCTGCACAACGACCCACTGGCACTGCAGCGTCTGAAAGAAGCGGCGGAAAAAGCCAAGGTCGAGCTGTCTTCCAGCCAGCAGACCGATGTAAACCTGCCGTACATCACTGCAGATGCGTCCGGGCCTAAGCACCTGAACGTCAAAGTGACCCGTGCCAAGCTGGAAAGCCTGGTAGAAGATCTGGTCAAGCGTTCCATGGAACCTTGCCGTATGGCGCTGAAAGACGCTGACCTGAGCGCTTCTGAGATCGACGAAGTGATTCTGGTGGGTGGTCAGACCCGTATGCCAATGGTGCAGAAGAGCGTTGCAGACTTCTTTGGCAAAGAGCCACGTAAAGACGTGAACCCGGATGAAGCGGTTGCCGTTGGTGCTGCGATTCAGGGTGCGGTTCTGTCTGGTGACGTTAAAGACGTACTGCTGCTCGACGTAACTCCGCTGACTCTGGGCATCGAAACCATGGGTGGCGTAGCGACTCCGGTGATCGACAAGAACACCACCATCCCGACCAAAAAGTCGCAGGTGTTCTCAACCGCGGAAGACAACCAGACTGCCGTTACCATTCACGTGGTGCAGGGTGAGCGTAAGCAGGCTGCGCAGAACAAGTCTCTGGGCCGTTTTGACCTGAGCGACATTCCGCCAGCTCAGCGTGGTATGCCACAGATTGAAGTGACCTTTGACATCGATGCCAACGGTATCCTCAACGTCAGCGCCAAAGACAAGGCGACCGGTAAGGAACAGTCCATCGTGATCAAGGCCTCCTCCGGTCTGAGCGATGATGAAATCGAGAAGATGGTTGCCGATGCGGAAGCCAACGCCGATGCGGATAAGAAGTTCGAGGAGCTGGTACAGGCGCGTAACAGTGCTGATGGCCTGATCCACGCAGCCCGTAAGACGCTGGAAGAAGCCGGTGACAAAGCGACCGATGATGAGAAATCAGCCATCGAAGCGGCCATCACCGATCTGGAGGCCGTACTGAAGAGCGACAATAAGGAAGAGATTGAGGCCAAGACTCAGGCTCTGACCGAAGCGTCTTCTTCACTGGCGCAGAAGATGTACGCCGAGCAGGCTGCGAAAGAGCAGGGTGCTGCGGGTGATTCATCCTCGCAGGACGATGATGTGGTTGATGCAGAGTTTGAAGAAGTTAAGGACAAATAAACTCTGAGCTGGCTGCGTTGCCATCGCGGTGTTGGGAAAGCGTTCAGAATGCTCATGTACTCAATGTACACTCCGCTTCTTCACGCTTTCCCGTCTTTCGCTGGCGGCCTCGCCGACGCTCAGGAGTGAACTGATGAGTCTTCATCGACGGTCAGAAACAGTTCCAGCACGACTCTGGGGTGCACAGCCTCAACGTCGGCCAGAGCGTGCGGATGATTCTGCACAAAAAACTTCCAAACTCTTCACGCGGCAACCAGTTTGCCGCGTTTTATTTGCAGCAGGTCTGTAAATCCGATTTAAACAAGGTGAATCATGTCCAAACGTGATTATTACGAAGTACTCGGCGTCAGCCGCGATGTCGACGGTAAAGAGCTGAAAAAGGCGTACCGTAAACTCGCCATGAAATACCACCCGGACCGTAATCCGGATGACAAAGACGCGGACGAAAAATTCAAAGAAGCCACCGAGGCTTACGAGATCCTCGGTGATGAGCAGAAGCGCGCGGCCTACGATCAGTACGGTCATGCCGGTGTCGATCCGAATGCTGCCGGTGGTGGCTTCGGCGGTGGTGGTGCCAACTTCAGTGATATCTTCGGTGATGTGTTCGGCGACATCTTTGGTGGTGGTGGCCGTGGCGGTTCACGCGGTGGCCCGCAGCGTGGCTCCGATCTGCGCTACACCATGGAGCTGTCGCTGGAAGAAGCGGTTCGTGGTGTTGAGAAGAAGATCCGCGTTCCCACTCTGGTAAGCTGCGAGACCTGTGACGGCAGTGGCGCCAAACCAGGTACCTCACCAAAAACCTGTACTACCTGTCAGGGCAGTGGTCAGATCCGGATGCAGCAGGGTTTCTTTGCCGTGCAGCAGACCTGTCCGAGCTGTCGTGGTCAGGGCACCATCATTGAAGATCCTTGTACCAGCTGTCATGGTCGCGGTGTTAAAGAAGAAACCAAAACCCTGTCGGTGAAAATCCCGGCCGGTGTTGATACCGGTGACCGCATCCGTCTGTCCGGCGAAGGCGAAGCCGGTGCCATGGGTGGCCCTGCCGGTGATCTGTACGTGCAGGTCGCGGTGAAAGAGCATCACCTGTTCCAGCGTGATGGCCGCAACCTTTATTGTGAAGTGCCGATCAGCATCGTCGACGCCGCACTGGGTGGCGAAATGGAAATCCCGACGCTGGATGGCCGCGTGAAACTGCGCATCCCGGAAGAAACACAGAGCGGCAAGATGTTCCGTCTGCGTGGCAAAGGTGTTGCACCCGTCCGTGGCGGTGCCCCCGGTGATCTGATGTGCCGAGTGCAGGTCGAGACACCGGTGAAACTGAACAATGATCAGAAAGAGCTGCTGCGTCAGTTCCAGGCGTCGTTGAAGGGTGAAAAACATTCCCCAAATACTAAGTCCTGGTTTGATGGGGTTAAAAAGTTCTTCGAAGACATTTAAGCCTGCCTGCCTCGACCCAGCGGTGTTAAAAGTGCCGGTGTAGTGCTCATGTACGATCTGTACACTGCGCGCTCCACCGGCACTTTTGCCTTGCTGGGGCTTCGTCGCCGACGGCTTAAACTTATGGCTAGCTGCGTTGCCAGTACGGTGTTAAATCTGGTTTCGAAATGCTCACGTACTCTGTGTACGCTCCGCTTTCTTAACCAGATTTGCCTTGTACTGGCTTCCTCGCCAACGCTATCAGATTTCCTGAGACCTGCTTCTCAAGTCGCGGGATGACGAATATCCAGTTCAATCTTTGGTGTACCCGACTTCCGACTTCCCCCTACCTTCGGTATCCTTAGCGCCCAATCCGCTAGTTAAGAATTCTGAACATGACCCGAATTGCCATTACCGGTGCTGCAGGCCGTATGGGCCGCGTGCTGATTGAAGCCGTAAACAACGATGAACAGGCTGGCCTGAGTGCTGCGATTGTACTCGCCGGTGATCCGATGACCGGTGTCGATGCCGGTGCCATGGCGGGTCTGGGTAAATCACTGGGTGTGACCACAGTGACTTCTGTTGAAAACGTCATCGATGATTTCGACGTGCTGATCGACTTTACTGCGCCGGAAGCAACACTGGCCAATGTGGCTCTGTGTCAGAAGCACGGTAAAGGCATTGTGATTGGTACCACAGGTCTGACGGAGGAACAGAAAGCGGTTCTGAGCGCTGCCGCCGCCGATACACGCATCGTCTTTGCTCCTAACTATTCTGTAGGGGTGAACCTGTGTCTGAACCTGCTGCGTATGGCCGCCTCTGTGATGGGGAACGACAGCGATATCGAAGTGATTGAGATGCATCACCGTCACAAAGTCGATGCGCCATCCGGTACGGCACTGCGTCTGGGTGAAGTGATTGCTGACACGCTGGGTTGGGATTTAAACGACGTTGCAGTGTATGGGCGTGAAGGTCAGACTGGTGCCCGTCCGCAGAAGCAGATTGGTTTTGAAACCATCCGTGGTGGTGATGTGGTTGGTGATCATACCGTGATGTTCGCGACCGAAGGTGAGCGGGTGGAAATCACTCACAAAGCCCAGAGCCGTATGACCTTTGCCAAAGGTGCGGTGCGTGCGGCCAACTGGCTCAACAGCCAGCCGGCGGGGCTCTATGATATGCAGGATGTGCTTGGTTTCTGAGTCTGCTTCTGTCTTTCCGGTATCAGCCCTGACTGCGGGCTGATACTTCATCCAGCAGCGCCTGAACTGCCGCGCGGTTGTCGGTGATGGTTAACTCTTCCAGAGTTGCATTCGCATACTCTTCTTTCTCTTTCAGCTTGTCACGCAGCCCGGTGAGGGTCACTTTCGGCGCGTTGCTGGATATGCCGTTGGCAATCCAGGATGGCAGACGGCCGCCCAGATCGACAAAGGTGGTGAACTTCACCCGGGTGGTATGGCTGTCGATCGGTGTGATCTCAAACAGGTTGCTGAATTCCGGGATGCGCACCATGCTGCGGTCGTCAGGACCTGCCGAGTCGACATTGCGGCTCTGAATGAAAATGGCGCCATCGCGTACCCATACACTGCTTTTCAACGCCACGTACCGTGACGCCACAGGCCAGATCCCTTTGTATTCCATATAGGTCAGGTTGCCGTTGATGTGCTCACCTTTGCGGCAGAAGTATACCCAATCGTCCATTTCCTTAGGGGTGTCCAAGGTTTTCAGGATGGCCACTGCCGGGTGAGGCAACACGATTTCCCCCCGGAACTGCTTTACTTCTGCTCCGGGGATTTTGCGCCGCCAGGTACTCAGATCGCTGTCGCTGTCACCTACGATGACGGCTTCCCAGGGGATGCTGTTATCAATCTCGGTCATCTGCGACTCTTCCGCTTGCAGTGGCAGGCACAGCAGCAGGGCACACAGCACGGCCAGAGAGGCTGTAAGATTCATAATACGGGTCTTCACGATGACCTCGGTGTTTTTATCGTTATTTGAAGGGAAACGCCGACGGTGCGGCAGCCCTGATTGTCTCATACATCAGACACATGTCTGACATGCTATCTGAGCCGTTGGTTTCAGTCCACTCAGTACGTGAGCACGTCCGGTCGCGGGTTGTTTCTGCAGGTGGTGGCAAAATGGACACAGAGGGCACTTTTCAGTATCATCCGCACCCACTTTCAGCGGGCCAAATTTCAAGCAGAGCGGGACAGGATCACCTTCCCGCTTTTTTGCGGCTGCACGCAGCTCAGCGAACGGCCACGCATTGAGCCAGATTTAATGTTTTTTCGGGGAACACGTCTTGTCTACGCCAGCGATTCTAGCTCTTGAAGACGGCAGCATTTTCAAAGGTATCAGCATTGGTGCCGACGGTGTGTCTGTCGGTGAGGTCGTTTTTAACACCTCCATGACCGGCTACCAGGAAATCCTGACCGACCCTTCCTACGCCAATCAGATGGTCACACTGACCTATCCGCACATCGGTAACTACGGTACTAACCCGGAAGATGCCGAATCTGACCGTATCCATGCCAAAGGTCTGATTATCCGCGACCTGCCGCTGATCGCCTCCAACTTCCGCAGCACCAAAGCGCTGGATGAATATCTGCGCGACAGTGGTGTGACCGGCATCGCCGACATCGATACCCGCCGCCTGACCCGCATTCTGCGAGAGAAAGGTTCACTGAATGGCTGCATGATCGCCCGTGCCGATGCACTGTCCGAAGCGTCCATCGAAGAAGCACTGGCGGCAGCGCGTGCGTTCCCGGGCCTGAAAGGCATGGATCTGGCCAAAGAAGTGACGGTCACTGAGTCTTACCAGTGGACCGAAACCGACTGGACGCTGGAAAACGGCTACGGTCAGGTCAGCAACCCGGAATTCAAAGTGGTTGCTTACGACTACGGCGTGAAGCGCAACATCCTGCGTTTATTAGCTGAGCGCGGCTGTGAACTGACCGTGGTTCCGGCACAGACGCCGGCTTCTGAAGTGCTGGCGATGAATCCGGACGGCATCTTCCTGTCCAACGGCCCGGGTGACCCTGAGCCATGTGACTACGCGATTGCCGCGATTCAGGAAGTGCTGACGACAGAGACCCCGGTATTCGGTATCTGTCTGGGTCACCAGCTGCTGGCTCTGGCCTCCGGCGCCAGAACCGTGAAAATGCCACACGGCCACCATGGTGGTAACCACCCGGTGCAGGACATCGAATCCGGCAAGGTGATGATCACCGCCCAGAACCACGGTTTTGCGGTGGATGAGGAAACCCTGCCAGCCAACCTGAAAGCCACGCATAAGTCGCTGTTCGACGGCACCCTGCAGGGCATCGCCCGCACTGACCGTCCGGCCTTCAGCTTCCAGGGTCACCCTGAAGCCAGCCCGGGTCCGCACGACGTAGCGCCGCTGTTTGACCACTTTATTGAACTGATGAAAGCCGCCAAGGCTGGTAAATAACAGGAACCGACTGAGATATGCCAAAACGTACTGACATACAGAGTATCCTGATCATTGGTGCCGGCCCGATCGTCATCGGCCAGGCCTGTGAATTTGACTATTCCGGCGCCCAGGCCTGTAAAGCCCTGCGCGAAGAAGGCTTCCGCGTCATTCTGGTGAACTCCAATCCAGCCACCATCATGACCGACCCGTCCATGGCGGATGCAACCTACATTGAGCCGATTACGGTAGAAGCGGTTGCCAAGATCATCGAAAAAGAGCGCCCGGATGCGCTGCTGCCAACCATGGGTGGCCAGACTGCACTGAACTGTGCCCTGGGTCTGGAAGCAGCCGGCGTACTGGAAAAGTTCGGTGTAGAGATGATCGGTGCCAATGCTGACACCATCGACAAAGCCGAAGACCGTGATCGTTTTGACAAGGCAATGAAAGCCATCGGTCTGGAATGTCCACGCGCCGGTATCGCGCACAGCATGGAAGAAGCCCGTGAAGTGCAGAAAGACCTCGGCTTCCCCTGCATCATCCGTCCGTCCTTCACCATGGGTGGTTCAGGCGGCGGTATCGCGTACAACAAAGAAGAGTTTGAAGAAATCTGTCAGCGTGGTCTGGATATGTCTCCGACCAACGAGCTGCTGATTGACGAATCCCTGATCGGCTGGAAAGAGTACGAGATGGAAGTTGTGCGTGACAAAAACGACAACTGCATCATCATCTGTTCCATCGAAAACTTCGACGCCATGGGCGTGCACACTGGTGACTCCATCACCGTAGCACCGGCCCAGACCCTCACTGATAAAGAATATCAGATCATGCGTGACGCCTCGCTGGCGGTGCTGCGTGAGATCGGCGTAGAAACCGGTGGTTCGAACGTACAGTTCGGTCTCAATCCCGAAACCGGCCGTATGGTGGTGATTGAGATGAACCCGCGCGTATCGCGTTCATCCGCGCTGGCTTCCAAGGCGACCGGCTTCCCGATTGCCAAAGTCGCGGCCAAACTGGCGGTGGGTTACACCCTCGACGAACTGCAGAACGACATCACTGGCGGTGCGACTCCGGCCTCCTTCGAGCCGTCTATCGACTACGTCGTGACCAAGATTCCACGTTTCACCTTCGAGAAGTTCCCGCAGGCTGACGGCCGTCTGACGACTCAGATGAAGTCCGTTGGTGAGGTTATGGCCATCGGCCGTACCCAGCAGGAATCCATGCAGAAAGCCCTGCGCGGTCTGGAAGTAGGCTCCGTTGGCTTTGATCCCAAGCTGGATCTGAAAGCCGAAGGCGCCAAAGAAAAGATCATCTCTGAACTGCGCACGCCGGGTGCTGACCGTATCTGGTACGTGGGCGACGCTTTCCGTTTCGGTATGAGTGTGGAAGAGGTCTACGACCATTCCTTCATCGACCCCTGGTTCCTGGTACAGATTGAAGATCTGATCAAAGAAGAACAGGCCGTCTCCCAGAGCAGCCTGCAGGCGCTGGATGCGGACCGCGTGTTCCGCCTGAAGCGTAAAGGTTTCTCTGATGCCCGTCTGGCTCAGCTGCTGGGTATCAAAGAGAAAGCCTTCCGTAAGCACCGCCAGAAACTGAACATCCGTCCGGTGTACAAGCGTGTGGATACCTGTGCGGCAGAATTTGCGACTGACACAGCGTATATGTACTCCACGTACGAAGAAGAGTGTGAAGCGAACCCGACCGACCGCGACAAGATCATTGTTCTCGGTGGTGGCCCGAACCGTATCGGTCAGGGTATCGAGTTTGACTACTGCTGTGTGCATGCGGCTCTGGCAGCGAAAGAAGAAGGGTTCGAGGCCATCATGGTCAACTGTAACCCTGAGACGGTATCGACCGACTACGACACCTCCGACCGCCTGTTCTTTGAACCGGTGACACTGGAAGACGTGCTCGAAATCGTCGACAAAGAAAAGCCGAAAGGCGTGATCGTGCAGTACGGTGGCCAGACGCCACTGAAACTGGCCGAAGAACTGGAAGCCGCCGGTGTGCCGATCATTGGTACCTCGCCAGAAGCCATCGACCGTGCCGAAGACCGTGAGCGCTTCCAGCAGATGATCCAGCGTCTGGGTCTGAAGCAGCCGGTGAACGCGACCGTGACTTCTACCGAAGAAGCCGTCGCCAAGGCCGAAGACATCGGTTATCCGCTGGTGGTTCGTCCGTCCTATGTTCTGGGTGGCCGCGCTATGGAAATCGTTAACGACGAAGCCTCTCTGCGTCGTTACATGACTGAAGCGGTAAAAGTCTCTAACGAGTCTCCGGTGCTGCTGGATTACTTCCTCGACCGCGCCATCGAAGTCGATATCGACGCTGTCTGCGACGGCGAAGAAGTCGTGATCGGCGGTATCATGCAGCACATCGAACAGGCCGGTATTCACTCCGGTGACTCCGCCTGTTCACTGCCGCCATACAGCCTGCCACAAGACATTCAGAACCAGATGCGCGAGCAGGTTGCGGCCATGGCCAAAGAGCTGGGCGTTGTGGGTTTGATGAACACCCAGCTGGCGTACCAGGATGGCGAGATCTATGTGATCGAAGTGAACCCGCGTGCCTCACGGACCGTACCATTCGTGTCCAAGTGCATCGGTACCTCACTGGCGGCAATTGCAGCCAAAGTGATGATGGGCAAGAGCCTGAAGGAACTCGGTTTCACGTCTGAAATCGTACCGCCTTACTACTCGGTCAAAGAAGCGGTGTTCCCGTTCAATAAATTCCCGGGTGTGGACCCGATTCTCGGCCCTGAGATGAAGTCCACCGGTGAAGTGATGGGTGCTGGCAAAACCTTCGGCGAAGCCTTCTTTAAAGCCCAGCTGGGTGCCGGTGCGACGATTGCGTCTTCCGGTGTGGCCTTCCTGTCGGTACGTGATGCCGACAAAGACGGTGTGGTCAGCGTGGCCAAAGCCCTGGTTGAGTGCGGCTTCAGTCTGGTGTCTACCCGCGGTACCTGCCGCGTGCTGAAAGACGCCGGTGTGGATGTGACACGCGTCAATAAGGTGAATGAGGGTCGTCCTCACATTGTTGACATGATCAAGAACGATGAAATCGATCTGATCGTGAACACCACTGACGGATCTCAGGCCATCCGTGACTCTGCGGATATCCGTCGCAGCGCCCTGCAGCATAAGGTGTACTACACCACCACCCTGGCGGGTGCGGAAGCCGTGGTTGAAGCTTTGCGTTCAGAAGGTCTGAACGAAGTCCGTCGTTTACAGGAACTGCACGCCCTGATCTGACAGGGCGTAAGCAACAGACAGATTGGAGTAACGGGATGCAGAAATTTCCTATGACTATCGAAGGTGAAAAGGCGCTGCGCACAGAGCTGCAGCAGCTGAAAACCGTCGAACGCCCGAAAGTGATTGCCGCTATTGCGGAAGCCCGCGAGCACGGTGATCTGAAAGAAAACGCTGAGTACCACGCTGCCCGCGAGCAGCAGGGCTTTATTGAAGGCCGTATTCAGGACATTGAAGGCAAGCTGTCCAACGCTCAGATCATCGACATCAAAACCATTCCACATACCGGGAAGGTGATTTTTGGTGTGACGGTAACCCTGATCAACTGTGATACTGACGCTGAGGTGGTTTACCGCATCGTGGGTGATGATGAGGCAGACATCAAACAGAACCGGATTTCAGTGTCATCGCCGATTGCCCGTGCCCTGATCGGCAAGGAAGAAGGTGATACCGTGGTGGTGCAGATTCCGAGCGGCACCGTCGAATATGAAATCGACATTGTGAAACACGTCTGACGTTTTCTCTGTCACAAAAAAGCCCGCGTCCTGCGGGCTTTTTTGTTTCCTGGGGTGCTGGAATAGTTGCTGGGAACAGTTGCTTGGAATTCAGTGTCGGGTACCTCTGAGGTCAGTCCGCCGATGACGCCAGCTTGATCACCTGCCAGTAGCCCGGCGGTCGAGGCAGGATGCCTGCCTGCTGCACCAGCTGGTGCAGACGGGGTAACTGCCAGAAGGGCACGGCGACCAGACAGTGATGCTCAATATGGAAATTCACGTGGTACGGTGCGAACAGGGCCCGGCTGATAAACCCGGCCCTGGTGGTGCGGGTGTTTTTCATCATGTCTTCGCTGCGTTCGGTCACGGCATGCTCAGCGATGGAACGGACGCGGATACAGAACGGGTAAGCAAACAGGTAACCGGCCCACCAGAGAAAGAAGAGTTCTGTTACTCCGGCGCTCCAACAGACGGTGAAGAACAGGGCGTGAAAGATCAGGGTACGGCGGCTGTTCACAAAAAAAGTCAGGACCTGCTGCGACAGGTGGCGCGGCCGCTCTGGCAACCACTCAACCACACCGGTAACATTCCAGCGGATCTGCCCGGCGTTCATCAGGGCAAAGCCAATCAGGGATTTCACGCCGGTCTGGCCGCTGAAATCACGGAAGAATTTGCGCATCAGTGAACGGCTGTTGGTCGGGAAACCCTGTATCAGCGGCAGATCAACGTCTTTGTCGGTACCTGTGTAAACATGATGCCGGGCATGGTGCTGACGGTATTTTTTCAGATCCAGATATACCGGCGCGGCGCATAGCCAGTCACCGATCAGGTCGTTCAGGCGCGGGCTGTTGAACAGGGTGCGGTGGGAGGCTTCGTGGGAGAGGATGGCAAGGCCCAGAATCCGGCCGCCGGTGAACATCACGCAGACAAGAACAACGGGCAGACTCCACCAGCCCAGGCGGGTGATGGCTAGCAGGGCGGTCAGCAGTAAAGCAACGATGGTCAGCCAGCAGGCGGCGACGGCCAGCCAGCCACGCACATCCGAGCGGATATGCAGGGCACTGATAGCCTCTTGCCCGAGCAGCTCGGTGAGCTGATCCCGCGCTGTGCTACGCTCCAGTTCAAAGGGTGGAGTTGTCGTATCCATATCGGGTATCTCCGTTTCCGGAATGAAAATTACAGGATATATCCAACTGCGTCAAACTAAGTAATGTAACCGGAACCGACATGCTATGCTGAACGCTGAACCTTTATCCGGAATGCCTATGACTGAAAAGGTCCCCAGTTATCCGGCCAGGAAGCTGATTCTTAATCTTGTGAAAGAAGCGGAAGAGCCGATGGCCGCACAGACACTCCTCAGAATTGCGGATCTGTTTGGTATCGAAGCCAATAATGTTCGTGTCACGCTTAACCGTCTGGTCAAAGAAGACTTGCTGAAACTGACAGACCGCGGTGTGTATGAACTGGGTGTGAAAGCCCGTTCACTGGCGGCGGCACAGGAACGCTGGCGTGTGCTTGAGGAGGAACTGGTGCCCTGGGAGGGTCATTGGTATGTCCTGCATGTGGCGCATCTCGGACGGCGTAACCGCAAGCAGGTGCGTCAGCGCGAGCGGGCGATGGATTTACGGGGCTTCCGCGCGTTGCAGCAGGGGCTGCTGGTTCGCCCGCAAAACCTAGCCTGTTCAGCGGCGCAGCTGAAGCAATCTTTGTGTGATCTGGGGTTGGAATCCGGAGCCGTACTCATGTCATCCGTGACGTTTCAGCTGGATGATGCACCGGATGCCGCACTCTGGGCACCGCAGGCACTGACGGATAACTACCGCAGACAGACGGTAGAAATGATCAGCTGGCTGGGGGGATATCACCTGATACCGCTGGAGCAGGCGGCCCGCGAGAGTTTCCTGATCGGAGATCAGGTGCTGCATACCCTGGCTTATGATCCGCGGCTGCCTGAAGAACTGGTCGATACCACCGCCCGCAGGCGGCTGGTAGAGACGATGAAGACCTTTGATGATGTCGGCAACCGTATCTGGTCCGATCTGATTGCCAGCATCGCCGGGGATTGAGACTGTCGAATCCCGCTCAGGGACAGCTGATCAGAGGTAAATCCGTAAAATCATCGGTGCCATCGTCGCGTTCGATGGCTTTCATCATTTCCTGCAGGCGCTGACGGGCTTCGCGGCGTTTCAGGGCCTTGTTCCAGCGTTTGATCTGTACTTCATCGTTCAGCTCAAGCTGCGGTATTGAGGTTGGTTTGTTGTCTTCATTCATGGCGACCATCGTGAAGAAACAGGTGTGCGTATGGCGTACCGTTTTCATCTGAATGTTCTCAGCAATCACCTTGATGCCGATTTCCATCGATGTGTTTCCGGTGTAGTTCACCGTGGCAAGGCAGGTCACCATTTCACCGATATGAATCGGTTGTTTGAAGAAAACGTTATCAACCGAAACGGTGACGGCGTAATGACCGCTGTAACGGATGGCGCAGGTATAAGCGACTTTATCGAGCAGTTTGAGCAGTTCTCCGCCGTGCATATTGCCGGAGAAATTGGCCATCCCTGGGGTAACCAGTTCGGTCATTTCAGTCTGTATGATCTGAGGCATGGATAGGTTTTCTCAGAAAAAGGAGTCTGATTCTGCCAGAAAACAGACATCAGTTCAGCAACTGCTGAGTATTGGCCAGAATGGAGCTGCGCCGGTGCGGGTGGGATGGGGGAGCTCCCGGGCCCAGCAAAGGCCCGGGATAGCCGGGATCAGAGTTTTTCTACCAGCAATCCGCCGATGGAATAACCGGCACCGAAGGAGCAGATCAGACCTTTGTCGCCTTTTTCAATACCTTCCTGATAACGGTGGAAGGCAATCATGGAACCTGATGAGGCGGTGTTGGCAAACTCGTCCAGCACGATCGGCGCTTCGTCACCTTCCGGCATGCGTCCGAGCAGTTTTTTCACCGCGAACATGTTCATTGTCTGGTTGGCCTGATGCAGCCACATGCGCTTCAGATCAGCCGGTTTCAGGCCGCTCTCAGAGAGTTGCTCGGTAATGAAGTCGGTGGCCAGCGGCAGAAGTTCCTTGAACACCTTGCGGCCCTGCTGGATGAAGTAAGGGCGGTCTTCCGGCAGTTCGTCAAAACAGTGGTCTGTGTAGTTGCCATCACAACGGATGTTGTCTGAAAAGTCGGTCAGCTGCCTGGTGCTGAGAATGCGGTAAGCATGCTCTGTTCTGCGGCAGGTTTCTTCCGGCTCTATGATGCAGGCGGTTGCGACATCACCAAAGATAAAGTGGCTGTCACGCGATTTCAGGTTCACCTGCGGGGTGGTGAATTCCGGGTTCACCACCAGAGCACAGCGGCTGATACCACTGCGCACGGCTGCCCAGGCGCTGATCATGCCGAAGGTCATGGACGAACAGGCAATGCCCATATCGTAGGCAAACCCTTTAATACCCAGCTTCTTCTGCACTTCTACCGCGACAGACGGGTAGGGGCGCTGATGATTGGTGGTGGCAAGCAGCACCATATCAATATCGTCGGCGGTCTTGCCGGCCTGTTCCATCGCCTGGCGTGCTGCGGCCAGAGCCATGGTAACGGATTCCGGTTCTCCGCCTTCCATCGTTGGTGCGAAGTTTGGCGACATACGGTCCGGATCAAGCATGCCATCTTTATGCATGGCATAACGGGAGCGGATGCCCGAGGCCTTCTCTATAAACTCGCTGCTGGATTCCGGCAGCGGCTGGGTCTCGCCGGCGGCAATGGCGGCAGCGTGCTCCGCGTTGAATTTCTGCACGTAGGCGTTGTAGGCCTCAACCAACTCTTCGTTGGTGACGGTATGAGGCGGAATAAAGAGGCCTGAGCCTGAAATTACGATGGAAGTCATGGTGTGTGTCTACCTTTTATTCTGATTCTTCGGGGCGCAGTTGTGGTCTGCGGTTCCTCAGCGCGATAAGTTCGACAGCGATGGCTTGGCTTTCGGGTTGCGGCGCAGCAGCAGAGCTATATTACCGATTCGCTGGACCAGTTCAGCACCGGTCGACTGTAAAAGCTCTGCAATGACGGCGTCACGGACTTCCCGGTCGCCGACAGACACTTTAACTTTGATCAGTTCATGATCGTTGAGTGCACGGTTCATTTCTTCCATAACGCCCGTGGATAAACCCTGACCGGCAACGGTTACGACCGGGTTCAGAGTGTGACCGATGGAACGGTAGGCTTTTTTCTGTTCGTTGGATAATGCCATCTGCCAGAATCACTTCACATGTTAGAATGGATGGTTTGCGAGATTATACCCTACCCGTGGAGTAAAGACTGCCGATGTCCCGTTCAAAATCCAGTGCCGACTGGCTTAAAGAACATGTCGATGATGTCTGGGTGCAGAAAGCCCAGCAGGACGGTTACCGCACCCGTGCCAGTTACAAATTAATCGAGCTGGATGAAAAAGACCGTCTCATGCGCCCGGGCATGACGGTGGTGGACCTTGGCTCTGCCCCCGGAGGCTGGTCCCAGGTGGTGGCGCAACGGGTGGGCAGCAAAGGCAAGATACTCGCATCAGACATACTGCCGATGGATGCCATCGCCGATGTGACCTTCATTCAGGGTGACTTCACCACTGAAGAGGTGTTTGATCAGCTGATGACAGAAATGAACGGGCACCCGGCGGACCTTGTAATTTCAGATATGGCCCCCAACATGAGTGGAATGTCCTCCGTTGATCAGCCTGGCTCCATGTATCTGGTGGAACTGGCGCTGGATATGGCACGTCAGGTGCTGAAACCAAACGGGGATTTCGTGGCCAAAGTGTTCCAGGGAGAGGGTTTTGATGAGTTCATCCGCGAAGCCCGGGGCACATTCAGCAAGGTGGTGATCCGCAAACCCAAGGCTTCCCGGCCTCGTTCCCGGGAAGTGTATGTTGTTGCTAAAGGTTTCCGTCCGGGCTGATTGCCTGCTAAAGTGAGTCTGTTGAGTGGCCCTTTGGGCCAGAAGAAGAGGTGGTGCCACACATGGCAAAGAATTTCGTTTTATGGGCTGTTATCGCCGCTGTGCTGATGATGGTCTTCAACAGTTTTAACGTGACCAGCCGGACGAACGAACTGTCTTACACAGACTTTATGTCCTCTGTGCAGAACGGCCAGGTTCAGTCTGTGACCATTGCTGGCCAGAGTATCAAGGGCATCAGACAGGATGGCTCGACGTTTGAGACGGTTCTGCCTGCCTTTGACGACAAACTCATGGACACCCTGATTGAACGTAAGGTGGATGTGACCGGTGAGAAGCCTGAGAAACAGAGCTTCCTGACTCAACTGCTGCTGGCATCGCTGCCTATTCTCATCATTATCGCCGTGTTCATGATCTTCATGCGTCAGATGCAGGGCGGTGCCGGTGGACGTGGTGGCCCGATGGCGTTTGGCAAGAGCAAAGCCAAGCTGCTGAGTGAAGATCAGATCAAAACCACCTTTGAAGACGTTGCCGGCTGTGATGAAGCCAAAGAAGACGTGAAAGAGCTGGTTGAATTCCTGCGCGAGCCGGGCAAATACCAGCGTCTCGGCGGTAAGATTCCGCGTGGCGTGCTGATGGTCGGTCAGCCGGGTACCGGTAAAACCCTGCTGGCAAAAGCCATTGCCGGTGAAGCGCGTGTACCTTTTTTCTCTATCTCAGGTTCTGACTTCGTTGAGATGTTCGTCGGTGTCGGTGCTTCCCGTGTCCGCGACATGTTCGAGCAGGCCAAGAAGCAGGCACCCTGTATTATCTTCATCGACGAAATTGATGCCGTGGGTCGTTCCCGTGGTGTTGGTATCGGCGGTGGTAACGACG
The DNA here is from genome assembly GCA_002298335.1 of Thalassolituus sp. UBA674. Taxonomy (GTDB): domain Bacteria; phylum Pseudomonadota; class Gammaproteobacteria; order Pseudomonadales; family Oceanobacteraceae; genus Thalassolituus. Next base: position 56,422 of record DBNK01000017.1, read on the forward strand.
AACGCGAACAGACTCTCAACCAGCTGCTGGTAGAGATGGACGGCTTTGAAGTCAACGATGGCATCATCGTGATCGCCGCAACCAACCGTCCGGACGTGCTGGACCCTGCACTGCTGCGTCCGGGTCGTTTTGACCGTCAGGTTGTGGTCGGTCTGCCGGATATCCGTGGCCGTGAACAGATCCTGAAAGTGCACATGAAAAAAGCACCGGTTTCCGATGATGTGAACCCGTCGCTGATTGCCCGTGGTACACCCGGTTTCTCTGGTGCTGACCTGGCCAACCTGGTGAATGAAGCCGCACTCTTTGCTGCCCGTGCCAACCGCTCTGAAGTGAGCATGGAAGAATTTGAGAAAGCCAAAGACAAGATCCTTATGGGTGCTGAGCGCAAAACCATGGTCATGTCTGAGAAAGAAAAAGAGAACACGGCCTATCACGAAGCCGGTCATGCCATTATCGGCCGCCTGGTTCCGGAACACGACCCGGTCTACAAGGTCTCCATTATTCCGCGCGGCCGTGCACTGGGTGTGACCATGTTCCTGCCGGAAGAAGACCGTCATTCCATCAGCAAGCGCGGTATCGAGAGCAATATCTGTTCTCTGTACGGTGGCCGTATTGCCGAAGAGATGACGCTGGGTAAAGACGGTGTGACCACCGGTGCCTCCAATGACATTGAACGCGCGACCAAGTACGCCCGCAACTATGTCACCAAGTGGGGTCTGTCAGAAAAACTGGGTGCTCAGCTTTATTCAGAAGACGAGCAGAACAGCTATCTGGGCAGCAGTGGTGGCGGTCAGCTGTCGAACCTGTCGGATGAAACTGCACGCCTGATCGACTCTGAAATCAAAGGTCTGCTGGACCGTTGCTATCAGCGCTCCTTCCAGTTGCTGGAAGAAAACCGCGATAAGCTGGAGCTGATGAAAGATGCACTGATGGAATATGAAACCATCGACGCGGATCAGATTGACGACATCATGCAGGGTCGCAAACCACGTCCGCCAAAAGGCTGGGGTGATGGTTCCGGGCCGGCTGCGCCTGCGGCAGAAAGCCGGGATATGGCCTCAGATGATGACGCGGCCATCGGCAGCAGCAATCCGGCTGGTGAAGGTAACTGATCCGCGGATTGCCACAGCAGACCGGTTGAACCGATCTCAGCAAAGGCGGCGACAGCCGCCTTTTGTTTTTATATTCTCCACCTTTTCCGATATTGGCAGAACCTGAGTTACAGCGTGAATTTCTCTTTCGGCCAGCGCAGTCTGGATCTCTCCACTCCCCGGGTAATGGGTATTCTCAACGTCACCCCGGATTCCTTTTCCGATGGCGGCCTGCACAATACACCGGATGCGGCTTTGCGCTATGCAGAGCAGATGGTGCATGACGGAGCAGAACTGATCGATGTCGGTGGTGAGTCCACTCGTCCGGGGGCGGCTGTTGTATCGCTGCAGGAAGAGCTCGACCGGGTGATTCCGGTGGTCGAGCGTATCCGCGCTCAGCTCGATATTGTTATCTCTGTGGACACCAGTTCACCTCAGGTGATGACAGAAGCTGCCAGCGCCGGAGCCGGGCTGATCAATGACGTACGCTCGCTGCAGCGCCCCGGTGCTCTGGCGGCGGCGGTGTCGACCGGCCTGCCGGTGTGTCTGATGCACATGCAGGGAGAGCCCGGCACTATGCAGCAGAACCCGCAGTACACCGATGTCGTCGCCGAGGTCTCAGCTTTTCTGCAGCGGCGCGCAGCAGAGTGCGAGGCGGCTGGTATACGCCGTGAGCAGATTCTGCTGGACCCGGGATTCGGCTTCGGGAAAAGCCTGGAGCATAACTTCAGGCTGCTGAACCAACTGCGTACGCTGACGGAAGCCGGGTATCCCCTGCTGACCGGACTGTCGCGGAAGCGTATGATTGCCGGGATTCTGGATGACGGCGTTACCCCGGAAGGGCGTGATCCTGCCAGTATGGCCGCCGCTGTGATCTGTGCCATGCAGGGCGCGGCCATCATCCGTACACACAATGTGAGTCTGACCCGCGATGCGTTGCGGGTGGTTATCCAGACGCTGAAGGAAAATGAATGACCCGTAAATATTTCGGTACTGATGGTATCCGTGGCCGTGTCGGCACCGACCCGATTACGCCAGAATTTGTTATGCGCCTTGGCTGGGCCGCGGGGCGAGTGTTTGCTGAACAGGGTGGCGGCCAGATCCTGATCGGGAAAGACACCCGTATCTCCGGTTATATGTTTGAGTCTGCACTGGAAGCCGGTCTGTCAGCCGCAGGTGTGGATATCGGTCTGCTGGGTCCGATTCCGACACCGGGCATTGCCTATCTGACCCGCACATTCCGGGCGCAGGCGGGCATCGTGATCAGCGCTTCACATAACCCCTATTACGACAACGGCATCAAATTCTTCTCTGGCAAAGGCACCAAGTTGCCGGATGAAACCGAACTCAAGATCGAGTCGTTTCTGGATCAGCCGATGACCTGCGTTGCCCCGGATAAACTCGGGAAAGCCCGGCGCATCAACGATGCGGCAGGCCGTTATGTGGAGTTCTGCAAAGGCACAGCAGCCAACCTGAATCTGCGTGGGCTGAAGCTGGTGCTGGATTGCGGTCACGGTGCCACGTATCAGATAGCCCCTCTGGTGTTCACTGAGCTTGGGGCCACTGTATCCACCATCGGTAATAATCCGGATGGCCTCAATATCAACCAGAACTGTGGTTCTACCGATCTGGCAGCACTCAAAGCCCGGGTGCTGGAAACGGGGGCGGATCTGGGCATCGCTTTTGATGGTGATGGTGACCGGGTCATGATGATTGACCACACAGGTGAAGAGGTGGACGGTGATCAGATGCTGTTCATTATCACCAGCCATGCGCATGCCAGTGGTCGTCTGTACGGTGGTGTGGTGGGCACTCTGATGAGTAATCTGGGCCTCGAGCTGGGTCTGCGTGAGCAGGGCATCGAATTCCGCCGCGCCAAAGTGGGTGACCGTTATGTGATGCAGGTGCTGGAAGAAACCGGCTGGCGCTATGGGGGCGAATCGTCCGGTCATATTCTCTGCCTGGATGCCAATACCACAGGTGACGGTATTGTCTCTGCATTGCAGGTGCTGCTTGCCTTGCGCGATACCGGTACTGGTTTGCATGAGTGGCAGACGCGTATGAGCCGTATGCCGCAGACCATGATCAATGTCCGGCGCAATAAAACGGTCAATCTCGATGACAACACTGAGATTCAGGCGGCGGTAAAAGCGACTGAGAAAAAACTGGCCGACAGGGGGCGCGTGCTTCTGCGTCCGTCCGGTACTGAGCCGCTGGTGCGGGTCATGGTGGAAGGCGAGGACCCGGTGGTGACTCAGCTGCTGGCGCAGGAGTTAGCTGAGGCCGTGGAAAAAGCGCTTTCATGACAGGTACTTGTAGGAATATCGGCTTGTTTCAGTCAGATATCTCGTATAGTATCTGCGCTCTTTAATTTTGGGGGAAGGCATGCGACGCACGCTGGTAGCAGGCAACTGGAAAATGAACGCGTCACTGGACAGCACCAGAGGGTTGCTGACCGGTCTGACTGCGGCAGGTTCTCAGAACTGCGACGTAGCGGTGTTTCCTCCCTTCCCTTATCTGGCACTCGCTGCAGAGCTGCTGCAGGACAGCGGCATTGCACTGGGTGCGCAGAACTGTTCTGACGAAGACAGTGGTGCTTTCACCGGTGAGGTATCAGCCAGCATGTTGGTTGATACAGGCTGTTCGATGGGGCTGGTGGGTCACTCCGAACGCCGCGCTCTGTACGGTGAGACGGATTACACTGTGCTGGCCAAGACCCGGAAATTGCTGGAAAACGGCATGGTAGCCGTGGTCTGTGTGGGCGAGACGCTGGAGCAGCGCAAAGCATTGCGTGAAGAAACCGTGGTCTCTGAGCAGCTGAATCTGCTGATTGGTGAGCTGAGCAATGCCGACTGGGACAAGGTTGTGATTGCTTATGAGCCTGTCTGGGCGATTGGTACGGGTGAGACGGCGACGCCGGAGCAGGCGCAGTCAATGCACGCTTTCATCCGCTCAGAACTGAAGCGCGTCAGCGGCAGTGTTGCTGAAAAAACGCGGGTTCTGTATGGCGGTAGTGTAAAAGCTGCAAACGCCGCAGAACTGTTTGCCAAGCCGGATGTGGATGGTGCCCTTGTTGGCGGTGCTTCTCTGGACATTAACGAATTTCTGAAAATCTGTCGGGCATAAGGTCCTGGTTTCTATGGAACAAATTATTCTGATCGTACATATCGCACTCTCTGTGGGTATCGTGGCCTTCGTGCTGCTGCAACAGGGCAAAGGTGCGGATGCCGGTGCTTCTTTTGGCTCCGGTTCTTCACAGACTGTGTTCGGCCCTCAGGGATCGGCCACATTTCTCAGCCGGATCACCGCGATTCTGGCCACGCTTTTCTTCGTAACCAGCCTGGGTCTGGGTGTGTACGCCAAGCGTCACGCCGAAGGTCTGAACGATTTCGGAATTCCTCAGATTGAGGAAGCTGAAGTTCTTGAGCAGGATGCCCCGGTTGTGGAAGAATACGTGCCGGCCGCAGATGAGCCGGTTCTGGATGCTTCTGCAGAAGGTGATCAGCCTGCTGTGGAAACCTCTGAAGAGTCGCAGTAACGACTCAGTCAAACGTGCGGATGTGGTGGAATTGGTAGACACGCCATCTTGAGGGGGTGGTGAGCTATGCTCGTGCGAGTTCGAGTCTCGCCATCCGCACCATCTTCCGGCCGGTTAGTGTTAATAACCTCCGGAATTCTGAATTTCTCTGTCTCTGATGACTTCATGTCATCATCAGAAACAGCTCAGGGAATGAATCTCTTGGGGTTCAGGCCTTGTTAGCTCGCAATCTGTATTCGTTTTGAATATAATGTGCGGGCTTAAAAAGCCCCTCATGTCAGGGGCTTTTTAGCAGCTGGGGATCTGCTTTGCAGAACACCGGCAAAGTCACAGAGTGCTGGGGCGACAAAGGCGTTGCTGACCGGTACTCGCGCTGCATAGTGCAGCCGATGACTGGGCACCTGATGCCCAGTTTTTGTTTGTAGCGGAAATATTCCGGGGAGTTGCGATTGGCCAGACATCAGCAGTTAACAGAGATGCTTGCACCTGTGGTGGAATCCATGGGGTTTGTATTCTGGGGGCTGGAATTTATGTCAAATGGCAAGCATTCCATGCTGCGTATTTTTATTGATCATGAAGATGGCATCACCGTCGACAACTGCGCCGATGTCAGCCGTCAGATCAGCAGTGTTCTGGATGTAGAAGATCCTATTTCTCAGGAATACAACCTGGAAGTATCGTCGCCGGGCATGGACCGTCCGATCTTCACGCTGGAGCAGTACGCTGCCCTGGCCGGAAATATTGTAGAAGTCCGTCTGCGTATGGCGTTTGACGGACGTCGTAAATTCAAAGGCCGGTTGGTCGGTGTTGAACAGGAAGATGTGGTCGTCCATGTGGACGATAACGAATATCTGCTGCCGTTCGAGCTGATTGACAAGGCGCATGTCGTTCCACAGTTCAAGGACTAAAAGTACAACGAGGCTGGATGATGAACAAAGAAATTCTCCTGGTCGCAGAAGCGGTATCCAACGAAAAAGGCGTCTCTAAAGAGATCATTTTTGAAGCGATCGAAGCCGCTCTGGCCGGTGCCGCCAAGCGTCGTTATGAAGACGAAAACGCCACCATTCGTGTCGATATCGACCGCAAGACCGGCGAATACGAAACCTTCCGCAGCTGGCTGGTGGTCAGTAACGATGTGGTTCCGGGTCTGGGTGATGAGCTGACTCTGCAGGAAGCGCACGAAATTGATACCAACCTGCAGCCGGGTGATACCTACGAAGTCCAGATTGAAAATCCGGAATTCGGCCGTATTGCCGCGCAGGCCGCTAAACAGATTATCGTACAGAAAGTACGTGAAGCAGAACGTGCTCAGGTCGTGGCTCAGTATGAGCACCGTCTGGGTGAACTGATCAGCGGAACCGTGAAGAAAGTGACCCGCGATTTCGTGATTGTTGATCTGGGTAACAATGCTGAAGCACTCATGCCTAAAGATCAGCTCATTGGTCGTGAAATCGTCCGTATGGGTGACCGCGTACGCGCCATCCTCAACGAGATCCGCCCTGAAAACCGCGGTCCGCAGCTGATGCTGAGCCGTACCGTTCCGGCCATGCTGATGGAACTCTTCCGCATCGAAGTACCGGAAATTGCGGAAGAAGTCATTGAGATCAAAGGTGCTGCCCGTGACCCGGGTTCACGCGCCAAGATTGCCGTGAAATCCAACGACAAGCGTATCGACCCTGTCGGTGCCTGTGTTGGTATGCGTGGTGCCCGTGTTCAGGCAGTGACCAACGAACTGGGTGGTAACGAACGTATTGATATCGTGCTCTGGGACGACAACCCGGCGCAGCTGGTGATCAATGCTATGGCCCCTGCAGATGTGGCTTCCATCGTAGTGGATGAAGACTCTCACTCCATGGACGTGGCAGTAGCAGAAGACAACCTGGCTCAGGCCATCGGCCGCGGTGGCCAGAACGTGCGTCTGGCATCCGAACTGACCGGTTGGGAAATCAATGTGATGACCGAATCGGAAGCGGTCGAGAAGCAGAACGAAGAAGCTTCAGCGTATGTGGGCGTATTTATGGACTCGCTCGATATCGATGAAGACTTTGCACTGCTGCTGGTTGAAGAGGGCTTCACCACTCTGGAAGAAGTGGCGTATGTCCCCATGGAAGAAATGCTGCAGATCGAAGGTCTGGATGAAGACGTCGTCATCGAACTGCGTAACCGTGCAAAAGACGCGCTGTTGACCAGTGCCCTGGCGTCCGAAGAAAAACTTGAAGCCGCTGAACCAGCAGAAGATCTGCTGACAATGGACGGGATGGAAAAGCATCTTGCCCTGGTCCTGGCCAGCAAAGGTATCTGCACAATGGAAGATCTTGCCGAGCAATCCATTGATGACCTGCTGGATATTGAGGGCATGACCGAAGAGAAAGCGGGTGAGCTGATCATGACTGCCCGTAAGCCCTGGTTTGAAGGCACTGAATAAGACACGCTCGGCATAGGAGAAACGTATGGCAGATGTAACCGTTAAAGAACTCGCCGACGTCGTAGGCACGAGCACCGAACGCTTGTTGTCACAGATGAAAGAAGCTGGCCTGCCGCAGACGGCAGAAAACGACAGCGTCAGCGACGAACAGAAGCAGTCGCTGCTGGTTCACCTGAAGAAAAGTCATGGTGAAGAATCCGCAGCACCGGCACCGAAGAAAATTACCCTGAAGCGTAAAGTGACCACCACGCTGAAAACCGGTCAGGGCGGCAAGAAATCCGTAAACATCGAAGTGCGCAAGAAGCGTACTTACGTAAAACGTGATGAGTCGGAACTGGCAGCAGAAAAAGCTCAGCAGGAAGAAGAACTTCAGGTTGAACAAGTGGTTGAGACTCCGGAAGCGGTCGTCGAAGCGCCTGTTGCAGAAGTTCAGGTTGAAGAAAAAGCTGCAGCCGAAGAACCTGCAGTTGAAGCAGCCGCGCCGGAAAGCGCCGCTGAAGAAGCGGCGGCCGCACCGGCTGAAGAAAAACCGGTTGTGCGTCCTGTGGTTGAAGTGTCTGAGCGTGACCGTGCACTGGCACGTAAGTCCAAAGCCAAAGCACGTAAGCCGGATGACAAACCTGCTGCAGACGAAGATCCGAATCAGAAGCGTGCTGAAGCTGAAGCAGCTCAGGCGCGTCAGGAAGATCCGCGCGCCAAGAAAGGTAAGAAAGACGTTAAGCGTCATGACCGTGGTGGCCGTTTCGACGACGACAGCGACAGTGACAGCGGCGACCGTAACCGTCACCGCCGCAAAGGCAAGCTGAAAGCCGGTCCGCGTGGTGGCGGCAGCAATGAGCACGCATTTACCCGTCCGACAGCGCCTGTGATCAAAGAAATTGAACTGCCTGAAGCCATCACTGTGGGTGACCTGGCTGCCAAGATGGCAGTTAAAGCCGGTGAAGTGATCAAAGAGCTGATGAAAATGGGCGTTATGGCGACCATTAACCAGACTCTGGATCAGGACACTGCCTCACTGGTGGTTGAAGAGATGGGCCATAAGGTTGCCCGTCTGATCGCTGACAACCAGCTTGAGCAGGATGTCACTGAGTCTGTGACCTACTCCGGTGAAGAGAAACCGCGTGCCCCTGTGGTTACTGTGATGGGTCACGTTGACCATGGTAAAACCTCGCTGCTCGACCATATCCGTCGCACCCGCGTTGCCGCTGGTGAGGCCGGTGGTATTACCCAGCACATCGGTGCATACCACGTCGAAACCGACCACGGTATGGTGTCCTTTCTGGATACACCGGGACACGCAGCCTTTACCTCCATGCGTGCCCGTGGTGCTCAGTCGACTGACGTGGTGATTCTGGTTGTGGCTGCCGATGACGGTGTGATGCCACAGACCGAAGAAGCGGTACAACACGCTAAAGCAGCGGGTGTTCCGATCGTGGTGGCCGTCAACAAGATGGACAAAGAAGCCGCTGATCCGGACCGCGTTAAAAACGAACTGTCGGCCCGTGATGTGATTCCGGAAGACTGGGGCGGTGACGTGCCTTTCATCCCGGTATCGGCAAAAACCGGTCAGGGCATTGATGAGCTGCTTGAAGCCGTACTGCTGCAGGCCGAGCTGCTGGAACTGAAGGCTCACTTCGACGGCCCGGGTCAGGGTGTTGTCGTAGAATCCCGCCTGGACAAAGGCCGTGGTCCGGTTGCGACCCTGCTGGTGCAGAACGGTACGCTGAAAAAAGGCGACATCGTACTGGCCGGTACCTTCTATGGCCGTGCCCGTGCACTGCTGGATGAAAACGGACAGCAGACCGACGAAGCCGGTCCGTCCATTCCGGTAGAGATTCTGGGTTTGAGCGGTACACCGGATGCCGGTGACCAGTTCATGGTGGTTGAAAGCGAGAAGAAAGCCCGTGAAGTGGCTGAATTCCGTGAAGCCAAACACAAAGAACAGGTACAGCAGCGTCAGCAGGCTGCAAAACTGGATGCTCTGTTCTCCGGCATGGGTGAAGGTCAGGTTGCCTCACTCAACGTGGTTCTGAAAGCCGACGTCCGTGGTTCTCTTGAAGCCATCGTCAGCTCGCTGCAGAAACTGGCGACCGACGAAGTGAAAGTGAACGTCGTATCCTCCGGCGTGGGTGGTATCACAGAAACCGACGCGACCCTGGCGGTTGCCTCAGGTGCGGTGATGTTCGGCTTTAACGTGCGTGCCGATAACGCCGCGCGTAAAGTGGTCGAAGCCAACGGTGTGGATATGCGTTACTACAGTGTGATCTACGATCTGCTGGACGACGTCAAACAGGCCATGGCCGGTCTGCTGGCACCGGAACTGCGTGAAGAGATCGTTGGTATTGCTGAAGTACGTGAAGTCTTCAACTCACCGAAGTTCGGTCAGATCGCTGGTTGTATGGTGATTGAAGGTACGGTTTACCGTAACAAGAAGATCCGCGTACTGCGTGACAGCGTGGTGATTTATGAAGGTGAACTGGAATCACTGCGCCGCTTTAAAGACGACGTGAACGAAGTCCGTAACGGTATGGACTGTGGTATCGGCGTGAAGAACTATCAGGACGTCCGCCCGGGCGACCAGATCGAAGTCTTCGACGTCAAGGAAGTTGCCCGTACACTCTGATCCCTGTGATCTTTTCAGTAAGGTCTCCGCATGCGGAGGCCTTTCTGTCATTCTGAGATTCCGAAATCTATGCCAAAAGACTTCAGCCGTACTTCCCGTTTAGGTGAACAGATCCAGCGCGAGCTGGCCCAGATGATCCAGTTTGAGATGAAAAACCCTCATCTCGGCATGGTCACCATCAATGACGTCAAAGTCTCGAAAGATCTTGGGTATGCCGACGTGTATTTCACCGTCATGGGTGCCAAAGGCGAAACGGATGCTGAGATCCGCAAGAACACCAGCCGTATTCTCAACGAAGCGGCGGGCTTCCTGCGTTCTGAGCTGGCACGTATGCTGAAAATCCGCTTCACACCGGTGCTGCGTTTCCACTACGACGAAACCCTTGAGCGCGGTCATTACCTGACCGGGCTGATCCGTGAGGCCCGTGCAAAAGACGACGCTGATAAAGACAGTCCGACAGACGGCGATTCCTCCTCCGACGCTGAAAAGCCCGGCGAGTAATTCCAACCGATGGCACGACGTCGTAAAGGCCGCGACATCAGCGGCATTATCGTTATCGATAAGCCCATTGGTCTCACTTCCAATCAGGTTCTGCAGCGCGTCAAACGCCTGTTCAACGCCAATAAAGCCGGGCATACCGGCGCACTTGATCCTCTTGCTACCGGGGTCCTGCCCGTTTGTCTGGGTGAAGCCACCAAGTTCTCTCAACTTCTTCTGGACGCCGACAAAGGCTATGACACGACGGCAACACTGGGTGAAGTGCGCTCCACCGGTGATGCCGAAGGCGAAGTGCTGGAAACCCGGCCGGTGCCGGAGATTGCCGCTGACAGACTTGCAGAAATTATCCAGCGCTTTCCCGGTCCCGTAGAGCAGGTTCCGCCCATGTTCTCGGCTCTGAAGCTGGACGGCAAACCCCTCTATGAGCTGGCGCGCAAGGGTATGAGCCAGGAAGAAATGCAGGCTGTGGCTGAGAAAAAACGCCGGGTGATCACTGTACATGAGCTGACACTGAACAGCCGTACGGATACCACGCTGGATCTCAGCGTGCGCTGCTCCAAAGGCACTTATATCCGCACTCTGGTGGAAGACATTGGTCAGGCGCTTGGCTGTGGTGCTTATGTCAGTCGTCTGCACCGCACGTATTCTGCTCCCTTTCATGCAGGTCAGATGCATACGCTGGAGTCACTCGAGCAGTTACTTGAGAAGGGTGGCACCGAGGCGTTGGATACTCTGTTGATGCCTGCGGCCATCGCCTTGCCGGATAGCTGGCCGGAAGTGGCTGTCACATTGGACGAAGCGCGCCGGATACTGCACGGACAGAGCATAAATACTGGCTTAGCGGATGAGCCTTCTGTACAATTATGGGCCTCTGAATCCGGGCTCCGTGAGTTGATTGGCATAGGCCGAATCGAAAACGGAGCCGTGAGGCCGGTCCGGCTGTTACAGGTAGCGCTTCCGGGCGCTGAATAAACCGCCAGACCTGATGGATTCATGCCGCACAATGCGGCGCGCATGCCACTGTAAATGTGCACGGTGGTGATGTGATCTCATGCACATTCACCGGAGTAAGAAATATGGCTCTCTCTGCTGAGAAAAAAGCGGAACTCGTAAAAGAGTTTCAGATTGCTGAAGGCGACACTGGTTCTCCTGAGGTTCAGGTGGCACTGCTGACTTACAACATCAATGGTCTGCAGGATCACTTCAAAACCAACAAGAAAGATCACCACTCCCGCCGCGGTCTGATCCGCATGGTTAACCAGCGTCGTAAGCTGCTGGATTACCTGAAAGGTAAAGATGCGAACCGTTACCTGGACCTGATCAAGCGCCTGGGTCTGCGTCGCTAAGATGCCAAGGGGCCTGTTGATACTGATAGAACCAGTACTGCTGAGTGCCGGTTTTTTTCAGACCAAGGCACGAGGAATGATATTAGCGGGCTAAATGAATGACGAGAAACGAAGTGTATGGAAGAAACCAGCCTCAGCCCTCCGGGTTACGTCTGAAAACTCTTCATACTGCGTTGCAACTCGTTCACATAGCTGGCTATGTCTCACTCGTAGCGCCTTGCCTGAAATCTTTTCAGACTGTAACAGTGCTGGTTAGATCAGTGTCAACAGACCCCCAGAGCCGCTTATGCGGCTCTTGTTATTTCTGGAGCTGCTTCTGCGACTCCGGTTATTTCAAGACTCCTCTGTACAACCTGTAATGCTGTGGTGCCAACCCCGTGAATGAACACGGTGGTGCTTCTAACCATTCATCTTCTTCCATGATGTAACGGATGAAGGTCAATGCTTAGAAGCACCGGCAGTAGGGCAGGGGACATCCAATAATACGAACGCAAGAATAAGGAAATATTGAATGAGCAATATCCCTGTTGCCAAGACAAAAACCTTTGAATTCGGCGGCCAGACCGTCACTCTCGAAACCGGCCGTATCGCCCGTCAGGCAGATGGTGCGGTTCTCGCCACCATTGGTAAAACTCAGGTTCTGGCCACTGTTGTTGCCGCCAAAACCACCAAGCCAGGTCAGGACTTCTTCCCACTGTCTGTTCACTATCAGGAAAAAATGTACGCTGCGGGTCGTATCCCGGGTGGCTACCTGAAGCGTGAAGGCCGTCCTTCTGAGAAAGAAACCCTGACGTCACGACTGATCGACCGTCCTATCCGCCCACTGTTCCCGGAAGGTTTCCTGAATGAAGTTCAGGTGATTCCTACCGTTATGGCGTCTGAAAAAGGCATCGATCCTGACATCTGCGCCATGATCGCAGTGTCTGCCGCTCTGGCCGTTTCCGGTGTGCCGTTCAATGGTCCGATCGGTGCTGCCCGCGTTGGTTTCACCGAAGACGACGGCTACCTGCTGAACCCGACTGAAGCTCAGCTGGAAGAATCTCTGCTGGACATGGTTGTGGCCGGTACCAAAGACGCCGTGCTGATGGTTGAATCCGAAGCCGACGAAATGACCGAAGACGAAATGCTGGGCGCGGTACTGTTCGCTCACACGTCTTTCCAGAGTGCCATCACTGCCATCAGCGAATGGACAGCAGAGCTGGGTGTTCAGGCATGGGACTGGACTGCACCAGAGCAGAACAAGCCTCTGTACGAAGCCGTAAAAGCGGAAACTGCTGCTGCGATCGGCGAGGCCTACACCATCTCTGACAAGATGGCCCGTTACGGCAAGCTGGATGAAATCAAAGCTGCTGCGGTTGCCAAACTGGCTGCAGCCGAAGGCGAAGAAGGTTTCACTGCTGATGAAATCGCTGACATGATCGGTGAGCTGAAGTATGAAGTGGTACGTCAGCGCGTGATCGACGGTGCACCACGTATCGACGGTCGTGACAACGACACCGTTCGTCCTCTGACCATCGAAACCGGTGTGCTGAAGACCACTCACGGTTCTGCTATCTTCACCCGTGGTGAAACTCAGGCCATCGTTGCGACCACTCTGGGTTCTGCCCGTGACGCACAGATGATCGACTTCCTGCACGGTACTCAGACTGACCCGTTCCTGTTCCACTACAACTTCCCGCCATTCTCTGTTGGTGAAGCCGGTCGTATGGGCTCTCCGGGCCGTCGTGAAATCGGTCACGGTCGTCTGGCCCGTCGTGGTGTTCAGGCTATGATGCCGACCCAGGAAGAATTCCCGTACACCGTACGTGTGGTTTCTGAAATCACTGAATCCAACGGTTCTTCTTCTATGGCGTCTGTGTGTGGTGCGTCTCTGTCCCTGATGGACGCGGGTGTACCGATCAAAGCACCGGTTGCCGGTATCGCTATGGGTCTGGTGAAAGAAGGCGACAAGTTCGCAGTTCTGACTGACATCCTGGGTGACGAAGATCACCTTGGCGACATGGACTTCAAAGTAGCCGGTACTGATGAAGGTATCACGGCGCTGCAGATGGACATCAAGATCGAAGGTATCACCGAAGAAATCATGAGCATCGCTCTGGAAAAGGCCAAGGCCGCGCGTCTGAGCATCCTGAACGACATGAACAAAGTGATCGCAGAACCCCGTAAAGAGCTGTCTGAAAACGCGCCAACTATGACCGCGATGAAGATTGACTCTGACAAGATCCGTGAAGTGATCGGTAAAGGTGGTGCAACCATCCGTGATATTACCGAGAAGTCCGGTGCGTCTGTGGACATCAACGACGACGGCGAAATCAAGATTTTTGCCGCTGACAAAGCCAGTGCCGATAAGGCCAAGGCTATGATTGAAGCCATTACTGCCGAAATCGAAGTGGGTGTGACCTACGAAGGTAAGGTGAGCAAGATCGTTGATTTCGGTGCTTTCATCACCGTTCTGCCAGGCAAAGACGGTCTGCTGCACATCTCTCAGATCAGCGAAGATCGTGTTGAAAATGTCTCTGACTACCTGAAAGAAGGTCAGATGGTGAAAGTACACGTGATGGATGTTGATCCGAAAGGTCGCGTGAAACTGACCATGAAGGGTGTTGAACAGTAATCACTGTTCAGTACGTAAAAAGCCGCTCAACGAGCGGCTTTTTTTATGGCTTAACGGCCGGGTTATTCGTCTTTCAGGCGGTTAATACCTAAGGATTTGAGCACGTATTTTTCAAACACCGGCTCGCTCGAACCGGTTTTCATCTTGTGCATGAAGTATTTCTCAAAGGCGATCTTGGCCACGTGCACCCATTTGCCTTTTTTGAACCAGGTAACGTTGCGTGGCGGAATCTGCGGGATCGCCACAAACGCCGCACCGGTATCGCCCATATCGGCCAGACAGATGGCACTCCAGGTCCCCACGGCGCTGGCTTCACCGCCTTCAATATCGGCCTTCAGGTTGTGGGCGATGGCGGTCATCATAGATTCGATCATATAACCGGTTTTAGGCGTGCCGGTCGGCACCGGTGTGGCTTCAACCGGTGGAATGGCGACACAGACACCAGCGGAATAAATGTTCTTCCACGTTGGGTTGCGCTGATGTTCATCAATCAGTACGAAGCCTTTCGGGTTACAGAGACCTTCCACGGCAGCAACCGGATCCACACCGGCAAAGGCTGGCAGCATCATGGAGTGTTTGAACGGCAGTTCGTGGATTTTCTTCACTTCGCCTTCGTCATTCAGTTCTTCTACGTGCATGACACCGTTTTCCACTCTGGTGACGCTGGCGTTGGTGATCCATTTGATATGACGGTTGCGCAGTTCACTCTCCATCATGGATTTGGAATCACCGACACCGCCAAGACCCAGATGTCCGATGTAGGGCTCACTGGTGACATAGGTCATCGGAATCTTGTCGCGGATTTTGCGGTTACGCAGCTCTTTTTCGAGGATAAAGGCATATTCGTAGGCCGGGCCGAAGCAGGAAGCGCCTGGCATGGCACCCACAATCACAGGGCCGGGTTCAGCGGCCAGCGCCTTAACGTCTTCAAAGCAGGCCTCTGCGTGGTCGAGTGCACAGATGGACTGGGTGAAACCACCGTGTGGACCAGCACCTTCGACAGCGGCAAAGTTAAGCTTCGGGCCGGTGGCAATCACCAGATAGTCATAGGTTTCAACCGTGCCGTCCGCCAGTGTCAGGCTGTTGTTGTCGGGGTCGATTTTCACCACGGCCTGAGCAATAAAGCCGATGTCTTTTTTATCCAGATAAGGGCGGATCGGGAAGCTGGTATCCGGGCGCTCGCGCCAGCCGACAGCGATCCAGGGGTTGGAGGGGACGAACTGGAAGTCTTCACGTTCGTTGATCACGGTCACCTGGTGTTCTTTACCCAGCATTTCTTTGATCTCGTACGCGCCAGCCATGCCACCGGTTCCGGCACCTAACATGATAACCTTGGCCATACCCACTCCTTATATTGTTATATTCGTATATTCTAATATTAGACCTGTTGACAGGAATGTCCACTCTCCGGTTCCACAGGTCGGAGGTACTCTGCTTGTTTGGACAGAGAATGTGAATCAGGTCGCAGCTGACAGAAGGCGTCATCTGTACTGGCAGGGGAAAGGGAAGGTGCACTCTCTCCGTAAGTGCAGGTGATGCTTATTCCTGATCGTAATCGATCTGAACCCGCGCACCGTCTACCAGGGTAATATAGTCGCGCTTGTCATCCAGTGCCAGAAAGACCCAGACTCTGGCTTCTTCAGGATCTGTGGTGAGAGGCGGAAAGTTAACACTGATGGTCATGTGCTCAACCGCGGTATTCAGCATTTCCTGTTGCAGACGGCGGAATTCAAGCACCTGGGCGGGTGTCAGCTCAAACTGATAGGTGGTGCCGGTCACTGCGGGGCCAAACCAACCTGAACTCTGTTCATCGCGGAAACTCCGGGAGGGCGCCATCTGATAGTTGCCGATGAACGGCTGACCGCTGGTTTCCAGTAACAGGTTGAGGAACACAGGCCCTTCTCCGATGGCCTGCGGGTCGGCGAGAAAGATCCGTACGCTCAGTTGTTGCGGATCAATGGCCGCAAAGTCTTCTTCATCAAAGGTGCTGAACCTGAGCATGGTACCAAGAGGAACCGACGCGCAGGCCGAGAACATCAGCACGATACATAAGGGCACAAGGCCTCTCAGAAGGGGGGTAATACTACGCAAGGATTTGTCCGGCACCGGTTAATCAGGATGCTCTGAGATTATCGCTCTTCCAGCAAAACTTCATCCCGCATGATCTGAATCAACACGCAGAAACGATCATTCAGGCTATTCTGTCAGAATCGCCGTACACCGTGCGTTTTGTTTGAAGACCGTTCAAGAACATTTAAAACCGCATTCAGAGAGAAATTTTATGATCCAGTTCAAAGCTCCGCTGCAGGATATCAACTTCCTGATCAACGACGTATTTGATTTCCAGACCCACTATAAAGACATCCCGGGTGGTGAAGAAGCCTCACCGGAGATGGTGGATGCCATCATTGGCGAAGCCGCGCGCTTCAGTGAAGAAGTGCTGTCACCCCTGTATCAGGTGGGTGATAAAGAAGGCTGTAAGTTTGAAGATGGCAAAGTCACCACGCCACCGGGTTTCAAAGAAGCTTACCAACAGTACATGGAAGGTGGCTGGCAGGGCATGACCTCACCGGTGGAATACGGTGGTCAGGGGCTGCCGCAGTCACTGGGTCTGATCAAATCTGAGCTGATCGGTACCGCTAACTGGGTGTGGGGTATGTACCCGGGGCTGTCACAGGGTGCGATGAACACCATTTACCTGCATGGCACCGAAGAGCAGAAGCAGACCTATCTGGTTCCTCTGACGGAAGGCCGCTGGACTGGCACTATGTGTCTGACCGAACCTCAGTGTGGTACCGACCTGGGTCAGGTGAAGACGAAAGCCGAGCCGAATGGCGATGGCAGCTACAGCATCACAGGTACCAAGATCTTTATCTCCTCCGGTGAACACGACTTTACCGACAACATCGTCCACATCGTGCTGGCACGTCTGCCGGGTGCGCCAGAAGGTACCCGAGGTATTTCGCTGTTTATCGTGCCTAAGCTGAAGGTTGAAGCCGATGGTTCTGCGACAGAAGCCAACGGCGTGACCTGTGGCTCCATCGAGCACAAGATGGGTATCCATGGCTCATCAACCTGTGTGATGAACTTTGACGGCGCTACCGGTTACCTGATCGGACCTGAAAACAAAGGTCTGCACTGCATGTTCACCTTTATGAACACCGCCCGTCTGGGCACTTCCATTCAGGGTATTGGTGCAGCTGAACTGTCGTACCAGGGCGCTCTGCCGTACGCCAAAGAACGTCGCTCCATGCGTGCCCTGACCGGTAAGAAGAGCCCGGATAAAGTCGCCGATGCGCTGATCGTCCATCCGGATGTACGCCGTATGCTGCTGACTCAGAAAGCCATCGCTGAAGGTGGCCGGGCCATGCTGTACTACGCCGCCATGCTGTCCGACAAAATGCTGGCTGCGCACATGGAAGGCGACATGAAAGCCTATGACGCCTGGGACGATAAGCTTGGCTTCCTGACTCCGATCCTGAAAGCCGGGATGACCGAGCTGGGTTACGAAGCCGCTAACCATGGCGTGCAGGTATTTGGTGGTCACGGTTATATTCAGGAGTGGGGCATGGAACAGATTATCCGTGATACCCAGATCGCCAAGCTGTACGAAGGTACGACGGGTGTTCAGGCACTCGACCTGCTCGGTCGTAAGATTCTGCTGGGCCGTATGAAGTCGTTCGATGCCTTCCGTGAAGTGGTGAATGAGTTCATCAAAACTCACAAGAATACCGCTGAAATGAAGCCGATGATCCGTACCCTGAAGCGGGCTATGCTGGGCTGGCGTATCAATACCTTCCGTATTGCACTGAAAGCCAAGAAAAACCGCGACATGGTTGGCTCAGCATCGGTGGATTATCTGATGTATTCCGCGTACATCGTGATGGCTTACTTCTGGGCGAAGATGGCGGATGCGGCTCATACCAGCATCAAGAAGGGTGAGAACGTGGATTTCTGTACTGCCAAGATACAGACTGCCGAGTTCTATTATGACCGGATTCTGCCACGTACCCGTGGTCATGCCAGCATGATGATGAAAGACCCGGAAACTCTGATGCAGATGGAAGAAGATCACTTTGCCTTTCTGTGATGTCCTGTTCTGATTCATTGTCCGTCATAAAAAAGGCCGCTCATTGAGCGGCCTTTTTCGTGGTGTGTGAAAACACCGGGGGTAATCAGTAGGTCAGAGCAGTTGCCACAGCAGCTTCTGCATCAACAATACCGGTACCACAGCCAGAGCAGCTGGCTGGGAACGAACGCGAAGTCGACTGCAGGATTGTCAGCACTTCTGACGGAGTCAGAGACGGGTTAGCCGCTTTCATCAGAGCTACAACACCGGCAACTGTCGGAGTTGCCATGGAGGTACCTGAGTAGTAAGCGTAAGCCGGACCAGTACTGGTTTTACGACCGCTGTCGATGGTGCTCAGAATGCTGCTGCCCGGTGCCGCCAGTTCAACCACACTGCCGTAGTTGGAGTAGCTGGCTTTCCCACCGGTCTCATCAACGGCGGCAACGGTAATCACGTTGTTACAGCTGGCCGGAGTGTAATTGCTGGCATTGGCATTGGAGTTACCGGCCGCAACCACGACCACAGAACCTGCAGCGACGGCGTCATCAATGGCATCCTGAATGTAGGACGTACAGGAACCTGAGCCACCCAGTGACAGGTTGATCACGTCTGCCGGGTTGTTGTTGGTGCTGGTACCACTGACCGGAAGACCGGCGGCCCAGACGATACCATCGGCGATGTCAGACAGGCTGCCACCGCATTTGCCCAGTACACGTACCGGCACGAACTCGGCCTGATAGGCGATACCGGTAATCCCTGTACCGTTGTCACCGACACCAGCGGCGGTACCGGCAACGTGTGAACCGTGCCACGAAGAACTGAAGCTGCCGCAGTACCAGGCGTAGTCACCCACGTCGGTAGCGTTACTGTCACGGCCATTACCATCACCCGCAGTGCTGGAGCTGGAGATCATGTCGTAACCTGGCAGACGGTTGCTGTCGAGATCCGGGTGAGGTACGTAACCGGTATCCAGAACGGCAACGATGGCACCAGCACCGAAGGTGTAATCCAGAGCGCCCCACAGGTTGATACCGGCAGGTTCCACAGAGTCATCCATCAGAGAATACTGGTTGGAAATATAGGGGTCGTTCGGCACATATTGGGTAGTTACCCAATAATCTTCTTCTACAGCCTTAACAAAAGCGGCACTGCGCAGAGTATCCAGCGCTGCATCCAGACCACGGTCCGGAAGGTTGACGACAAAACGGCTCTTGTCAGTCATCTGACGAATAATCTTCATCGACGGAACTGCTTTCAGCAGTTTACGTTCGCTGTCAGCAGACACATCCTGCGTGGTGACAACGTACTGAGCAGCATGGGAAAGACCTGCAACGCACGCCAGCGCCATACCGGCAGCCAGCTTCATACCTGTATTCATGAAAATATCCTTTGCGGGTGGGTATTTGAGAAACAACAGCTCCGGGAGGAGCTATGAGCTTATACTAGATTGTTCTAAGAACTTGAGGTACAGATTGAACAGAGCTTTTGGCAGGTTTGTAGTTTTATTGCAACAAAGCGGAAAAAGGCCCACAGGACTGTGGGCCTCAGGACATTGCATTACCAGATTTTAATGCGTTTATCCGGAGCGGTGTACATTTCGTCCCCGGCTTCTACATCATAGGCTGAATAGAATTCCGGAATGTTGGTGACGACGCCATTGGCGCGGTACTCACTCGGAGAATGCGGGTCCGTTTTCAGGCGGTTCAGCAGGTTCTCTTCGGTGTACTTACGACGCCAGACCTGAGCCCAGCCGGCAAAAAAGCGCTGATCGCCGGTCATGCCCTCAATCACCGGTGCTTCGTCACCGCCCAGAGACAGAATATAGGCCTGATGCGCAATCGTCAGACCACCCAGGTCAGCAATGTTTTCGCCCAGAGTGAACTTCCCGTTAATGAAGTAGCCCGGTACCGGTTCGTACTTGTCGTACTGAGCGGCCAGTTCTCCGGCAAGTGCTTCAAACTTGCTGCGGTCTTCCGGCGTCCACCACATATTCAGGTTACCGTCACCATCGTACTGGCTGCCCTGATCGTCAAAGCCGTGAGAGATCTCATGGCCGATCACAGCACCAATACCGCCGTAGTTCACCGCATCTTCCGCTTTGGCGTTAAAGAAAGGTGGCTGCAGGATAGCGGCCGGGAAGACAATTTCGTTGAATTCCGGGTTGTAGTAAGCGTTCACCGTCTGCGGTGTCATACCCCATTCCGAACGGTCAACCGGCTTGCCGAGTTTGTCGATTTCGCGGTCATAGGCAAAGGCCGTGGCACGCATGCTGTTCCCCACCAGATCGCCGGCAATCACCTGCAGGCTGGAATAGTCACGCCAGGTATCCGGGTAACCGATTTTATAGGTGAATTTAGACAGCTTGGTCTGTGCAGCTTTCTTGGTTTCATCGCTCATCCAGGTGAGGTTCTCAATGGCGATGTCGTAAGCACCGATCAGGTTCTTCACCAGCTGTTCCATGCGGACTTTGTTTTCCGGCGGGAAGTACAGCTCCACATAACGCTTGCCGATGGCTTCACCCATGGCATCTTCCGTGGCGTTGACCGCACGTTTCCAGCGCGGACGGTTCTCCTGAATACCATTCAGGGTACCGCTGAAGAAATCAAAATTTGCGGCAACAATCGGCTCACTCAGCAGAGGAGCGTATGACGTCAGCACCTGCCACTTCATGTAGGTTTTCCAGGTATCCAGCGGCGTCTCTTCAATCAGAGTACCCAGACCGGTGACATAGCTTGGCTGGCTGATAAGGATTTCTTCCAGATCGCCATAGCCGACGGCATCCAGATAAGCAGTCCAGTTGATTGCCGGGCTGATGCTGCTCAGGGCGTCGGCTTTAAACGGGTTATAGCGTTTCTGTGGGTTGCGGTTGTCGACCTTGTCCCACTGGTATTCAGCCATGCGGGTTTCCAGGGCCAGAATGTTCTGCGCGCTGGTCTCTGGTTCCGGCAGTTCGGCCAGTGTCAGCATGGTCTCCATATGAGTGAGGTAAGCTTCGCGGATGGCGCTGAATTTTTCATCGTCAATCAGGTAGTAATCACGGTTAGGCAACGACAGCCCGGTCTGCCAGAAGTCACCGGAATACTCTGAGGAGTTTTTCGGGTTCTGGTGAACATAAGGATAGAGCGGCATGTTCACACCTTCGCGGAGCAGTTCGGCCCAGAGCACAGGTAACTGCTCAGCAGAGGTCAGGCTGTCAATCCGCTCAAAGAGAGGCTGCAGTGGTGCAACGCCCAGTTTGTCGGCCTGTTCTTTATCCATGAACGTGCTGTAGAAGGCACCAATTTTCTTCAGATCAGCGTTGTCAGAATCCGTGCTGCCAGCCGCGTTTTCAAGGATCTCATGAATCTGTTTCTCGGCATCGTCAGCCAGCTTGGTGAAGGCACCATAGTTGGATTTATCCGCCGGAATTTCAGTAGTCTTCAGCCATTTGCCGTTGATATGACGGAAGAAATCCTGTTCTGCCGGAATGCTTTCGTCATAGTACTGAGTGTCAATTCCTGACGTTGCAGGTTTTGCAGTCACGGCACTGTTGCCCGGTTGCGTGGTATTACTGCAGGCTGCAACAGCAGTAGCCAGTACCAGCGGGATAAACGCGTATTTCTTCATTGGTAGTCCTGTGAGGGTCAGTTACTCGGAGCTTTTGGCTCCTTTTGTGGTGTTTTAATGCCATGGCATAGGTCGGGATAACGACGGCGCCATACGCAGGTCAGCATGATGACATTGCAGGCGGCATAAAAATCCTGAGGTGCCATAAAAGGCATGCCCTTGATGACAAAGTCATCAGGCAAAGAGGTTGAGATATTGGCCGCGGGCATCATTGTCACCGGCAGTGCCGGTTTCTGCGTACAGGGCCAGTGAACGTGGCGTGTCACGAACTGACCGGCGCTGGTCTGAACGTTCACTCATTTCTGAGTAATCTTCAGATGCAGGCAGATACTCCCCCTGGGGTGCCGTTTCGCGGCTGACGGGTCGTTCCCGCTGCGGCTGACGGTAGGACGGATCCTGCTCCACCGGGCGTACGGCGACCGGCAGCAGGGCACTGGACATGGGATTGAGTTCGGACATCCGCTAACTATAGCTGGAGAATCCGGCATCTTCCCGCCATTTTTCCGGACAGCTGTGTTGCGTATCAGAGGGGTAAGCGGATGACTCCCCGCAGGTAGGCAAAGGTGCGACCACGGATATAAACCCGGTCGCCGTCAATCTGCAGAGCCACATCGCCTCCGCGGCGCGAACACTGGCGGGCCCGGAGAGTGGTTTTTCCCAGTTTCTCAGCCCACATCGGCGCCAGTGAGCAGAAGGAAGAACCGGTGACCGGATCTTCCAGTACCCCAAAACTGGGCGCAAAAAAGCGGCTGACAAAATCAAATGCCGGGTCATCCGATGGTGCGGTGATGATCAGGGCAAACGCATCGAGCAGAGTCAGGGCCGTCATGTCTGGTTTGAAGTCGCGGACTTCAGCGGCGGTGCTGAGCTCGGCAATGATGTCACGCGAGCGGTGAAGGCTGTTGACCGGCATACCCAGGGCGTATGACACCTGAGCGGCCAGCGATTTATCACACACCAGTTCCGGTACCCGCAGGGGGAAATCCAGTTCGTATTCGGTTTCCGCCGCTCCTGTATGCACGCGTACTGCCAGCGGGCCGACACCACAGGTCATGGGCAGGACGGGGCGGGTATCCCCCAGGTTCTGATGAATAACATGGGCAGCGGCAAGTGTGGCATGACCGCAGAGGTCTACTTCCGCCGATGGGGTAAACCAGCGGATGTGATAAGTGTCATCCGCCTGTTTCACAAAAAATGCAGTTTCAGAGAGGTTATTTTCTGCGGCAATGGCCTGCATAACCCAGTCGTTAATCCATTCAGATAAGGGGATCACGGCTGCAGGATTGCCGCTGAAACCTTTCGCATCAGTGATGAAGGCATCAATCTGATAAAGGTCGAGTTCCATTCATGTGTCCGTAATACATAGCTGCTTAATGATAGCGGGATGTGACGGTTATGTCAGATGATGTTTCGGGTCAGGGCAGTTCAGTACCTGCCGCGTATTGTCTCAGCCAGCCACGGACGCGACGGACTGTGGCGGGATCATCTGCACCGGCACCGTTTAATACGATCTGCATATAGTTGTCATTGTGCTGGCGTTTCATCATACCGCGGCGGTTGTTCAGCTGCCATTGGGTCATGCGGTTGTCGCGGGTGATCAGGTCCAGAATGCGGATGTCGAGAGGCTTAAGCAGCTCATCCAGCGGCAGCTGCAGAGCCGGATTTTCGCGGGCATCAATCATGATCAGTGCGATGCCTTTTTCTTCGCCACGGTCGCGTTGCCAGGCGGCAATCGCATTCGCGGCGACTGGCGCGGTATCGCCTGCCGCGATCAGCACCAGATTCATCTGACCCCGGTCGTAGAGGTACATGAGCCCGGTCAGAATCCGCTCCTGCATGATGACATCGTAGGCTGGTACCGGGGTGTTAACGACGGTCTCGACGGACGTTTGCTCAGCGGGCAGCGGCGGCAGCGCTTCCAGCCGGGGCAGGGGAGGTTCATTGTCCGGGTCGGTTTCTGGCTGAGGCGGAGAACTGCCTGCAGACGGTCCGTCTCCGGTATCTTCTTCTGTCAGCAGCTCCTCGCCGGAGGCGGCGGGGAACTCAGGTTCTGTTTCCGGTTGCGCCGGTACTTCCTGAGCCGGTTCTGTAGTCTCCGGTGTATCGGTCCGGACGGAGTAAGGGTCTGGCAGCTCAATGGCCAGTGTTGACCAGCCATATTCCGGCAGTTGCTCACGCAGAGGACCGACCAGTACCGGCCATTGCCCGTGCTGTTCCAGATCATGCAGGATCACCAGTCCGCCCTGTGGCGAACCGCTGCGGTCAGGTAGAAACAAACCATAAAAGGACCGTTCAGCACTGATCAGGGTAATCACTTCATGACGGCGCTGATGCTGTTTCAGATAGGTCTCTACCCCGAAATGGCGGTTACTCACCGGGTCCGGATTATGACGGGGAATAACCGGTGCCGGAGGTGGTGCTGATTCTTCAGAATCCGGATCAGCGGTTTCCGTCGTCGTGCTGTCAACACTGGTTGCCGCGCTGTCCTCTGCCACGGGCGGGGCGTCTTCTGTGCTCTCTTCAGCCTGAAGAACAGACGTGCCAAGCAAGGCCAGCAGGGATAACAGCAGTACTGGCCTGAATGTCAGCAATGAAGAGGCGGAAAACATGCGTCAGAAAACCATCGTACCGTGAGTGTTGCCGGAGAATGCAGCAAGAACCGTTCCTCCGGCTACCGGGCTCCGGCGATCAGCAAAGCAGAGGCTGTGCCGTTACGTGCACACCCGGGGCTGAGCACGTACAATGATGCATCTTTTTTATTGCCGGAAACCTGAGATGAAGGAATGCCTGATTGCCCCCTCCATTCTGTCTGCTGACTTCGCCCGACTGGGGGAAGAAGTGGAAAATGTGCTCGCCGCAGGCGCGGATGTGGTCCATTTTGATGTGATGGATAACCACTACGTCCCCAATCTCACTATCGGGCCTATGGTCTGTAAAGCTCTGCGGGATTACGGCATTACGGCACCGATTGATGTGCACCTGATGGTCAGCCCGGTCGACCGCATGATCGAAGATTTCGCCAAAGCGGGTGCCACCTATATTACTTTCCACCCGGAAGCGTCTGACCATATTGACCGCAGCCTGCAGCTGATTAAAGCGGCCGGATGCAAAGCCGGGCTGGTGTTTAATCCGGCAACGCCATTGCACTATATGGATTACGTCATGGATAAACTGGACGTGGTGCTGCTGATGTCGGTGAACCCGGGTTTTGGTGGGCAGTCATTTATTCCTGCCACTCTGGATAAGCTGCGTGAAGCGCGCAAGAAAATTGATGCCTCCGGCCGCGATATCCTGCTGGAAATTGACGGTGGCGTGAAGACAGACAATATTGCCGAAATCCATGCAGCCGGTGCCGATATGTTTGTCGCCGGTTCGGCGATTTTCAACGCGCCGGATTACGCCGCAGTCATTTCTCAGATGCGCAACGAGATCGCCTCCGTACATGACTGAGTTCCGGGCTGACATCTGTACTCTGACCGGCGGCAAGCCACAGCTTCTGCTGTTGGATCTGGACGGCACTCTGATAGACAGTGTGCCTGATCTGGCGGCTGCCATCGACAGTATGCTGGTGGCCATGCAACGTCCGCCAGCAGGGACGGACGCGGTATCGCATTGGGTGGGGAATGGCGCGGATATGCTGATCCGCCGGGCACTGTGCCAGGGCAATGAAAATCTCGCGGTTCATCTGGCAGATGCCGATGTGCTTCCCGCCAGAGCCCTGTTTGACCGTGCCTATCTGGCCGTACTGACCCGCGCCACCGGAGCTTTTCCGGGGGCTGAATTTCTGCTGCGCAACTCAGGTATTCCCAATGTGCTGATCACCAATAAACCGCGGCTGTTTACGCTGCCACTGTTGCGTGCTCTGGGCTGGGAGAACCTGTTCAGCAAAATTCTCTGTGGCGATGACCTGCCCACTAAAAAACCCGACCCCGGCCCCTTACTGCATGCCTGCGAATGGCACCGTACGGATCCGGCCAGGGCACTGATGATCGGTGACTCACGCAGTGATATCCGTGCCGCGAAAGCCGCTGGTGTGCCCTGTGTGGCGGTAACTTACGGTTATAACCACGGCGAAGATATTGCTCTCAGTGAGCCGGACCTGATGGTGAATTCACTGCAGGACATACTGACTGATGGCGACTGAAGTTCTGTCTCTGCCGGTGATGCTGGCAGGCTGGCTTGTGATCCTGATCGCGGCCTCTGTTTTCAGTGGCTGGTGGCTGGGCCGACGTGGCAACCGCGATACTGACGCGGAAGAACAGCCGCTGAATTCTGAGCTGCAGCAGGCACTGGAACAGAGCCGTAATGAGTGCCAGCGTCTGTCGCTGGAATCGGCCCGCCTCGGTGAGCGGACGGCACAGCTGCAGAATGCCCTCGACGGTGCAAAACAGGAAGAGCAGCGTCTGCGTCAGTCAGAATCTGCCCTGCAGGCCCGACTGGCAACGGAGCGTGAAGCCCGTCAACAGGAAGCACGCAGCAACGCGGAAAAGCTGGCTCTGCTGCAGGAATCCCGCGAGCAGTTACTGAAAGAATTTGAGCACCTGTCACAGAAAATCTTCGAGCAGAAAAGCCGTCAGTTCACCGAGCAGAATCAACAGGGGCTGACCAGCCTGCTGACACCATTCCGCGAACAGCTCGACGGCCTGAAAAAGAAAGTCGAAGAAGTGTATATCGCCGATGTGAAAGACCGTACCTCCCTGAAGGAACAGATCGGCGAACTGCACAAGCTCAATCAGCAGATGAGTGCCGATGCCCATGCCCTGACCACGGCTTTGCGTGGTGAGAAAAAAATGCAGGGTAACTGGGGGGAACTGGTGCTGGAGACGGTACTGGAACAGTCAGGCCTGCGTGCCGGAGAGGAGTTTGAACGCGAAGCCAGTCATCATAATGACGAAGGACGCCGTTACCGGCCGGATGTCATTATTCATCTGCCCGACAGCAAGCACATCATCATCGACTCCAAAGTCTCGCTGAATGCCTATACCGATTATGTGAATGCTGAGGATGATCAGCAGCGCGAGCAGTATGCCCGCCAGCATTGCGATGCCGTCCGTCAGCACATCCGCAGCCTCAGCGAAAAAGCCTATCAGGGGCTCAATGGTATTAATTCACCGGATTTTGTCTTTATGTTCATGCCGGTGGAACCCGCGTTTATGTTAGCGTTCCAACGGGACGCGGGGCTCTTCAGTGAAGCCTTTGAAAAGCGCATTGTGGTGGTAACCCCAACGACTCTGCTGGCGACTCTGAGAACGGTTGCCAGTATCTGGGCGATTGAGCGGCGAAATCAGAGTACCGAAAAACTCGCGGATCAGGCCGGCAAGGTGTATGACAAACTGGCAACGGTTGTTGAGCGGCTGGAAATGCTGGGGAAACAGCTGGGAACAGTACAGAACACCTATGACGAAACCTGGAAATCGCTGAAAGGCGGGCGGGGTAATCTCGTCAGTCAGGCGGATCAGTTCCGCAAACTGGGTGTGCGGGTGAAAAAGGAAATGAGCCGGACTCTCATCGAAGATGCTGAGGCTGAACATATGCTCGGCAGCCATCAGGCAGACGACACTGAAACCTGAATATGAGCCGATGTATATCCCTTTTCCTGTGAATCATCTAATCTGATTTCAGGACGTGTCAGAAGCGGGAGGATTCCGGATTGATACAACAGAGTGACTGGACAACGCTGGAGGGAAACCAGCAGCCTCCTGGGCCGCAGGATATGTTCAGCCGGTCTGCAACACTTCTGACCCTGGCGTCATCACTGATTGTTCTTGGTGGCTGGTTTTTTGATGTTCCGGCACTGACCTATCTGTCGGAGGGCCTGCCTTCAATGAAGGTAAATACCGCCCTCGGACTCGCCATTCTCTCTTTGGGTATTCTCGCCTGTAATCAGCTGTTCACCGGCCCTTGTCCCAAAGTGGCAGGCACGCTGGTTGGCAGTTTCATGCTGGCCAGTCTGCTGCAGTATCCGTTGCAGCAGGATTTCGGAATTGATCAACTGCTGTATACGGATTCATCCGGTGAGTTTTACCCGGGTCGACCGTCACCAGCTGCCTGTGTCACCTTCATCATTCTCAGTATCCTGATGATGATACCAACACGGTTACGGCAGTCTGCCCGTCCCGCGTTTTTCGCCATGCTGATGGTCGGGATTTCAATACCGGCGGCAGCATTTATGACCTATCTGATTGATCCGGCGGGCCTGTTAAGGGTGCCTTTCTTTTCAACCATGGCCGCACATACCTCACTGGCGTTTATTCTGCTGTTTACTGCCATCGGCTTCACTCTGTTTGAGATTCCGGGAAGGGTGACGAGAATGCAGTCATCCGGCTGGCGTTTACTGCAGATCCTGCTGATTCCCGTGATTATTTTTCCGGTCATACTGAGTTTCCTTCTGTTCAAGCTGGAAAAGCTGGGCATGATCAGCCCGGCGCTGACGATTTCAGTGCTGGCAGCGGGCTTCTGTATCTCGGCGGTGTCCGGAGTGATCTGGGCGGCATCCCGCGAAGATAAGTGGCTGGAGTTGTTACGCCATGAAATGGACCGTCGTCTTACCACCGAAGCTAAGTTGGGTACGGTACTGGACACGATTTCCGGTGGCGTCGTGTTTTTTGACCGCACGGGCAACATCCGGATGGCCAACGGCGGCTTTAACCGGTTGGTCGGAATGCCGGATACCTCCGGGAAAAACATCGACATTTATATTCCGGTCACCGAAAAAAACCGCTTTCACCAGCGGCTGGAAAATCTGGAGAACCGCTTTGAATCTCCCGAAGATCAGCATCCGGAGCTGATGCGCTTACTGCGTTCCGACGGACATGAATTCCATGCTCTGGTGAGTATCTGCCGACTACCGGCTGTAGTACAGGAAATGTCGCGCTTTGGTGCCCTGATCATCAGCAGCCGCGAAATCGAGCGCCAGTTCAAACGCCTCCGTGATGAAGCACGGTACGACCACCTGACCGAAATCCTCAACCGTACATCCTATGAGCTGATGATTACCGGCCTGGAAAAACACGGAACCCGACATGGTGAGCCGGTCGGCCTGCTGATGCTGGATCTGGATAACTTTAAACAGATTAACGACAGCTTCGGGCATGCCGCCGGTGATACTGTGCTGTTTCAGGTTGCCCAGACCATTCATGATCTGTTGCGGCAGGGGGATAATATTTATCGCTACGGCGGCGAAGAGTTTGCGGTGCTTGCAGCGGATATCCGCGCTAACGAGCTGCTCTCGCTGGCAGAACGTATCCGCACAACCGTTGCATCACTGGATATCACACACGCGTCATTGAGGGTGCCGGTTACCTGCAGTATCGGCGCGGCTCTGTGGACTGGCGATGAATCCCTGAAGACCGTCCAGGAAAAGGCCGACCGAGCCCTGTATCAGGCCAAAGAAGGGGGGCGCAATCAGGTGGTTATGTGGCCTGATGGGGTGGAACTGTCTTAACATACCCGCTTACACTACGCGTTTTCCGCGCCGGACCCGATCAAGCTGATGAGCGAACAGGACAACATCTACCGCAACGCCCTGGATAAAGTCCCGGACTTTACTTTTGACCGTGCCGTCGCCCGGGTTTTTCCCGATATGATCCGTCGCTCGGTTCCCGGCTATGCCGAGACCGTTGCCATGTCGGGCATCATTGCCGCGCGCTACGCTCAGGCAGATTCCAGTGTTTACGATCTGGGCTGTTCACTTGGCGCTGTGACCCTGGCCATGCGCCATGCTATTCAGCAGACAGGCTGCCGTATTGTCGCGGTAGACAATTCTTCTTCCATGCTGGAGCAGGCATCGCACTATATTGCGCTGGATGACGGCAAAGTCCCGGTTGAACTCGTGTGTGCGGATATCTGCAATTACCGCATGAAAAACGCCTCGGTAACGGCCCTGAATTTTGTTCTGCAGTTTATTCCGGTGGCTCAGCGTGCGGAGCTTCTGCAGAAAATCGCGGAGGCTACCCTGCCCGGCGGTGCACTGATTCTGTCTGAAAAGATCGCCTTTGAAGCTGACGAACAGAACCTGCAGACGGAGCTCCATCATGATTTTAAACGCGCTAACGGTTACTCTGACCTGGAGATTGCGCAGAAGCGCAGTGCCATCGAAGACGTCCTTATTCCTGAATCAGAGTCCCTGCATATTCAGCGCTTAAAAGACGCCGGTTTTTCTCAGGTGATCCGATGGTATCAGTGTTTTAACTTTGCCTCCTATCTCGCGATTAAATAGTTTTATTCTGCAACTATGACTAACCCGGATTCCTTGCTTCACTGGTTCGATGACGTTCAGGCATTTATGCGTGAGGGCCGGTTTGCGCCCTGGGGAACCGTACTCGGTGCTCAACTGCAGGAGTTTCTGCACGACAAAGAACACGGTGATCAGGCACGCTGGCTGGAGGCTCTGTACAGTCTGCCGGAGGTGACACCGGAATCCTGTGATCTGACCTCATACGATCTCAACATCCGTGGTGCGGTTTCTGCAGATGATCAGCAGCAGATTGAGTCAGGCCTGCGTGGCCTGATGCCATGGCGTAAAGGGCCGTTCTCGTTTTTTGATACCCACATTGATACCGAGTGGCGTTCTGACTGGAAGTGGGAGCGGGTTGCACCACACCTGGCGGACCTGAGAGGCCGCACTGTGCTCGATGTAGGCTGCGGTTCCGGTTACCACGTCTGGCGTATGTTAGGTGCCGGAGCAGGGCGGGTTATTGGTATTGACCCCTCGCGCCTGTTCCTGATGCAGTTTCAGGCCTATAAACACTTTGCTGAAAAAGCACTGGGGCCACTTAAAGCCGATCTGCTGCCACTGAAGATGGAGGATGTACCGCCGCGTCTGCAGGCCTTTGATACCACGTTCTCAATGGGCGTGTTGTATCACCGCAAATCGCCGATTGATCACCTGCAGGAGCTGCGTGACACCCTGCGTCCGGGCGGACAACTGGTGCTGGAGACGCTGGTGATTGAAGGGGAGCTGGGCGAAGTACTGATGCCGGAAGACCGCTATGCCATGATGCGCAACGTCTGGTTCCTGCCGTCGGTCGAAACCCTGTTGCTCTGGTGCCGTCGTGCCGGATTGAAGAATCCGAGGGTCGTGGATCTGAACCAGACCAGCCTGGAAGAGCAGCGCAGCACCGACTGGATGCGTTTTAAGTCGCTGCCTGACTTTCTTGATCCGGATGATGTGAACAAAACCGCAGAGGGTTATCCGGCGCCGCTGCGGGCAGTGGTACTCTGCGAAGCGCCCTGACCGGTTCGAAGACATGTTTATCAATGGATCCTGCGGTCAAGCCGCAGGATGACAGATGTAAATATATCGATTTCGAATTGCCGTCATCCTGCGTCTTGACCGCAGGATCCATGTAGTCCTTGGGTAGCTGTCAGTCTGGCCATATATATACTGACAGGCTTGCATTCGTCCGGATTAATCGTACTATGAATCTATGAAAACGAACTCGCAGACACTCCATACCGTAAAAACACCAGTCGCTGATGTGGCAGGTGAGACTGTGTCTGTCATGTTCTGGTGGTTTGGTTATGGCTATTTTAGCCAAGAGCCGGGCTGCCACTGAGTTGAGATTACAGGCAGTCAGGTTCATACCGACTGCCACCGGAAGAACCCCGACTGGCAGTCTGCCAATCGGGGTTTTTTTATGTGTGCAGAAATGATGATGAACAACAGAAAACAGCACTACAGAGCCGGATATCGTTATAGCCTGAGCTGGCGATTTAAACCTTATTTTCACTCCAGCTGAAGCAGACACCGTAGCGATTTTTACCGACTTGAGAGAACGACATGAATACCGCAGAACAGAAGATTGAACAGACACTGACGACCGAAGTAGCCATCCGTCCCTTATCTACACCAAGGATGATGAAAGAACAGCTGCCGGTCAGTGAAGATCTGGCCCGACAGATTGAACAACAACGCCAGCAGATCCGCGATATCCTGAATGGACGCGATAAGCGCCTGTTGGTGATCACCGGCCCGTGTTCGGTACACGATGAAGACGCCGTGCTGGAATACGGTGAAAAGCTGGCGACACTGAACGAACAGCTGGCCGACCGTATGCTGCTGGTGATGCGAGCCTATGTCGAAAAGCCGCGCACCAATGTGGGCTGGAAAGGCCTGGCGTACGATCCGCAACGTAACGGCAAAGGCGATATGGCGCAGGGTATTGAACGCTCACGCCGCGTCATGCTGCGTCTGGCCCAGATGGGACTGCCTATCGCCAACGAGGGCCTGAACCCCTTGGTAATGCAGTACCTGGATGATCTGATCAGCTGGACGGCCATTGGCGCACGCACTGCTGAATCTCAGACTCATCGTGAGATGGTCAGCTACCTGCCCATGCCGGTGGGTATCAAAAACAGCACTGATGGCTCGGCCACCAATGCCATCAACGCCATGATGGCGGCGCGTCACAGCCACCATACTCTCGGCGTAAACGCCGACGGTCAGATGGTGATGCTGGATACCCCCGGAAACCCGGATACGCACCTGGTATTACGTGGTGGGCATGGCCTGACTAACTATGATGAGGCATCCATCTCATCGGCTCTGCGTGAGCTGGCAGCAGCGGATTGCCACCAGAAAGTGCTGGTGGACTGCAGCCATGCCAATGCCTGCAAACAACATGATCGTCAGTTACCGATCGCCCGGGAAGTCGTTGCGCAGCGAGCAGCAGGCAATACAGGTATTCTGGGAATTATGCTGGAAAGCTTCCTTGAGGCAGGCCGCCAGAACGATGACAGTGTGCCGCTGGTGTACGGTCAGTCGATCACGGATGCCTGCATCAGCTGGAATGAGACGGAACAGCTGCTGAAAGAGCTGTATGAGCTCTGCGTCTGATGAGGCAGTAGATTGCGGTCTTGTAATGAGAAAGCCCCGACAGAATCCTATATTTGCCGGGGCTTTTTTATGGCGAATACGCTGTTGCCTTCATGCGGTCAGGGCAGAACCACCATCCTGCCTTAACTGACTTTTCTGCCAGAACTTCTCGTGGAAGTAATAACCCACGGTATTGATGGTTGGCTCCACGATGGCAATGGCACCGCCGACCAGAAAGCTGCCGCTGAGCAGATAAGCCACGCTAAAGGCAATGCTGAAGTGCATCGCCGCAAAGCTGAGAGTCTTGGCCATGAGGAGTCTCCTCTGAATCTGAAGTATTGAATTCAGAGTAGGTGAGAATTGTTGTTATTTAAAATCAATTGATTTTATGAAATTGATAGCCGTCTTCTAAATCGTTATCTGCTCTTCAGAAGCAATCAGAATGGAATGGGTGACTGCAGTACAGCAAAAAATCCTTCGCGGCTGCGCTCTTTTTTCACCCGGTCAAATACATTCTGCATTTCAGCAGAGTGCATTGAGTAATAGTGCAGCCACTGCTTAAGACGGTCGGTGAGTTGTTTGTCGGTCAGGTCGGGCAGTGATTGAGCCAGCGTTTTTAACAAAGCCAGGTTCTGCTGCAGCGTCATTGGCGTGTGATCCGGATTTTTGATGCGCAAACCAAGGTCCGGTGTTGCCACCAGGCCACGACCTATCATCAGCAGGTCGCTGCCACTTTCATGCTGACACTGATGTGCCTGTTGCGGTGTCCAGATTTCTCCGTTGGCTAATACCGGAATCTTCACTTTCATGCGGATGGTGTTGATCCAGCTCCACCAGGCAGGGGGCTTGTAGCCCTCAAGTTTGGTACGGGCATGAACGGTCAGCCACTGAATACCGCCTTCCGCCAGTGCCTGTGCATTTTCTACAGCCAACGACTTGTCTTTAAATCCCAGGCGCATCTTTGCGGAAACCGGAATATGCGAAGGCACGGCTTTGCGTACTTCCGTCGCAATCTGATTCAGCAAGTCCGGGTATTGCAGTAATACCGCGCCGCCCTGACTGCGGTTGACGGTCTTGGCCGGGCAGCCGAAGTTAAGATCAATCGCGGGTGCCCCAAGCTTTGCCGCTTTTGCAGCATTTCTGGCCAGCAGTTCGGGATGGCTGCCGAGCAACTGGATATGCACGGGTGTTCCGGCACGGGTACAACCGCCGTTTTTAAGCTCAGGTGCGAAGCGGTAGAAGACTTTCTCCGGGTAGACCTGATGGGTCACACGTATGAATTCGGTCACACAATGATCAATTCCGCCGATGGCAGTGAGCAGCTCCCGGAAGGTTCCGTCCATCAGTCCTTCCATTGGCGCGAGTGCAATATACGGCCGGGAGGTGGCGGAAAACGGGAGGGTACCAGTGAACATGGGGTCTGACTCAGGCATCGGGGTGAGCATAATACCAGTGAGATGACCCTGTGTTCAGTGTTTCACGGTGTTCCACAGGCAGGACGCTCAGTTGCTTTAAACAGGTGTTTTAAGTACTCTACCCCGGCTCTGCGGGCCGTGGGGCTGGTACATCTGTGCCTGTAATAAACGCCCGCGAGCCAGAAATAAACACACACGAGGAGCCCCCGGATGGCTGAGACAAGTCTCGTATCCCAGGGTCTGGAGCTCATGATCTTCGGTATGGGTGTGGTATTCGTCTTTCTGACGATGCTGGTATTCGTAACCGGGTTTATGTCCACCCTGATTAATAAAATTGCACCGGAAGTAAAACCTGCGCTAGCTCCTGCTGCGCCGGCTGCCCCTTCAGCAGGTGTCGACCCGCAGCTGTTAAAAGTACTGTCTGCGGCGGTAAAAGAACATCGCGCACGCCAGAAGTAGTCCGCGAACACACAACACACACGTTATCAACGTCAACGGAAGAAAAGGCATTTACCCATGTCCGATTCTAAGAAATTAGGTATCACCGACGTCGTATTGCGCGACGCTCACCAGTCGATTCTTGCTACCCGCATGCGCATCGACGATATGCTCCCCATCGCCGGCAAGCTGGATCAGGTCGGTTACTGGTCACTGGAATCCTGGGGCGGCGCTACATTCGACTCCTGTATCCGTTTCCTGGGCGAAGACCCATGGGATCGCATCCGCGAATTCAAGAAGGCCATGCCGAACACCAAACAGCAGATGCTGCTGCGTGGTCAGAACCTGCTGGGTTACCGTCACTATGCTGACGATGTGGTTGAGAAGTTTGTTGAGCGCGCTGCCACCAACGGTGTGGACGTCTTCCGTGTATTTGACGCCATGAACGACCCGCGCAACCTGGAAACTGCACTGAAAGCCGTTAAGAAACAGGGCAAACACGCACAGGGTACACTGTCTTATACCACCAGCCCGGTACACACTCTGGATTCGTGGATTGATCTGGCCAAGCGCATCGAAGACATGGGCGCGGACTCCATTGCCATTAAAGACATGGCCGGTATCCTGACTCCTTACCATGCGTTTGAACTGGTATCCCGTCTGAAATCTCAGACTGACCTCGAAGTTCAGCTGCACGCGCACGCGACAGCTGGTCTGTCTGATATGACCATCCTGAAGGCTATCGAAGCGGGCATCGACCGTGTTGATACCGCGATTTCTTCTATGTCCATGACCTACGGCCACACCGCCACAGAATCTGTGGTTGCCGCTATGGCGGGCACTGACCGTGACACCGGTCTGGATCTGCTGCTGATCGAAGAGATCGCTGCTTACTTCCGCGAAGTACGTAAGAAATACGCCAAGTTCGAAGGCGCCATGCGTGGTACCGACAGCCGTATTCTGGTTGCTCAGGTTCCGGGTGGCATGCTGACCAACATGGAAAACCAGCTGCGCGAGCAGGGTGCGTCTGACAAGTTCGACGACGTACTGAAAGAGATCCCACGTGTCCGTGAAGATCTGGGTCACATCCCACTGGTAACTCCGACCTCACAGATCGTGGGTACTCAGGCGGTACTGAACGTACTGACTGGCGAGCGTTACAAGTCGATCTCCAAAGAAACTCAGGGCATCCTCAAAGGCGAATACGGTGCAGCGCCTGCGCCAATGAACGCTGAGCTGCAGGCCCGTGTTCTGGAAGGCAAAGAAGCAATCACCTGCCGTCCGGCTGACCTGATTGAAAATGAACTGGATAAAGTAATCGCCGACGTTGAGAAACTGGCGGCTGACAAGGGCCTGACTCTGTCTGCTGACAAGATCGACGACGCCCTGACCTACGCCATGTTCCCGCAGATCGCGCCTAAGTTCCTTGAAAACCGTGGCAACCCGGCTGCGTTTGAGCCTGCACCAACCGGTGCTGCAGCGGATACTTACACCATCAGCGTAGACGGCAACGAATACGTGGTGAAAGTGAACGAAGGCGGTGATGTTACGGATCTGGCCCCTGTGAACGGTGCGCCGATGTCCTTTGGTGGTGACTCAGGTTCTGCCGCTGCGGTACCAGCAGGTGCTGTACCGACCGGTGGTGAAGCCATTGCGTCTCCGCTGGCAGGTAACATCTGGAAAGTTCTGGCCAAGCCAGGTCAGGCGGTAGCCGAAGGTGACGTCGTAATCATTCTGGAAGCCATGAAAATGGAAACAGAAATCCGTGCGCCACGTGCCGGTACCATCGCCAGTGTTGCTGCCGCAGAGGGTTCCTCTGTGAAAGTAGGCGACACCCTGTACACCCTGGCCTGATAGGGGAAGACAAATGCAAAGTTTGATCAACCTCTGGAATGACACTGGTATCGCTCACATAGAGTCGGGCCAGGCGATCATGATGCTGGTGGCTTTCGGTATGCTGTACCTGGCCATCAAAAAAGGCTTTGAGCCACTGCTGCTGCTGCCGATTGCTGTCGGTACCCTGATGGTAAACATCCCGGGTGCCGGTATGGGCTGGTCTGCCGCTGAAGCAGCCATCCGCAGTGGTGATGCTGCGGTTCTGGCACAGTTCCGTGACCTGCTCGGGCTTGCCCCGGATGCCAGTATGCAGGCTATGCTGGACGCCTATCACCACGCCACCGCCGGGCTGTATAAAAAAGCCCTGACACTGGGTGCGTCTCTGGGCTTTGAAAGCGGCATGCTTTACACCTTCTACAGTGTGACCATCGCCTCTGGCGTGGCGCCACTGCTGATCTTTATGGGTGTAGGAGCCATGACAGATTTCGGTCCTCTGCTGGCGAACCCTAAGACTCTGCTGCTCGGTGCGGCTGCTCAGTTCGGTATCTTCGGTACCGTATTCGGCGCGGTGCTGCTGACGGACGCTGGCCTGATGGACTTCACACTGCAGCA
Organism: Thalassolituus sp. UBA674; assembly: GCA_002298335.1. GTDB lineage: Bacteria > Pseudomonadota > Gammaproteobacteria > Pseudomonadales > Oceanobacteraceae > Thalassolituus. Next base: position 93,349 of record DBNK01000017.1, read on the forward strand.
GGCTGCAGCCGTGGGTATCATCGGTGGCGCAGACGGTCCGACCTCCATCTTTATCGCTTCCAAGCTGGCCCCTGAACTGCTGGGTGCTATCGCGGTAGCAGCGTATTCCTACATGGCTCTGGTGCCGCTGATTCAGCCACCGATCATGAAGGCGCTGACCACCGATGCAGAGCGTAAGATCAAGATGGTACAGCTGCGTGAAGTGAGCAAAGCTGAGAAGATCATTTTCCCGCTGGCGATTCTGGTTCTGGTTGCACTGCTGCTGCCATCCGCTGCACCGCTGCTGGGTATGTTCTGCTTCGGTAACCTGATGAAGGAATCCGGTGTGGTTGAGCGTCTGAGCGACACTGCTCAGAATGCACTGATCAACACTGTGACCATCTTCCTCGGTCTGTCTGTGGGCTACAAAATGAGCTCTGATGCCTTCCTGAATGGCAGCACTCTGGCGATCATCGTCCTGGGTCTGATTGCCTTCTGTGTCGGTACTGCAGCCGGTGTTCTGATGGCCAAACTGATGAACGCAGTGACCAAAGATCCGATCAACCCGCTGATCGGTTCTGCCGGTGTATCCGCCGTACCAATGGCGGCCCGTGTATCCAATAAGGTCGGTCTGGAAGCGAACCCGCAGAACTTCCTGCTGATGCATGCGATGGGGCCGAACGTGGCTGGGGTTATTGGTTCGGCAGTGGCGGCAGGGGTTATGATCTCCTTCTTCGGCTAATTGCTTGAACCTGCTGCGCTTGACTGTGCGGTGTTAAACGTTCTTTCAGAATGCTCACGTACTTCGTGTACGCTCCGCTTCTTCAAGAACGTTTGCCTTGCACAGCCTGCGCTCGCAACGGTTCATTCATCTGAACCGTTTCTGAAAAGCCCGGTTTTTCCGGGCTTTTTTATGCCTTGCCTGCGTGTCGCTCGTAACGCTTCAGGACCTGTCTGAACCTGCTGCGCTTGACTGTGCGGTGTTAAAAACCGGCTCAGGATGCTCATGTACGAATTGTACACTCCGTTCCTTCGCCGGTTTTTGCCTGGCAGCAGCGGCCTCGTCAACGCTTTAACCTGCTGAGATTTTGCGGTTCATCCATCTGGACCGTTATTTATAAAGCCCGGTTTTTCCGGGCTTTTTTATGCCTGCTGAAAACACGCAGGTCTCTCACTTTCCGGCTGGCTGATCAGTATCTGACTGGTTTCCTGAGAGCTGAGCTATTCCCGTTCTGAACTTGCTTCCTGTCTGAGGGTCTCTGATGAATGGCATCAGGTGCCAGTCATTTGCATCTGGGCTCCGATTGCGTCAGGGTGAAACATAACTGACGTGTTCTCCTGACACACTGCTTTCAGAAACAGGAGGTGTGAATGCAGGAAACTCCCCTGATATCTCAGTTCAGGGCCACAAGACAGCGTTTTCCGGATATCTGCAATGGCTTGCAGACCGAAGACTACGGCCTGCAGGCGGCAGTGTTCGTAAGTCCGCCGAAGTGGCATCTGGCCCATACCACCTGGTTTTTTGAGACCTTTCTGCTGACGCCGTTTCTGCCCGGCTATCAGCCGTTTCATCCTCAGTTCGAATATCTGTTCAATTCTTATTACAACGCGGTTGGTGAACAGTATCCGCGTGATCAGCGTGGTCTGTTATCGCGCCCGACACTGGAGGAGGTACTGCGGTATCGCTGCCATGTTGATAGGGCGATGGAGCAGTTGTTCGGTGATCTTCCTGACGCCGATGCGGAAGAGGTGTACCGCCGCTGCCGGCTCGGAATACAGCATGAAAAGCAGCATCAGGAGCTGTTCTTCATGGATATCAAATACAGCTTCTTTCAGAACCCCTTGTTGCCGGCGCTTCTGCCACAGACACCCGCTATGGCAGCTGTGGCTGCGGATATTGAGTGGATCAGTTTCTGCCCTGAGCTGACTGAGCTGGGCTGTAAGGAAAGTGAGGGATTCAGTTTTGATAATGAGCATCCTCAGCACCCGGTTTTTCTGGGGGCCTATGAGCTGGCTGACCGGCTGGTAACCAATGGTGAGTATCTGCAGTTCATGCAGGATGGCGGTTATCGCCGTCCGGAGCTCTGGTTGTCAGATGGCTGGGACTGTATCTGTTCTGAAGGCTGGTCTGCTCCCCTGTACTGGCTTCAGCGTGAGAATGAATGGTATGAATTTACCGGTTATGGCTTGAAGCCTCTGGATCTGCAGCGACCGGTGAATCACATCAGTGCCTATGAAGCGATGGCGTACGCCAGTTGGGCCGGTGCACGCCTGCCGACTGAAGCTGAATGGGAGTACGCGGCACGTTGCTTCTGGCCGGGACAATCTCCGCAGGAACTGATGCTGCCAGCCGACAGTCGCGGCAGTGATATGCGGCAGCTGGCAGATGCTGGCTGGCAATGGACCTCCAGCGCTTATCAGCCATACCCAGGTTACCGTCCGGCCAGCGGAGCGTTAGGGGAGTACAACGGTAAATTCATGTCGTCGCAGCTGGTATTAAGAGGAGGCTCCTGGGCTTCACCGGAAGAACATCTGCGGCCATCGTACCGGAATTTTTTCTATCCGAAGGATCGCTGGATGTTCTCTGCCATCCGCCTTGCACGCTGATAAAAAAAGGAAAAAAGATGCTGTCATCCGCTCTGACTCAGAACACGCATACCGCTGCAGTAACGTACGAAATGGCAACCTTTGAGACTGGTGATGCCAGGGACGATATTCTCAGTGGTCTGCTCAGCACGCAGAAGTACCTGAACCCCAAATATTTTTATGATCAGCGTGGCTCTGAATTATTTGAGGCCATTACCCGCACGTCTGAATATTACCCGACCCGCACAGAACGCCGCTTGCTGCAGCGGCATGCAGCGGATATTGCGAATTGGTGCCGGAGTGATGCGATTATGCTGGAGCCGGGCAGTGGCAGCTGTGAAAAAGTCCGGCTGTTGCTGGAAGCGATTCACCCCCAACTCTATGTGCCTATGGATATATCCGGAGAGTTTCTGCGCCAGTCGGCACTGAAACTTGCCGCGGAATACCCCTGGCTGAAGGTGCGCGCTATCTGTTCTGACTTCTCCGGTCAGTCATTACTCCCGGAGCTTGATACAGACTCTCAGAAGGTGGTTTTTTATCCCGGCTCCACCATCGGCAATATGTCACCTGAACAGGCACTGATTTTTTTACAGCGTCTGAGTAAGGATATGCAGCCTGGTGATCTGCTGATTCTGGGGGTGGATCTGCGCAAAGATCCGGAGATTCTCAATGCGGCCTATAACGATGCTCAGGGAATTACAGCCGAATTTAATCTGAATATTCTCAATCATGTAAATCAGATTACCGGCGGTGACTTTAACGTGGCAGATTTTTCTCATCAGGCATTTTTTAATGAAACGGACAGCCGTATTGAAATGCATCTGGTCAGCCGGAAAGAACAGGTGGTTCATTGTGCCGGACGGGATCTTCATTTCTCCCGGGGCGAAAGAATACACACGGAAAACTCCTACAAGTATTCACTGGAAGAAATCAGTGAACTGGCAGCCAATGCCGGGTTTCTGCGTCGGGAGAGCTGGCTTGATGACGGAGCGTTATTCAGCGTGAATCTGCTGGAGATCAGCGGGTAAGTCAGCAGGATGAAAGGCAGGAACAACAGACAATAAAGTAAGGGTCAGCCCGCCGGAAGAGCGGTGCTGACCCGGATATGACTCAGATCAGTCGCGCGTCAGATTCAGTGTCGACAGAGTACGCTCACGTACACGGCCAAGCAGCTCTGCATCGTTCACCAGAGACTCGCCATAGGATGGAATCAGCTCTTTCAGGCGGGCGCCCCAGCCACCGTCCATCTTCTCTTTGAAGCAACGTTCCAGCACTTCAATCATGGCATTGACGGCCACAGACGCACCCGGTGAGGCACCCAGCAGGGCAGCCAGACTGCTGTCTTCGGCGGCAACCAGCTCGGTACCGAATTCCAGCTTACCGTGACCTTCCGCATCCTTCTTGATGATCTGAACACGCTGACCGGCATGGGCCAGAGTCCAGTCGTTGTCTTTACAGGCCGGGAAGTAATCACGCAGTGACGACACACGCTCAGAGTGTGATGCACGGGCTTCGTTGATCAGGTAACGGGTCAGGTCCATGTTGTGGATACCCACTTCCATCATTGGCATCAGGTTGCTCATGCTGACGGATTTGAGCAGATCCAGCTTGGAACCCTTCTTCAGGAACTTGGTGGTGAAACCGGCAAACGGACCAAACAGCAGAGCCGGTTCGCCATTAATGATACGGGTATCCAGATGCGGAACTGACATAGGGGGGGCACCGATCGCCGCTTTACCATAGACCTTGGCGTGGTGCTGCTTGACGATTTCAGGGTCTCTGCACACCAGCCACATACCGGAAACCGGGAAGCCGCCATAGCCGCTGGCTTCATCAATATTGGACGCCTGCAGCAATGGCAGGGCACCACCACCGGCACCAAGGAAAACGAACTTGGCGTGAATGGTCTTGGATTTACCGGTCGCCAGGTTTTTGATACCGACGTACCAGCTGCCATCACGGGCATGTTCAAAACCGACCACTTCACGTTTCAGTTTGAGGCTGAAGTTCTCTTTCTTATCGAGCTGCGAAATCATGCTGCGGGTCAGGGAGCCGAAGTCGACGTCGGTGCCATGCTTCACCCGGGTGGCCGCGACTTTTTCGTTGGGATCACGGTCTTTCATGACCAGTGGCATCCACTGCTTCAGCACTTCCGGATCTTCGCTGAACTCCATCTCTTTGAACAGATGGTGAGCACTCAGCTTCTGGTGACGCTCACGCAGATAATCGACGTTCTTTTCACCCCAGACAAAGCTCATGTGCGGTGTCGGGTTGATGAAGTGTTCAGGGGAAGGCAGGGTGCCGTCTTCGACCAGAGTGCTCCACAGCTGCAGGGAGATTTCGAAGTTGGCGTTGATCGACAGGGCACGGTTGATAACGACTTCGCCCTTTTCGTTCTCTGGTGTGTAGTTCAGCTCGCAGTAACCTGCATGACCGGTCCCGGCATTGTTCCAGCCATCGGTACTTTCGTGGGCTACGTGGCCGAGACGTTCGACCAGGGCAATTTTCAGTGACGGGTCCAGACGGTTAAGCAGGGTTCCGAGAGTAGCACTCATGACACCGCCGCCAACCAATAAAACATCGACCTTTTCTGTCGTCATTATGCTTTTGCCTTTCATTAAGATTCTGTCTCAATGCAGGTCAGAGTACAGTGAGGGGCTTTTGGCCCGCAGTATCTCATGGCGGAAGCCCCACGGATCGGGGACGCCTATCCCTGCGTATCAGGTGAACCGGGACTAACCCGGGGAGAGCCCGGGTCACGTTACAGGATGTGGCAATGATCGGGTCTGCTAGGCTCCGCAAAGTACCGGAAAAAGGCTTATCCGTCAAATATTTAGCCTTTCATAGCGGTCATTCTCAGAACGCCCGTAGCGGAACACACTGTATCGTCGGAATTCCCGGATTCCGATCATCTCAGACGGAACCTCACCTGAACTATCAGTTTAGTTATCCGTCCCACATTGACCAGTTGGTCGCCTTATTCGCGCCTGTCTCTTCCGACAGGAGGCCATAGGGGTGACCTCACGGACAGGGCTGCTAAGGTTAAAGACTGTCCGTTTAAATGCATGAGGCCCCTGAAGAGCTAAGGAGGTGTGTATGGCACTCAGAAATCAGGTACAGCTAATCTGTTACCCGGATCGTATGGGGAATAACCTCGCCGATCTCTACACCGTACTGGATACCTATCTCAGTGACGCCATCGGCGGCGTACATATTCTGCCGTTTTACCCATCCAATGCAGATGGTGGCTTTTCTCCCCTGACGCACAAAGAAGTTGATCCGGCTTTTGGCAGTTGGAAAGACATCGAAAAAATCAGCGCAGAATATGATTTCTGTGCCGACCTGACGGTCAATCATATTTCCGATGAGTCGGAAGAGTTCAAAGATTTTATTGCGAAAAAAGACGATTCTGAATACGCCGATCTGTTTGTGCGTGTTGAGAAAATGCCGGATATCACACCGGATGATCTGGCTAAAATTCATATCCGCAAAGAAAAAGAACCTTTCCGCGAGGTCACCTTTGCAGACGGTACCAGTGAACGGGTCTGGTGTACTTTTACTGAAAAACAGATCGACCTGAATTATGAGGCCGAAGCCACCTATCGCCTGATGGAAAGTTATATCGACTTTCTTGCACACAAAGGGGTAAATCTTTTCCGGCTGGATGCCTTTGGTTACACCACCAAACGTATCGGCAGCACCTGTTTTCTGGTTGAGCCTGAGGTTTACCGTAACCTCGACTGGGTGAATTCCGTTGCACAGCGTTATGGTGCCCGCTGTCTGCCGGAGGTGCATGACCACACCAGTTACCAGTACGCAATTTCACGGCGTGACATGCACCCCTATGGTTTTGCCTTGCCGCCACTGGTGTTGTACTCCCTGCTGGATGCCAACAGCGTCTATCTGAAAAACTGGCTGCGGATGTGCCCGCGTAACATGATTACAGTACTGGATACTCACGATGGCATCTGTATTCCGGATGTGGAAGGTGTGCTGCCGGATGAGAAAATCCGTATCCTGATTGACAACCTGCAACAGCGTGCCGCTGATCCGATCATGCGGAAATCAGCCGCCAATATTCACAGTGTCGGGGCGATTTACCAGATCACCTGTACCTTTTACGATGCGCTGATGCAGAATGACGACGCATACATCGCTGCCCGGGCCATACAGCTGTTCACGCCGGGAATACCTCAGGTGTATTACGTCGGTTGGCTGGCCGGTGTCAATGATGAAGAGCTGATGAACGGTTCCGGCGAGCTGCGTGACATCAACCGTCATTATTATTCGCTCGAAGAAATTGCCGAAGATGTGAAGCGCCCCGTGGTTCAGCGTCTCACCAGCCTGATGGAATTCCGCAGTAATTACCCGGCCTTTGACGGGCATTTTGAGCTGAATTCCAGTAATGACAGCAGTGTGCACATGGGCTGGCGTCACGGCGAATACTACTGTGAGGTGTTTGTCGATCTGAATTTCAATACCACGCGCCTGACGTATCTGGACGTTTCGACGCTGGAAGAAAAAACCATCACCTGCTGAACAGGATAACAAGGTTCAGCCTGACAGCCGGGCAATGCCCGGCTATATGTAATTAATCTGATTCATTCATACCCGGAAAAAACGGAATACCTATGCTTCACCTGACCCGTCCCATACTGTCACTTCTGAGTGGTGTGGTTCTGCTGCTGTTGGGCAGCGGCCTGCTCAATACCCTGCTGGCGATCCGCGGAGGTATGGCCGGGTTCGATGACCGGACCATGGGTCTGATTATGTCCGGTTATTTTCTCGGTTTCTTTGCCGGTACCTTCGTCACCCTGCCCGTAGTGCGCCGCATCGGCCATATCCGCACCTTTTCCGTGGCCGCCGCCTTTGCCGCGGTGTCGGTCTCTCTGCACCCGATGTTTGAGTCGGCGGTGGTCTGGGGTGTATTGCGGTTCATCACCGGTATGTCGCTGGTCGTGCTCTACACCGTGATTGAAGGCTGGCTGAACTCCCAGACACCAGCGCAGCAACGCGGCCAGGTATTTGCTATCTATATGATCGTGAACCTTGCGGCGCTGGCTGTGGCTCAGCAGCTGCTGAAACTGGGCGACGTCGGTACCTTTATGCTGTTTTCGCTGTCGGCCATGCTGGTAACGCTGAGTCTGGTTCCGGTGGCCTGGACACGTCGAACCCCGCCGTCGGTGCCTGAAGTGCAGCGCATGAAGATTACGACCCTGTGGACCACGGCACCGGTGGCGGTGGCAGGTGCCTTGCTGTCCGGGCTGGCGATGGGCGCCTTCTGGGGCATGGGGGCGGTATTTGCCAGCCGTATTGGTCTGGATACATCAGGTGTTGCTGCTTTTGTCACCGCCGCGATTATTGGTGGTGCTTTACTCCAGTACCCTATCGGCCGTTATTCAGACCGGGTAGACCGGCGCCGGGTGCTGGCCATGGTGACGGTGGTTTCGTCGGTTGTGGCGCTGTTACTTTATCCGGCCGCCATGATTCATGCCTGGGCTCTGTTTGCTGTGATTGCCGTGTATGGCGGTCTGGCATTCACGGTTTACCCGCTGTCCATCGCGCATCTGATTGACCACCTGGACAGTGAAAATGTACTTGCCGGCGGGAGTGGGTTACTATTGCTGCACGGTATTGGTGCAGCAGTCGGCCCGGCCTTCTCGGGTCAGCTGATGGAAATGCTGGGCCCACAGGCCCTGACCACTTACTTTGCGGTGATGCAGGTCAGTCTGGCAGGCTTTGCTGTCTGGCAGCTGAACAAAACCCGCAAAGATATCGTTACCGGTGATCCGGCACAGTTCGTTGCCATGGTACGGACTACACCTGTTGCTCTGGAAATGCATCCGGACGACACCGAACAACAGCCTACATCCACTGATGGTGAGGCTGCCGCCGACCTTTCTGGCTCTGGCCAGGGTGGCTCCGGTCAGAGTGGCTCCAGCCAGGGCGCTACCAGCCAGGCTGAAGAAATCAGACTTTATCAACCCGGATCCCAGCAGGCTGAGCCTCAACCGGCCGGGCCTCAGGAAAACGGGTCCTGACCAGACCAGATCTGGCAAGGACCGGTTACATCAGACTGGCCGCTGAAAAGCAGCCCTTCGTTATTCGCTGAAAAAGCGTCATTCCCCGCTGGCATCGCCCTGACCAGGCGGCAGTGGGGAACATCAGTCCGTCAATTGCGGTCACATCACAATGACAATGGAACTTTTGTCTGAGCCCGGGACTGCGTGTGCCCGCTCGTTACAGGAGAATTTTATGTTACTCGCAACTGATCTTGATGGGACTTTTCTGGGCGGTACTCAGGAAAACCGTCACCAGCTTTACCAATTAATCGCCGCACATCCGGATATTGATCTGATTTTTGTCACCGGCCGGGGGGTTGAGTCTGTCATGCCACTGCTGGCTGATCCGACGATTCCTCGCCCTGACTACATCATCTGTGATGTGGGCAGCACCATCGTTGATGGTGAAACCCTGCAGCCTGTGGTTGAAGTGCAGTCGCAGGTCGAAGAGCTCTGGCCGGGTGAATCCCAGATTCATCAGGAAGTTGAGCATATCCGCGGGCTGGTCCGTCAGGACGTGCCCCAGGAGCGCCGTTGTTCGTACTTCTGCGAGCGCGACATCGTGGAGAAGCACAAAGAAGAGCTGCAGGCCATTGCCGATAAGCTGGGTTGCGATGTGCTGTATTCCTCCGCACTGTATCTGGATTTCCTGCCCAAAGGTGTGAACAAAGGTTCCAGCCTGAAATCCCTGATCGACCATCTGGGTACCAATAAAGAAGATGTGCTGGTAGCAGGCGATACCCTGAACGATCTCTCGATGTTCAGCTATGACTTCAAAGGCGTGTGCGTGGGTGAGTCAGAGACCGGCCTGCTTGACGCGACCGAGCAGGACGCCCGGGTTTACCACGCCAGCATCAGCGGTGCCGGCGGTATTCTCGAGGCCATCAGCCATTTCGGTTTCCTGGGTGAAGAAGGAATCAACGCCGAAAGCCGCGATCTGATTGAACCGGGTAATTCTGATCTGGTGATTGTGTACCACCGTCTGCCGTACGAAGAATATGTCGAAGACGGGCTGATGAAACAGCGTCCGCACAAATCACCTAACGGTATTATTCCGACGCTGGCAGGCTTTTTTGAAGGCGGACAAAAAGGTGCCTGGGTCGCCTGGTCCATCGATGATCCGGCACTGAAAGAATTCACCATCCATACCGAAGTGGATAAAGAAAAATATCCGAACCTGGTGGCAGCCCGTGTGCCGCTGAGCAAAGAAGAAGTGGATATTTTCTATAAGCGCTTTTCCAAAGAAGCCTTCTGGCCGACGCTGCATACCTTCTGGGAGCGCGCGACATTTGAAGAAGAGCACTGGGAAGTATTCTGCAAGGTGAACCGTAAATTTGCCGAGCGCACAGCGGCCGAAGCCGCTGCAGGTGCAACGGTCTGGATTCACGATTACAACCTGTGGATGGTCCCGGCGTATCTGCGTGAGTTGCGTCCGGATCTGAACATCGCCTTCTTCCACCATACCTATTTCCCGTCGGCCGACGTGTTCAACGTACTGCCATGGCGTAAGGAAATCGTCGGCAGTCTGCTGCAGTGCGATTACATCGGCTTTCACATTCCGCGTCAGTCTGAGAACTTTATCGACGTGGCCAAAGGGGTCATGCCGTTTGAAGTCACCCAGCGTTCGGCCTGTGCTCCGCGCTTCCTGACCTACGGCTGTGCTCTGGGTCTGGATGAAATGACCACTGAGATCAAACTCAATGACCGCTACATCCGTCTCGGTGCTCACCCCGTAGGTCTGGACCTGAAGCGGGTTGATAAGGTACTCGCCAAGCCGGAAGTGCAGGAGCGCATGACAGAACTGCGTTCCGAGCTGGACGGCATCAAACTGGTGCTCTCGGTCGAGCGTCTGGACTACACCAAAGGGATTCCGGCCAAGCTGCAGGCGTTTGAAAGCATGTTGCAGGAGCATCCCGAACTGCACGGCAAGGTAACCCTGGTCACGGTCTGTGTACCGGCGGCAAAAGAAATGACGGTGTACAACGAACTGCAGTCGGAGATTGAGCAGGCCGTTGGCCGTATCAATGGCCGCTACGCGCAGGTTGGCTGGACGCCGGTGCAGTTCTTCTTCCGCACCGTACCTTTTGATGAGCTGGTGGCTTATTACAGCATGGCCGATGTCATGTGGATTACGCCGCTGCGCGATGGTCTGAATCTGGTCGCCAAAGAATACGTGGTGACTCAGGGCAAGACCGGAGGCAATGGTGTTCTGGCCTTGTCGGAATTTGCCGGGGCCGCAGCCGAAGTGAAAGGTGCCGTGCTGTGTAACCCGCACGATCCGGTGGAAATGGGGGAAACCTGTTATTTCGCCTTATCCATGCACCCGGATGAAGCCGCGGGCCGCTTGCATGAAGCCTATGATGTGGTCAGTTATTACGACATCGAATACTGGGGCGAGGAATTCCTCAGTTCCGTGGCCGCCTGTGCCGTCCGTAACGGTAAAGGAAAGAAGTCCGGGACGGTGGCAGCTGAGGTCGTTGCCTGAGTTCTGTCTGACTTTTCCGGACACTGATTAATCCGGGCGATAAAAAAAGCACACCATCAGGTGTGCTTTTTTGTGTCTGAATCCGGGAAGAATCAGGATTCTTCTTCGATCATCTGCGCCTGCTGGTAATTCTGCAGACCGACTTTGTCGATCAGACCGAGCTGGGTCTCCAGCCAGTCAACGTGCTCTTCTTCTGATTCCAGAATGTCCTGGAACAGATCACGGCTGACGTAATCACGTACCGATTCACAATAAGAAATCGCTTCACGCAGATCGGGAATGGCCATCATTTCCAGCTTCAGGTCGCACTCCAGCATTTCCTGGGTATTTTCACCAATCATCAGACGTCCCAGATCCTGCAGATTCGGCAGACCTTCAAGGAACAGAATACGTTCGATCAGCTGATCGGCATGTTTCATTTCATCAATCGACTCATGGTATTCCTTGTCGGCCAGATGCTTGAGGCCCCAGTCTTTGTACATACGGGCATGGAGAAAGTACTGATTAATGGCAATCAGTTCATTACCGAGTACTTTGTTGAGATGTTCAATGACTTTTGCATCACCCTTCATGGCGCTGTCTCCTTCGAATGGCCGGAATTATCAGACCATTCTGGGCCGATCATGTGGAATTGCAAGACAAAAAGTACGTGAATTAATCAGAAAATGCCGCAGCAGAGAGGGGAGTGGAAGGAAAAGAAATACTTCGGAATTTTGTAGAATAAAAGTGATTTTTATTCACTGCAGAGTGCAGTACCGGCCCGGGGAGGGAGTGGGCCGGAAACGGGATCAGGCCGCGGTAAAAAGACCGGCAGACTGCTGAGCTTTCAGCTGAGCTTCGCGGAATACGCTTTTGGCGTAACGGGCACATTTACCACACTGGCTGCCAAGGCCGGTGCACTCGCGGACTTCGCGCATGTGAGCGGCGCCGCGCTCTGCGGCATCAATGATGTCTCGCTCTTTGACTTGTTTGCAGATGCACACGTACATAATGCTTCTCTCCGGCTTCAGGACAGATCTTGCTTAACTTGGATCTAAGTATAAATGCAAATTATTATCAAACGCAAGCGTAAAGCGATGCCACTTCACGACTTACGTGTCAGCCGGGCTACAGAGGCTTCTGGTAAACGAGGGCGTCAGGAAACTTGCGGGTGAGGAAGCGGGAGGACATCTGCTCCATGGACTCAGAATGCCCGAGACAGAGGAATCCACCCGGGTTCAGGGCATGGAAGAGCCGTTCTGCAGCCTCGCGCCGGGAGGTTTCATCAAAGTAGATCAGCAGGTTACGGCAGAAGATCACGTCGAACGTCCCGGCCTGGCGCATGTCGGCTGGATCGGAAAGATTGACCCGGGTGAAGGCCACCTGCCGTTGCAGTGCAGGTGCGATCTGATACCCCAGTGGCGTGTGGGTGAAGTACCTGTCCGTCCACTCCGGCGGCAGGTTGCGGACACTGTGAGTGCTGTAAAGGCCACGCGATGCACGTTCGAGAATGCGGGTGCTGATGTCCGATGCGGTAATGTGTATGCCACGCAGCGTTGGCTCAGACAGAGTTTCCTGCAGGTGCATGGCGATGGAGTAGGGCTCTTCACCGGAGGACGACGGAATACACCAGATCCGCAGAGGCTCTCCCCGGCGTTGCCGGGCCATAAGCTCAGGCAGCAGCGAAACGGTCAGACAGCGGAACTGATAACGTTCGCGCATGAAGGAAGTTTCATTCACGGTGAGAGCGTTGATCAGCCGTTGACGTTCTTCAGTACCCTCCGGCTCTGAGATCAGAGCCAGATACTGACGGAACGATCCGGCCTGTGATTCGGTGATGCGTTCGAGCAGACGCCGGTCAACAAAATAGCGCTTGGCTTTGCCGAAACGTATGCCTGTGACCCGGTAAAAAAAATCGCCGAACTGAGAAAATTCAGAATCGCTGATCCGGGTGTCTGCTGTCTGCACGTCCTTATCCGGCATCCGCAACCTCTTCTCCTTCTGCAAGACCCATTTTCATCCCTCTGTTTAATATAGACATAAAAGCAGGGCGGAAATGCCGGTTTCCCGCAGGTCTTCCTGTGTGCAGAAGAAACACTGTTGCGGCATGGAGATAAATCCGGTGAACGTAACCCGGAAAAAGGCCATCAAGTGCCGACATTGGCAGGCGAAGCCGGTCACAGGAATCAGAAAGCGGTCCGCAAGGGGATGAACCTTTGTCAGACTGACCTGCCATAGATCAGATTGTCAGGATATTCACTTATGTGTCCCTGATGAGCATCTATACTGAATAAAAATTTGATCCCCGACAGGAGCTTAGAATGGACGATCAGGTGTACACCAAAGACACAGATCCTCAGGAAACCAAAGAATGGCTGGACGCCATTCACTCGGTGATCCGCGCCGAGGGGCTGGAACGGGCACACTTCCTGATCGAGCGGATTGCAGAACGCGCCACCCGCGATGGCAGCCCGCTGCCGTACGCGATGACAACGCCCTACCGCAATACCATTCCACCAGAAAAAGAAGCGCCAATGCCGGGCGACCTGTTTATGGAACGCCGCATCCGCTCGCTGATCCGCTGGAATGCGCTGGCTATGGTATTGCGTGCGAACAAAGAGGGCGCCGGTGACCTCGGTGGTCACATCTCCAGTTTTGCCTCCAGTGCCACTCTTTATGATGTTGGTTTTAACCATTTCTTCCGCGCGCCGGACCCGTCCAGTGACGTCTCGCCACTGGGTGACCTGATTTATTATCAGGGCCATGTCTCACCGGGTATTTATGCGCGCAGTTATCTGGAAGGACGCTTCAATGACGAAGATCTGGAGCGCTTCCGTCAGGAGGCCTTAGGCCCGGGTCTGTCGTCGTATCCACATCCGAAGCTCATGCCGGACTACTGGCAGTTCCCGACCGTCTCTATGGGCCTTGGTCCGCTGCAGGCGATTTATCAGGCCCATTTTATGCGCTACATGTCAGCGCGTGAGCTGGTGCCGCGTAAGGGCCGTAAGGTCTGGGCCTTCCTGGGTGACGGTGAGTGTGACGAGCCGGAAACTCTGGGCGCCATCGGTCTGGCCGGTCGTGAAAAACTCGAAAACCTGATATTCGTCGTTAACTGTAACCTGCAGCGCCTCGATGGTCCGGTGCGCGGTAACGGCAAAATCATTCAGGAACTGGAAAGCCAGTTCCGTGGTGCGGGCTGGAACGTCATCAAAGTCGTCTGGGGCCGTCACTGGGACCCGCTGCTGGCCAAAGACCGCAAAGGTCTGCTGCAGAAGCGTATGGATGAAACCGTCGATGGCGAATACCAGAACTACAAGGCCAAGGGTGGCAAGTACACCCGTGAGCATTTCTTCGAGAAATACCCTGAGCTGAAAGAGATGATCAAAGAGCTCAGCGACGAAGACATCTTCAAGCTCAACCGCGGTGGTCATGACCCGTACAAGGTATACGCCGCGTATCACGAAGCGGTGAATCACAAAGGTCAGCCGACCGTGATTCTGGCGCATACCGTCAAAGGCTATGGCATGGGTGGCGAGGCTGAAGGCCAGAACGTTGCACACTCGGTGAAAAAGCTCGATATCGACAGCCTGAAAGCCTTCCGCGACCGCTTCGGTATTCCGATCCGTGATGAAGACCTGCTGCATCTGCCGTTCTACCGGCCGCCGAAAGACTCGCCGGAAATGACCTACATGCGCAAACAGCGCGAGAAGCTGGGTGGTAACCTGCCGCAACGCACAGAGAACTGGCAGGCACTGAAAGCCCCCGGTCTGGATGCCTTTTCCGCGCAGACCAAAGGCAGTGGCGACCGTGAAATCTCCACCACCATGGCCTTTGTGCGCCTGCTGTCGTCTCTGGCAAAAGACAAAAACCTGGGTGAGCGTGTCGTCCCCATTGTGCCGGATGAAGCCCGGACCTTCGGTATGGAAGGCATGTTCCGTCAGCTGGGTATCTATTCTTCTGAAGGCCAGCTGTACGAACCCGTGGATCAGGGCCAGATGATGTATTACCGCGAGGATAAGAAAGGTCGTATTCTCGAAGAAGGCATCAACGAAGCCGGTGCTTTCTCAGCCTGGATGGCCGCGGGCAGCTCGTACAGCACCAACGGTCTGGCGATGATTCCCTTCTACATTTATTACTCTATGTTCGGCTTCCAGCGCATCGGTGACTTTGCCTGGGCGGCCGGTGACATGCAGTGTCAGGGCTTCCTGATCGGCGCCACGTCCGGTCGTACCACACTCAACGGTGAAGGCCTGCAGCATCAGGACGGTCACAGTCACATACTGGCCTCGACCATCCCCAATTGCGTGACCTATGACCCGACCTACGCTTACGAGCTGGCGGTGATCATTCAGGATGGTCTGACCCGCATGTACGAGAAGAAAGAAAAAGTCTTCTACTACATCACCACACTTAACGAAAATTATGCCCATCCGGATATGCCGGAAGGCGTGGAAGAAGGCATCCGCCGCGGTATTTACTGCCTGAAAAAGTCAGCCGGAAAAGACAAGCCGATCCAGCTGCTGGGCTGTGGCTCCATTCTGCGCCAGGTGGAGCAGGCGGCAGAATGGCTGGAAGGCAAAGGCGTATCGCCTTCCGTCTGGTCTGTAACGTCGTTTAATGAGCTGCGCCGTGATGGTCTGGCCTGTGAGCGCGAAGCCCTGCTGACGGCCGGTGAGAAAACCCCGGAGCCGTACGTGACGGCCCAGCTGAAGGGGACTGCCGGACCGATCGTCTCCGCCACAGACCATATGAAGTCATACTCTGACCAGATCCGTACCTACATGCCGGCAGGCCGCAGTTATCACGTACTCGGCACGGATGGCTTCGGCCGTAGTGATACCCGTGCTGCACTGCGCCGCTTCTTTGAAGTGGACTGGCAGCATGTGGCCTGGGCAGCCGGTTATGAGCTGATGAAGCAGGGTGACCTGAGCAGTGCCGAGCTGGAACAGTGGCGTGCCGAGCTGGGTATTGACGCCTCCAAACCTGACCCGCTCTACAGCTAAGGAATTCATTATGACGCAATTAAAAATTCCGGATCTGGGCGGTGCACACGACGTGGAAGTCATCGAAGTGCTGGTGCACGAAGGTGACAGCGTTGAGGTTGAGCAGGCCCTGATCGTACTGGAAACCGACAAAGCCTCAATGGAAATCCCGGCGGAAAGTGCGGGTGTGATCGAGAAACTGCTGGTGAAGGTCGGCGATAAAGTGAATGCCGGCGATGCCATGGCCGAAATCAGTGGTGGTTCGTCTGCAGCCCCCACTGTGACGGAAACCCCGGCAGAGCCAGCCGCCAGTGCAGAGCCAGAACCAGAGCCTGAAGATGAGAGCACTGCTGCACCGTCCGGTGAAGCAGAGTCCGTCACCATCGAAGTACCTGATCTTGGCGGTGCCAGTGATGTCGATGTGATTGAAGTGCTGGTGCGCCCCGGCGACAGCGTCGATGCCGAGCAGGGTATTATCGTGCTGGAGACCGACAAGGCCAGTATGGAAATCCCGGCGGGTAAGGCCGGTACGGTGGAAGAACTGCTGGTCAAACTGGGTGACAAGGTCAGCCAGGGTGATCCTATGGTGAAGTTGCTGGCGCAGGCCACAGGTTCAGCACCGGTGAAAGCAGTGGCAAAAGCCCCGGAAAAACCCGCCGGGGCGCCAGCTGCTGCCAAAGCACCGGAGAAAAAACCCTCTGCTCCCGCCCCCGCTCAGTCGGCTATCGCCACTCAGGAAACTCCGGCGTCGAAAATTCACGCCGGTCCGTCCGTGCGCAAACTGGCACGAGAATTCGGCGTCGACCTGTCTCTGGTCAAACCGTCCGGGCCCAAGAGCCGCATTCTCAAAGACGATGTGCAGGCGTTTGTGAAAGAGCGCATGAACAGCCCGGTGGCCAGTGGTGGCAGTGGTATTCCTGCCGTGCCCAAAGTCGATTTTGCCAGCTTTGGTCCGGTGACGACCGAGCCACTGAACAACATCAAGCGCGCCACGGCCAAGGCGATGACCATCGCGTCACTGAATGTGCCGCAGGTCACGCAGTTTGATCAGGTGGATATCACCGATCTGGAAGCCTTCCGCAAAGCGCAGAACGGCAAACAGAAAGACGTGAAATTCTCCATCGTTCCCTTTGTGATGAAAGCCATGGCACAGGCGATGAAGGTGTACCCGACGTTCAATTCCTCTCTGTCCGAAGATGGTGAGTCACTGATTATGAAGGGCTACATTCACATCGGCGTGGCGGTTGATACTCCGAAAGGCCTGCTGGTGCCCGTCATCCGTGATGTGGACAAAAAGTCGGTGACTGAAATCGCTCAGGACCTGGCGGAGAAAGCCGAACTGGCCCGCATCGGCAAGCTGGGTCTGAATGACATGCGCGGTGGCTGTATGTCGTTATCCAGTCTCGGTGGTGTTGGCGGTACGGCCTTCACGCCGATTGTGAACCCGCCGGATGTGGCGATTCTCGGTCTTTCCAGGGCTGAGATGAAACCCGTCTGGGATGGCAGTAACTTTGTCCCCCGTCTGATGCTGCCAACCTCATTGTCTTACGACCACCGCGTCATCGACGGCGCTGAAGCCGCGCGTTTCAGCCGCCTGCTGGCGGGCTATCTTGAAGACCTGCGCGAACTGCTTATCTGATTCTTACCCGGGTTGTACAAAAACTGTACAGACTGCGCCGTGCCGGTTTCCGGTGCGGTGCTATTCTTTCAGAGTGAATGTAATTTCTGTGCTCAGGGAAGCTCTGAAAACAGGCACCTGAAATACCCGGAAAGTTTAATACTTAAATATTAATTCTCCGGCTATGTAAATCGTATGGCATAGGCTAGATTTTATAAGTCGCAATTAGAATACGCCTTAATTGTCGTCTTATGACACTATTCGGAGGTTCCGGTGAACATCAAATTCAAGGTGACCCTGGGGGTCAGTGCGCTAGCCTGTCTCAGTGCGTTAATAACCGGTCTGGTGATTTCGTCTGCGGTTAAAGAAGAAGTGGGCGTTGCACTGGAACATGCCGCCGAGAAAGAGCTGGTTGCCGTGCGCAACAATACCCGCAGCCATATTGAAGGTCTGTTCCACATGGTGCGGGAACAGGTGATTACGTTCTCTCAGGACCCGACCGTCCAAGATGCCATGCGCAACTTCAAAAACGGTTACAACTTTTATACGCGCAATACCCAGGCAGATACCACCAGGCAGCTGGACGAGCTGAAAACTTACTACCACAACGAATTTAACAAGAAGTACCAGGATAACAACCCCCATAAGACCATCCAGCCAGAGAATCTCTATTCAGGATTGCACCCGGAAGCCGTTGCCCTGCAGCACCTCTTCATATACGAGAACCCGAACCCGCTGGGTGAAAAAGATGTCTGGGTTGATGCCGGTAATCAGAGCGATTACGCCTTTACCCATGAAAAGTTTCACCCGGTGTTCCGGAACTACCTGAAGCATTTTAAATACTACGACATTTTTCTGGTCGATCACCGCACCGGTAATATGGTGTATTCCGTATTTAAAGAGCTGGATTTCGCCACTTCGCTCACTGAAGGGCCTTACCGTGATTCCGGACTGGCGCAAGCCTTCAGCAAGGCCAAAGACCTTCCGGATGGCGAAGCCTTTATGACGGATTTTGCTCCTTATACGCCCTCGTACGAAGCACCGGCATCCTTCATAGCGACGCCAATTTATCAACAGGGCCGTCAACTGGGCGTGCTGATCTTCCAGATGCCGGTCGACCGTATCAACGCCATCATGTCACATGATCAGGACTGGGAGAGCAGTGGTCTGGGCAAGACCGGGGAGTCTTACCTGGTGGGTGCTGACCTGACCATGCGCAGCATCAGCCGTCAGATGGCAGAAAATCCTCAGGCTTATCAGGCCAGCCTGGAAGAAGAGGGCGTTGATACGGATATTATTGATCACATTATGTCGGTGAACAGTAATATCAATTACCAACCGGTGACGCATGCGGCGGCGGATCTGGGGGTACGCGGTGACACCGGATTCACAGAAATTATGACCTACCGGGGTGAACGGGCGCTGGCGGCCTATTCTCCGCTGGACATCAAAGACGTACAGTGGGGGCTGGTTGCTCAGATTGACGCGTCCGAAGCCTTTGCCCCGGCGGCGGTCATCAACAGAACCATTCTGGAGATCTCGGCCACGGTCATTCTGGGAGCACTGGTTATTTCGTCTCTGGGAGCCTGGTTACTGGCCGGGCGGATTACCGGGCCCATCCGTAAGCTCAGCCGCATGCTGAAAAACGTGACCGGCAATACGGATCTGACGCTGCGCCTGAACAATAATGCAGCGGATGAAACCGGTTCGGCCAGCCGCGCGCTGAATAACATGCTCGAAAGCTTCTCCGGCATTCTGTCATCCATCCGTGAGACATCCGACCGTATGGCCAGCACCGCCGGACAGATGGCCGCTGCCAATGAACAGAGCCAGCAGAATGTCAGCCGCGGCAACGACGAACTGCATAAGGTCTCCGATTTTCTGGTGACCTCAATGACCGAAATGAGCAGTGCCATTACCGAGATCAGTGGCAACTCGGGTGAGGCTGCGGGCAGTGCGAGTCAGGCTCGGGAGTCGTCCGATCAGTGTCTGGACATGATGCAGGCGTCTGTGACTTCACTGAACCAGTTAACCGAGTGCATCCGTAATTCGTCGGAAGTGATTCACCGTCTGGATGCCGGCAGCCAGGATATTGTGCAGGTGCTGGAAGTGATCAGCAGTATTGCCGAGCAGACTAACCTGCTGGCCCTGAACGCGGCCATTGAAGCGGCCCGGGCGGGAGAACAGGGGCGTGGCTTTGCTGTGGTGGCAGATGAAGTACGCTCACTGGCGCAGCGTACCCAGCAGTCTACCGCCGGTATTCAGGAGATCATTACCCAATTCCGTACTGGCACCCAGCAGGCTGTGGAACATATGGAGCGCAGTCAGACGGAAGTGGCCAACACCGTGGAGCTGACGGGTAAAACCCGTGAAGGGCTGAAGGCGATTGCTGAGCAGTCAGACCGCATTGCCCGGGTTGTTGAGGATGTAGCGGGCGCCACCCGTGATCAGGAGAAAGTGGCGCAGGAAGTCAGCCGTCATGCGGCCATGATCAACGACATGCTGAGCAGCACCATCGAGGCCATGACTCAGTCGTCCAACGTCAGCGACGAGTTGCAGCAGATGTCGAAACACCTGAAAGACGAAGCCAGCAAATACCGGGTTTCCTGAGAACCCGGCTTACTCATCCGGCCAGAAGCGGCGGCTCAGCAAGCGACCACCGTCACTGATGGCCACGCCTTCTTCCTGCAGCCGTGCACGTTGTCGTTCAAAGGCCGGGCTCTCTGGCGGAAACGACAGCTTGCCGCTTGCCCCCATCACCCGGTACCAGGGCAGGCGCGATCCCTGCGGCAGTTGTGACAGCTGCCTGCCCACCCAGCGTGCCCGCCCGGGCAGACCGGCCAGCGCCGCAAGGCGACCATAACTGGTCACCTGGCCACAGGGTATGGCGGCGAGCGCCAGCCACAGCCGTTCTTCGGCGGTCGGTTGCTGCGCAGCGCGGGTTTCCGGCATGACGCTTACTTGTCGTAAGTCAGCTCTTTGGCACCGAAGCTGCTCAGCTTCATCGACAGCCAGTCTTTGACATAGCTCTGATTCAGCTTCCATGGGCCTTCTTCACCCTGCAGCGGCAGCTGGTCACGGGCACGGCTGACGTAACCTGAGCTGAGGTCGAGGAAAGATTTCTTCGCCATGGCCGGGTTGTCGTTTACCGGTATCACTGACTTATAGCCTTTTTTGTCCATGTATTTGATCAGACCGCAGAAGTACTCGGCAATCAGGTCGGCTTTCAGCGTCCAGGAGGCGTTGGTATAGCCAAAGATCATGGCCGCATTCGGAATGCCTTCAAACATCACGCCGCGGTAACTCATCTTATCTGTGATATCGAACGGCTGACCGTCGATGGTGATGTTCACCTTGCCAAGCAGCTGAATGTTCAGGCCGGTAGCGGTGATGATGATGTCGGCTTCGAGTACTTCGCCGGACTTCAGCAGAATGCCGTTTTCAACAAAACGGTCGATGTGGTCGGTGACGACTTCAGCTTTACCCTTGCGGATGGACTTGTACAGGTCACCGTTCGGTACCACGCACAGACGCTCATCCCATGGGTTGTACTTAGGCGTGAAGTGCGTCATGTCAAAACCTTCCGGCAGGAACTTGCGGTTCAGGTGGAAGATCATGCTGCGCGCTTTGGCCGGGAAACGACGGCAGTAATTGAAGAAGGTGTAGGTCAGGAAAAGGTTACGCATGCGTACCAGGGTGTACACCACTTTTTCTGGCAGGAACTTGCGCAGACCAATGGCGACATGGTCTTCCAGCGGCATCGGAATAATGTAGGTCGGCGAACGCTGCAGCATAGTGATTTTGCTGACCTCTTTGGCCATGGATGGAATCAGGGTGACGGCCGTTGCGCCGGAACCGATGACCACAACCTTCTTGTCTTTGTAGTCCAGACCTTCCGGCCAGTGCTGCGGGTGAACCAGAGTGCCTTTGAAATCATCCCGGCCTTCAAAATGCGGGGTGAAGCCTTCGTCGTAATTGTAGTAACCGGTGCAGCCAACCATGTAGCTGGAAGTGAAGGTACGCAGTTCACCATTCACCTCTGCGGTGACCTGCCACAGCGACGACTCACTGTCCCAGTTGGCGGATTTCACCTTATGGTTAAAGCGGATTTTGTCCGTGACATTGTGTTCTGCTGCGGCGTCGGTGATGTACTGACGGATGTCGCTGCCATCGGCAATGCCGTTGCTTTTTTTCCAGGGTTTGAACTTGTAGCCCAGAGTGAACATGTCCGAGTCGGAACGGATGCCCGGGTAACGGAACAGATCCCAGGTACCGCCCATGGCGGCACGGCCTTCGAGAATAGCGAAGGTCTTGCCGGGACATTCCCGTGTCACATGGCAGGCCATACCGATACCGGATAAACCGGCCCCAACGATCAGAATGTCAAAATGTTCGGTCGACATGAGTTCCCCTTTCCGACGTCTTTATAGTTCCTGTTTACAGCCCTGTGTTCTGCTGGCAGAACAGGCCCGGGCACAGGCTGGATAATGTCCGGCTGCACGGGCAATGAAACGTATGCCGCTGCAGGCGGTCTGTAGTCTGACGGCTGCGAACGGTCTAATCAAGCGCCAGCCCTTGCATCTCGTTGATGAGACCCCATATACACCTGATATTCTCGTGCGGAGTGTCCATGCCTTTATTCATTCTCTTTGTCATTATTCCTGTCATCGAAATCACTGTGCTGATCAAAGTGGGCGGCTTTCTTGGCCTGTTTCCCACCATTGGCCTGATCCTGCTGACCGCCATGATCGGCGTGACTCTGCTGCGGGTTCAGGGGCTCAGTACCCTGATGCGCGCCAGTGAAAGCATGCAGCGCGGCGGACTGCCCGCCAAAGAAATGGCCGAAGGTTTCCTGCTGGCACTGGCCGGGGCCCTGTTGCTGACCCCGGGATTTGTGACCGACACGTTCGGCTTTCTGCTGCTGACCCCGGGCATCCGCAGTCAGCTGGCGACCAAAATCCTCAGGCTGGCGTTGCAGAAGGGCACCATCGTTGGTGGCAGCATGGGTGGGATGAATATGGGCCGCGGCCCGTTTGAGCCCGGAGAGGGCGATGATCAGCGCCCCGGGCCGGAGCGTCGTGGCCCCGGCGATGTGATCGAAGGTGAGTACCGCCGCGAAGACTGAATTGCTTCAAAAAATTTTTCCGGGCGGGTGTTGAAATCTGGTGGCAGCCCCCCATAAACAGAACTGCATTGCCTGACGCCACTTTCATCTGCACAGATTCTGAAAGCGAGGCGGGGCCTTTAACCTGAAACAAGTGCTTACTTATCGGAGAGAGCTTGAAATGAAAATCCGTCCTTTACACGATCGCGTCGTAGTCCGTCGCAAGGAAGAAGAGCAGACCACAGCAGGTGGCATCCTGCTGCCGGGTTCCGCGGCTGAAAAACCGAATCAGGGCGAAGTGGTAGCCGTCGGTACTGGTAAGGTTCTGGATAACGGTGATGTGAAAGCCGTTGCAGTCAGCGTTGGCGATACCGTTATCTTCGGCAAGTACTCCGGCTCTAACACCATCAAACTGGGTGGTGAGGAACTGCTGATCCTGAACGAAAGCGAAATTTACGGCGTTCTGGAAGACTGATTCACCCGTCTTCCCCTGTGCTAACTAACGAATTCAAAAGGTAAACATCATGGCTGCTAAAGAAGTTAAATTCGGTAATGACGCCCGCACCAAAATGCTGGCGGGTGTAAACATTCTGGCTAACGCCGTTAAGGTAACCCTGGGCCCGAAAGGCCGTAACGTGGTTCTGGAAAAATCCTTCGGTGGTCCGGCCATCACCAAAGACGGTGTGTCTGTAGCGAAGGAAATCGAACTGGAAGACAAGTTCGAGAACATGGGCGCCCAGATGGTCAAAGAAGTGGCCTCTCAGGCCAACGATCAGGCTGGTGACGGTACTACCACGGCAACCGTTCTGGCGCAGGCCATTGTTAACGAAGGTCTGAAAGCCGTTGCTGCTGGCATGAACCCGATGGACCTGAAGCGCGGTATCGACAAAGCCACTGCGGCCGTTGTTGAAGCACTGAAAGAACAGGCCAGACCGTGTGAAGACGGCAAGTCGATCGCTCAGGTCGGTACCATCTCCGCCAACTCGGATGAAACCGTCGGTAAGATCATCGCCGAAGCGATGGAAAAAGTCGGTAAAGAAGGCGTGATCACCGTTGAAGAAGGCAAAGGCCTGGAAGACGAACTGGAAGTGGTTGAAGGTATGCAGTTCGACCGTGGCTTCCTGTCACCTTACTTCATCAACAACCAGGAAAAAATGGTTGCTGAACTCGAACATCCGCTGATTCTGCTGGTTGAGAAGAAAGTCGATAACCTGCAGGAGCTGATTCCGGTTCTGGAAAATGTGGCCAAATCCGGCCGTCCACTGCTGATCGTTGCGGAAGACGTGGAAGGCCAGGCTCTGGCGACTCTGGTGGTGAACAACCTGCGCGGTACCTTCAAAGTGGCTGCGGTTAAAGCCCCGGGCTTCGGTGACCGTCGTAAAGCCATGCTGCAGGACATCGCTGTTCTGACCGGTGGTAAAGTGATTTCTGAAGAAGTGGGTATGTCTCTGGAGACCGCTACTCTGGATATGCTGGGTAC
The DNA here is from genome assembly GCA_002298335.1 of Thalassolituus sp. UBA674. GTDB lineage: Bacteria > Pseudomonadota > Gammaproteobacteria > Pseudomonadales > Oceanobacteraceae > Thalassolituus. Next base: position 117,624 of record DBNK01000017.1, read on the forward strand.
TGCCAAGCGCGTGGTCATCAGCAAAGAAAACACCGTGATCGTTGACGGTGCCGGTTCTGCAGATGACGTGAAAGTCCGCGTTGAACAGATCCGCGCTGAAATGGCAGCGTCTACTTCAGACTACGACAAAGAAAAACTGCAGGAACGTGTGGCCAAGCTGGCTGGCGGTGTTGCTGTGATCAAAGTCGGTGCCGGTTCTGAAGTGGAAATGAAAGAGAAGAAAGACCGCGTTGACGACGCTCTGCACGCGACCCGTGCTGCAGTAGAAGAAGGTGTGGTTGCCGGTGGTGGTGTTGCTCTGGTACGTGCCCTGACTCAGGTGAACGTCGTGGGTGACAACGAAGACCAGAACGTCGGTATTGCCCTGGCACTGCGTGCCATGGAAGCACCGATCCGTCAGATCGCTGGCAACGCCGGTGCTGAAGGTTCAGTGGTTGTCGACAAAGTGAAAGCAGGCACTGGTGCCTTCGGTTTCAACGCCTCTACCGGTGAATACGGCGACATGCTGGAAATGGGTATTCTTGACCCGGCCAAAGTGACCCGTTCTTCCCTGCAGGCGGCTGCGTCTGTGGCTGGTCTGATGATCACCACCGAAGCCATGGTTGCTGAGATTCCGAAGGACGACGCGCCAGCGATGCCGGATATGGGTGGAATGGGCGGTATGGGCGGCATGATGTAAAAATCTGTGCCTGAGGTTGGCTGGCCTTTGTTGTGTCTCGCTCGTTTGGATGTACCAAACGTCGCTTAACACGCCGCGGTCAGCCTGCCCTCAGAACACAGATTTTGCGCCGTTGTCCGAGATGTGTTCGGACACAGCTTATTGATCGAAAGCGACCTTAGGGTCGCTTTTTTTTTTGCTGAAAAACAGGATGGTAGGGTGCACACTGTGCACCATAAATGAATTACACAGTATGTTCCGGGCTGAAGATCAGTCTGGCATGCCAACCTGAAGCCGGGCCTGAAAGTCCGGGAATAAAAGCCATTCTGGGTGTCTGCGGCAGAGGGAAAATGTGTGACCTACGTGATTCTGATCTTTGTGGCTTTCTTCCTGGTGGTGCTGGCTGCTCTCCTGTTGCTGCGCTGGTCTGATCAGCGTGATGACGCGAAGGAGTGGACCCGTCTGGCCGCGTTACAGCCGGATTCACCGGGTCATTTTGATGAGTCATTGATTGCTGGTCTGCCCGAACCGGTACAGCGTTTTTTCCGTTATGCCATTGCGCCCGGTACGCCTCTGTATCCGGTGGCTGAAATCACCATGAACGGGGATTTCAGCCTGGGTTCAAAAGAAAAACCTGATTATCAGCCCATGAGTGCGCGTCAGATTCTCGCTGCACCACAGGGTTTTGTCTGGCAGTTGTCATTGCCGGGCGTATCGGGCTCGGATGCCGCACACTGGACCCGCTTCCGCCTGTTCGGACTCTTACCGGTTGCCCGCTTCGGCGGTACAGCGGATCACACCCGCGCAGCCTTCGGGCGTTATATCGCTGAGGCGGTATTCTGGACGCCAGCTGCACTGTTACCGGGGCCGGGTGTGCACTGGGAAGCGCTGGCGGAAGACCGTATCCGTGTGACGGTCACCTTCGACGGACTTGAGCAGGCGGTGGAATTAGTGCTGAATCCTGATGGGCAGCCGGAGCAGATCTTTTTTATGCGCTGGAGTGATGCCAATCCGCAAAAAGAATATCGCCTGCAGCCATTCGGGGGATATCTGTCGGACTTCCGGGAGGTGCAGGGTTACCGCATTCCGTTTCATGTGGAAGCGGGCAATATGTTCGGCACAGATGATTATTTTGCTTTTTACCGCGCGGACATTGAGTCTGTGATGTTCCGCTAATCCGTGCCGGAAATTACTGACACTGTGGGTTGATAATATCCGGGCCACACAGATAGACATCTTCAAAAAGATAACGCATGGCGTCTGCCGTGCCGGAAAATACCTCTTCCGGATCGCTGCCTTTCGGAACCGTTAAGGCTCCGGCTATTTCGGATGGCGGAACCTGAATTTCGCGCAGGATGACATAAAACAACCGGTCTTTGCGTATGCCTTTGAGAAAGGTATACACACCAAATTCTTCATCCAGTTTACGGCCACACATGATAAACAGTGAGCGCTGGTCGTAACCGATGGCACCATCATTTTTCAGCGCGTCGACTTTGATGGCATTACATTTCTGCTGATACGTGAGAATGATGGACGCAGACCATTGTTCCAGAGAAAAGTTTTCGGGTTTGATAAAGGCCTGCACAATCAGCAGGTTTGAATGATCTTCTTTTTCGGCATTTTCTGGTGCGAGTTCCATAATCCACATGTCATCGCGTCTGGTGCGGCTGACGACCTTCCAGTTATAGGGTTCGGCGCGGTTTTTCCAGTGGAGTTTATGTTGGGATGATGCCGCGGCCACCGTTTTGTCCGGTGAAGGGGAGGCCTCCGTCTGGTTCGTCTGGCCGCTCAGGACCGTCAGCGGCAACAGACAGCCGAACAGGGCGATAAGTGCAGTGTTGAGTGACATCACTGTTCCTTCTTATTTTTTATTATGTTCCGCACCGGTAGCGGTTCGTGGGGTGTATTCAACCGCTGCCGGGGATATTCACTGTGCCGAAGCAGGTTTTCAGGCCGCAGAAATAAGTATCCAGAATACGCTGGCTTTCCTTTTCCAGGTCAAACATATCAGGAATTACGAGACTGATGTAGATCATCCCGGTGAGTTGTATGTGCAGCTGCAGGACGGCCTGATCCACATCCAGTTCAGCCGGCAGCTGGTGTTTGCGGATTGCCTGCTGCAGGGCCGCACGGATGCGCAGCGTGCCTTCCTGATATTTTTCCCGGTGTTTCTGGGTCAGGACTTCGTTGTCCTCGGTACGCTCGCATTTGAGAAAGATGATTTCGTAACGGCGTCGCCAGCGCGGGTTGTGCACAATTTCGTGATTGAGGTGCAGCAGCAGCTGATAAAAGCGCCCGAGAGGGTCTGGTTCATCCGGATTCACAATCTGCTGGTGAAACACATCGAACGAGCTCATCAGGTCATCGACCATAGCCACAAAAATATCGTGCTTGTTGCGGAAGTGCCAGTACACGGCCCCCCGGGTGAACCCGGCTTCTCTGGCGATGTCATTCAGAGAGGTGGCTGAGACCCCTTTACGATGAAATACGGTTTCTGCCGCTTCAATGATGGTTTCGCGGGTCTGCTGGGCTTCTTCTTTTGTGCGTCGGGCCATAATTCCTCCGCGAGAAAGTTCCCCTGCGAGCGGTCCTCCCACTGGCCGGGAGATCACAACTCATTGTTCCAGATTTATACATACATGTGTGAATGTATATAGATTAGTCTATACCAATGAAACCAGATCAGCCAGAGGGATACCCCATGCACGCTCCGCTCAGACTTTCCGCAACCTCACTGCTGGCGACTCTGTCCCTGCTTATGGCTGCCTGCAGTCAGGAAGCTGGACCGGGTGCGGCGCAGGCGCCACGCCCGGCACCGGCGGCAGGCTATGTGACCGTGACTGAAAAGCCTTTCACTTTCGTCAATGAACTGCCCGGCCGTACGACCCTGTATGAAGTGGCCGAAGTGCGTCCTCAGGTCACGGGCATCATTGAGAAACGCTTGTTTGAAGAGGGCCAGACGGTCAGCTCTGGTGAAGCCCTGTATCAGATCGATGACAAGCTCTATCAGGCCGCTGTGGCCAGCGCCAAAGCAGATCTTGCCACGGCGAACGCTAACCTGACGTCCACCCGCCTGACCTCAGGCCGTTATGAGAAACTGGTGAAAACCGGTGCGGCATCCCAGCAGGAACTGGAGGATGCGGAAACCGCACTGAAAGCGGCTCAGGCCCAGGTGGCTGCAGCAGAAGCCCAGCTGGAAACCGCCGAAATCAATCTGGCCTATACCACCATACGTTCACCGATTTCCGGCCGTACCGGCCGTTCTGCCGTGACTCCGGGTGCACTGGTGACTGCCAACCAGACTACGGCGCTGGTGACCGTGCGCCAGCTGGACCCTATCTACATTGACCTGACCCAGTCTTACGATGAACTGCGCACTCTGCGTGCGGCCATGGCCAGCGGTGAGATGAAAACCGTGGGTAATGATCAGGCGCAGGTGGAACTGGTGCAGGAAGACGGCTCTGTCTACGAGCACACAGGGACTCTGCAGTTCTCAGAATACGCGGTGGATGAAACCACCGGCAGTGTGACCCTGCGGGCGCTGTTCCCGAACCCCGACGGTGCCTTGCTGCCGGGTATGTTTGTCCGTGCGCGTCTGCCTCAGGCGAAACGTGAGAACGCTATTCTGGTACCTCAGAAAGGGGTTGCCCGTGATCCGACCGGTCAGGCCACCGCGCTGGTGATCGGTGAAGGCAACGTGGTGCAGAAACGTCAGGTCGAGACTGAACGCGCGGTGGGTGGTCAGTGGCTGATCCGCTCCGGTCTTGAGGCAGGTGACAAACTGATTATTGATGGCCTGCAGAAGATTCAGGTGGGGGCGCCGGTATCGCCGGTGAATACCGAAGCTGAAAGCGCCAAGGCGGAGGGCTGATCGGCATGGCTCAGTTTTTTATTGATCGCCCGATTTTCGCCTGGGTTATCGCCATCATCCTGATGCTGGCCGGTACCCTGTCGATTCTCAATCTGCCGGTGGAGCAGTATCCCAAGGTAGCGCCGCCGCAGGTGACCATTTCTGCGACCTACCCGGGTGCCTCGGCGGAAGCCGTAGAGAATTCGGTCACCCAGGTGATTGAAGAGCAGATGAACGGTCTGGATAACCTGCTGTACATGTCATCCAGCAGTGATTCTTCCGGTAACGCATCCATTACTCTTACCTTCGGTGCCGGGACTGATCCGGACATTGCTCAGGTGCAGGTACAGAACAAGATGCAGCTGGCCACCTCCAGGTTGCCGCAGATTGTTCAGCAGCAGGGCATTCAGGTGAGTAAATCGGCTGAAGCCTTCCTCATGGTCATTGCCTTTATCTCTGAAGACGGGCGCATGACGCGTTCGGATATCGCCGACTACATCGGAGCCAATATCCAGAACCCGATTGCCCGGACCGAAGGTGTTGGTACTACCCGTCTGTTCGGAGCCGAATACGCCATGCGCGTCTGGCTCAACCCAAACAAACTGAATGAATACCGTCTGACCCCGTCCGATGTTATTGCCGCCCTGCGCGCACAGAATAATCAGGTGGCCGGTGGTCAGTTGGGCGGGACCCCGGCCATCGCCGGGCAGCAGCTGAACGCTTCGATTCAGGTGCAGACACTGCTGGAGACACCGGAAGAGTTTGGCCAGATCCTGCTGAAAGTATCGCCGAACGGTTCACGGGTTCTGCTGCGCGATGTTGCCCGGGTTGAGATGGGCTCCGAATCCTATGCGGTTGTGGGTCGTTTTAACGGCCAGCCCGCAGCCGGTCTGGCGGTGAATCTGGCCACCGGTGCTAACGCCCTGGATACCTCTGAACGGGTTAAGGCGCGCATTGAGGAGCTGAGCCAGTTCTTCCCGGACGGCATGGTCTACAAGTACCCGTACGACACCACGCCATTTGTTGAAATCTCCATCTTTGAGGTGGTGAAAACCCTGTTTGAGGGTATCGGGCTGGTGTTCCTGGTGATGTACCTCTTCCTGCAGAACTTCCGCGCCACCCTGATTCCGACCATTGCCGTCCCTGTGGTGTTGCTGGGTACCTTCGGCGTGTTGTACGTCTTTGGTTATTCCATCAATACCCTGACCATGTTCGGGCTGGTTCTGGCGATTGGTCTGTTGGTGGATGACGCCATTGTGGTGGTGGAGAACGTCGAACGGGTGATGGCCGAAGAGGGGCTGGGGCCGGTTGAAGCCACGCGTAAATCCATGGGCCAGATCACCGGGGCTCTGGTGGGTATCGCTCTGGTGCTGTCCGCGGTGTTTGTCCCCATGGCCTTCTTCCCGGGATCGACCGGGGCGATTTACAAGCAGTTTTCCATCACCATTGTATCGGCCATGGTGCTGTCGGTGCTGGTGGCATTGATTCTGACGCCGGCACTCTGTGCCACCCTGCTGAAACCCCATATGGGCGATCATCAGACCAAGGCCGGTTTCTTCGGCTGGTTTAACCGTACCTTTGATAAGAACACCCACCGTTACCGTAACGGCGTGGAGTCCATCATTGGTAAGTGGGGCCGTTACGTGGTGCTGTATGTGCTGATCGTACTGGCTCTGGGCTGGAGCTTCCTGCGTCTGCCCAGTTCTTTCCTGCCGGAAGAAGATCAGGGCATGATCATTGTCATGGTGCAGCTGCCGGTCGGCTCCACGCAGGAGCAGACTCTGGACGTGCTGAAAAAGATTGAGCACCACTTTATGGTGGAAGAGGCCGAGGCGGTGGATTCCATGTTTGCCGCTGCGGGCTTCAGCTTCGCTGGTCGTGGGCAGAATTCCGGTCTGGCGTTTGTGCGTCTGAAAAACTGGGATGAACGTGATCTGCAGGCCAACGGGGTACCCGCGGTGATCGGCCGTGCCTGGGGCGCCTTCGCGCAGATCCGCGAAGCCTTTATCTTTGCGCTGAATCCGCCTGCTATTCAGGAGTTGGGAGTGGCTGGGGGCTTTAACTTCCAGCTGCAGGACCGTGCCGGTGTCGGCCACGATGCCCTGATGGGCGCTGCCTATCAGCTGCTCGGCATGGCCAACCAGGACCCGTCCATGGTGCAGGTGCGCTACAGCGGTCTGCCGGATGCGCCTCAGTATGATCTGGATGTGGATCAGCAGAAAGCGTTGGCCATGGGGCTCTCGGTGGGTGATATCAACGACACCATGTCGGTGGCCTGGGGTTCGAGTTATGTGAATGATTTCCTCGACCGTGGCCAGATCAAGAGCGTCTACGTTCAGGCCGATGCGCCGTACCGCATGCTGCCGGAAGACATCAACAACTGGCACGTGCGTAACAGCAGTGGCGAGATGGTACCTTTCTCCAGCTTCTCCTCGGGCGAGTGGAGTTACGGTGCGCAGCAGCTGCAGCGCTACAACGGTGTGTCGTCGGTGAATATTCAGGGTAATACTATGCCAGGCTTCAGTACCGGTGATGCCATGGCCGCCATGGAGCGTCTTGCTGGGCAGCTGCCTGCAGGCCTTGGCTTTGAATGGACCGGGTTGTCCTATCAGGAGAGCCAGGCTGGTAACCAGGCACCGATGCTGTATGCGCTGTCGCTGCTGGTGGTATTCCTCTGTCTGGCGGCCCTGTATGAGAGCTGGTCGATCCCCTTCTCGGTGATGCTGATTGTGCCGCTGGGTGTCATCGGTGCTGTGCTGGCGGTGACTCTGCGTGGTCTGGGTAACGACGTCTTCTTCCAGGTCGGTCTGCTGACCACCATTGGTCTGTCGTCCAAGAACGCCATTCTGATTGTGGAATTCGCTCATGATATGGAGCGTCAGGGCCGCAGCCTGTTGTCAGCCACACTGGAAGCAACCCGTATGCGACTGCGCCCGATCCTGATGACCTCGATGGCGTTTGGTCTGGGCGTGACACCGCTGATGCTCAGCTCCGGTGCCGGTTCCGGTGCCCGTCATGCACTGGGTACCGGTGTGTTCGGTGGGGTTGTGGCGGCAACCGTGCTGGCCATCTTCTTTATTCCGCTGTTTTATGTGCTGGTACGGCGCCTGTCCGGGGTCCCTCTGGGCCGGGCGGACGATCCGGCACCCGAGTCCTGATTTCTTCAGACGTTGACCTTGCCCGGCTTATGCCGGGCTTTTTTTTGCCGCATCTGTTATACCTGACTACAACTTAAGCATGACAGGCAGACAAGACGATGAAACAGGTCCGATCCCTGGCGCTGCTGTCCGGGTTGTTACCGGTCACACTGTGCGCGCTGGAAGAGACCCCGCTGCAGGGGAAAGCAGAACGCTGGCGCGGTTGTTATTACTACGCCACGGAAATGGGTAAGCCCGGGGCAGGTACCCGCTTTTATGCCGATCTGACGTTTTACGACACCACGTTTGAGGGGCTGGTCTATGAAGACAGTTTTATCGACGGTCAGGAAGGTCAGCGGCTGATGTCTGCGGTGATGGGGATGTCGTACAACGGAATGGTGAGCTTCAGTAAAGGCTATGACCCCGAATCCGGGCAGAAACACTTCATCATGTATCTCGGCTCACTGAACGCCGACGCCAGTGCCATCAGCGGCGCCTGGACCATCCCACAAAGTACGAATTTCGGCGCTTTTATCATGACTCAGCAGGATTACCCCTGTGCCGGCTGACGCCACAACCGGGCTGGTGTGCGGCTGACTCAGAGGTTGTGCTCAGCACTGTCGGCGTGGCCTTCTTTCCAGTAACCGGACGCTTTGATCCATGGCTTGCTGATACCACGCTCGTTGAGCAGGTACTGGCGCACGCTGCGCACCATGGAAGACTCTCCTGCGATCCAGCAGAAGGTCTGTGGTGGCAGGGCCAGGCTGTTCAGGTGCTCAATTATGGCATCGGTGCGGGCTGATGACTCCCGGGTCAGCCAATGGCTGTCGAGGACAGCGCGGCTGCTGAACGTCTGCTGATCGCCATCTTCGGCAATACTTACCAGCGCGGTGACCTGATCATCATTACCCAGCTCTTCAATACGCCGGGCAATGGCCGGCAGGGCGGTTTCATCGCCGATCAGCAGCCAGTGGCGGATGTCACCACTTATCTTCTGTGATGCCCGCGGGCCGCCGATATCAATCCAGTCACCGGGCTGAGCCAGCATGGCCCAGGCGGTCGCCGGTCCGGCATCGTGCACGGCAAAGTCCAGCGTCAGTTCGTTGTTCTGGGCATCAAAGCGACGCGGGGTGTAATCCCGTTTGGCCGGTTCCCCGGAAACCTGCGGCAGGAAGACTTTGACGTGGTCATCCGGAGACTGACTGGTAAAGCCTTTCAGGTCATCACCTTCCAGCACAATACGAATCATATTGGGTGTCAGCTGCTGCCGGTCTTTGACCCGCAGGCGGCGCATGCGCAGTTCGTGACGGACCTGTTCAATCACAGGGGCCTGGGTTTCGCCGGGCAGTTCACGGGAGCGGAATAATCTGATCATCTTGCCTCCGGTCGGTGTTATCCGTTAATGTTGTTGATATTATCAATTAAATAAGTTGATCTTATCAACTATATATAATGGAACAGTGCAGTCCGTCTTCCGGGCAAATCGTTGCCGGGGCTGCAGTGCGGATGAACCACCCTTGTACGAAAGGCAGAAACAGGAGGCAGACGTTGTGCTGAAACATCAGGATATCGGCCGGTTGTCGGCGATTCTGCATGAATTCAAAACCCGGCTGGGCGATGCCTTCAGCAGCCGTGCTATCAGCTATCCGCCGATGCAGATCAAAGTGCTGCGGCTGGTGTCAGAGCGTGCTCCCTGTACGGCTCAGTGTGTGGCTCAGACCCTGAGCCGGGACAAAGGGCAGGTGACCCGGCTGCTGCAGGAACTGGTCAGCGATGGCATCCTCACCCGTGAGCCGAACCCGGACGATAAACGCAGCCAGCTGTTGTCGTTGTCACCGGAGGGTGAAGCCTTATTTGCGCGCATGCGGGAGGCTGAACAGCAGGTACTCGCGGATGTGAGTGGTCAGATTGCCGCGGACGATCTGCAACTCTTTGCCAGTGTCCTGCAGCGCTTTCATGAGCAGATGATGACACCGGAGGATGCCGGATGAACACAGCGGCAGCTCTGCGTCTGGTTGCGGTAACGGCTGCGGAACGTCCGCGGTTTGAAGCCATGTTTCAGTATTATCTGTACGACATGGCAGAGTTCACCGGTGCCCGTCTGTCATCCTCCGGTCAGTATAAATATCCCTTCAGCACACTCGATGTGTACTGGCAGAACCCGCAGTTTCAGCCGTATTTTGCCTTCTGTGGTAACGAGCTGGCTGGTTTTGCTCTGGTACGCCCCTGCCCGGAAGACCCGCAACGCTGGGATATGGAGCAGTTTTTTATTCTTCGTCACCTGCGTCGTCAGGGTCTTGGCCAGTCCCTGTTGCGGGGCTGTGTGGAACGCCATCCGGGACGCTGGCGCATCCGCGTGATGACCGGGAATGAACGGGCCTGGCAGTTCTGGACCGCGGCCATCGCGTCTCTGAATCCGTGCGGATACGAAGAAAACCGCTGTGAAGAAAACGGGCTGGAAATGCGCACTCTCGTTTTTTCGACGAACACAGGAGCTGCGGCAACATGAGTATGATCGGCCTGCGCCAACCGCCTGCTCAGCGCATTTCTGATCTGCCGGTATGCGGTGAGAGAGCCCCGGCATTCCCCTGGAGAAACGAGGGCCCTGCAGACGCTGTGGTGGCCTTTCTGCGCCACGATGGCTGTCCCTTTGCCGAGAATACGGTCAAACAGCTGCGCCGCTGGGCTGAGGATCATCCGCACGTGGTTGTGTATCTGGTCAGTCACGGTGAGCCAGGGGTCACGGGCCCGTGGCTGGAGTCCATAGGCGGGACAGGGTCACTGCAGCTGATTCAGGATCCGTCGCGGGCTCTGTACGCGGCGTGGGGGCTGGGCTATACCCGGCTGTGGCATTTCGCCGGTCCGGCTTCACTGGCCGGTGTCGTCCGGCTCTGGTTCCGGGGCATCCGCAACCGTTCGGCCTCGGGCACGCGCTGGCAGCAGGCCGGGATGTTTCTGGTGGAAGACGGAGTGATCACCTGGCGGCATATTCCTGCGTCTGCCGAAAACTTTGCTCTGCCACCCGTGGCCATCAGTCCGTGACCCGGCGCAGGCCGTAGCGTTCCAGCAGTGTCTGATACTCAGGTGAGGCCTGATAGCTGATCATCGCCCGGGTAAAGTCGCCGACAAGCTGAGCGTTGTCCGCCCGCTGGCGGGAAAAGGCCATGTAAATCGGGCCTCGGAACCAGGGTTCGGGATCAGCCACCCAGACATCATCGTCGAGTCCTGCGCGGCGGGCGTGTAAGCGGAATGTCGGAATATTGCTGAGCACACCGGCGACCCGGTGGTTGAGCAGGATTAATGGCAGTTGCCGGTCGTCGTTGTAGAGCACCAGGTTGTCTGCTTCACGCGGGCCGTAATAATAGCCCCGTACACCCCCTATCGTGTCAGGAGTGTGTTCGCCGGGTTTTTCCGGCGGCATGGCAGAATGGTCCTTCATGCGGATGATATACATCTCGTCCAGTGCCTGCGGGATGTCGACGAAGTGAGCGTACTCCTGCCGTTCAGGGGTGATGTAGAGATTACAGGCCAGATCAATCTCGCCTTCTTCCAGGCTTGTCAGCAGGCGGGCGAAGGGCAGGCGCTGGATTTCCAGACGGTAACCGAGGCTGCTGGCGAGGGTCAGACAGATGTCGACCGATGCTCCCTGCAGTTCGCCGGTCTCAACATCCGTGAAATAGAAGGGCGCATAGTCATCTGCACCGAGCGCTGCTATCAGGGTCTCGGCTCTGAGATACCCTGCGAGCAGCAGGAGCACAAATCCGCACAATACCTGCGCTGGTCTCATCTGACGGAACTCCTTTCCGGCCCGGAGCGGATCAGACTGATGCGCTCCGGGTCACCTCCTTACTGTCCTGCTGTAGCTTTATCCTGCAGTGTCTCGCGGACCGGGTTCCTGTTTCAGGGCTCCAGAACGCGCAGATCATCGGGTGAAATGACCATTTCAGTGTAGGCCATACCCAGTTTGCTGAGGAAATATCCGCGGTCGGCTTTCAGCGGATTGACCTCTTCAAAAGTGACGCCCTGCGCTTCGTACAGAGACTTCAGCTTCAGGAGGTACTCGTTGGATGGTTCCATGATCAGGGCGGCAGCGCCGACATCAGGACGTACCTTCTCAGCCGCTACGCTGATTTCCAGTACCACAGGTTCTTCATTCTGCTGGAAATAGAGATTGCGGGCATGGGTTTTGGCTTCGGCCCAGAAATAGGCCAGCTCTTTGCTCTGGGTCAGAAACAGCGGATCGTCGCTTTCAAACTGACGATTGCCAATAGTGCCCAGTGTTTTCTGCATGCGGGCGGCACTTTCGGCATCACCTCCACCGATCAGTCCCTGACTCATGATAGACTTCAGCAGCCCTGACGCCGTGCCGTGGTACCAGTGCTCACCCGTGGTGAGGCCTTGTTCGGTCAGCAGTTCGCTGACATCACGCAGAAATTCAGGGGTGTTATTCTCGCTCATGGTGTATCCGGATGACTGTATTCAACCGCAGAGTTTAACACTTCCTTCCGGTTTGGTGGCGGCAAAGAAAGGCAAATGACGGAATGCCGGGAGGAATTCCGGGTCATAAGGAGACGTGATCCCGTATTCGTGGTTTATCCGTTAACTGGTGGTAAAGTTACACCTTCGAGCAGGACCAGTTTCTGAGACTGGCCGATATAAAAATAGAAAAAATGATTAGGAACATCGTATGAAACGTATTACCCAGCTGGTGGCGGGGGCGCTGACCGTCTTCGCATCCTTGAATGCCGTGGCCGCTCCGGCCAATATGGAAGAACTCCGCTCACAGGCGATGAATCCGAAGCTGACCAATCAGCAACGGATGGATGCCATACGTGCCATGTACCCGGAAGACTTTGCTGAGGGTATGCCCAGCCGCAAAATCTGTATCTGGGATCTGGTCGGTAAAACCGGTCCTATCTATAACGCCGCTCAGGACATCGCCACCCGTATCATGGAACTGGGCGTACAGATTGAGCTGGAGGCCTTCACCAGTGAAGCCGTGCTGACCGAAGACCTGAAAGCCGGGCAGTGTGATGCTGCGCTGATGACCGGTCTGCGTGCGCGCTCTTTCAACAAGTATACCGGTACCATCGACGCCATCGGTGCGCTGCCAAGCTCCGACCACATGAAGCTGCTGATGCGCGCCATCACTCAGCCTCAGAACGCCGATAAAATGGTGGATGGTCAATACGTGGTTCTGGGTTATGCCCCTATGGGTGCGGCCTACATCTTTGTAAACGACCGCTCGATCAACACCCTGGCGAAAGCGGCTGGTAAGCGTGTTGCTGTAATGGACTACGATCTGGTACAGGCCGACATGGTTGCTCAGATTGGTGCCAACCCGGTACCGACTTCTCCGGTCAGCGCCGGTGCTAAGTTCAATAATGGCATCGTTGACGTACTGCCTGCACCGCTGGTGGCCTATAACGTCATGGAACTCTACAAAGGCATCAAAGATACCGGCGGCGTGATTGATTATCCCTTCTCGCAGCTGACTCTGCAGCTGATCGGCCGTACCGACCGTTTCCACAATGAAATTGCCCAGCTGGTCCGTGAAGACTTTATGGATCACTACCACGATCTGGAGAAAATCGTTGCCGCTCAGGTGGGTGAAGTACCGGACAGCGTCTGGATTCCGATTCCTCCGGAAGATAAGGCAGAATATGAAGTCATGATGCAGGAAGCGCGTATCCAGCTGCGTGAGCACGGTTATTACGATGGCGACATGCTGGCTCTGGAGCGTAAAGTGCGCTGTAAGTTCAAGCCGGATCACTTCGAATGTGCGAATCCTGTGGAGTAATCCGGACCTGAACGGCTGACCCAGCAAGGTTCTGACCACCGAATGCCCGGCACTGCCGGGCATTTTTGTTTTTGGCGTTATGGCAGCCGGTGACTTTTGACAGGTGTCTGTTCTGGCCGTGGCCGGTATAGTGAAAAACACGCCTGACCAATAACAACAACGGGGGCAAACCATGAAGTATCTGCAGACCGTCTTTCTGCTGGTCATGTTCAGTTTCACCACACAGGCTGCAGCGGCTGAAGCGCCGGTGTCTGAGCAACGCCGCGCAGAGCTGCATGACCTCGCCATGAACCGGGAAACCCCTCTGCTTGAGCGGGTGGCTGCGCTGCGGGAAATGTACCGTCATATGCTCAATGACGATGGCACAGTTCCTTCGCGCCGGGTCTGTATCTGGGACCCGATCGGTAAGAACGGACCGATTTACGCGGCGGCCGAAGATCAGGTCACGCGCCTGCTGGAATGGGATATCCGCGTCAATCTCGAGGTGTATACCAACGAAGCGGTACTGACCGAAGACTTCAAAGCCGGGCAGTGTGATGCCGCGCTGATGACCGGTATGCGTGCGCGTACCTTCAACAAATACACAGGAACGCTGGACGCCATCGGTGCCTTACCCGAAACCCGCCAGATGAAGCTGCTGTTTCAGGCCATTACTGACCCGAAGAACGCTGACAAAATGGTCGATGGCCAGTATGTGGTGATGGGGTACGCGCCGGCGGGAGCGGCCTACATTTTTGTGAATGACCGGAAGATCACCTCACTGGCGCGCGCCGCCGGCAAGCGGGTGGCGGTGATGGATTACGACCCGATACAGGCGGAGATGGTCCAGAACATCGGCGCCAACCCGGTACCGGTCAGCATCGTCAGCGCCGGGCCCAAGTTCAATAATCACGGGCTGGATGTGCTTCCGGCACCGCTGGGTGCTTATCATATCCTGGAGCTGCACAAAGGCATTGGCGACAACGGGGGCATCATCAATTACCCCTTCTCGCAGATGACGGTGCAGCTGATCGGCAAAGCGGAAAGCATTCCCAATGAAGTGGCACAGCTGGTGCGCGAAGAGTTTGTCGCTAATTTTGACCGCATCATCCGTGAAGTGAATGCGGCCAGCGGTGTGATCCCTGATGATGTCTGGATTGAGATTCCACAGGAAGAAAAGGCGGCCTATCAGATCATGATGCAGCAGGCCCGCATTGCTCTCAGGGAGCACGGCTATTACGATGGCGAGATGCTGTCACTGCAGCGCCGCGCCCGCTGCCGCTTCAATCAGGAGCACTTTGAATGCGCCTCGCCGGTTGAGTAAGTACTTACCGGTGAATGCGTAAACAGCTTGCCTGTTATAAGGTACAATCGGGCCACAGCTCCTACTAATTCAGGAATTTCCCCGCCATGGTGCGTCAGCTCCCCGGTTGGATTCTCGCTGGCAGTGTCCTGCTGGCGCTGAATGCCGGCTTTATCAACAGTGTTGCTCTGCTCAGCTTTGCCAATAATGCCGTTTCCCACGTGACCGGAACCGTGACCCTGGTGGCAAATGCTCTGGCCGCCGGAGACTGGACCTTTCTCTGGTACACCGGCAGTATCGTGCTGAGCTTTCTGGCCGGTGCCATCATGAGTGGCATGGTCGTAGGAGATGAAGCCCTGCAGCTGGGCCGCCGCTATGGCATTGCCCTGCTGATTGAAGCCGCCTTACTGGGGTTGGCCTGGTACGGCTTCACCCATGAGCAGCACTATGCGGAATGGCTGGCGTCGGCGGCCTGTGGTCTGCAGAACGCCCTGGTTGCTACTTACAGTGGTTCCGTTATCCGGACCACCCACCTGACCGGCATCGTATCGGATATCGGTTCTGCCATCGGGCACTTCCTCGCCAACCGGGTGCTCAACCGGGTACAGCTGATTCTGCAATGTTCTATTGTCGTGGCCTTTGTCACCGGGGCGGCGCTGGGCGGAGTGCTGTTCGGCTGGGTAGGGTATAACGCGGTACTGCTGAATGCTCTGCTGGTGCTGGCGGTGGCCTGTGGCTACATCCTGTTTCTGCGCCGTCATCAGACTCAGAAATGAATTTACTCTTCCCAGATCACCCGTAAGGGCTCGCCGAAGTCGTCGTAAATCACCTTCTTTTTCGGGCGACGGATGGCGGTTTTGCGCGTGCTGACCGGGCGGCGGCGTGCTTCACGACGTTCATCAATGGCCTTGACCACATCATCCACCGGCGTACGTTCCTGACGTTTTTCGAACGTCATCGACTGGTCATGGTAACGACCTTCCTGCAAACCGGATTCGCCACGCGCAAACTGATGCACTTCGCCGCCTTTATTGAGGTATTCCTCAATATCACGGTTCAGTGAATCGCGCAGATCACGTTTGCTGGTCTTTTTCATGCAGTCGGATTCTCGGAAAAGAACAGTGGAAAGACTCTAAAAATTTCTGGATAAAGCCAACCTGACAGGTTGCACCTGTCAGGTGGACAATTCAAGCCCGGTGGCTGGGCATGACCGTAAAAATTCTGAATACCGGATCAGAAAAAGGTTCTGAGTGAATTCTGGTACACCTGCTCGAGCAGGGTTTCCACCGGCACCTGTTTCACATCAGCCATTTTCTCAGCAACGAACGGCAGATACTTGGGTGCGTTTTCCATGCCGCGGTAGGGTACGGGTGTGAGGAAAGGGGCATCGGTTTCCAGCAGCAGATTCGTAAGTGGAGTAGCGGCGACCACCTCGCGTACATTCTCGGCCTTGTTGAAGGTCACAATGCCATTAATACCCAGACAGAAGCCCAGTTCCACGGCGACTTTTGCCAGCTCCAGTCCACTGGTAAAGCTGTGCACCACACCTTTGCGTGCCATCTGCGGAGCGAATTCACGCAGAATCTCAATCGTATCCCCGTCCGCTTCACGGGTATGAATTACCACCGGCATACCGAACTCGACGGCTAACGCCAGCTGACGGCGGAACACCTGACGCTGCACCTCGCGGTCGCAATGGTCGTAATAATAATCGAGCCCAATTTCACCAATGGCGACCACCTTGTCATCCGCAACATTCGCACGGATAAAAGCCTCGGTACTGTCAGCGAATTTGGCCGCCTCATGCGGGTGAACACCCAGAGTGGCGTAGAGGTTGTCATGCTCATGAGCCAGACCCAGAGCCACCGGCATATTTTCCGGCTCCACACTGATGGTCATCAGGCGTTCAACACCCTGAGCTCTGGCATCGGCCAGGATCTCTGCGGCGGAACCTTCCTTCAGATAATCGAGGTGAAAGTGGGTTTCAATGATGGGCACCCCGTACTGAGGGATCTCCCGTTTTTTCTTACTCATAACCGATAACCAGATGCTGAATGCGTGTGACTGCGCGGCATTATAAAGGTTCAGGGGATGGAGCGGGGAGGTCTGACGGATCAGAACAGGATGTTTCTTATAAGGGAAAAAAATGGCGGACTGGACGGGAGACGACGGGGCTGGCCAACCAGATGGGGCTCGGACGCGACTACAGGTCAAAATGTTTTACAGGGGAAAAAAGATGGCGGACTGGACGGGAGACGACGGGGCTGGCCTACCAGCGCGCGACCAGAGGTCAAAATGTCAATCAGGGGAAAAAAGATGGCGGACTGGACGGGACTCGAACCCGCGACCCCCGGCGTGACAGGCCGGTATTCTAACCAACTGAACTACCAGTCCACTTTGTATCCATCATCTGACCAGATGTCAGAGAATGATGGTGGGTGATGACGGGATCGAACCGCCGACCCTCTGCTTGTAAGGCAGATGCTCTCCCAGCTGAGCTAATCACCCAAGAGGATGTGCTTTGCTTTTACTCAGTATTGCTGCGTTGTTCCTCGTTCGAACCCTCGCCTACCAATGCGGTATGTCTCGGGTATCTCACTGCGGTACGTCTTGCACTACTGGCAAAATCAAACCACTGCAAAACCGTAGAGGTTTTGCGATCTCATCAATCTGTCCACTGATGCGATCAAAATAAATGGCGGACTGGACGGGACCCGACGGGGCAGGCCTACCTGACCGCGACCCAGGTCAAACTGTCCTTTAACCTGAATCTCTAACAAATAATGGCGGACTGGACGGGACTCGAACCCGCGACCCCCGGCGTGACAGGCCGGTATTCTAACCAACTGAACTACCAGTCCACTTTGGTGGGTGATGACGGGATCGAACCGCCGACCCTCTGCTTGTAAGGCAGATGCTCTCCCAGCTGAGCTAATCACCCACACGAATAACGCTTTGTTGATTGAGGTGTTACGGCGTTGTTCCTCGCTCGAACCCTCGCCTACCATGTGGTATGTCTCGGGTATCTCACTGCGGTACGCCTTGTACCATTCTCAATCATCAAACCGCTCAGAACCTTAAAGATTCTGACAGTCAGGGACATCGTTATTTAACTTTGTCTCTGTGCTCATTCGAGCGAGTGGGCATTCTACTTACGCTGATCCGGATGTCAAACGCTTATTAAGTTTTTTTGTACTTTTTTCAGTGACTTGCGGTCCCGCTGTCGGCAGCGTGTTTTTTCCGGTCACGCAACACCAGCAGACAGGGGGTCAGCACCAGTGTCAGCACGGTGGCGAAGGTCAGTCCACCGGCAATGGCGGTGGATAACTGCGTCCACCACTGTGATGACGGCGCGCCCACGGAGAAGTGCTGGTGGATCAGGTCGATGTTCCATTGCAGCACCATGGGCATAAGGCCGATGACGGTGGTGACGGCGGTCAGCAGTACCGGGCGCATACGCATGGCGCCGGTGCGCAGGGCGGCTTCCAGCGGTGGTACTCCGGAGTTCTTCACATAGTTGTAAGTGTCGATCAGTACGATGTTGTTGTTCACCACGATACCGGCCAGGGCGATCACGCCAACACCGCTCATGACTACGCCGAAGGGTTCGCCACGGATCAGCAGACCCATCAGTACCCCGGCAATCGACAGTACGATAGCGCTCATGATGAGCCCGGCCTGATAGAAGCTGTTGAACTGGGTCACGAGGATGGTGACCATGAGGAAGATGGCGACCCCGAAGGCGCTGGCAAGGAACATCATGGTGCTGGCCATCTGCTCGAAATCACCGCGGAATTTCGGGGTGACACCGGCTTCCACCCAGTCAAACTCTTTGAACTGTTCGCCGATTTCTTTGATCTTCTCGGCTGCATTCACTCCGGGACGTACGTTGGCCTGAATCAGGTAACGGCGCTTGCCGTCGATGCGGATGATGTCGCCGCTTTTCTGGAAGGGGGTGCGGGTCATGAAGTTACTGGCCGGAATCTTTCCCTGCTCCGTCTGCACATTAATGTTGCTGAACTGGTCCAGATTGCGTTGTCCCGGCGGGTAGCGCAGCACCACATCAATCTCTTCGTCGGCCTGTTCCGGCTGGAACTGGCTGATGATCTGGCCACCGGTGGTCATGCGGATCAGGGCGCCGATGGATGACACGCTGGCGCCGTAACGTGCTGCCGCTTCACGGTCAATGAGCATGCGCCACTCAACGCCTTCCAGCGGGCGGTCATCACGTATGTCTTTCAGGTCGTCGTCTTTTTCCAGCAGGGCCCGGACTTTTTCCAGCATCCCGACCAGTTTCTCCGGATCGTTACCGGTCAGCTGCAGCTGCAGGTCAGCACCGCCACCGGGGCCGCCTTCCTGCTTACGGGTCTCGACGATAATACCGGGCAGGTCGCGGGTGCGGTCTTCAATGTCATTGAGCACGTCACTGGCCGGACGGCGCGACTCCCAGTCAACAAATTCCAGCTGCAGGCGGCCGATCAGGTCCTGGGCGCTGTCGCCGGGCGGGCTGGCAAACACCGAGGTATAAATGGATTTGATTTCACCCATGTCGTAAACGCGCTGCTCAACCCCGTGTACCAGTTCTTCACGTTCAGCAAAGGAGAGGTTGCCGCGGGCGCGGATATCGACCATGCCGACGTCGGCATCCACATCCGGGAAGAACTCCGTGCCGTGGCCGAGTGAGCCATAAATAATGAACGACACCAGAACGGCGCCGAGCAGTCCGACCGTGACTTTCCAGGGGTTGTGCAGGGCTTTGTTGAGCAGGCGCACATAGGCCCCGGCAAAACCGCCCAGCTCCTCAAACTGGCCACTTTCAGCGGCTTCGATGGCTTTCAGGGCACTCTGGTCATGATGACCGGCGCGGCTGAGGATGGTACCGATGGCCGGAATCACAATCAGCGCCATGATGAGTGACGCAGACAGGGTAAACAGCAGGGTCAGCGGCAGGAATTTCATGAATTCACCAACGGTATCCGGCCAGACTAACAGGGGCAGAAACACCGCCAGCGTGGTCGCGGTAGACGCGATGATCGGCCAGGACATACGTTGCGACGCTTCACGGTAAGCTGTCATGGGCGCCGCGCCTTCGGCCAGTCGCCGGTCGGCGTATTCGGTGATGACGATGGCACCGTCGACCAGCATGCCGACCGACAGAATCAGAGCGAACAGCACCACCATGTTCATGGTGTAGCCCAGTGATGACAGCACGATAATGGCCATCAGGAAGGCGCCGGGAATGGCCAGGCCGACGAGGATGGAGTTGCGGATACCGAGGCTGCCGAGAATCAGGATCATCACCAGCAGGGTCGAAGTCAGCACACTGTTGAACAGGTCATTGAGCATGGTTTTGATCTGCTTGGATTCATCCTGCAGAACTTTGATCTCAATGCCGTCCGGCAGCACGCTCTTCGCTTCCTGTGCCAGGCTGCGTACGCTGTCGAGGGTATCAATGATGTTGGAGCCGATGCGTTTTTTGATCTCCAGCGCCACGGCCTGCTCACCGTTGACCTGAGCGCCTGTGGTCTGGTCTTTGAAGCCGAGACGGCCGACGGCGATGTCTTCAAACAGCACCACATTATCGCCGGATTGCTTCACTGGCATCTTCATCAGGCTGCGGATATCGTTGATCTGCCCCGGTACTTTGACACCAAAGCGTCCGGCTGTGTTGTCCAGGTCTTCACTGGGCACCAGCAGGCTGTTGTTACTGAACAGGGTGGCCACTTCACCGAGTGACAGGCCGTAGTTGTCCATGCGTGCCGGGTCGATGATGATCTCACCGATCTGCTCACGCTTACCGCGGATATTCACTTCCAGCACGCCGGGCAGGGCTTCAATGCGGTCTTTGAGGCGGTCGGCGGCGAGATACAGGATGTTCTCATCCACCGAGCCGGACAGTGTCACCACCATCACCGGGAACAGGGCGACGTTGATTTCCATCACCACCGGCTCTTCGGTATCGGCGGGCAGTTCGCCCTTGGCGTTATCCACCTTCACGCGTACGTCATTGAGCGCCTGATCAATATCGGTGTCGGTGTAAAACTCAAGCTGAATGGAAAGATGTCCGTAGGTCGCGGTGGAGATCATTTCCTTAAGGCCGTCGATGCCGCGCAGCTGTTTTTCCAGCGGTTTGTAGATCAGCTTGTCGGCGTCTTCCGGCGAAATCCCGGTGTGCACCACAGACACGTAGACAAAGGGTACGGTGATGTCCGGGTTACTTTCTTTGGGGATACTGAGAACACTGGCAGTGCCCATCATCATAATGAGCACAAACAGCATGACCACGGTGCGGCGGCGGCTGAGCACCGCGTCAATAAAGCCGTTCATCACTGTTTACCGGTGTTTTTGGCGACGGCTTCGACCTGTTCGCCGTCACTGACAAAGCCCTGGCCTATGGTAATGAGCCGCATCTTCTCACCGGGACCATACACCCAGACGCCGTCATCTTCAGCGGAGAGCAGGGTAACGGGCACTACTCTGACGCGGTCGTCTTCCGTCAGCACTTTCAGACCCAGCTGATCGTCGGCGGTCATGATCAGCAAGGCCGGTGACAGGAAGTAGGCCATGACATCCGGTTGCGGCACATAGAGGGTTGCGGTCTGGCCATCGAACAGGCCGCTTTGCGGGATGCCATCCGTAATGGCCATTTCGATGTCGTAACTGCGGGTCTGGCTGTCGGCACCCGCGGCAATATAGCGGATGGTGCCATCCACCCGGTTGCCGTTGAGCAGAATGGCGTACGCCTTATCACCAATCGCCACATCGGCGATGTCTTTTTCGGCAATGCGGCCTTTAACCAGCATAGGGTCGGTATCCAGTACCCGGGCCACGGCTTCTCCGGCCGGGACGTACTCGCCCAGCTCAACGTAGCGCTGATCAAACATACCGGTGAAAGGGGCACGGATCTGTGTGGCATCCAGCTGGCGGCGGATATCCGTCAGACTGGCTTCGGCGGAAGCCAGGCGGGCTTCGGCATTGATGACTTCTGATTCGTTCACTAACCCTTTGCGGAACAGGTCATGGCTGCCGCGGGTTTCGATAGTCACCTGCTTCAGGGTGGCTTCGGCCTGTTTCAGCCGTGCGGGCAGGTCGCGTTCATCGATGGTCAGCAGCAGCTGGCCTTCTTTGACCGGCAGACCCCGCTGGGTGCGGATGGAAGTGACCTTGCCACTGACTTCAGCGATCACATCAACGTTGCGCTCGGCTGAAACATGGCCGGTAGCCCGCACATTGCGGTGCATGGGTTGCCCGGCGTGGTCTTCATACTGCACCCGGAAGAGACTGGCTTCAGTGGTTAAGCTGCGGTCCGGTTGCTCCGGCGGGATTTCATCACCCATCATCATCCAGATCACAAGTACAACAGCGAGGCCTGCGGCCAGCAGGTAGGATTTGTTCAGGGGCATCCCGGTTTCCTTACATGTCAGTATCCGGCAGTGGGAAGGCTATCTGGCCACAGAAAGCCTGATGGGGCAACAGCCCGGTTTTTACCGGGCTGTATCAGGATTAAAGATTATTCCAGGCCATTAGCAAGCCGGTTCCGTACACGACTATGGCGATCAGGAGTATGTTCATGACTCAGCGTCCGTTCTTTTCCAGGTCGGCGAACTGACGTTCCAGTTCGAATTCATTGGAAATCACGGTGCGTTCCATGCTTTCCAGCCGCGAATCCAGCGCGCGGAACTTGTGCTTCAGGGTCGCAAAGGTCACCCGTGGTTTGGTGGCCACACTGCGCCAGAAGCGTTCGTCTTCCTGAGACATAAACGGCTTCACCAGCGGTTCTTTTTCCATAAACAGCCAGGCGACGATGTAGAGCATGATCAGCGGCCCGGCGAGGCCGAAGATCCCCAGTACAAGTACCACCAGACGAACGGTTGAGCGTTCCCAGCCAAAGTAGTTGGCAATCCCGCCACACACACCGGCAATAATCTTCTGGCGGCTGCGGTACAGACGGTGCGGATTCGGAGAGCCGCTGCCGTAGTTTCCGGCCTCGCGTGAATAACGGCTGTGGTCGGAGTGATAATGATGATGGTGATGATGTTGATCAGCCATGTCGGTCCCGCCAGTCAGGCGCCTCCTTGTCTAAAATGGTTTCCAGAGTCTCAATGCGGCGTTCCAGCTTCTGCGCGGTCTGCCAGAGATCTTCCAGTAAGCGTTCATCGTCCCCGGAAAGGGTCTTCATCTCGCGCCATTTGGTCAGGTAATGCATGACGATGGCAATCGGAGCGACGACCCCTACAGCGAGAATGCCAATCAGGTATTCCATGATCCGTTATCCTCAGGCCTGCTGGTCCGCTGTCATTTTCTTTTTCAGTTCCGCCAGTTCCAGATCGAGGCTGTCAGCGGATTCCAGTTCAGCAAACTGCTCGGTCAGCGTCTGCGGACGGCCCATCGCCATGGATTCGGCTTCGGCTTCCAGTTCATCCACTTTGCGCTCAAAGCTTTCGTAACGGGCGATGGCGTCATCGACGCGGCCGTCGTACAGATGCTTCTTCACGCGGATGCTGTCGGTGGCTGACTGGCGGCGGATCTCCAGCTGGCGCTGACGCGCCTTGGCTTCTTTCAGTTTGACCTGAAGTTGTTCCAGGTCTTCCTGAGATTTGGCCAGGCTGTTGTCGACCACCTGAATCTCTTTCTGCAGCATCTCAATCATTTCCTGGGCCTTGTTACGGGCTACCAGCGCGCCTTTAGCCAGATCGTCACGGCCTTTGGCTATCGCGAATTCGGCTTTGTTCTGCCAGTCTTCAGCGCGGGCTGAGAACTCTTCCAGCTTGCGCTGGATCTCTTTCTTCTCAGCGATGTGGCGCGCGGCTGAGCTGCGCACCTCAATCAGGGTGTCTTCCATTTCCTGAATGATCAGACGAGCGATCTTTTCAGGGTTTTCAGCAGAATCCAGCATCGAGTTGATGTTGGAGTTAATGATGTCGGACAGTCGGGAAAATACGCCCATGTTGTTTCTCCTTGTTAATCCGGTGGCAGACCTCTGTGTCTGTCACCTGAAGTAGGTTGTTTCGTTCTGATGGGTATATAGCGAGGGCCGTGCCATCTTTTAAATTATTTTTAACATGTTGAAATGTAAGGATTTTATTTTTTAATGGGCGTTTTAAACCTGATTTGGGGTTTATTTTACCTTTATATAATGGGTATATTAACCTTAGTTAAGGTTTTTATTACCTTGGATGTGTTATGTCGACTCCCAGTCCACTGCCTTCTCTTATCGGAGAATCCCCGTCCTTTCTGGATACGCTGCAAAAGGTCTCAATTGCGGCCCAGATAGACCGCCCGCTGCTGGTCATTGGTGAACGCGGAACCGGTAAAGAGCTGATTGCGGAGCGTATTCATTACCTGTCGAGGCGCTGGGACGGTCCCTTTGTGAAGTTGAATTGCGCAGCCCTGAGTGAGGACCTGCTCGACAGCGAACTGTTCGGCCATGAGGCCGGAGCCTTTACCGGTGCCAAACAACGCCGCCCCGGGCGTTTTGAACGTGCCGACGGCGGGACTCTGTTTCTGGATGAAATTGCCACCGCCTCAGCGACGGTCCAGGAGAAGCTGCTGCGGGTAATTGAATACGGCGAGTTTGAGCGTGTCGGTGGCAGTGAAACCATTACCTGTAATGTGCGGGTGGTGGGGGCCACGAACGTGAATCTGGCCGATGCAGTGGAAGAGGGCAGCTTCCGCGCTGACCTGCTCGACCGTCTGGCGTTTGATGTGATTCCCATGCCACCGATGCGGGCACGGCGCGAAGACATCCTGCCGCTGGCGGAATTCTTCGGTGCCAACATGGCGCGTGAACTGGGCGATTCCTGGCCGGGCCTGAGTGAGCGTGCGCGTCAGGCGCTGCTGGATTACCACTGGCCGGGTAACGTGCGGGAACTGAAAAACGTGATTGAGCGCAGCACTTACCGGCATCTGGCCGTGAGTGATGAAGATGATCCGTTGCGGGAAATCGTGCTCGACCCCTTTGCCACGCCCTGGCCCCTGGAACCTCTGGTTCAGACTGACAAACCTGAAAAAGCAGCACGGCAGATCAGAACTGAGCGGCCTGCTGTGCAGTTGCCCGCGGCGGATGGGGAAAGTTATGCACTGGACGAATGGCTCAACGGGCTGGAAAAAGACGCAGTAGAGCGCGCGCTGTCATTGCATGGTGGCAGCCAGAAACAGGCCGCCACTTTTCTGCAGCTGTCGTACGATCAGATGCGTGGTCTGGTGCGTAAACATGGCTTCGCCACCCGTCAGCGGCACAGTAAACCCTAGGGTGCGCATTGCGCACCGGGCAATTCCCCGAGAATATTGCCCAGAGTATTCCTGCAAAGCGATACCCGGATGATGGTGCACGGTGTGCACCCTACAGCGATGGTTTTGTCTGGGGTGCAGACCTGGTTCCATCTCGACAAGGGGTAGGGTGTGCATTGCGCATCGGAGTATTCCCCAAGAATATTGCCCAGAGTATTCCTGCAAAGCGATACCCGGATGATGGTGCACGGTGTGCACCCTACAGCGATGGCTTTGTCTGGGGTGCAGGCCTGGTTCCACCTCGACAAGGGGTAGGGTGCGCATTGCGCACCAGAGAGTTCCCCAAGAATATTGCCCAGAGTATTCCTGCAAAGCGATACCCGGATGATGGTGCACAGTGTGCACCCTACAGCGATGGCTTTGTCTGGGGTGCAGACCTGGTTCCACCTCGACAAGGTGTAGGGTGCGCATTGCGCACCAGAGAGTTTCTCAGAGTATTCTGCGCTGGCTTTGGGTATCAGTACGCAACTGGATCTAAACATCATCCTGCCGTCAGAGTAGACTAGGCGCCCTCATTACATTGCTTGCGGAAAATTCATGGTTTTAGTGCGGTTACAGCAGGTGGAGCTCGCCTTTGGCGACCACGTACTGCTCAATAAAGTGGATCTTGATATCCAGAGTAATGAGCGTGTGTGCGTGGTCGGACGCAATGGCGAAGGTAAGTCGACGCTGCTGAAAATCCTGAACCGCGAAGTCACTCCGGACGATGGCCGCGTACAGTACAGCGATATGCTGCGTGTCTCAGCCCTGCAACAGGAGCTGCCGAAGTCGGTGGACAAAAAAGTCTACGACGTCGTTGCCGAAGGTCTGGGTGAAACCGGTGAAGTCATCGCCGCCTATCACGCCGAAACCGCGAAAGGCGCGGATGCCGACCTGAACGTCATGGAAAAACTCCAGACCCGCATTGAAGCCGCGGACGGCTGGAGCTGGCAGCAGAAAGTGGATGCCATCATTCAGCGTCTGAATCTTCCTGCTGAAAGTGACTTTGCCCGGCTGTCGGGTGGCTGGCAGCGCCGCGTTATGCTGGCCCGTGCACTGGTCTCTGAGCCGGATCTGCTGATTCTCGACGAGCCGACCAACCATATGGACGTCGAAACCATTGAATGGCTGGAAGAGCAGCTGAAACAGTTCAACGGCTCGCTGGTGTTCATCAGTCACGACCGGGCCTTCGTGCAGGCTCTGGCAACCCGGATTCTGGATCTGGACCGTGGCCATATTCATGAATGGCGCGGCGATTACCATGGCTTCCTCGAATTCCGCGAAAAGCGTCTTGAAGACGAAGCCACTCAGAATGCCCTGTTCGACAAACGCCTGGCGGAAGAAGAAAAGTGGATCCGTCAGGGCATCAAGGCCCGCCGGACGCGTAACGAAGGCCGGGTTGAACGCCTGAAGGAAATGCGCCGCGACCGCAAAGCCCGCCGCGATACCGTTGGTACTGCCAACATCACCATGAACGCGGCTGACTCCTCCGGTAAGCAGGTGTTCGAACTGGATCACGTCAGCTATGCCTGGCAGAACCAGCCGCAGGTGGATGATTTCTCTGCACTGGTGATGCGTGGCGACCGCATCGGTCTGGTCGGCCCCAATGGGGTCGGTAAATCGACCCTGCTGAAAATTCTGCTGGGGCAGCTCAAGCCGCAGTCCGGCACGCTGCGTACCGGTACCAAACTCGAAGTTGCGTATTTTGACCAGTCGCGCATGGTGCTGAACGAAGATAAATCCATTGCCGATAACGTTGCTGACGGTAAAGACCATGTCTTCGTCAACGGCAACAGCCGCCATGTCATCGGTTATCTGGGTGATTTCCTGTTCGGACCCGAGCGTGCACGCACGCCGGTAAAGGCCCTGTCAGGTGGTGAGCGTAACCGTGTCATGCTGGCCAAACTCTTTCTCAAACCCTGCAACCTGCTGGTAATGGACGAGCCGACCAACGACCTGGACATCGAAACCCTGGAGCTGTTGGAAGAGCGCCTGATGGAATTCGACGGTACGCTCTTGCTGGTCAGCCACGACCGGGCTTTTATCGACAACGTGGTGACCCAGCTCTGGGTGTTTGAAGGCGAAGGTCGCATCAACCAGCAGGTGGGCGGCTACTCCGACTGGCTGGAGCGCAAGGCACAGAAACCCGCGCCGGAGCAGAACAGTTCTGCGAAAAAAACAGCCGACGAGAAAAAACCGGCCGCCGCAGAACCACAGGCGCCGAAGAAGAAGCTCTCCTACAAGCTACAGCGTGAACTCGATCTGTTGCCCGAAGAAATGGCCAGAGCCGAGGCCGAGCGCGACCGTCTGGCGGCCATCACCAGCGGGTCTGATTTCTACAGCGGCGATCAGGATGCGGTGCAGAAAACTCTGGCAGATTTAGCCGCGGTGGAAGAGCAGCTCGAAACACTGGAGATGCGCTGGCTCGAACTCGAAGAAATGACGGAAGGCTGAGGGGCGCATTATGGTCTGGTTGGTTGTTATTGTGATTGCGCTGGTGGTGATCGGCTCCGTGATGTGGCTGAAGCCCAGCGCCCGGGATCAGCGTCTTGCCGTACTGCGGCTGGATGCCATCAAACGCGGCCTGCAGGTCAGTCAGTTCACCTTCAAGCCGGATTCAGCCAAAAACGGTGTCCGCGACCCTGTCATGGCAACCAGTTATACCTTGCTGAACCCTGCTGCGCGGGGCAAAGGCGAGCTGGTTTACCGGGTGGCTGGTCAGTCGGGCTGGGATACGGAAGGCTTGCCGGAAGGCTGTTCCTGGCATGATAAGGGCAGTGCTGCTGATGCCGCGAAGATTACCGCCGCGCTGGCCATGCTCACGGATGATGTGCTGCTGCTTGAGGTCTTCACAAACCGCGTCACTCTGATGGCGGCGGAACACAAAACCGCCACCGCAGAGAACTATGAAGCTGTTCTTAAAGCCCTGTTACCGGCCTGATTAAATACCCAGGCCTGCCGCTGCAATTGCAGCGAAGATAGTAACGAGCAGAAATTGCTGGAAACGCATGTAGTGGTTCAGAGTCATGGCCGGATCCTCCGCTGGGGTGAATAATGACCTGTCCCTTAACGTTATATGCACCTGCGATTTTTGCCTATGGCTGGCAACCAAACCACGACAACATCGCAACAGATGGTTACACAGCCAGAGGCCCCGTTTTACGCGGCCTGCAGCTGTTCTGACCAGGCCAGCGCCCAGCGCGCCGCAGCCACCGGCTGATTGTCTACGCGGCGTGCGTCCATCATGAATATCTCACCAAGACGCCGTGCTCCGGCACGGTAAAGAGCGTCTTCCAGCATCAGGCCTCCCTGAGCAAAATGCTGATAACCGCTGTCACCCAGAGCAATGACGCCGAATCCGCGGCCGCTGAGGTCAAGTGCCCCATCATCGAGGGCAAAATACAGCGGATAGAGCGCCGGTGGCAGTTCTCCCTGACCCGTTGTCGAGGTGCACACCAACAGGATCTCTTCCGGGTTACGTAACAGCTCCGCCGGTTCGGGAGCACCGTTCACCCACACCTGATGGCCGGTGTGACGCAGTATTGCGGCTGCCGCTTCGGCGCATTGCAGAGCGCGCCCGCCGACAGAGCCGGTAAGAATCTGAATAGCGGCCACGGGGCCTCCTTTTTGCAATGACATCGGTTACTCAGGCTCGTCTGCAATAAACCAGCCGGAATGCGGGTGGCCGTTACATGGCACAGATAATGGACGCGCAGGGCAGGCAGCATGCGGATTGCTGAAACCGCTGAAACGTCGCAGCGGCCCTGAATGTCCTGTCCTCAGACGTCAGATTCCGCACAATTGGAAACGATTGTCGGTCTTTGTGTGTTTTTTGATCGACCTTGTGTCAGCAGCGGCGTATGGTCGGGAACCTCTTCTGAGACTGTGGGTCAGTGTCTGACCTGTTTTCCGCAGGAAACTCAGGGAGCCATTCAACACGTCATCAGGATGATGGCCATATCGACCTCAGGAGGGAGCATGATCAGAGATTCGTCATCCACCAAACGCGCTGCGCTGTTCAGCAGTCTGGAACAGGAACTGCGTGCGCTGTTGCCGCAGATGTTCCGCGAGTATCAGTCCGGTGTGAACCGGGATCTGTCGCGCCAGCGTTATGAGGGGGTGTTCAGCCGCCGTTTACTGATCAGCTCAGCCATTTTTCTGGCTGAAACCGAAGTTGTGATCAGCGATTACCTGAAACGGTTGTGCGAAGACCGGGAGCGGGTTCTGGAAACCGCAGAGCGTGTCGTCGCTGATCTCCTTCAGACACACGCCCAGTCTGTGTTGCAGCACAATCAGAAATCAGTGGCCCTGGCGGATTACCCGGAAGAACAGAATCCGTCTGTGGGCACTTTCTGCGATACGCTGGTCCAGGTAGAAGGACTGCGTAGCCATTGGCGCGGACAGATTCACAGTCAGGGACGTTAGTTCTCTGCTCCCACCCGGGCTGTGTACCAGAGCCCGGCTCAGGCGCCCGGCGTCAGGGCATTCTGCTGATGCTGTTGCCAGCGTCTGACCAGTACCGGCGTCAGCAGACCGCCCATCACCACCACCATGCCGATCAGTTGCACATCGGTCAGTGGCTGGCCCAGCAGCAGCGTGAACAACGCTGAAAAAACCGGAATAAAGTTGGTGAACAGCGCTGCATTGGGTGCGCCGAGTGTGCGCACACCGTTATTCCACAACAGGTAGCCCATCACCGTCGCGAACATACCAATATAGAGCGCCGACAGCTGCAGATGTGCCGGCAGCGTCAGCATCTCCTGCCAGGGGTGGGCATCCACGCTGAACAGACAGGCCAGACCGATGGTGAATGCTCCGGCAATCATGCTCAGTAGGGTAAAGGCCATAACCGGCATCCAGCGGCTGATCCAGGGCGTCGCCAGTGTATAAAAGCTCCAGCACAGTACCCCGGCAAAGATCATCAGATCGCCGCGGTTGAAGTCGATGTTCAGCAGTACGTTGATGTCGCCCCGGGTAATCACCAGCGTCACGCCCATCAGGCCGGTAATCAGGCTGAAAATCAGCCCCGCAGCCGGTGGCTTACGGCTGACCAGGGATGCCATCAGGGCGGTGAAGACCGGACTCAGTGACATGATCAGGGCGCCGTTCATGGCAGAGGTCAGCTGCAGGCCGGTAAACAGCCCCAGGTTCAGGCCACCGGCGCCAATGATGCCGACACAGGCCGAAAGCAGAAAGTGCGCGGGTGTCAGTGGCGGATAGCCGGAGCGCTTCATAAAGAACAGGTACGGTAGCAGACAGACACTGGCGACGGCAAAACGCCAGAAGGCCAGAGACAGCGGGTGCATCTCGTCCAGCACGGGTTTGGCAATCGGGAACACGCTGCCCCAGACGGCCGTGCACACCAGCATCAGAATGACGGCAGGCAGCAGGGAGGACGAAGGCGCAGGAGAAGCGTTCATAGGAAGTCCGGGCGATAGCGGGGTTAGACTGTATCCCCGTATCATGCCACCGAAAAGCCGCTTTAAACCGAAAACAATGATCCGCCTCTGGAATGATGGTGGAACCACCCGCCTGCGGATGTGCTCTGCACGACATTCCGGCGTTGTTCTGTGAACCATTTTCTGACTCTGTCGTCAGTGTTTCAGGCACTCCTCTGAAGCAGCCGGGACCAGAACCGGTCAGGCATTTCAGGGCTGCGGATATTGACTTTCAGCGGCCTTTCAACGAAGGTGTGCGACTCAGATTCAAACGCTTGTTCGAATATTCGGAAGTTTCAGGACGAGCGTTGTTTCCCCAACCGGCATCTGCTCACTGCAGCAGGATCAGCCAACCACTAACCACCATGTGGAGAAGAGTTGATGATTTACGAAGGTAAAGCCATCACGGTAAGCATGATCGAAGACGGCATCGCCGAACTCAAATTCGATCTTCAGGGCGAATCCGTTAACAAATTCAACCGCGTCACGCTGGACGACCTCAAAGCCGCCGTTGCTGCCATCTCAGGCAACAGCGATGTAAAAGGTGTTCTGGTTTCTTCTGGCAAAGCCGTATTCATTGTCGGTGCCGACATCATGGAATTCGGCGCCGCCTTTAAAGGCAGCGAAGAAGACATCGCCAGCTGGGCGCTGGAATCCAACCAGATCTTCAACGCCATTGAAGACCTGCCAGTACCAACCCTGACGGCCATCAACGGCATCGCTCTGGGTGGTGGTTTTGAAATGTGCCTGTCGACTGACCTGCGCGTTATGTCTGACAGCGCCAAAGTCGGCCTGCCGGAAGTGAAACTGGGCATCATGCCTGGCTTCGGTGGTACCGTTCGTCTGCCACGCGTCATCGGTGCCGACAACGCCATCGAATGGATCTGCATGGGCAACGAAAACCGTCCTGACAAAGCACTGAAAGACGGTGCTGTCGACGCTGTGGTTGCTGACGCTGCGCTGCGCGATCAGGCCATTGCCATGCTGAAATCTGCCATTGCCGGTGAGATCAACTGGCAGGCACGTCGCGAAGAGAAAAAATCTCCGCTGAAACTGGATGCCCTTGAGCAGATGATGGCGTTCGAAACTGCCAAAGGTTTCGTTGCTGGTCAGACCAAAGGTCACTACCCAGCACCTCTGACTGCGATTGGTTCTATGCAGAAAGCCGCCGGCATGGGCCGCGACGGTGCTCTGGAAGTCGAAGCCAAAGGCTTCGCCAAGCTGGCCAAGACCACTGAATCTGCCGCTCTGATCGGTCTGTTCCTGAACGACCAGCTGCTGAAGAAAAAAGCCAAGCAGTACGACAAGATCGCCAAAGACACCAAGAAAGCCGCTGTACTGGGCGCAGGCATCATGGGTGGCGGTATCGCTTACCAGTCTGCCCTGAAAGGCACTCCGATCATGATGAAAGACATCGCTGAAGCGGGTCTGGAACTGGGTCTGTCTGAAGCCAACAAGCTGCTGTCCAAGCGCGTTGAAAAAGGCAAGATGAAGCCATCTGCCATGGGTGACGCCCTGAACCGCATCCGTCCGACTCTGACCTACGGTGACTTCGGCGACGTCGACACCATCGTTGAAGCGGTTGTTGAAAACCCGAAAGTGAAGAAAATGGTTCTGGCTGACCTGGAAGACAAGGTTGCCCCTGAGACCATCATCACCTCCAACACCTCCACCATCAGCATCGACCTGCTGGCGGCGGACCTGAAGCGTCCTGAGAACTTCCTTGGTATGCACTTCTTCAACCCGGTACACATGATGCCGCTGGTGGAAGTGATCCGTGGTTCCAAGACCTCTGAAGAAGCGGTAGCGACCGTCGTTGCTTACGCCAAGAAGATGGGCAAAACCCCGATCGTGGTGAATGACTGCCCGGGCTTCCTGGTTAACCGTGTTCTGTTCCCTTACTTCGCCGGTTTCGCTGGTCTGGTACGTGACGGCGCTGACTTCACCAAGATCGATAAGGTCATGGAGAAATTCGGCTTCCCGATGGGCCCAGCTTACCTGCTGGACGTGGTCGGTATCGATACCGGCGTTCACGCTAACGAAGTGATGGCTGAAGGCTTCCCGGATCGCATGAAAGCCGACTACAAGTCAGCCATGGAAGTGATGTTCGAGAACAACCGTTACGGTCAGAAGAACGGCGTTGGTTTCTACAAATACGAGAAGGACAAGCGCGGTAAGCCTGCCAAGATCGTTGATGCCACCACCTACGAACTGATCAAGCCGGTTGTTGCTGACGCTCAGGAATTCTCACCTGAAGACATCATCGCCCGCTGTATGATCCCGATGTGCATCGAGATCGCCCGCTGTCTGGAAGAAGGTATCGTTGATACCCCGAACGAAGCGGATATGGGTCTGATCATGGGTATCGGCTTCCCGCCGTTCCGTGGTGGCGCGTGTCGTTACATGGATACCGTAGGCATGGCCAACTTCGTTGCTCTGTGCGACAAGTTTGCTGACCTGGGCAACCTGTACAAACCTACCGATCGCATGCGTGAAATGGCAGCGAACGGCGAAAGCTACTTCGGTTAATCGGCGCACGAGGAGAATTAAACCATGTCTTATAATCCAAAAGACGTTGTTGTTATTGATGCAGTGCGCTCCCCGATGGGGCGCTCGAAAGGCGGCGTTTTCCGTAACGTCCGCGCAGAAACTATTTCAGCCAACCTGATCAACGCGCTGTTTGAGCGTAACCCGGTTGACCCGGCACTGGTTGAAGACATCATCTGGGGCTGTGTGAACCAGACCATGGAACAGGGCTTTAACGTCGCCCGTCAGATTGGTCTGCTGAGCGTCGTACCAAAAGAAGCGGGTGCGCAGACGGTTAACCGCCTGTGTGGCTCGGCGATGTCTGCCATTCATACCGCCGCTCAGGCGATTCAGACCGGCAACGGCGACGTGTTTGTGGTTGGTGGTGTGGAGCACATGGGCCACGTTGATATGCAGCACGGCTTCGACCACAACCCACAGTCATCCAAGTACGTTGCCAAAGCATCGAACATGATGGGTCTGACTGCGGAAATGCTGGGCAAAATGCACGGCATTACCCGTGAAGCCCAGGATGCCTTTGCCGTACGCTCACATCAGCGTGCCCATCAGGCCACTCTGGACGGCAAGTTCAAAAACGAAATCGTACCTATGTACGGCCACGATAAAGACGGCAAAGAAGTGCTGGTGACTGTGGACGAAACCATCCGTCCGGAAACCACACTGGAAAGCCTCGGCGGCCTGCGTCCGGCGTTCGATCCGAAAGGCGGTACCGTAACTGCGGGTACGTCTTCTCAGATCACCGACGGTGCCTCTGCCATGCTGCTGATGAGCTACGAAAAAGCTCAGGAGCTGGGTCTGAAGCCACGCGCACGTATCGTCTCTATGGCGGTAGCGGGTGTGGATGCTGCAATCATGGGTTACGGCCCGGTACCAGCGACGAAGAAAGCCCTGAAGCGTGCTGGTCTGGACGTGACCGACATCGATTACTGGGAGCTGAACGAAGCCTTCGCTGCACAGTCACTGCCGTGCATCAAAGACCTGAAGCTGACCGAAATCGCGGATTCCCGCATCAACATTCATGGCGGCGCCATCGCCCTGGGTCACCCACTGGGTTGCTCTGGTGCGCGTATTTCTACCACCCTGATCAACGTGCTTGAGCAGGAAGGTGGGAAGTATGGTGTGAGTACCATGTGTATTGGTTTAGGACAAGGTATCGCAACCGTTTGGGAGCGTCTTGATTAAAAACTAGTGCGCTTGCTCAGGCGGTGTTGGATAACCTTTCGGAATACTCATGTACTCTGTGTACACTCCGTTTCCTCAAGAACATCCGCCTTGTCTGAGCTGCGCGACTGACGTTTTTAATCTAAGACGCCAGATGGAGTAAGAGCTGTTGCTCTTACGAAGTCTTTCAGACGCGTGACCGTCTAAAAAAAGCCCGGCTTGCCGGGCTTTTTTGTGTCTGGGGTTCTTGGAACCTAATAATTTGTCGTCATTCCGAGGCTTGTGAGACTCGCCCCCTAGCCACGGAATCCAGTTTGCGAGGCCGGCCTTCAAGCAAATCCCTTATTACGCTGCTGAGAAGCATGTCTGGGAGTACCAGATTCAGTAATTGTCGGGCCTCTGTGTTGGCAACCGACTAAACACACGCCATGAAAAAACACTGTGCATATAAACAGCATATCTTAACGATCAGCTGAGAATGTGCTCATTTGTACGATCAGAGGCAAACTGAGCACGCACGCTTGTCTATATTGATTTGTATAAAATGCCAATAAAATCATAAGGTTAAGAAATTGATTGGGGTGATAGTGTGCAAAATGTAAAGACACCTGAGGAGTGGAAATGAGCACGCACGGTTTCATCTGACAGAACACTTCCGACATAGTCACTTTTCAGAGGAGAAACAGAGGGTTATGCTCGAAACATCGAAAGGAAGCGAAGCGTCAAAATGAGCACGCTTACGAATAAACTGTTAGCATTCAAGAGGACACACATGAAGAGTGTTTATGATGAATATATGGAATTGCTTCATGATTTCGAATCACTTCCAGATACAATAAAAAGTGAAAGCATTTTCGATGTTGCTGGTTATCCTCATTATGAGAATGTGAGTAGCAATATCTTGGCATTCTATCTCAATCCAAATAACGAACATGGCTTAGGTAATTTGCTTTTTTCGTCTTTGATGAATCTTGCTGGCGGAAGTGAATTACATCAAGACAATGTTCAAGTAAGTCGTGAGGTTTCAACGAATAAAGGCGGTAGGCTCGATATTGTCATTGAAACAGATAACCAAATTATAGGTATTGAGAATAAGATATATCATCATCTGAACAATGACCTTGATGATTACAGCCAGTCAATTGATGAATGGGCTAAGCCGAATAATTTGGATGCTACAAAAATTATACTAAGCATCAGAAATGAAGGAAATAGCTGTGGTTTTATAAATGTCACCTACGAAGACTATTGGCAAAAGATAAAAGAGAATCTTGGTAGTTATGTTACTACCTCATCACAGAAATGGGTTTTGTACCTCATTGACTTCATGAGTACCATAGAAAAACTAAACGGCAGCAATATGGAAATAGACAAGAATGATCAGTTCTTTATAGAAAATGAAGAAAGAGTAAATTCTTTAATAAACGCAAGAAATAAGTTTATATCAAAACTCAATGGTAAAGTGAGAGAATTATCTGATCTGGTTCAAAAGCCAAACGACTGCAATCGCCAATGGATATACTCAAAGTCTTGCCTGGTTCACGACTATAATCTATCAGGAAATTCAATAGCGTTCGATCTATATATCTCCCCGCAAGGGTGGGAGTTTCAGTTATTTGGTCGCAATGCAAATTCCAGAGAATACTTGAAACAACTACTTTCAATGCCGGCTTTATCTGAACATACGGTACCACTGAAAGATTCGCGATACATATTGAAAGAATATGATTTATCTACAGAACTGACCACAATCAAAGAAGATATGCTTGAGTGGTTTGGACTGTTAATTAAAGCGGAACACGAAAAAAATGCTAACAAAGCCATTAACTCGGACAACTAAAAGCCGTGCGGCTTCCGCTACGCTTCAGCCACACAGCTTTTAGTTGCCGGTTATGGCAAGCGTTATAAACCAATCTAAAACACTCACAAGGAGTATTTCAAATGGATATCAAACCACCAAAATGTCCAAGCTGCTCTGTATCTGGCAAAGATCATATTATAGCTACAGAGAGCACCGAGAAGTCCCACGGTGGTGACGCATGGTTTCACATTGTCTCTTGTTCGGCTTGTGGACACGTCTATGGAGTGTTCCCTAAAATAGTCTACACAAGAGACGTTACCCCTCCTCCGAAGTATATACCGGTCTGAGGTATTCTTTATTGTCTCCAAGAACAAGGGCTATCACTTTTAAGTCTTCTTCGCTGAAGTTCTTAGCGGCAATCGCCTCTTCTAAAAGTGACGCTCCTCGGGAAAGAGCTTCGTAGTAATTTTTTGAATACTTTAAAATTTCCATAAATATAACCTCCAATAGGTTAGTTAAAATTAAAATGGTTTATAACAAGCCAAGGCTGTCGGATGCTTCGCACTGATCTGTAACCACTTTCGTGGACAGTTTTTCTGTTCATTAAAGAGGTACAGTATGGGACAAACAAAAAAGAGAAATTACGACCGTTACACTTTGGCTTTCAAGCTTCAAGCCGTTAAGTTAGCGAATCATCCTGAGGTTAGGTCAAAGGACGTCGCCGAATCTTTAGGCATACATCCAGTGATGCTTTACCGTTGGCAAATGGAACAAAGACGCGGTGAACTCAGGGAAAACAAGCACATGAAAAAAGAAGCTCCATCCCCTAAGCGCAGGCCTGACCGGACAGACCCGGTAAAGGAAGCGGAAGACAAGCTTGCTGCTGCTGAAAAGCGCATCAAAAAGCTTGAGCGCGAACTCGAAAACCGCAATGACGAGATCGAACTTCTAAAAAAGGCCGAACGGTTCTTCCAGCGAAAAAAATAGATCTATACGAACTGATTGAGAAGAACCGGAAAGGTCGCGATATTCTCCCGCTGTGCAAGCTGCTAGGCGTTTCCAAAAGTGGCTTCTATGCCTGGAGATCACGAGGAGAGAGCGAACGGCAAAGATACGATGGTGAGCTGAAAGAGGCCATTAATGAGCTGCACCAAGGCTTCAGAAGAGCGTATGGAGCCCGGCGTATATATCAGCAATTACGCCGTGAAGGCTTTGTCTGCAGTGTTCGGAGGGTAACCCGACTGATGAAAGAGCTAGGCATCGAAGCCTCCAGTAAAAGGCTGTACACATGGAACCCTGGCCGACATGAGTTCTATAGTTCAACTGGGAACCTGCTTTCTGAGGACGAACCAGCATCGGCAGAGGGGCAGCACTGGGCAGGAGACTTTACCTACATCCGGACACACTCAGGATGGCTGTATCACGCGATTGTAGTCGATCTGTTCAGTCGTCGGGTGGTCGGTTGGTCATTCAGTCGCAAGCGCAACAGTGAGTTGACCAAGAGTGCATTAAGAATGGCGCTGTCACGAGAAAGACCAGGTCATGGATGTATCTTTCACTCTGACCAGGGCATCGAATACGCAGCCCATGAGTATCGTGATTTAGTTGAGTCAGCGAATATGAGGAGAAGTATGAGCAGGAAGGCGACGCCATTGGATAATGCAATCGTTGAATCCTTCTTTCATACTTTGAAAACTGAGTTGGTGCATCAGCAGAAATTCGAGAGTGATATAGAAGCTGTTGCAAGAGTCGTGGAGTTTATCGAGTTCTATAATCGGGACAGACTTCACTCTGGGATCGGGTATGAGAGCCCGGAAAATTATTCACGGGCGTGTGCCTGAAGTGTCCACGAAAGTGGTAGCAGATCA
>DBNK01000019.1:0-23034 GCA_002298335.1 Thalassolituus sp. UBA674
CTACGGCGGTATCGGCAGCAACCCCTTCAACCCGGCGATGGTGGGTTATGCGCTGGTGCTGATCTCCTTTCCGGTGCAGATGACCACCACCTGGGCACTGTCCTGGCAGATGTCCGGTCATGAGGTGCTGGGGTTCAGTGACACGCTGAGCGTTATCTTCGGTGGGCAGACGGCTCTGGCCGACAGCTACACCGGTGCCACCCCGCTGGATCAGTACAAGCATCTGATCGTCAAACAGACGGCGGACGTGGTGATGGGACAATCCACCTTCAACGGTCTGCTGAACGGTGGCTGGGAATGGGTCAATCTCGGTTTCCTGGCCGGGGGACTGTTCCTCCTGCTGAAGCGCATTATCACCTGGCACATCCCGCTGTCGCTGTTGCTGGCACTGACATTATGCTCGCTGATCTTCGGCCATGACCCGGATCTGAAAACCCCACTGTCACTGCACCTGCTGAGTGGCGCTACTATGCTGGGTGCGTTCTTTATTGCCACTGACCCGGTATCCGCTTCAACCACACCGCTGGGCAAGCTGATTTACGGTGCTGGCATCGGTATCTTCCTGTACATCATCCGCACCTGGGGCGCCTACCCGGACGCCATTGCCTTTGCTGTGCTGCTGATGAATTTCGCTGCACCCTTCATTGATGCCTACACCCAGCCACGCGCTTATGGCCACACCAAAGCACGCCGCGGGCTGGTGAATAAGAAGGATCAGGGCTGACCATGAAAGAACTGTTCGGATCCATCCGTCGTAACGCACTCGGCCTCAGTCTGTTTGCCATTGTCACCGCCGGGGTCATCGCTGTTGCACAGACCACCACCGCAGACCGTATCAAAGCCAATATCCGCGCGGCAGAAGCACGCGCCCTGAACGACATCATTCCGCAGAGCGCCTATAACAATGCCCTGCTCAGCGATACGCTGTTACTGACCGACCACTTTGATACTGCACTGCTCGGCCCCATCGCCGATGGCGCCCTGGCCTACCGGGCACGTCAAGACGGAGAAGCCGTCGCAGTCCTGCTGCCCGTGGTGGCACCCGACGGTTACACCACCAACATTGATATGATCGTCGGTATCCGTCCGGACGGCAGCATCGCCGGGGTACGGGTTGTGGCGCACCGCGAAACGCCTGGGCTGGGCGACAAAGTCGACCGCCGTAAATCAGACTGGATTGAAGGCTTTAACGGCACTTCCCTGAACGATCCTGCGGAAGAGGCCTGGGCCGTAAAGAAAGACGGTGGTGCGTTTGATCAGTTCACCGGAGCGACCATCACCCCACGGGCCGTGGTCAATGCCGTTCATAAAGCGCTGACATTTTATGCGGCCAATCACGAGAAACTGCTGTATCTGAAGGGAGATGACACCGATGGCGAATAAATCCCTGCGTGACATCAGCATGGACGGCCTCTGGACCAACAACCCGGCGCTGGTACAGCTG
This sequence comes from Thalassolituus sp. UBA674, assembly GCA_002298335.1. Lineage (GTDB taxonomy): Bacteria > Pseudomonadota > Gammaproteobacteria > Pseudomonadales > Oceanobacteraceae > Thalassolituus. Next base: position 1,445 of record DBNK01000019.1, read on the forward strand.
CTGGGCTTGTGCCCGCTGCTCGCGGTTACCGGCTCTGTGGTCAATGCACTGGGGCTGGGGCTGGCCACTGTGCTGGTTCTGGTCGGCTCCAACCTGTCTGTTTCGCTGATCCGTAACCACGTATCGGAAGCCGTACGTCTGCCTGCCTTTGTCATGATCATTGCGTCGTTTGTGACGGTGGCCGAGCTGGTGATGCAGGCTTTTACCTACGAGCTGTATGAAATTCTGGGCATTTTCATCCCTCTGATCGTTACCAACTGCGCTATTCTCGGTCGGGCTGATGCCTTTGCCAGCAAAAATCCGGTGCTGCCTTCTGTGCTTGATGGACTGATGATGGGGCTCGGCTTTACTCTGGTACTGATTCTGCTCGGCGGTATCCGTGAGGTGCTGGGTGAAGGTGTGCTGTTCAGCAACATGCAGCTGCTGTTTGGTCCTTCTGCCGCGAACTGGCAGATAACGGTCTTTCCTGATTATCCTGACTTTCTTTTCGCTATTCTCCCACCCGGTGCCTTTGTCGCCATGGGTCTCCTGATCGCCATCAAAAACATCATCGACGCTCAGCAGAAAGCCCGGGCAGAAGCCCGCAAAGCACCGGTTACCGCAGGCAGCAAGCGGGTCCGCGTTACTGGTAAAATCAGCTGAACAGCGGCCACAATGAATGTGGCGTTTGGCCACCGGCCTGACGCCACCGGAACATCTGTACCGGAACCCTGCTGGTATGCGTTGGGGATACCGTTCTATAATGCCCGACCTATAACGATAACTGTATTCCGCTATCCGGCTGTAGCCGGCATCAGAATGGATGGGACCTATGAATATTGCGCATACCGATGTGGCTTACGAAGTCAGTATTAATCCGGCCACTCTGGAAGAGATCGGTCGCCTGCCAATGACCACGCCGGAAGGCTTCACCGAAGCCTTTGAACAGGCCCGCCAGGCTCAGAAGGCCTGGGCTGAGCTGAGCTATAAGCAGCGTGCCAGATACATTCTGAAAATGGCCGATTACATCCGCGATCATGCCGATGAGCTGGCCGATATCATCAGCCGGGATAATGGTAAGCTCAAGATTGATGCCATGACGACTGAGGTGCTGCCTTCTGTCATGAGCTGTACCTGGTACGCCAAAAACGCGCCTAAGGTACTCAAAGACAAGCTGCTGATGCCACCATCACTGCTGTTTTTCAACAAGTGGTCCAAGCGTATTTACCAGCCAATCGGTACTCTTGGCATCATCAGCCCGTGGAACTACCCCTTCAGTATCCCGTTCGGTGAAATTGTTATGGCACTGATGGCCGGTAATGCGGTCGTGCTGAAGGTTGCCGCTCAGACTCCTATGGTGGGTGAAGCCATTGAGAAAGTAATCCGGTCTTCCGGTCTGCCGGATGGCCTGTTCCATCATGTGGTTGGCTCAGGTTCCAAAGTGCTGAACGCCATGCTTGAGAACGGCGCGAATAAAATCTTCTTCACCGGTTCAACCTTTGCCGGCAAGCAGGTCATGAAGTCCTGTGCCGACTATCTGGTCCCCTGCTCTCTGGAACTGGGTGGTAACGATGCCATGCTGGTGCTTGAGGATGCTCCGATCGAACGGGCCGTAAATGGTGCCATCTGGGGTGCCTTCCAGAACGCCGGTCAGTCCTGTGGTGGTGTGAAGCGTGTCTACGTGCACGAAAAGGTGTATGACAAGTTCATCGAGATGGCCATTGCCAAGACCAAAGCAACCCGTCATGGCCTGAACGGTTATGATACGGACATGGGTGCCGTCACCACCGAGAAGCAATTCCAGACCCTGCAGAAAGAACTGCAGATGGCACTGGATAACGGTGCCACCATCGCGGCTCAGTCCACACCGGTAGGTGAGCAGAAAGGCTATTTCTTCCCGGCGACTCTGCTGACCGGTGTCACCAACGACATGGAGTTCATCAAAGACGAAATCTTTGGTCCTTTCATGCCTGTGGTCAAAGTCAGCTCCGATGAAGAAGCCATCGCCATGGCCAACGACTCTCAGTACGGTCTGACCGCCTCCGTCTGGACCAAAGACAACGCCAAAGGTGTGCGTCTGGCCAAGAAACTTCAGGCTGGTGCGGTTACCGTCAACGACCACCTCTACACTCACGGTCTGGCGAATACTGAATGGGGTGGCCCGAAAGAGTCCGGTATCGGCCGTACTCACGGTGCACTGGGTCTGCATGAAGTATCAGAATCCAAGATCATTAACTGGGATATTCTGCCAACCCTGAGCAAAAAGAACGCCTGGTGGTTCCCGTTTGATGAAGCCATCTACCGCAACATGATGAAGCTGACCGCGTATCCGAAACCAAAAAGCGCCATGCAGTGGGTGATGCTGAACTTAACGGTTCTGCCGAAAGTTCTGCTGCGCATGATCAGCAAATGGAAAGTGAAGAAATAACCTTTCCTCATGACCAAAAAAAGCAGCCATCAGGCTGCTTTTTTTTGTGTCCGGCTTATTAAGCCGCATGGCGTGGTTTGTGTCGCGGGCGGATAACCGGTGCCAGCTTTGGCTCACCACGAACAACCACTTCGATAGCCGACTGACGGGGTGTCTGCAGCGGTTCAGCGATGTCTGCAAACAGAATATCCAGATCGTCGCCCTGAATCTGCTGACCTGAACGAACCGGCTCTGGTAATGCAGGGCTCATACGGCTGATAAAGGATACGGCAATCAAAGGGGCAATAAAGAAGGCGCTGATCAGCAAGGACTGAAGCCAGGCACCGGACACCTGATCGGTGGCGGCAAACGCAGGCCATGGGGTCAGGGCAAACAGAATAACAACGTGAGGCAGAGTACTTCTTTTCATTGATCTCTCCACTTGGATTATCCAATCCGGTAAGTAGTTACAGCTGGTGTTTGTTTTTATTTAACGATTGTTAATCGATCTGAATTCAGTATATGCCCGGGAAAATAAAAGCTCGTATTGTTTCACGGTGATTGTGTTGTGTTCGTGTAACCGCGGCTGAAGAACTGAAGAATCGCTTATCCATCCGGTAAAGCGGGTCTGCTTACGGCCATTCAGGACGGAAAATCCGGCGGCAGAAGCAGCGCATACCAGCCTGCTCAGCACACCGGGATTCTGTTACTGGCTTACGCCGCATGGCGGCTCTTACGGGGCTCTTTCGGCCTGATTGGTTCCCTGACTTCAGGTTCACCATCAACCACCACCTGCAGCGCTGGCTGGCGGATAAACTCATCCGCTTCTTCCGGTCCGATGGCTTCGGTCACGTGCAGGTCTTCAGCACGCAGTAATGACCGTTCGGGCAGTGATGGATTAACCCGTCCCAGCAGACTGGCGAACAGCAAGGGAGCCAGGAAGAAGCTGGTGATCAGGAGAGACTGCAGAAAGTCAGCCGGGACCTCCTGTCCGGCAGCGGCGAGGGCTGGCAGCGACCAGCCGGCAATGAGTGGAACTGCTGTAAGCGAAGTACTTCTGTCCATAAGTCCCTCCCGGGGGGATTCTCCGATCCCGTCATGTGTTTATGGCCTTTCGTACTCTGAGACGGAAACAGTCCCGGAAACGTTTAAGGCGGAGAGAGTATATGAAGAGAAGTTTTTCACGGAAATGACAGTTACAGGTTAGTTCTGTTGCTGCTGGGTAAAGCATACATTCGGCTGAATGACAGAGCTGCCAGAGCTCAGAGCTCCGGCATAGAGAGGCTGAGACATCGTCCCAGGAACAGGGAAAAGGACTGAACCGCTCTCAGAGCCCTTCTTCAGTCAACAGGAGGTTGGCGTGTGTCCCTTCATCAAGATAAGTCGGGCAGCCCTCCCCTTCCTGGACAGCATACTCCGCGGTAATGACCTGCCCGGTGGACAGATAGCCGTCGCTGCGGGCGTTGAATGCCCATGTCCCACCTTCGCTCCCAAAAGCACAGGGTAAGGTACAGTGCAGCCCCTCTCCGGTCACGGAGACGTTATTCCCCGTCTCTGCCAGTAACTGAAGCTCCGTGTCAGACAGCGGAGTGTCATTAACTACCAGATCGGTGAGGTCGACGTCACCGATGACGGCTCCGCTCTGAGAACCACTGGCCGAGTCGATATGCAGAACCGGCTCCAGTTCAATGATGACACAGGGACCGACAAGGGTATCCTCAACCTCAGAGTCTCCGCCACAAGCGCTCAGTAACAGAGGTCCCGCGCTGATCAGCGCGCCAGCGAGTATCCACCCGGTGTGTCTCATCGTGCTTCCTGCCAGGGTTGGGGTGATCGGACGCTGATTTTGATTTAAAATCCGCCGCCCGACAATGCTGCAGCTGAAATGCAGCCATTGATGAACATTTGCCCCGGTTTTACGTTCCGGCAAGCGAGGAAAACTATGACAGATACCGCCCCCGTTGTGGTCTGTGCCCTGTACAAATTCGTCACACTCGACGATTTTGAAACACTGCGCGCCCCACTGCACACCACCATGATCACCAATGGCGTCAAAGGCACGCTGCTGCTGGCCGAAGAAGGCATCAATGGCACTGTCTCCGGCAGTCGTGCCGGCATTGATGCCCTGCTCAACTGGCTGAAACAGGACCCGCGTCTGGCGGACATCAGCCACAAAGAGTCTTACGAAGCGACCCAGCCTTTCTACCGCACTAAGGTCAAACTCAAAAAAGAGATTGTCACTATGGGTGTGGAAGGCATTGATCCCAAGCGCGTAGTGGGTACCTATGTGAAACCAGCAGACTGGAATGCTCTGATTTCTGACCCTGGAGTCATTCTGGTGGATACGCGTAACGATTACGAAGTAGAAATCGGCACGTTCAAAGGAGCCATTGATCCGGCCACCAAAACCTTCCGTGAATTTCCGCAGTACGTTAAAGAGAATCTGGACCCGGAGAAACATAAGAAAGTCGCCATGTTCTGCACCGGTGGCATCCGTTGTGAGAAATCAACGGCTTACCTTAAGGAACAGGGCTTCGATGAGGTGTATCACCTCGAAGGCGGGATTCTGAAATACCTCGAAGAAGTACCGAAAGAAGAATCCCTGTGGGAAGGTGAATGCTTTGTGTTCGATAACCGGGTGACCGTTGACCATGACCTGAAGCCAGGTCAGTACGACCAGTGCCATGCCTGTCGCCGCCCGATTACGGGTGAGGACAAAGCATCAGAACACTACATCGCCGGTGTCAGCTGCCCACACTGCATCGATGAATACACGGATGAGCAGCGCGAACGTTTCCGTCAGCGTGAGCGTCAGGTGCAGATTGCCCGGGAACGGGGTGAAGAGCACATTGGCTGCGACCGTAAAAAACAGGTCGCCAGACGACGTGAAGAAAAGATGGCGTTCAAAGAATCCCAGCGCCAGCACAACAAGCACTGATTTCCGGTCTGTTGAAGCTGGCCTGTTGTTTCAGGCCGTCCTCAACGGAAGCCATCATCCACCATCACCGGTGTGATGTCGCAGACCGGATCCGCGGGCTCACCGGCTGAGCTGAGCCCGCGAATTTCTCCGGGCTGCATCACAGTGAAGCGGTCCGCTGCCAGACCCGCTTCTGTCACCGCACGATGCAACCTTTGCGGCGGTTCTGTCATCGCCTCGAAGGTGAGAATGAAGGTTCCCCAGTGCATACCGACGGCCTGCACTGCGCCCATATCCTGAAACACCTGCACCGCCTCTTCCGGGTTCATATGGGCATCTTTCATGAACCAGCGCGGATCGTAAGCACCTATCGGTATCAGCGCCATATCGATGCCCGGAAAGCATTCGCCGATCCTGCGGAAATCATCACTGTAACCACTGTCACCCACATGCATCAGCCTTTGCCCCGGACTGTCCATCACCCAACCGGCCCAAAGGGTACGGTTACGGTCAAAGAGCCCACGGGCGGACCAATGCTTCACCGGAACAGCGTAAAAACGGGTGTCGCCTAAAGTTGCAGACTGCCACCAGTCCAGCTCAGTTACTTCCGGAATTCCCCGGTCGCGGAACCAGTCAGCCAGCCCGAGCGGTACGAAGAAATGCGGCGGGTTGTCGGGCTGCCGGATACGCAGGGCTTTCACCGAAGCGGTATCCAGATGATCGTAGTGATTGTGAGAGATAACGACAGCGTCAATCTGTGGCAGATCCGACGGATCCAGAGGCAGTCCGGTCACCCGCTCAGGCCCGGCGAAAAAGACCGGCGACGCACGACGGCTGAATTGCGGATCCGTCAGAATAGTCCTGTCGCCCAGCTGCAACAGAAAAGTACTGTGCCCGAGCCAGACCATCTGCGACTGTGTGGGGTGCCGCAGTGCCTCCGGATCAACCTGTGATACGGGCAAGGCCACAGCCTGAGGTTTTTCTTTACCGGCAAAGGCACGCCAGAGGTCACCCAGTGATTTATTGATTGCCTGACCATCTGTGTTGGTGAATGTCCCGTCAGACAACTGATGCCCGGATGCTTCTGCGACCGGCAGTTCCTCAGCCACAACCACCACAGGCAGCGTCAGCAGAAGCAAAAACAGCAAGCCGGACAGGTTAACGCGCAAGGCAGTCTGTCTCCGCCGGAACCTGACGCATGACCAGCAGGATCTGGCCAACATCCAGGCCGAATTTAGTCATGCGTGTTTCGTTGACGACCACACCCTCGGCCACCATGAACATACGGTCATCCATATTCAGGGCAATCGTATCGCCATTATCCCTGACATAATTGAGAACATACTTCATCTGCAGGGTATTCCCGGCAAAGGTCATCAGTACCGGTTCAGGAACATCCGTGGCGGATGCCAGGTACGCCGCCAGCCCCTCTTCTGTGGTGACCGGTTGCAGTGTCCAGACCCGGGTTTCTTCTTTGGGCTCAGCACCGGCTTCGTCGTAAAAATAGAAGACTTCATCCAGAGTACCGGTCCCGTCCGCATTCCAGCTGGCCAGTATCTGCGCATTGAACTGACGGATTTCAGCCCCTGAGCGATCACGGACTACGCCATCGGCACAGAGCTTACCCTTGAAGAAACCCTGTGGTGTTAACCGGGGTTGGCGGCCCTCCGCATGATCGACACTGACACCAGAGCAGGCCATCAGCCAGACACTGCTGGCCAGAATCAGTAAGATCCGGATGAAAATACGCATAGCTGACTCCTCATTTCTTATACAACAATTATACATACAGAGAATCCAGAGTCATTCTGAAGACGCGGTTCTGCGGACATAAAAAAACCCGCACCGTTTCCGGCGCGGGTTTCTGTCACTGAATCAGACTGGCTGATCAGTTACACGCAGAGCCCGGGCTCACATCAGAGGTGATACCAACACCCGCGAGAGAGTCCTGAACATCGGACACGTCGTAACCCAGATCACAGGCCGCATCCATCACACCATCACCGGCGGTATCCCAGTCAACGCTGGAGGTCCAGTACATCATGTTGGCAGTGGCATACACTTCAAAGGCTTTCTGAGTATCCCAACCAGCGGTTGTGGACAGCAGGTAGAAGGCTTTGTTGTACACACCTGAGCTGTAATGAACGTCCAGGCCGCTGTAGTAGTCGTCCTGGTGATCAATGGAGATACCGTCCAGAGTCGGCTCATCCATATAACGCAGGGCACCGGTGCCTTTGAAGATCTGCTCACCGACCATCCAGTCGTTGGTACCGGTCATGTAGAACTCGGCTGCTTCACCCGCCATATCAGAGAAGGACTCGTTCAGGCCACCTGACTTGCCGGAGTACACCAGACCGGAGTTCTGTTCGGTGAAGCCGTGGCTCACTTCGTGCGCAGATACATCCAGGCTTACCAGTGGGTAGAAGGTGCCAGCACCATCACCGAAGGTCATGGCAGAGCCGTTCCAGAAGGCGTTCTGATAGTTGCGGCCGTAGTGAACACGCATGGTCAGCTGGAACGTCAGCGGTGCTGTGTTCAGCCAGTCAGAATACATGTCGAAAATGACCTTACCGAAGTAGTGCGCATCGTTCAGCGGTGAGTAGGCACCGTTGATTGACTTGTAGGTGTTCTCCGGGCAATAGAAAGAGAACGGAGACGTTGGCAGGAAATAACGGCGGTTACGCAGGTCAATAGTCTGAACCACAGCGTTGTCCATGGTGCAGACACCACCGGACTGAGCTACGTCGAGATAGCCAAAGTCAGTACCATAGTAGTAGATACCGGTTTTCTCGTTACCACCCGGACCGGTCGCATCTGCGGTCTGCAGATTGTCGAAGCTCTTCAGAACGTCACCGGTGCGGGCATCGATGATGAAGTGCGGACGGCTCGGCTTGTCACCGTACTGCACGAACGTGACTTCATAAACCAGACGGGCTTTACCAGCCTCATCCTGCCAGATAGCCAGCTGAGCGCTCTCATTTTCATAGCTCAGACGACCGGCGGCAGACGCAGCAGCGATCGCTTTGGCGTTTTTCAGCACTTTACGCTCAGACAGAGCCGGACGGATGCTCTTCACATCATCGGCAATGCGGTTCAGTACAGAACCGTAGCCCAGCTTGAACGAGCCGTCAGCCAGGGTCGCGACAACAACGTCATCGCCCAGAACCGGCAATCCGCGGTACATCTGGGTGTAGCGGACCGTGGTGCTGCCGTCAGCAGCCAGGTAGCTCTTGCGCTCTTTGAGTGAATCAACACCGGCACGCAGACCCAGTACGGAATCCAGCTTGCTGGTGTCCAGTTTCTGAGCAACGAGAGTACGGAGTGGTTGGATATCGCGGACGGACTGTCGGTCTGCTGCATCAGCAGCCTGAATGCTGAGACCGAGGATAGCCGTCATGGCAGTCAGTAGTTTTTTCATCAGGAATCCTTATTAATAATTTTTGAATGGAATCCGCTCCCTGCGGGGGTTGGCAGCAACCGCCGGGATCTTCCGGATAGGGGCTGCCGCCAGAACGGGGAACAATGTATCAGTCTTTTACAATAACTTACATGCCACCTTGGGCCATATGCACAGCCGGGTCACAAAGTCACCAATTTCAGACCGACAGATTCATTAACCAACCGATCAGCAATACCTGAGGCACCGTCACTAACGGCAGGAAGAGTGCAATCTTCCAGCTGCGGGTAGTGTCTCGCAGCGACATGATCTCGGTGTAGTCCGTGGCTGCCCCGGCCATCAGGAAGGTAAAGGCATTCCCCGGTGCTCCGGCCCGGTTAAACAGATCGGCAGCAATCGGGCTTGATCCCTCAGAGCAGACTTCAATCAGGGTGGTCGCCAGCAGCGTCAGCAACAGACCCGTCATGCTGGCACCGAACCAGACGCCGAAGCTGTCTTCCGGCACAAAGGCACGGATCAGTGCCACCAGTACCACACCAAAAACGACCCAGCGCAGCACCGTTCTGGACTCCTTCAGACCCTGCCAGAACATGGCAAGCAAGGAGGCCGGACGCCAGTCGTTCTCTGCCCAGGTCTGTTTCAGTGCCGGCATAAACTGCACGCCACTCTCCACCACACCATGCGGATTCTCAGGCAGAGTGCCACGCCGGACCAGAGCATCGAAGATCAGACCACTGACCCAGGCGATCAGCAGAGAGCCAAGGATGAACAGCAGAGTCCAGGGCAGACCGATCAGCCCCACCAGAATCAATGTCAGGGTCAGTGAGTTCCACGGACTGGCAATCAGAAAAGCCATCACCTGACCGATACTGGCACCCCGTTCATACAGCTTCATACCGACCATCAGAATGCCGTGGTTACACAGATCCAGCATCAGCCCCGCGATGGTTGCCCGTACTACCCCACCGCCGGTTCCGGCCTTGCCCAGTACCGACATCACCAGCTCCCGGGGAATACGGCCCAGCAGGCCGACAAAGAATGCCGCCGATAGAATCCCCCACCACATAGCATTCACCATCTCGTGGCTGGTCATGAACATGGTATTCAGCCAGTCCGGAAGACCGTTGGCGTAGACTGCCATGTCAGTGCCGGAAGATTCATGCCCGGACATATCATGACCGGTGGCATTGAGACCAAACAGAAAATAACTGATATAGCCAATCACCACTGTTGGGGTACAGATCCAGAAAATCCAGTCAATCCGCTGCTTCCCTCCGGTATCACAACAGCCGCCACCGGCTTCCGTGCTGCTGGCTTCTGTCCCGCAACAGGAGCTGGCAGCGGCCCTGGAACTGGCTTCCACATGACAGCTGTCACCAGCCCCCTGCTTCACCTCAACGGCGCTACCACAACAGGAAGAAGCTGCAACCGGGGCATTCTGAGCGGCAGATTGCGTATCACAGCAGGCGCTTTTTTCGGTATCTGCTGCGGTATGGCAGCTATCCGCGGCTGCATGATCTTTTCTCGCTGCACCACTGCTGCTTCCACAGCAGGAGGGTGAGTTGTCTGGTTTTTCAGGTGTGGCTTCTTCGCCACAGCAGGATGAGGACGAATCAGTGCTCATGACGGACTCCTTCAATAAGGTGACAGATGTGATCGCCGCAGGGTTCGCAATCCGGCTGATCACGCCACTGCCGGGTTGCCTGCTCCATACGTTCTACCAGTGACTGCAGGCTGGCCAGTTGCCGTCGGGCATCCGTCAGACGTTCTTCAATCAGGCTGCGGGCATGAGGACAAGGTGACTCACCCCGCCCGGCATCATCCAGCAGTGTGCGGATATCCTCCAGGCTGAAACCCAGATCCCTCGCAGAAAGAATGAAGCTGAGTGTTTTCTGATCTTCAGCACTGAAGCGGTGGTAGCCGGAGTCATCCTTCGGCGGATTGAGCAGCCCGATACGTACGTAATGACGGACGGTATCCGGGCTGATATGGAACTCGCTGGCCAGCTGACTGACCCTGAGGCTTGTATTCATCCTGATGTTTCCTGCGAATCAAACGACAATGATCACAGGATAAACCTGCGAGTAACTCGCAGGTCAAGAGGTCCGCTGCAGAAAATTTCAGGCGCTGGCTTTCTCTTCCTGCGGATGCCCGAATTCGCTGATCCCGAGGGCCTCTTCACTGTACTGCCAGAGACGGTCCCTGAGATTGCGGCTGCGGCTGCGCAGGCTGGTCAGATCACGGCGACGGCGGCACCAGTACTGACCGGACTGGGAGACTGCGGGGTCGGTAGCCAGAAAAATCTGTGTATCGGCCCCCTCTTCCGCATCAATCAGGAAAGGATCAATCATCCGGTTGAAAAGCCCCGGGGTACTGCGCCACAGTTCCGTTCTTACTCCGCCCGGGTGAAAGGCATTCACCTGAATACCATCCGCCTGCAGATGCTCCGCCAGGGAACGGACGAACAGCAGATTCGCCAGTTTGGAGCGTCCATAACTTAACAGAGGAGCCAGTACTCTCATACGGCTCTTCGTCGGGTGCTCAATACCCGGAAAGAAACGGATCAGCGAAGCCACATGATGCGCGACAGAGCTGGTGACAATGATTCGCGGGTTTTCAGCCTGACGTACCAATGGCAGCAATTCGTGGGTCAGCAGAAAATGCCCCAGATGCGTTGTCGCGAACATAAACTCATGACCGCTCTTACTCAGGCGGTGGCGCCGGGTGTACAAACCGGCGTTCAGTATCAGCAGCTGTATGGAATCTGTATTTCCGCGTATCTCTGAAGCTACCGCACGGACAGCCTCAAAATCCGACAGGTCAACCGCATAAAACTGCACGTCGGCACCCGGCACATCATGACGGATGCGTTCTGCCAGAGCGTTACCTTTATCCGGATCTCTGGCAATCAGAATAAGGCGGTAGCCTTTGCGGGCCAGCGCCAGTGCCGTTACTCTGCCAATCCCGGCAGTGCCCCCGGTAATCAATGCGGTTTTCATGCAATCTTCTCCGTTATTATTATTGCGTCACCGGACTCCTGCCCGGGTCCGGATCCCGCCCTGAATGAGGACGGACTGGTCAATCATATATGCTGAAACACCGGTTTGTCTGATCAGTCACGCAAAGTTGCGTTCACTGCGAACCGCGTCTCAGGTTAAAATGTGCCACTTTCCCCTCTGACACACCAGCCCTATGACTGCCAAGATTCTCACCACTGAAGACTTTCTGCTCGCCGCCAAACGCTCGGAAATCAGTACCCTGCGCCAGTTGATGATCAGTTGTGATCTGGTTACCCGGGCCACCGAGCTGATTCATGAGCTGCAACGCGAACGCGGACAGTCAAATATTTATCTGGTATCCGATGGTCGCCGCTTTGCCAAAGAACGTGATGAAGAAATGCAGACCTGCCTGACGGCGGAAACCAATTTCCGTCAGGTGCTGAACAAGCTCAACCTGGATCACTGTGCCAGCAGCTCCAGCCGGATATTCAGCTGCATTGCCCATGTTCTTCACGGTCTGGATGGATTACCGGCCCAGCGGGAACTGATCACCAGCGGTAAAATCCGTGCCGCCGATAATACCAAAGCCTACAGTGACCTGATTGCCGGGCTGCTGTCACTGGTGTTTGAAGCGGCGGATCTCTCTTCAGATCCGGACATCACCCGGGCTCTGGTGGCCATGTTCAATTTTGTACAGGGCAAAGAATACAGCGGACAGGAACGTGCCTGGGGACTGATCGGCTTTACCGCAGGAACCTTCAAAGACGTGCTCAAAGAACGGCTGAAAGTGCTGCAGGAAGCCCAGGACCGCTGCTTTGATATCTTCAACAATTTCGCCCACACCATTGCGGTGGCACAATGGCGCCAGGTCGAAAACAGCGAAGCCACCGGCGAATTTCAGCGCATGCGTCAGATGATCAACCGCTATCAGTCTGGCGATCATCTGCCTACAGCCATCAGCGATGTCTGGTACGAAGTAGCTACCCGCCGTATCGACAGCATGCAGGAAATTGAACACGAACTGGCGGCCGCCCTGCTGACCCTCTGTCAGCAGAAAATCGATCAGGCAGAAGAAGATCTGCGTCTGCACCACGACAAGCTGAAGAGCCTGGAAGACATCGGTGAGCCGCCTCAATCACCACTCAGTGCCATGCCCGATGCCTCCGGTGTCAGCGTCACTCCCGGAGTGAACGTCAAACTGGCGCGTACCATCTACGATCTGGTACAGGGTCAGGCCGAGCGTCTGGAACGTATGAGTGGCGAACTCGCGGAAGTCCGCCAGGCACTGGAGGAGCGCAAGCTGATTGATAAAGCCAAGGGCATCCTCATTCAGTCACGCGGGATCACCGAAGAAGAAGCGTACAAGCAACTGCGGCAGTCAGCCATGGACAGTAACAAGCGCATTATTGATGTGGCGGTGAACATCATCAGCGTCGCGGACATGCTCAAAGGACGGAGCTGATCTCCCGGGGCAGTGTCCGCCTGGCCTGCCTCAACCTGGCCAGTCGCCCTGTCGGGTACGCTTGATAAAATGTGCCTCACAATCCGGGTTCACCAGAGTGAAAATACTGTAGTGTTTCTCGCCGACCCGGATATAGCTGGCCACCTCTTTGGTGCGGCTTGGCAGGTGCAACTTAAGGACTTTAGCCGGACGGAACACCTCACCCTGACGGCGGAAGAAGCCCAGAGCTTTGGCGTCAGATGCGGCTTTGGCATCCGCATCACGGCACTCAGGCAAGGCGGACGCCGACAGAGAGACAGCAGCCAGAAGCACCGCCAGGGAAAGGGAATTCAGAATTTTCATACTTTCAGTGTAGACACTGAAAACTGCCCTGCCCGGTCAGCCCCTCCGGACGACAGCTCTGACAGCCGGTCTGATGATTCTGAGAATCACCCCAGTCTGTTGTTCCCCAAAAGAACCTCCAGCTGATTACTACCGGCACGCCCGGGCTGATTGATCATTTCATCATACGCGCTCTGGTGTCTCAGCACCTGAGCTGCCACTGGCAGATTCTCGAACTGCGCCTGCAACGACAACAGATTGTGCGCCCGCAAGGGTCGCCCTCCGGCGGTCATGATCAGGTGTTCCTCGCCATCAATGCAGGCAGAGACCTGATACAGGGCCAGATCCAGCGAATGGAAAATCAGTTTAGGGATGGTTTCCAGACGGCGCAACTCAGACAGGGTTATGCTCACGGGCTTGGCCTCCTTCACAGACAATCAGATCATGACAACAAAAAAGCCGTGGCAATGCCACGGCTCCTGAAGAAACACTCAGAGCGGTTGTTTACTCGTCGCCACCGAATACGCCCAGAATCTGCAGCAGACTCAGGAACAGGTTGTAGATCGAAACATACAGGCTGACAGCCGCTGAGATGTAGTTGGTCTCACCACCGTGAATGATGGCACTGGTCTGGTAAGCAATCATGGCTGACATCAGGATGATCAGCATACCGGAGAAGGCCAGAGACAGCGCCGGGATGTTGAGGAAGATGTTCGCTACCATCATCACGATGGCCACGATCATACCCACCATCAGGGTTTTGCCCCAGCCAGACAGATCTTTACCGGTCGCCAGCACCCAGGAAGACAGGCCGAAGAAGATCAGACCAGTACCGCCCATGGCCGTGGCAATCAGACCACCACCGTTTGGCAGCTGAGCATACAGATTCAGGATCGGCCCCAGGGTGTAACCCATGAAACCGGTCAGAGCGAAGGTCAGCACCAGACCCATGCCAGAGTTCTTGGTTTTCTCAATACCAAACAGCAGACCATAGAAGCCCACCAGAGTAATCAGAATACCCGGATGCGGCGCATTGAACATCATAGAAGCGGCTGCCACCAGACCACTGAACACCAGCGTCATGGCCAGCAGTGCGTAGGTGTTACGCAGTACTTTGTTGGCGTCAGTACCAATGGTGGTGGTCTGACGGAAATGCTCCTGCTGCGCCGGAATACTGCGGGCAACAGGCTCTTTGTTCGAGTCGTTAAGATAATCAGGACGGTTCATAGCGCACTCCTTACTGAGGGCAGTTATCACTTATCTTCAGTATTGTAGACAAGCCGAAAGCCAAATAATATTCGAATTACATTTCTTTAATACATCGAATTTTTCGAACTGTTATGCGTCTGAACTACAAGCACCTTCGCTATTTTTATGCCGTCGCCGAATCCCTGAGTATCAAAGAGGCCGCCAGACGCCTGAATCTGACGCCACAGACCATCAGTGGTCAGCTGAAAATGCTGGAGGATGAACTGGGTGAAGCCCTGTTCCGTAAATCCGGACGCGGACTTGAACTCACAGAAGCCGGCCAGGTGGCACTGGAATACTGCAACGAGATTTTCCGCTTAGGAGACGAGCTGCAGGAAGTGCTGCATCAGGGACTGGATTCACGCGCAGAAGAACTGCGGGTCGGCATCGTGGATGCCCTGCCCAAATCCATTGCCCAGCGTATTCTCGCCCCATTACTGAAAGACAGCGGCAACATGCGCCTGATCTGCCGGGAAGAACAGATGACCGCCCTTCTCGGTGAGTTGGCCGTTCACCGGCTGGACCTGGTGCTGGCTGACAGCCCGATTCCACCGGGCATGAACATCCGCTGCTTCAATCACGTACTGGCACGATCGACCATTGCCTGTTTTGCCGCCCCACAGCTCATCCGCGATCAACCGGCTTTTCCTCAGTGTCTGCAGGACGCCCCCGTGCTGTTGCCGACGGATGCCTCATCCGCCCTGCGTACCAACTTACTGAGCTGGCTGCAGCGTCAGCAGATCAAAGTCCGTATCGCCGGAGAGTTTGATGACTCCGCCCTGATGAAAGCCTTTGGCAGCGAAGGTCACGGCTATTTCTTTGCCCCACAGATCGTCACTGCAGAAATCTGTGCGCGCTATGGCGTGAAGGTGGCGGGGCTGATTCCGGAGCTGGAGCAGACGGTGTACGGTATTGTCGCGGAGAGAAGGATGACTCACAGCGCGGTACGGGAGCTTACCCGCACGGCGCTGGAGCATTAAACGGTTATTCTTTCGGATTACGGCATTCGTCACGTGACGGGTCAAACTTACAGCGGATCTTACGCTGCAGAGTCAGCATCGACGGATCGTAGTAACCATCATCACGCAACTTCAGGCGTACATCCAGCATGGTATTTTCCAGGCGCTGCACTTTCTGAGCGTCGCTGGCCAGCCACATGGACTGCGGAATAATCGACATTTCGCGATCCAGACGATTGGTATAACTGTCAAACTTGAACAGGAAATCTTCGCGCAGAATCTGCGCCAGACCCGCCGGGAAACGATCAGTATAACCAATCAGATGAACGGTACTGGTGGCCAGCGGCGTATTCATAATACCGGCAGCATTCTCATTACCACCGTCACGCATCACCAGATAACCCGCCGCGGGGGAGATCATGCTGGCCAGCTCGCCCTGAGAAAACTTCTGTACGTTTTCCAGCATGGTCCCCGGAACCGGAATGCCACCCAAGCGGCTGATCAGCTCAGCGTATTCCGGATACTGGGCTTCCACGCCAACGCGGGTACCGCGCAGCTCAACGACATCACGCAGATTGCGGTTGTTGGTAAAAACATAGTTTTCGCCGACGCTGACCACACCCAGCACGGTGTACTCAGGATCCGTCAGTTTCGGAGCAAGTTTCGGGTTGGCCATCAGCTGTACCAGAACCTGAAGCTGTTTACGGTCTTTCACAGCACCTACCGCTTCGATGGTGCCGGCAAAGCGGTTGAACTGAATCGCCTGATGCCCCCGCACCAGAGCCGCGTCACACTTCTGCCCTTCTTTGAAATCATTCAGAAGGTCCTGTTCGTTCTGATAGATGATGAAATCCAGTTCCATACCATAATGCAGGGAACGCAGTTTCTGATCATCCGCCGTGGATGCAACCGGACCGGCTTTACCCAGTGGGTCCCAGAGACAGAATGTACGGTGGATACGGCCACCGACCATTTCATCGGCAAGAATCTTACGCAATGCGCGGATACGTTTCTCCAACGGCAGGTTGGAGTTCATTACCGTATCTTCCAGCTTCTGCATGCGCCGGTCTTCAAGGCTCTGAGATGAATCCGGCGTCTCTGCGTGAGCAGGAATAACAAGCAGGGCAAACGCCAACGCAAGAAAAGTTCTGATGATCATTCCTTGTCCTTCTTCAATAGGGTCAGTTCATGAGGAATCTGATTCAGACAGGCACCCGGTAACATCGCCTCCGGCGTCCGGCGAGGGATATGAGGGAATCCATGACACAGACAGGTTGTATCGATGAAATTCTGACGGCTCATTATTATTTTTTCCGTCCTGCTGATTCTGAGTTAAAGCATAACATGGGGCACAAATCCCCACTGTTACCCAGTTTTAATATTGATAACACCGTCATTGTTAACAAGCAATACAATCTTGACGCCGGACGGATAAAGGCCGGATTTTCCCAATCAGAATCCGGCCTCCGGTTACTCTAGCGGACCGTACTTTACGGCACACTTTCCTCTTCTTCAACTTCCGGTGGCAAGAGGTCTTCACGACTGATGCCCAGCAGCAGCAGCAGATTTGCAGCCACATAGATGGAAGAGTAAGTACCGACCACAATACCTATGATCAGGGCCAGGGCGAAATTGTGAATGATGTCACCACCGAGGAAGAACAGCGCAATCAACACCAGTACCGTGGTCGCCGAAGTCATCAGCGTCCGGTCCAGCGTCTGGCTCAAAGAACCGTTCATGATTTCAATCGGCGTACCTGAGCGTTCAATGCGGAAGTTTTCGCGGATGCGGTCATACACCACGATGGTATCGTTCAGGGAATAACCAATCACCGCCAACAGCGCTGCCAGCACGTTCAGGTCAAATTCCCACTGGAACAGGGCAAACAGACCAATGATGATCAGTACGTCATGGAACAGAGCCAGTACCGCACCCAGAGAGAACTTCCACTGGAAACGGAAGGCCACATAGGCCATCACCACAAACAGTGCCGCCAGCAGAGCGATACCGCCCTGGTCACGCAGTTCTTCACCCACACTGGCACCGACAAACTCACTGCGCATCAGGGTCAGGCTGTTATCACCGGCATTGTCCTGCAGCAGGGTCAGAACTTCATTCCCCAGACCATCGTGGAAAGCTTCAGACATACGTACCAGTACATCGGTTTCGGAACCGAAATTCTGTACTGTCACGTCCCGGTAACCTGCAGTATCCAGAACGGCCTTCACATTCTCCGTCGGTACCGGCGTCTCGTACTGAACTTCCAGTAAAGTACCACCGGTAAAGTCCAGACCGAAGTTGATGCCACGCATGGTCAGAGAAACCACAGCAATCAGCAGCAGAGACAGGGACAAAACCGTTGCCACATGGCGGAAGCGCATAAAATTCAGGGTTTTCATACTTTGCCTCCGATAGACAGACTTTCAGTGCGGCGGCCACCGTAAATCAGGTTGGTCAGCGCACGTGTCACCATAATGGCCGTAAACATGGAGGTCAGGATGCCGAACGACAGGGTCACGGCAAAACCTTTCACCGGACCGGTACCAACGGCAAACAGAATCACCGCCACAATCAGGGTGGTCAGGTTGGCATCAAAAATGGTCAGGAAGGCACGGTCATACCCTTCATGAATCGCCTGTTGTGGCGAGCGCCCTGCCCGCATCTCCTCACGGATCCGCGAGAAGATCAGTACGTTGGCGTCTACCGCCATACCGACGGTCAGTACGATACCGGCAATACCCGGCAGAGTCAGGGTGGCACCAATGATGGACATCAGCGCGACCAGCAGAATCAGGTTAACCGCCAGTGCGATGTTGGCCAGCAGACCAAAGGTGCGGTAGAACACCAGCATGGCCACCAGAACCAGCGCCAGACCAACGACAACGGAGCGGGCACCCATCTCGATATTCTCTTTACCCAGACTCGGGCCGACAGTCCGTTCTTCGACGAAGTCCATCGGTGCCGCCAGTGCACCGGCACGCAGCAGCAGTGCCAGCTCCGGCGCTTCCGCGCTGTCCAGACCGGTGATCTGGAAGTTGGAGCCGAACACGCCCTGAATCGTCGCCAGAGAAATGATGGATTTCTCAACCACCTGCACTGTCTTCGGCACTTCTACGCCATCAACAATCTCATAGGTCGTTTTCGGTTTGCGCTCAACAAAAAGAACCGCCATGCGCTTGCCCACCGATTTCTTGGTGTTCTGCGACATACGTGCACCGCCTTTGGCGTCAAGGCTGACGTTTACCAGCGGCAGGCTGTTCTGGTCAAAACCGGTTTTGGCGTTGGTCACGCTGTCACCTGTGGTGATAACGGCTTTTTCCAGGCGCGCAGTACGGAATTCATTATTACGGAACGTGTATTCTTCTGAAGAGAAACGGCTGGCGCCCGGCTCGGCTTCCATGCGGAACTCGAGGTTAGCGGCTTTACCCAGAATCTTCTTCGCTTCTGCGGTGTCCTGCACACCCGGCAGCTCCACCACAATGCGGTTACGGCCCTGACGCTGCACCAGCGGCTCAGCTACACCCAGTTCGTTCACCCGGTTACGCAGGGTGACCAGGTTCTGCTTAACGGCGTAGTCTTCGAACTCACGGATTTTCTGCTCAGTAATCTGCAGCACCAGATCGAAGTACTCCGCATCGTTTTCTTCGCGGATCAGGAATTCGTTGTTGTACGCACGGTTGATGAAGCCACGTGCCGAGGCACGGGTTGCGTCGTCACGGAAACTGAGACGCACCGTGTTGTCTTCAATCACCACACGACGGTATTTGATGTCTTCTTCACGCAGACGGGTACGCAGGTCATCGCGGTAATTGTCGATACGGCCTGTCACATACTCATCCATGTCCACTTCCATCAGGAAGTGCACACCACCACTCAGGTCCAGACCCAGTGTCATCGGGCCCGCACCCAGATCCGCCAGCCAGGTCGGCGTGGTCGGTGCCAGGTTCAGTGCCACCACATAGTCATCACCCAGCTGACGCTGAATCGCCGCCTTGGCCGGCAGCTGATCACCGGCGGTGTTCAGGCGCAACAGCGCTGTGCTGCCATTCACTTCCGTACCAAAAAATTTGATACCGGCGTCGCTCAGTGCGGATTCCACCTGCTTCAGCGTGGTGGATGACATTTCAGCTCCGGCCTGGGCAGGAGTCACCTGAATGGCCGGATCCGGCGGATAAAGGTTGGGTGCTGCGTAAATCAGGCCCAGCACAATGGCGGCCAGAATCAGCAGGTTTTTCCAGAGAGGGTATTTGTTAAGCATAGAATTGCCGTATTTTTATAAAATAAAACGGCCCGTCAGGGCCGCTTAGGAGATCAGGCTTTTACTTCTTTGATCGTGCCTTTTGGCAGAACGGCAGTAATAGCAACTTTCTGTACCGGGAACTGTACCCCGTCAGCAATCTCAATCACCACGAACTCTTCGCCCACTTTAATGACCTTGCCCAGAATGCCACCGGCAGTGACGACTTCATCATTTTTGTCCAGGCCAGCCATCAGATTCTTGTGTTCTTTCTGGCGCTTGGACTGCGGACGCCACAGCAGGAAGTAAAAAATCACCAGGAAGCCACCGAGGAAAACGATCTGCCCCATCGCGCCCATCGCGCCTTCGGTCGGTTCAGCCATGGCCATAGCGGGTGTGAACAGGGCCACGAGCGCCAGAAGTGATTTCATAAATGTGTATCTCCAGTCATAAGTTTTTAATGCGTAAAACAGTTCAGATGCATACTGCTATCTGTTATTCAGCCCCGGAATCCTGTTGTGCACTGTCCGGTTCATCACCATCCAGAGGCGGCACAGGCAGGTTCCGCTGCTGATAGAAGTCTTCAACAAAGGCGGCAAATGTACCTTCTTCAAGTGAGCGGCGCAAACCAGCCATCAGGGTCTGGTAGTAATGCAGGTTGTGGATGCTGTTCAGTGTCGCACCCAGCATTTCGCCGCACTTATCAAGATGATAAAGATAGGCACGGCTGTAGTTGCGGCAGGTATAGCAATCACACTGCGGGTCTACCGGCCCGGTATCCGTCTTATTGGTGGCATTCCGGATTTTTACAACCCCGGTGTGTGTAAAAAGGTGGCCGTTGCGCGCATTGCGCGTCGGCATCACACAGTCAAACATATCAATGCCACGGCGAACGCCCTCGACCAGATCTTCCGGCTTGCCAACGCCCATCAGGTAACGTGGCTTATCCGCCGGCATTTTCGGCGCGATATGACGCAGCACACGCATCATATCCGGCTTGGGCTCACCGACACTCAGACCACCGACGGCATAGCCGTCAAACTCAATATCCAGCAACCCCTGCAGAGACTCATCGCGCAAGGCTTCGTACATGCCGCCCTGAATGATACCGAACAGGGCCGACGGGTTGTCACCGTGAGCGTCTTTCGAGCGTTTCGCCCAACGCAGGGACAGGCGCATGGAATCGGCGGCTTCTTCAAAGGTGGCAGGATACGGTGTGCATTCGTCGAAAATCATGACAATGTCCGAACCCAGCTCACGCTGAACCTGCATGGAGCTTTCCGGCGTCATCAGGACTTTATCGCCGTTCACTGGCGAGGCGAAACGTACGCCCTCTTCCGTGATCTTGCGCATCTTACCCAGGCTGAACACCTGAAAGCCGCCGGAATCCGTCAGGATGGGTTTATCCCAACCGATAAAATCGTGCAGATCGCCATGGGCCTTAACGACCTCGGTACCCGGGCGCAGCATGAGATGAAAGGTATTGCCGAGAATGATATCAGCACCCAGTTCTTCCACCTGCTCCGGCGTCAGACCTTTCACCGAGCCGTAAGTGCCCACCGGCATAAAGGCCGGGGTCTCGACTTTGCCACGCGGAAACGTCAGGGTGCCACGGCGGGCACAACTGCCGTCTTTTTCTTCGGCGGGGTTGAGTGCAGAGTGCA
>DBNK01000019.1:23340-64415 GCA_002298335.1 Thalassolituus sp. UBA674
GCGGGGTTGAGTGCAGAGTGCAGTTCAAACTGCATAAAACATTCGCGGGTCATGCGGGTGACTCCTGACCGTCGGCCACGGCCTTCAGCGACCGGGGAATAAACATGGCATCGCCATAACTGTAAAAGCGGTAGGCGTTCTTCACGGCGTGATCGTAAGCCCCCAACGTGGCGTCTTTACCGGCAAACGCAGAGACCAGCATGATCAGTGTGGATTCCGGCAGATGGAAATTGGTGATCAGCGCATCGACACTGCGGAATTCGTAACCGGGATAAATAAAGATGGTGCTTTCACCCTGAAACGGCTCAATGCTGCCACTTGTGCTGGCGCTTTCGAGACTGCGCACTGAGGTGGTACCCACCGCGACGACCCGCTTACCCGCAGCGCGTGTGGCATTCACCTGCTCCACCACCTCTGTAGACACCTCGATGTATTCCGAATGCATGGTGTGCTCAAGCACGTTCTCGACTTTCACCGGTTGAAACGTACCGGCACCAACGTGCAGAGTCACGAACGCAAAGTTCACGCCTTTGTCTTTCAGGCGTGACAGCAGCGCATCATCAAAGTGCAGGCCAGCCGTAGGGGCTGCAACAGCGCCGGGTTCTTTGGCGTAGACCGTCTGATAACGTTCGCGGTCCGCCTCAGCGTCTTCACGTTCCATATAAGGCGGCAGTGGCATGTGCCCGGCCTGATCGAGAATATCCAGTACCGGTGTGTCACCGTGAAAACGCAGATGAAACAGCGCACCGTCACGACCGACCACATCACACAGCACATCGCCCAGGCGGATCTGCTGGCCTGGCTTAGGCGAGCGCGAGCACTTCACATGCGCCAGCACTTCATGCTCATCCAGCACGCGCTCAATCAGAGCCTCGAGCTTGCCACCGGACAGCTTTTCTCCGAATAAACGCGCCGGAATCACCCGTGTGTTGTTGAACACCAGCAGATCACCGGGCTCCAGCAGCGTTTCGATATCACGGAAGATGCGGTCCTCGCATTGCCCGGTTGCTGCATCCAGTACCAACAGCCGGGAACTGCTGCGCTCCGCCGCTGGGTAACGGGCAATCAGTTCGTCAGGCAGATGGAAAGAAAAATCGCTGGTTTTCATACTCAAAGCGGGCCGCAGAGGCGCGTGATTTGCTGTCATTTTCAGGGATGCGCAAGATTACCGGAGAAGCCGCCTGAAGTTAAGGCGCCACACGCAATGAAGTTCACTAAGTTAAGGTAATACTTAGAAAAAAACGTTGACACTAAAAATTTCGTGAGTAATATACGCGGCCACTGACCGATGCTGATTAGCCAGAGTGGCGAAATTGGTAGACGCAGGGGATTCAAAATCCCCCGCCTTCGGGTGTGCCGGTTCGAGTCCGGCCTCTGGTACCAAGAAGTCAGCTTCTCTTGGAAATCGGTCAGATTGAAGTGCCATGCACTGACAGACGCCCAGGTGGTGGAATTGGTAGACACGCTGTGTTCAGGTCGCAGTGAGCTTACGCTCGTGGGAGTTCGAGTCTCCCCCTGGGCACCATCTCTTTCTGAGATGGTGATATTCCCCCTAAAGCCTTGAAAGGCAACGAAAAATTCGGTGTTCTAGCACCCTCAATCCGGTGGTTTTCCCCTTGCTGCAATCACTGAAGGCGTTTTACGCTATCCCATCCAGCGGAAACACCCCGCAACGCCCCGTTGATCTTTACCCTTGGGCGCTCCTGCCCGCCTGAATCTAGAAAATTAGTGTCGCCCGTGTACTCACGGGCAAGCCTTGCGTGCCGCCCAGTGACAATGATTTTTTCTGGATTCATTCCCCTCCGACTTAGTCGGCCTGGTCGCCAGAGGTTCATGCGCCATGCCCCCTGCGGGCTGATTCACAAACCTCACGGCGAAGAAAGAGTCAACACCATGAGCGACTACAGCATCTACATTGCTGATTTAGCAGCTTACAACAATAGAATCCTGCACGGGGTCTGAATCGACACCACGCAAAAGCTGGACAACATCCACGAAGCCATTCAAACCATGCTGGCCACTTCCCGGAAGCCGGTAGTGAAGACTGGGCAACTCACGACTATGACAGCGTTGCCGGCCTGGGACTTGGAAAACATGAAAGCCTGGGCATGTCCATGCCATCGCCGTCTTTCTGGAAGAGCATGGTGATCTGGGCGCGGCGGTGCTGTCTCACTGGTGCGGAGACATTGAACAGGCGGGGCAAGCCCTGTCAGAGGATTCTCACGGCGCTTTACCAGCCTGCCGACTTCGCACAGGCGCTGACTGAAGAAACCACAACCATCCCGGAGAATCTGGCCTATTACATCGACTATGAAAAGATGGGCGGGATCTGGAAATCAATGATGTCTACACCGTCACCACCGCCTATGGTGAGGTGCATGTCTTTTCGAATCGGCAGGGCTTAATCCTGCTGATCCACATCGGACGGTAAGCGAGACTCTGTGTCCATTCGGTGGGCATAGATGGCCTCTAAGATGATGACCTGATCATCAAAGCGGAAGTAAATCGAATGAGGAAAGTCTTTGATCTGCCAGCGCCTGAACTCATGCCCGCCGACACGGATATAAACCCGGCACGCGGCAGGATGCTTACAGATAAAAGCAATACTGCGCTCCAGCCCGTCTATAAAGTGTTCGGCAATGTCCCGTCCGGCACGCTCCCGATAGTCGAGCACATAGTGCAGCGCATGGCGCTTGAACAGGGCACTGCGTTTGATCTGGTGCATGGGTTCTAATCTTTCAGATGTTGCCTTAAATCCTGAATATCCTGCTTACTCCAGTCATCGTAGTCATTTTCAGACAGGGCTTGTAACAGCAACATTTCAACGTCACGTTTTTCCTGATCCAGAGTCTTCTCCATATGGCGGCGGATCAGATCGCGGATGAATTCGCTGGGGGTTTCATATTCACCGCCATGACCTGTTATAGCGCCAACATAGGCAGCCAGCGAGTCCGGCAGAGTGGTGCTCAAGCGCTTGATGATCTTGTTTTGGTCTGGCATGGCGGCCTCCTATTCGATCAAAATAGCCAGTTTGCGCATCTAATGTCAACTCAGGTTGCATTTATGTGCAACCTTGGTTGTGGATGACCGCTGTTCAGGAGCCATCTTTATCCTCAGCCGTTAACCTTTGCTTAAATTCTTTCCGATAGACTACAAATAGTGAATTTACCGGGAAGGTGGGCTATTACAGGAAAGCGGATCAGCGGCACCTGGAAATTCCGAACCGTCTGAATCGGGAGTTCACAGTGGACAGGACCAATAAGGTTTGGGCTGGTGATATTACCGACGTATGGACGGGCCAGCGCTGGGTCTACACCAGCGACGAAGCAGCAAAGCATGCGATCCACGACTACATCATCGGGTATTACATCAGTTAAACCGCACGCATAAACGGCATGATCATCCCTAATACAGCGGAAGAAAACTACTGGAATGCTCAGAAGGGAGTGGTCAGATTTAATTGACCACTACAATACCTGAAGATTAAACTCGGGAGGCTGATATACATGAGAGAGGAGCCTTAATTATTTATTTTCTGGTGAATAGGGGACCGGCTTAGTGTTAGTAAGATGCTCGTTAACCACCAGAAATTCGTAGGTGAGATTCTTGTATGGATCATCTGCTCTTACTGCAAGCTGACTGGTCAGTATCTGATTGGCATCTTCGCCATTTGTTTTATTTAGGAATTCACCAAAATGAATAATCTGATCAAAATTAGCCTCACTGATATCATAGCGCCCTATATTGGTAGAGTACATATCAGACCCGCGTTCCGACTCAACAAGTGTGATCATTGATGACTTCAGTTCTGCTAACGCTTCCTTCAAGCCAGAATATTGAAGCCGATCCTGTAACCAGTTGACGTCCTCATCAGTCAGATCACCATTATGCAGAATAACGATATCATCCCGTGCATTTAGTGAGAAATCCCACTTCTTATTCACCAGATCCGGGCGCTCTTGAGCAATATCACTGGATACTTGAGCAAATTGATCTTTAGCATTTTTTGATTGCACAATATTCTGAATATAAGAATCCAATACCTTTGTTGCCTCATCACTTCTTTTCTCCTGCGCTGCAAGAAAGCCTTTTGGGTTATATCCTATAATCTGAACCGTCATATCATCTGGCGACAAGACCTTAAGGTCAGGTTCTTTTTCCTTTAGGGGAGTATTGGTGTTACTATAAGATGATATTTTAGCGCCAGAAATAACTCCAGAGGAGACATCTTCAGTATCATCTGTTGAAACTTTGACACTATTAATATTGATAAGTGGTATAGTACTAACATCCATATTGATACCCAATATTCATAATCGTACACAGAGGTTATCGGCAGTGCATCATGTAATTTTAGCGGGTATAGAAAAATCCCTCACACCCGCTGAAAGTCAGTTACGGGAGGTAAGTCTGATCACACATGTGGGCCATTTTTACAGCTGAACCCCATGCTTCTTCACATCACCCCCAGAATTCACTATTCCCCCTAGCCCGGGGAACTTCAATAAGCCAAGCACCTGCATCATACTCAGTTTCCCAATTCCCCTTGTAAGGATCAAAGGAGTGATAATGTACAACTGAGTTGTTCCCTGTACAGTCAGGTAAGGTTAGTAATGCGGAAGCAACACCCGATGCATTTGTATACTGGATAGATTTCAGTGTCGAAATATCTTCCGTTCCATAATTGAACTCTACCCTGACCCCTTCCATAGGGTATCCTGCGCTGTCTTTGATTTTGGCGCTCCGGTTCGACTCATTTTGCACCATCTCTTTCTGAGATGGTGATATTTCCTCAAGAGCTTTAATAAAACAGAGACGTCTGCTCCTGCATTTCCTGCACTATTCTGCCTGATGCACAGGTAAACACCCGATTTCATCCGCCCTCCTGTCCAGAGCACACCTGGGCTCTCCTGAACTCCCCCGCAATATGATGATAGTAATACAGCCGGAAATCAGTCCGGACATAACGGCCGCTGGCGTCTTCAAACGCCTGATCTTTGTTTGAGAACCGCACCCGCATACTCGACACCTCCGTGAACTGGTAGCGCGCATCCAGGTTCTGTTCAGCAAACTCATCAACCGTGATACGTCCAGCCTGTTCACGTCGACTAAGACAAGATGGGGCGGGATTTAGAAATCAATGATGTCTACACCGTCACCACTGCCTATGACGAGGTGCATGTCTTTTGGAATCGGTAAGGGACACAGCCTGCCGCCCCAGCTGCAGGTACATCAATCAGACAGCAGGACTTCTATATCCATGCTTTCATGCAACACCCGGACGATATGCAGATACCGCTCTGCGACAACGTAGACAATCAAGTGCCTGGCATGATGACAAATACGCACCGGGGGTGAAAACTCCAGCCGTTCCCGGTAGGCGAGCGGGTAATCAATCAGTCCTTGCATGGCGGTATTCAATTCATCCAGATAGTGATCTGCCTGCGCTTCTCCCCACTGCTGATATGAATACAGCCAGATATCCAGTAAATCCTGTTCGGCAAGCGCCTGCTTATGAATCTGAAGGGTCAAGGCTGTTCAATCCGGCGTGCTTGCGGGCTTTCTGTTTAATAGCATCCATGTCCAGCGCACCGGCATCGCCGCTGCTAAGGCCATCGGTGATGGCCTGCTGCATTGTCTTAATCTTCTGCGCGCGCAATTGATCCTTACGGATCAGATC
The DNA here is from genome assembly GCA_002298335.1 of Thalassolituus sp. UBA674. GTDB lineage: Bacteria > Pseudomonadota > Gammaproteobacteria > Pseudomonadales > Oceanobacteraceae > Thalassolituus. The sequence goes on from DBNK01000019.1 coordinate 29,021, forward strand.
CCGCACATAGTCGCTATTGTTGGAGTACAGACCGCTTTCAATCTGAGTTTCCACCCAGTCTTTCATCGGATCAGGGAGTGAAATATTCATGGTTGCCATGTGGGATGCCTCCGAACTTGCAATATCAGCCCTCACCTCAAAAATGACATATAATGCCAAAGATTGTCAAATTATGCTGATCACCTTATCCCCCAGCCGTTAACCTTTGCTTAAGACCTTTCCGATAAACTACAAATAGTGAATTAACCGGGAAGGTGGGCTATTGCAGGAAAGCGGATCAGCCACACTTGGAAATTCCGAACCGTCTGAATCGGGAGTTCACAGTGGACAGGACCAATAGGGTTTGGGCTGGTGATATTACCGACGTATGGACGGGCCAGCGCTGGGCTTACAAGCAGAAAAGCATGTGATCAACGACTACATCATCGGGTATTACATCAGTTAAACCGCACGCATACACGGCATGATCAGCCCTAATACAGCGGAAGAAAACTACTGGAATGCTCATAAGGGAGTGGCCAGATTTAATTGACCACTACACAGTGCTGCACATGTCCGGGTTTTCTCCTTTTAAACGTCTTCTTTATCGCTATCGTCCTTTTGTTTCTCTCTGCATTCATTGACGCGGGAATTGCTGTATTCCCTTTTCAATTTGCATGGTATAACCTCTGTACAAGTTTTGAATAACTTGGAGGATGTCGCATGCAGGTTAATCTCACCCCCGTAAAACTCATCGCTACAGCAGCACTCGCGCTGCTCCTGTCAGGCTGCCGTCTGGTCACGGAGACCGTTCCCTACGTGGATATCCCCAGATATATGGGCCTCTGGTATCAGATTTCGGCTAAGGAAGTAGCCTTTAACGAAGGTCTGGTGGGAGTCACTGCTGAGTACACCCTGCTCGATGACGGTTCTGTTGAGGTGTACAACAAAGGCTACCAGGATACGCTCGATGGTGAGCTGAGTGAGATCACCGGTAACGCTGTGGTTGCGGATGAAGAAACCAACGCCGCTCTGAAAGTGGATTTCCCCGAAGTACCGCCGTCACTGCTGCCGAACTACCTGATCGTGGTGCTGGATGATATCGACTACCAGTACGCGGTCGTGACAGATCCGTTCCAGTACACCCTGTTTGTCCTCAGCCGCACACCGCAGATGGATGAAAACACTTACGCCATGATTCTCGGCATGCTCGAAGCTCAGGGGATTGATACCTCCGGACTGCTGCTGACGCCACAACCGCAATCCTGATTCTCCACACTTCTTCTTTGCCTGCCCCCGGCAGGCTTTTTTTTGCCTGACGCAGTCATACATTCAGGCGCTTTGTCTGAGCCGTTCCAGCCACTACACTCTGTGTCAGATTTTACGATGGAGCAGCCTATGTCTGTTTTCAGAAGACTCAGCCACTGGGTACTTGCCACCCTTCTCACCCTGACGTCTGCCGGTCTGCTGGCCGCAGAAGCGGATAGCACAAAACCTCAGGCACCGGCCTTTACTCTGCCGTTGCTGGACAGCACCGGCCTCACCGGCTCAGAGGTATCGCTCAGTGATTATCAGGGACAGGTGGTGTATCTCGATTTCTGGGCCAGCTGGTGTACACCCTGCCGGAAATCCCTGCCCTGGGCGGATGCCCTGTATCAGGAGCTGAAGGATCAGGGGTTCACCGTTCTGGCGATCAATCTGGATGAAGAACAGGAAATGGCGACAGAGTTTCTGCAGGAAGTGCCCTTGTCATTCCCGGTGCTGTACGACGGTACCGGTACTGTACCGCCACAGTATCAGGTGGTCGGCATGCCAACCTCGTATATCGTTGACCGTGATGGAAAGCTGCGCGCCGTGCATACCGGTTTCAACCCGGCATCGGCCGATCAGGTAGCCGACGCCATCCGCACACTGATTGCCGGAACAGGCCGCTAACGGTTCTGCCAGCTGCTGATCAGACGGATGCCGAGCAACACCGCCGTCGCCAGCAGCATGGCATTGATAAACCCGCCTGCAGTCATGGCGGGCTCCAGCCCGAAACGCACGCTGTGTGCCAGCGGCAGCAGAAGCACCGCGGCCAGCAGTAACCCCGTCAGCAGCAGCCGGAACTGCCGCGCCTGCATGGGTAAAGCCGACGCCAGAACCGCAGCACACAGTACACCCCAGAACATGGAGACGGAGGTCACCCCCGCCACTGTTCCCGCCAGTGCAACGCACGCCAGCGCCAGAGGTGCCCCCCAGACGATGGCCGACCATGCACGGTCCGGGAAGCCATAGTAGCGTCTCCGCTCCAGCCAGATCTGAATGCCGGAGGCACAACTGACGGTCAGCGCCAGCCCCAGCAGCAGATACAGGAATTTAGTCCCCAGACCGCCAAAATCACCAAAGTGCAGCCGGTAGACCGAGCGCAGTACACGTTGAGGCACGTCCGCTTCAGAAGAGTGGATACGTTCGATGAAGTTGCCTGCCATATCAAAGCGGTAGTTCTCTGAGTACACCAGACTGCGCGGATTCTCGATGTAGTACTCCTGAAAGCGCTGATCAGTATCCATATCGTGCAGGGTCAGGAACAGAGGTATACCCTGCGGCATATCAGCGCGGATGTACTCCAGCGCAGCGGTGATATTCACTTCGGCGGGCTGCTCCTCAACCTGGGGATCGCCGGCAAAAAACTGCTCAACCAACGCCTGCCGGTCACCGCCATAAAAGGCCTGAGCGGCGATCACTATGATCAGCCCGACCAGGCCGAAATAGGCACCGGTAATGGCTATCATGAGATGAAACGGCAGACCCCAGACACTCAGGCGGTTGTGCAGGTCTGTGATTCCGGTGCGACGGCTGCCACGGCGCCATGAGAAAGCATCCCGGAACAAGGACGGATGCGCCAGCAAACCACTGATGATGAGTGCCAGCAGCATAACGCCGGACATACTGACCAGGATAATGCCGACGCTGGAGGGCAGATGCAGATTTATGTGCAGGTCTGTCAGCAGATGCGACCAGTCATCCAGTGCCGGATTACCGGTACTGCCATCCTGATTGATGTACACCCCACTCTCTTCCGAGGCAAACTTGATGCGTGGAATCTCAGCCGATGGAAACACCATATACATGTGCGGCGTCAGATCAGTGGTTCTGAGGTAGTCGTTGAACGCGACCTCCATCACCTCGGGATCAAAGGTACGGTATTCTTCGGCGCGGGGCTGTTCCCAGCGCTCCATATCCAGATAGAACACCGCCAGCGTGCCACTGAGACACACCAGATACAGCACAGCTGCGACAGACAACCCCAGCCAGGAATGCGCTGAGAGTGAAGATTTCACCAGAGAATTCGGCAACAGAGACATAGGCTACACAAACAGATAAACGGCAGAGGCCGAAGCCAGCAACAGGGCCGTCAGCGACGACCACCGCCGCCGTCCGGCGAGAAACCAGCAGGTCAGAGAGGCCCACAGCAAGGGAAAGATCAGCAGCGTCAGCAGCAGATTCATCTTCATGCCAAAGGGCAGCAGTCCCGCCACGGCATTGGTAATCAGCAGACCGAGCAGACCAAAACCGGCGGTCACCAGAAGAAACTGAGCCAGCGCCTGCAGCACACGCAGGGTGCCGGGATACTCTGCAACACGCCCTTTCAGAGCCCGCCCGGCAGAGGCTGACAAAGGCTGATGGCGCAGACTGATCAGCCCCCAGGCGGCCAGTGCCGGAACCGCCAGTGCGTACGCCACACCGAACTCAGGTCCGCAGAGCATGACCCACAGCGGAACGGCCAGCAGCAACAGTAACCAACCATCGATCACCCGGACCGGGCTGGGCTCACGGCGGCGCCAGCTGCTGTAGAGGCTGAAGACGCCGGTCAGGGTCAGAAGCAGGGCCGCAGGCAACAGCACGGTCATGCCTCAGAACTGATAACGGGCTTTGGCGTTGACTGAGCGGCGTACGCCAGGAAAACAGTCACCGCGGGCCAGGCAGGAGGTCAGGTATTCTTCATCGCCAAGGTTGCGTACGTTCAGGCTGAGGTCCAGCTGGCTGTTGATCTCATAGCCCAGCATAGCGTCGATCAGGGTGTAGTCCGGTGTTTCGTAGCGGACAGTCGCGGTCTCAGAAACACTGCTGCCGACATAGCGCACGCCACCACCGGCGCGGAAACGGGTCGAGGTCGGGCGCCAGGTCACCCAGAGAGATGCATTGCTGTCCGGCTCACCGGCGTATTCGAAGCCGTTTTCATCTTCCGTCTTCAGAGTGCTGACAGCCCCCTGCAGATAGAAATCACCCAGGTAGGCTTTGGCTTCCAGCTCCACACCGGTCATGGTGGCCACCCCCTGTTGCTGCGCCGCATCGGCCGGCAGGCTGTTGGGGTTATCCAGATTGCTGATTTCGATATCGAAGTAGGCGATGGAGAAGAGTGCCGGGAACGAGGCCGGTTCAAACTTCACCCCACCTTCATACTGACGCGCTTCCTGAGGCTCCAGCTGATCACCGTTCAGGTCAGTCCCGACCACGGTCTGGAAGGATTCGGAATAACTCAGGTACGGCGACAGGCCATTATCAAAGGCGTACAGAACACCAAGACTGGTCGACAGCTGGCTGTCCTCCTGCTTGTCAGAGCCCGTGTCGTTGCTGACCTGGTCATAGCGCAGACCGGCGGTGATACGCCACTGATCAATACTGATCTGATCGGACAGATAAAACCCGGTGGTGTTGACCTTCTGCTGTGGCCCTTCGGAGTAAATGGCGTCAAACACTGCCTGATCGGGAGCCCCGGTATACACAGGGTTAGCCAGATCCAGTACATAGCTGAAGTCGCCACTCAGCGCACCCCCGCCAAAGTAATAGGCTGAGTTGGTCTGGGTGCTGACCTGCTGTGTCTGCACACCCAACAGGGTTTCGTGGCGCAGCGCCCCCGTAGTGAAGTCGCCGCTCAGACGCACATCAAACGCATACAGCTCGAACTCACTGTCGGCCTGATAGAAGGAACGCGGAACTGTGGTATCGGTGAAGAGTTCAGCCCCCAGAATCTGATTCAGATAACGGCTGTTGCCAGCACCGGTAAACATCGGCCAGGCCTGATCATAATCGGCTTCGCCCTCACGCCAGAGTGCTGTCGCCTCCAGTGACAGCTGGCTGCTGAAGCTGTGTTCCGCCAGCGCCGTCAGCTGCCGGGAATCCGTGTTGTACTGATTCCAGCCCGGTTCACCGGCATACACATCCTGATCAATGTGCCCACCGCCGGCGAGTGGGTTGAGGGTACCTTCAACCGGGATAAACTGAGCACCCGTGTCACTGTCGGTATCCTGATACTGGGCAATCAGTGTAAAGCGCGTGGCGTCGGATGGTACGTAACTGATGGATGGCATGAGTACCAGCGAGTCGTCTTCGACTTGCTCCACCTGGGTATCAGCGTCGCGTTTCATCGCCACCAGACGGTAGAGCCATTTTTCCGATCCGAGCTGGCCTGTGGAATCGAACCCCAGCTGTTTACGGTCATAGCTGCCGTACTCGGCCACCACTTCGTGGCGGGTTTCTGCTTTCGGGGTCTTCGACACATAGTTAATAATCCCCGCCGGGCTGCCTTCGCCATACAGTACCGAAGCCGGTCCGCGCAGCACCTCAACCTGCTCGATGGTATAAAGCTCCGGGCGGGTGTTGTTGTAGTTGCCGAACACTTCCTGAATGGAGTCGCGGTAGCGTGGCAGCTGCAGACCACGGGCGTGCATCCAGTCGCCACGGGTTGAGAAGCCATAGGTTTCGGCCGTGACACCGGCCATGTAAGAAGTCGCCTGAGACAGGTTGGTCGCGCCCTTCTCGTAGAATTGCTCACTGGTTTCCACAGACACGGAACGCGCGGTTTCCACCACAGGCACATCCGATTTGGTGGCACTGAAACGTGTCAGCTCACCCTGCACCACAAAGGTGTCGAGCACGACCGCCGGTGGTGCTGTCTCTGCAGGCTGAGAGTCCTGCGCCAGTGTATCTTCTGCTGCATAAGCAGCCCCGGCAACTGACAGACCCGGTGTCAGCACGAGCGTCAGCAGCGCCCGGTTCAGTGTCCCCGACATGGTATTCCCCCGATTTAATTCTAAGTGATAATTGTTATTATTTAGCTTTGCATTATTTAATCGCTCCTTGCAAGCCTGATTCGTAAAAAAGTCTGATACCGGAACGATTGCCTCCCAGTCCACCGGAGGAAACCGCGGTTGGCAAAGCCGTCAATAAATGGTTAACAATAATCATTATCAACTGTATGATGCCTGAATTCTCCTCTGACCTGAGCTTTTCCAAGGTTTCCATGACGTCAATCCGGTCCTTTTCCCGACTCTATCTGACCCCCCTGCTCACTGCCTTCGCCGGTGGTTATCTGTTTACCTGGGGTTTTGTTTCACTGGTGATTGTTGTCCTCTCGGCAGGCGGCAGCGACTTCCACGCCGCTGAACAAACCGCCCTGCTGCTGGCAGTGCCGGTCTTTCTGGTGTTGTTCCTGTGGTTGTTTATCAGCCGCAGAACCCTGCTGACGCATGTAATGGCCTTCGGTGGCGCCGCACTGATGTCGGCCCTCGCCCTCTGGGGTCAGTCAGCCCTGATCTCAGGAGGAATCTGATCATGCAGTTTGCCAATACCCGTCAGGCAATGGCCTGGCTGCATACCTGGTTGGGCCTGATCTTCGGCTTTGTGCTGATGGTGTGCTTTTTCTTCGGTGCGCTGTCTGTATTTGACCGCGAGATCGACCGCTGGGCGATTCCGGACACCCGCTTTGAGCCTCAGCCTATGCCCTCCTTTGATCATCTGCTGCTGGGCGTCTACGAAAAAATGGAGCCGGATGCCGCTGAATATGAGCGCATGATGCCGGTCTACCATGACCCGGCTGCCGGGCCGATGACGCCCCGCACGGAACTGCCGCTGGATGAATTCTGGGCTTACACCACACACCGGGATCCGGTGCTGCTGATCGGTGGTGGCTACCGTGTGCCGCATGAGAAGAACCCGGATGACCACAACCACATCCACGCCCGCACCACCATTGATCCGCGCAGCGGCGCATTCATCCCGGATGATCAGCTGAAAATCGGCAGCAACTGGTTTTATCCGCTGCACTACAGCCTGAACCTGAACTGGAATTCGGTGGGCATCTATATTGTCGGGCTGGCGGCCTTCTTTATGCTGGTTGCGTTGATCAGTGGCGTCTGGATCCACCGCAGAATCTTCCGCGAGTTCTTCACCTTCCGTCGTCATAAGAGCACCCAGCGCAGTGCTCTGGATCTGCACAATATGACGGGAGTAGTGGCTCTGCCCTTCCACTTTTTCTTTGCTCTGACCGGCATCATTATCTTTATCGGTTTTTACTTTATGCCAGTCACCGGCACCATGCTCAGCCCACTGCACGACCTGCATGAACAGACCGAATCGGAAAACACCGGCCTGCCACACAAACGCTCTGGGGTGGCCGCCCCGATGGCTTCCATCGATGCCATGGTGGCCGAGGCCAGACAACGCTGGGCAGACCGTGACATGGCTGGAGATGTCGGCTTTCTGATGGTGCACCACGCCTGGGACAGGAATGGCTACGTCAGTATTTACCGGGCTGGCAGTGACCGCGTTGCCCTGGTTGGCGAAGGCATTCATTTCAGTGCCGTCAGCGGTGAAGTGATTCTTGAAGACCCGCAGCACGGCTTTGCTGAAAGTGCCGCTGAGTTTCTCACCGGGCTGCACCTGCAGCACTTCGAGCACTGGCTGCTGCGCTGGTTGTATGTACTTGGCGGACTGCTGGGCTGTGCCTGCATAGCCACCGGTTTCATCTTTTTTGTTGAAAAACGGCGCCAGCAACACGCCAGAGCCGGGTCTCAGGGCAGCCGGATTGTCGATGCGTTCGCCGTGGCAACGGTCACCGGCATGGTCATCGCGGCACTGGCGATGCTGGCGGTCAACCGCCTGTTACCGGCGGACATGACGGGCAAAGGGGATGTCGAGAAATGGGTCTTCTGGGGCAGCTGGCTGCTGACCTTTGTGCATGCCGCTGTGCGCAGTGCGCCGGTTGCCCGTGCCCTGCACAACCCGGCCTGGCGTGAGCAGAGTTTTGTGATTGCCCTGCTGGCCGTTCTGGCCGTGGTCGCCAACTGGATTTCCACCGGCGACCACCTGTTACAGACGCTGTTTGTTGCACCCTACTGGCCGGTTGCCGGTGTCGACCTCAGCCTGCTGGCCACGACTGCCATCGCGTTATACAGCGGTCTGAAACTGCCATCCGCACTGCCGCGGCAGCAGACCAGCAATGGGAGACCTGCGTATGAGTGATACCCTTTTTCTGCTGGTAGCAGGCCTGCTGGCATTGCTCGCCATGGCCTGGCTGGCACTGTCATTACCGGCGCACTGGAAGCAGGTACGGCCCGGCACAGCAGGTCCGGATTCCGGGCGTCTGCGCCTCGCCGGATGGCTGGCACTGCTGGGCTCCGGTATCTGCTGTCTGCAGGCTGATCATCCCTCCATGGCTGTTCTGGTATGGCTGATGCTGCTGGCAGCCGCAGCCTTATCGCTGGGCATGCTGCTCAGCTACCGCCCCTCATTACTGCGGGCCCTGGCCATCAAACCTTTTTCGCACGCCTGATTTCCTTCATTCCGCAGCGGGTCTCCTGCTGCGGCTTTTTCCTGTTTTCCGTTCTTTCCCCTGCCTTTGTCCCTGTTCCGGATTCCGCCTGCGTCTGCGTCTGCGTCTGCGCCCGACCGGAAATTCCCTTCCAATGCACAAACAATAATCTAAATGATAATTACTATTATTTACATACAGAAGAGTTATCCGTATGATGCCGACTCTTCTTTCAAGACAGAAACAGGATGCCCCTATGAAGTACCTGAAACCGGTCACTGCCAGCGTTTCGCTGAGCAGTGCACTGCTGCTGACCCCGGTCTCCCTCACCGCTCAGGCGGAAGAAGCGGCAGGCACAGAGGTCGTGGAACTGGAGACCTTCTCCGTACAGGCCGAATATGTGGTCAACGAGCGTCTGGACACGGCCACCGGTCTGGGGCTGACCCTGATGGAAACCCCACAGTCGGTCAGCATTCTCACCGCAGGCCAGATTCAGGATCAGAACCTGCGCTCCCTGACCGATGTGGTTAACAACGCCGCCGGTATTTCTTCAAAAGCCTTCGACAGCTCGCGCAACGCCTTCTCGGCCCGCGGCTTTGATGTCACCAACTATCAGATCGACGGCATCCCGGTCACCTGGGATGGCGGCTCCAGTGCCGGTGAAACCCAGACCGACACGGCCCTGTACGAGCGCATTGAAATTGTCCGGGGAGCCACGGGTCTGCTGACCGGTGCAGGCCACCCTTCCGCCTCGATCAATCTGGTACGTAAGCACGCCGACAGCAAAGAGCTGAGCGGATATGTCTCTGCCTCCAGCGGCCGTTGGGACACCCGCAGCATCACCGCCGATGTGGGCAGTGGCCTGAACTCAGACGGCAGTATCCGCGGCCGTTTTGTCACCTCGTACGAAGACGGTGAATCCTACGTCGATTACGCCGCTAATGAAAAATCCGTGTTCTACGGCGTGGTGGATGCTGACCTCGGTGACAACACGACCATCAGTCTTGGTGCCAGTTATCAGGACAACAAGCCGACGGCATCCCAGTGGGGTGGGCTGCCCATTTTCTTCAGTGACGGCAGCCTGACAGACTGGGACCGTTCCCAAACCGTCGGTGCAGACTGGACCTACTGGGCCACCGACCACACCACCCTGTTTGCCAATCTGGAGCACTATTTTGCGGAGGGCTGGCAGCTGAAGCTGAACGCCAACAAAACAGAAAGTACGTCCGACATGCGCCTGCTCTACCTGTATGGCGCACCAGATCCGGTGACCGGTGAAGGCATGGGCGCATCACCGGCGCGCTTCGACAACCGCCGCACCCAGTATGACGTCGGAGCCCGACTGAGTGGCTGGTTCGGTCTGTTTGGCCGTCAGCATGAAGTCGTCCTCGGGGCCACCCGCAGCATTCAGGACTTCGACTACTACAACTGGACTGCTGACAGCACAGCGCCGGTGGGTAACTTCTTTGACTGGGATGGCTCGCACCCGCAGCCGCAATGGAGCAATCACTACCGCTTCAGTGATCAGATCACCATTCAGACCGGCTACTTTGCAGCCACCCGTCTGTCAGTCAGCGACGAACTGAAAGTGGTTCTGGGCTCCCGGGTTTCTGACTGGGAACGAACCGGTCAGAACTACGGGACAGAAATGGATTATTCAGAAAGTGGCGTGGTCACCCCGTACGCCGGTGTGCTCTATGACCTGACCAGTCAGCACACTCTGTACGCCAGTTACACTGAGATTTTCCAACCACAGAACTACCAGGACCGTAACGGTGAGTACCTGGATCCGGTGACCGGCAAGAACTACGAACTGGGCCTGAAGAGCCGCTTCTTTGATGACAATCTGCACGCCACAGCCACACTGTTCCGGACGCAGGAAGATGATGTCGCCATCGATGATCCGGACTTTGTACCTGACCCGGAGTCCAACCAGCTGGCTGCGTACATAGCCGCTGATGGTGTTGTGACCGAAGGCTACGAACTGGAGCTGGTCGGCGACCTCAGTGAGCAGTGGCAGATCAGTGCCAGCTACACCCGCTTTGAAGCAACTCAGGACGACACCGACGGTTCATTAAACACGGTGAATACCCGCTTTCCGGGCGAGCTGCTGCGCCTGTTCACCACGTACCGGTGGGACAGGCTGACACTGGGGGGTGGCGTCAACTGGGAGGGCCGCAGCTACACCGAGGTGACCAACACAGGCACCGGAGAACCGGCCACGGTCGAGCAGGAAGCCTACGCCCTGGTGAACGTCATGGCCCGCTACCGCTTTGATGAACGTCTGTCTGCCCAGCTGAACGTGGATAACCTGTTTGACGAGACCTATTACAGCCAGATCGGGTTTTACACACAGCTGGCGTACGGCGAACCACGCAATGTTACGGCAACACTGAAATATCAGTTCTGAACCAGCACGCAGCCAATAAAAAAGCCCGGTCCCTGTAAAAGGTTCCGGGCTTTTTTATGCATCAGGCACAGCCGTCAGATGGTCGGGTAAATAATGCCCAGCCATTGTTCGGCGGTGAAGATTCCTCCACCCCACTTCTTATCAAAGGCTTTGGTTGGCTGCGCCGCAATCACCTCATCCAGCGTCTTGCCCTGCGATTTCATGCTTTTCACCTCGCGGTAAACCGTCTGGAGCATATCCCGGTATTCGGTCAGCTGGGCTTTATTCCCCAACGGGCCATGCCCCGGAATCACCACCGTCTCATCATCAATGCGGTTCAGAATTTCGTTCACTCCGCTGATAACACCGGCGAGGCTACCCTGGCTGTCAGGGTCGAGGAAGGGATAGAAACCGTTAAAGAACAGATCTCCGGTATGTACCACATTGGCTTCGGTAAACAGCACATAACTGTCGCTGTCGGTGTGGGCCATGCCCACATGATCGGCTTCAACGGTCTGCCCGTTCCAGTGGAAGGTAATGGTGTCGTTGAAGGTAATCACCGGCAGTGCCGCCTCAGGCTGCGGGCCGGATTTCATGTTGAAGGCTTTGACAAACTGGTCTGAGGTCAGACGCTTGCGCACATTATCGTGGGCCACAATGATGGTGCCTTTTTCACCCATCGCTTCGTTGCCACCGGTATGGTCACCATGCCAGTGCGTGTTCAGCAGGAATTTGGGCTGACTGCCCCCCAGCCCGGTAATGGCTGCGAGAATTTTGTCGTGCAGCGGAGCAAACTGATCATCAATGAGGAAGGTGCCGTCCTCTCCGATACTGACCGCCATATTGCCGCCCTGTCCGGTCAGCATCCAGATGCCATCGGCCACTTCCGTGCTGCTGATGGTCACCTTAGCCATAGGGTCACCGTGTGCGTCTCCGTGCTCCCCGGCACCCGCTGTGAAAGAGGCGCCCAAAAGACTTCCGGTGAGCAGCAGTGTGGTGAAAGGTGTTGCATACGTTTTCATACGAAATCCTGTTCTGTTGTAAGCCGCCATAGTTCTATACCAATGCTACCGCCATCACAAGGCAATGACGGTAACACTCTGCATCCGCGATCGTGTCAGCCGATGCTGTCGACAACTCCGCCTTCAACCCGCAGAGCCGCTCCCGTCGTCGCCGAGGACAGTGGTGACGCGACATAAACCACCATGTTGGCAACCTCTTCCACCTCGGCCATACGCTGAATAATGGAGGACGGCCGGGCCGACATAACAAACTCACGTCCTACTTCATCAAGACTCTTACCGGTGCCCTCGGCAGCAGCCATCAGCATTCCGGAGGCACCGTCCGATTTGGTTGGCCCTGGCAGGACCGCATTCACCGTCACTCCGGTACCCGCCATGCGTTTTGCCAGTCCACGGGCAATGGAGAGGTTGGCGGTTTTACTGAAGCCATAATGAATCATATCGGCCGGGATATTCAGGGCAGACTCTGATGAAATGAAGATAACGCGGCCCCAGCCTTTGCGCTCCATACCCGGCAGGTAAGCCCGCGAAAGACGCACCCCAGACATCACATTTACTTCGTAATAGGTGTCCCAGGTTTCATCGCTGGTCTCAAAGAAATCCTGCGGACCATAAATTCCGGCATTATTAATCAGGATATCGGCCTCAGGAACGGCAGAGACCAGTGACGCGCAGCCCTCTGCACTGCCAAGATCAGCAACTACGCCGCTCAGGTTGGCGCCCGGTACCACTGTGCGGATATGTTCCAGCGCCTGATTGATGGCAGCATCACTGCGGCCATTAACCACCACCTCAGCACCGGCTTCAGCCAGCCCGGTGGCGATCGCCAGACCAATACCTTTGCTGGAACCTGTGACCAGCGCTTTCTTACCTGTCAGATCAATCTTCATGAACATTCCCCAATCAACGAATAAAAACGTCAGACCAAAGGACGACGCTTTTATTCGTGCTGTTCACTGAACAGACTGTTGGGAAATGTGAGGGTCAGCGGCGGCGCGCCGGACCTTTGCGGGCGTTACCACGCTTAAGCCCGGTGTTCGGACGTGGCGTGTAATTGCGGCCACCGTTATTGGACGAGGGCTCTTCTGCCGGGACCAGCGCATTTTTACCGGAACCGATCAGGTCCTGACGGCCGATGCGCACCAGCTCTTCACGCAGTGATGGCCAGTTTTTCGGATCGTGATAACGCAGAAAGGCCTTGTGCAGACGGCGCTCATTCAGGTCACGCGGAATGTGCATCTTCTCGCTCTTGTAGCTCATACGCTTGAGCGGGTTACGCTGCGAATGGTACATGGCGGTAGCCAGTGCCATCGGTGACGGATAAAACGTCTGCACCTGATCCACGCGGAATTTATTGCGCTTCAGCCACAGCGCCAGATTCATCATGTCGGTAGATTCTGTGCCCGGATGTGCGGCAATAAAGTACGGGATCAGGTACTGCTCTTTGCCCGCTTCTTTCGAGAACTTATCAAACATGCGTTTGAAGTTGTCGTAGGTGCCCATGCCCGGCTTCATCATTTTGCTGAGCACGTTCATTTCGGTGTGCTCCGGCGCAATCTTCAGATAACCACCGACATGGTGAGTCACCAGCTCACGCACATACTCCGGATCTTCCACCGCCAGGTCGTAACGCAGACCCGAGGCAATGGCGATGCGCTTCACGCCCGGAATCTGGCGCGCCGCCCGGTACAGTTCGGTCGTTGGTTTGTGGCTGGTTTCCAGATTCTTACAGATGCCCGGATACACGCACGACAGACGGCGGCAGTTTTTGAGAATGGTTTCGCTCTTGCACTTAAGGAAGTACATGTTAGCGGTCGGGCCACCGAGGTCAGAGATGGTCCCGGTAAAGCCCGGCACCTTGTCACGGATCTCTTCAATCTCTTTGATGATGGAATCCTGAGAGCGGCTCTGAATGATGCGGCCTTCGTGTTCGGTGATGGAGCAGAAGGTACAGCCGCCAAAGCAGCCGCGCATGATGTTCACCGAAAAGCGGATCATCTCATAGGCGGGAATCTTGGCATCGCCATAGCTCGGGTGTGGCACCCGCGCGTACGGGAAGCCGAATACCGAATCCATCTCGTCGGTTTCCAGCGGAATCGGTGGCGGATTGACCCAGATTTCCTGCGTGCCGTGCTTCTGCACCAGCGGACGCGCATTGTACGGGTTGGCTTCCTGATGCAGTACGCGCGAGGCATGAGCATACAGTGCGCTGTCGTTACGTACCTTCTCAAACGACGGCAGACGGATCACAGTGCGTGCCGGGTCCAGATGCTCTTTACGCTGCAGCGGCATCGGCACAATCTTCACCGGCATGACATCTGGCTCGGCCTGAACAGGCTCGGCCTGAAGATGGTCGGCCTGCTCTTTCTCTTCTTTGGAAGAACAGCTCTCTCCATCGGTGTCCTTCATATCGTACGGATTCGGTATCTGATCAATCTGCCCGGGCCAGTCGATGCGGGTAGAGTCAATTTCCGTCCAGCCGGCAGGTGTGGCATCGCGCACGACAGTGGTCCCGCGCAGGTCGGTGAGATCCTCTACTTTGCGACCTTCGGCCAGAGCATGGGTCAGCTCGACAATAGCGCGCTCGGCGTTACCGTACAGCAGGATGTCCGCGCCGGAGTCGATCAGCACCGAACGACGCACCTGATCCGTCCAGTAATCGTATTGGGCGATACGGCGCAGCGACGCTTCAATCCCACCAATCACAATCGGCACATCTTTATAGACTTCGCGGCATTTCTGCGAATACACAATCACGGCGCGGTCAGGCCGCTTACCCGGCTCACCGTGCGGGGTATAGGCATCATCCGAGCGCACTTTGAGGTCGGCGGTGTAACGATTGATGAGGGAATCCATGTTCCCTGCGGTCACACCGAAATAGAAGTTCGGCTTGCCCAGCTTTCTGAAGTCATCCGGGTTGTTCCAGTCAGGCTGCGAAATGATGCCGACACGGAAGCCCTGTGACTCCAGCATGCGCCCCATCACGGCCATACCAAAACTCGGGTGATCCACGTACGCGTCACCCGTCACCAGAATCACATCACAGGAATCCCAGCCGAGCTGATCCATCTCAGCCCGGGACATGGGCAGAAACGGCGCGGTACCGAAACATTCGGCCCAATACGGGTAATGAGAGAACAGATGAGAAGCAGGCTGATTCATACAAACGGATATCTGAGTGGCAAGGTCGGATATTGTCTCAGAATCACCGGAGGCACAAAAGGGCTATACGCCTGCAGCAGGACGATGAATGTTCATTTTATGTTCACATTTTGTGCACCACCACAATACGGGCCAGCATAACCGCACCAAAAGTGCGCCATCCAATATTCTGCCCGTCCCGGAATGCAGTCACGAAAGTCAGCCACCGGAAACCGAAAATCCCAATAAAATCAGTATGCAGAATGCCGGTTAACGCGTTTTAAAACGGCTTTCTGAAAAACTGGCACGTTGGTTGCGTTAGAGAAAACAGGATTTCAACGGCGAAGTCCGCAATTTATACATACTGAATACAAGCAAAGGCGCTTGAACGAACTTTTATTTCGTTCAGGCGCTTTTTTTTTGCTTCAGAAAAGAGGATTAACAACCATGCTGGTAGCGAATATGAAAAAGGTGCGAGACGCGCTGATTCTCGGTGCACTGGGTGTGACAGCCATTGTCACCGCCATCACTGCATCATCTGTGAATGCAGAAGAATACGCAGAAAAGGAAGAACTGAAATTCGGCTTTATCAAGCTGACCGACATGGCCCCTCTGGCTGTGGCTTATGAAAAAGGCTACTTCGAAGATGAAGGCCTGTACGTCACTCTGGAAGCGCAGGCCAACTGGAAAGTACTGCTCGACCGCGTGATCGACGGTCAGCTGGACGGCGCGCACATGCTGGCCGGTCAGCCTCTGGGTGCCACCATTGGTTTTGGTACTCAGGCTCACATCATCACTGCCTTCAGCATGGACCTGAACGGTAACGGCATCACCGTTTCCAACGACATCTGGGAACAGATGAAAGAATACATCCCGATGGATGGCGGCAAGCCGGTTCACCCGATTAAAGCCGATTACCTGAAGCCGGTTATTGAAAAATACAAAGCCGCTGGTAAGCCATTCAACATGGGTATGGTTTTCCCGGTTTCTACCCACAACTATGAACTGCGTTACTGGCTGGCCGCCGGTGGTATCAACCCGGGTTATTACGCTCCGGAAAAAGGCGATACCTCAGGCCAGGTACAGGCTGACGCTCTGCTGTCTGTAACCCCACCGCCACAAATGCCAGCCACTCTGGAAGCCGGCACCATTTACGGTTACTGCGTGGGTGAACCCTGGAACCAGCAGGCTGTATTTAAAGGCATTGGTGTACCGGTTATCACTGACTACGAAATCTGGAAAAACAACCCGGAAAAAGTGTTCGGTGTGAGCAAAGAGTGGGCGGATAAATACCCGGTCACCCACAAAAAAGTACTGAAAGCGATGATCCGTGCCGCTTACTGGCTGGATGAAAACAACAACGCCAACCGTCCTGAAGCGGTGAAAATTCTGTCCAAGCCTAACTATGTGGGTGCGGATTATGACGTTATCGCCAACTCCATGACCGGCACTTTCGAATACGAAAAAGGCGACAAGCGTGACGTTCCGGATTTCAACGTGTTCTTCCGTTACAACGCAACCTACCCCTACTACTCCGATGCGATCTGGTACCTGACTCAGATGCGCCGCTGGGGCCAGATTGCCGAAGAGAAATCTGACAACTGGTACATGGAAACCGCCAAAAAAGTTTACCGTCCTGACCTGTACGCAGAAGCTGCAAAAGAGCTGATCGCTGAAGGTACGATGAAAGCCGATATGTTCCCTGACTTTGCAACCGAAACCGGCTTCAAACCAGAACAGACCGAATTCATCGACGGCGTAACTTACGACGGCAGCAAACCGAACGAATACCTGAACAAATTCAGCATTGGTCTGAAAGGTTCAGACAAGATCTGACACTGAACCCGCGGGGGAATAATTCCCCCGCACGTTCCCGGAGATAACCACTATGACGCTGACCAACATTGCCATGATCGAACCCTGGATCAAAATCGCCAAAGGTGAAAACGTTGCAGAAAATATCCGCATTCTGCTCACGACCTTAGGCCTGCCTCTGGTAGGACTGCTGGTGTTCCTGATGCTGTGGCAGGTTGCCGCCAGCAACATTAATACCTCACTCGGTCAGTTCCCCGGACCGGTTGAAGCACTGGATCAGGCCAAAGGTCTGGTTTCTGAACACATCGCTGAGCGCGAAAAAGCCGAAGCTTTTTATGAGCGCCAGGAAGCCCGTAACGCAGAGCGCGTTGCCAACGATCCGGACTATGTGCCGAAGATCCGTCCGTACACGGGTAAGCCAACCTATTTTGATCAGATCTTTACCAGTCTGATCACCGTAATGAGCGGTTTTTTACTGGCTTCGGCCATTGCCATTCCGCTGGGCATCATCATCGGTCTGAGCGCCAATCTGTACAGCGCGTTTAACCCGATTATCCAGATTTTAAAACCGGTATCGCCACTGGCGTGGCTGCCGATTGTCACCATGGTGGTATCCGCTCTGTATGTCAGCGATGACCCGATGGTGCCTAAATCGTTCGTGACCTCCATGATCACCGTCATGCTGTGTTCACTGTGGCCAACACTGATTAATACCGCAGTGGGTGTGGCATCTATTCCGAAAGATCTGGTGAACGTCTCCAAGGTACTGCGTCTGAGCTACCTCGAACACGTCATCAAAATTGTACTGCCAGCGTCAGTGCCAATGGTATTTACCGGCCTGCGTCTGTCACTGGGTATCGCCTGGATGGTGCTGATCGCTGCAGAAATGCTGGCGCAGAACCCGGGCCTCGGTAAATTCGTGTGGGATGAATTCCAGAACGGATCTTCCGACTCTCTGGGTCGCATCATGGTCGCGGTACTGACCATCGGTATTATCGGCTTCCTGCTCGACCGCGCCATGCTGATGATCCAGCGCCGCGTGTCTTGGGACAAAGCAGCTACCCTGCGTTAATTCAGCAACGTCACTGAGGAGAATTGATATGAATAATCCGTTACTCGAAATCACCGGCGTTGGCATTGAATTTCCGACTCCGAAGGGCCCCTTCTGCGCACTGCAGAACGTCAACCTCAAGATTCACAAAGGTGAATTTGTGTCCCTGATCGGACACTCCGGCTGCGGTAAATCCACTGTACTGAACATCGTTGCTGGTCTGTATCAGGCCACGACAGGCGGTGTTGTACTGGCGGGTAAAGAAGTGAATGAGCCGGGCCCGGAACGCGCGGTTGTGTTCCAGAACCACTCTCTGCTGCCATGGCTGACTGCCTATCAGAACGTTGAGCTCGCCGTGAAGCGCGTGTTCAAAGGCAAGAAAACCAAAGCCGAAATGAAAGACTGGATTGAGCACAACCTTGAGCTGGTGCACATGACGCACGCCCTGCACAAACGCCCGGACGAAATTTCCGGCGGTATGAAGCAGCGTGTCGGTATTGCCCGAGCTCTGGCCATGGAGCCTCAGGTTCTGCTGATGGATGAGCCGTTCGGTGCACTCGATGCTCTGACCCGTGCGCACCTGCAGGACTCGCTGATGGAGATCCAGAAAGAGCTGAACAACACCGTGATCATGATTACCCACGACGTTGACGAAGCGGTTCTGCTCTCTGACAAGATCGTGATGATGACCAATGGTCCGTCTGCCACTGTCGGCGAAATTCTGGATATCGAACTGGAGCGTCCACGTAACCGTATCCAGCTCGCGGATGATCCGACCTATAACCATTACCGTCACGAAGTACTGTCATTCCTTTATGAAAAGCAGCGCAAACCGGATACCGAAGCACCCGCCAAGAAGGTGCAGGAAGATGAAAACAAGCAATCGGATGTGGCCTGAGTCAGGCAATAAAAACGTGCGCTTTTTATAACAGGAACTGGTCAGGATTCTGGCCTGACCTTCAGTGAGTCAATTAATTTTTTTATTAAAAATAACGGCTTGATTACAGGAGATAGCCATGCACATGAAGAAGACCATTCTCGCCCTCGCAATTGGGGTTGCAGCACAGGGCGTCAGCGCGTACGAAACCGAATACGGTAATGTAATGGCGGACATTAAACTGCGTTATGAAAGCAACGATACTGACGACGGTGTGAATGATGCCGGTAAAGGCCTGATCACCGACGCCGCCATCGGTTTTGAAACCAAAGCTTACTCAGGTTTCAAAGCACTGGCTGAGTACGAAATCGTGCAGCCACTGATTGACGACTATGCACCGGAAAACGCCGGTTACGACGTCATTGCTGACCCGGAAACCAAAGAGTGGAACCGTGCGCAGATCAGCTACAAAAACGAAGGCTTCGGTGCCGTTGTCGGCCGTCAGCGCATCATTCTGGATAATGCCCGTTTCGTGGGTAACGTCGGCTGGCGTCTGAATGAAGTGACCTATGATGCAGCGACCTTCACCTACAGCAAAGACGCTCTGACAGCACACTTCTCTTACATTGATCAGCGCAACTTCCTGAACGGTACTGAACAGGATCAGTCTGACCTGCTGTTCAACTTCGGCTACCAGACCGCGATCGGTAAATTCGTCGCCTTCGCCTACCTGCTGGAAAGCGAAGACAACGGTGCCGAAAACGACACCTACGGTCTGAGCTACTCAGGCAATACCATGGTCAACGAAACCAAGCTGATTTACTCTGCCACTTACTCTCAGCAGGTAACTCCGGCGTATGAAACCAACTACTTCGCTTTTGAAGGTGGTGCAGTTGTCAGTGGTGTGACTCTGGCGGCTGGTGCTGAAGTACTGGGCAGTGGTGAAACTGGTACTCCGGGCTTCTCCTTCCCATACGGCACCAACCACGCATTTAATGGTTGGGCGGATAAATTCCTGAGCACTCCTGAAAAAGGTCTGGAAGATAAATACCTGAAAGCGGCTACCAATGTTGCCGGTCTCGGTCTGCTCGGTTTCTACCACAAGTTTGACTCAGTACAGGACAGCGTAGACCTGGGTAGCGAACTTGATCTGCAGGCGGTTAAAGTTCTGAACAAGACCTACACCGTTGGTGCAAAATACGCTAACTACTCTGCTGGCGACGTTGGTGTGGATACCACCAAGTTCTGGCTGTGGGGTCAGGCTAAGTTCTGATTCCTGACAAGTTCTCTGGCGGGTTTACGGTTTTTTCCCGCTGAAGAAACGCAGAGAGTGGCAGGTCCACTCTCTGCACTTCTCAGGTATGGCCTTTCCCCTGGACGTACCTGAGAAACTCCCCTGGCAGGGAACCGGTAAATGACATGTCACAAGCGTGTCGGTTTACCACCATGTACGGCCGGAGTATTTCCGGCCGTTTTTTATGATTTGAGATACATGCATGAACGGAAAAATACTGGCAATCATTGGTAACGGGATGGCCTGTAACCGGGTGCTCGAAGAGCTGGGTGAACACCATCCGTATCAGCGGATTCTCATCATGGGTGATGAAAGCATCCCCCATTACAACCGCATTATGCTGTCTCCACTGCTGGCAGAAGAAACCACTCTGCCTGCCATTACTCCGCACGAGCCGTCCTGGTATCAGCAGCGGAGAACCGAAGTATTACTCAATCAGACGGTCAATAATCTCGATATCCGCGAGCGTCAGCTGACGACGGATAAAGGCGTGGTTATTCAGTTTGATGACCTGATTTTTGCAACCGGCAGCCGCTCTTTTATTCCGCCGGTTCCGGGAGCGGATCACCCCGATGTGATTGGCTTCCGCACTATGAGCGATGTGGACCGCATGCTGGAAAAAATGCCCGGCCTGAAACAGGCTGTGGTCATTGGCGCGGGTCTGCTGGGCGTTGAGGCCGCTGTTGGTCTCCGCCATCACGGCATTGACGTCACCCTGCTGCACCGCAACCCGGTACTGATGAACCGGCAGCTGGATGCCACCGCCAGCGGTATTCTGGAACGTGAACTCACCAACCGTGGCATCCACGTAATGACGGGTGTCTCACCGGAAGAAATTCTGAGCGATAGCGACGCTATTTCTGCCGTCCGTGTTCTGACCAGAGATGGCGTACAGTCGCTGCCCGCACAGCTGGTGATTTTCGCCACCGGCATTACCCCGAATGCCGAATTAGCCAAAGAAGCCGGTATAACCACCGGACGCGGAATCGCCGTAAACAGCCAGATGCAGACCTCAGAAGCGGGTATTTATGCCCTTGGTGAATGCTGCGAGTTCGACGGCAATACCTATGGTCTTGTTGCACCCATCTGGGACCAGGCCAAAGTGCTGGCTAAGCAGTTAATGTCACCGTCAGAGTCTGATCTGCATTACCTCGAACGTACACATCTGACCAAACTCAAAGTGTCCGGGCTGGATGTGCACAGCATCGGCGAATTCAACGCCCCGGATGACAGCTGCGACGTGCTCACCCTCGAAGATCTGACGATGGGCGTTTACAAAAAGCTCATTCTGAAAAATGACCGGATTATCGGTGTGTTATGCGTTGGCGATGTCAGTGACAGCCATTGGTTTTACGATCTGATGGTGTCGGATATTGATGTGACACCCTTCCGCGAAAATCTGATATTTGGCGAAGGGTACTGCGAGGAATTTGAGCGGGATACGGCCTGAAGTAGCCGGGACTACCTTTATTCCGCGGCTTAAAATACCGTCATCCCGCATTGTCAGCCGCTGAAATTACTCCGGCGCCCAGCGGTACATGGCCGAGCGCTTGTTCACAATGCTCAGATCATAAATCTTTGAACTCGCACGTCCCGCCAGACCGTAACACACCATCAGCGGAATCAGGTGTTCTTCACGCGGGTGATTGAAGCGTGCGGCCGGTGCCTTTTCCCACTCGATCAGGCGTTGCGCACGCTCACTTTCCGGTAACGCCGTATCGCCACAGGTCTGGTTCAGCCATTCGGCAAACGCCTGATTCATCTGGCGGATTTCCGGAGTCTCCGGCGTAAAAAACGCACGCATGTTATGGAATGAAAACCCCGAGCCGATGATCAGCAGGTTATCGTAGTTCAGGCCCCGCAGTGCTTCACCAATACGGATATGTTCAGCGGCATCTAGCCCTTTCTTCAGCGACAGCTGAATGGTGGGAATATCCGCTTCCGGGTACAAGAGTTTCAGCGGCACAAACACGCCGTGATCCAGTCCACGCTGACCATCACTCTTGGCCGGAATTCCGGCAACCGTGAGCACATCCATCACCTGCTGGGCCAGTTCCGGCTCGCCCGGACACGGGTATTGAATGTGGTAAGACTCTTCCGGAAAGCCATAGTAATCGTAAAAAAGCGACGGATTGGCCGCAGTCGTGACCGTCGGAATGGTCGCTTCCCAGTGCGCACTGACCACCAGAATGGCATCAGGCTTGCGCAGCTCCCCGTTCATTGCCGTAAGACACTGAACCATTTCCCGGTGTCCCGGGTCTCCCAGCAAAGGCAGTGGACCACCACCGTGCGACACAAAAAGAACATCCGCCTGACTCATGGGTACTCTCCCGAATTTTCCTTCTGATATTCTGGCCCAGTGAACGGACATTTTCCAAAAAGATTATCAGGGAGAAAGTACAACAGACTGTTGCAATCTGAGGGCTGAACAAACCGCCTCAGGCGCGTCATAGTGTTCTTCACAGGACAATAAGGGGAAACACTATGACCTCGGTTAATTCGCTCTTCACGCCCATCCGTCTGGGTGATCTGGATCTGGCCAACCGCATCATCATGGCCCCGCTCACCCGTTGCCGTGCTCCGGGCCATATGCCCAATGAACTGATGCAGGAGTACTACCGCCAGCGTGCCGGTGCCGGTCTGATCATCACTGAATGCACCATGGTGATGGAAGACACCTCTGCCTTTGCCTATGAGCCGGGCATCTACAATCAGGAACAGATTGCTGCCTGGAAAAAGATCACCGATGCCGTGCATGAAGCCGGAGGCAAGATCTTTATGCAGATCTGGCACGCCGGACGTGCCGCTCACCCGAAGCTGAATGGCGGTAAAAAGTCGGTTTCCGCCGCTGCCATCGCTATTGAAGGCGGCGCCACCACACCGCTCGGCCATCTCGACTACACCACCCCGGAAGCCCTGAGCGAACAAGGCATTGCCGAGGTGGTTGCCGGTTTCCGTCAAGGCGCTGAGAATGCCAAAGAAGCAGGCTTTGACGGTGTCGAGATCCACGCCGCTAATGGTTATCTGATTGACCAGTTCCTGCGGGATGGCAGTAACCCACGCGATGACCTCTACGGTGGCTCCTGGCATAACCGTGTGCGCTTCCTGTCCGAGATCATTGATGCCGTGGCCGAGGTCTGGACACACCACCGTGTGGGCGTCCGTCTGTCTCCTCTCAACAGTTACAACGGCATGCAGGACAGTAACCCGGAAGCGCTGGTACGTTATCTGTGCGCGCATCTGAACCCGATGGATCTCGCCTACCTGCACATTATGCGCAGTGACTTCCTCGGCCGTCAGGGCGGTGACGTCATCACCATCGCCAGCGAACTCTACAAAGGCAACCTGATGGTGAATATGGGTTACAGCCCGGAAGAAGCCGCCGAAACCATCGCGGCCAACCGCGCAGATATGGTCGCCTTCGGCGTGCCCTTTATTGCCAACCCGGATTACCCGGAACGTATCCGTACCGGCGCCGGATTCAATAACCCGGATCCGGATACCTTCTATACCCCGGGCGCCAAGGGCTATACCGACTACCCGGCTCTGTCCGATTAAACGGGCCGGTTCTGAGTGGTGCGCATTACTGCGCACCACGACCTGAGGGCACTGTATTTCCTATAACTGCACTTCCTGTTTTGTTGAGGATGATTGCAGCTTATTGCAGCGCCCCGCTTTTAAACTTGCCCCGTGTGCAATATCTGGTCAGGATACCCGTCAGGTAAAGTCTGCACGGCACCGGGGGCGCACGCATGAATTTCAAAGGACTGACCGCAGGTTTATGCCTGTTATTCTCCGCACCGCATGCAGGCGCTGAACTGGCCGACGTCCCCTCCGGCTGCAGCAGCTTCGATTACCGCAATCTCCAGCCTTATTACATTACGTCTGCCGACCAGTTCGGGCTCTCCTACTTCATCTCGCCATCACCGGAAGACCGGAAAACAGGCCTTGGGAATGTTATTTTTACCCTGATTGATGCATACCGGAACCAATACATCCACAGCGCCAACGAGGTAGTGAATACAGACGTTCTGTACACCATTCACCTGCTGGGAGAAGGACAGTACTGTCCTGTCCATATAGGCCAGCACTGGCTGGAACAGGATGGTCAATACGCCCTGCTGGATGACAATGAATTCAGCAAACTGAAGAAACTGCTGGAATGGCGCCGTAACCGCGAACGCGACCCACACGAAGACCCCAACATCTACCGCTCGGTTGAGCACCGTATCCGCGCCATGCTGGAGCAAGAATGGACCCCATCCGTACAGGACTGGTACGCAGAACAGAGTGAATCAACTCAGAAAGACAACAGCGCCACAGAAACACCACAACAACCAGAACAAACACCGGTCGCGGAACAAAGCCAGCACACAGCTTCCCTTGTTACAGCACCGGTTGGACAGTGGCGCTCAGAACCGGATAAAACAGACAAACAAAGCACCGCCAAAGTAATTTATTTTCCGCCGCCGCAAACCGCCGGAAATAACACTCCGAATAAAGACACCACTATACCTGCCGTGCACTGGGTCGTCCGGGCTCTGCTGGCTTCACTGGTGCTGATCATGGCTCTGCTGGCCTTTATTATGTGGAAGATATTCCGGACTGGGGGGTAGGATTTTCAGAGGCTGCTATCGGGTGAGTACATGGTACCTCAATGGCCTTAGAATCTAGTGAGACAGGAGAAATCATCTGTCCGCCAGAGTTATCTGTCAGCATCACATTCTTCTATAAGCAACGGAACAGCTATCCATTCCTCAAAAGAGCTTCTAGCCGAATAAACCCGTACCAGCGCTTTCACTGGAAATGCCAAATGATTGATAACTGAACCAACGAGGTCAGGAAATTTCTCTACGCCAGAAGAGAAATACTCCTTGTTAGTGATAAGTGCAAATTTTTGTTCATCCTCTGATGAGAGCTGCCAATAACTCTCTTTCTTTACCAGTTCTTTCCTCTCTGGTCTTTGCCTCATAGATTCACCAATAAGTGTAAATGTTCTACGGGATCGTGAAACTTCAACACTTGTGGCTGAAAGAACTCCAGTAACCCAACATGTCATAGATGCTTGTTTATACTCAAAAATAGCAGAATTAAAATTTTCGTACGTTAAAATATCACTTTTAAGTTCTTTGAACATTTGGATAGCAGAAACAGAGTAAGCTTTGCTTTCAACCGAGCTAGCGTTAGCACTAAAAAGGGGAATCTGCACCCCCGCATTCAGTCCTTCGGTTCGAGTTATAATCGATTGAGGACTAACTCCTTTCTCAGACTCATATAGCGAACTTATGAACTCACGATCAAGATATAGCAAACGTTCTAGTATACTTCCCATGGCCCCTCTCTTTGAGCTAACACCGTTTTCTAAGGAAAAGTGAGAGCAACACGTGAATTTCATCCGATAACGGTGATTTTCTAAGACTAAGCTCTGGATGCATACTCTTCGTCTATTTCCATAGCTATTTTTTTCAGACTATTTAAATGCTCGACCAAGAATGAAGTAAATATATATGCATCATCACCATTCAACTTTGATTTTTCTTTGGATTCAAAATAGACATTGAGTTCTTTCATCGGATACAACAACTTACCATAGTGGTAATTTATAGAGTCATACACTCCCCATAAACCCCGAAGCTCTAGATTATCTTTAAAGTTATCTAAACAATCTTGGATAAAGTCCAAATTCGATACTCCAAAGAGGCTCTCATTTTTACCACAAATCGCTTCAAATATTTTTTCAAAGTAATAACTCACTGTAGGAGGAAAGCACTCACTCAACTTTGTCTCTTTATACATTTCTCTATGCTCCATTTCTTGCCTTTCTAACTCTTCTACTACTTTAGATAAAACCTCACTTAGGTAAGAGCTCTGTGTCTTCAAAAGCCTAGGAATGCTCACATGAGTAATCTTATAATCCCGATCTTTGGAGTATATTGTCATTAAATCGAACCCAATAGGGCTCAATGACATTCTGGATATAAAGCATGATTTTGATTGCCCATTTTCATTTTGCAAGCCTGGATGGCCAGCTGCACTATTACGAACTATGCGAATATCATTTAGCTCTTTGGGGAGTTTTATAGTTATATTTAGTGCTGAAGCTATGTGCTTAGCTGCATCCTGCTGGAGTAGAAGCGTTTGAAGTATCCCATAGACAATTAAATAACTTGCTCCATCTCCCTTACTGTTACAAAGTTTTGGATAGGCTTGAATCGCCAGTTGCGTATCCCCAACCAAGTCCAAAGAACTGCACAGTTTGTTCCAGTCGGCAACACGAGCCAAAAGAACAGTCTGTCTTCTTGGGCTGTTTATAAAGTCCCTAATTCTATGCTCAAGCTCTGGGATGTTCATAGTGTCTTAACAGTTTGTTAGTTGTTTGCACATTTAACTCGGTCAACTCTTTCGAGACACCATGGATATCTGTCTGATTTATCGGGTATATCATCCATAACCTGAATCCTTTTATTCCGAACGCACAAGCCCATTACTCTGGCCACGGCGTGGACATCAGCTTTAAAACTACTCTGCTGAAAGTCAGTTTTATAGTCTGCTCAAGCTATCACCTGCCTGATACACGGGCAAGACGAAATGTAAGGTGTGCCAGACGAGGTTTTGAGGTTGCTTTTGACGATGTGGAAATCTCCACCCGGAGGAGAGTCCTTATCTCTTCATCCAGGTGCTTCGGGATGACGTTTTGTTCTCAGGCTCTGCACTGACTGCAGAGCCCGGAATATGGCCCTTTTACCCTGCTCTGAGTATTTTCAGCGGGGCCTGGGTGACGGTTTTACGCAGCATAAACACGGCAATTGCACTGATGACTACACACGCCAGAGGTGGTAACAGAAGCCAGCTCCAGCCCATGGGGCTGAACGGAATATCGAGCACTACCTGATACAACAGGGCGCGCAGTATTTCGGCGATCACCAGTGCCAGTAATGCCGACACCAGCCCAAGCACCGCAAACTCGGCCCATTGTGCGCTGACCACCTGACGGCGGGTTGCACCCAGTGCTCTGAGCAGTGCGCTCTGTACTTTGCGTTCATCGGTGGTGGTCAGCAGTACTGCGAGCATGACCATCACCGCGCCCGCCAGTACGCCGGTGAGGATCAGTTCGATGGCGCGGGTTATCTGTGCCAGCAGGGAGTTGACCTGAGCCAGCAGTGCCCGGGTATCGAGGAAGGTGATGCCCGGATAACTGCGGATCAGCTGCGCCAGTGCGGTTTCCTGCCCGTCGGGCAGGTACATACTGCTGAGCAGGCTGATGGGTTTATTCTCAAACACATCGGGCGAGAACATCATAAAGAAGTTCGGGCTCATGCTCGCCCAGTCCACCTGTCGCAGGCTGCTGATTTCGGCATGAATGGTCCAGCCTCCGGCGGTGAAGGTCAGTGTGTCGCCGAGGCTGACACTGAGTTTGCCGGCCAGCTCAGCCTCAACAGAGACCTGCCCTGTGCCGGTCTGCACCGCTGACCAGTCACCGGCTTCAATCGTGTTGCTGTCGGGCAGCTCACGCGCCATGGATGAGTTCAGATCACGGTCGATCTCGCCCAGCTTATCCAGCCCCAGTGACACCAGTGATTCGCCATTAATTTCGGTAAGGCGCATCGGCAGAATCGGGTATGGCTGATGCCACTCCAGCCCCAGTCTGGCAAAGTCCTGCTCCAGCGGCGTCAGTTGGTCTGGCTGGATATTGAGCATAAAGACGTTCGGCGTACCGGCCTTCATGCTTTTCTGCCAGTCTTCTACCAGGTCGGTGCGCAGCGATACCATCAGCAGCATGACCACAAAAGTGAGCGTGAAAGCCAGCACCTGCCCGGCGGTGGCCCAGCGCTGACGGTTAACCGACTGCCAGACAAACCGCACCATCAATGGCAGGGTTCTGCCTGCAAGCCAACGTCCGCACAGGGCGATCAGTCCCACCACGGCGGTCATGAGGATAAATGAAATCAGCCCTCCGCCCAGCACCAGTGTGGCACTCAGCACCCAGTCACCGGTAAACAGCGTCACGGCGCCGAACAGGATCAGCAGAGCCAGCACCAGCACACTGCCCCAGGCCATGCCGCCCGGTTGAATGTCGCGGCGCAGCACCCGCAGGGGTGTGACATCGAACAGGGGGCGCAGCTGCGGCACACCAAACCCGAGCAGGCAGACCAGACCTGTCACCGGCCCGGTCAGCCAGGCGGCGAGCGGTGCGGCAGGCAGACCTCCGGGCACCAGCGAGGCCAGCAGACTGATAATAACCTGTTGCAGACCAAGGGCAATCAGCGCCGAACACACACCAGCCACCAGAAACAGCGCCAGCCATTGCAGCAGAAACAGCGCCGCCAGCTGCTGTTTGACCAGCCCGAAGGTGCGCAGCAGTGCCCCCGTATCCAGATGACGACGGGCAAAGCGTCCGGCACTGACGGTAATGGCCACCGTGGCCAGAATCACCGCCAGCAGGGCCGCCAGTGACAGATATTCCCGCGCCCGGTCGACGTTGCCCGATAACGCCTGACTGCCATCTTTGATGGTCTCTGCGCGTTGCCCGGTTTTCAGCTCGCGCCCTTCCATATAGGCCGCAAGCTGATCGTCCGGCCCGTCCAGCATCAGGGTATAGCGCGTGCGGCTGCCGGGCCCCAGCAGGGCTGTGCCCACCACATCCTGCCAGTGCATCATCAGCCGCGGCGACAGATCAAACAGGCTGCCTGCACGGTCGCTTTCTTCCTCGATAACGCCGGTCACGGTTTTCAGGCCATCGCCCACTTCCACGTCATCTCCGATGCCAATACCAAGCAGAAGCAACAGACGTGACTCCACCCAGACAGTGCCGGGGGCTGGCCCGGCGGTCTGCAGTTCAGCGTCTGCCTCATCGCTGAAGCGCACCCGTACCCGACTATTAATGGGATAGCCGTCATCCACGGCTTTCACCGCTGCCAGCGCCATTTCATCACCCTGGCCGACTGGTTTCAGCACCACCGACGGAAAGGTCACCACCCGGGCATGGCGGATGCCCTGAGCGTCGGCGGCCTCCAGCCAGCTGTCTTCAAACGCCGATGTGGAACGCACCCGCAAGGGCGCGCCGAGATAGTCGGCGGCGTTGTTGAGAATGGCCTGATCCAGCCGCGCGCTGAACACCGAAATGGCGGTCGATAAGGTCATCGCCAGCAGCAGCGAGAAAAAGATCAGGGTCAGTTCACCGCTCCGGGCTTCCCGGCGCAACAGCCGCAGCGAGAGGCGCAGCAAGGCCATCGCGGACATGCGTTTGCTGGTGTCTGTCATCCCTGCTCACCCTGTGACGCCGGGGTTGTCTGCTCAGACAGCTGGCCGTCTTCCATGCGCACGATGCGGTCACACCGTTGGGCCAGCCGTTCATCATGTGTGACCAACACCAGTGTCGTACCCTGCTGCCGGTTCAGACCAAACATCAGGTCTTCGATCTGTTTACCGGTGGCGCGGTCGAGGTTACCGGTCGGCTCATCGGCAAACACAATGCGGGGCTGTCCGGCAAACGCCCGGGCAATAGCGACGCGCTGCTGTTCACCGCCGGAGAGCTGTTGCGGGTAATGATTCTGGCGGTGCTGCAGACCGACTTCACTGAGGATTGAACTGGCGGTCGCGCGCGCGTTGCGGGCAGCGCGCTGGCTGATCTCCAGTGGCAGCATGACGTTCTCCAGTGCCGTCAGGCCCGGCAGCAGATGAAAGCTCTGGAAAACAAAGGTGACGTCCTGCGCTCTCAGTGAAGCCCGTCCATCTTCATCCAGCCCGTTCAGGCTCTGGCCCAGGAGAATGATGTCGCCGTCACTGGCGACATCAAGCCCGGCCAGGAGCCCCAGTAATGTCGACTTGCCACTGCCGGAGGCACCGACAATCGCCACTGACTCCCCCTGATGCACACTGAGATTGACGGCTTTCAGAATCTCCAGCGTCTCTCCGCCCATACTGACACGCTGCCCGACCGCACGGGCCTCCAGCAGCACTGGCCGCTCCTGCGGTTGGGGTGCCTGTCCTTCTGCGTCTGCTGAGCGGGCCTGTGTCAGGGTATTCTGCATAACATCCTCGTGAATCATTGATTAACACGTACTGTGACAAGCATACCGCAGGCGGGTGTCATGAAACTTCAGGGTTATTGTCCGGACCGGAACACAGAATTCTGATGGTTGTCTTATTTTGCAACGTCAGGCTACTCTGACGCTCAGAACCTCATCAGTCATTTTAATATACCGGCACATAACAGGCAGTGATGCCTGTGTGCCAGTGTCAGCACCGGAGCTACCTGTGTTTTTTTCTTCTCCGCAGATTACCCACCCTTTTTCCCTGCAGACACCTCTCCGGATTCTGGTTTTTGTTCTGCTGATCGCGGGATTTTCGCCACTGCGGGCTTTTGCCGAACCCACCTTACTGATTGTCGGCGACAGCCTGACTGCCGGGTATGGCGTTCCTGCCGCGCAGCACTGGCCGGGAAAATTGCAGACGCTGTTACGTGAAAAAAATCCGCAGCAGACGGTGGTTGCCGCGGGCGTCAGTGGTGATACTACCGATGGTGGATTACGGCGTCTGCCGTCGCTGCTGACCGAGCATAAACCCGATCAGGTGCTGATTTTTCTGGGAGGAAATGACGGCCTGCGCGGAACGCCTGTCAAACAGATCCGCAAAAACCTCAGTGCCATGATCGATGCAGCCAAAGCCAGCGGCGCTCAGGTGTTTTTATTTTCGATGCAGATTCCGGCCAATTACGGCGCACGTTACACCAACAGTTTTGCCGGGATTTATCCGGCACTGGCGCACGACAGCGGGGTGACTCTGATTCCGTTTTTCCCGGAGGAGCTGACCAGTCAGCCGGGTATGATTCAGGCCGATGGCATTCATCCTACCGGCAAAGCTCAGCCTTTGATTGCTGAACATATCGGGCATTATATCGCCCCCTGAACCCGGTCAGTCTGTGATGGTGGTTGCCGCCGCCAGCACCAGTTCGCGCACCTGATCAACAATGCTTTTCAGCACCAGTGGGTCGTGCTCAGTAATGCGTGGAGTGTGGATATGTCCGACCGGCAATTCAGGCTGATGCAGGTTACGCAGGCGGATGCTGCGGTAACTCACCTCGTTGGATAAATACCCTCCGCCACTGCCGGACACCGAGGTTTCACCCTCAAGCCCGGCCAGTGTCTGCGGGATATGTTCACCCGACAGGGTCGTGACGTGATGATTGTCGTTCACCGGAAATGTCCCCCGTTGCGCGAGCATGGCATCGACCGGTAAAGAAAATTCAACAAACTCAGGGCCCGACAGCGGCTCGCCCTTCAGCAGCGGCACCTGCGGCTCTGCCTTGGTTGCCCCGGTGTAGACGTTCAGGTTATCCGGTGCTTCGGCACTGCGGCGCAGACCGGGAAAACGCTCAAGGTCGAACTCTTCACGGCCCATGCTGACCGTGACGATCATGTCCACGCCCTGCTTTTCCAGCAACGGCGCCATCACAGCCTCCACCATACCCTGATCAAAATCACCGAAACGCACCGGCAGGATGTAACTCTCAATCTGCACCTTACGGCCGTCGAGATCGAATACCGCGCCGTCCAGCAACAGAGCCGCCACACCAGAAGGGTTGGACTGGGCTATGTTGCGGTCCAGAAAGAACGGATCAAACCCGGTGAGCAGGATTTTCACATCCGCATCGTCCGCAAAACGGATATCCGCATTACCGCGTGAGGCCAGTTCAAGCCACCAGAGTAATTGCTGCTGATCCTGCCCCGGCAACAATTTGTAGATGGATGAAGAGCGCAGCAGACGCGTCATCTGCAGGCGCGTCCAGTACAGGGCTCGGTCATCGTAATCCGCCCGTTCAGCGGCATCTTTCACCGCTGCCTGCCAGAGCGTATTGCCGTGCTGCTCCACCATATCGCCCAGAGCGTACGAGTCGGAGGAGGAAAACAACTTAACGCCGAAGGCTTCCACCGGATCGCGCAGACGGTCTGCCAGTGCAGGCAGTGCCTGATACGCCTGATCCACACGTTTTTCTTCCGCACTCAGATGCGTCGGCGTGCCGTTACTGCACCCACCGAGAAACGTCATCACCATAACCAGCGGCCACCACTTCATGACTGATGTTCCAGAAACAGCGCTACGATCAGCACAATCGCCAGCACGAACACCACCAGATTCACCCCGATCGCCCACTTGGCGTTGTAGCCTTCCGGCAGTTGCGCCGGCGTCAGCGACTTAAGCTGCTTCAGATACTGGCGCGAAGAATACATAGCCGTGAACGCCCCCAGCGCAATCAACCCCATACCCGCCCAGAAAATCAGGTGCAGAGAACTGGCCGCCGCCTGCTCGGGTGCCAGAACCCGCATCAGCAGGCCTGCCCGTTCGACCAGAAAGCCAAAGGCGATAAGAGACAGACTGGTGCGGTTCCAGGCAAGTAAGGTTCGTTCAGCGGCAAAGAAAATGCGCGGATCGCGTTCTTCGGACATAGAGAAACTCGACTGATCGTAGCGGAAATATCGGTGTGCAGTGTAGCAGCCGGAAGAAAGGAATAGGAGAAGGATGTCACCCCCTCATCTGCCGGAACCCGGCATCCCTGGGGGAGTACACCGGCTACGGTTTTTTCGTCTTACTTTTCTTTTTCTGAAGGTTGATCTGAAAATGCAGGTTCAACCCTCAATCAAAAAACAGTGCTCATGGCTTGATGTATTTGTGCGCAAAACGATCGGTTTTACCACGGATGGCCGGATCAAACACCGAAAGGGAATGATCATCGTCACTGTTGGCGAGCACTCCGGTCGAGCCACTGAACTGCAGACCGCTACGCTCGATCTGCTCACGGGCATAGGCTTCTTCAATCCGGTGCAGGCTCTGCGCCTGAGTTGCCGCCTGCCCTGTGGCTGCTCTGTGATCGGTCACCAGCAAAACTCCGCCGGGTTTTAACCCACTGACGATCTGCGCTAAAAAGTCATCGCGGTCAATCGCTGGCCAGCCATTGTCCGGGTCGGCATAAAACAGATCATGATAGGTTATCGATAACCACACCACATCCAGCTGCCCTTCTGGCAGCTGCAGATCCACCGCCTCCGTAATCAGGTACGTCACATTGGGTAAACGCTCAGGCAGATTGCGGGCCTCCAGGCCTTTCGCCGCATACTGGTCATAGGCCGGATTATTGATCAGCAACACCTGACCCTCAGGCCCCACCGAATACGACAATAACTCCGAAAAATAACCGCCACCGCCAAACACGTCTGCCACTGTCATACCCGGTGTAACCCTGGCAAAGGTCAGAAGCTCCACCGGATGATCGATCTGATCGCGGTTTAAATCCGGCTCGCTGCGGCCCGGATGGCTGACGGCATCCGTCGCATTCTGCGCCAGATCAACCGTCGGGGATAATGGACTGGCGCACGCACTGAGAAGCAGTGCCGACGCGGCACAGACAAACAACCTGGGGATGCTAAGGGTGGCCATAAAAACTTCCTGAAGTTATGTGATCGTCATCCCCGGGGAAAACTCCCCTCAGGACCTGAAACGTGTTTTTTGCCATGGGCAGACCTGTGGTCAAAATATCAGCTTTTCAGTGTTTCCCGAACGGTTTCTGCAGCCGTTCAATGGCTGCAGTGATCAAACATGACAACATGGGTGGCAGTGGGACCGTACGTCCGGTCAGAGAGGAGAAGCGACAGGCACAGACGTCCATTTCCGGATCTGTACGGTTAGTTCAGCGGCAACGGAATGGGATGATCACATTTTTCAGACAGGATGAAAGCTCTGCACTGCTTGATAGGACGGGTTTAACATCCAAGGGCCTGTCACGCAAAAACTGCAGGACTCATTTTCAAAGTTCTCTTCTCAGGGCTAACCTTACGTACTTACTCTCCGTACTTTCCCCCGGTAGTCAGCTGTATTCGCAGCATATTAAATGTCCAATACCAACCAATACCACAGGCAAAAAAGTGAAAAAGCAGCTGAAAATGACTGGTTGTTAAGGTGAGTATTAACACCACCCCCGAGACCATCGCACACTTACTGGTAAATGACCGCGCAGTAGTGGAGGTTGAAAGAATGTCTCCGAACTGCCCCAGAATGAATACTACGGACATGACTACCACTGAAGCCCATACGAGAAAAACTGCAGCCAGGTACTCGAGTGTCCCCATATCCGCGGGAGGATCAGACAAAAGGTACTTCAGGGGGAAATAGGACGCATAGAAAAAGAACGGGCCAAGAACAATTAAATACTGCGAGCCCATCCAGTTAGAAATCATGTACTTCCAGACAGGCTGCCAGCTGTCTTGCTGGCCACTTTCCCGGGATGATCTGTAAATCAGCAGGACCGGAAGTCCAAGCACAAATACAAATATAACTAACAGTGAGTAAACATTATCCATACTGTTACCGGGAGTTCTTTAATGGATACCGCGATGACACGATAACCGGCGCTGAAAGGCTCAGTTAATACCCAGCAGCTCCACTTCAAAAATAAGAACAGATCCCGCCGGAATTGAACCCACACCGCGGTTTCCGTAGCCCAAGTCTGACGGAATATAGAATCGGTATTTGTCACCGACAGACATCAGCTGCACGCCTTCGGTCCAGCCGGGTATCACCTGATTCAGACCAAAGCTGATAGGTTCACCGCGCGTTACTGAGCTGTCGAATACCGAGCCGTTAATCAGCGAACCATGATAGTGGACGGTGACCTTTGACGTAGCGGTCGGTTTTTCTGTGCCCTCACCCTGCTCCAGCACTTCGTATTGCAGGCCGGACTCGGTTTCGGTCACTTCCGGCCGCTCAAGATTCTTTTTCAGGAATTCAGAACCTTTTGCCATGTTTTCTTCATCACGGGGACCGCCGACACCGGCGCGCTTGAGTGCGTAGATAACGAGAACAATGATGAGAATGACGAGAATAGCGTTATACATAATTACCTCTTTTCTGAGGTTGGCATTATGGCAGGCGAAGGTGGGTTGTGCGAGGTTGGGGGCGAGTACTGAGAGTTTGCGTCATGGCCAGAGCGACCGTCGGTTCTGATAAACGCGCTGACTCAGCTTGATACCTGGCTACGACAGTCGGTCAGGATGGACTCCAAAGATCGGTTATCCCTGTTTCAATGATTCAAAATCCACCTAAGGATTTTTAATAAATCTTGTCATCCCGCGACTTGATCGCGGGATCCATCAAGTGCTGGGAGTTTAAGTCATTCCGGAACTGGATCCCGCGATCAAGTCGCGGGATGACGGTGACATAGATGCTACGCTGGTCGGTCGGGATGGACTCCAAAGATCA
>DBNK01000038.1 GCA_002298335.1 Thalassolituus sp. UBA674
GAGCACTATGAGAAATCCGGGCTAGTATGAGCAGAAAGGGAAACTGCTGGGACAACGCTGCCATGGAATCATTCTTCTCAAGGCTCAAAGTTGTATCCGTTTATGCAGAGCAACCCGCGACAAAGCAGGAAGCGTACTCGCTCGTATTTGAATACATCGAACTGTTTTATAACCGAGTACGAAGGCACTCTGCAATAGGCTATAAAAGCCCGGCAGAGTATGAACAGGAATATCACGATAAGTGTGCCTGAAACGGTGTCTACTTTTCGTGGGTAGGATCACTTCTGTCTTGATCATGGGGATGGGGGCCGCCATAGCATTGCCTGCTGGTGTCATACAGCCTGTAGTTGATATGTCTGGCCTGCTGGGATTTACTCTGATAGACCTCATTACCATTGCTATTCCACTGGCCGCAGTCTTCCTGGTTGTCGGTCTTGTCTGTAAGTATCTTCTGAATAAACCTGATATCTGGTTTTACGTTACCTTGCTTGCGCCGCTGCTTATATTGCAGGTTTACCTTCTGATACCCACATCGTCACAACTGGAAGCTACTGTGTCTGTGTTACCTCGCTTTCTGTTACTGGCGGCATGTCTGTATTTTATGGTTCGTTCCCATAAACCGTTTTCAGCTGAATGAATACTGATTATATATTGAAAAGCCCTTCGGGGTTTTTTTTATTCTCACTATTCTGTCTCTGCATCAGTCTTTGCTCAATTTTATAAAACAGGTTTCTATGAAAAAATACATGGTTGTTGAGAACTTCAAACCCGGGTTGATGGAAGAGAACTACCGGGTTTATAACGAGAAAGGCAGGCAGTTCCCGGAGGGGTTGTATTATCTGAACTCCTGGGTTAATTCAGAGAAGAACATCTGCTTCCAGCTTATGGAGTCAAATGACGAATCACTGTTTTATGAGTGGTTCCGTAAGTGGGAGGCGTATGTTGATTTTGAGCTGTTTCCACTGGATTGAACACCTGATATGAAGCCTTTTCTGCCGTTAAGGCGAAAGGTGCCTGCTGTGCTCAGTAACTTCCATTTATGATTCATATTGCCTTACATTTTATTGTTCCACTGGTGATCGCTCTGGTGTTCTTCAGATCACAGTGGAAGGCGGCGTTTGCCATCATGATGCTGACTATGGTGGTGGATGTGGATCACCTGCTGGCTGACCCGGTGTACGATCCGGGGCGTTGCAGTATCGGCTTCCATCCGCTGCACCGGCTGTTCATCATTCCTCTGTATGTGCTGCTGTGCTTTTTCCCGAAAACCCGCTTGGCCGGTCTTGGTCTGACGGTACATATGGTTCTGGATTCTGTTGACTGTCAGTTCACCAACGGTGTCTGGTTTCAACCCTGATTTATTTCGAAAGTCAGAAAATTCAGAGCGTATCCACGGGGTCGACGTCCAGGTGCCAGCGCACCCGGTTATAGCCTTTCAGCGTTTCCAGTTGCTGTACGATGACATCCAGACATTGATGCAGTGGCTGGCGTTGCGGGCAGAAAAACTGCAGCTGAAAACGGAAGCGTCCGTTGCGGCGTTCCATAATGGCCGGAAAGGGGCCTAGCACGCTGATTGGTGCACTGTGTTTGCCGTTCTTATCCGGTCCTCTCTGGCTCAACCAGATACGGGTGAACTCGCGGGCTTCTTCGAGCAGGCGTTTGGCCTGCGCTTTATCGTCACACTCACTGCGCAGCATGGCCATGTGTGCGTACGGCGGCAGTTGCTGATCGAGGCGTTCCTGCAGCAGCGCCAGTGCGAGAGCGTGGTAGCCATTGTCGATCAGCAGGTTAAGTTTGGGGTGGTCGGCATAGAGGGTCTGAATCCAGACTTCACCGGGGTTTTCTGCCCGGCCAGCACGTCCGGCCACCTGTTTGATCAGTTGTGCTGTGTGCTCCATGCCCCGGAAGTCGGCACTGAACAGCCCGGCATCGGCATCGGGGATAACCACTAACGTCACATCCGGAAAATGATGGCCTTTGGCCAGCATCTGGGTGCCGACCAGTATGCAGGGTTCGCCCTGGGCGAGGTCATCGAGCAGATGATCAAAGGCGTCTTTGCTGCGGATGGTGTCGCGGTCTACGCGTTTTACCGGTACATCCGGGAACATCTGCTTCAGGGCGTCTTCCAGCCGTTCGGTGCCCTGACCGATCGGGTCAAGCTGCGGATTCTGGCAATCCGGGCATTGCAGTGGAGTGGGCTGTTGGGCATCGCAGTGGTGGCAGTGCAGGTGCGGCGGATACTGGTGCAGGGTCATGCGCGCATCGCAGCGGCGGCATTCGGCCATCCAGCCACATTCGCGGCAGGCGAGCAGGGGGGCAAAGCCGCGGCGGTTGATGAACACCAGCACCTGCTTATCCTGATTCAGATGCTTGTGCATGGCCTGAATCACAGGTTCAGCGAACCCGGAAATTAAAGGTTGATGCAGAATGCTGTGCAGCTTCATACCGGGAGGCCGGGCCTTGCCGGCACGGCGGGTAAGCTTGAGGTGCAGATAGCGCCCGCTGAGTGCATTGTGCAGGGTCTCGAGTGAGGGGGTGGCCGAACCTAGCACTACCGGTACCTGCTCTTCGCGGCCACGGATCAGGGCAAAATCACGCGCCGAGTATCGGAGGCCGTCCTGCTGGCGGAAGGACGCATCGTGCTCTTCATCCAGAATAATCAGCCCGGGTTCGGGCATGGGGGTGAAGATGGCAGAGCGGGTGCCGATCAGAATCCGCGCTTTACCTTCCCGCACCTGGCGCCAGGCCTGCAGGCGTTCGCGGTCGTTGAGGCCACTGTGCATCAGTGCCACGGGTACGGCAAAACGCTCGCGGAAGCGCCGCACTGTCTGCGGCGTCAGTCCGATTTCAGGCACCAGAATCAGGGCCTGCTTACCCTTTTCCAGTACCTGATCAATCAGCTGTAGATAGACCTCGGTTTTGCCGGAGCCGGTCACGCCTTCCAGCAGGCTGGCCTTAAAACTGCCCAGACAAGCGGTCAGCGCTTCGGTGGCCTGTTGCTGCTGATCATTCAGTGCCAGCGGCGGCTGATTGACCTCCGGAACCGGTGGTACGCCGAGCGCAGATACCTCGTCGATCAGACCCAGTTCTTCCAGCCTGCGGCACTGGGCGAGGGTAAAGCCGGCGCTGGTCAGTTCGCTGTGACTGATCAGGGTTTTACCGTCAAATGCTGCCCACAGGGCCTGCTGTTTTGCACCTTTCAGGACAGGTGCTGTGGCCGTCAGTGAGGCTTTGCGCCAGTGGCGGTCATTGGCTTCACTGGGATCACTGCCACGGCGCAGCATGACGGGTAGCCAGTGCTCCAGCACTTCCCCGGGGCTGTGGTGGTAATAATCTGAAAGCCAGCGCGCCAGTTTCAGTTCACGTTCGCCCAACAGAGGTTCGTCATCCAGCCGCTGCAACAGTGGACGGAGTTTGTTGTGCGGAACTTCGGTGTGAGCTCTGGTGCCTATTACGATCCCGGTGAGCAGTTGGCGGCCGAATTCCGCACGCACCCGTTGACCGGGTTGGTAGGCGCTGATGGGATCGTCAGAGACGGGCAGATAGTCGAACGTCCGCCTCAAAGGCACGGGCAGAGCGACATCGACAACAAAAAAGGACATGAAAAAGCTTGCTGATATGGACGGCTCTGGTATTATGCGCGACCTTCGATATTAAACAACCAGTAGCGCGGTTCCGGTTTGCAGAAAGCTTCCGGGTGGCGGCGTGAAGAATAGAGGTGATGTATGAAAGCTGGTATTCATCCTGAATACGCCGTTCTGGAAGCAACCTGCTCCTGCGGCAACGTGATCAAAACCAAGTCCACCAAGCCAGGCGCTATCTACCTGGACGTGTGCTCCGCCTGCCACCCGTTCTACACTGGTAAGCAGAAAGTGGTAGACACCGGTGGTCGTATCGACCGCTTCCAGAAGCGTTTCTCTGGTTTCGGCAAGAAGTAATCTTCCCGTCTCAGAAAATGCTCCGAAAAACCCGCCTTGTGCGGGTTTTTTTGTGCCAGTTCCCCACGCATCAGCACTGAAAATGTGACCTTCTTCTCTGGTATCTCCTGTCATACACCGCATTCCGGCAGCCTTTCTGGCAGGTGCTATGCTTAACAAAGGGAGGTGCACTATGGCCAAAGCCCAGGAATTTGATTTAAGCAAAGACGGTGTGTCAGAGAAGAAACCTTCTCTGCTCAGCCGTCTGCGCCCGTCTAAAAAAATCGTTATCACGGTGCTGATTGCATTGGCTGTGATGGTGGCTGCTGCCTTGCTGACTTTCGGCATCATTAAGTTGCTGGAGCGGGAGCCTGCTCCGGAACCGGCACTGCAGCCCGATCTGGAAGCACTGCAACGCCGGGTTGATACACTGGAAATGAAAGTTCAGGTGTATGAAGAGTCGTTCGGCATTTACCGTAAATCGCTGGAGATCAGTGACCCGGCGGTATTTCAGGCGGTGTTGCTGCAGCAGGAAGAAAGCTATCAGCTGCATCTGAATGCCCTGAAGCAGGGTATGCGGGATCTCTCCAAGATGCTGCCGGGCTCACGCACCTGGCTGGAAATGTACGAAGAGCAGATGGATGAAGCCATCAGCCAGAGCAAAGTACGCGAGCGTGAGCTGAAGACGATGCAGATCGCACCAGCGGCAGAATAAAAGCTGCCGCTGCTCCGCTCAGGTCAGCCCCGGTGATCGGCGACGAAGGGGTTGGTCTGGCGCTCCCGCCCGAAGGTCGAGTTCGGCCCGTGCCCGCAGACAAACTCCACCTCATCCCCCAGTGGGAACAGCTTGCCACGGATGGAATTGATCAGTTGCTGATGATTGCCGCGGGGGAAATCCGTGCGTCCTATTGAGCCGTTAAAGATCACATCACCGACCAGCGCAAACTTCTGCTCCGGCTGATAAAACACCACATGTCCGGGGGTGTGGCCGGGGGTGTGAATGACCTGCAGTGTTACCTTGCCCACGGTGACTGTGTCTCCGTCTTCCAGCCAGCGGTCCGGCGTGAAGGTGCGTGCCGGAGTAAAGCCATAAGCGGCAGACTGCTTCGGCAGTAATTCAATCCAGAACTGATCTTCTTTCTGTGGCCCGGTGATCGGGATACCCAGCTTTTCTGCCAGATCGGCGGTGCCACCGGCGTGGTCGACATGGGCGTGCGTCAGCCAGATGGCCACTGGTTTAGCCTGCATTTTCTGCAGTGCCTGTTCGATGCGCTCCAGGTCTCCGCCGGGATCAACGATGGCGGCTTCATGGGTTTCCTGACACATCAGGATGGTGCAGTTCTGCTGGAAGGGCGTGACAGGAACAATGGCTAAGGCAGCTGGCATGACGGGTCCGTTACGGGGTTTCAAAGGGTGAAATGAGAGCGGGTGACTGACCAGCGAATTCCGGCATGGTCATACCGGCCCGGGCATTCACATAGGTCGGGTCCGCGATGGTGTACAGCGTACCATGATACGTCAGGTTGTCGCCGCCGGCGGGGCCTGAGAGTGCTACCGCAGCGGCAACGTGCCCGGGGTAGTCGGTCAGAATGACCGGCAGACCGAGCAGCTCATGCACCAGCAGGGCAAACAGGGAGGCTCGGTCTTCACAGTCGGAGGCCGGGTAGTGCAGGGTCTCCAGCGGATAGAGGTAATTCTCTCGGCGGAACTGACGCTCATCGGTTTCATAGGCGAAGGCGGTCTGCACTATGGTCAGCAGCTGATTGACGGCTTCTTCTTCGGTGCTGCCCTGCAGCATAACGCGCAGTTCATCAAGCAGCATACGCCGGGTGCCGTCGGGCAGGCCGGTGACCGGGTAATTTTTCAGGTCCAGCTGCGGCAGGCTGTCGAGGTAGGCAATCTGCTCCAGCGGATACACCAGATGCAGCTCTTTCTTCTCGCCGTGCAGGTAAAAACTGAGCGTGCGGCGGACGTCTTCACCACTGGCGGTAAAGTGGTCCGGTACGCCGAAGCGCAGCGGCTGCAGGGTTTTATCGTACTGCCCGGCATACGTGCTGACAGAACCACTGACTGTGACCGGTTTCCGCAGTGGCATGGCGTAGTAACGGGTCTGGTTCAGGGTGAAGAAGCTGACTTCATACACAGGTTCATCGGCAGGCAAGAGTAACCAGACCTGATCGTTGTAGGCGAGACGGGCATCAAAGCCCATCTTCAGCATCAGAAACCAGCTCAGCAGGGTGCGGCTGCTGTCATCGGCCACCACATTCTGTGCAAACAGGGCAACCAGCTGGGCAGTGGCCCAGTCACTCAGCATCAGGCTCTGCTGCCACTGACGCAGCTGCTCCAGCGTACTCTGGTAATCCGTTGTGGCCTGCGTTTCGTAATAGTTGGCGATGGCCTGTGGTGACGGGCGGTCGCGGAAGCGGGTCTGCATCACCCGGGTGTAGGGCACTTTCAGGTCATAACCGTAAAAGCTGAGTTCCGCCACCGGGCCAGCCGCGGCCGGAATCACCGGCGCGGGCGGGATGGCGGGAACCATATCCGGGTCCGCGGGCTGAATCTTCACCAGTGGGGTTTCATCGGTCACGACGTTCACTGAGGGTGGTGGCGCACTGGGGAGGGCATCCGGCTTTGGCGTGGAATCCACCGGCTCGCCGCGCAGCAGGTCGACGGACTTCCAGTCACTCTGCAGCTGTTTCAGGAAGGCTTTGTCGTTCTCATCCAGATAGCGTTTGAACTCACCCAGCGTCTGCTGACGCCAGGCGTCGTACTCACTGCTTCCGGCGCTGAATGCCGGGGCACTCAGCAGGGTGCAAACAAGAAGGGGAAGCATGAGCTTCCCCTTGGTTAACGCCGTGAATGACTCAGCGTTGTTTGGCAATTTCGTCAGCCAGTTCATCAAAGGACTTCTCTGCCTGGAATTTCTGCCACAGGGCACGTTCATTGTTCATGGATGTTTTCAGCGCCTGCTCGGCCAGCTGATTGACGGTGTCGGCATCCAGACCAACCAGTACCACCATGCCACCGCTCGGGGTCTGCATCTGGCGGTAGATGCGTGAGCCGACCAGAGACTGGTTAGTGATCTGTTTGGTGGTGGAGGAGTTCACCTGATCCACAGTTTCAGAATCCGCAGTGCCGGTGGTTTCGGCGTACTGCTTGATCATGTTCTGTACTTCGACCTGCATCACCTGCGCCAGTTCCACACGGGCGGCGGTGGCAGCCATCTGCTTCATGAAGTTGGCACCCGCAGCAGACTTGTCGGCGTAACCCACCGCAGCCAGATCCACATCATCCACCGGCGCGCCACACACCCAGGCCGGAGCCGGCTGGTTACTGCCATCGGCGAAGATACACTCGGCCACTTCGTCTTTTGTATTGTTCGAGGAGCAGGCGGCCAGCAGGGTGG
Organism: Thalassolituus sp. UBA674; assembly: GCA_002298335.1. GTDB lineage: Bacteria > Pseudomonadota > Gammaproteobacteria > Pseudomonadales > Oceanobacteraceae > Thalassolituus. The sequence goes on from DBNK01000038.1 coordinate 7,324, forward strand.
CAAGCGCCGCAGTAAACAGCATTCTGGTCTTCATCCGGTTCTCCTTATTGTGTCAGTCCGGTGAGTACTGTCTGAGAATAATGTAAGCCCTGTGAAAATGCCACCGTGCACTCGTCCGGTTCTGTCAACCGGCTCACAGCGGCGATCAGTCGTGGTGATGACCGCCGGGGCCGTGGGCATGTCCGTGGCTGATTTCGTCGTTGGTGGCATCACGTACATCGGTGATGTCGACTTTAAAGGTAATACTTTTTCCGGCAAGCGGGTGGTTGGTGTCGGCATCCACCATGAAGCGGCCGGCTTTTACGATGGTCACCTGACGTTCGCCCTGTTCGGTATTTACCCAGGCCACCATGCCTTTTTTCCACACGCCTTTCTTACCGGCCGGGTGCCCCTGCAGGTGTTTGACGGGGACGCGCTGAACGGCGCCTTCGGTGCGGTGGCCGTAGCCTTCTTCCGGTGTCAGGGTGAATTCAACCGAATCTCCGGCGTTATGACCTTCAATGGCTTTTTCAAAACCGGGAATCATGTTGTTGTGACCGTGCAGGTAAGCGACCGGATCGCCACCGGCGGTGGTTTCAATCTGGTTGCCGCTGTCGTCGGTGAGGGTGTAGTGCAGCTGTACCACTTTGTTTTTGCTGATCATGCTCGGGTTCCTGTCTCGGTGCGGCCGCTGTTATCCGGCTGCTCTGTCAAATTGCCTGCGAGTATCTCCGCCGCCGGGCAGGCTGGCAAGTCTGTGTTGAGGGTGTAAAGAGACTTGAAGCTGAGCGGATCAACCCCATATCAGAGGTTCTGTACAACAACAGGATTCTGTTAATGACTACGATTGTATCGGTCCGTCGCGGTGATCAGGTGGTTATCGGTGGCGATGGTCAGGTCTCTCTGGGCAACACCGTTATGAAAGGCAACGCCCGTAAAGTCCGCCGTCTGTACGATGGCAAAGTGCTGGCCGGATTCGCCGGAGGCACCGCGGACGCCTTCACACTGTTTGAGAAATTTGAAGCCCAGTTGCAGCAGCACAACGGTCAGCTGACCCGTGCCGCGGTTGAACTGGCGAAAGAGTGGCGCTCTGACCGCGCCCTGCGCAAGCTCGAAGCGATTCTCGCCGTGGCCGATCACACGGCCTCGCTCATCATCACAGGTAACGGCGATGTACTGCAGCCCGAAAACGACCTGATCGGTGTCGGCTCAGGCGGTAATTACGCCCTGGCAGCGGCCCGTGCCCTGCTGGAAAACACCGAACTCAGTGCCCGCGATATCGTTGAGAAAAGCCTGAACATTGCGGGTGATATCTGTGTCTTCACCAACAACAACCTCACCATTGAAACACTGTCAGCCTCAGGAGAGCCTGCATGAGCCAGATGACTCCACGTGAAATTGTCCATGAGCTGGACCGTCACATCATTGGTCAGCAGGATGCCAAGCGTGCCGTAGCCATTGCTCTGCGCAACCGCTGGCGCCGCATGCAGCTTGACCCGGAGCTGCGTGAAGAAGTGACGCCGAAAAACATTCTCATGATCGGCCCTACCGGTGTCGGTAAAACCGAAATTGCCCGGCGTCTGGCCAAACTGGCTAACGCGCCTTTTATTAAGGTTGAAGCTACCAAGTTCACTGAGGTGGGTTACGTCGGTAAGGATGTGGAATCCATCATCCGTGATCTGGTGGAAACCGGTATCAAACTGCTGCGTGAGCAGGAAATGGAAAAGCTGGGTAACCGTGCCGAAGAGCGCGCTGAAGAGCGGGTACTGGATGTGTTACTGCCACCGCCGCGTAAATCGGAATGGGACACCACTGAAGACGTGGGCTCCGATAAAGAAAGCGCTGCGCGTCAGGCCTTCCGCCGCAAATTGCGGGAAGGGCAGCTGGACGACAAAGAGATCGAAATCGATCTGGCCCAGACGCCGATGGGCGTGGAAATCATGGCACCGCCCGGCATGGAAGAAATGACCAGCCAGCTGCAGAGCATGTTTTCTAATTTCGGGCAGGACAAAAAGTCCAAGCGCAAAATTAAAATCAAAGATGCGCTGAAACAGCTGCGCGACGAAGAAGCCGCCTCCATGCTCAACATGGAAGAACTGAAACAGCGTGCACTGGAGCTGGTGGAACAGAACGGCATCGTCTTTATTGATGAGATCGATAAGGTCGCCAAGCGTCAGGAAAGCGGTTCCGGCGGCGATGTTTCCCGTGAAGGGGTGCAGCGTGATCTGCTGCCGTTAATTGAAGGCTGCACCGTCAGTACCAAGCACGGCATGGTCAAAACTGACCATATTCTGTTTGTGGCTTCCGGCGCGTTTCACCTGGCGAAGCCGTCGGATCTGATTCCCGAACTGCAGGGCCGGATGCCCATCCGCGTTGAACTGCAGGCCCTGACCCCGAAAGACTTTGAGCGCATTCTGACCGAACCGAATGCCTCATTGACGGTACAGTATCAGGCCCTGCTGAAAACCGAAGGTGTCGATATCAGCTTTACCGAAGACGGTATCGCCCGTCTGGCCGCCATCGCCTATGACGTCAATGAAAGCACCGAGAATATCGGGGCCCGTCGTCTGCATACCATGATGGAACGGCTGCTGGAATCTGTGTCGTTCAATGCCACGGACATGACCGAAGCGGTGGTGATTGATGCGGCCTACGTTGAAGATAAATTAGGGGCGCTGGCCAAAGATCAGGATCTGAGCCAGTTTATATTGTGATTTTCTACCTGCGTGGGTAATACGTCGTTAAAAAATCATCCCGGAATGCTCATTTATAACTTATAAACTCCGCTTCCTGATCCGGTTGTTGCCGCGCCTGAGCGGCCTCCCGACGGTCCTGTAACACCCCGGCATTCTGAATTACCCCGGAATGCAAA
>DBNK01000012.1:0-290 GCA_002298335.1 Thalassolituus sp. UBA674
CCCACCTGCTTCGCGCTTTCCGAAGTCGTGTTCCCGGTTTTCTTCGATATTCCTGAAACACGACTGCAAGGAACGTCCATGTTCCTCGCAATCTTGCTCGGCGTCCTGCCTCGCATTTTCGGAATTTCTTCAGAAAACCGGCGACTTCCGGAGGCGCATTTCAACCAGCTACATTCAGAAAGAAAGAACATCACTGGAGGCCTCTGCGATGAGAAGTTCCCCCTTATCTGAGTAGAGGCCTCCAGTGATTTTATTTTGCTTCAGGTGTTTCTGGTTTTGGGGCGCCTAGT
>DBNK01000012.1:578-56295 GCA_002298335.1 Thalassolituus sp. UBA674
TGTTTCTGGTTTTGGGGCGCCTAGTGTGAGTCACTGAAAACAAAGATGAGCAGGCTTGAGGAACAGGGATGTTCCGAAAGGCCCACTGAGGCAGGACGCCGAATTGGGCCGTAGCCGTTGTGAATCTGAAGTTTTCAGTGAAATAACGAACACTACAGCGCGAAGCAGGTGGGTGGGCCCGCGCCGGGAGGATGCCGTCCTCCCAGGAGCGAATAATCTAAGATACAAAATGCGAAGCAGTCCGATCAGTCACATCTAAGGGAGCCAATACGGGTCCGACCCACAATGTTCCTCTGGACTGAAAACAAACAGCACAAAAGTACCTACCGAGCGTTGGGATACGCTCCGCTATCCTGATCAACTCTCTATACTGCGTCGCTATCACTCCCACCACCAGTCCACCTGAAGCGCCATAAGACTTTAAACCCCAAAAAACAAAAACCCGCTTTCGCGGGCTTCTGAACAAACCTAAAAACGCCCAGCGGCGTCAGAGCACTTACTGCGGTTTCTTTTTACGCCCCGCCGTCTGACGGATCTTCTGCCGCTTGGCCACACGTTTGAACTCTTCTTTTTCTTTCACACTCATGCGACGCTTTTTCTGGCGATCCATACCCGTCAGGTCGGTAAGGTCGTTCACTTCTTTCTGACTCAGTTCGACCCAGGTGCCAACCGGAATATTCGACGGCATAAAGATACAGCCATAACGTACGCGCTTGAGGCGGCTGACTTCGACGCCCTGGCTTTCCCACAGGCGGCGGACTTCGCGGTTACGGCCTTCCATGACGACTACGTGATACCACTTATTCTGGCCCTCGCCATCAAAGAAGCGGACGTCGGTAAAGCGCGCCATGCCGTCTTCCAGTAACACGCCTTCTTTCATCCGCTGTATCATGGCGTCATCAATTTCGCCACGTACACGGACGGCGTATTCGCGGTCAATGCCGGATGACGGGTGCATGAGTTTGTTGGCCAGATCACCACTGGTGGTGAACAGCAGCAAACCGCTGGTGTTGATGTCGAGACGACCGACGTTAATCCAGCGCTCGTTCTTGGTTTTCGGCAGGTGCTGGAATACCGTTGGACGGCCTTCCGGATCATTGCGGGTACAGACTTCGCCGATCGGTTTGTTGTAAGCAATCACGCGCACCGCTCGTCCGGCATCAGACAGATCAAGTTTACGGCCATCGACCCGTACGTCGTCGTGGCGTGAGGCGCGGTCACCCAGCGTGGCTTTTTCGCCGTTCACACTGATGCGGCCTTCGCTGATCCAGCGCTCTATTTCACGGCGTGAGCCGATACCGGCCTGGGCCAGCAGTTTCTGCAATCGTTCATTCATTGGCGGATTTTCCGTCCTTATCATCAGCGTCCGCATCCGCGGTGGCTGGCATGTCTGTGGTGGTGTCTTCAGTATCCTGCGGGCTGTCTTCCGCCGGCACCTCGTCCTCTGGCCGGTTCTGCTCTTCAAGACGTTGCAGAATCTGACTCAGGTCGCGCACTTTACGGGGCTCGCCACGGTTTTCAACCGGTTCGAACACATTGTCCTCAACTTTACGGATCAGGGCCTCGGCCTCTTCCAGATCGTCGGAGGTGTCATTGAGTACGCTGGCTCCGCGTTCTTCACGTTCTTCTTCACTGGCAAAACTGTAGCTGTCCGGTGTGGCTTTACGCGCCTCGGCATCATCGCCCAGTTCCAGGCGGCGGTTGGCGTCATCCAGCTCACGGATTTCCGCCAGTGATGGCAGTTCTTCCAGTGACTTCAGACCAAAGTAGTCGAGAAACTCCCGTGTGGTCGCGTACATGGCCGGTCGCCCGGGCACATCGCGGTGGCCGACAATGCGGATCCAGTCACGTTCCATCAGGGTTTTGATGGTGTTGGAACTCACCACCACACCCCGTACGTCTTCAATGTCGCCACGGGTCAGTGGCTGGCGGTAGGCAATCAGCGCCAGGGTTTCGAGCAAGGCGCGGGAATAACGCTGGGGCTTTTCTTCCCACAGGCGCGAGACATGCAGTGCGGTGGCACCACGTACCTGGAGGCGGTAACCAGAGGCTACTTCAGCCAGCTCGATACCGCGCCCGCTGAGGTCATCATTCAGCTCCGCCAGTGCACTGCGCAGGTCGTCTTTCGATGGCTGAGCATCCTCGTCAAACAGGGTCTGCATGCGTTCCAGTGACAGCGGCGTACCGGCGGCCATCATGGCGGCTTCAAGAATATTCTTCAGCGCGGGCGTCGTCATGCGATCCTCTCAGTTTAACGTGAATGGCCCCCAGTACTTCGTGCTGGACGATGTCGATCATGGATTCTTTGATCAGCTCCAGAATGGCGAGGAAGGTCACTACCACGCCAAGCTTGCCCTCTTCCGGGGTGAACAGCTGACGGAAGGGCACAAAGTGTCCGGCCTGCAGCTTCTCCAGCACCTGACTCATGCGTTCCCGGGTGGAGAGCTGTTCCCGCGACACTTCATGGTGCTCAAACCGTTCGGCGCGGCGGATGACACTGGCCATGGCCAGCATGAGTTCGCGCATATCCACCTCCGGGTGAACCCGTTCGGCAATGCGCTCGGGGGCATCAATGCGCGCGGTGAAGATGTCTCGCTCGAGCCGTGGCAATTCATCCAGCTCTTCCGCCGCAGTACGGAAGCGCTCATATTCCTGCAGGCGGCGGATCAGTTCAGCACGCGGATCTTCCTCGGTGCCGTCTTCGCCGTCTTCGGAATGGCGCGGCAACAACATGCGGCTTTTGATTTCTGCCAGCATGGCGGCCATCACCATGTACTCAGCAGCCAGTTCCAGCTGCAGCGCCTGCATCAGCTCAATGTATTGCATGTACTGATCAACAATCTCAGACACATGCACTTCAAGAATATCGAGGTTCTGTTTGCGGATCAGGTAGAGCAGCAGATCGAGCGGGCCTTCAAACTGCTCAAGAATCACTTCCAGCGCATCGGGGGGAATGTACAGATCGAGCGGCAGCTGCGTCATCGGCTGGCCCTGTACCAGCGCAAAGGGCATCTCTCCCTGACGGGACAAAGGTTCCTTGGTGCTCTGCTGCTCAGTGTCGCTCATGGCTGCTCTTCAGAAACGGGCGGATAGATTCCGCCCCAGTGTACCCCAACGTTACGGCGGATGCCTGCGCTCAGCCGAGTTTGCGGATGCCGGTGGCGGCGCGGACTTTTTCCAGTAACGGCTTGCTGATGGCACGTGCCTTCTCAGCGCCTTTCTGCAGCTCAGCTTCGATATCCGCCGGACGCGCCAGCAGATCTTCATAACGGTCGCGGGCTTCGGCAATTTCTGCGTTGATCAGAGCGGCCAGTTTTTTCTTGGCATCACCCCAGCCGATACCCTCGGCAAAGGCCTGACGCATTTCTGCGGTCTGTTCCGCCGTAGCAAACGCCTGCCAGATCTGGAACACGGTGGAGGTATCCGGATCTTTCGGTTCCCCCGGCTCCAGCAGGTTGGTCTTGATCTTGTTGATGTGCTTCTGCAACTTTTTCTCCGGCAGGAACAGCGGGATGGTGTTGCCGTAGCTCTTACTCATCTTGCGACCGTCCAGCCCCTGCAGCACGGCGACGTTGTCGTCGACCTGATAATCCGGCAGGGTCAGCAGAGGTCCTTTATTGCAGAAAATATGATTGAAGCGTCCGGCGATATCACGCGCCATTTCAACGTGCTGAATCTGATCTTTGCCCACCGGTACTTTGTGGGCGTTAAACATCAGAATATCCGCCGCCATCAGCACCGGGTAACTGAACAGGCCCATGGTGATGGCTTTATCAGCGTCTTCGCCTTCTTCCAGGTTGGCATCCACCGCCGCCTTATAGGCGTGCGCACGGTTCATCAGGCCTTTGGCGCAGACGCAGTTGAGAATCCAGGTCAGCTCCGGAATCTCCGGAATATCTGACTGGCGGTAAAACACGGCGTTATCGGTATCCAGACCCAGCGCCAGCCAGGTGGCGGCAATTTCCTTACCCGACTGATGGACGGCTTCCGGCTCATGACACTTGATCAGCGCGTGGAAGTCGGCCAGAAAGTAGAAGGATTCGTTGTTGGTATCGCGGCTGGCTTCAATGGCGGGACGGATAGCGCCGACGTAGTTACCCAGATGCGGTGTACCGGTCGTGGTGATGCCGGTCAGAACGCGTTGCTTGGTCATGCGGAACCTTAGAATTCGGATGTCACAGTAAAAGGCGGATGATACCGGATGGCGCGGCGGAAGGACACTGACCGCAGACGTGTTTCAGCCCTCTGACGGCGGTGGCAGAACGTAGCGGAAGGTCAGGTTAATACGCGCTGTGGTGGATGTGTTCCTGAGAACAGCGTGCTCCCACTCATCCTGAAACGGCGCCTGCATCAGCACCAGGCTGCCCGAGGGTAAAGACACCCCGCTCTCTGAACCCGCCAACGGTCCGCGCGGTGACTGTCTGCGGTACGAAAACACCCGCTCCGCCCCCAGTGACAGCGAGGCAATCACCGGTTCATCACCCATTTCCTTTTCATCGTCGGAGTGCCAGCCAACGAAGTCATCGCCGTTACGGTAGAGATTCACCAGAACCGCATTGAACTGAGAGCCCGTGGATGACTCCACCTTTTCACGGAGTCTCTGCAATAAGGGCGTCCACGGACGCGTGGTCAGCAGATTGTTGTGGTAGCTGTAAACGATGCCCTCATCGGCGTGCCAGGTCTGCTGGCGCGGCAGTGAAAAGCGTCGTCCGAAGACCTCGTAGTCACTGGCTGGCCAGTCATGGTGATTGAGGAGCTGCTGAAAACAGGATTCAGCTTCCTCTGCAGACAGGAAGTCTTTCTGCAGGAGCAGTAAGGGGCAGTCTGGGAGAGGAGATGCTTTCACATTGCTGGCTCTGGCGTTGAGTGAAGTCAGATTACTGGATTAATGGCTTTCAGAAAATGGATATCGAAAGAGCTGTAGATGACGTCAAGTGCTCTTATTAGAAGCCCTTGATATCTGAAACGTATTCCATTGCGAGCGTAGCGAAGCGATCCACAAACGTAGGATGTTATCTCTTGGGAGGACGGCATCCTCCCGAACCCTCCTGCTTCGCGCTGTGTGGACGCACCCGGAAGTTATGAAGAAATAAGGATACAAAGCCCAGAAAAGCGCGAAGCAGGTGGGAGGGCCAGCGCCGGTCGGGACTAGGCGTCCCCATGCCCTCCTCCCAGGAGCGAAAATCAAACTAAGTAGAGAAGAAACAGTCTCAACTGGATCCCGCGGTCATGCCGCGGGAGGACAATATTGAAAATCCGCGATTAAAATTTCACAGAAACGCACTCGCATCCCCTACCCCCTGCCGCAGCAGCTCAGGCGCATCTTCCGTCAGCTCAATCACGGTGGTTGCTTCAAACCCACAGAATCCACCATCAATCACCAGATCTACAGCATGCTCCAGCGTCTGGCGGATGTCGTACGGGTCTGACAGCGGCAACTCATCGCCGGGCATAATCAGCGAGGTGGTCATCAGGGGTTCGCCCATTTCTTCGAGCAGGGCCATGGCGATCGGGTTATCCGGTACGCGGATACCGATGGTGCGTTTCTTCGGATGCATCAGCAGGCGGGGGACTTCGCGCGTGGCAGGAAGAATAAAGGTGAAGGCACCCGGTGTATGGGCCTTCAGCAGACGGAACTGGCTGTTATCCACCTTGGCGTAGGTCGACAGCTCTGAGAAATCGCGGCACAGCAGGGTAAAGTTGTGCTTCGGCCCGAGTTCACGCAGGCGGGAGACACGTTCTGTGGCATTTTTATCGCCCACACGACAGGCCAGTGCGTAGGCACAATCGGTCGGGATTACCGCCAGACCGCCCTGACTGAGAATCTCAACCGCCTGTTTGATGAGGCGCTGCTGGGGGTTGTCGGGGTGTATCTGAAAAAACTGACTCACTGTAATTCCTGCTGAAGTTCTTTACGGTCTCCGGTCGCGGCAACACTCTGCCACACAGACCAGACGGGAGTAATGTCTTTCGGAAAGTCGCACATGACGCCAAGGTCCAGGCCAAAGCGGTTGGGACCATGAAAATCGCTGCCACACGAACCGAGCAGTCCGAATTCTTTGGCCAGCCCGGCCATCTGGCCACGCTGGTTGTTGTCCATCAGGCCATAGGCCACTTCCAGTGCACGTCCGCCCGCGGCGACAAAGTCTTTGAGGCAGGCCCGCAGTTTGGTACGCGTCATTTTGTAATGATGCGCATGAGCCATGACAGGAATGCCACCGGCAGCGGTAATCCAGCGCACGGCATCGTCCATCTCAGGCCAATGGGTTTTAACATCACCGACTTTGCCAGAGCCCAGGTACTTGCTGAACGCCGTACGCATATCCGGCACCCAACCCTGATCCAGCAGATAGCGGGCAATGTGCGGGCGGCCTATGGCTTCGCCACCGGCATAACCGCGCACGGCTTCAAGGTCGATGGTCTGCCCGAGCTTTTTACCGACGCGCGTTACAATCAGTTCGGCACGTTCATCGCGGGCGCGGGTCTGGATGCTCTCGGCATCGCGTATAACCGCCGAATCCGGGTCAACATTGAGGCCAACAATGTGAATGGTGATGCCTGACCAGACACAGGAGAGTTCAATGCCGGTGATCAGCTCAATGCCCAGTTCGGCCGCCAGAGCACTGACGTCGCGATAACCCGCGAGGGTGTCGTGGTCGGTGATCGCCAGAGTCTCAATCCCTCTTTCTGAAGCACGGCGCAGCAGATCGGCGGGCGCCAGAGCGCCGTCGGAGGCGGTGGTATGACAATGAAGATCAATGCGGGAGTTCAATTGGACGCTCTGACTGGCTTACGACATAATGCCCTCTATTTTATGTCCTACCGGTTTATATAGCGAATGAAGTTACTGCTTGATTACCTGCCCATTGCTGTTTTCTTTGTTGTATTTAAATGGGCAGAAGAGCTGATTCATGCTCTGCAACCCTGGCTTTCTGATGAAAATTTCCAACTTCTTCTGGACACCAACCATCTGGTCATCGCTACTGCGGTGCTGATTCCGGCCACTATTCTGCAGATGCTGACGGTGCGCTTTATGTATGGCAAGGTCGAGACCATGCACAAAATCACTCTGGTGATTGTGGTGCTGATGGGCGGCCTGACCGTCTTCCTGAACAACCCGGCCTTCGTTATGTGGAAGCCCACGATTGTTAACTGGCTGTTTGCCCTGGGCTTTATCGGCTACCGCATGTTCACCGGCCGTCCTCTGCTGGAACGTATGCTGAGTGCGGAACTCAAACTGCCGGAAGCAGTCTGGACACGTCTGTCACTGGCCTGGGTCTTTTTCTTTGTGGTCTGCGGCATTCTGAACCTGATTGTGGCCTACAACTTCAGTGAAGATGTCTGGGTCGACTTCAAGTTCTTCGGCATGCTGGGCCTGACGGTGGTCTTTATCATCGCACAGGGTCTGTACCTTTCACGCTTTATCAAACACGAGACAGAATGATGTGGTATGCAATTATCAGTGAGGACGTGAGCAACAGCCTGCCGCTGCGCCAGCAGGCACGCCCTGCCCATCTGGCCCGTCTGGAAAAACTCAACGACGATGGCCGCCTGCTGCTGGCCGGGCCCCACCCTGATCCGACTGCCACCGCCGATGAACCGGCATTTACCGGCAGTCTGGTAGTTGCAGACTTTCCTTCGCTGGAAGCCGCTCAGGCCTGGGCGGATGATGATCCGTATTGTGCTGCCGGTGTCTACCGCAGCGTGACAGTCAAACCCTTTAAAAAAGTATTGCCATGACCGAATCTCTGTCTAACAAGGATAATAAAATGACCACCCGTCTGAAGTTCACAGCCCTGAACAGCCTGCTGGTACTGGCGCTGTCTGTTCTGAGCACACCCGCTGCTCAGGCTGAAGAGATGCGTTACGTCAGCGACATGCTCTATGTGCAGCTGCGTGCCGGTCCCTCTACTGAATTCCGTTCCCTGCGCGTACTGCCCAGTGGCGAGCATCTGGTCTTTATTGCCGAAGAGAATGGCTTCACACATGTCCGTACCACAGATAACACCGAAGGCTGGATCAGCTCTCAATACCTGACCGACGAACCCATTGCCAGCGAGCGCCTGCGCGATGCGCTGGATGAAATCGAAACTCTGAAAGCCCAGCTGGCACAGTCTGAAAATGACGACACTACAGTGGAACCTGCGGCCGAGATGTCAGCCGAAGATATTGAGAACCAGCGTCTGGATAACATCATTCAGGACAGCCCTTTACTCAGCAGCACCAACCGCGAACTGGGTATCCGCAACCAGCAGCTGGAGCTGAAAATTGAAACGCTGGAAGCCGAGAACGAGCAGCTGCGCAAAGACAAACGCAACATCTACCTGCTGTACGGTGGTGGCCTGGTGTTCGTCGGCATTATTGCCGGTCTGATTCTTCCGAACCTGCGTGGCAAGCGCAGCAACAGCGGCTGGGCGTAAGGGGCACACAATGATTCAATGGATTAAAACACTGCTGCTGAGCACCCTGATGCTGGGCAGCCTGAACAGTCATGCCGCCGCCAGCAGCGACGACATGGTCTACGTTGGCATGACCACCAACGCCGGCTATATCGAGCTGGCGCTCAACCGCAGTAAAGCTCCGGTGACGGTTGCTAACTTTATTGAGTACGTGAACGACGGCTTTTACGACAACACCCTCTTTCACCGTGTTGTTCCTGGCTTTGTAATTCAGGGTGGCGGTTACACGCCGGATATGGTGCTGAAAGCCAACCGTCCGGCCATCCGCAATGAAGCCAAAAACGGGCTGGCCAATGACCGTGGCACCATAGCCATGGCACGAAAGGTGGAAGTCGACAGCGCCAACAGCCAGTTTTTTATCAACCTTGAAGACAACAAGCGCCTGAACCACGGTGTCCGCGACTATGGTTATGCCGTGTTCGGGAAAGTGATCAAAGGCATGGATGTGGTAGACGCCATTGCCGCCGTACCTCTCAGCGGCAGCGAGCCGGTCACGCCCGTGATCCTGGAGTCAGTCAAAGTTCTGGAAGCTCCGACCATGGACGAGGCCAACTGATCTCACGTGCCGCACGAGTCTGACCTGCCCTTACCTGGCTCTGGATCTTCAGGGCCGGGACTTGCCAATCCATTACTGGACTGGAACGAACAGGGCCTGCCGGTCGCCCGTGAATTCGGTGATACCTACTTTTCTGTAGAGAACGGGCTTGCCGAGACACACCATGTGTTTCTCGGCCATAACAGCCTGCCGCAACGCTGGGCTGACCACACCGGCACCTTCCGTATCATAGAAACCGGTTTTGGTACCGGCCTTAATTTTCTTGCCACCTGGCAGGCCTTCCGCGAACAGGCCGGACCAGACTGCCATCTGCATTTCACCAGCATCGAAAAATTCCCGCTCATCCGCGACCAGTTGCAGCAGGCTCTGGCTTTATGGCCCGAACTGAGTGAACTGGCGCAGCGGCTGATTGAATCCAGTCCATTCCTGACGCCGGGCTTTCACACCCTGCGCTGGCCTGAGGAACGGGTCACCCTGACTCTGATTTACGCCGACGTGCACGATGCCCTGCCGCAACTTTCCGGCCCGGTTCACGCCTGGTATCTGGATGGTTTTGCACCGTCGAAAAACCCGGGGATGTGGACCGACGCTCTGTTCCGCCAGATGCGCCGCATCAGCCATGCCTCTGAACAGCCACCCACCGTGGCGACCTTTACCGCCGCGGGTATCGTCAAACGCGGCCTCAGAGGGGCCGGTTTCCGTATCCGCAAACACCCCGGTTTTGGCCGTAAGCGCGACATGCTGGCCGGTGAATTTGCCCTGAGCTGTGGTCCGGAAAGACCCGCCAGCCACTCTGCACTGCCCTGGCTGAATCTGCCCCCGCTTTTGCCGCCAGGCTCTGACGTTGTGGTCGTTGGTGCCGGTCTGGCAGGATGCAGCACGGCCCGGGCACTGGCAGAACGTGGCATACGCGTCACTCTGCTCGATGGCGAAGGCATCGCCTCAGGCGCTTCCGGCAACCCACAGGGCGGGCTGTACATCAAGCTGGCAGCCGACGACAGTGCCCAGCATTCGGGCTTTTACCGGCAGGCCTATGAATATGCCCTGAACCGGGTTAAGAGCCTTCTCGGGCCCGCTGACGGACAACGCTGGGATGACTGCGGTGTGCTGCAGATTGGCTGGGATGACAAAGAACAGCAACGCCAGCAGAAGTACCTGAGCAACAACCAGCCTCCGGCTGAACTGATTCAGGCCGTATCACCGGCTATTGCGGCACAACTGAGCGGCAATGATCTGGCGCGGCCGGGGTTGCTGTATCCGGCGGCTGGCTGGGTGGCCCCGGCCGACTTCTGTCAGGCACTGGCTGATCACCCGCTGATTGAGTTCCGCCGCGAACACATCCACCGGATCGAAAATGCCGGTGATGGCGTCCGCCTGATCGCGGCAGCAGGAGAGATTGCAGCAGACGCCGTGGTAGTGGCAACAGCCTGGGCTGCCCGTGAGCTTCTGTCTCAAGCGTATCTGCCCACCAAGAAAATCCGCGGGCAACTCAGTTATCTGAATACCAGTGACCTGCCGCAACACACGGGCGTGCTGTGTGCGCACAGCTATATGCCGCCGCCACTGAATGGCCGTCTGTGTCTGGGGGCCACCTATAACCTGCGCTCAGAAGAAACCCGGCTGACGGAAGAAGATCATCTGACCAACCTCTCGCACCTGCAGGACTTCGGTCCGCAGTGGCAGAAGGTAGCCGATCCGCAACGCATTACCGGCGGCCGGGTAGGCTTCCGCTGCACCACCCCCGACTATCTGCCCATGACCGGGCCGGTGACGGAAACCACTGAGTTTGTTGAACGCTTTGCCATTCTGCGCCGCAATGCCAGGCATGTTCCGGCACTGACCGTGCCCTGGCAGCCGGGCGTCTTCCTGAACATCGGCCACGGTTCCCGCGGGCTGGCTTCTGCACCTTTGTGTGCTGAGATTCTGGCGGCCATGATGACCGGAGATACCCTGCCCGTCGGACAGGAGACGATGGAGGCTCTGTGGCCCGGACGTTTCTTACTGCGGGATCTGATCCGCGGAAAGTTACAAACCTGACGGCAACTGATCAGACAACACCAGCTGGCAGGTTTCGCCCACCGGATCAAACACCACCTGCACTTTGCCGGAACGGATCTGCGCGCGGATCTGGTCTTTCTTGTCGTCGAAGCTGTAGTCGTAGTCGCCGTAGTCTGTACCTTCGCGGCTGACAAACTCTTCGATAATGCCATCCAGGGCATCCTGCGACAGTTGCTGCCAGGGGATGCAGATCACCCCTTCTGCAGGGCCCTGCTCAAACGGGTTGTGCTCAACGGATCCGGCATTGTCTGTATCATCATGCCAGCCCATACGCACTCTCCCGTTCCCATTCACAGACCATGCGCAGTTCTTCTGCAGAGGGCACGTGGCCCGGTTCAGACTGCCAGTGGAAGGTATGTTTACCAGACAGCTCGGTTTCCAGATGCACCGTGGCACCGACCCAGTACATGCCCTTTAACAGTTGCTCAAACTGGCTGATCCAGTTTTCCCATTCGTATTCAACGCCGCGGAATGAAGCCGCAAAATGAATCAGCTGGGTCTGATAGGCGCCGGTAAACACGTCTGAACCCGACTGTGCGAACATCTCGCGCATCAGCAGCAGATCGTCCATCTCCATACCGGACGGCAGATTGTCGATCGCCGAACGGTTCACAGAACGCTCATAGTTCGCCTGCTGAATATCCACCGATGGCAGGTGACGGATCACCCCATACACCACTGATTCCTGATCGTAACGTGACACGGAAAAACCTTTTGTTGAACTCCGTTGAATGATAACGGAACTGCTCTGTCCCGCAAGGGATTCTGTGGCTTCTCCATAGTCACCGATCCGTGCTTCTGACCCACTCCAAAAACCATACATGTGATGTGGTTATCAATTCCGTTACATCCGCTTACAGAAACGTGATCCATGTTTTAGCAATACACGAAATAAACAGATTAGGATGACTATGGAGGAAGGAGGCGATGAACAGAGCCCCACTCCGGCTATGAAGTGAAGACCATGAAAACAGGACCAGAAAACAGCATTTCCCGCAGGAGTGAGATCCGGAATTCCGCCTGCGAGACACCTATTACGACAACAGGAAACTGCTTATGAAAAACTCTCTGAACCCGACAGCGTTTTTATCCCTGCCTGCGCTGCTGCTGCTTACCGCCTGTGGCGGCGGAGGCGGTGGCGGAGGTGGCGCGGACACAGAGGCCCCGGTAATCAGTCTGAACGGTGATTCCGCCATTGAGGTGGTACAGGGTGCCGACTTTACCGACCCGGGCGCCACGGCGACCGACAATGAAGACACAGATCCGGCACTGAGTGTATCCGGCGACGTGGACACAATGACCTGGGGTGACTACACCCTCACCTACACCGCCACCGATGCTGCCGGTAACAGCAGTACCGCGACGCGGACCGTCTCCGTGGTTCCCGCCAGTTACCTGACCGTAACCGCGTTGGACTACTTTGACGGCAGCCTGATTCCTTCGGCCGACCTCACTCTTTATTGGGACAGTGCCGACACAGAAGGCGGCTCTTATTCCGCCAGCACCAATGACAGCGGTGTTGCGCGTCTGGGTATTGATATCCGTGCCGAATCCCAGAACCTGACTGCCGACGCCGACAACTATGCAGAGTTCGGACGCAATATTGCTCTGTCCGCCAGTGCCTTTACCGCCGAAATCGTACCGGTGAATACCAGTACCTCGTTCGCCGCTGGTGATGCCACAGACCTTCAGGTGGAAAGCGCCAGTATTGTCAGTCTGCCGGCCAACGCCTTTGTCGATTCTGACGGTAATCTGTACAGCGGCAACATCGATGCCGAACTGACCATCCTCGACCCGCGTCGTGACCCGGATGTCATGCCTGGTGACTTTGAAACGGTTGATGAAACCAGCGGTGAGGTCAGCCACATCGAAAGCTTCGGTGCCATTAATGCGACCTTCACTTCAGATGCCGGCAACCCGCTGTCTCTGGCCTCCGGTCAGGCTGCCACCGTGCGCATCCCCTTGTCCGGTGATGTGGCCGATGCACCGGACACCATTCCGCTGTATTACTTCGACGATGCCAGTGGCTACTGGATTGAAGAAGGCAGCGCAACGCTGACCCAGATCGACGGCGAGTATTTCTACGTGGGTGAAGTTGAACATTTCACCACCTGGAACGCAGATCAGATCTACAACACCACCTACATCAACGGTTGTGTGGAAAATGCCGATGGTGAACCGGTTTCCGGCGCTCAGGTAACCGCTACCGGTGAGAGCTACACCGGGACTTCCCGTGTATACACCAACAGCGACGGTAACTTCCGTATTCCGGTCCGGGTGGATGCTTACGTGCGGGTTTCAGCGGCTCAGCAGGCGCTGGTAACACCATCACGCGTATACACCACACAAACTGACGAGATCACCGACGGTAGCTGTCTGGTGCTGGGCGATCTCGAAGTGACTGTGACCCTGACCTGGGGTGAGAACCCAAGTGATCTGGACACTCATCTGGATGGTCCTGCCAGTGCGACGGACAGCCGTGACCGTTTCCACCTTTACTACGGCAACCGCGACCTGAGCGTAGGCGGCGAGACCATCTATCTGGATGTGGATGACACCACCAGCTTTGGCCCTGAAGTCACGTATCTGTCCGACTTCCCGTTCGACGGCACTTACTACTACAGCGTCTATCACTACTCCGGCAGCAGCGATATCCAGGCCTCTCCGGCACGGGTCGAGTTGCAGATCAACGATGATGTCTACATTTTCTCACCTCCCGAAGGTACAGCCACAGAATGTTGGGGTGTATTCACCATTGACTTTGCAGCTGGTGCTGCAACAGTGTCCGAACTGGGAGAGTGGCAAACAGGTAGTACCTGCTATGATCCGACCGGCGACACAAGTGAAGGCGAAACGGCCGGTGTGTCTACAGCGTCTGTACGAAGAATCAATCTTTATGATCGGGAAATTGAGAACAAGTACTACGTTAAACCTTCACACTGATTGTCACTTTGTAAAAACCTGAGTGTTACGTCCGGGGCCCCAGTGGCCCCGGTTTTCATTCTGTTACCCGTTCCCGCGGGAGCATAAACCAGACCACCGGCAGCGCCGCCAGCGCCGCCAGTGCGGCCAGCAGGAACACGCCTGCGCCACCAAGCGGCTCCCACAGCAGACCACTGACATAGGCTCCCAGCGCACCACCCGCGCCGAAGCCGACACTGCTGTAGAGTGCCTGTCCACGGCTGCGCAACGCACCGGGAAACAGCGTCTGCACGTAACGCATGGAGACCGCATGCATGGCGCCATAACTGAAGGCGTGAATGGTCTGAGCCAGCCCCAGCAGCCAGAGAGAATCCACCGCCAGGCCCACGACAATCCAGCGCAGTGCGGTCAGCAGGAGGCAGAAGATCATCCAACCCCGCCAGCTCAGCAAGGGCAACAGACGGCCGAACTTCCAGAACAGCCAGACCTCTGCCACTACCCCGACCGTCCAGAACAGACCGATCTCTGTATTGCTGTAACCATGCTCCTCAAGAAAGATGCTGAAGAAGGTGTAATAGGGGCCGTGGGAGAGATAGAGCAGCAAATTCACCAGCACAAAACCCAGTACCGGAACGCTGAGCAGGTGCTGACGGAACTGAGGCTTTTGCCCGTCCCCGGCAGCTTCAGACTCATACGTCGGCAACAGCCAGCCATTGACCGTGACCAGCAGCATCAGCACCAGCATGAACAGCGGTAAGGTGGCGATGCTGATCACATCAAACAAGGCTCCTAATCCGGCCACGACCAGAATAAAGGTCACGGAACCCCACAGCCGGATCCGGCTGTAAACATCGACTCTCTGCTGTATGTGCTGCATGCACAGGGATTCATATTGCGGTAACAGCGCCGACCAGAAAAAGCCGTAGGCAAACATCACCAGACCCACGGTCCAGACGTTATCTGCGAGAAAAATCGCGCAGAAAAGCACCACGGTAATCACCGATGCCCAACGCACCATGCTCACCGGGGAGCGGAAATGATGGGCCTGTGCTGTCCAGATGTTCGGACCTAGAATCCGTACTACGCCGAACAACGCCATCAGTACACCGATATCGTGAGCGGAGAAGTCAAGGTGCTGCAGGTAGAGCCCCCAGAACGGCACGATACAGCCGACCAGAGCAAAGTAGAGGCCGTAGAAGAGTGCGAAGGGGGTGTTGGACGTCATAAAGATTTAATCAGCATTCTATGGCAGGCCCAATAATTTCTCAGAGAGTGTTTGCCTCCCGGGAGGACCTTCTCCTCCCGGCCGGCAGGGCCGCCCACCTGCTTCGCGCTTAGCTGCCACAAATTTCCTCACTTAACACTTCGTACTGTCGGAACGCACAACATCGGCCATCCCTGGCCGGTTGCGCTTGCACGGAATCATCCGGGCATCCGACGTCTCAGCGTTCAGTTTCGGTGTGGCAGCAGGCGCATTGGTCAGTGACGCTCAATCGAATTTAAAACGAACGACCAGCAGGATTCCGAATCAGATTACTCCGGCGCCTGACCTGCAATTACTGGCGTCGTACACACCACATCGGCGTTCTGACCGCGGTTGCGCAGCAGGTGGTCGACCAGCACGATGGCCATCATGGCTTCTGCAATCGGCGTGGCGCGGATACCTACGCAAGGGTCGTGACGGCCTTTGGTGATGACTTCGATTGCGTTGCCATCCACATCAATGGAGCGACCCGGCAGCGCCATACTGGAGGTCGGTTTCAACGCGATATGAGCGATGATGTCCTGACCGGTGGAGATGCCACCGACGATGCCACCGGCGTGATTGCTGAGGAAGCCCTGAGGCGTCATCTCATCACGGTGCTCGGTGCCCTTCTGAGCAACCACATCAAAACCGTCACCGATCTCGACGCCTTTGACGGCGTTGATGCTCATCAGCGCATGGGCCAGCTCTGCGTCTAAACGGTCAAAAATCGGTTCGCCCAGGCCCGGCATCAGGCCAGTGGCAACGACACTGATCTTCGCGCCGACGGAATTACATTCTTTACGCAGGGCATCCATGTAGGCTTCCATCTCCGGTACTTTAGCGGCATCCGGGCAGAAGAAGGCGTTCTGTTCCACCTGGTCCCAGTCAAAGGCTTCGGCTTTGATCGGGCCTAACTGCGACAGATAACCGCGCACCTGAATGCCCTTTTCTGCCAGCACTTTCTTGGCGATGGCACCGGCGGCGACGCGCATGGCGGTTTCACGGGCACTGGAGCGGCCACCACCGCGGTAATCGCGGAAGCCGTATTTCTGGGTGTAGGCGTAATCGGCGTGGGCCGGACGGAAAGTCGCCGCGATGTTGGAATAATCCTTGGAGCGCTGATCGGTATTTTCAATCACCAGACCAATCGGCGTGCCGGTGGTTTTACCTTCAAACACACCCGACAGGATCTTGACCACGTCGTCTTCGCGACGCTGAGTAGTGTGGCGCGAGGTACCCGGCTTACGACGGTCGAGGTCGAGCTGCAGGTCTTCTTCGCTCAGTGGAATGCCCGGAGGGCAACCATCAACAATGGCACCCAGCGCCAGGCCGTGGCTTTCACCAAAGGTGGTGACGGTGAAGAGTTTTCCGAAGCTGTTACCAGACATAGTGTTTCCGTTGTGTTTGCCCTGCCCGTCGGCAGGAAATCATCAAATTATAACTGTTTCAGTCAAAGGTTCTGCAGATGACAGGCCTGTAAAATACAGATCCCATGACCGCCTCTCTCGAATTCCGGCCAGATAAACGGCAGATCCGGGTAGGCCTCAATCAATGCCGGGTAGCTGTTACCCACCTCCAGCACCAGCAGGCCATCATCGGTCAGATACTCTTTCGCCTCTGACAGAATGGTATGCACCAGATCCAGACCATCATTACCGGCGGCCAGCGCCATTTCCGGCTCGTGATGATACTCCTCCGGCAGGCAGGCCATATCATCGGCATCCACATAGGGAGGATTGGTCACAATCAGGTCGTACTTGCCGGATGCAGCGGCATACAGATCCGACTGCAGCGCGATGACACGATCACCGACTTCGTGCTGTTCGATGTTTTCTTCGGCCACGGCCAGCGCATCAAACGACAGATCCAGCAGCTCAACCTGCGCCTCAGGAAAGGCATGCGCACAGGCAATACCAATACAGCCGGAGCCGGTGCAGAGATCCAGAACCCGGGCTGGCTCTTTGCCTGCCTCCAGCCAGGGCGCAAAACGCTGTTCAATCAGCTCACCAATCGGCGAACGCGGAATCAACACGCGTTCATCAACGATATAGGGCTGCCCACAGAACCAGGCCACACCGGTAATGTAGGGCGTCGGCACTTTATGGACGATGCGCTGCTCCAGTAATGGCATAACCGCTTCACGCTCACTGCGGGTTAACCGTGCAGTGCGGAAGCCATCGGCCATCGACCAGGGCATGCTCAGAGCATGGGCCACCAGCACCAGCGCATCATCCGCCGGATTATCCGTACCATGGCCATAGTACAGACCGGCTTCCGACATACGGCTGACCGCCCAGCGCACCATGTCTTCGACGGTGCGCAGCTCAGCGACGGCTTCGTTGGCCAGTTGTGAGAAATCCATGGGATAGGAACCCGGCAAAAAATGGGAGCGTATTGTAGCGGATACGCCGGGCTGCAGCCAGAATGGTGGCTGAAGCCCGGTCATTTCAGGAAATTAAATCAAACGGTCAGCTGAGACGGTCGCCATACAGACTGCTTTTGTTCTGTTCAAACGCATCCAGTGCCTGATCCGCGAGTTCACGACCGAGCTGAATCATCTCTTCCGCCCGATAAAATTCGTACATATCGCAGGACTCTGAAGGAATCCGGATCAGCAGATCCGGTGGATAAGTGGCGATTTTGAAGCGTCCGAGTGACGACTGCATCACCTCAAACATGCGGCTCATGATTTCGATCTTACCGAGTTTGCTGTCCGCCTCTTTGCGCGCTTCTTCCGAGTCTTTTTTACCGAACCATTCGCTGGCCTTGTTCACCACGGCATCCAGCCAGACATTTTTGGCGTTTTCCGCTTCTTCTTCAGCGTCCGCACCTTCTGCTACCTGCTTCGCAGGCAGTGGAACATCCGCATTCAGATCAACCGCAATGATGTACTGGGCGTGCGCCGAGACGCACGGAGCAATCGGCACCGGGTTCAGTACCGCGCCATCGACCAGAGTCCGGCCATTACTGACCACAGGTGCAAGAATGGTTGGAATAGCGGCTGAGGCACGCATGGCCGTAACCAGAGGGCCGTTCTGAAACCAGATTTCTTTTTTGTTCTGCAGGTCGGTGGCTACTGCCGTAAAGGGCAACGACAGATCTTCGATCTGGCAGTTGCCCAGCATGTCTTCAATGGTGGCATACACCTTGTCCAGCTTGATGGCGCCGCCGGAGAGAATGTTCAGATCGAGCATGCGCAGCACATCAAGATAACCCAGCTTACTCACCCATTCGGTGTACTGGTCGAGTTTACCGGCGGCGTAAAAGCCACCGACGATGGCGCCCATGGAGCAACCGGATACATTAATAATCTCGTATCCACGCGCTTCCAGTGCCTGAATAACGCCGATGTGGGCATAGCCGCGGGCACCGCCGCTGCCAAGAGCCAGAGCAACCGTTTTTGACATAAAGAATCCTCAGCGCCCGGGCCAGAGAACAAAGCGTACGGCTGCCTGAGCCGATTTATCCGGCGCGGTGGTCAACGCACCACCGGAATGCAGCACGACCCTGGAATCAATCAGAGGACGCATCTGACTGACCAGCCCGTCGGAGCACCCTATGGTTTCGTCCATCCGGGTTCCGCGGTAACAGTTCACAATGATATGGAGGCGGTCGAGCGTCCCGGCAGAGAGGCTGCCAAGAACCTGATTGAGCTGCTGCAGGCTGTCGCTGTTCAGCTCACCGTCGGGAGTAATGAGTTCCGGCAGCCAGCCACTGCTGTGTGCCAGTGCTGCTTCATACTCCGCTGCTGCGGCCGCACTGTCTGTGACTGCATCCCGGGTCGTGAGTTCATCCACCAGCACCCGTGGCTGACGTCCGCCACGCAGCGAGATATACACCACAGTGACCTGATTCACTTCGCCGTCGCGCACCAGACTGACCACAGACGCCTGCTCTTTATCACGGCTGACCAGCCGCGGGTTCTCAAACACGGTATTGGCCCAGAAGTTACTGCTGCCACAGTCAATGGCGCGGCACTGATACAGAATGCGCTGCCCCTGCAGCGCCTCACGTACCGAATCCATGACTTCCGTCAGACCCACACCTGAGGGTAACTGCCACACGGTACGTTTGAGCTGACCGGAAAGAAGCCGCTCATCATCCCCGGAAATGGTGCCCTGACGGTTGGTAAGCTCGGACAGAATCAGACGGTAACGCATCACCTGCATGCTCTGCTCTTCGTCAACTGCCGCCCCGGGAAACGGCGTCAATGCCCGGGCAGACATGGCACCAGACAGCAGCAGCAAACTCAGACAGACATAGAAAACAAAGCGGCGGGACACAGGGCTGATCATCAGGGGGGTCATCGGAAGTTCCGGGTATTCAATCGTTTACCAATGTACCAGAAGGGAGACGACGGAGGCCATCCGCCAGCAGGAAAACAGAAGAACCACAGAGCAACGGTCTGTTCAGAGACGCCGGAATACTCACTGAGTGCATTCCGGCAAGGTGTTACTGGCTGGTATTTCTCACAACGGTTCCGGTCAGAGACGTACCAGTACGCCAAGCCCCCAGTAACCATTCTGACCCGGTGTTGCTTTGACCGTGGCTGCGGTGGAATCCCGCGCTTCAATCTGGCGGTTACGCATCTGACCGATTTCGGCATTGAACCAGATGTTCTCCTGCCACTGCAGCTCTACCCCGGTACCCAGACGCCAGTTGCGGTAACTGACCTCGGAAATATCCGAGCCCGTTGCCGTTACGCCGGTATCCAGTTTGACCTCTTCACGCCAGAGGCCGCCATCCGGATAAAAGCGGGCATAGGTCGACAGCCCACCGTTCCAGCGGGTCTGCAGATTGGTTCGTGGAAAGCCCAGCAGCAGCTCGGTACTGTGCGTGACTTTGGTGGCCCAGGCCAGCAGCGGCCGGGGTTTGAAGTCACCAAAGGTACGGTTCACGATCACACCATACTGAATGAAACCGCCACGCCTGAGGTAGCTGCGGCCGCTGATTTCGGCATTAGCGCCAAAGCTTTCGGTACCCATGGAGTTCAGATCCGACATCAGCCCCGGCTCAATGCGCAGATGCAGTTCGTTATTACCGTCGCGCTTCTGACGGTAAAACACCGGCACGGATAACCAGAAGTAGTCATTTTCTGCCGCCGCTACGCCAGTCCAGCGGAAAGACGTATGCTCAAGGTACACGTCTGTCTCGAGTTTCTCGCCACCAACGTAGGTACGCATCCACGGCATATCCACACTGATACGGGAGCTGGCAAAGCGGGTACCGCTGCCATCCTCGACACTGCCGTAAACATCGTTAGTCCATTTCAGTCCCTGTGCCAGGACTTTGGTCACTGGCAGCAACAGAATCAGAACAACGAAAATCAGGGTATTAATGCGTGTGAACATGCTGTCCTCCGCACAGTGCCTCGACTCTGGCCAGACTGCACAATTGCCCGGTTACCAGCTCTTCCTTGCGGGCAATATCCACGGCGGAGAGAACCTGAATCAGTTGCAGGTATGAGCGCAGCGCCGCCGGGTCTGAGCCTGCGGCCAGGCAGTCATCGGTAAAGGTGGTGAGAAAATCAAAGGCTTCCGACAAGGTACGATAGCGCAGGCTGTCACTGCGGCAATCAATCTCATGCAGAACCTGCAGCACCTTCCGGAAGGCCTGTGTCTGATCACGATTGCCCGCGGCAATAGCCAGATCAATACGGCGCTCCAGAAAGTCGACAGCCCAGCGTACCTGCGAGACTGGCGGGCGCGTTACGGCGTCAGAAAAACCGTTCCGGGAAGGTTTGGCGTATGGTTGCATGGTCAGATCTCCCTGTAATCAGAAAGATCTGAGGCAAAATACAAGCCAAACAGGATTCTCAATAAAAATCAGAGAGTTACAACAGATCAGGCAAAAACCTGAGCGGTAAAGCGGCAGAATTCCGCCACCTCCACGCACCCCGGCCGCCGCGACGTCACAGAAATGACGTCAGCGGTGCTTTGTCGCCTGTGGCTCCAGCAGAGAACTGAGTGGTCGTGCCAGACAATCTTCTGTAACCTCCGCCAGCTCTTTCTGCCACTGAATCAGAGGGCTTTCGCTCTGGCCATCGGTCTGGCGCATGCGCCGCAGGGTCTGGGCATCGTAGAACTCCCCAAGCGTGATGGTCGCCGGATCACGCACCCAGGCCCACAGGCCGTCCTCCGAGAGCATGGCCCAGCGACGCTGGCGGAACTCCGTCAGCAGGCTGCTCAGTTCGTTGGCGTCCACGTGATTGAGCGAGCGGCGGAGCTGCTGCTCTGACAGGAAACGCTTGCCTTCGCGGGTACGGATGAGCAGCTGCGCGACAGACAGACGCTCCTGCAGCGGGTGATGCGCCGAATGTGGATCACGGTAGTGACTCAGGCCATAACTCAGTTCAGCGCCGAGCAGCAGCAGCATCCAGGAGATATAGATCCATAGCAGGAACAGCGGCACAGCAGCAAAGGCGCCATAAATCAGCTGATAGGATGGGAACAGACCAATCACCGAACCAAAAGCCAGCTTACCCACTTCAAACATAGTCGCGACAAACAGGGCCGCCGCCAGTGCATGTCTCACCGGAACTTTGCAATTGGGTACGATGATGTAAACCACGCTGATGGCCGCCACACTGAACAGCCAGGGTAGTGCCCGGGCAAAGGCCGTGAACCAGCCTGTCGGGGTGTTCTCCCACAAGGGCAATGAGGCCAGCAATGACGTGGTGGCGATAGCGGCACCGAACAGCACAGGCCCGAGGCTCAGCACCGCCCAGTAACGCAGGAAGGTCTGCACCCGCGAGCGCGGGCTGTCGACATTCCAGATGCGGTTGAACTGCATTTCAATGGTACGCAGCAGCATCAGGCAGGTGATAAACAGAAACAGGATACCGATCCAGGTCAGCTTGCGTGCCTGCTGGCTGAATTCTTTCAGATAGTCGGTAATCATTTCACTGCCGGACGGCATGATGTAGCCCAGCATCTGGGCGTTGGTATCGGCACCCCACTCCTGCAGCGCCGGAATGGCACTTAAAATCGCATAGGACACGGTCAGTACCGGCACCAGCGCAAACAGCGTGGTATAGGTCAGCGCGGCCGCCTCTTTGCGGCGCTCCATACCCTCAAAACGTTTTGCCGTCTGCCACAGCACCCGGCCAAAGCGCTGCCAGTCGGGCCGTATCCAGCGGGCAGGATTCCATCTGATTTTCATATCAAGCCCTCTGCGCTGACGGTGTATCCACCTGAGCGGCCAGTCTGCCGGAATGTTGTGACAAAGCCCGTGATGTCTGCGCAGAATTAATCCGAGGTTCCATAAATTTCCTTGTTACAATACCGGCCCGCGAAATCCGAATCAGAGGAAAGCATGAGCGAAATCGTTATTTATCACAATCCTCGCTGTTCCAAATCCCGTCAGACCCTGGCTCTGCTGGAAGAACAGGGCATCAGCCCTGACGTGGTTGAATACCTGAAAGATACACCAGATGCCGCCACCCTGAAGGACGTGCTGAAGAAACTGGGGATTCCGGCCCGCGAGCTGCTGCGTACCAAAGAAGACGCCTACAAAGAGCTGGGCCTGTCGGACCCGGGCCTGAGCGATGACGACATCATCAACGCCATGATCAGTCAGCCGAAACTGATTGAGCGCCCGATCGTCATCAAGGGCTCTCAGGCACGCATTGGCCGTCCACCGGAAAACGTGCTGGAGATTCTCTGATGAGCAGCCCGTATGTGCTGGTGCTCTATTACAGCCGCCACGGCAAAACCTTTGAGATGGCGCAACAGATTGCCCGCGGAATTGAAAGTGCGGGGCTGGAAGCCCGCCTGCGCACCGTCCCGCCGGTGAGCCCGGATACCGAGGCCAGTGTGCCTGCGGTACCCACGGAAGGCGCCATCTACTGCAGCAGCGATGATCTGAAGCACTGCTCCGGTCTGCTGCTCGGCAGCCCGACCCGCTTTGGCAATATGGCCGCGCCGCTGAAATACTTTCTTGATGGCACCAGCAACCTCTGGCTCACCGGGGCTCTGATCGACAAACCGGCCGGGGTTTTCACCTCAACTTCGACCCTGCATGGCGGCCAGGAAAGTACCTTGCTGAGCATGATGATTCCGCTTTTACACCATGGCATGGTGATCGCGGGCCTGCCCTTCAGCGAGGCCGGTGTCAGCACCACAGATGCCGGCGGCACGCCCTACGGAGCCAGTCACTACAGCGGACCGGATGGTGACCGCGGTCTGACCGATACCGAAATTTCCCTGTGCCGGGCTCAGGGTAAACGCATAGCCACACTGGCCTCGAAACTGGAAGCAGACTCATGAGCAAGACCACTCCGACAGTCACCCCTAAGGCCAGCCTGGCCTGGTGGACCATGGCCCTGAGTTATCTGGCGACACTGGCGCTGCTGGCTGCCATTCCCATCGTTTCACCACCAACGGAAGATAACCTCGGCGCCAACGTGACCGGCATTCTGATCGGTTGGGTGATCATGTCTCTGCCGCTGCTGCTGTTTATTCCGGGCATTCTGAAGAAATCACCGTACGTCGCGTCCTGGCTGAGCTACGTCAGCCTGATGTATTTTGTGTTGGTGATGGCGCTGAGTTCAGGCGTCTGGATCTGGCTGCTGTCAGCCAGCAGTGTGATGATGTTTCTGGGCAGCATGATGTTTACGCGCTGGCAGAAGGCAGGAATCTGAACATACCGGGATGATATGAATGACTCCTGCGGCCGGAAGGTGAGTTGCACTAGCCGCAGGAGAACATTCTGTTATTGCCTGAACGAATAAAACGGGACGTCCGTCACGCTTACTCCCACTCTCCGTCGGTCTCATCGTCGGCAATTTCAGTGCACACAGTATCGCCGCACTTCACGCATTTGCCTTCAATAAAGACGATGCCATTCTGCTCGTATTCCACCGGCTCTTTCATGCCGAGGTCGGCTTCCATACAGGTATTGCACCAGGTCTGAGTCAGAAACGCCTGCTGATCATCCGGATCACGTGCGTAAAAATCGCGTTCAGTCCGTTCCATGTTTGTATCTCCAGCGTTCATAAAATGAGGTCCGCAACATATTTTCCCGGCAGTAAACAATAAAACTCTGCGGATGAAAACAGTATAGTCGTGACTGCCGGAGCTGAATCAGGGAAACTTAGGTTCAGTAATAAGGTCGCAGACCGTCTCCGCATTCCGTCATTTCATAGGGAAACGTACATCATGCTTACTCTTCACCACCTCAATAATTCCCGTTCACAACGCGTTCTCTGGTTGCTTGAAGAACTGGGCATTGATTACGAACTGAAGCGTTATGAACGTGACCCCAAAACTGACCTGGCTCCGGAAAGTCTGAAAGCCATTCACCCGCTGGGGAAATCCCCGGTGATCACCGATGGTGACATTACAGTGGCGGAATCAGCGGTCATTATTAACCACCTGATCAACCAGTACGGGGCCAGCAAGGGCCTGATTCCCGGTGCCGGAACCGAGGCTGCGCGCCAGAGCGAATACTGGCTGCATTACGCCGAAGGGTCGCTGATGCCGTTTCTGTTGCTGAGTCTGATTTTCACCAAAGTACGCACCGCGCCCATGCCCTTCTTTGCCAGGCCCGTGGCCAAAGGTATTGCTGATCAGGTGAGCAAATCCTTTGTCAGCCCCAACGTGATCAATCATCTCACCTATATTAATGACCACCTGGGTAAGAACGAATGGTTTGCCGGTGAGCAGATGACGGCCGCAGATTTCCAGATGAGCTTCCCGCTGGAGGCAGCCATCAGCCGCGCACCGAAAGATGCGCCTCTGGAGAACATCCGCGCCTGGGTAGCCAAAGTACACAGCCGCCCGGCCTATCAGGCGGCGCTGAAGAAAGGCGGCGAATACGCCTACGCCTGACGGATAACACAGGAGATTTCCCTTGCTCAGGTTGCTGCAACGCCCTGCCGGACTCATCAGTCTGGTGCTGCTGATCGCTGGCTGTTCTACCCTCGGCTGGACGGTCATGGAAAGCGAACAGATGTTTGGTCCGGTGGAGATTACCGATCACCGTAAACCCTTTGATTCTCACGAAGCCATCACCTACCGCGAAGACATTGAACCCATGCTCAATCAGCGTTGTGTGGTGTGTCATGCCTGTTATGACGCTCCCTGCCAGCTGAAACTGAGCAGCCCGGAAGGCATTATGCGCGGGGCCAACCCGCAGAAGGTGTATCACGGTACGCGTCTGCTGGCAGCCGAGCCAACCCGTCTGGGCATTGACGCCCAGACCACCGCAGGCTGGCGTGAGAAAGGCTTTCATCCGGTGATTAACGAACGTAACCAGGACCCACAGACGAATCTGGCCAACTCGCTGATTTATCAGGTGCTGGCACAGAAGAAAAATCACCCGCTGCCGGATAAAGCCATCCTGCCGGACGATTTTGACCTGAGCCTTAACCGCGAGCAGATGTGTTCAACCCGCGAGAAATACGCCGATTACCTCGATGAACATCCGCTCTGGGGAATGCCCTACGCCCTGCCCGCTCTCAACGATACGGAATACCTGCGCCTGACCCAGTGGATCAAAGACGGCGCCCCGATGTCTGCACCCCGTCCGCTGCCCGATGACATTATTGAAAAAGTCGCTGACTGGGAAGCCTACCTCAACGGCGACAGTCTGAAGCAGCAGCTGGCCAGCCGTTATATGTATGAACACCTCTTCCTTGCCAGTCTGTATTTCTCCGACCTGCCATTGTTCGTGGAGAACGCTCCGGAGACACCACCCTCGGTTTTCTTCCGCCTCGTGCGTTCGTACACACCACCGGGAGAACCCATCTCGGTGGTGGCCACGCGTCGCCCGTACGATGACCCGGGTCTCGGCGAACACGGCGTTGAGCGGATTTATTACCGCCTGCAACATGACACCGAAGTTAAGGTTGCCAAAACCCACATGCCCTACCGTCTCAATGAGCAGCGCATGGACTGGATGAAAAGCCTGTTTAACGAACCGGATTACGAGGTCACCAAACTACCGGGTTATGACAACAAGGTATCGTCAAACCCCTTTATCGCCTTTGATGAATTACCTGTCAGCTCACGCTACCGCTTTATGCTGGAAGAAGCCGAATACACCATCCGCGGCTTTATCAAAGGGCCTGTCTGCCGCGGTCAGGTCGCTCTCAACGTGATTGATGACCAGTTCTGGGCGTTCTTTTCTGACCCGGAATGGCTTGATAGCCCCGGGTATGAAGAATTCCTCAAAGATCAGAGCAAAAACCTGCACCTGCCCGGTGAAGCGGAAAGTAACGCCAACCCACTCACCAACTGGCTGAAATATTCATCATTACATCAGAAATACCTGCAGGCGAAAAATGAAGTCCTGGTCAATATTGCCGCCGACCTGGATATTTCCACCATCTGGGATGGCGATGGCCATAACCCCAACGCCAGCCTGACCATCATGCGTCATTTTGACAGCTCCAGCGTGGTACAGGGCTTAGTCGGACAGACACCCAAAACCGTGTGGCTGGTCGATTACGGCCTGCTCGAGCGGATTCATTACCTGCTGGTTGCCGAGTTTGATGTGTTCGGCAACGTCGGCCACCAGCTGATGACCCGCCTGTACATGGATTTCCTGCGCATGGAAGGTGAGCAGAATTTCCTGACCATGCTGCCACACGATGAACGCATTAAACTGGCGGAATACTGGTACCGGGATGCTACGGATGAAGTAGATGATTATCTGGTCAACACGGAAGAAGATGCGACCATCAATCCGGGTATTGAATACCAGACGGATGATCCGAAGACCGAACTGTTGGGCATGCTCAGAGAGCGGCTTCAGGGGGCCCAGCCGCAGAAATACAGTCTGGCTCAGCACCTGACTCCGGAAATGCTGTCGATCCTCAACCAGCTCAACGAAGTCACCGGGCGCAGTGCCAATGTGATGCCGGAACTGTCGTTTATTATGGTCGAAGATATGAATGGGGCGCAGCAGGTGTTTACCCTGATGCGGGTCAGCGGACACAGCAATCTCACCGGCCTGCTGTATGAGGAAGAAAACCGTCTGCCGGACGAAGATTACCTGACGCTGGTACCCGGTATTATCGGCACCTACCCCGGCGCATTTTTCCGCTTTTCTTCTTTCCGGGCCGACCGCTTTGTGGATGCGGTTGAGCACCTTAAGTCAGAAGACGACTATCGTGAGCTGATGGAGCGTTTCGGCGTGCGCCGCACCGATATTTCCTTCTGGCAGCACAGCGATCAGCTGCACGACTGGTTCCGCAAAAATGATCCGATGTACGCAGGTATTCTCGACTATAACCGTCTGGAAAACCGCTGACGTCTGCCCAGAACCGCACAAAAAAGCCGCTCATTGAGCGGCTTTTTTTATGGTGCAGAAACCCGGACTTTAACGGCGGGCAATCACCCAGACGGCATGAATTATTCCGGGAATATACCCCAGAAGCGTGAGCAGGATATTCAGCCAGAATGCACCACCGATACCGACCTGAAGAAACACACCCAGAGGTGGCAAAAGTACAGAAAACAGAATACGGATCAAGTCCATCACATTACTCCTTTTTAACAATGAGCCTGTTTAATGGACGCGGTTAATGATTAAAAGTTCATCAGGGTTTTTTACCGGCATTCTCTGCCAGGCGTTTGACCACCCGGCCCGCCGCGACGAAACCAAAGGTTCCGGTGACCATAGTCGCTGCACCAAAACCGCTGGCACAGTCCAGTCGCGTGCTGTCATCTGCAGAAAATGATTTGGTCTGACAGACCTCACCTTGTGGGGTCGGATACACCAGCTGCTCGGTGGAAAATACACAGGGTACGGAATAATTGCGCGAGGCATTGCGTGAAAATCCGTATTCACGACGCAACAGTGAGCGCACTTTACGTGCCAGCGGATCATTGAAAGTTTTGTTCAGATCGCCGATCTGAATCTGTGTCGGATCCGTCTGGCCGCCCGCCGCACCCGTAGTAATAATGCGGATTTTACGGCGTTTACAGTAGGCGATCAGTGCCGCTTTATTTTTCACGCTGTCGATGCAGTCAACGACGTAATCCATGTCATCCGTGATCAGTTCACCGAGATTATTCGCCGTGATGAACGCCATGTGCGACACCACCTCACATTCCGGGTTGATACCGCGGATGCGCTCTGCCACTGCGTCGGTTTTCAGCTGACCGACGGTGCTGCCCAGAGTGTGGATCTGACGGTTGGTGTTGGAGACGCAGATATCATCCATATCAATCAGGGTGATCCGGCCAATGCCTGAGCGCGCCAGTGCTTCGGCGGCCCAGCTGCCGACGCCTCCAATGCCGATGACACATACGTGCGCAGCGTGCAGACGCTCAAGACCGGCAGCGCCATACAGGCGGCCAATACCGGCAAAACGGTCAAGATAAGCAGAAGTCAGCGACATACGGGTACCATCAGTCAAACTGGGCGCGAGTATACGCGTGCGGCTGGCCCTGCGGCAATTCAGCGTCCCTGCTGAGCCTTTCTGGCCGAGCCTTTCAGGCCGAACCTTTCAGGCGGAACCTTTAGGGCAGAACCTGCCCCCGGCTCAGAGATGCTCCGGCCCTACCGGTACGATACCGTTCGGATTCAGGGCTTTGATGGAATAATAACCGGCTTTGATGTGATCAATACGCACCGTATTACGGATGCCGTCCAGTGCCAGAACGCGGTGCATATACGCATGTACTCCGGGCATGGCAGACAAGGTATTGCGGTTACATTTGAAGACACCGTGATAGGCCGCATCAAAACGGACCAGAGTCACAAACAGGCGGATATCCGTCTCGGTCAGCTCATCGCCAAACAGATACAGACGCCCGTCGGAGAAGCGTTGTTCCAGCTCATCCAGCGTCGCAAACACCCGGCTGTAAGCTTCTTCGTAAGCCAACTGGGTGGAGGCGAAACCAGCCTGATACACACCGTTATTGAGGTTGTCGTAAATGTGCGCGTTGAGCGTATCAATCTCAGCGGCCAGTGCCTGTGGGTAAAGATCTGGCCCGGTTGCACCCAGCCCGTCGAACGCCGTATTCAGCATACGTACAATATCGGCGGATTCGTTGTTCACCAGGGTACCGGTCTTTTTGTCCCAGAGTACCGGCACGGTTGCCCGTCCGGTGTAATGGCTGTCAGCCCGGGTGTACAGCTCATGGATATAACGGGCGCCATTGAGCACATCCTCATCCGCACCGTCATGGCCGCCAAACTGCCAGCCCTGATTGGTCATCACCGGGTTTACCACGGATACACTGATCACGTCTTCCAGACCCTTGAGGGCCCGGGCCATCAGAGTGCGGGAAGCCCAGGGACAGATATACGCCACATACAGGTGATAGCGGTCTTTCTCGGCTTTGAATCCGGCGTCGCCGGTCGGTCCGGCACTGCCATCGGCAGTGATCCAGTGACGGAATGAGGAGGTCTGACGGATAAAGCGGCCTTCGTCGTCTTTCTTCTGTACGGGCTGCCAGTCTTCGGTCCATTGGCCATTTACAAGCATGGTCGGCTCCTTAATGTCTTTCGTTAACGCTATGCCCGGCATACGCCGGGCAGTTCTGTCAGTATTCAGCGATCAGTGCTGAGCCTGCAGCTTGGGAGAGTACTCGGTACCGCGGGTCAGCAGGTTATCCACAGAGTAGCTGCCAGCACCCTGAATCAGCAGTGTCAGAGACACAATCATAAGGGTCAGCGCGTATTCATACCCGTTATTGGCCATGAACAGTCCGTTGCTGATATGCACACTGAAGATAGCAATCAACATGGTGAAGGCAGTCAGAGCGGCAGCCGGACGGGTCAGCAGGCCCAATACCAGTGCCAGACCACCGAAGAATTCAGCAGAACCGGCCAGGAAGGCCATCAGTACGCCGGGTTCAAGACCGATGCTGGCCATCCACTGACCGGTACCTTCCAGGCCGTAGCCGCCGAAAGCACCGAACAGTTTCTGTGAGCCATGGGCGGCCAGAATCAGACCGGTAGGAACGCGCAGCACCAGAGAAGCGATGCCGGCATCAGATTTCAGAACGCGATTGATCAGTTGAGTATTCATAGTCTTTCTCCGTGATTCAGTTTGTGTTGCATTGGGTTGTTTGTCTTAACTGTGCTCAGAATACTTTCAACAGTGAGAACAATTAATACGCCCATCATTGTTTTATTATCAACATTATGTTGATAATTACTGAGCGACTCAGAGAGAACCCTATGGACCGTATTGATGATATGCAGGCCTTTGTGACGGTAGTGCAGGAAGGCAGCTTTACCCGCGCTGCTGAACGGCTGGATACCTCGCCACAGATGATCAGCAAGCAGGTTTCACGGCTCGAAGAACGCCTCGGCGTTCGCCTGCTCAACCGCACCACCCGCCGGGTGCATCTGACCGAAGCCGGGGAAGGTTACGCGCAACGGGCAGAACACCTGCTGGAAGACTTTGCTGATCTGGAGCAGCAGCTGGGGGATTATCAGGTCCAGGCCCAGGGCCAGCTGCGCATCAGCGCCCCGGTGTCGTTTGCGACGCTGCAGCTACCGGCGCTGCTGTGTGATTTTCAGCAGGCATTTCCGAAGATTACTGTGGATCTGCAGCTCAATGACCGTAAAGTGGACATCGTCGAGGAAGGTTTTGATGTTGCCCTGCGCATCGGTCAGCTCAAAGACTCATCCCTGGTCGCACGCTATCTGGCACCGGTCCGGCTGGTACGCTGTGCCTCACCGGCTTATCTCAGGGAGCACGGCACACCCGCGACCCTGCAGGAGCTTAAACAGCATCAGTATCTCGGCTACAGCTACGCCGAACAGAGCACCGGCACTGGCCAGGTTCTGCTGGAAAGCAATAACGGTGAAATTCTCACAGAGTGCGCCATCCGCGGCGCCGGGATTGTGCTGCAGCCGACCTTTATTTGTGGCAAGGCCATCCGTTCGGGTCAGCTGCAGGTGATTCTGGAGGGAGAAGAGCCCGAGCCGCTGGGGTTGTATGCGCTTTACGCCCACCGCAAACTGCTGGCACCGAAGGTAAGAAGTTTTATCGAATTTATCGATGGCTATTTCGGCATCCCGCCGGTGTGGGACCGGGCGGACTGAACCACCATCCGCTCCCGCAACAGCCGCTCACGGGAGCAATGGAGAATCAGTTTTCCACTGGCATCAGCGGCGCCATTTCAACCACAGTATGGCTGTTGAGCGCCATGGTCACACCGCCCTTCTCAACCGGAATGTTGAAATTCATCGTCATGTCGATGTCACTGTAGGGCGTGTATTCCCCGGCAATGTCGTACACCATTCTGCCATCACCTTTGGCCGTGACAGTGACCAGAGACTCCTGAATCTCCATCGACATCTGCATGTCCATCCCGATTCCGAAATTCCCCAGACCGTTTTCGATGCTGTTAAGGGTGTAATACATGATGATCTCAATCTCCATATTACCCAGCTCAGCCACAGGGACCGTCATCGGCAAACGCACAGGTACCGTCTGACCCAGCGCCACTTCGACGTCATCCAGCATCCCCGTACCGGTAAACTGCTCAAACAGGCTGGCCATCATGGCTTCCATTTCCGGCGGCACGGGCTGCCCGCCTACAGAGATGAACTGCATTTCGCCATTGCTCAGAATCCTGGCTTCCATCATGGCCTGCCCGAGGTAATCGGAAAGGCCCGGCTGTTCTGTCCAGAAGCCTTCATTGACACTGACCGATGAGGTACCTGATTCAATGGTCATACTCACCAGAAAACTGCCGTCCGCATCCACAGCAGAAGTTTCGAGACGGGACACCTGCTCGGCTTTCTGCTGGATGTGCATGGGGAACTGCTGATTTTCATCATTGCGTGGCAGGTGCCCTGCCTTGCTGGCATCCATCACCATGTCATTCACCGAGGTCTGCGAAAGACGGAAGGCCGTATCCGGGCTGAGGCTCATTTTCAGCAGAACCGTATCCTGCGCAGATACCGGCAGTGACAGTAAAGCAGCGGTCAGCAACAGACCGCGGGAAAGAACGGAAAACATAGCAATTCCTTTTGTAAAACAGTGCTTAGCACTGTTGATGATATAAAGACCTAATGTAGCAGCACGGTTCCTCGCCCCCAAGCCATCAGCGACGCGGAAAGTGCCAAACAGGACCAGAGTCAGAAAATAAAAAAGCCGGCACAGGGCCGGCTAAACACACACAACGGAAATCAGAACTCGTAGTTCATACCCAGACGGATCTGGTACAGGGACGCATCACCAATACGGTATTCGTTTTTATCCTGCCCCTCAGGTACGTTACCCGGGAAATTGGCCTGACGCATGATGCCCCACTCGTCGTTCAGCAGGTTGGTGAGGTTATCAATCACCATGAACACGCTCAGTACGTCGTCAGCGCCGACACCACCCAGTTCCTGTTCGATCTTCAGGTCAGCCTTGGCCCACCAGGAACCGGCATGACCATTACGCTCTTCGCCAGGAGCGACGATCGGGTTGCCTTCCAGATACGGGTTGTAGCCGTACACACTGTTCGGATCACCGGCCAGGGTGTAAGTGTATGGCGTACCTTCATTGGCTGCGGCGTAGACCGAAATACGGGTGGCGTTATCACCCCAGAACAGCGCTTCGTAGTTTACCGTGGCGGTAAAGCGGTGACGGATGTTGTAGTTGGAGGTCGACAGCTTGTCTTCCTGCGGGTCGGTGAAGGCACGGTTCATGTAGTTGGAGAAGGCCACCGAGCTGGTCATCGGCTGTACGTCTCTGGCGTCGGAATAGGCGTAGCCCAGTGTCCAGTCGAGACCGAAGTCGTGCACCTTGTTCAGAGAGACCGAAGCCACCAGCGACTCGTTACCTTTATCGCTGTTGGTCAGCACAAAGGAGGCTTCACGGTTGCTTTCATACACCGGATAGCCTTCGTCGCTGGTACCCACACGATCAAGGTCGCCACGCACAATCATGGCGGAGTCCTGACCTTTGGTCAGAATCACGTCGGCATTGACGGTGTATTCCTGGGGCAGCAAATACGTGGTACCCAGCGCGTATTTCCATTCGCTTGGCAGCTTGAAGTCCGGATCAAGGTAATTGATCTCGAAGTTATCCCCTTCACCGGCAGCAACGGCATCGTACAGCTCTGACGGTACGCCATAGCCCGGACCGGCTGGCTGACCGGCTTCCACAGCTTCATAAACGATGTCGCTGTCAAACAGTGAGCGGCTGCCATCGGTGTAACCGAAGTTACGGCCACGCTGGCCAAACTGCTGCACGTTATTGGCGGAGTAGTTGTTGGACAGCCAGACGTTCGGGTTACCGCCGGAATACAGACCAATACCACCGCGTACGGTCATCACATCGGTAGCATCCCAGTTGAAGGCGAAGCGCGGCTGGAACAGATCCAGACCGTCAACGGTGTTGTTATTGGCAAAGCCGTAATCCGCCACGAAATCCGGATTAACCGGTGGCTTATCGCCGGTGGTGTAGCGGTCGTAACGCAGACCGAAGGTCAGCTCCAGTGAATCGTTCACCAGCCACTCGTCCTGCACGTAGGCGGTGTTCATGGCGTACGCCCAGTCAGCCGCGGCATCACCCGGAACATTCGAAGGTGCGTTGTTGTAATACATGGCACCGGCGTAGCCATCGCGGAAATTATCGATGCCATAGAAGCGCAGCTCAGTCTCAGTGTGCTGAACGAACAGGTTGTAAACATCGACGCCTTCATACTCGAGACCAAAGGTCATCAGGTGTGCATCGAGATCGTAAAAACCTTTGAAAGCCGCCGATGTGGTCTGATATTCCAGCAGGTTGGAATGACGGCTGTCATCCGCGCCCAGATACACAGTCACGTCATCGGTGATTACCTGAACTTCACCGAAATCGGTGCCACCCAGTGACAGCTGACGGTTATCCAGATCGGAGTAACCCAGGCGGACTTCAGTGGAGAAACGGCTGGTCCAGTCAGCGAACCAGCTACCCACATAGGCATTCAGCTTGGCGCCGCGCTCGTACAGATGATTGGAATATTCCAGCTCATTCAGATCACCGTCTGACTCAGCGATGTTGTAGCCATCGTTGTAGTTGTAAGTGAACGACAGACGGTGTGCTTCGTTGATCATCCAGTCCAGTTTGAGCAGCAGTTTTTCGTCTTCGTTGTCGTAGGCTTTGGGGATGGAACCCGGATCATACTGGTAGTTATCCAGCGCAATCTGACGGATTTCATCCAGTTCTGACTGAGTGATATTCACTTCGTTGATGGCACCGGAACCAAGTGGCCCACGGTCAAAATTATTCACGCCATCCAGATATTCATAAGCCACGAAGAACGACAGCTTATCCTGAATCACCGGGCCACCCAGAGTCACACCAAAACGCTGCTCATTGAATGAGCTCATTTCAATGTCATCACCTTCCAGTGAACTGCCGCGCAGTGAATCACTGGTGTAATCGTAAAACACAGAGCCGTGGAATTCGTTACCACCGGATTTGGTCACGGCATTGATGTTACAGGCTGTGAAACCACCGTACATGACATCAAACGGCGCCATCTCTACGGAGACCTGATCGATCGCATCGAAGGAAAATGGCATGCGCTCAGTCGGATAACCATTGGAATTCAGACCGAACGAGTCATTCATGCGTACGCCATCAACCGTGATGCTGTTAAAACGCGGGTTCTGACCACCACAGGAAATGGAGTTATTGCCACCGCTGGATTCATCAACATAAATACGCGGATCAGCACGCAGTACATCGGCAATATTGCGGTTAATCGCTGGTGCTTTCTGCAGGGATTCCAGACCAAAGGTCGCGCTCGGACCCGGTGCCACATTGGTAACCACATCGGTCGGCGCCACGACCACAATTTCTTCCAGCTCAGCACCGAACAGTTTAAATTCCAGGTCAGCGGTCTGACCGAGGTTCAGCTGCACATCTTCAGTACGGGTGCTGCTGTAAGAAGGATCAGAAACAATGACCGTATAATCATCACCCACCGGTACACCACGCAGGCTGAAATGACCATTGGCATCCGTAGTCAGTACTTTACGGAAACCCGTGCTTTCATTGATGACGGTTACCGTTGAGCCTGATAATGGTGCGCCGTCCGGATTGGTCACGGTACCGCGCAGTGCTGATGCGGTTTCAACCGCTGAGACAGAAACCGAGGCTCCCAGCAATGCCGTTGCAATTGCCGTAGCCAGCAGGCTGCGGTTCATTGTTTTCATGTTTTTATCCCCAAAGATCAGAAGGTTTTGGCAAAAAATCCGGTGTCATTGCCAGACAATGACACGGTGAATCTGCAGAACCCCGCCAACCTAACGTGTGTTTGTGACTCAGGGATGACTGATTTATTTAACGCTTGTTACATATTTATTCCGTACAGAAAACACCCACAAAAAAAGCCGGAATATTCCGGCTTTTAATCGTTCTGATCAAAGAATACACAGCAGAGAATGATCAGAAACTCTGAGTTGCAGCAGAGGCAGTAACCGGCAAGGGAGCATCCGGCAGATTACGGATCAGCATGGCGCGTTCAACCGGGAAATTCTCGCCGAAAACCGCATCCAGTGCGCTTGCCGGAATCGTCACGATAAAGCCGGAGCCCGGCGCATCCTCACGCGGATTCCCACCGGTATCGCGGATGTCGTCGAGCACAAAGGTGTGGTTGCCAACCGTGGTCATCAGCTCCACGGTATCGCCGTTCTGAAAACGGTTTTTCACCTCGACCGTTAAACGGTCGCCGCGGCGTTCAGTAATCTGACCGACAAACTG
This sequence comes from Thalassolituus sp. UBA674, assembly GCA_002298335.1. Taxonomy (GTDB): domain Bacteria; phylum Pseudomonadota; class Gammaproteobacteria; order Pseudomonadales; family Oceanobacteraceae; genus Thalassolituus. Next base: position 36,476 of record DBNK01000012.1, read on the forward strand.
CTGATGCACAGAAACCGAGACACCCCGCTCGTAATTCTGATATTCATCGTGCACATGGCGCCGGAAAAACCCTTCGGTGTAACCGCGGTTAGACATGTTCTCCAGCGTATCCATGAGGCCTTTATCAAAGCCACGACCGGCGACGGCATCATCAATGGCTTTGCGGTACGCCTGTGCGGTACGGGCGACATAGTAGTGCGACTTGGTACGGCCTTCGATTTTTAACGAATGCACACCGAGTTCAACCAGTTTTTCGATGTGCTGGATCGCACGCAGGTCGCGGCTGTTCATGATGTAGGTGCCGTGTTCATCTTCAAACGCCGGCATGTATTCGTTCGGGCGGTTCGGCTCCTGCAGCAGGAAGATTTTATCCGTGGTGTTACCCAGCCCCAGGGTAGGATCAAACTCATTCACACCCTTCGGAACGACATCGCCAGAGGCGGTTTCTTCCGCCTCGTGGGCGTCGTATTTCCAGCGGCAGGCATTGGTGCAGGTGCCCTGATTCGGGTCGCGGTGATTCATATAGCCGGACAATAAACAGCGGCCGGAATAGGCAATGCAGAGCGCACCGTGAACAAAGACTTCGATCTCCATTTCCGGGCATTTTTCACGGATTTCTGCAATTTCCTGCAGTGACAGTTCACGCGAGAGAATAATGCGGCTTACGCCCTGACGGCGCCAGAATTCCACCGAGGCGTAGTTCACCACATTCGCCTGCACCGACAGATGAACCACCTGATCCGGCCACTTGTCTTTCACCAGCATGATCAGACCCGGGTCTGACATGATCAGCGCGTCCGGCTTCATCTCAATCACGGGTTCGATGTCGCGCATGTAAGTGGCCACTTTCGAGTTATGCGGCGCAATATTGCTGGCCACATAGAACTGCTTGCCCAGATTGTGCGCGTACTCAATGCCGTTACCGAGGTTATCCAGCGTAAAGTCGTTGTTACGCACACGCAGACTGTAGCGTGGCTGACCGGCGTACACCGCATCCGCGCCATAGGCGAAAGCGTATTTCATGTTGTTGAGAGTGCCCGCCGGAGACAGCAGTTCAGGAGTAAAGACAGAAGAAGGTTTTGTGGTCATAGCGATGATAGGGCGTCTGTTTTTTCAGGGCGCGAATGTACCACAAAGCCATAATATCTGTGCGGACAATGATCAAGAAGCAACCAGATAACTGGCTGTCAGACGGTACTTCCGGAGGTCGTAATCAGAGATTCACCAGGCTGATGCGCGGCGAACCCATCATGAGCCCCTGTGTCAGGCGGTCGACGATGGTCGGGTCTTTCACATCCGCCAGCGTCACCCGTGCCAGCATCTGCATCAGCAGCTGATTGATACCGCCCCAGCCGTCGGCCAGGCTGCACTGCTCGGTGATATCACAACCGTGTTCGTCCTGGGTACATTCCGTCAGAGCAATCGGGCCTTCAAACGCTTCAACCACGTCGCGCAGGCTGATCATGGAAGCTGCCCGGGCCAGACGATAGCCACCCTTGGCGCCTCGTTGAGCCTGCACCAGCCCGGCATCGGTCAGGGCTTTCATGACCTTTCGCGTGGTCGGCAAAGAGAGGCCGGTGGATTCTGCCAGCCCCTCCGTCTGACGCAGAACCGCTGGCTGCTCCGCCAGCGTACTCAGAATCAGTACACCGTAGTCGGTCAGTTTTCCGATTTTCAGCATAATGAGGACACTCCGCCGGAGGTGAATCTGGGTGGAAGAAAATGACTGTTCCGCAGAATCCTGCCATAAAGCATACCAAGTTGGTATTCTTTAATTGTCGATGACCGTCTATCCGAGTAAAATGCTCAGGAAATCACCCTTTAACCCGCATCCAAGCTACCCGGGAGAGTCGCCATGGCCAGTAACATCGAAATCGAACGCCAGATTGCTGCCCGCGAATACAAAGCCGGTTTTATCACCAACATCCAGTCGGACACCCTGCCCCCGGGTCTGAATGAAGACGTGGTGCGCTTTATCTCCAACAAAAAGGGCGAGCCGGAATGGCTGACCGAGTGGCGTCTGAAGGCCTACCGCGAGTGGCTGGAGATGGAATCTCCGGACTGGGCGCACATCAAATACCCGGATATCGACTATCAGGCGGTATCTTACTACTCCGCGCCAAAGAGCATGGCCGACAAGCCAAAGAGCCTGGATGAGGTCGATCCTGAGCTGCTGGAGACCTACAACAAGCTGGGCATCCCGCTGCATGAGCAGATGGCACTGGCCGGTGTCGCTGTGGATGCGGTATTCGACTCTGTATCTGTGGCCACGACCTTCCGCGAGAAGCTGAAAGAAGCCGGTGTGATCTTTATGCCGATCTCCGAGGCCGTGCACGAATACCCTGAGCTAATCCAGAAATACATGGGCACTGTGGTACCGGTGAAGGACAACTACTTTGCCGCCCTGAACAGCGCGGTGTTCTCTGACGGCTCCTTTGTGTACATCCCGAAAGGCGTGCGTTGCCCGATGGAGCTGTCGACTTACTTCCGTATCAACGAAGCCAAAACCGGGCAGTTTGAACGAACCCTGATTGTCGCCGACGAAGGTTCCCACGTGAGCTACCTCGAAGGCTGTACCGCACCGATGCGCGACGAAAACCAGCTGCACGCTGCGGTCGTCGAACTGATTGCACTGGATGGTGCCAACATCAAATACAGCACAGTCCAGAACTGGTACCCGGGCGATGAAAACGGCAAAGGCGGTATCTACAACTTCGTCACCAAGCGTGCCGTGGCCCACACCAATGCCAAAGTCAGCTGGACTCAGGTCGAGACCGGGTCGGCCGTCACCTGGAAATACCCAAGCTGTGTCCTGAAAGGCGATAACAGCGTCGGTGAGTTCTACTCCGTGGCCCTGACCAACAATTATCAGCAGGCCGATACCGGCACCAAGATGATTCACATGGGCAAAAACACCAGGTCCACCATCATCTCCAAAGGTATTTCCGCCGGTAAAAGCCAGAACGCCTACCGTGGTCTGGTGCGTATGAACCCGACCGCCGAAGGCGCGCGTAACTACACCCAGTGTGACTCGCTGCTGCTTGGCGATAAATGTGGTGCGCATACCTTCCCGTACATCGAAAGCAAACACCCGAGTGCGGTGGTGGAGCACGAAGCAACGACCTCTACCGTAAGCGATGACCAGCTGTTCCTGTGTCAGCAGCGTGGTATTGATACTGAGAAAGCCGTCTCCATGATTGTGAACGGCTTCTGTAAGGAAGTATTTAAAGAGCTGCCGATGGAGTTTGCGGTGGAAGCCGGAAAGCTTCTGGAAGTTTCCTTAGAAGGCTCCGTTGGCTGATCCTGGCTGCTGCGCTCTGAATTGCGGTGTTAAAACCTCGCTCAGAATGCTCATTTACGATCTGTAAACTACGCTTCTTCGCTCGGTTTTGCCTGGCACTTCATTCGCTCGCGACGCCAAGTATTTAAGAACCGTGTAAGCTTTTTTACATCATTCCCGCGCAGGCGGGAATCCATAAAAGAGCTCGGGATGTCACAGCGACAGACCCGAAAACAGAATGTAAACAGAACGAATTAATTTAACCGTCTGCCCACAGACAAAAAGGTTTTAGAAATGATCGAGATCAAAGATCTGCACGCAACCGTCGAAGACAAAGAAATCCTCAAAGGCCTGTCCCTGAACATCGGCCCGGGTGAAGTGCACGCCATCATGGGCCCTAACGGTGCCGGTAAGAGTACGCTGGGTAACGTACTGGCGGGTCGTGAAGCCTACGAAGTCACTGGCGGCTCTGCCACGCTTGATGGCACGGATCTGTTGGATCTCGACCCGGAAGAGCGCGCTCACGCCGGTCTGTTCCTGGCGTTTCAGTATCCGGTCGAAATTCCGGGTGTTTCCAATCTCGAATTTCTTAAAGCGTCTGTCGACGCGGTACGCAAAGCGCAGGGCAAACCGGATCTCGATTCCGTACAGTTTCTGAAGCTGGCGCGTGAAAAATGCAAAGCGGTCAACCTCGATGTCAGCTTCCTGAAGCGGGGCGTAAACGAAGGTTTCTCCGGCGGTGAGAAAAAGCGTAACGAGCTGATGCAGATGATGCTGCTCGAGCCCAAGCTGTGCATCCTCGATGAAACCGACTCCGGTCTCGATATCGATGCTCTGCAGGTGGTTGCCGAGGGGGTGAACGCCATGCGTGACGAAAACCGCAGCTTTATCGTGGTAACTCATTACCAGCGTCTGCTCGACTACATCGTGCCGGATTACGTTCACGTTCTGGCCAACGGTCGCATCGTGAAATCCGGTGGTAAAGAGCTGGCGTTGGAGCTGGAAGAGAAAGGCTACGGCTGGCTTGAAAAAGAAGAGCAGGAAAGCGGAGCAGAGTAATGTCGGATTTTCTTGCCGAACAGTTAAGCCTGGCAACAAAGCAGACCGGCCCGGAATGGCTGTCAGAACTGCGTGATGCAGGCCAGCGCTCGTTCAGTGACGCACAACTGCCAACGCGCAAAACCGAAGCCTGGAAATACACCTCGCTGTACAACCTGAGCAATGCCGGTGTGGCCAATGCCGCCCCTGCTGCTCAGGGCCATGCGCCGGTCATCCCAGGTTTAAATGGGCTGCGTCTGGTGGTCTGTAATGGTATTCCGGACGTCTGCAGCTCAGACCCGGAAGCGATGGAACTGGTGGTGCGTTTCACCGATGCCGACGCGGAACAACAGCAGGCAATTCTGGCGCAGCTGGGCAAAACCCTTGCGGATAAAGGCAACCTGTTCAGCGACCTGAATACTGCGGCACTGACTGACGGTTATTTCCTGAATGTGGCTAAAAATCACATTCTGCGTAAACCGTTACACATCATTTATTGCACCACACCTGTAACTGAGTCCGGCGATGAAAAATTCACGGTAAATACGCGCTTGCTGGTGAACCTGCAGAGCGGTTCTTCCGCCACCGTGATTGAGCACTTCTCTGGCGAAGGCGAGCAGAATAATTTCACCAATGCCGTTAGCGAAATCTGTGTTGGCGATAACGCTGAACTGACGCATTACCGTCTGCAACTGATGAGCGAAGGTGCTTACCACATCAGTAACTGCCACATTGATCTGCAGCGTGATGCCCGATACAGCGGCTTTCATCTGGCCCTGGGTACGGCTCTGACCCGTAACGATATCGTGGTCAATCACAACGTCGGCGGATCACACTGTGAGCTGAACGGCGTCTACGTTCCACAGAATAAACAGCTGGTCGATTTCCACACCAATATCGAACACAAGGTTGCTAACTGCACCACCGAAGAAGTGTTCCGCGGCATCATGAATGACAGCTCTAAAGCGGTGTTTAATGGCCGTATTCATATTCATCCGCAGGCGCAGAAAACCCTGGCGGAACTGAGCAATAAAAACCTGCTGCTCACCAACAAGGCAGAGATCAATACCAAGCCTGAGCTGGAGATTTACGCCGACGACGTGAAATGCGCCCACGGTGCTACCGTCGCCCAGCTGGAAGAAAAAGCGACCTTCTATCTGCAGAGCCGCGGCATCAGTAAAGAAGAAGCCGAAGTCATGCTCAGCTTTGGTTTTATTAATGAACTGCTGGATGCGCTCGACGATGAAGCCATCGGTGCCTGGCTGCGCCCACAACTGGCCCAGCGTTTTGGCCGCGACGATGCTCTGACCACGCATATCGGAGGAGACCTGTAATGGATATTACTCCGCACGCCACTGCCGCCATGAGCAAAGATGACATCCTGAGGCTGCGCGCGTTGTTTCCGGCGCTCCAGCAGGAAGTCAACGGCAAGCCACTGGTGTATCTGGATAACGGTGCGACCACGCAGAAACCTCAGTGCGTGATCGATGCACTCGTCGATTACTACAGCCACGATAACTCCAATGTGCACCGCGGTGCGCATACCCTGAGTGACCGTGCGACCCAGCAATTCGAAGCAGCACGCGTGATCGTGCAGAAGTTTCTGAATGCCGCCAAACCGGAAGAAATTATCTGGACCCGCGGGACGACAGAGGCGATCAATCTGGTTGCTGCAACCTGGGGCCGCCAGAATCTGAAAACCGGCGATGAAATCCTCGTTACCGGCATGGAACACCACTCCAACATCGTGCCCTGGCAGATGCTGTGTGAGCAGACCGGTGCCGTACTGAAAGTGATTCCGGTGCTGGATAATGGCGAGCTGGATACTGCACGCCTGCCGGAGCTGATCACCGACAAGGTGAAGTTCGTCTCCGTGGTTCACGTTTCCAACGCGCTGGGCACCATTAACCCGGTCGCCACCATCATCCGCATGGCTCATGAAGTCGGTGCCAAAGTACTGGTCGATGGTGCGCAGGCGGTGTCGCACTGGAACGTCGATGTACAGAGCCTGAATGCTGACTTCTACGCTTTCTCCGGGCATAAACTGTTTGGCCCGACCGGTATCGGCGTGCTCTACGGCAAAGAAGCCCTGCTTAACACCATGCCGCCGTATCAGGGCGGTGGTGAGATGATCGAACACGTATCGTTTGAAAAAACCACCTACAACGCCCTGCCGTATAAATACGAAGCCGGCACTCCGAACATCGCCGGAGCCATTGGTCTGGCAACCGCGATCGAGTTCCTCAACGGTCTCGACCGCCATGCCATTCTCGCTCACGAACATGCCCTGATGGCGCGTTGTGCCGAGCTGGCAGACAAGATCGGCGGTCTGCGCATCATCGGCAACTCACCAGAGAAAGCCAGCGTGTTCAGCTTCCTGCTGGATGGCGCGCATCCAGCGGATGTCGGCACCCTGCTCGACCAGCAGGGTATCGCTGTTCGTACCGGTCATCACTGCGCTATGCCAGTGATGGATCAGTTCGGTATTCCCGGTACTGTGCGGGCATCGTTCAGCCTGTACAACACACTGGACGACGTAGATGCCCTCTTCGCCGGTCTGGAAAAGGCTAAAATGTTCCTGCTGTAACAGGAACTCACTCAGTGGATACCACTCTGAAGCGGCATCCGTGGAGGCTAAGAATGACTATTGAAACGTATGAACCTCAGACCTACGACCCGAGTGCCGCCGCCGACGTCAGCATGACCGAGGCCGCGATCAAGCACGTGCGTAAACAGCTGGAGAAAAACCCACAGATGGCAGGCGTACGCCTGGCTGTGAAGAAAAGCGGCTGCTCCGGCTTTAAGTACGATGTGGAATTCGTTGAAAGCGCTGACGAAGGCGATGAAGTGATTCAGGTCGCCGACGACGTCACCCTGTTTGTCGCCGCCGATGCCCGAGCGTATGTGCGCGGGACAGAGATTGATTACACTCGGGAGGGGTTGAACAGCATCATCAAATTCAACAACCCGAATGCCAAAGACTTATGCGGCTGCGGAGAAAGCTTCTCGGTATGAAGCTATCTGCGTTGTGATTGCGGTGTTGGGCTTCACCGGCCAATGCTCACGTACTCTGTGTACGCTCCGCTTGTCCACTCAAGCCCGCCTTGCACTCACTGCCTCGATAACGCTTCACGACATTACTGATTATTCTGAGGCTGTGTTGCAGAACATCTCAGAATGCTCACGCCCCCTGTACGCTCCGTTTCTTCGATAACCTGCACCTACCCCTGACTGCCTCACCTGAGCTTCTTGCTGTTTTCTTACTCCCTGCGAACAATCCTCTCTTCCGAGAAAACACTTAAACTAATCACTCACAAGCAGTTTTCATTATGCAGCTGTGTGCTTAACTGCTCCATCACTCATATATGAATCATATATATCCAGAAGAGTAGAGGACGATTCAATTTCGCTCATGTTAATCAAAGTGAAATTTTCTGTAACACAATCCCTAATAGCCGACTCAATTTCAGTCAAATCACCCAGATCATAGATATCATCATCAATCTGCATAAAAGAATATTCTTGAAACTCCCCAAATACAAAGAAAGTATGTTGAGCATTCTGGGCCATCTCGAACATTCTCAGAATACGCTTATTCAGCATTTCTGTTGCAAGTTTCAGGTTCACTGCCGGGTCTGAAATTCCCTTGGACTTTTCCGGACTGGCGAGTTTATGCCAATTAAAATGAGCCAACACATATTTCTTATCAACATCAAGAGTATAATATCCGAATGTTCCATCCAAATACCTCCTCATCGATTTCATATCAGCAGTAGAGATGGAACTTTCAATGTCATCGTAGGAAGACGACTCGAATCGTATACCACGGCCAAATTCCGGACTTTCATAACGTTCTGTTTTCACACAAACATTGTGAGTTGTTCCTTTGTCATCATATTCCAGATTCACTTTACCTGAACGGATAACCTTTGCCACAGAAGAGGGTGGGAAAAAACCACTATCGAAGGGAAAAGACTGCTGTTTGATTCCTGTTTTTTTAATAAAATTCATTTTCGTATGACATCGAAACCCTACAGGGATAATCGCAATCTCTCTCTGATCTAACAGGTTCTGTAATCGCTCCCTGTTTTTTTCATTTTCCTCGACTATTGCCTTATAACTCTTCAATTTTTTATTGATGACCACACCGCTTTTATATTGACGGACAATACTCATCAGTTCATATGCAACCTGAATATCTTTCTCTTCAAATGAAATTGCTAGTTCTTTTAAAGCTTCAATAGTATCCTTTCTCATAGTCCCTTATATCCCAAAATGCAGACGTCAATATTCCATTAAAAAACGACCCCAGAATGACTTAATAAAAAATCACCTGTTGGAATTTACATTCCCGGCCCACTGCTGATATCCAGATGCGACACCACACAGCACCAGAATTAGACTTATAGAGACAACCTTCAGTCTCTATAATCTCACTTCATCATTGCGGACCCAATCGGACTGATTATCCCAGAAAACTACTGTTTTACGACTGCACCTGGTAGTTTCAGGATCCGTTCTGCTGGACAATCCAGCCAGTTTTTGGAATTTTGATAGTCCCTTTACACTTCAATTAAGACTTCTGATCAAAGGGAGACAGATGCGTCACCTGCAAAACCAGAGGAGTTTCCCTGATGTCTTCACCGACTGCAGAAGAACCAAAACATGCACAATGGATCCCGGTTATTAGAAGATACATGTTGGTTTCAATGAATCACGACCGACGATTTCATGGTAATCAGCACAACACCGACTCCAATCAGTAAAATACCGGCAACCCCGTATATGTCGTAGCTCTGCTTCCAGATAATGGCAGACGCGATGCTGATCAGGGCGATGCCGGCACCCGCCCAGATGGCGTAAGCCATACCGACGTTCATTTTGGTGAGCACAACAGCCAGCAACATGCCTGCGATGCCATAAAAGAAGACGGCTCCCATGCCGAACAGGGGCTTGGTGAATCCGACCGAGGCTTTCAGCATTAGGGTGGCGATCACTTCAACCACAATAGCGATTGCAAGGTAGAGATAGACCATGAGGGTTCCGGGGTAATGTACTCCCATAAATCTTAATGGTAAGGATGATCTTTTTACAGTTGTTAACCTGGTTTGAGCAGAATGGCTGACCTGTCTCTGAGATCAGGTCATGTCACTGGGATTTGCCCATTAATCTGCCCACAAAAAAGCCCCGGCTGCTTCCACAACCGGGGCTTTTCTGAGCATGCTCAGTTTACTGATGCGCGCTGTTTTTAATCAGTTCCTGAACTACGGACGGATCAGCCAGTGTCGAGGTATCACCCAGCGTGTCGATCTCGTTAGCAGCGATCTTGCGCAGAATACGGCGCATAATCTTGCCGGAGCGGGTCTTCGGCAGACCCGGTGCCCACTGGATCACATCCGGACGGGCAATGGCACCGATCTCCCCGGCGACAAAGCCGAGCAATTCTTTGCGCAGTTCTTCGCTGGGGGTAACGCCTGTCATCAGGGTGACATAGGCGTAGATGCCCTGTCCTTTGATATCGTGCGGGAAGCCCACCACAGCGGCTTCGGCGACGGCGTCATGCAGTACCAGTGCGCTTTCGATTTCGGCGGTGCCCATACGGTGACCAGAGACGTTCAGTACGTCATCCACACGACCAGTGATCCAGTAGTAGCCATCTTCATCACGGCGGGCTCCGTCACCGGTAAAGTAAGTGCCCGGGTAGGTCGAGAAGTAGGTATCAATCATACGCTGATGATCGCCATAAACAGTACGGATCTGGCTCGGCCAACTGCGTTTGATGATGAGGTTACCTTCGGTGGCACCGTCCAGCTCAACACCTTCGTTGTCGACCAGAGCCGGTTCAACGCCAAAGAACGGCAGGGTCGCAGAGCCCGGCTTCAAAGAGAAAGCTCCCGGCAGCGGCGCGATCATCACCGCACCGGTTTCCGTCTGCCACCAGGTGTCGACGATCGGGCAGCGGGAGTCACCCACGACGTGGAAGTACCACTCCCAGGCTTCCGGATTGATGGGTTCACCCACGGTGCCGAGCAGGCGGAGGGATTCGCGGCTGTACTTGCGCACATAGTCCTCACCCTTACTCATCAGAGCGCGGATCGCGGTCGGTGCGGTGTAGAAGATATTCACTTTGTGCTTGTCGACCACGTCCCAGCAGCGTCCGGCATCCGGATACGTCGGCACACCTTCAAACAGCAATGTGGTGCCACCGTTGGCCAGCGGGCCATAAACGATATAGGAGTGGCCGGTAATCCAGCCCACATCAGCGGTACACCAGTAAACGTCGCCTTCGCGGTAATCCAGCACGTATTTGTGCGTCATTGCGGAGCTGAGCAGGTACCCCGCAGTGGTGTGCAGTACGCCTTTTGGCTTACCGGTGGAGCCTGAGGTGTAAAGGATGAACAGTGGATCTTCGGAATCCATGGCTTCCGGCGGACAGTCGGCACTGACGCTGGCCATCTGATCGTGATACCAGACATCACGGCCTTCTTTCCACTCAACCTCTTTACCGGTACGTTTCACCACCAGACAGGTATGCACATCCGGGCACTGCTTCAGGGCACTGTCGACGTTGGCTTTCAGTGGGACTTTCTTGCCGCCGCGCAGGCCTTCATCAGCGGTAATAATTACCTGACAATCGGAGTCCAGAATACGGTCTTTCACGGACTCCGGCGAAAAGCCCCCGAAGACAATCGAATGCACCGCACCGACGCGGGCACAGGCCAGCATGGCGTACGCGGCTTCCGGAATCATCGGCATGTACAGACACACCCGATCGCCTTTCTTCACGCCACGGGCTTTCAGCACATTGGCCAGCTTACTGACCTTCTCGTGCAGTTCTTTGTAGGTAATACGGGCATCTTCTGACGGGTCATCGCCTTCCCAGATGATGGCGACCTGATCACCGCGCGTTTCCAGATGACGGTCAATACAGTTATAGGAGGCATTCAGTTTGCCATCGCGGAACCACACAGCTTCGCCTTTGCTGAAATCTTCGTGACAGACCTCAGTCCAGGGGGCAGACCAGTCAAGGAATTCGTTAGCGCGGGCAGCCCAGAACGCATCCGGCTGCTCCAGTGATTCCCGGTACCAGGCCTGGTACTGCTCAAGGGTGATGTTGGCACCTTTCGCATACTCCGGATTTACCGGATGGTTTTTGATTGGATACATGAGATAGCCTCGATTTATTTTTATTCAGTGTAGGCTCGGGCACTCTGTGATGCCCGGCTAAAACAGACTTTCTGTCAGTTTACGGAAGGGATGCTGAGAAGGCGACCACTCCGGTATTAGCCATTAGTCTAATATCGCCGCAAAAGGCTCCCGTTAACGGGTTTTTTAACGCGGAAACTGACTGTTGTAATTAACGGTCATAATCTGCGGAAGCGCCCGGCAGGCCGGGTGTTTCTGGTCTAGCTTTAACACTTCAGGCCAGTTTTTTACAGTGCGTAACAAATTGCTAACCATCACATACTGTTTTAAGAAACGGCTGTGAGAAGATGCCGGAATAATAAGAATCGGAGTCCCACCATGACTGCCACTAATCCCGTTACCCGGAATATGCCGGAATATGTGATTTCGCGCATCCTCGCCGATGGCGTGGACCGCCGTAAGGTCAAAGCGGATGCTGCTTCACTGATCAGTTTCAGCCAGCATCTGGATAACGAGGTTCAGCAGCAGTACAGCGTCAAAACCCAGGGGGGGGACTTTTTCATCAAACGCTGGCCCTGCAGTGAGCAGGCGCTTGAGCGTGCCAGTGCCGAAACTGAAGGTCTGCTGCGCATACTCACCACCAATTCGGTGTCCACTGCCCTGCCCCTGTATTACGGCGATGATGGCGAATCCATCTATTTGGTGCTCAAGCATCTGCCGCTGGCGGTGCATGGCGACTGGAAACTGGCGGGCCGCCAGATTGCCGAGATGCATTCCAGCACAACCAGTAAAGGCTATGGCTATGATTCGGTCACCTTTTGCGGTGACACCCGGCTGGATAACAGCTGGAATGCCAGCTGGACCGACTTTTACCTCACTCAGCGTCTGCAGCCTCTGCTGCGGATGCTGAACGAGCGTGGTGATCTGATCGGATATGAAGACAAGGTACTGTCAGCCGCAGAACGGCGACTGAATGGCCATCAACCAGCGGCATCCCTGCTGCACGGTGATCTTTGGTCCGGCAATATCGGCTTTATTCCGGATACGGTATCCAGCCGTCCGGTGATTTTTGATCCAGGCTGTTTCTACGGTGACGCAGAAACCGATCTGGCCATGACCGAACTTTTCGGCCGTTTCCCGCAGGCCTTCTATACCGGTTATCAGGAAGTCCGCGAAGTCGCGGAAGAATATACAGAACGCCGCGCTGTGTATCAGCTGTTCCATCTGCTCAATCACGCCGTTCTGTTTGGCGGTCACTATCTCATCCAGAGCCGTGACGCCATCGCCCGGATGTAATAACCCCAGCTGAACCCACCTCAGGGATTCAGACGCTGCTTCTGCCAGCTGTGGCCGGTGAGTGAGTACTCCACCCGGTCGTGCAGACGCGCAGCACCCCCCTGCCAGAACTCCACTCTTGCCGGAGTCAGCCGGTAACCTCCCCAGTAATCCGGTAACGGAATTTCACCATCACCATACTCAGCTTTAACCTCTGCGAAACGCGCCTCCAGCGTTGCCCGGTCCGGTAGCGGACGGCTCTGTCGGGAAGCCCATGCACCCAGCTGACTTTCCAGTGGCCGTGAGTGGAAATACTCCGCGGACTCCTCACGGCTGATTCTGCTCACCGTACCCTGCACCTGCACCTGACGCTCAAGCCCCAGCCAGCTGAACAACAATGAAGCCTTCGGGTTGGCCGCAAACTGCTGGCCTTTATGACTTTCGTAGTTGGTAAAAAAGACAAAACCCTGCTCATCATACGACTTCAGCAACACAATGCGCTGCCAGGGCTGACCGGAGGCATCCACGGAGCCCAGTACCATGACCGTCGGCTCCAACGGTGCAGTGGCACGGAATTCTTCAAACCAGGCGTGAAACTGGGTTAAGGGGTGGTCAGCGGCTGTCTTCTCATCCAGATGGCCCTGAGTATATTCACGGCGGATATCAAACAGATCGGTCATGGTCATGCTCTCCTGCGTGCGGTGCCGGCTGATTCTGTCTTTATGGTAACATTCGGCCCCGTCAGCGTCTGTCGCATTCACCGTCACATTCTACGAGGTCTTGATGCAGCTCAAGAATTACCCCACTGCTCCCCTGTCACGCCGCATACTGGCCATGGCCTACGACGGCCTGGTGCTGGTCGCCATGTACATCATTTTTGGTGGTTTGCTGGTGACTGCAGTATCGAAAGCAATGGGACTGGAAGAGTTTGTCCGTCTGACTCCGGCACAGGCTGCATCCGTGTTTTATATCATCAGTTTTCTGTATTACAGCCATTCCTGGCGGCGAGGCGGTCAGACCATAGGTATGAAGGCCTGGCGCATTTATGTGACGACCCTGGATGGCACTCCCATACGCCTGAGCCATTGCATGCTGCGCAGTGCTACCGGTTTATTCTCACTGGTGATAGTGGGTCTGGGATACTTCTGGATGCTCATTGATAAGAAGGAACGCACCTGGCACGACATCGCGTCTCTGACCCGCGTGGTTTACCGCCCCAAAGGCGTGGAATAAAACGGCCTGCCTGAGCTCTGGAAACAGAAGTCCTGAAACCAGCCAGTCCGTTAACCCGCCTTGCGCAACAGATAAAAGCCCAGTGCCGCCGATACTACAATCGGAATTATACTGGCCAGAACCGGTGCGAAACCCAGCACGATACTGGCCGGAGCCAGCATCTCTTCCATGTACTTGTACACCAGCCCCACCAGAATGCCGGTGAAGATCCGTGAGCCGGCCGTCACCTGACGCAGCGGCCCGAAAATAAACGAAACCCCCAGCAATACCAGTGCAAAGGTACTCAAGGGCTGCAGTACTTTGCGCCAGAACGACAGCAGATAGTTATCCGCATTCAGGCCCTGATTACCGATGTACACCGCGTACTGATACAGGTCAGAAATCGACATGTCGCGTGGTTCGATCATTACCACGCTGAGGCGGTCCGGGGTCAATCCGGTATCCCAATCCAGCGCATCGTAATGACTCTGCAGCAGCAATTCAGGCGTTACCTGTATATCGTCCACCTGCTGCATCTGCCACTGATTACGCTGATAAATCGCCCGCTCAGCACTCAGTACCCGCGTTAATGTACGGTCGCTGTCAAAACTGAACAGCCGTATGCCATGCAGTACACCGTTCGGTTCAATAGCGGTAAAACGCATAAACTGATCGCCTTCCCGGTGCCAGTAACCGCGACCATCATTCGACAGGCTCTCGCCTTTGCCCTGGGCCACGGCCTTCTGTGACTGGGCAATTTTTTCCAGTTGGGGAATCGCGTACTCCGCGGTCAGCGTACTCAGCACCATGAGCACAGCAACGGGCTTGAGCACAGCCAACATCACCCGCCATACCGACAGACCAGCAGAACGCATCACCGTCAGTTCGCTGTTGGCCGCCATAGTACCCAGTGCCGACAGACAACCGATCAGACAGGCCATAGGCATGTACTCATAGGCCCGGCGCGGTAGACGCAGCCCCATAAACTGCAGTGCTTCAAGCATGCCGTATTCGCCTTTGAGCTGATCCAGTTCGTCGACCAGGGTAAAAATCGCATCCAGCCCGACGATGACCACGATCACCACCAGTGTGTTGAACAGCACATTACGGCCGGTGTAGCTGTCGAGCAGTCTCATGCGTGTGCCCTTCTGCGCAGATTCGCCATAATGCCCGGCCCCAGAATCAGCCCCCCGGCTATCAGCAGATACACCAGATGCAACGCCCAGATACCGAAGGCGCCCAGCGTGGCTTTTTCAACCATGCCACGCATGGCAATCAGCAATGAGATGTAAACCATAAAGAGCACAATGGCCGGGAACAGCCGTGCAAAACGCCCCTGGCGCGGGTTCACTTTCGACAGCGGTAAAGCAATCAGGGCCAGCAAGGGCACCATGATGATCAGGGAGACACGCCACTGCAGCTGGGCCATGAGTTTCGGTTCCTGTGTTTCCAGCAGGTCACGGGTAGGAACAGCTTCTTTGCGCAGCTTCTTGCGCTCTTCCGGCTCGTCGGCGATCTTCACGCCATACTCATCAAACGACAACACCTGCAGCGCCAGTGAGTCCTCCGGGATTTCAAAACGTTTGCCCTGGGTCAGTTTGAGAAAACGCGAGCCGGTATCGTCACTGACGAACTGCGTACCCTCTTCAGCAACCAGCAGCGTGTTGCCGTCGGCAATAAACACTTTCTGCATCACAGTTTTGTCCGCCGAGAGGGATTCGGTGTAGGTCACCCGCTGTCCGGATCTGGTGCTCTGGAAGCGCCCCGGCGCCAGCAGTTCGAATTCAGTCAGTTCGGCCTGCTTGCGGTACAGGTCTTCCATTTTCTGCGCCCCGAGCGGACTCAGATAGAGAGAGAAAAAACCCACCATCAGCATGGTCGACAGCGCCGGGATCAGGGTATAGCCCAGTAACTGGTTATCCGAAAAACCGGTGGCTGAAAGCACGGTCATTTCGTTTTCCGCGTACATGCGCCCGTACGCCAGCAGAATGGCGATAAACAGTGCCAGCGGCAGAATCATTTCAAGGAAGGATGGCAGGCGCAGCAGCAGCGTGAAAAACACGATCTCAAGCGATACTTCACCGGCGGCAGCGGCCGACAACTGCTGAATCAGACGACCACTCATCAGGATCATCAGCAGCACCAGAGTCACGGCCATCATAGTGCCAGCCAGCTCCCGGGCCAGATAACGGAAAAGAATCAATCAGAACCTCAGTGTCGCGATACAGATTTCAACAGTGCGCCATTGTACTCATTTTTTAAATTCAGTTGTCGCACGCTTGTAATTTATCTTGGTCATATCAAACTTAGCACTATAGCAGCCCAATCTGTCCGCGGCTGCCGACTTCCCGGACCGGCTGCACTGCCCGGTCTCTGTTATTTTTTCTGGAGTTATCATGGAATTCGAAATTTTCAGCGGTACGCCTACTGAGCTGGCGGCCGACTGTCTGGTAGTTACCCTTGGCAAATCCGGCACTCTGTCAGCCTCTGCAGAAGCCGTGGATCAGGCCAGCGGTGGTTTTCTCAGTGCCCGTTACAGCGACGGCGACATCAAAGGTGGCCCGGGCCAGACCCTGTTGCTGCCTGCCGTCTCCGGCATCAGCGCACGCCGCGTTCTGCTGACTGGCAGTGGCGAAGGTGAACTGAACGAAATCAACGCCGGTAAGATCGTATCTGCGGTTGCCAAAGCGGTTTCAGCCATCGCCGGCACCATCGCTGTGGACCTGACGGCAGTCGCCACATCTGAGCGCCCTGAAGCCTGGTGGGCTGAACAGCTGGTTCTGGCCATTCACGCCAACCAGTACAAATACAGCCTGACCAAAGCCGACAGCGAACCCGCGCCGAAAGCCGGTAAACTGATCTGGATCGGTTCCGACATCAGTACCGCTCTGACCGTGGCCGATGCCAAAGGTGCCGGTACCGACTACGCCCGTGAACTGGGCAACCTGCCACCGAATATCTGTACCCCGACTTATCTGGCGGAACAGGCTCAGGCACTGTCTGCCGAAGCCGGCTTCACCTGCACTGTGTACGATGAGAAAGAACTGGAAGAAATGGGCGCCGGTGCCTTCTATTCCGTTTCCAAAGGCTCGTCTGAACCGGGCAAAATCATCATCATGGAATACAAGGGTGTGGAATCCTCCGCTCCGCACATGATCGTCGGTAAAGGCATCACCTTCGATACCGGTGGTATCAGCCTGAAGCCGGGCCCGAAAATGGATGAGATGAAATACGACATGTGTGGTGCGGCCTCGATCCTCGGCACCATGAAAACCCTGTCGATCCTGAAACCGGCAATTCACGTTGTGGGTATCATCACCACAGCGGAAAACATGCCGGCCGGTCACGCCAGTAAGCCGGGGGATGTGGTTACTTCACTGTCTGGTCTGACGGTTGAAATCCTCAATACCGACGCCGAAGGCCGTCTGGTGCTGTGTGATGCCCTGACTCTGGGTATCCGCGATTACACCCCGGCCACCTGTGTGGATGTCGCCACTCTGACCGGTGCCTGTATGATGGCTCTGGGCAAAGTGAACTCGGGTCTGTTCACGGCGGATGAAGAGCTGGCTGCGGAACTGACCAGTGCCGGTAAATACACCAATGACCGCGTCTGGCGCCTGCCGCTGGAAGAAGAGTATCAGAGCCTGCTGGACAGCAACTTTGCCGACATGGCGAACATTGGCGGACCTCTGGCCGGTGCTACCACCGCGGCCTGTTTCCTGTCGCGTTTCACCAAAGAAACCCGCTGGGCACACGTGGATATTGCCGGACCTGCCTGGGGCGGTGACGGTACCAGCAAGAACTCCACCGGTCGTCCGGTCCCTCTGCTGACCACCTATCTGCTGAACAAAATCAGCTGACCGGTGTGCAGATCTCATGGGCAGGAGCCAGAGCCTGCCCATAAAAAAAGGCCGCATTAAGCGGCCTTTTTTCAGCACTCACAATCAGTCATTACCGAAGATGATGTCATCAACGTGAGACTGGTTACCGAGATAGACCTCAACACGACGCTTTTCAAACGGCATCAGAGCCTGGCTTTCATCAATACCACGCGCTACCTTGACGATACGGTTCAGCGGAACGCCCTGATCAAGCAGGTATTCCTCAATCGCCGTAACACGACGGTAAGACAGTTTGCGGTTGTATGCTTCATCACCACGGGAGTCGGTATAACCGATCAGGGTGATCACGGAGCTGTCGCAGTTGTCGAACTCTTCTGCCGTTTTCTTCAGACCGTCGGTGTACTCTTCATACACCTCAGAAGAATCACTGGCGAACAGAACGTAAGAACGTGCACGGTGCTGGGCGGCACAGTTGTAGTCCACAACCGGTTCTGGCTCAGGCTCAACCACCTCTGGTACAGGTACAGGAACCGGCTCGACAATGTTGGCTTCTTCAATAAACAGCTGACGCTTAGGCGCAATGTACTGACGGAACGGATACCAGATCAGACCCACACCCATTGCCATCACATCACCGGAAACCCGGTTCAGTGAGCCATATACCTGAGTTTTAGAGGTCAGACCATAGGTCACACCACCACCGTAAGTCATATTGATACTGTTTTCGCGTTCTACGATCCCGGAAGTATCCGCTTCAGTGAACGTAGAGCTGACACCACCGGCGATATACCAGTTGAGTCTGCCCACCGGCCAGTCATCTTCATGACGCTCGTTACCACCGAACCACTGCGGGTAAAAACGCAGTTTCAGGGTAGTGCCTGAGTATTTCACTTCGGCCTCATCACCATCCAGTTCGTAGGTCAGCGAGCCGTTGTGGTAGTACTTACCTTCCATCGCCAGTGTCTCAGACAGATCGTAGCCCAGACCCAGGGACCAACCCCAGTCATGAGAATCCGTCACCTTCACCCCGGAAGTTTCCGGTGCAAAACGTGAATATTCTCCGGAGCCTACGAAATACAGACGCTCCTGCGACTTCGGTTCGGCCGCGCTGAGATGCGCGACCGGTACCAGTAGTGCTGCCACTGCAACAGCCAGGTGTTTCCTTCTAATTAACAACATTCCCATCAGAGCCCATACAAATGTGATTGAACCATTCCCGGTGGACGTCTTAATGCTGGCTCGTGGTCCGTCATTACCAGGCGCCTGCTGCACAGGCACACTGTCCGGATCCAGAGGATCAGAGCCGGCATCGATTTCTTCTTCGTCGGTGAAGCCATCGTTGTCGTCATCCGGGTCTGCATTATTACCGATTCCGTCACCATCTGTATCAACAGATTCACCTGAATCGGTCGGGAATGCATCATCCTCGTCTCTGACACCATCATTATCATCGTCATCATCCATCACATCAGGCACGCCATCGCCATCTGTGTCGACCGGAGTGTCGTTCGGATCCTGCGGATCACTGCCTACAGATTCCTCAACATCGTCACTGTAACCATCACCGTCGTCGTCGTCATCCCCATTGTTACCAATGCCATCTCCATCTGTGTCTTCTGACTCGTTTGGATCAGTCGGGAAGGCGTCGTCTTCGTCGTTCACACCGTCGTTGTCGTCATCCGGATCGGTTGCATCCGGATCACCGTCACCATCGGAGTCGGTCGGTACGCTGGAAGGATCTCTCGGATCGCTGCCAGCGTTCTCTTCCTGCTCGTCCGTGTAACCGTCGTTGTCATCGTCGTTGTCAGCGTTGTCTCCAATACCATCACCGTCGGTGTCTTCAGACTCTGAAGGATCCGTCGGGAAAGCATCGTCTTCATCGTTGACGCCGTCGTTGTCATCGTCGTTGTCGGCGTTGTCACCGGTACCGTCACCGTCGGTGTCTTCCGTTTCGGAAGGATCCGTCGGGAAGGCGTCATCTTCGTCGTTCACACCGTCGTTGTCGTCATCCGGATCGGTTGCATCCG
>DBNK01000012.1:56662-56857 GCA_002298335.1 Thalassolituus sp. UBA674
CGCTGGCCGGATCTTTCGGATCCGTTCCGGCGGCCTCTTCCTGCTCGTCGGTGTAACCGTCGTTGTCATCGTCGTTGTCGGCGTTGTCACCGGTACCGTCACCATCGGTGTCCTCTGTTTCAGAAGGATCCGTCGGGAAGGCGTCGTCTTCGTCGTTCACACCGTCGTTATCGTCATCCGGATCGGTTGCATCCG
>DBNK01000012.1:57223-57412 GCA_002298335.1 Thalassolituus sp. UBA674
CGCTGGCCGGATCTTTCGGATCCGTACCCGCCGCTTCTTCCTGCTCGTCGGTGTAACCGTCGTTGTCATCGTCGTTGTCGGCGTTGTCACCGGTACCGTCACCGTCGGTGTCTTCAGACTCTGAAGGATCGCTCGGGAAGGCATCGTCTTCGTCGTTCACGCCATCATTGTCGTCATCCGGATCAGTCG
>DBNK01000034.1 GCA_002298335.1 Thalassolituus sp. UBA674
TGTCCAGATACGGCAGGATCTTGCCTTCCGCCATCAGTGGGATGACATCATCAACGTGTGGGTAGGGGTAGACGTAGTGCAGGCGCACCCACACGCCCATTTTGCCCAGCTCTTCACACAGCTCCAGCATACGGGTTTTGACCGGGCGCCCATCCCAGAAACCGGTGCGGTATTTCAGATCAACGCCATAGGCGGAGGTGTCCTGTGAGATCACCAGCAGCTCTTTGGTGCCGGCGTTGACCAGTCGCTTGGCCTCCTCCAGCACATCACCAATCGGGCGGCTGACCAGCTTGCCGCGCATGTCCGGGATGATGCAGAAGGTACAGCTGTGGTTGCAGCCTTCAGAAATCTTCAGGTAGGAGTAATGACGCGGGGTCAGTTTTACGCCCTGTGGCGGCACCAGATCGGTGAAGGGATTGTGCTCGGTCGACTTCGGCGCCCATTGATGAACAGCGGTCATGACTTCTTCATAAGCCTGTGGGCCGGTTACCGCCAGTACGCCCGGGTTTTTGCTTTTGATCAGCTCGGCGTCGGCGCCTTTACCCATACACCCGGTCACAATGACCTTGCCGTTTTCGGTCATGGCCTCGTGGATGGCATCCAGAGACTCCTGCTTGGCATCGTCGATAAAGCCGCAGGTGTTCACGACGACGACGTCGGCATCGTGGTAACTGTTAACCACGTCATAGCCGTCCAGCTTGAGCTGGGTGAGGATACGTTCTGAGTCGACGAGCGCTTTCGGGCATCCCAGAGATACAAATCCAACACGTCCGCTGGCCGGTACTTCACCGCCTTCTTTCACAATGGTGGATGACGGGTTCTGTTCTGACATGGGAGTTACCTGGATCAATGACTTGGGGCGCGGGGCCTGAAAGCGCGCATTGTACCTTTTGCCAGAGATATCGTCAGCCTGCTACTGTAAAGGCTGAATAATAACGAGGGATCTCATATGCTGCGCACCCTTCTTATCAGCACCCTGTTGCTGGTTCCGGCCGCCGAGGCGGCTCAGGTGTATGTTTGCAAGGATGACGCCGGACGCACTCTGTATTCACAGACACCCTGTCCGCAACAGTACAGCGACCGTTCAGTGAAGAACGTCGAGATCGAACCCGGCCTGTCGTTTGAAGACTCGCAGGCAAAGCGTGCCGCAGCGGCGCAATCGGTTTCTGAGAATAACGACCGCATCTCGCTGGAGCGCATGATCAGCAAAGCCAGTGAAACCATCGAGCGCCTGACCCGCGAACGTGATGCACTGATTACCGAGAAGCAGGGCCTTGCAGCCTCACTGGGCGGGCCGAACGCAGCACAACGGGGTAAGGCCATCATTGATGATCTGAACGCATCACTGCAGGACTATCAGAACCGCATTAACCAGCAGATTCAGATGCAGACGGACGGCAGTGCCCGTCTCGAAAGCCTGAACTCAGACCGGTAACATTTGCACAGTAAACTCTGACGCCCCCAACGCCGGTGGACTCCGGCTGCAACAGGAACCCGAACATGAATTTTCTGACCTGGCTGACACCCGGATTCCTGCGGGCGCAGATCAGAACCATTGACGCTGAAGCACTGGAATACCGCCTGCAGCGGGAGCGTCATCCTCAGCCGGGGTTGTCGCCGCAGTTACAGGTGTGGGTGGTCATCGGGGTTGCCTGCCTGTGTCTGCTGCTGGTGCATTACGGCAAGTACAGCTCCAACCTGCGTGACCTGATCAGCTGGCTGGATACCCTGACAGGTCAGAACGGCCAGTGGCGCTATGCCTACCGGACCAGCGAATATCGAGAGCTGTTCGGCTACGTCTGGTGGGGTGGAATTCATCTGCTGGGCTTTCTGCTGATTCCGCTGCTGGCGGTACGCTTCTGGCTGAAAGAGCCGCTGAAGCACTACGGGCTGCAGTGGGGCAGAGTGCATGAGCACTGGCCCGGCTATCTGCTGCTGGCGACGCCCATCATGGTTTTTGCCATTATCGCCAGTTTTACCGACGGCTTTTCCCAGCATTATCCCTTCTACAAACAGGCCAGCCGCAGCTGGAGCGACCTGCTGTTGTGGGAGGCGATCTACATCGCCCAGTTCGTGACGGTCGAGTTTTTCTTCCGCGGCTTTCTCGTCAACGGCCTGCGCCGTCAGTTTGGCAGCCTGTCGGTGGCAGTAATGTGTTTACCTTACCTGATGCTGCATTTCCCGAAACTCTGGCCGGAATCCTTCGGCGCTATTCTGTTCGGATTCTTTTTAGGAGTACTGGCGCTGATGTCACGCTCCATCTGGGGAGGGGTGATGGTGCATGTGGCCATTGCCCTGACGATGGATATCGCGGCCTTGTTACAGACGGGTGGTTTACCGGAGCGGTGGTGATTACTGAGGGCCATAGCTTTCAGTCGTCAGGAGCATTTCTTTGTAGCCAAGTGCTTCGAATTAAGAAAAACACATTCTTCTCGCTCCTGGGAGGACGGCATCCTCCCGGCGCGGGCCCGCCCACCTGCTTCGCGCTTTCCGAAGCCGTGATTCCTGATATCTTCGTAACTCTCATGGTACGTCTGCAAGGGACTTCCCTGTCCCTCGCAGTCTTGCTCGGCTTCCTGCCTCGCACCCACTTCGTTACTTCAGTTATCCGGTGGCTTCCGGAGGCGTATTATCAACCAGCTACAGTAGTTCAACCACAGAAATCACTGGGGGCCTTGAACTCTGAATATTAATCTTCTGTTTAACTGGAGGCGTTCCGGCTTTTAACGCAGTATCAGCGAGCGCAGTCGCTTAACACTAGCGGCCATTCATCTCATCAAGACGCTTCAGGAAAACCCCCATAATCTGCTGATACAGCATACTGCCGCTGTGCAGATCCTCCACCCCTTTGTCGATGCTGGGGTTATCGTTCACCTCAATCACCACGGCCTTGTCACCCAGGTCTTTGATGTCCACACCGTAAAAGCCATCTCCCATGCATTTGGCCGCTTTCCGTGCGGTTTTCAGCACGTGTTTGGGTACCTTGTCCGGTGAGAATGCATCGGCGTTACCGGATTTGTGCGAACGGGCACTGTGGTTGTAAATCTGCCAGTGACTGCGCGCCATAAAATAACGGCAGGCGTAGAGCACCTGATCGTCCAGAATACCGATGCGCCAGTCGAATTCCGTCGGCACAAACTCCTGCAGCAGCAAGAGGGCTGAGCGTTCACCAAGACGGGCAATGCATTCTTCCAGCTCTTCCCGGGTCGAAGCTTTCTCCACCCCGATGGAGAAGGAGCCATCCGGCACTTTCACAATCACCGGCAGCCCGAGATCAGCGGTCAGGGCATCGATGTCCTGCGCCTGCTGCGTCAGGATCAGGCGTGTGGCCGGGGTATCCACCTTGTGACGTTGCAGGGTTTCATGCAGGTACACTTTGTTGGAGCAGCGCATGATGTCGCTGGTGCTGTCGATAACGACCAGTCCCTGATTTTCGGCCATCTGCGCCATGCGGTAAGTATGGTGATCCACCCGGGTGGTTTCGCGGATGAACAGGGCATCGTATTCGCCGATGCGGCTGGCATCGGTCGGGTGAATAAAGTCCACGTTCAGGCCAATCTGCTTACCGGCCTGAACAAAAGCCTGCAGAGCGCCTTTGTTAGAGGGCGGCAGGGCCTCGTCCGGGTTCACCAGAATCGCAACGTCGTATTTGTAGCCCTTGGTGGTTTTGCGCAGGCGCCAGATTTTATGGCTGAAGGCATCCAGCGCTGATGCAAAGGCATCCTGCTCCTGCTCGTGCAACTGCTCCAGAGACGGCACTTCGAGCTGGTGAATCACCCAGAAATCGGCCTGAACTTTCAGCAGCACCACATCCAGCACCGGGAAACCGTAATTTTCGAAAATGCGGCGCATCACCGGGGCCAGTTCCGGGTGATCGCTGGTACCGAAATAACAACGCACCTGAATCTGAGGTGTGTTTTTCAGATGACGGCGGCTGTAGCTCTCCAGCAGGCGGCTGTGCTTGGGCAGCAGCGGCTGACCGGATTCAAAACTGTGCAGCTCGCGGATGGCACGGGCACTGGGAAACGCCATGCCACCACGGGCTTCGGCCAGCAGCGAACCGTAGTAACCGGAACTGAGGTACGAGAAATCATGGCACAGGTTGATCACATACCCCTGTGCGTTGCCGGGCTCCTGCAGATAGCTGGCGATGTCGATCACCTGACTGCTTGGGTAGTAGGGGGACCAGTCGTCCAGTTGGTCAACGAGAACAAGTAATGATTTCATGCGGTTCCTGAAGGAAAAAAGCGGCTGCCGGAATGTGATTAAGGATAGCCGCTTAACGGCACGGCGGCGGGCTTATATTAGGAAGCAATGACACTGTCTGCCAATCATTTTTTCTTTTCTTTGGAACAAATTTTTTTCGCGTTTCACCGCCATAATAGTGTTCTATAACGCTTGGCTGAAAAGGTTCCACAGAGACACCATAATGAGCATCCGACTGGCCCGGATTTCCGATGTTCCGGCACTGACAGATATTGAATCCCGGGCATTCAGCGGTGATGCCCTGACGGCACGCCGTTTCCGTCATTTTATCCGCAGCGATCTGAGCGAACTCTGGTGTTGTATGGACGGCAGTGGCGATCAGATTCTGGCCTATGCCCTGGTGCTGTATCACCGGGGAACTTCACTGGCACGTCTGTATTCCATTGCCGTGGCACCAGAGGCCCAGGGCAAGGGTCTGGCGGCGGAGCTGATGCGCCACTGTGAGCAGTCCGCGGTTGAGCGCGGCATTCTGTTTATGCGCCTTGAAGTCAGGCAGGACAATACCCGCGCACTGGCGATTTATGAGAAAGCCGGTTACCGGATTCTGAAAAACCTCCCGGCCTATTACGAAGACGGGGCGGATGGCTGGCGTCTGGAAAAACACCTGGCCCTGAGCCGCCGGGTGCCTGATCACCTGCCGTTCTATGCCCAGACCACGCCCTTCACCTGCGGCCCCTCAGCCCTGATGATGGCCATGCACAGCATGGACGACCGCGTTGCCCTCACGCGCATCAACGAACTGGATATCTGGCGTGAAGCCACCACTATTTACCTGACGACAGGACACGGCGGCTGTTCACCGCAGGGGCTGGCACTGGCTGCGGATCACAGAGGTTTTGAAGCCCGGCTCTGGCTGTCGGATGATGAAACTCCATTTCTGGAAGGCGTACGTGATCCACACAAGCGCGAGCTGCTGGTGGACGTCAGCGAAGAGTTCAGCCGCCGTTGTGCGGAGCAGGGTATAGAGACCGAGATCCGCAACATGATGGCAGACGATCTGCGCCTCGCCCTCAAAGAGGGATACCGGGTGCTGCTGTTGATCAGCACATACCGCCTGAACCGCAACAAGGCACCTCATTGGGTGTGGCTGGTGGCCATGGATGACCGCTTTGCCTACATCAATGATCCGGATGTGGATGAAGCGCTGGATCAGGCGGATACCGACAGCCTGTTTGTGCCGGTGAGTCTGGATAACCTGTCGGCGATGGTGCAGTACGGGAGGAGGCGGTATACCGCGGCGGTGTTGGTGAGGAAGAGGTGATTTCTTTTTGCTGATGTGATGTCGGGCTGTGATTACGGAGTCATACGCACAAGAAATCCCGAAAGTTAATTCTGATGTATTTTTCGCTCCCGGGAGGAAGGCATGGGGACTCCTGGTCCCGACCGGCAACCTGTGACAACTCAGAGAGTGATTTTCAGGAATTTGTTTGCGCTCCTGGGAGGACGGTATGGGGACGCCCAGTCCCGACCGGCCATCTGTGACAACTCAGAGAGTGATTTTCAGGAACTTGTTTGCGCTCGCGGGAGGACGGCATCCTCCCGGCGCTGGCCCTCCCACCTGCTTCGCGCTGTAGTGTTCGTTTTTCCGCTGATGTCAGCAGGTTCATAACGGCGCCGACCCGATTCGGCGTCCTGCCTCAGCGGGCCTGTCGGAACATCCATGTTCCTCCCGCCTATTCACCTTCGTCATCAGCGACTCACACTAGGCGCACTTTCAACCAGCGACAGTTTTGCATCGAAGAAACATCACTGGGAGCCTTAACGTCGATGATATGAGACTCTTCTTTAATCAAAGTCATATCGTCTGTGCGAGCGGAAGCGAAGTAATCCGGTAATGTTGAAATCTATACCCGTCATTCCCGCGGAGTCGGGAATCCAGAATCAACAGTTACGTTAAGGCCCCCAGTGCAGTTCGTTTTTCATCGGTGTCTCAGGTGTTAAGTGCGCCTATTACGAGCCACGATTTATAAAAACGAACAGCTCTCCGAGACAGGACGTCGAGGAAGGCGTGCTGAGGCAGGATGCCGAATCACGCCGCGAGCGTTGTGAGTTTGCAAGAAATCGTGAAACAGCGAGTAATACAGCGCGAAGCAGGTGGGAAGGCCAGCGCCGGGAGGAGGCAGTCCTCCCAGGAGCGATATAGCTTACTTTTACATATCTTCAGGTGTTGAACTATCACAAGACGGTCGGGGCTGGGCGCCCCCATGCCACCCTCTCAGGAGCAACAACTACTACATCAAAAAGCAGGCTTACCCAGCGATATACGGCTCCACCGCCGCCGGATCCACCTTATCATCCATCTCTGGTGCCCGCTCCGCCCGCAACGCCACCCAGGCGGCGACATCTTCCCGCCATTCCTCGGTTGGCCGCAGTTTCGGTGCAGCGAGTATCTTGGCTTCGGTGCCGCGGTCGGCGTACACCAGAATATGTTCAACGCGGTAGGCGCGCAGCATAAGGTTTCCTGCGGTTTTCGGGGTTCGGTCGTGGAGGTTTATACCATCGCTGGGGCGTTCAGGCGAGTATCAGGCGTTTTCTTCACGATGGAAGGGCAGCAGGGTCCGGGCTTCGTCGCGGTAGGCGTGAATATGCGGGGTTTCTTCACGGATAAAGCGCCCGACCGCATCCTGAAAGCCGGGGTGTGCGAGCCAGTGCAGGCTGTAAGTGAGCACGGGTTCAAACCCGCGGCTGATTTTGTGTTCACCCTGAGTTCCGGGGTCAAACCGCTGCAGGCCCTGTTCAATGCAGAACTCTATGCCCTGATAGTAACAGGCTTCAAAGTGCAGGCCGCTGATCTCGTCGGTACAGCCCCAGTAGCGCCCATACAGAGTCTGGTCGTCAAAAAAGTACAGGGCGCTGGCACAGGGCCGGTCATCCCGCAGGGCCTGTACCAGCAACATCTGGTGGCCCATGCTGTCACGCAGACGACGGAAGAAATCCAGCGTCAGATAGGGTGTCGACATGCGCTGCTGGTAGGTGGAGAGGTAACAGCGATAGAAATAGCGCAGGTCGTCATCGCTGATGGCGCTGCCGGTTTTACGCACCATACGGACTCCTGCAGCCGCAACGCCCTTACGTTCTTTCAGCACGCTTTTGCGTTTACGGCTGACAAAGTGGCTGAGGTACTGCTCAAAGGATTCATAGCCGCGGTTAAACCAGTGGAACTGGCAGGCGCTACGCAGATCCGGGTGCGCCGGGTTATCCGGAACAGGTTGCGGAAAATCGTCCACCATTGGAAAGTTGAGGTGCCAGCCGGAGAGGTGCTGATCTTCACAGAAGCTCTGCAACTGCGGGTAGAGGTCACTGAAACAACCCGGATCGCCCAGCAATCGCGGTCCGGAGGCCGGAGTAAAGGGAATTCCCAGCAGCAGCTTGGGGTAATAATCCAGCCCGTAGCGGGCGTAGGCGTCGGCCCAGCTCCAGTCGAATACGTATTCGCCGTAGCTGTGCTGCTTGATGTACGCAGGTACCGCACCGCGCAGCTGGCCGTCACTGTCTCTGAACAGCAGGTGCGATGGCTGCCAGCCCGTGGCAGCAGACACACAGCCACTGGCTTCCAGTGCACTGAGAAAGGCGTATGAGGCAAAGGGGTAACCGCCGGGAACCAGGGCATCCCATTCGTTCTGCGGGACCTGTCTTATGTCCGGAATTGTCGAAAAATCTTTCATAAATCAGTGACCTGCTAAGTTCCGGCGCCTATTATCAGAAGATAGAATGATAAAAAAACGGGAGACTGATTATGTTCTGCCTTGATCCACGCCTGCAAGCCGATACTGAGTACCTCGGACATTTCCCACTTTGTCAGGTACTGCTGATGAAAGACAGCCGTTACCCCTGGGTGATTCTGGTTCCGGCTAAGAAAGGCCTGACGGAGTATTACCATCTGTCAGCCAAAGACCGTGCTCAGCTGATGGAGGAATCAGCCCGGGTGGCCGAGAAAATGGCCGATCATTTCTCCGCTGACTCCATGAACGTGGCGGAGCTGGGTAACATCGTCGCGCAGTTGCATGTGCATCATGTGGTTCGCCGTAAAGGTGATCCGGCCTGGCCCGGTCCGGTATGGGGACACAGCCCCATGGTGCCGTACGATGCCGCCGCGCTGGATGCCCGCAAGAAAGAACTGCAGGAACTCTTTGAGAGTTATTTCGTCGATGAAACAGCAATTCCGAAAGGGGATTCCAGCAACGTTTACTGGTAGGAAGGCAGATGAAGGTTTACCGCCGCTACATGCACAACAGCCTGCGTAACTTCAATTATCTGATCGGCTGTGAAACAACCCGTGAGGCCATCGCCCTCGACCCGCTTGATGGTGAGGCCATGGTGCGGTTGGCGGAGCAGGAAGGCTATCGCATCCGTTTTATCATCAATACCCACGAGCATCACGACCACGTAGAAGGTAATCCCGCTGTGGTCGCGGCCACCGGTGCTCAGGTGCTTGCCCATAAGAACGCCATCGCGCGTATCCCGGGTGTCGACCGGGGTCTCAGTGCCGGCGACACCGTCGAACTCGGCTCACTGAAACTCCGGGTTCTGCACACCCCGGGTCATACGCCGGTGCATGTCTGCCTGCTGGTGGCCGCAGAAGATAACGGCGGTACTCCGGCACTCTTCTCCGGCGATACCCTGTTCAACGCCTGCGCCGGTAACTGCCGTAACGGTGGAGATGTCGATGAGATGTACGACACTTTCGTATCGCAGATTCTGTCGCTGCCGGATGAAACCCTGCTGTATCCGGGCCACGATTACATGAAAAACAATCTGGCCTTTGCCCTGACCCGGGAACCGGACAACACCGACGCCCGTTACTGGCAGGCGGAGGTTGCAGCCACGGGTGAAGACGATATGCCGCTGATGACCCTGGGGCAGGAGCGCCTCTACAACCCCTTCCTGCGTCTGCACTCAGAGGCCATACGGCAGAAACTCAAAGAAGAATTCCCGGCTCTGGGCATGGGTGACCGTGATGTGTTCCGTGCGTTACGGCGCTTAAGAGACGAGTGGTGAAGAATCGGCCTGCAGCAGTGCTCTGACGCGGGCCTGCAGCTCCGGAATGACCTCCGCCTCAAACCATGGATTCTTCTTCAGCCACAGCTGATTACGCGGCGATGGGTGAGGCAGGGGAATGATAGCGGCTCCGGCGTTACGGAAGTTCTGAACCCGCTCAGTCAGGGTACGGAAGTCATCCTGCAGATAATGATTCTGCGCATACTGGCCGATCAGCAATGTCAGGCGGATGTCCGGCAGCTGTGACAGCAGCGACCCGTGCCAGGTTGGTGCGCATTCCGGCCTTGGCGGCAGATCTCCGGATTTTCCCTTACCGGGATAGCAGAAACCCATCGGCATAATCGCCACTTGCTTCTCGTCGTAGAAGGCCTCATCCGACAGCGCGAGCCATTGCCGCAGACGCTGACCACTGGGGTCGTTCCAGGGAATGCCGGTCTGGTGCACGCGGGTTCCCGGTGCCTGACCTATGATCATCAACCGCGCACTGGCCGATGCCCTTACCACCGGGTTAGCACCCAACGGTAAATGAGCATCACACAGACGGCAGTCGCGTATCTGTTGCAGCAGGTCTGTGAGGGGAATATCTGGTGTCATTGCGGAGGTGGGATCAGATAACAACGGGAGAAACGCGGGCGCAGTGCCCGCGCAGCATCAGGATCAGGATCAGAGAGCCATATCCTTCAGTTTCTTCAGTGGCAGTACCTTAACCCGGGTTGAAGCCGGCTTGGCAGCAACGTCCATAGTTTCGCCGGGACGGAAAGGGTTAGGCACACCTTTCTTGGCCTTGGTCGCCGCTTTCTTCACGGTTTTGATCTTCAGCAGACCCGGCAGGGTAAACTCACCCACCGCACGCTTTTTGATATGACGTTCGATAACAATGCCCAGTTCATCCAGCACAGCACTGACTTCTTTCTTGGTCAGGCCGGTGTTTTCGGCGATTTCATTAACGATCTGGGTTTTGGTGTATTTTTCGCGGAGAGCGGTGGTTTTGCGCGTAGGAGTAGCAGGCATAAGATTTCCCTGGTTTTGTTATTGAGAGATCGGAACGGACGTGCTTCGTTATTATAGTAAGAAAATACTAGGCCAGATGTGCCAGAGGTAAAGGCCGCGTCCGTGCCAGAGCCAGACAGAAAGCGGGTTGCCACGCCAAACCTGCCAGTTCAGGCCTGAAACCGATTCTGGCACGGTATTCAGGTCTGAATACGGCGGGATTACACCAGTTTCATAATGATCCAGCGGATGATGGCACCGTAACGCACCGGGAAGCGGCGTTGCAGACGGTCCATGCCACGGGCATCAGCACCGATCAGAATGCGGCGGTTGCCTTTGCGGACGCCGGTGAGAATCACATCGGCCGCTTTTGCCGGTGTGGTCAGAGCGGTTCTCTCAAAGATTTTGGCCATAGTTTCCTGGGGCAGGCGGTCACCGGTGATGGAGGCGCGGTTGCGGCCATTACGGACGATATTGGTGCGGATACCACCCGGGTGCACTGTGGTGACGAACAGGTTGGTGCCTTCCATTTCCTGACGCAGACACTCGGTAAAACCACGCACTGCAAACTTGGTGGCGTTATAAATACCCTGAGCCGGCAGAGCGACGATACCGAAAATGCTGGAGACGTTCACCAATGCGGCTTCAGGACGCTGTTGCAGATACGGCAGAAACGCCTTGGTACCGTGCACCACACCCCAGAAGTTGATGTTAACGATCCATTCCATATCGTCGTAACTGAGATTCTCAATGTTCTCAGACACGGAAACGCCTGCGTTATTGACCACCATATCGACCACACCATGATCAGCAACCACCTGATCAGCATAGGCATGGAAGGCCGCACGGTCGGCAACGTCCAGATACTGGGTAGTGACCTTGCCTGGTCCGGTCAGCTGGCTGCGGGTTTCTTCGAGGGCTTCTTGGTTGACGTCAGACAGGGCCAGTGCCGCGCCTTCTTTACTGAGCTGGATGGCCAGGGCGCGACCGATGCCGGAAGCGGCACCTGTGATCACGACGACCTTACCGGAGAAAGATTTCATGCAGGAAAACTCCCGTTCTTATTGTGTGCCAGCGAGGTTACCTGATTGCCTGTACAGGGCAAGGTGAAATTGCGCCTGCACTCTTGTCTGATAATGCCTCACTGTGCCTGAGGCACCTCTGAGCAATTCTGCACTGGCTCCGCGCGAGCAATCAGAGTCTCAGAACAAGGCAATGAGTACAGCGAATGGTCGCTCCCTTCGCAATCTCATGAACACAGTTCTGGGGCTCTGAAAGCCGCGCCCTTCGGGGACTCCAGTAAACTCACATATCTTTGTCGCCGGATTTTGACGTAGCCAGCTATGCCCGCAATCCGGCTTCGTGATCTGCAAGCTTACTGAAGTCCGGAGCATGCACCGAATTACCCAGAGGTGCCTTAACTGGCCGGTCAGTCTCAGCTATAATGCGTGCCTTTTCCGGCCTGCCGACCCGGCTCTGACTTGTGCAAACACTCTCAGAGACCATCAACGGCGAGCCATCAGACAGATTTAATGAATCAGGAAAACCGGAATGCGCACTCACTATTGTGGTGATATCAACGAGACACTGACCGACCAGACCGTGACTTTCTGCGGCTGGGTACACCGTCGCCGTGACCATGGCGGCGTCATCTTTCTGGATGTACGTGACCGCGAAGGTCTGGTGCAGGTTGTGTTTGATCCGGATACTGCCGAAGCCTTTGCCACCGCTGACAGCGTGCGCTCAGAGTTCGTTGTGCAGATCACCGGTCGCGTGCGTGCACGTCCGGAAGGCACGACCAATGCCAATATGAAAACCGGCCTGATCGAAGTGCTGGGCAAAGAGATCACTATCCTTAACAAGGCAGTGACTCCGCCGTTCCCGCTGGATGGTTACACCGACGTGGGCGAAGACATCCGTCTGAAATACCGCTACATGGACATGCGTCGCCCGGAAATGCAGGACAAGCTGCGCTTCCGCTCGAAAGTGACTTCCACGGCCCGTCGCTACCTCGAAGACAACGGCTTCCTCGATATCGAAACGCCGATCCTGACCCGTGCCACCCCAGAAGGTGCGCGTGACTATCTGGTGCCAAGCCGTACCCACGAAGGTTCTTTCTTCGCGCTGCCGCAGTCGCCTCAGCTGTTCAAACAGCTGCTGATGGTGTCCGGTTTTGACCGTTACTACCAGATTGCCAAGTGTTTCCGTGACGAAGACCTGCGTGCTGATCGTCAGCCGGAATTCACCCAGATCGATATCGAAGCGTCATTCATCGATGAAGAAGACATCATGGGCCTGGCTCAGGGCATGATCAAAGAAATCTTCCTCAAAGAATTGAACGTTGATCTCGGCGACTTCCCTCGTATGCCTTTCGCAGAAGCGATGAGCAAGTACGGTTCTGATAAGCCGGATATGCGTATTCCGATGGAAATCGTGGATGTTGAAGAGTTCCTGCAGGACATCGACTTCAAAGTGTTCGCAGCACCAGCGAAAGATCCTAAGTGCCGCGTTGCTGCACTGAAAGTACCGGGTGGCGCTGAGCTGTCGCGTAAGCAGATCGACGAATATACCAAGTTCGTTGGTATCTACGGCGCCAAAGGTCTGGCCTGGATTAAGGTCAACGAAATTGAAAACGGCGTAGAAGGCCTGCAGTCTCCGATCATCAAGTTCATTGGTGACGACAACACAATGAAGATCATGGAGAAGCTGGACGCTAAGAACGGCGATATCATCTTCTTCGGTGCAGACAAAACTAAAGTTGTGTGTGATGCACTGGGCGCACTGCGCTGCAAAGTGGCAGAAGACCTCAACATGTACACATCAGAGTGGGCTGCTCTGTGGGTCGTTGACTTCCCGATGTTCGAAGAAAACGACGATGGCTCTCTGACTGCACTGCACCATCCGTTCACTGCACCAAGCTGCTCGCCAGAAGAAATGGCAGCCAACCCGACTGCAGCGCTGTCACGTGCCTACGACATGGTACTGAATGGCTGTGAGCTGGGCGGTGGTTCTATCCGTATCCACGATCAGGATATGCAGGCAAAAGTATTCGACGTACTGGGCATCAGCGAAGAAGAACAGCGCGAAAAGTTCGGCTTCCTGCTCGACGCTCTGAAGTTCGGTGCGCCGCCACATGGTGGTCTGGCGTTTGGTCTGGATCGTCTGATCATGCTGCTCACCGGTGCTAACAGCATCCGTGAAGTGATTGCCTTCCCGAAAACTCAGTCTGCGGCCTGTGTTATGACACAAGCGCCGGGCGAAGTGAGCAATACTCAGCTGCGCGAACTGCACATCAAGCTGCGTGAGAAAGCGAAACCGGCAGAGTAATCTGCCGTGTCTCTGCTGCGCTGATCAGCAGATTACCGGGCACAAAAAAAGCCACCTTGAGGGTGGCTTTTTTATTGGGCTGAAACCGCTTACTTCTTCTGGAAGTCGTACGCAGAGAACCAGCCTTCAGCAACATGCTCGTCGTGCTCAGCGCCTTCGAAGTAGCTGTAAGCTGAAGAATCGCCTTTCAGGTGAACTTCGAGGAAGGCCGTGACCAGAGTACGGAACTGGGCTTTGATGCCTTCTTCGCTGCGCTGGTCGCCGTACCAGTCAAAGTGGCTGGAACCGGCCCACATACCCAGTCCGCGTTCAATGGATGACGGCAGACGCGAATAGAAGTCTTCGACGTAGTAGGCCAGTTCATCTTCTTCGCTGCCCAGCATCAACGTTGGCTTGTTGATGTTGCCAAATACCGGCATGTCATCACCCAGCCATGGTGCCAGAGCAATCGCACTGGTCTGAGCGCCACCCATTTCGCTGGCGGCCAGCAGGACGCCACCACCACCCATGGAGAAGCCCATGAGGTTACGGGCATCCAGATCAATCATGCCCTGCAGCGGGCTGCTGCTGTCGCTGTTTTCGGTAGCCAGCATGGCGAAACCAGCTTTCTGAGCCATGGCCCAGACCGGAGGCTGACCGAAACGGTTGGTTGGAGTCATGGCCATCACCACATAACCATGAGAGGTCAGGTGATACGCCAGCCAGTACATGTCTTCTTTGGTGTTGGTGTAACCACCGGTCAGGGTGGTGGCCGGGAACGGACCAGCACTCAGGTCACAGGGGTAGAACATACGTGCAGAGGCATAATCGCTACTGCTGATACCGTTATCGTAGTAGCAGATTTCGTATGGCCCCGGATTGGTCAGAGCCTGGGCGCCCGGGTCGGTAGGGCCGGGGTCCGGATTGCCGCCGCCGATACAGGCCTGAAGCAGCAGGGCTGCTGGTACCAGCAACGCCAGTTTAAAAGTTGTGAAAGGTTTCATAGGGTCGCTCCCGCTCGGAAATCGTTCTAGTTGTTGTTATCAGAGCATCCTATCATTACGACCAGAGCATGAGAAACTGAGCACCTGTTAATTAATAACATGGCCTGAATTGCTTCATTTTCAGACCTGTCATTCGCCAATTTCCGGGCAGTTATGCCTGTTTTCAGCGGCTGTTGTACTCCGCCCGGCTGAGCAATTCATTATCAGCGTCCTGTCCGGCAGAGAGGTCGGAGAACACATCGTCCTGAGGTGTATTGCCTTTCAGATAGTGATCGAGCCAGGCAAGGGTCAGGCGCAGATAGCTGTCGCGGTTTTGCGGAAACTCATTGCGGTACCACTGCTGATGACGGCCATTGTGGTATTTCATCAGGGCAGAAGCTGAGGCTGAAGCTGTAACGGCCTGCCAGATCTGGCCGACAGATTCGTTGGTGACGAGCAGGTCACGGTCTCCGGCCAGTATCAGAGTCGCGGCGCTTGGGCTCGCTAAGGACCGGTCTTCTTCCAGCAGAAAAGGCGCAAATGCAGTGACAGCCTGTATCTGATCTTTCAACTCCGCTGCAGCCAGCAGTACGCCACCGCCCCCCATGGAGAACCCGGCCATGCCCAGGCGCTGAGTATCTATCTTGCCGGATACGTCTGAGGTTTCGCGTTGGTTTTCTGTGTGCAGCAGAGTCTGGCCCTGCAGATGCAGCTGCTGCCATTCACTGACGGTGCCGTTGATATCGTTCGGAGTCATGGTCAGAACGATGTAGCCATTGGCCGCCAGCGCTTCCGTCATCCACAACAGATTACGGTATGTATTGTTGTATCCGCCGGTGAGGGTCAGGGCGGGCAGGGGAGTTGTTATCTGACACGGAAAAAAGATAACGGCTTCTTTATAAGCAGGAGAGTCAGCCAGAGCGGTCTGGCAGACTTCGTCAGCGGCCGCAAAGGATGTCCACAGACCCACTATAAAAAGCTGGATCGCCACGGTTTTTTTTATTAGATTTATTGTCATGGGTTCAGATATTTAAGATTTATTTGCAAAGACTGAGTATTTTTCCCACATATCCCACCCCGAAATCAATCACTATTCTTTTTCAAAACCCTTTTCAGACTGCTTTTACATTTATGGGTTCCTGAAACAATCCGTTGTGTAATCAAACTGAACATCGGGTTCACATTCCTCTCCCACTTAGCACGGGCAATTTAAAATTTTTACATTCTCCGCTAAGAGGAAAACTCCAATGAAAAAGTTATCACTCGCTGTACTCGCCACCAGTTTTATTGCTGCTCCGGTTCTGGCAGAACCTTACGGTAACAGCTACGACGATGATCAGCCG
Organism: Thalassolituus sp. UBA674; assembly: GCA_002298335.1. GTDB lineage: Bacteria > Pseudomonadota > Gammaproteobacteria > Pseudomonadales > Oceanobacteraceae > Thalassolituus. The sequence continues at coordinate 15,887 of DBNK01000034.1, forward strand.
GATGCCTTTATCGGTGGCAGTGTGACCTACAGTAAGATGGAAAACCTGGCCGTTTACGGCGAAGACATCGAAGAACTCGGTGATGCCGATGAACTGAAAGACGACCGCAGCAGCTGGAAAGCCTTTGCCGGTGTCTGGATTACCGATTATATCGGTGTCGAAGGACAGTATATGGCCATCGGTAAATTTGAAGAGAACGGTGTCAGCTTTGACCCGGACGGTGTGACCGCTTCTGTGCTGCTGGGTATTCCGGTGGCTGAGCATACCCGCATTTACGCCAAAGGTGGTCAGATGTGGTGGAACGCGGATTACAAAGGTCCGCTGGGTTACACCGATGAAACCGATGGTACCAGCCTGATTTACGGTGCCGGTGTCTCTGTGGCGATTCTGGATAATATGAATGTCCGCGCAGAATACGAGCGCACTAAGTTTGATGAAGGTGAGGTGGATGCCGATATTGATTTTGCATCCGTGGGTCTTGGTTTTATGTTCTGAACATAAAACCAGAAATAAAAAACCAAAGTAAAAAACCCGGCTTTTGCCGGGTTTTTTTGTGCAGTTTTACTAAAAATGCTAATTCCTGAGCATGATACATGATGAGGTGAAGTTTGAGTGATTTTTCAAAAACTTCGTCATCCTGCGGCTTGA
>DBNK01000023.1:0-38998 GCA_002298335.1 Thalassolituus sp. UBA674
CCCTAAAACTGGCCAAAAATCTTACTGACGAGGAAAGAGAATCTGCCCTCGAAACCCTGGCGCTATGCTCTGACAATGAATTTGCAAAGGTAACGCCCCTGAAGGAGCAGCTCCGAGCAAACTATGCCTACTTTGAAGATGGCGTTCGAATACCGAAATCGACACCCTTATCCGGTGTAGTCGTTTTGCCACAGAAAAACCTGCCACGACTGAAATGGCGACAGCCGCCATCACAGCGCGAGCATATCGAACCCAGAATTCAACGCGAATCCAGCATACACGATGAGCCTTTCATTGCTGAAATTGGCTTGCACCGCTATCGATAAATAGCCATCCGTTCAAGAAAGATCTGATTCGAAGACAAAATCGCAAAACAAATAGAATGGCGCATCGCTGTCAGAAAAATGGGATCTATAGCCGTCAGGATCTAAGATTATGATCGTTTTGCCCGCTGTATTTCTTCTGACATCAAGAAATGTCCGCAGTGCATATGCCTCTTGGCTATGGGGGCCAATCTTGCTCAAGCCATCAATAAGCAAGAGGTCGCCATCAATGGACTCCAAGGGCAGGTCAATTGCTGTCTCCGAATCCAAGGTCATAATCTGCACGCGGTCACACCGTTCATTTCCAAGCTTCTCTAACAACGCAATAACTTGATGACGGTTTTCAGCTTCGACAACTAGCGCGACACAACCGGAATACAGGCCATCGCGCAATAGTTCGAGCATTCGCTCTAGCGAAATTGGGATCATGGATTACCAAGGTTTGACATAGAGTTAATCAAATTCAGGGCGAGGCATAAGAACACCCTACCTAAAGCCTTGTAGATGCAATGACCCGCAGTATGTCAAAGTATCCAAAAGTATTCTCTCGAAAACTAATTTATTGTGTGACCATGAAATCTGAGCTCACTTCTTATCGAACAGATCGTCAGAACATCATCACAAGCCAATAGATTTTGTTCTTATTATTGCGTGGCCCATAAAAAAGCCCCGGCAAATCGAGTTTGGCGGGGCTTTTGTTCAAACTTATGTACTTATTTGTTCAAGCTTATGTCGAACTGTTCAACTTTATGTACTAATTTACATATCAGACAATATCAACTTCGTTGCCGTGGGTTTCCAGCCAGGCCTTGCGGTCGGAGGAGCGTTTTTTGGCAAGCAGCATGTCCATCAGCTCATTGGTGTCATCACCCGGGTCCAGTGTCAGCTGCACCAGGCGGCGGGTGTTGGGGTCCATGGTGGTTTCGCGCAGCTGCATGGGGTTCATCTCCCCCAGACCCTTAAAGCGCTGGACGTTGACTTTGCCGCGTTTCTTTTCGGCCTGAATACGCTCAAGAATGCCCTGCTTTTCCGCTTCGTCGAGGGCGTAATACACGTCTTTGCCGATATCAATCCGGAAGAGCGGTGGCATGGCGACATAGACATGGCCTTCGGTGACCAGCTTACGGAAGTGGCGCAAGAATAGGGCGCACAGCAGCGTGGCGATGTGCAGACCGTCAGAGTCCGCATCGGCCAGGATGCAGATCTTGCCGTAGCGCAGACCGGAGAGATCGTCAGCACCGGGGTCGATACCCAGTGCCACGGCGATGTCATGTACTTCCTGCGAGGACAGAATTTCGTTGGGGTCGACTTCCCAGGTGTTCAGGATCTTGCCGCGCAACGGCATGATGGCCTGAAACTCGCGGTCGCGGGCCTGCTTGGCTGAGCCACCGGCGGAGTCACCTTCCACCAGAAACAGCTCGGTACGCTCGCCGTCCTGACCGGTACAGTCGGCCAGTTTGCCAGGCAGTGCCGGGCCTTGCGTGATCTTCTTGCGCGCAACTTTCTTGGCCTTGCGCAGGCGGGTCTGGGCGCTGCTGATGGCCATTTCGGCCAGACGCTCAGCGTCGGCGGTGTTCTCGTTCAACCACAGCGCGAAGGCGTCTTTGATGATGCCGGAAATAAAGGCGGAGGCCTCGCGCGACGACAGGCGCTCTTTGGTCTGACCGGCGAACTGCGGGTCGGCCAGCTTGGCTGAAAGTACGTAGGAGCAGCGTTCCCACAGGTCATCCGGCGTCAGTTTGATGCCGCGCGGCAGCAGGTTGCGGAACTCACAGAACTCGCGCAGGGCATCGAGCAGACCGGAACGCAGGCCGTTCACATGGGTGCCACCCTGAGCCGTCGGGATCAGGTTCACGTAGCTTTCCTGCAGCAGGTCGCCGCCTTCCGGCAGCCAGTGCAGGGCCCAGTCGACCCCTTCGGTTTTGCCGGTCATGGAGCCGCTGAAGGGTTGCTCCGGAATGGCTTCCCAACCGGTGGCGTTGACCGTGAGGTAGTCTTTGAGACCGTCTTCGTAGTACCACTCGGCGCTGTCTTCGGCGTTCGGGGCGTTGAAGATGATTTTCAGGCCCGGACACAGCACGGCTTTGGCGCGCAATAAATGTTTCAGCCGCGGAATGGAGAACTTGGGGGAATCAAAGTATTTCGGGTCGGGCAGAAAGCGCACGCTGGTGCCGGTGCGTTTCTTACCGCAGGTGTCGATGACCTGCAGGTTGATGGCCTTATAGCCGTCTTTGAAGCCAATGCGCTGTACCTGACCGTCGCGCCATATCGTCACTTCCACCACCTGTGACAGGGCGTTCACGACCGAAACCCCCACACCGTGCAGACCACCGGAGAACTGGTAGTTGTCGTTGGAGAACTTACCACCGGCGTGCAGCTGGGTGAGGATCAGTTCCACACCGGAGATACCGTGCTGCGGGTGGATGTCAGTCGGCATACCGCGGCCGTTATCCAGCACCGTCATTGAGCCATCGCCGTGCAGCGTCACTTCAATGCGGTCAGCGTGCCCGGCCAGTGCTTCGTCGACGGAGTTATCGATGACTTCCTGTGCCAGGTGGTTCGGGCGGGTGGTGTCGGTGTACATGCCCGGGCGTTTGCGCACCGGGTCCAGACCGCTTAAGACTTCAATCGAAGAGGCGGTGTATTGATCTGACATTGAATTCCCGTGATCAAAGATGTTCTTTTTCCCGGAGTATACCCAGCACGGGGCCCTTTTGCAGTCCGTCGAATCCGGACATTGTCAGGAAATACAGCGCTGAAGATGAGCAAGTATCTGCGGTACGCGTTCGTCAAAGCCGGTGAAGCTGTGATTTCCGCCGCTTTCCAGCCACGCCGGGCAGTCGCGGTAGAGGGCTGCTGCCTGGCGGTAATCCAGTGTTTCATCGCCGGTCTGCAACAGCAGCAGGAGGTTCTCAGGCTGCTGAATCTGCGGACAGTGCAGGGATTCCAGTTGATCCAGATGGGCTTCTTCGACGGTGACCGTCTCGCCGGTATGGAAGTGTCTGTGGTCGCCGATGTAATGACGGAACAGCTCGTGCGGGCGTACTGCCGGGTTGATCAGAATGGCCGGAAGATGGTGTTTCTCCGCCAGCCAGGTCGCGTAAAACCCGCCGAGCGAGCTGCCGACGAGCCAGACCTGGTCATGTTCCTGCTGCAGTGCCTGCAGTTCAGCTTCCGCCAGCGCAATGGCGTCGAGTGGATGATGGGTCAGCTCCGGCGTGCGGATCTCCCCCAGCTCCGGGTGTTCTGCAAACAGGGCCAGCATCTGCTGTGCTTTCTCCGAGGCGGGTGAGCTTAAAAAACCGTGCAGGTAGAGACAGCCACTGTTGTGCAGGGCTGGCGGTATGATCAGATCAGACATGGCTCAGGGGTAGCTTGGCGTAAAGTGAAACGGAGTCTGAGTATGGCCGTGATGCAGGCAATGCTCCAGCCAGTCGGCCAGAAACCGGTTCAGCTGGACTTTCTCGTCTGGCATGCGCATCTGCGGATTCGGGTACTGATAACGCCCTTCGAACTTGTGCTGATTCTGATAACAGAGCACCTCGGCCATGCTGGCGTCGTGATACAGGCGGACCTCCATACGCGGTGGCTGAATCCATTCCGGGTTCAGGCCTTCCTGCGTGACCGTCAGCATGCTGGTATACGGATGGGTTTCGTTCACCTGAATGCGGATGTGCGCCTGTTGGCCGCTGGGCGTGCTGATACCGATGAGCCGCTCACTGCCTGCCTCGGTGTCGGGCAGCAGTTTGAGAAAACGCAGATAATTGGCTTCACACAGCGAGGCCAGTTCCTGCAGGTCAGGCACATAGGGTTTGCGGCGCACGTGTTCTCCTCAGTCCGGGTGTATGTTGCATGCTGGCAAGTCAGAAACCATAGCAGTGCCGGGAGGCTTTTTCAGCCCGGCGCAATTCAGAACCTGACTGTCAGTTCAGGCACCTTACCACTGCGTATCGTGTCGTGATGTATCCTGAGCCATTGTATGGCCATGATGGTGGCAGCGTTGTCGATGGTGCCATCAGACACCGCCTGCCAGGCATGAGCAAATGCGATCCGGTGGACCCGGATGTCTTCGTGTTCATCTATTAAACCATGGACACCCCCGGCATTCCCACTGTCGATCAGGCCGCAGTAGATGGCGACCCGTTCATCGGTGCCACCGGGGGATACCCAGTAACGGCAGATGGGTATCAGGCTCAGAGGCGTGCAGCCGGATTCTTCTTCGGATTCACGCCGGGCAACGTCTTCGTAGGTTTCACCGTCTTCGACCATACCGGCAACCAGCTCCAGCAACCAGGGAGAGCGTTCATCCTCTAATGCACCCACACGGAATTGTTCAGTGAGTACTACCTCATCGCGTTGCGCGTCATACAGCAGCACGCACACCGCCTCCCCCCGGGTAAAGAGTTCACGGGTGAAGGGCCCCAGCATCTGTCCGTCGAAGGTTTTGTGACTCAGTCGCAGTTTTTCCATGCGGAAAAACCCCTGATAGACGGTCTCGCGTGATTCAATAATCACGTCGTCGCGGGTGAAGGAAAGGTTCAAATCGCCCATAAACTGTCCTGTATGATCTGTGCTAATAAGTGTGTTCGCTCAGGCGCACCAAAGCGCACGGGTAATGCGATTTTTTTCTGTTAGACTCCATCGAACATTGCCGAAATAGTCGGCAACAGGTTCTGTGAGCTGCACAGCCCTGAGAGACTAACAGCCTGAGAAAGGTACCCACATGAAAAGATTTCTCCCTCTGGCCACGGCCGCCTGCGGACTGTCACTGAGTATGACAGCAGCGGCTGAGGATCTGAGTGCCGTATACGACCTGGCGGTAGCCAATGATGCTCAGGTTGCGGCCGCACGCGCCACCCGCGAGGCCGACAGCTACAACGCCACCATCGCCCGTGGCGGACTGCTGCCTCAGGCCAGTGCCAGCTATACCTGGGCCAAAGGTAACAGTGATTCAGAATCGTATTCCACGGTTTATTATGAGACAACAAACCAGTTTGACCTGGTGTTGACCGGTCGGGAATCAGATTACACAGCGACGACGCTTGAGCTGAATGCCAACATGCCGTTGTTCAACCTGAACACCTGGTACAACTATAAAGCCGCACTGTCGGTGGACAGTGTCTCGGACCTGACTCTTAAAATCGCCGAGCAGAACCTGATTCTGCGTACTGCCGATGTGTACTTTGGGATTCTGCGTGCGCAGGACAACCTGGCCGCCGCCGAGGCTGAAGTGGAATCTGTTGAGCAGTCACTCGAGCAGGTGCGTCAGCGTTACGAAGTCGGACTGTCGCCAGTGACCGAACTGAACGAAGCTCAGGCCGCCTATGACCTCAGCTACGTGAACCTGCTGGATATGCAGGCCAGCCTGGAGATCAGCTACGAAGCCATGGAGTCACTGACAGGTTCCGTGATTAAAGACGTTGATCCGCTGAAAGAAAACGCCGACCTGAACAACCCGCAGCCGGAAGATGCCAGCGCCTGGGTTACCTCAGGTATGGAAGGCTTTCCGGGCCTGCTGACGGCCACGGCTCAGCTGGAATCTGCACGTCTGTCACGCAACGCCACCAAATCGAACCATCTGCCCACAGTGAATCTGTTTGCCAGCTACAGTGATGAGACACAGTCCATTGATGGATACGATGATGACCTGGACACCACCACAAAAATGTATGGCTTGCAGGTCACCGTACCTCTGCTGGCTGGTGGCTCTAACTACGCCGCCACCAAACAGGCTGCTCTGAGTTACGCCGCTGCTGATGCAACGCTGGAACAGCAGAAGCGCGAATTGAAACAGAACATCCGCAGCCTCTACCTGCAGGTTCGTAACAACGTGCGCAACATCGCCGCCCGTGAACAGGCCATCCGCTCTGCACGTTCAGCGCTGGATGCAACCGAGACCGGTTATAAGGTCGGTACCCGCAACATCGTGGAACTGCTCAACGCCAAGCGTAACCTGTTTGCTGCCGGACGCGATTACGCCAATGCGCGTTATGACTACATCATCAACCTGCTGAACCTGAAGTATTACTCAGGAGTGCTGAGTGAAGGGGATGTGGCGCAGTTGAATACGTTGCTGAAGTGATTGGTTGATGAAGGAGTTGTTGCTGACGGAGTCAGTGATGAAAAAAGCCGGCGTTTATGCCGGTTTTTTTTATGGGTGATTTTTATTTCTAATCCTTATGTCATTGCGAGCCTTAGCGAAGCAATCCAGTAATATTTTAAGCTGAGTGTATTCGTGCTCCCGGGAGGACGGCATCCTCCCGGCGCTGGCCCACCCTCCTGCTTCGCGCTGTGTTCCTCGCTGTTTCACGTCATTCTGCAAACTCACAACGACCACGATCCGATTCGGCGTCCTGCCTCAGCGGATCTGACAGAACATCCATGTTCTGTCGGTCTGCTCGTTTTTGAACTCCGTGGCTCGCAACAGGCGCACTGAAAACCAGCAGCACCGAGATCGAAATTACTGCACTGAGAGCCTTAACTGCTTTTCGAACAGCAAGCTCACTACCCAAATAATGAGGTCCTGAAGGAAATATTGAGAGTAAATGCCCCCACTGATGTCTCTTTTAAGGAAAGGTGTTGCTGGTTGAAAGTGCGTCTCTGGGGCCGCCGAAATTTCTGTTAGGATCAATGGGGTCAGAGCATCCGATCTATCTGCAATTGGGAAGTACGGTGAAGAAAGGCAGGGTGCTTATCGTAAGATGTTCCGGGGAGCGATGCCGGAGTAAGAACTATTTGAAATACGCAATGCGACAGAAATCTCCTGGGCACTGGAGATAGCCGGTTTAAGGCTGAAATCGAAGTCAAAACCGGGAGGCGCTCAATGCCAATGTCACGCGGTGGTGACCAGAAGTCGTCAGCTTTCCGGGAAGCTAAAAATCAATGACTCTGACCCCATTGATTTTACATTGATTTGATTAATTTTTATTCCTATTGAATGTCATGAGGAAAAAAAGATATGGGAAAAAAGGAATGATGAAACATAATAACGCCCACAACAATCTGTTTTCTGAAGAGACTTTTGTAGACACCAATACGTGAATGATTGATGCAATCCATAAAATAATGACTGCAAATTGGAAAACACTAGCACTTATCATTTTATATTTCCTATAGCAGGTGCCCTGTAAGAGCACCTGGCTGTCACTTGGGTTATTTCTCTTTGCCAGATATTGTGCAATGACTATTACTGGTGCATTTAAATGTATATACGTAAGTTTTCTCTTTGCTTGTGGGGATTCCATATCCAAAGCGATTAATTGTACTGTTGATATTCTCAGCTTGTTCGAATTCATCAATAAAATATTTTATACCCTCTCTTAATTCGTTAGAATCTCTTGGAACCCGATTGCCTGATTCATCCCAGACATCAACGATCTTTATATCATATGTCAGGAACGCACTTCCATCTGATACCATAGATACTTCTACTTTTACCTTGCCCCCACTTTGCAATTGAATGTAGTGAATATCTGTCACTCTATCGATAATACTAAGTGAAGATAAGTAGGCGATGATGTTGTCAGCAATTCTTTCAATAACTGGTACGTCATCACGGATGTAGTTGCCAAGTCGTGAATCACATGCAGAACATTCCAAAAAATCCCAAGGGTCGCTGATTACACTTGATGGGACTTCGTTTGATTGCGATTGTATTTGGTTTTTATAGGCGCTAAGCTCATTGAATAGACCATTAATATCGGAAGAGATATATGAGGGGGTGCTAGTCTTATAGACACTGATGGTGTAAGAAGTGGCGGTGCTGGTTAAAGAGTGCTCATCTCCACCTCTTTGAGTCCCCGGGCCTGGTTGGGCGGGTTTTTTTGTAACAGAGTATGTTGTGTAGCTGCGACCCTTCAAGTTAACAGCCGTATAGTAGCCAGACTCTCTTGATCCTAACTCTCTAGTGCCCCATGATCTTGCATCTATTGAAGTAGCCGATTGAGAACAATCGTTACAAATTACATTCTCCGTTTTCGTGCCAGCATATACACTTGAAGAAATTAGTAGAGCTAGACTGATAAAAAGTTTCCATTTAGATTTCATGTTTCATCCTTGGTGATTTCAGAGTTTTTCGAGCTTTATCTAATTGAAAATATATAAAAAGTAATCGATGATCAAGCAAATGTTATCAAATCTCCGCATATTAAAAGGGAAAAAATAAAATGAAAGGTTTGTTAAGCTAGCTTCAATATTTCGCGCTTACAACCCCATCGCCTTTATCATCGCCTGCTTCTTCAACGGCATCACCCGGTCAAAAATCCGCATCCCTTCATTCCTCAGTAACCGCACCAGTGGTTGGTCAGCCGCAAACAGGCGCTTGAAGCCTTCCATCGTCGCCATAGTGGCCAGGTTGTCGCCCTGACGGCGGCGCTGATAACGTGCGAGCACGGCGTCTTCACCCGGTGACAGTCCCATACGGTATGCCCGCAGGATTTCTTCGGCGAGGACTTCGGCGTCTTTGAAGCCAAGGTTGACGCCCTGTCCGGCCAGCGGGTGGATGGTGTGGGCAGCGTCTCCGGCGAGTACGACGCCGTGACTGTAGTAGTTGCGGGCATGGCGCTGGCGCAGCGGGAAGCTGGCCCGCGCTGAGCTGGCAAGGATCTTACCGAGGCGGTATTCAAAGGCCTGACCCAGCGCTTCGCAGAAAGCGTCGTCGTCCAGTGCCAGCATGGCAGCGGCTTCGTCCGGGCTGGTGGACCAGACAATGGAGGCCAGATGCGGGTTGCTGTGCAGCGGCAGCAGTGCCAGCGGTCCCTGCGGGCGGAAGCGCTGCCAGGCGGTGGCCTGCAGCGGTTGTTCGCACTCGACGGTGGCGACGATGGCGTGATGGTCGTAGTCCCACTCGCGGGTGGGGATTCCGGCAAACTGGCGCACGCCGGACAGGGCGCCGTCAGCACCAATGATCAGGCGTGTGGTGAGGGTGTCACCACTGCCCAGTGTTACAGACAGTCTGCCGTTTTCATCCGGGTCCGTGAACGAGGCGACGGTGTCCTGCAGCCGGGTCAGTTCGCGGCCTGCCAGTGCCTGACTGAGGGCATAGACGGTTTCGCGGTTTTCAACGATGTGGCCCAGTTCAGGCGCATGCATATCGGCGGCATCGAACGTGACCGAGCCGGTGCCTTCGGCGTCCCAGACGTGCATGCCACGGTAGGGAGACAGACGGTCGGCGGGGATGCGGTTCCAGGCGCCGATGCGGGTCAGAAAGTCCTGGCTGCGGGCGGTGAGGGCGCTGACTCTGAGGTCATAATCCTGAATGCTCCCGATAGCCGGTGGCGGCTGAATCTCTGCCGGGTCGACCAGCGCTACGCGGGGGCCGTTATGGTCTGTCGTCAGTGCGGCGGCGATGGCCTGTCCGACCAGTCCGCCACCGACGATTACAACATCAAATGCGTTCATATTCTGCTCCCCCTGGTGGGAATCCTGCGGTCATCCGGGCCGCGGTTATTCGGTTCTGGCCCGGGTCTGGCCGAGGCCCATGGCATGACGGGTAAACATCTGGCGTACCGGCGGGCAGGCGGTCATGCCGATCAGTCCGGCATTACGCAGAACCGATACCGCCGGCTCTTTGCTGCTGAACAGGCGTGGCAGCCAGTCGCTGGCGAGTATGGTGTTGCGCTGATCCTGTATCTGGGTCCGGGCAAAGCCCTGTAAAACCTCCAGATCACCGGGATTGCGGCCTTCGCTGACGGCTTTATTCAGGTGCTCAGCCAGCACGGCGGCATCGCGCAGGGTCAGGTTGAAGCCCTGTCCGGCAACCGGGTGCAGGGTATGTGCGGCATTACCAAGCAATACCAGTGAGCGACGTACCTGTTCGGTACTTTTCACCAGTGCCAGCGGGTAGGTGAGGCGTTCGCCAATGCGCGTGAAGCGGCCACAGCGGTAGCCGATCTGCGCCTGCAGGCGGGCGAGCAGCTCAGCATCCGGCAGTGCCATGATGTCGCTGACTTCGTCGTTCTGCAGGGTCCAGACCACGGCGAAATCCTGCGTATCCAGTGGCAGCAGAGCCAGTGGGCCATCTTCCCGGAAGCGCTCGTAAGCCCAGTTATTATGCGCCTCGCTGGTGCTGATGCGGGTCACCAGCGCCGTAGCGCCATAGCTGCTGCTCTGGTGATGAATGCCGAGTTGACGTGGCAGATCTGAGCGGCCACCGTCAGCCATGATCAGCAGGCGGCATTGCAGGCTGCGGCCATCGGCCAGGGTCAGGGCGGCTCCTGCGGGGACCATCTGCACCCGGGTGACGTCCGCCGGTGCCAGCAGCGCCAGGGTATCGTCTTCACGCAGGCCGGTGAGCAGTGCCTGACCCAGGCGGTGGTTTTCAATCACATAGCCCAGCGCTTCGGTACCCTGTTCTTCAGCGTGCATGTGGGTCTGGCCGAAGTGGCCGCTGTCGCTGACCTGAATATGCTCAATGGCACAGGCGTGGGGTGCGGCGGCGTCCCACAGACCAAGGCTGGCCAGAATGTCTTTGGTGCCGTATGAGAGTGCCGTTGCGCGACCATCAAAGCTGGGCGGACGCTCGTCGGCGGAGCTGTTCCAGGACAGCGGCTGGCGGTCGATCAGGGTGATCTTGATTCCGGCAGCCCGTGCCGGGCGCAGCAGCTGCACCAGACTGGCACCGGCCATGCCGGCACCGAGGATGCAGATGTCTGTTGTCAGTACGTCAGGCGTGCTCATGGGCGGCTCAGGCTGTCAGGGCCTCAATATCGGCGATTTCTTTCACCACGGCGCTGGTCAGTACGTGGTGGCCGTCTTTGGTGACGACGACGTCGTCTTCGATACGGATACCGATACCGCGCCACTGTGCATCTACGGTCTCATCATCCGGTGCCACGTACAGACCCGGCTCGATGGTCAGCACCATGCCCGGCTCCAGTTCGCGCCATTCGCCGTCGACACGGTATTCGCCCACGTCATGCACGTCCATGCCCAGCCAGTGACCGGTTTTATGCATGTAGAACTGACGGTAAGACTGAGATTCAATCAGCTCGCTGACCTCGCCCTTGAGCAGGCCGAGTCCGACCAGACCTTCGGTCAGTACGCGTACGGCGGCATCGTGCGGCTGATTCCAGTGGTTGCCGGGTTTTACGGCGTCAATGGCGGCGTACTGGGCATCCAGCACCAGCTGATAGAGCGCGCGCTGAGGTTCGCTGAATCTGCCGTTGGCGGGGAAGGTCCGGGTGATGTCTGAGGCGTAGTAGTCCAGCTCACAACCGGCATCGATCAGTACCAGCTCACCGTCGTTGATGACGTCGTTGTTGCTGGTGTAATGCAGGATGCAGGCGTTATCACCGGAGCCGACGATGGAGCTGTAGGCCGGCCAGCGGCTGCCGGCAGCCATAAAGATGTTCAGCAGTTCCGCTTCCAGCTGGTATTCCATCATGCCGGGTTTTACCACCTGCATAGCGCGGGTGTGGGCTTCGGCACTGATGTTGGCGGCGGCCTGCATGACGCGGATTTCTTCGTCGGATTTGATCAGGCGCTGCTCGTGCAGCAGGTGCTCCAGCGCACTGAATTCATGCGGGGCAGAGGCACCGTTCCGCACCTGGCTCTTGATGTGGTTAACCCACTGCATCAGCTGGCGGTCAAACTCCGGGCTGACACCCAGGCTGGCGTAGATTTTGTCTTTGCCTTCGATCAGGCCGGGCAGGATTTCGTCGATGTCGGAGATCGGGAAGGCATCATCAGCACCGAGTTTTTCCGGAGCCGCTTCTGGGCCGACGCGGATGCCGGTCCAGATTTCCTGTTCTTTGATTTTTTCCTGACAGAACAGCACGTATTCGGCCTGCTCACGACCGGGGATCAGCACGAGTACCGAATGCTCTTCATGAAAGCCACTGAGGTAATAAAAATCGCTGTCCTGACGGAAGGCATGCTCAACGTCGCGGTTACGGATGGTGACCGGCGCGGAGGGGACAATCGCGATGCTGTTGGGTGACATGCTGGCCATCAGGGCCTGACGGCGCTTGGCATACTCACTGGAATTAAGCTTGATCATAATACACCTCAGTGCAGAACTTCGGGCACCTGTGCACCCGGAGCAGATTTGTTGAATGCGTAAAAGACGGTGAGGGCGGCAACCCGGGCGTGTTCGGCCAGTTCGAGGTACAGGGTGCCGGCTTCGGCGTCAGCAATCTCACCGGCTTCGGCCTGGGAGAAGGCATCCAGGTCGCGCAGAACTTCCATCACATCGCTGTCGATGCTGCCGGTCAGCTTGCCGGAAGCGCCGATGCCGTCGAGGAAGCCTTTGCTCCACTGGGCGAGACAGTCGATCTGCTCGATGATGTCGGCCTCTTCGTCATCCGGCAGCAGTGGCTCGTAAGCCATATCTTCGGCCTGCAGTCCGGCCAGTACCTGATCGTACAGAGCGCTGAGCGTGGTCTGCAGATCCGTGGGGAGTTCATCCAGTTCCAGATAATCCATGGCTTCTTCCAGCCAGCGCGATGTGGTCAGCCGTGCACCACTGGCGAGGTAGCCGGTCAGCCAGCCCTGCAGCGCAGACGGCGACTGATAGCAACCACAGGTGTCCCACTGATCGGCGAGATCGGGATATTCTGAAACCATAGATACCTCTGTCTTTAATCCGGCCCTGATTCTATCACCCGCAGGGGAAAATTTCGGGCTGTTTTCGCCGCGAATGTGCACAAGGGTGAACCATTTCGTTCCATGGCCTGTCGATACCAGCGGCCTGACGGCGGGACATTGATTGACCCTGCCCACAGGTCGCTCTTATAGTAGTCGTGGGATTTTACAAGGTGACCACCGCATGCCGGACAGAGACATGACGGCGCTGCTGGAGAAAGTTGAAAAACTCCTCAGCGTGCATGAAGAACTGCGTGAACAGAACAAGAAAATGCGGGCCGCTGAAGCGGCATGGCAGGCTGAAAAAGCCCGTCTGGTTCAGCAGAATGAAATCGCCCGCCGCCGGGTGAATGAAATGATTACCCGCCTGCAGACTCTGGAGCGCAACAGTGGCTGAAACATCCAAAACCATCAGTCTGAATATTCTCGAACGTGAGTACCGCGTGAACTGCCCGGCGGGTGCTGAGGAAGAACTGCGCGAAGCCGGCCGTTACCTCAACGATAAGATGTCTGAGATCAAGCAGGCCAGTTCCAACGCCGGTAAAGTGCTGGGAACAGACCGTATTGCGGTGATTGCTGCGCTGAACATCGCCCATCAGTTGCTGTCCGCTGAGGGTGAGCACAGCGGCGCCGGAAAAGACATCAGCCGTCTTTGCGACCGCATTGATCAGGTGCTGAGTCAGGAGTCCCAGCTGGAGCTCTGAGTACTGACTTCCGCCGGTAAAAAAAGATTACAAAAATTTAAAGGATTTAACATGACAGGGACGGGGACAGTATTGTTATACTGATCTTGCTCCCTGGAGTGCCAGTCGGCAAAGACCTCGAGCCGATGCGTATTACCCAGGCAGGTTTCACTCGCTGTTGTGAGCATGTCCGCACGTACGGAAAGCCTGATTCAGTGATCAGACCCGCCACCTTGAACCAGAGGGTTCAAGGGCTTTGACCGACAATTGGCACTGCAGTGGGCTTTATCTATTCCCATGAATAATTCCCTGTTTAATACCCCCGCAACGCGCACATCCCTGCGCCGTGACATGCGTCGTCTGCGTCGCGCTGTTCCCCATGCCGAAGCACAGCGTGCAGGCCGTAACCTGCTGAAACAATTACGCCGTTACCCCTCCTTTCTGGCCTGTCGCCGGGTGGCCGTGTATCTGAAAAATGACGGTGAAATTGATTGCCGCTGGTTAATCGATGATCTGCAGCGCCGCGGTTGCGAGGTGCTGTTACCGGTGCTGCATCCGTTGCGTCCGGGTCACCTGAGTTTTATCCGCTATACCCGGCACACGCCGATGAGAATGAACCGTTTTGGTATTGCTGAGCCGGACTTCCGCTACGGTGTGAGAGTGCCTGCGCGGTTTATCAGTCTGATCTGTCTGCCGTTGGTAGCGTTTGACGGAGACGGGAACCGGTTGGGAATGGGCGGGGGGTTTTATGATCGCACTCTGGCGTTCATGGCTGCTGAAAAAAGCCGCAGACCCGTGCTGGCGGGATGTGCGTATCACTTTCAGCAGGTGACACGGCTGCCTGTGGAAAGCTGGGACATTCCACTACAGATGATAGTGACAGACAAAAACCTGATCCGCTGCTCAGCGGATACTGGCTTCTGATATCGCGTAACGTGGCTCGGCGCTCTCGCTGTAGGCAATCCCGGTAATCATAGAACCGGCGGTTACGAGTGCGGCGATAAACAGCAATACGTCAAACTGCTTCATTTTTTATGCTCTGAAACTTGTCCACTGACGGCTTCGCGGTCAGACTGCGGCCATTGATTAATCATTGCTTAGCAAGTCACAGGCCACTCCCGGAGAAGGGCATGAATTACTGGTTGCTAAAATCGGAGCCGGACACATTCTCTTACAACGATTTAGAGAATGCACCAGAAAATAGCACTGTTTGGGATGGTGTGCGTAATTATCAGGCCCGAAATATCCTACGGGATGACATAAAAGAGGGCGATCTGGCCTTTTTTTACCACTCCAGCTGCAAAATCCCGGGTATAGCCGGGATCTGCACCGTGACTGAGCGGGGCCTTGCTGATCCAACGGCTTTCGATCCTGAGTCAGCGTATTTTGATCCGAAATCCAGTCCGGATTCACCACGCTGGATCACCATAAAAGTGCGTGCTGAATCTGCACTGAAACGATTCATTTCTCTTTCTGAAATGCGCTCATGTGAAGCATTGCAGGAAATGGTATTACTGCGGGCCGGACGTCTGTCCGTTCAGCCCGTGACCGCTGAGCAATGGAATTTTATTCTCAGGCTGGCGTCACAACCGACGCCCTGAACAGGACCTTGTCATGATCCGCCCGGTTTACACGGAAACGCCCCGGCCGCTGCGCCATTTTCTGCTTCTGACCCTGCTGTTAAGCGCGGCTTTCAGCCTGGGCGGTTGCGCCACCCGCACCGCGACACAGGGTTACCTTTACGGTTTTCCTCTGGTGATGATGGATGAAACCCGTGAAAACCTCACCGGCCCTGACCGGGTCTGTGGTTTCGGCGCGGACATTAACCGCTTTGCTTATGTCGGCGAGATTCCCGGGCCGGACTTCCGCGTTGTGGTCCGTCCGAATGTTGATACCCTGTATGCCTCCGCCATGCTCGACCTGTCACAGGGGCCGATGCAGCTGGATATGCCGGATATCGCCGATGGCCGCTATGTGCTGATGGCCCTGCTGGACGCCTGGTCCAACAACTTTTACGGTATCGGCACTCAGACCAACGGCAATAAAGAAAGCCACTATCTGATTGTGGGTCCCGACTGGGAAGGCGAGGCACCGGATGGCCTGACTCTGGTGGAGTCGCCGACCAATCTGGTGTGGATCATCGGCCGTACCGAAGTGCGTAACCGCGATGATGTGGCCGCGGCCCATGCACTGCAGCAGCAGTTTGTGCTGAGCCCATACGGGCATGAGCTGCCGCCGCCCTCTCAGGATGTGCACTGCATTGATGCTGTGGAAAAAGAATCCACCGAAGATCTGGTGAAACAGCTGAGCGGGCCGGATTTCTTTGCCCGGATGGCCGACCTGATGCGGGCTAATCCGCCGCGCCACTGGGATGGTCCGATCATCAGCCGGCTGGCCGGTATTCATGTTGAGCCTCTGCGCCGTGAAGCCTTCCTTGATCGCGAAGTGCTGGACCGTGACCTGCTTAACCGTGGACGCGATCTGGGACAATGGACCCTGCGCACATCGGAGGGTTTTCTGTCTCTGAATAAAGGATGGTCACCTTCTCCGCGGCGCATCAAACTCGGCGATTACCGCGACCGTTACCTCGTACGTGCCGTGGTGGCTGAAATCGGCTTCGGCGCCAACCGCAACGAATTCGCCACCTACCAGAATACCGTGCGCGATAAAGGCGGTCTGAAGCTGAAGGGCTCGTCGGATTATGAAATCCGCTTTGCGCCAGGCGAGCTGCCGCCGGTGGATGCTTTCTGGTCGATCACGGCCTATAGCGAAACCGGTTATCTGGTGAAAAATGACGCCGCCGAAGCAGCGGGACTTACGCGTTATGCATTGGGAACCAATTCCGACCTTGAGACCGCAGAAGATGGCAGTGTCACCCTCTATCTCTCTCATAACCTGCCCGAGGGTGTTCCTCTGAGTAACTGGCTGCCGGTTCCGGAAGGCCGTTTTGCGCTGACGCTGAGAATGTACGCGCCAGAGGAGCCGGTACTGAATGGTCAATGGCAGGCACCGCCGGTAAAACGCATAAAAGGCGGGTTCTGAGTACAGGACGAAGGATGTGACGAATCGGGCCAGAATTGTCCGGTTTGTCCAAAGTCCCGGCAGGTTCAGACCCCCGAACTATACTGCTTATTAACAAAAATAAAAAAAGCAGTAGAAGATTCATGACCGTAAATAATGAAAATTGCGTATCCCGCAATCCGTCAGTGCTGTCTCTGAAGTCCATCTGGAAACAGCCGCTTATTCTGATTCTCCGCACTCTGCTGTCCGTTGCTCTGGCTGCGCCTGTTGCTGCAGAGGTTCGTACGTCCGAAACACAGGATATCGCAGAAGAAGGCTACATCTACGGCTTTCCTATTCTGTTGATGGATGAAACCCGTGATGCTTTCACCGGAGAAAGCCGTTCCTGTGATCTCAGTGCGGACATCAATACTTTCCATCACGTCTACCAGCTGCCGGATACCGAATTCCGCGCCGTGGTGCGCCCGAATGTGGATACCCTCTACTCGGCTGCCATGCTGGATCTGTCTGACGGGCCGATGCTGCTGGATATGCCGGCGGTGGCAGACCGTTATGTACTGATGGCACTGCTGGATGCGTGGTCGAATAACTTCGCCGGTCTGGGTACCCAGAGCCACGGTACCGGTGAGGGGCATTACTTCATCACGGGTCCGGAATGGAGTGGTACAACCCCGGTGGGTTACACCCGGGTGAAAGCGCCGACCGATTTTGTCTGGATCATCGGTCGCACCGAAGTCTGGGCAGATGAAGATCTCACGGATGTGAACAGCCTGCAGGACCGCTTTGTTATCAATCTTTACCGCAGCCGTGGAAATGAGCGTACGCGCTTCAAATGCGAAGACCGCAGCGAACCGGAAGAAGTGGTGAAGAAACTGAGTGGTGAAGAATTTTTCACCAGACTTGATATGCTGATGCGGGAATACCCTCTGGCTGGTCAGGATCAGGAGATGATTGAAAAGCTGGCCCGAATCAATGTCGGCCCGCTGGCTCAGAGCAAAGTAAAAGCACTCAGCTTTGAGCAGAAGCGTGATCTCGACAAAGGCCGTGAGGCTGCACAGTCGCGCATTGATAAAGCCATCGTTGCAATGGGCAGGGGCTCGGCCTGGTCGCCATCACCGAACCGGGTGCCGCTGGGTGAATACGGTGAGGATTACTTTGTCCGTGCTGTCGTTGCTCAGGTCGGTTTTGGTGCGAACCGTGGTGAATTCGCCGTGTACGAGAACGCCACCCGCGACTCCGATTCGGATCTGCTGAGCAGTGACTCGACGTATACCCTGACCTTCGCCCCGGGAGAAGAGCCGGATGTGGGTGCCTTCTGGTCAGTGACAGTGTATAACCCGGACGGTTTTCTCAGCACCAATGAGCCCTCTGAAGCACTTGGCTTCACCCGCTACGCGGTCGGCAGCAACACCGGACTGCAGTATGAAGATGATGGCAGCCTGATTATCTATATGTCGGCCAACCCGCCGGAGGGTGTGTCTCTGTCTAACTGGCTGCCGGTTCCGGAAGGTAACTTTGAGGCGACCCTGCGGATGTATGACCCGGCCTCTGAGATCCTCAGCGGTGACTGGCAACCGCCGAAAATTGTCCGTACCGGCAGCGCCTACTGATCCTGTTTCCTGTCTGGCAGATAACATAACGGCACCGCTTAAGGTGCCGTTTCTGTTTCCGGGTATCTTCTCCCCTCTGAACATCCCTCCGGTTCTCCTGCTGAGGTGCCCGATGGCACGTGCAGGTTCACGAGAGGGTGCCGGGCCTCCCAGTTCCGGATTTTTTGTGCCCCGGGATGGAGCATAAAAGTAAAGGCGATGGCTGGTTAAGACCCTGACTAATGGTATCTTCTGACACCACATTTTGAGACTTAGACCACTGTTCTCAGGTATTTTGGGGACAGAATGGCTCTCTTTGAGCCACTTTAATAAAAACTGCATAAATCGTCTTGGCCGCCTTTAACCCTGCGAATAGCCGACTAAACTTTCTGGTACAAAAATAACAAACAATGGACGTTGTTTTATGCATACCCAAGGAAAGGGCGGTCTCCGTCAAACCCGCAGAACCTTCTTCAAAACCGTTAACGCACGAACGATTTCTGCCAGCCTGCTGGTGGTGTTCGCCTCTGTACTGAGTCATACGGCAGCAGCCGGTCTGTTTCGTCCGGATGTCTCCTACGTGGCTTCTGAAGGCTATATCTATGGCTTCCCCATTCTGTTGATGGATGAAACCCGTGATGCCTTTATCGGCCCGAACCGTGATTGTGACAACGGCGATGATGTAAATACCTTCCACCACGTGTACGACATCCCCGGCCCGAACTTCCAGGCTGTGGTCCGGCCGAATGTGGATACCCTGTACTCGAGTGCCATGCTGAATCTGTCGCGCTCACCAATACTGCTGGACATGCCGGCCGTACCTGACCGTTATGTGCTGATGGCCCTGCTGGATATCTGGACCAATAATTTTGCCGGACTCGGTACTCAGTCTCATGGCGATGGGGAAGGACACTACTTCATCACCGGCCCGAACTGGGAAGGTGGCGATGATGACGTACCAGAGGGTTATATTCAGGTTCCTTCTCCGACCGACTTTGTCTGGGTTATTGGCCGGACGGAGATCAAAGAGGGCGAACCGCTGCAGGTGGTTAATGACATTCAGGATCAGTATCAGCTGCGGCCTTATCTGAATATCGGCCTCGAGCCACCACAGGTGAACTGTACCCAGCGTAAGCAACCGGAAGAAGTAGTCAAAGACCTGAGTGCCCGTGAGTTCTTCACCCGTCTTAACCGTCTGCTCAGAGAGGCTCCGCGCAGCTCCCTGGATGAGAATCTGCTGAAGCGGCTGGCGCTGATCAATGTCGGTCCGGATTCAACGGCCACGGTCGCTTCCCTGAATTACTTTGCTCAGAGAAGTCTGGAGGATGGAGCGTACAATGCTCAGTCTGCTCTGGATCTGGTGATCGCCGGATTGGGAGCCCAGCGCAAATGGGGGCCGGACCCGAAAATGATCCCACTTGGGGACTTTGGGGATAAATACTTTATCCGGGCGGTGGTTGCACAGCTGGGCTTCGGTGCCAACCGGGGTGAGTTTGCGGTCTACCAGAACCTGACGCGGGATGAGAACTTCCGCCTGCTGAGCGGTGACTCTCACTACACTCTGACCTTCCCTCCGGGCACTGAGCCGCCGGTGCGGGCATTCTGGTCCATCACTGTGTACAACAAAGCAGGTTTCCTGGTGAAGAATGATGCGGCGGAAGCATTGGGTGTGACGGGCATTCAACGTTACGCGGTCAGCAGCAATACGGGCCTGACGTACGAACCGGATGGCAGTCTGATTATCCATATGGCGACCGAGCCACCGGCGGGTGTCCCATTGTCTAACTGGCTACCGGTTCCGGATACCAACTTTGAAGTAACGCTGCGTATGTATGACCCGATGGATCCGATTCTCGAAAGCGAGTGGTCTGCTCCTATGATCGTACGCGAAGGCTCAGCTTACTGAGCCTGGCGCAGACGTTCGGCGATATGGCCGTACATGATCTGCTGTTTTGCGGCACCATCATTCACCAGATGGTGCCGTCCGTCCGGAATCATAACCAGCTCCCGTGACGGAAACTTCTCCTGCAATACCTGCATGTTGTGTTGCCAGTCCACCGTCTCATCATGGTCGCCCTGAACAACCATAGGTGCGATCAGGCTTGCCGGTTGGGCTTCTATAAAGCGCACCCATTTCAGCATGGCGCCAACCCATTTCACACTCAGCTTCTCTGCCTGTAACGGGTCGTGACTGCCAACAAACTCGATAAACTGCAGATCGGTGGATGAATTCACCACGCCACGCCTGAGGTGAGAAATCACAGGACTGATCAGCGGATGCAGAACCCGTGCTTTGCGCCATCCTCTGGGGCGGATCAGAGGGGCCAGCAGGAAAATATCCCGGAAGGGGTTCTGTCCGGGCGTGATACGGTGCTTGAGCAGGTAATTCACCAGAATGGCGCCGCCGGTACTCTGACCGAAGGCAAACAGGGGCGCAGCCGTGTGTCCCTGTACCTGTGTCAGTAGCTGAGTGAACACATCATCGTATAACTGGAAGTCACGTATCGCCGCAGGTTCACCATCGGCCAGTCCATGACCCGGTAAATCAAAAGCCACCACATCGAGCCCCTGCGACAGGCAGAAAGAAATCAGACTGGTGTAGAGCCCGACGTGATCGTAATAACCATGCACCATCAGTGCGGTACCACGACTGCTGCTCTGGTTACGCCAGTAATGCACGGGTATACGGAATTCACCCAGTGGCATAAAGCCACAGTGATGATGAGCGGCCTTATCAAAGCGCAGCTTGTAGTAATCCAGATAGGCGTCGAGCTGTTCGCCCTGACTGTCTGGCAGAGTCTGCCAGTCGAAGTCCCCGAATTCACGGATCAGGGCTTGTCTGTCCCAGTTCATAATCGGTTGAGTATCCTCATGATGATGCAGCCAGTGGTGCTATCGGTGAAACCACCACTTTATGCTCAGTATAGCGACAGCACGAAGTCGGGACACCTGCAGCTTTGGGAGGCTGGTCAGGAACAGGGGGGCGCAAAGCACAGCACCCGGGAAACGACAGGCAATAAAAAAGGGCCTCGTAGGGCCCTTTCTCAGCTCAGATATAATCTTTATCAGATTACACAGAGTAGACCATGTCGTACTCAACCGGGCCCGAGAGTGTTTGTGCTCAACGAGCACAGCACCCGGGAAATGACGGGCAATAAAAAAGGGCCCCGGAGGGCCCTTTCTCAGCTCAGATATAATCTTTAGCAGATTACACAGAGCAGACCATGTCGTACTCAACCGGGCCCGAGAGTGTTTGTGCTCAGCGAGCACAGCACCCGGGAAACGACAGGCAATAAAAAAGGGCCCCGGAGGGCCCGTTCTCAACTCAGATATAATCTTTATCAGATTACACAGAGCAGACCATGTCGTATTCAACCGGGCCCGAGAGAGTGTTTGTGCTCAACGAGCACAGCACCCGGGAAACGACAGGCAATAAAAAAGGGCCCGGGAGGGCCCTTTCTCAACTCAGATATAATCTTTATCAGATTACACAGAGTAGACCATCTCGTATCCAACCGGGCCCGAGAGAGTGTGTGCTCAACGAGCACAGCACCCGGGAAACGACAGGCAATAAAAAAGGGCCTCGTAGGGCCCTTTCTCAACTCAGATATAACCTTTAGCAGATTACACAGAGTAGACCATGTCGTATTCAACCGGGCCCGAGAGAGTGTGTGCTCAGCGAGCACAGCACCCGGGAAATGACAGGCAATAAAAAAGGGCCCGGGAGGGCCCTTTCTCAACTCAGATATAATCTTTAGCAGATTACACAGAGTAGTACATGTCGTACTCAACCGGGTGAGTGGTGTGCTCAACACGGTATACGTCGGCCATTTTCAGGTCGATGTAGGCAGCGATCATGTCTTCGGTGAATACGCCACCGGCAGTCAGGAACTCTTTGTCAGCTTCCAGGCTTTCCAGTGCTTCACGCAGAGAGCCACAAACCTGTGGAATCAGAGCTGCTTCTTCTGGCTCCAGGTCATACAGGTCTTTGTCAGCGGCATCGCCAGGGTGGATCTTGTTCTTAACGCCGTCGATACCTGCCATCAGCATGGCAGCAAACGCCAGGTATGGGTTAGCAGTAGGATCCGGGAAACGTGCTTCGATACGCTTGCCTTTCGGAGACGCAACGTAAGGGATACGGATAGAAGCAGAACGGTTACGGGCAGAGTAAGCCAGCATTACCGGAGCTTCGAAGCCTGGGATCAGACGCTTGTAAGAGTTGGTGGACGGGTTGGTGAACGCGTTCAGAGCTTTAGCGTGCTTGATGATACCGCCGATGTAGAACAGAGCAGTTTCAGACAGGCCAGCATAGCCGTCACCAGCGAACATGTTTTCGCCGTCTTTCCAGAAAGACTGGTGAACGTGCATACCGGAACCGTTATCGCCAACCACTGGCTTAGGCATGAAGGTCGCGGTTTTACCGTATGCAGCTGCAACGTTGTGGATCACGTACTTGTACATCTGTACTTCGTCCGCTTTCTTCACCAGAGTGTTGAACTTAACACCGATTTCGTTCTGGCCGGCGTTCGCCACTTCGTGGTGGTGTACTTCAACGTCCAGACCGATAGCGATCATGGTGTTACACATGGCAGCACGGATGTCGTGGTGAGAATCGATTGGCGGAACCGGGAAGTAACCACCTTTTACGCGTGGGCTGTGGCCCAGCTTGGAGCCGTCAGGAGTACCGGCGGTCGCCCAGGCACCTTCAGCAGATTCGATTTTGTAGAAGCAGCCCTGCATGTCAGCACCAAAAGTGATGCCGTCAAACAGGAAGAATTCAGGCTCAGGACCGAAGAACGCAGTGTCACCCAGGCCGGTAGACTGCAGGAAGGCTTCAGCGCGCTTGGCAACAGAACGTGGATCGCGCTCGTAACCCTGCATGGTGGACGGCTCGATGATGTCACAACGCAGGATCAGGGTAGCGTCTTCAGTGAACGGGTCCAGGAATGCGGTTTCGTCGTCCGGCATCAGGATCATGTCGGATTCGTTAATGCCTTTCCAACCAGAGATAGAAGAACCATCAAACATCTGGCCGGTTTCGAAAAAGTCTTCGTCGACGTATTTAGCCGGGATGGTAACGTGCTGTTCCTTACCTTTGGTGTCAGTGAAGCGCAGGTCAACCCAGGTCACTTCATTGTCTTTGATCATACTCAGAGTTTTCTCTGACATCTTTATTGTCTCCAGATGTGGTTCATGGTCTTCGGCGATCCGAATTTGGTGCTCATTAAAGAGGCAAATTGTGTGCCATTTTGGGGATACCCCGCACCCCGCACCCTGTCTGTGCTGAACAGGATTTGAACAGCATAAGCGCCCCTCTGTGGTGCGCGCAAGTGATCTTGTGCACATTGTTGGGGCTGGTGTTGCGGAGCCTGCCGGCGTCCGTCGGATGCCGGTGAGAATGTACTCCATTCCGGTACAGAAAAGTCTGCCCCAGTGGCACGGCTTTCAGGTATACTCCGCGCAAATTTTAACCGGACCCCGGATCCGCCAGTGGCAGCTTCTGTGGTCCTCAGCCTGAAGGCCACCGTTGTGATTGAGAACCTCAGAAACATCGCCATTATTGCCCACGTTGACCATGGTAAAACCACCCTGGTCGACAAGCTGCTGGAACAGTCCGGCACACTGGACCGTAATCAGGGCGGCGAACGCGTCATGGACTCCAACGATCAGGAGAAAGAGCGCGGCATTACCATTCTGGCGAAAAACACCGCCATCAAGTGGAACGACTACCGCATTAACATCGTAGACACCCCCGGACACGCCGACTTCGGTGGTGAGGTTGAGCGTGTGATGTCCATGGTTGACTCTGTGTGTCTGCTGGTGGACGCGGTTGACGGCCCTATGCCTCAGACCCGTTTCGTAACCCAGAAAGCCTTCGAACGTGGCCTGCGTCCGATCGTGGTTATTAACAAAATTGACCGTCCTGGCGCCCGTCCTGACTGGGTTATGGACGAAATCTTCGATCTGTTTGACCGTCTGGGAGCGACCGAAGAGCAGCTCGACTTCCCGGTCATCTACGCCTCTGCCCTGAACGGTATCGCCGGTAACGATCCGGATGAGATGGCGGATGATATGACCCCGCTGTTCCAGATGATCGTGGATCACGTACAGCCGCCAGCGGTTGAAATTGATGGCCCGTTTCAGATGCAGGTTTCGGCACTGGATTACGACAGCTTCGTCGGCGTTATCGGTGTTGGCCGTATCACCCGTGGTCGTCTGAAGCCAGGTACTGACGTACAGCTGATCGACATCGATGGCAAAGTCCGTAAAGGTCGTATCCAGCAGGTGAAAGGCTTCCACGGTCTGAACCGTGTGGATGTTCCTGAAGCTACTGCCGGTGACATCGTCTGTATCTCCGGTATTGATGGTCTGAACATTTCCGACACCCTGTGTGCCGTCGGTAATGTAGAAGCCCTGCCACCACTGACTGTGGACGAGCCGACCGTAAGCATGACCTTCCAGGTGAACGATTCGCCGTTTGCCGGTAAAGAAGGTAAGTACGTCACCTCGCGTAACATCAAAGACCGTCTGGAGCAGGAACTGATCCACAACGTGGCGCTGCGCGTTGAAGACGGCGACAGCCCTGAAAAATTCAAGGTGTCCGGCCGTGGTGAACTGCACCTGTCAGTACTGATCGAAACCATGCGTCGTGAAGGCTTCGAAATGGCCATCGGTAAGCCAGAAGTGGTACAGAAAGAAGTGGACGGCGTTCTGCAGGAGCCTTACGAGCAGGTCGTGATCGACGTGGAAGAAGAGCACCAGGGTTCCATCATGGAAGAGATGGGTAACCGTCGTGCCGAGATGACCAACATGGTACCGGATGGCAAAGGCCGTGTGCGTCTGGAGTTCATGGCACCTGCGCGTGGCCTGATCGGCTTCCGTGGTCTGTTCCTGACCCTGACTTCCGGTTCAGGCATCCTGACCAACGTATTCGATCACTATGGTCCGATTCAGGCATCACTGGGTGCGACCCGTCATAACGGCGTACTGGTGTCCATGGTGGCGGGTAAGGCTCTGGCCTACGCCCTGTTCACTCTGCAGGATCGTGGCCGTCTGTTTATCGGTCCGCAGACCGAAGTCTACGAAGGCATGATCGTCGGTCTGCACAGCCGTGATAACGACCTGGTGGTTAACCCGACCAAGGCCAAGCAGCTGACCAACGTCCGTGCCTCCGGTACCGACGAAGCGCTGACTCTGACCCCGTTTGTGCGTCACACGCTGGAACAGGCTCTGGAGTTCATCGAAGATGATGAGCTGGTGGAAGTAACACCGACCAGTATCCGTCTGCGTAAGAAGCTGCTGACTGAGAACGAGCGGAAGCGTGCGAAGCCAAAGAAAAGCTGATCTGAGCTATCTGCGTTGACGCTCAGCAGACCTGGTCATAGCTGAGTCTGATCGCATAAAAAAACCGGCATCCGCCGGTTTTTTTATGTCTGAAATCCGGTTTATTTCTCTTCATCCCGCAAAGTAAGTACTTCCACACCGCTGCCGGTCACCAGCACAGTATGCTCCCACTGCGCGGATAATTTGCGGTCTTTGGTGATGACGGTCCAGCCGTCGCGCATGAGTTTGGTCCGCGCGGTGCCCTGATTGATCATAGGTTCGATAGTGAAGGTCATGCCGGGCTTCAGGGTCATGCCGGTGCCGGGACGGCCGACGTGCAGTACCTGTGGATCTTCATGCATTTCGCGGCCGATGCCGTGACCACAGTATTCCCGTACCACTGAGTAGCCAGCTGCTTCGGCGTGGCTCTGAATGGCGTGGCCGATATCGCCCAGGCGTGCACCGGGCTTCACCGCATCAATGCCTTTCCACATGGCTTCGTAGGTGACACTGACAAGGCGCTCGGCCTCGGCACTGACCTGCCCGATGCGGTACATCTTGCTGGAGTCGCTGATGTAGCCATTTTTCTCCAGGGTGATGTCGAGATTCACGATGTCGCCGTCTTTCAGCACATCATCTCCGGACGGAACGCCGTGGCAGACAACGTGATTCACTGAAGAATTCAGCGAAAATTTAAAGCCATACTGGCCTTTGCTGGCCGGACGGGCCTGCAGGGTGTTGACGATAAAGTCTTCGACCAGGGTGTCGATTTCCAGGGTGGTCATACCGGCGTGCAGGGTTTCATCCAGCATGGCAAAGACGGACGCCAGCAGGCGACCGGCTTCACGCATGTGCTCAATGGCAGCCGGGGTTTTGATGACGACATCGTTCATAGCAGGGCTGAGCTCCTGTGCAGGGCTGGACGGACTGTTTCAGGTGATCGGGAGGAGATGTGTACAGATTGCGAACAGTCGACAGGCTACGTCAGCAGGGGCTGTCTGAACAGTCCTGCAGCCCGCTGTCTGACGGGATTGTCTGTTGCACTGTGTCTGAGTGGCTTCAGCGTGGTCGCAGCTGCAGGCGGATATTCTGATCGGGTTTGATGGTGATGTGCCCGATGGGCTGGGGATCACATCCTGCGACCGGCAGGATGTCAAAGTGGCTGACCACACTGGCGATGATGAGAATGGCTTCCTGATTGGCAAACCCGGCGCCGATACAGACGCGCTCTCCGGCACTGAAGGGGTAGTAATAGTTGCGGATGGTGTCCTGTTGCTCCGGACAGGAAAAGCGTTCCGGATGGAACTCGTGGGTCTCCGGCCACTTGTCTTCGCGGCGGTGCAGCAGCCAGGGAATGACCACCACGGCGTCACCGGGTGTGATTTTTTTATCCCGTACTTTGACCGGGCAGGTGGCTTCGCGTACGAAGCCTCCGACCGGCGGATACAGGCGCAGGGTCTCACGGAAGACATCCGCTGAGGCTTTGAGTTTGCGGATATGACTGTATTCAATCACACCGCTGTCTGCCGTTACGCTGGCCACTTCTCTGCGGATCTGGTCCTGCAGGTGCGGGCAGCGGGCCAGAATATAAAATGCCCACGACAGTGTCGTGGCTGAGGTCTCATGTCCGGCGAGAAACAGCACAGCGATCTGATCGGTCAGCTCTTCCAGGGTGAAGTGACGTCCACTTTCGTCCTGTGACTGCAGCATGCCGCTGAGAATGTCATCGTGATCATCCTGGCCGCTGTTGTGGTAAGCCTCAAAGCGCGGACGGGCGTTGTCGCGGATGACACCGCGTATCGCCCGGGCAGAATCGTCCAGCAACCAGCGGAACCACTCCGGGCGCGCACCGATAAAAAACAGCGGCGACAGGCGTGCGACGCGTTTCTGGTAGCGCGCAAAAGAGCGGAAGATCAGCGCTGACTCTTCTGCGGTCAGCGGTTTGGTGTAAATGGTGCGGAAGATGATGTCGGCGGTGACGTAGGCCATCTCTTCGCTGATATTGAGCTGATTCTCTGGTGATGCCTGCAGTCGCTGCAGCAGCTGATTCACAGCCGACTGCATCATGGGGAATACCAGACGGATGTGCGACAGGGTCAGTGCCTGCTCCATCATATCGCGCTGACGCCGCCAGACCGCGCCGTTGCTGATGAAAATACCATCACCCAACAGCAGGCGCAGCATGCGCTGCAGCACCGGGCCTTTCGGGTAGGCTTCGGCACCGGCTGAAAGAACGCTTTTCACTTCCGGTGCATCATTGATGATGAAGTAGCGTTTGCCGGGAATGCGGAAGGTGCCGCTTTTCATGCGGTAACTGTTGGCGAAAAAGACATTCAGCCAGGAACGGGTAAAGGCCCGGAAACGGCCAAGCAGATTCGGTCTGCTGGCTCTGGGGTCCGGGAAAGGCGGGGTGTAGCCGGGTTGTTGTTCCGGTTCCGTCATGTGTCCTGATACTTGCGGATGCTCTCCAGCAGGCTTTCAGGTCCGGCGGTCAGCCGGAAGAAGTCGTAATTCGCCGGGTAATCGCTGGCCATCAGATACTGGAAGTGCACTCTGAGTTTATTCTTCTTGATGATACGCCGGTATTTCTTCTCATCAAACAGGGTATGGAACTTCGGCGAGCGTAACTGGCTGATAAGTTGATCGGATTCCGGTTTCAGGCGGAAAAACGGGAAACACACGCCATCTGCCGGCGACGAATAATCCACATGCACCAGAGGGATGGTATCGGCGATTTCCGGCATGGTGGGGTACCAGGCGGTCGTCCACAGCAGGGCCGGGCTGACCTGGGCCAGAGTCACTACCGACAGCTGACGGCCTTTGAAGGCCGGACGTGAGGCCAGCTCGGCGAGCAGCATGTTGATCAGCGAAGAACCAAAGCAGTGGTTGACCAGCATGGCCTCGTCGTAGTCGCCATCGCGCAGGCTGGCTTCGACGATATCCGCCATCTCCGTCATACGCAGGCTGAACAGATCGGGTTCGTTGCCGATCTTGTAGTTGAAATTGAAGGACCGCAACAGCCACAGCAGGTTATAGCGGCGGTTGAGGCGGATATAAATCAGGCTGATGGCCGTGAGCGCAAGTACCAGTGACAGAGGACTCATGACCTGAATCAGCGTCAGCAACAGGGCCAGCGCCGTCGCGGCAACGGGCACCAGCAGAGACAGATAGCCCAGCCACAGAGACACATACATCCCTTTGGAGGCCTTCCGGCAGCGCAGACGGAAGCCGTCCTGCCAGTACCAGGGAATGGCTTTGATGGTATCGGCCAGCACGCCGGCCAACGGGGTCTTCATGTATTCAGAAACCATGTCATCCCAGCTCAGAAACTGGTAAGTGGTTTCGGTGGTCTGGTCGTTTTCAGTGAAGCGGATGTTCAGACGGCTGCGCACAGCTTCTTCGGTTTCGATGCGGTAGTGGACGTCTTCAGCGTGCTGCTGCTTCTCGGCCTGATCGCGGTAAAGAGAGAGATAATGTCGGGCGCCGCGCGGGTCAAACCCGTGAAGATAGAATAACCGGCGTTTTCTGATTGTCATTCTGCGGTCTCCGGACAGCATCATTGAGAGTTGTCACTCAATCAGACGATCTTAGAGGACGCCTGTTCCTGATACGAGTCCACTTCCTACTTTCAGCTTACAATCTGGACGCACTTTTCCGATACGGGGCTGGCAGAGACAGTTTTTTGCGGCCCTCCCGGGCGTGGACTAGACTTTCTATGAATACGTCATGACTTTACGACGCCACCGCAAACAGGGGAATGCTATGAAGTCTGCAGGTTCTCCGGTGTACCATGCTGTTCTTCTTATCTGTCTGTTCGCCACCTCACTGCAGTTACGGGCAGAAACCGTCACCCTGAGCCTCACCGATCAGCATGGCAGACCCTTATCCGGTGCCGTGGTGACGGTCATGACCGGCAGCCAGCCGGCGCGGCACCTCAGAACCGGGTGATGGATCAGATCGACCGCAGTTTTGTGCCTCATGTGCTGGTGATCCACCGTGGTGACAAGGTGCTGTTTCCCAACAGCGACAACATCCGCCACCACGTTTACTCCTTCTCTGAGGCCCGGCCCTTTGAGCTGAAGCTCTATTCCGGTAAACCCGAAGCACCCGTGGATTTCAATCAGGCCGGCCTGGTGGTACTGGGCTGTAATATTCACGATCAGATGCTCGGCTACATCTATGTGACCGATGCCCCGGTGTTCGGGGTCACGGATGCCCAGGGGCAGGTAACGCTGGACGTTCCTGCGGACAGCCATGACATCCGCGTCTGGCATGAACGCTACTCCGCGGATCAGACAGCGGTTCTGACGGTATCCCGGTCGCGCCTTGAACAGAACGGCTGGCTTCTGCAGGTTCCCCTGGCAGTAGCCCCTGCAGCGGCAATGCCAGAGGAGCATCAGGGTTTTGGCAACAAGATGCGGCACTGAAATATGAGTGTGTTGTCCGCGTTCAGTCTGCGCAGTCAGATTCTGGCTTTCACCGTGGCACTGGTTACTGCCACCCTGGTGGCGGTTCTGGTCATGGTGTTGTTACGCAGCGACGATGCCATCCGGGATTCGGTAAACCGCAGTGTCGAGGATGCCAGTGAGTCTCTGTCGCGGGTGATCATCTACCGGCAGAACCAGCTCGCCAGCAGTGCCGGTGTGCTGGTTTCCGACTTCGGCTTCAAACAGGCTGTGGCCACTGGCGATGCCGGAACGGTGGAGAGCATGCTGAATAACCATGGCCAGCGTATTGCCGCCGACGTGATGTTTATTCTCGACCTCCGCGGCCAGGTGCAGGTTTCCACCAGTGACGACATCGCTGCGGGGGACGCATTTGCGTATTCCGATATTGTTGAGCGGGCCGTGCAAGGGCGTGAATACGCCGACTTCCTGCTGCTCAATGGGCATCTGTACCAGATGGTGCTGGTGCCTCTGAGGACCCCCCGTATCAGCGCCATTGCCGGTATCGGTTTCCGTGTGCGGGCAGACAGAATCCGCGAAGTGCTGCCGGAAAATAATATTCATGTCACCTTCATCAGCCGTGAAAGCGACGGGCAGAAAATCATCTTATCGACGATCACTGACCCTCAGGAAGCCCGCGCTGCGATAGAGTCTCCGTCTAATCTGGAAACCCTGCTGAGCTTGCCATTTTCAGAACCTGAACCCTACCTCACCAGACGCATTCTGGCCGGTGACCTGCTGTCACATAATATGGATGTGATGATTTCGGATGATCTGAGCGGCTTTTACCAGAGCTACGAACAGATCCGTAATCAGATACTGCTCCTGGCAGCCGTGTTTATTCTGATGGCTGTGTTCGGCAGTTCCCTTATTGCCCGCCGGCTGACCCGCCCGCTTGCGCAACTGGCCAACGCCACGCGTGGGTTTGCCAGTGGTAATTTTGGCCTGTCGTCGGTTATACGCTCTACCAACCGCGAAGTCAGCCGCCTTCTCAAGGCTTTTGCGCTGATGTCTGAAGAACTGAATGAACGTGAAGAAAAAATTATTTATCAGGCCACTCATGATTCTCTGACCGGAGCTCTGAACCGCGATGCAGTCACTCACCTGATCGAAAATATGGTGCAGCAGAACACCGCCTTTCTGCTGATCGGTGTACAGATTTCCGGACTGAAAAGTATCAACGAAAATTTCGGTATTGAAACCGGTGACCGCTACCTTCAGACCTTTGCTGACCGGCTGCGCGACAACAGCAATCAGGATTATCTGGCGCGTCAGTCGGCGGATGAATTCGCCATGATTATTCCCACGGCTGACGACTGCTCAGAGTCTGCACGGGACATGATTGTAAACGCCATTACCGGGCGGCTGTCGCAACCGATGCAGATTGAAGGTATCGGATTCAATCCGGATTTTTATACCGCCGTGCTGAGTTACCCGGAACAGGCCGGTGATGCCCGTCAGGTCTGGCGGCGTTTCAGCATTGCACTGGAACACGCCATCACACATAACCAACGATTTTATATTTACGAAGACGGGCTGGATCAGGAACACATCCGTAAAACACGCATTCTGCATGACTTGAAAGCGACGCTGGCCGACAACCGCGGACAGCTGCGGCTTTATTACCAGCCTAAGCTGGATCTGAGTACGGGGAAAATCACCAAAGCGGAAGCCCTGATCCGCTGGATTCATCCGGAACTGGGATTCATACCGCCGGATTATTTTATCGCTCTGGCAGAGCAGACGCGCCTCATAAAATCGCTTACCCGCTGGGTTTTTCAGCAGGTACTGAAGGATCAGGAAGTATTTTCTGAAAACCGGATTAAATTACAGCTTTCAGTGAATATATCCGCTTCAGATCTGGTCGACGACGAGTTGAAACAGCATATTCAGGCGATGATGGATATTTATAATTTTCAGCCGCAGATGATCTGCCTCGAAATTACGGAGCGGGACATGATGACCGATGTCGACCGGTCAATCAGTTTGCTGAATCATTACCGTCATTCCGGTTTTAAAATTTCCGTTGATGATTACGGAATCGGCTACTCTGCACTTTCAAAATTGTCCATTCTTCCTGTGGATGAACTGAAAATTGATAAAAGTTTTGTACTGAATCTGGACACCCGTGAACAGGATCAGGTGATCGTCAAATCTACCATCGCGATGGCCCATGAACTGGGCATGCAGGTGGTGGCTGAAGGGGTGGAGAATTCTCAGACCCTTGATTGGCTGGGTACACATGGGTGCGATCTTGCTCAGGGCTATTTTATTTCGAAAGCCCTGCCGGTCAGCGAATTCATCAGCTGGTTTCATTCTCAACAACAGGCCGATTCATGGATTTCCCACAGCGTTTGATCTTTTTTCTGCTGAGCGGCTTGCTGCTCTGCAACCCGGTGCATGCGGACTCGCGCCTGCTGGCAACGTCCGGTGTGACTCAGCTGGAAGGGAGTGCTGGGAGGGTTGGTGCCGTGGGCGGTGATGTCGGGCTATGCTGATGAAGGTGAAACCGCCGCCGGTGCTTTTTATACCGCCGTGGATGTTCAGGATTTCCGTCTTCGTGTCACCGGTGTCACTCTCAGTTATGACAACCGGGTTGAAGTCAGTGCAGCGCAGCAGGCATTTGAAATTAAAGGTGTCGCTGGTGATATCCGCCAGGAAATATTCTCTGCCAAAGTCCGCGTGGCCGGTGATCTGATTTACGGTTCAATGCCACAGATCGCCACCGGTGTGCAGTTCAAGAACTTGCTGGATGGCGATATTGCGGAGGCTGTCGGAGCCGATGCTGCGGATGCCGGTATGGATGGTTATGTGTCATTTACCCGTCTGCACCTCGGGGCCGTTGGTGGTTATAACCTGTTGTGGAATCTGTCCCTGCGTGCCACCAAAGCCAACCAGATGGGTTTGCTGGGCTATGGTGGTGATGAGAATGCCGGTTATCAGCTGATGCCTGAGGCCTCTGTCGCGGTATTGCTGGATAATGGCCTTGCAGTTGGTGGGGAATATCGTCAGAAACCGGATAATCTCAGCGCTTTCAGTGAAGATGATTTCATGGATATTTTCATCGCCTGGTTTCCGAATAAACAGGTTAACCTGACGCTGGCGTGGGCAGATCTGGGCAGCATTGCCGGATCGGAAAAACAGAGCGGCCTCTATGCCTCATTGAGTGCCTTCTTTTATTGAGGAATTTCTGAAAAGAGACTTCTGAGGAGCGATTCATGCTGCGGAAAGCCTTGTTGTTTATTTCCCTTATTTCATGGAGTGTTCATGCTCATTGCGGATCGCTTTATGAGGACCTTGGCGGGCGCGAAGGAATCGCCACTGTGGTGGATAATTTCATCACGGAAATCTCCTTTGATCCGTCAATTTATCCGTTTTTCAGCAAGACCAATGTCCCGCGGTTACGTGAAAAGCTGGAAGAACAATTCTGTATGCTGAGTGGCGGACCCTGCGAATACACCGGCGATACCATGGAGAAAGTGCATACCGGAATGCATATCAGCAGCGCAGAATTTAACCGTACGGTTGAGCTGCTGCAGTCGGCTATGGATGATGCGGGAGTGCCTTTCACCACACAGAACCGTCTGATCAGACTGCTGGCGCCATTGCGCGAAGAGATCATCCGTCGCTGAGATATTTTGTTGGCAGAGCAGGGAGTTATCTGGCCATAATACTGTCAGACTGTTTCTCTCCATAAAACCTGCTGATATGAGGATTACGTATGGCTACGGTTACCCTGAAAGGCAATCCCTTCAACACCGCCGGTGAGCTGCCCCACACTGGTGATAAAGCGCCCGGTTTTACCCTGACCAAGGCAGACCTGAGTGATCTGACACTGGAAAGTTTATCCGGCAAAAAAGTTGTGCTGAATATTTTTCCGTCCATTGATACGCCGACCTGTGCAACCTCAGTGCGTAAATTCAATGAAGCCGCTGCTTCTCTGGATAATGTAGTTGTGGTTTGTGTCTCCAAAGATCTGCCGTTTGCCATGACCCGTTTCTGTGGTGCTGAAGGCATTGAAAACGTTGTGACCGGTTCTGCATTCCGCTCGAATTTCGGTGAGTTCTACGGTGTAACGTTCATCAACGGCCCACTGGCAGGTCTGCTGTCACGCTCTGTGCTGGTGATCGGTGATGATGGCCGTGTGCTGTACACGGAACAGGTGGCCGAAACAGCGGATGAGCCGGATTACGATAAGGCGCTGGCTGTTCTGAGTTGATTGCTGTGAATTCCTGACAATAAAAAAGCCCGCATCTGCGGGCTTTTTTATTGGCTGATCAGTATCAGATGTCTTTTACTGATTTCAGCGGGTAGTTGGCTGGCAGCGGGCCGTCAGCAACACCGGTTTCGATCGCAGTGGCAGCCACAGCGGTAGAAACAATACCCAGCAGACGGGAGTCAACGGCTTTCGGGATGATGTATTCCGGGCCGAATTCCAGGCTGTCCAGACCGTAGGCTTTCAGAACTTCCGGGGTAACCGGTTCTTTAGCCAGAGCAGCCAGTGCTTTGGCAGCCGCCAGTTTCATTTCTTCGTTGATGCGCTTGGCACGTACGTCCAGAGCACCACGGAAAATGAACGGGAAGCCCAGAACGTTGTTCACCTGGTTCGGGAAGTCAGAACGACCGGTTGCCATGATGGCATCAGGACGGACGGCTTTCACGATGTCCGGCATGATTTCCGGAACCGGGTTTGCACAGGCAAACACGATCGGGTTTTCAGCCATGGTCTTGATCTGGTCGCCAGTCACCATGTCCGGACCAGACAGGCCCAGGAAGATGTCAGCGCCATTGATGGCATCGTCAACGGTACGCTTGTCGGTATCTACGGCGAAACCGGCTTTGTACTGGTTCAGGTCGGTACGGCCGGAATGAATCACACCGTTACGGTCACACATGAAGATGTTTTCACGCTTCATGCCTGCCAGAATCAGCAGCTTGGAGCAGGAGATTGCCGCTGCACCTGCGCCAAGAACGGCCATGGTCACTTCGTCAATCTTCTTGCCCTGAATTTCCAGAGCGTTCAGAACACCGGCAACGGTTACGATGGCGGTACCGTGCTGGTCATCGTGGAAGACCGGAATGTCGCACTGTTCGATCAGGGTGCGTTCAATTTCAAAGCACTCAGGTGCTTTGATATCTTCCAGGTTGATACCGCCAAAGGTGTTGGCGATACGGCGTACTGTGTCGATAAAGGCCTGCGGGCTTTCAGATTCAACTTCGATGTCGATGGAATCCACGCCAGCAAAACGCTTGAACAGCAGGGCTTTACCTTCCATAACCGGTTTGGACGCCAGAGGGCCCAGGTTACCCAGTCCCAGAATCGCCGTACCGTCGGTAATTACAGCCACCAGATTGCCCTTGGCGGTGTATTTGTAGGCATTTTCAGGGTCGGCGGCAATTTCCTTCACAGGTTCTGCAACGCCCGGGCTGTATGCAAGAGAAAGATCCATGGATGTTTCGGCAGGTGTAGTCAGCTCGATGCTGATCTTGCCCGGCTTAGGAAACTGGTGGTAATCCAGAGCCTTTTGCTTCATATCTTCAGACATAGTTTTGTCCGTTCCGTCACGTGTGTTGTGTGTGTTCGCTTGCCCCAAAACTGGCCTCTTTCCGGGCCACTGGGCAAAGGGCCGTAACTTTTAACAAAAAAGTGGTCAAACTTCCACCAGAATTGCGTGCAGGCGTGATTTTTATCGGTCAGGAACGATTAAGGGCAGGGACAGGGTGACTTTGAGGCCGGGGTATGTATTGCTGGCGGTGACTTCGCCGTGATGCAGCTCGACGATGCGTTTCACCAGCGCAAGGCCGATACCATAGCCGCCTGTGGCGTGGTCACGGGCACTGTCGACCTGAGTGAAGGGATCAAAAATCCGTGACAGTTCGTCGTCCGGAACACCGGGACCACGGTCACCGACGGAGATAAAGGCGCGGTCCTTGATAATGCCGCAGCTGATGTTCAGCTCTGCACCTTCCGGCGAGAAGCGGATGGCGTTACGCAGAATGTTGTCGAAGGCGCGCTCGACCAGCAGCCAGTCCCAGCAGGCGGTGGCTTCTCTGATACGCCAGTTGCGGTTTACGGTCAGGCCGCGGTTGTGGCATTCGATATCGGCGTCTTCCAGCCATTCAGTCAGATACTCCACCAGATCACCGTCTTCGGCTTCCAGCTGCTGCTGGTCCTGCTGCTGCAGTTTGGCCAGGTCCAGCATCTGGCTGATCAGGCCATTGACCTGACCCAGCGCCCGCTCGATCCGGTTATGTTCGTTGGTGAGCAGGCCGTCTTTATCTTTTTTGCGTGCCAGACCGAGGGCAATCTGCAGCCGGGTCAGCGGTGAGCGCAGTTCATGGGAGACATCGCGCAGCAGTTGCTGGTGGCTGTTGAGCAGGCGCTGCAGCGCCAGCGCCATATCAATCACTTCGTCAGTAAGGGCGCCGAGTTCATCGTGGCGACGGTAGCTGTTTTTCAGCGCCGTCATATCAAAGTCACCGCGGGCCAGACGGCGCACCGCACGCTGCAGTTTGAGCACCGGCCGCGTCTGTGACCAGGCGAGCAGGAAGCACAACAGGGTGACCACACCAATCACGACCAGTGGCACGACCCAGCGGCCTTTTTCCATCAGGGTGCTCTGCCAGGCTTTGCGTGCTACTGCTATATAAAGGTCATTGCCACGGCGCACCGGGCCGATCATCAGCCAGCCGCTGTCCTGTCCCCAGAGAATCTGGCCACGGTCGGCAGCGATTTCAGCGAACTCTTCAATGTCATGGGGTAACTGCCCGAGGCTGTCGAGCGGCACGGTGACCAGATTCCAGCCGGGTGACAGGCGGCGCCAGAAACGCCGTTCTTCTACCAGGATGGGCGGGCGGGTATCAAGGATGCGGGCCAGCAGGCGGGTTTCTTCAATCGAGGCCTGACGGTAATAATCGTCATCCAGCCACTGAATGGTCCCGGCCACAGCAATCATGGCCAGGAAGACAATGACCCAGAACCAGAGAAAAACCCGGAAGAAAAACGAGCGGTACCAGCGAACCATCCGTTACTGCCGTCAGACCCGGACCAGCATATAGCCGCGGCTGCGTACCGTTTTGATCCAGTCGGAATCATCCGGGCGCTTGCCAAGCTTCTTGCGCAGGTTGCTGACGTGCATGTCAATCGAGCGGTCATAGGCCATCAGCGGGCGGCCGAGAGAGGCAATCGACAGGCTGTCTTTGTCGACCAACTGGCCGACGTGCTCCATCAGGCATTGCAGAACACCGAATTCAGCACCGGTCAGCGGCAGCTCTTCGCCCGCCAGGGTGACGGTACGGGTGGAAGGGTTCAGCAGCAGGTCGCCGACTTTGAGTTCAGGGCCGGACTGCGGCTCGGCATCGGCGGCCATATCAATACGGCGGAACAGGGCTTTCACCCGGGCAATGAGTTCGTGCGGATCATAGGGCTTGGCAATGTAATCGTCGGCGCCGTGTTCCAGCCCCAGTACCCGGTCTACGCTTTCGCCGCGGGCGGTGAGCATGATCACCGGAATGGAGGATTGTGCACGCAGGTTGCGCAGCACTTCAAAACCGTTTTTTCTGGGCAGCATAACGTCCAGCAGTATCAGATCATACTTGCCGGTCAGGGCCTGCTGCAGGCCATCTTCGCCGTTATGAACCGGAGTCAGCTCATAACCTTCCATCGACAGATATTCACCAAGCAGTTCGCTCAGTTCAACATCATCATCAATCAATAATATGGATTTCATTGTGCACCTCTGAAGGAAGAGTAATCCCGGCGGTGAAATCCGGCCAGCCACTGTTGACCCTTCATTACGCTACTATTCAAAATACTGTGAATCATTCAGTTACCCAGCAATACCGCGATCCAGCGGGTACTGTCGCGTGTCTCAAGGGCAATTTTCACCACCATGGTCAGAGGGATCGACAACAGCATGCCCACCGGCCCGAGCACCCAGCCCCAGAACACCAATGACAGGAACACCACCAGGGTAGACAGTCCCAGAGTCTGACCCATCATCTTAGGCTCAACAATGTTGCCGTAGAAAGTATTCGCCGCGAGATAGACTATTGCAGTAATCAGGGCTTCACCCGGCCCGAGCTGAATCAGGGCAACCAGTACTGCTGGTACGGCGGCAATAATGGAGCCTATGGTCGGTATATAGTTGAGCAGGAAGGCAACCAGCGCCCACATGATGGCGTAGTCCACCCCGATGATGGCCAGGGCAATACCTATGCTGACACCGGTGAACAGGCTGACGATGGTTTTCATCACCAGATAGCGCTGCACCAGATGACTGAAGCGGCCGAAGTGCTCCAGCGCCTGGGTCTGTTCGCCGAGGGTACGCTTCAGTTTGGCGGGCAGGGACGACGCCTCCAGCAGCATAAAAGCCACGGTAAACAGGATCAGGAAGGTATTGGCCAGCACACTGCTGAGGCCATTGAAGACGTTGCGTACCATGCCCATGGCCGCCGCCGGATTGACCATTTCAGCCAGTGCCTCGCGGGAGATATCCACCCCATAGGTACGCAGACGGTCGGCGGTTTCGGCGGTCAGCGCCGTCAGTTTGCTCTCGTAGGTGGGCAGGTCCTGATAAAAGGCGTTGATGGTGCTGCCGACGAAGGTGACCAGCAGTACACCAGTGAGCATAAAACCTGCCAGCACCAGAATCAGCGCCAGAAACTCCGGAATACCTTTGCGTCTCAGCCAGCCCATGATCGGCGCGCTGAGAACCGCTATAAACACCGACAGCAGAAACGGGATCAGCAGGCTCGCGGCACTTTTCATCCCGGCGATGACGATGACGGCAGCCGCGGCAACCAGGATGGCATTGGCCGGAGTGCGTGGAGACGAGGCGTTCATAATAAGTCTCTGAAATCAGTGCCCGTACATTACCTGAGAATGACCACAGGGGCACCTACTGGCGACTCTGTCACAACCTACTTGTGAGAGGTTGTAGCCTTGGGTACACTGCGCGTCTCTTCGGTTCTGGCCATGTAAATGTGCCATAAAAGAAGCCATGCGGAAGTGGTGGAATTGGTAGACACGC
>DBNK01000023.1:39303-134160 GCA_002298335.1 Thalassolituus sp. UBA674
TGGTGGAATTGGTAGACACGCCAGATTTAGGTTCTGGTGCCGTAAGGTGTGAGAGTTCGAGTCTCTCCTTCCGTACCATCAGCTCATCCCCTGAGCTGAGTTATCACAACGGTGTGTTCGCACTCCGGACAATTGTCTCCCGGCAGATCTGCTGATAACGTCCCCGGTTTCCCCATCCGGAGGTTCTTCCATGCGTACTATGCTGCTCAGCCTGCTTCTGTTGTTGCCGTCACTGGCTGCTGCTGCCTCCGATGGTCCTGCTTACAGCCACTGGTACGATCCGGCGCGCGACCCCGTGGCCGATTACGCGGCGGCTGCAGCCGATGCCGAAAAACAGGATAAGCTGGTGCTGATGATTCTCGGCGGCGACTGGTGCAGCTGGTGTCATCGTCTGGATAAATTCATCAGCAGCCGTCCTGAGCTGAATGAGCGTCTGCATGAGCAGTTTGTGGTGATGAAGGTGAACTTCAGCGAAGACAACGAAAACGAAGCCTTTATCGGCCAGTTGCCGGAGTTTCTGGGCTACCCGCATTTCTTCATTGCCAGCGCTGATCAGGAGATCATCGGCGCGCAGAACACCGGGCTGCTGGAAGA
The DNA here is from genome assembly GCA_002298335.1 of Thalassolituus sp. UBA674. Taxonomy (GTDB): domain Bacteria; phylum Pseudomonadota; class Gammaproteobacteria; order Pseudomonadales; family Oceanobacteraceae; genus Thalassolituus. The sequence continues at coordinate 39,898 of DBNK01000023.1, forward strand.
GGGCGAAGGTTACTCACTGCAGGCCATCGAGGCCTTCCTTTCACAGTGGGAAGACTATAGTCAAAAGGTGGCTAAATAAACTCTGACAGTCTGCTCCTGTGATTTTTTTAACGCTACCGTCCCTGAGGTACAAGCAGTAACCGAAGAGACAATAGCTGTTCCGAAAGACAGGCTTGTGAGTAACTATCATCAATATACCCCGTCATCCTGCGGCTTGACCGCAGGATCCATTTGTATCGTATTTTCCGGTTTGAGTGTGGATCCTGCGGTCAAGCGCAGGATGACGAATGGATAGAGTGCTCAGTCTGTGAACTGACTGGGAACCATTGGATTGCAGTGAACTATGATCGGCTTCTTTATTCTTCTTGTGTTTCTGGTATTGGGCGGTGCGCTGCAGCTCTGGCTCGGCCTGCCGGTGCCTGCCTCGATAACCGGCATGCTGCTGTTGCTGGTGTTTCTGGTGGCCAGAGGCGGCGTGCCGGATTCACTGGCCAGCATCACTAAAGTACTGTCGCCACTGCTGCCGCTGTTCATCATTCCGGTCAGTGCCGGGATCATCACTCAGGAACAGCTGCTGGCCGAACACGGTATCGCGCTGGTGGTCATTCTGGTGATCAGCCTGATTCCGGGTGCCCTGGTCACGGCTGCCATCATGATGGCAGGGCGTAAATCCTGATGAACGTACTCCTGACCATGCCACTGTTCTGGGCGGCGCTGACCATAGGGTTTTTCCTGCTCGGGCAGAGGCTGTATGCGGCGCTGGGTAACAGTGCCTTTGCGCCGCCGATTCTGACCGGTCTGATTCTGGTGGTGCTGACCCTGCACCTGACCGGCACCTCCTTCGACCAGTACATGGAAGGCGGCCAGTACCTGCATCTGATGCTCGGACCGGTGGTGGTGATGCTGGCCGTGCCTCTGTATCAGTTTATTCATGCGATCCGTAAAGATGCGCTGCGTATCTTCCTCGCGGTGTCGCTGGGCAGTGGCGTGACTGTCGGCGTTGCTGTTGCCCTGACCATCTGGTGGGTCGGTGACCATGCGGTGGTAGCCTCAGTGGCGACCAAATCCGTCACCACGGCTGTGGCCGTGGTGCTCAGTGAGCAGATGGGGGGCATCAGTGCGCTGGCATCTGTGTGTGTTATGATCACCGGCTTTGCAGGGGTGGTGGTGATACCACCGTTGTTGCGCGCAGCTAAGCTGGATCAGCCCAAAGCCATGGGCCTGACCATGGGCGTCTGTGCCCATGCCATCGGCACCAGTTACGCGCTGGAAATGGGCGAAGAGCAGGCGGCGTATTCCGCCATGGCGATGACGCTCACGGCAACACTACACGCCATTCTGCTGCCCTGGATGATCTGACCGCCACCGGAACTCATATGAAAAACGCTTTACGATCCCTGTTTGCCCCGGTTCTCAACGTCTTTGAGAAGGGCACTGACGAGTACGTGTACAAGCCCTCTCACCGCACCATTCTGCTGGTGGTCGGAACCCTGTTTGCGGCGCTGGCGGCCTTCGGCCTGTGGCTGATTATTCTCACCAATCAGCCTGCGGCGTCACTACCTGTGGTGATCTTCTTTACCGTGGCCGCGGTGTGCTGGATTGTCGGTTTTCTGGGCACGGATAAAGCCGTGGCAAAAATCTGGAAAAGCCGCTGAGTCCTGTCAGTCTGCCGGAGCGGTGTCACTCAGAGACGGCACCCGGCTGACCGTTTCAAACCATTCTTTCAGCGCCGGATGCGCCTCAGCCCACGCCAGCTGTGGCAGACGGAAGTTCAGATAACCGAGTGCACAGGCCAGTGCGATTTCAGCCAGTGTCTCCGTTGTTCGGCTCAGCGCTGACAGTTCGTGGCTGGTGATGTGCTGCAGCGTCCGCGCGATGGCGGAATTCCAGCGCTCCTGCCACAGAGGTGACTGTTGCTCCTGAGGGCGCAGGCTCTCCATCACCAGCGCCACGGCGGCGTCCATCACTCCATCCGCCAGTGCTTCAATGCGTTCCACGTCGGTGATGCTCAGTGCCGCCGACGACAGCAGATCCATACGGCTCTGCGCCTGACGTTGCAGATAACGGCAGATGGCCGGACTGTTGATCACCATCGGGCCGGTTCCGGGCAGCAGGCAGGGGACTTTGCCCAGCGGGTTGGCGGCGCTGACGACTCCGGCATTGCGTAACGGGTGGGCGATTTCGAGGCGGATCTGCTCACGCAGCCCGAGTTCGGTGGCCATCACCAGTACCTTACGGGCAAAGGGTGAGGTCGTTGAGTACACCAGCGTCATCATGAGCCTGCTCCCTGGTAGTGTTGCGGTGAAGGTACAAAGCGGTCTGCCAGCATAAAGCGGCCAAACAGCACAGCAATCAGGCCGCCGATCAGGTTCGCCGCCAGCTCACCGGTAAAGACGGAACGCATCTCCAGTACTGTGCTCAGGCCCCAGGCCAGCGGAATCATGACCACAAAGATCCGGAACAGCGATTGCCCCAGCGCCCAGTTGGCGCGGTCGATGGCGTTCATGGCACCGTTCACCACAATCACGGCACCGTATCCGGCATAACCCCAGACGGAAATCAGCAGATACACAGCCATCGCATGAATCACCAGTGGATCATCGGTGAAAATTCCGGCCAGGGTGTTACGCCATAACGCCAGTGCTGAACCCGATACCAGGCCGTATAAGAGACAGAAGGTGAGCGCCAGCCACAAGGCCCGGCGTGCACGGTCGGCATAACCCGCGCCCCAGTTCTGACCGACAATGGCACCGATGGAGCTGGACAGCGCCAGCAAAGGGACAACGGCCACCGCCTGCAACCGTCCACCGGCACCGAATGCGGCCACCGCGGCGTCACCGTACTGTGCCAGCATGGCGGTCATTACCGACAGACCGAGCGGGTTCACGGCATTGGAAACAGCCGCCGGAGCACCAACGCGCACCAGAGCACCGAGGTCGTCTTTCGGATGAGCCCGGCGCAGGGCGCTGAACGACAGCCCGACCGGGCTGTACGCCACCAGTACCAGAGACACGATGGCACCGATGGCCCAGCCAATGACCGTGGCGTAGGCGGCGCCGCGGATGCCGTAGCCTTCGAAAAAGCCCAGTCCGGTGATCAGCAGCGGGTCGAGAATCCAGTTGGTCAGCGCCAGTGTGATCAGAATCAGAGAGGCCTTGCCCGCCATGCCCTGAGCGCGCAGAGCACCGTTGGCACCCATGCTGATCAGCAGCAGCGGAAAGCCAAAGGCAAACGGCGTGATGTAACCATCGATCATCGGCAACAGATCCGCCGGTGCATTCATCAGCCGGAACAGGGGCAGTTTGAACAGCAGCAGCGCTGCGGTGATGATCATGCCGAACAGGGCGGCACCAACCAGTCCCAGAGCCACGAGGGCCTGCGCACGCCCCGGTTGGGCTGCGCCCAGAGCACGGGAGGCTACCGACGCGATCCCGGCGATAACACCGACACCAAGGGATGACAGGGCAAAAATGACCGGGAAGATAAAACTGACGGCGGTCAGCGGGTCTTTGCCGAGCTGGCCGATAAAATACGCGTCGATCAGGCCGACGGAGAGAATTGCCAGAATCCCCACCACCATGGGCAGTGTCTGTTCAAACAGATGGCGGCCTACGGAGCCGTGGGTGAGCCGTGCGCCTTCGACACTCATGGGGTGTCCTGATATGCGGAGAGAGGCTGCACGCTACCACATCTGGCGGATGCTGGCGCGCGCAGCGTGCTGATCAGAGTGTTTCGCCTTCAAAGCGCCCGGCCAGATACTCCTGGGCAATGGCCAGTGCGGCAACAGCGCGCCCTTCCGAAAAGTCATCACGGGCAAAGAGCTCGGTGATGCGGTCCAGTGGCCAGGGCACCAGCTCCAGAGGCTCCGGCTCATCGCCTTCCAGCTTCGATGGGTACAGGTCGCGTACCAGCACCAGATCAATACCGCCGCGCATATAGCTCGGCGACAGGCTGATTTTCTTCAGGTAGACAAACTCACGGGCGCCGAAGCCGATTTCTTCCTGCAGCTCGCGGTTGCAGGCATCTCGCATGGATTCCCCGAGATCCACCGCGCCTTTGGGCAGGGTCAGTGTGTAATCTTCCACACCACCACCGTACTCGCGGATCAGGGCGATGGTGTTGTCATCGAGCAGGGCAACCATCATCACCGCACCGCTGCCACCGGGCACCAGCCGCTCGTAGGTACGCTCCACGCCGTTGCTGAAACGCAGGTCAAAACGCTCAATCCGGAACAGGCGGCTCTCGGCCACCAGTGAACGGTGCAGTATCTCGGGTTTCTTCTTCATCGGGGCCACACTATCATTCGTTTGCACAGGCATAACCCGAGTATAACGCCATGACGCTGCCGGACTGGCAAGAAATTGATACCGTACTGCTGGATATGGACGGCACCCTGCTGGACCTGCACTACGACAACTATTTCTGGCTGACCCACATCCCGAAGAAATACGCTGAGCATCACGGCATGACCGAGGCGGAAGCCCTGGCTGAGCTGAGCAAAAGCTTTGTCGGCCTGCGCGGCACGCTCAACTGGTACTGCTTTGATTTCTGGACCGAACTGACCGGTCTGCCGATTGTGGCGCTGAAGCGTGATGTGGCAGACCGCATTGGCTACCGCCCGCACGTGATTGAGTTTCTCGCCAGCCTGCGGGCCATGGGCAAACGTCTGGTGATTGTCACCAACTCCCACCGCGCTGGTGTCGACCTTAAGGTTGAACACACCGGGCTGGATGCATTGGTAGACCGCATCATCAGCTCCCACGATTACCGCGAACCGAAAGAAAGTCAGGCATTCTGGGACCATCTGCAGCGTGAAGAACCCTTTGATCCTGCCCGCACCCTGCTGATTGATGACAGTGAGACTGTGTTAGAATCGGCCCATAACTGGGGAATCCGCTGGTTACTGGCCATCCTCCACCCGGACAGTCAGCGCGAACCGGTCTCCGGCAGCCGTTTCCCCGCCATACATCACTTCGATGAGCTGAAGCTTTAACGACAGACGTCCAGCGTCGGTCAGCAGACACCGGAATTTCATGACAGAACAGACCCAGAAAATCCGCCTCGACAAATGGCTGTGGGCCGCGCGTTTTTTCAAAACCCGTGGTCTCGCCAAAACGGCGATTGAAGGCGGCAAAGTGCATTACGACGGCCAGCGCTGCAAAGTCAGCAAAACCGTCGACGTCGGTGCAAAGCTGACCATACGTCAGGGCTTCGATGAAAAAACCGTGATTGTCACGGCACTCTCTGAACAACGCCGTGGTGCGCCGGAAGCGCGGCTGCTGTACGACGAAACCCCGGAAAGCATCAAAGCCCGTATGGACAGCGCCGAATACCGCCGCGTGGTGCGCGCTTCGCAGGCCATACCAGACCATAAACCCAACAAGAAAGAGCGCCGCGACATGCGCCGCTTTGAACAACAGCAGGACTACTGACATGACCGGCCACAGCCAGGATCAGTTACAGCGCTTCAGCTTCGACCACACCAGCATCCGTGGTGAACTGGCGCATCTCAACAGCACCTTTCAGGACGTCATCCGCCGCCACGCCTACCCACGCACCATCGCCATTGCGCTGGGGGAGCTGATGGCCGCCACGGCTCTGCTGAGTGCCAGTCTGAAATTTCCGGGTCGTCTGACCCTGCAGCTGCGGCTGACCGGCAATGTCACCCTGTTGCAGGCTGAGACCGACGAAAAAGGCCGCATGCGCGCTATTGCCCGTTACGAAGAAGGGGCGGATACCGATACCCTGTCGCTGGATGACGGCCAGATGGTGCTGACCATGGAGCCGGAGAACGGCCAGCGTTATCAGGGCATTACCGCCATTGAACAGGGTAATGTGGCCAAAGCACTGGAAGACTATTTCGAACAGTCAGAGCAGCTGGCCAGCCGCTTCTGGCTGCACTGCGACGGCCGCGTGGCCGCCGGACTGATGCTGCAGAAAATGCCGGCCAGTCAGGGCGTCGACCCGGATGCCGATCCGGACGCCTGGGACCGTCTTGGTCATCTCGCCAGCACGGTCAAAGAAGACGAGCTGCTGCATCTGGATAACGAAGACCTGCTGCACCGCCTGTATCACGAAGAAGCCGTACGGGTGTATCCGTCTTCGGCGCTGCAGTTCTGGTGCAGCTGCTCCAAAGACCGCATCGGTAATGCCCTGCATCAGCTGGGCTATGACGAACTGCAGGATATCCTGCGGGAGCAGGGCAGTATCGCCATCAACTGCGAGTTCTGTCAGCAGGCCTACAGCTTTGACGCTGCCCAGATTGATGAGCTGTTTCCGGAGCGGACTCTGCAGTGAATGCAGCCGGTTGACCTTCGTGACAGTACAAATAGCAATCAGGCGCACTTAGCGCAGCGGACGATTTTCTGGCATAATCGCGCACCCTGACTTTAAAAACCGCGTTTCTGTAACCGTTGGGGCGCGGGGAAACTGAGATTCGCCGCAAGGCAATTCAACAGACGAGGACCCTTAAGGGCACCGAAAGAATATGACTGTTTACACTGACTTATCCACTCCATTACTGGTTGAGCAGGCCATCGCCCGCGGCGAAGGCGAACTGCAGGACACCGGTGCACTGGTGGTTAAAACCGGCAAACGTACCGGTCGCTCGCCGATGGACAAATACATCGTGCAGGAGCCCAGCAGCAAAGACGCCATCGACTGGAACAACATCAACCGCCCGTTCGACGCGGACAAGTTTGATGCTCTGTGGGATCGTGTAGAAGAATATCTGGCACAGCACGACAGCTTCGTGTCTTACGTGCACGTCGGTTCTGACCCGCAGCACTACCTGCCGGTCAAAATGACCACCCAGACTGCCTGGCAGAACCTGTTCGGCCGTAACCTCTTCATCCTGCCGGAAAGCTACAACCCATCCGACAAAGAAGAATGGCAGATCCTCAACGTTGCAGGCTTCGAGTGTGTGCCTGAGCGTGACGGCACCAACTCTGACGGCGCCGTGATTGTGAACTTTGCCCAGCGCAAAGTCCTGCTGGCCGGTATGCGTTACGCCGGTGAAATGAAGAAAGCTATGTTCGGCGTGCAGAACTTCCTGCTGCCGGAAAAAGACGTACTGCCGATGCACTGCTCCGCCAACGTCGGCGAAGACGGCGATACCTGTCTGTTCTTCGGCCTGTCCGGTACCGGTAAAACCACCCTGTCTGCCGACCCTGAGCGTTACCTGATCGGTGACGACGAGCACGGCTGGGGCAAAGGCACTGTCTTCAACATCGAAGGTGGCTGCTACGCCAAGACCATCGACCTGTCGAAGAAGAACGAGCCGATCATCTGGGACGCCATCAAGTTCGGTGCCATCGTTGAGAACGTGACCATCGATCCGGAAACCCGCACCGCGGATTACGCCAACACAGAACTGACCGAAAACGGTCGCTGTGCCTACCCGCTGACCCACGTTGAAAAGCGTGTTGAAGAAAACATGGCCGGTGAACCTAAGGCTGTGATCTTCCTGACCTGTGACATGACCGGTGTACTGCCACCAGTGTCTGTCCTGACCAAAGAACAGGCGGCTTACCACTTCCTGTCCGGTTACACCGCTCTGGTGGGTTCTACCGAGATGGGTGGTTCCAAAGGTCTGAAGTCGACCTTCTCTACCTGCTTTGGTGCGCCGTTCTTCCCACGTCCGGCCGGTGTTTACGCCGAGCTGCTGATGAAGCGCGTGACTGAATTCGGTTCCCAGGTCTATCTGGTCAACACTGGCTGGACCGGTGGCCCGAACGGTGGCGGCGGTGAACGTTTCAGCATCCCGACTACCCGTGCCGTGATTGCTGCGATTCAGACCGGCGCCCTGCGTGATGCCGAAACTGAAGAACTGCCGGTGTTCGGCCTGAAAGTACCGACCTCTCTGGAAGGTGTCGACGCCTCTCTGCTGAACCCGACCAAAGCCTGGGCCAATGTGTCTGACTGGGAAGGTGCTGCTAAGAACCTGGCTGCTCAGTTCGTTGAGAACTTCAAGAAGTACGACGTTTCTGACGCCATCGTGAACGCCGGTCCGCAGCTGTAAGCGGCTCTGCTGCCACAAAAAAGGGCGCTCAGGCGCCCTTTTTTGTGGCTGCGGTTTTGGGTCAGGGCTATGCCCGTCCCAGTTCAAACTCAAAACAGGTTCCCCTGTTCAGTTCGCTGCGTACCGAGATATCGCTGTTGTGTATGGCCAGAATCCGTTTGACGATGGCCAGCCCGAGACCAGAGCCGATCTGGCTCGAGTGGTGGGTGTCCTTTGATTGATAAAAACGGTCAAAGATGTGTGGCAGCTCGGCACTGCTGATGCCCGTGCCGGTATCCGCTACGGCTACCCGGCTGCCGTTTTCTGTCTGTTCAATACCAAGAGTCACCTTGCCACCAGCGGGTGTATGGCGGACAGCGTTGCTGATCAGGTTCTCAAGAACACGCTGTATCATGCCGATATCGGCGACCACAAAGGCATCTACGGGGTCGGGCAGGGCGAGTGACAGGGTGACGCCGCGCTGGCTGGCGAGCTGCGACATGTCCTGACTGCAGTCCTGCAGAAGTTCACTGAGAGAGAAACGTTCCGGCTCAGGTTTTAAGCCACCGGATTCCAGTGTCGCCAGATCAAACAGGTCACTGACCAGTCTGGTCAGGCGCTGCCCCTGCTTATAGGCGGAGCGGACATTGTTCAGCTGTTGTTCGTGGCTGTCAGATCCGGCTTTGATCAGGGTGAGTTCCAGTGCGCCCTGGAGTGCCGCCAGTGGCGTTCTCAGATCGTGGGAAACGTTGGCGATCAGCTCGCGCCGGGTCTGATCCAGCTGCTGAATAGCATTGAGCTGCCGGGCAACCGTATCCTGCAGGTCGCAGAAGCTGTGTCGCAGCTGGCGGATTTCATGGGTCTGGTCCGGACCATAGCGGAGCAGACTCTGTTCACCCGGCTGATAATCACGGAGATCGTCCCGCAGACGTGCCAGTGGCCGGGTCAGAATAAAGGCCAGTACCGCAGCGATCAGCAGGGCTCCGGCGATGGCCGCCGCTGCCAGCAGCAGAAACAGCTGCTGATCCGACTGATTCCGGGCTTCCTGCTTCATGGCGTTGTAGACCTGACCACCAACCACCGCGTAGACGTAGCCAAATCTTTGCTCTGCGTCTTCAATCGGCGAGGCAGAAAATACCGTTTTCTGTTGCGGGCGCTGCGGATCATCCCCCAGGACCGGCAATCCGGCGCCACTGAGAAACGCTTCGACGGCGCTGATATCAATACGTTTGAGCTGCACCTTCGCCGGGTCGAGCCGGTGAGCAAGAATCCGGCCGTGGGTGTCTGTCACATAAATCTCCAGTGCCGGGTTGATCACCATGGCCCGGCCAGCCAGCTCGGTGAGCCGTTGTTCATGCAGCCCGCCAGCATCGATCAGGGGTTCCTGCTGAGTGATGTACATGGCGGTTGAGCGGTTGATGCCCTGCAGCGCTGCCAGTTCTCCCTGTCTGGCCATGTTCTGTGAGAGGCTGATCAGCACACTGCCCAGTACCGCAATGATCAGCAGAAACAGCAGAGTGATCTGGCCGTACAGAGAATGAATGAAGGTATTAACTGGCCGCATTGAATCTGTACCCTACGCCCCATACGGTCACTATGATGCCGGGTGACGACGGGTCGGTTTCCAGTTTTGCCCGCAGGCGGTTGATGTGCGAGTTGACGGTATGCTCGTAGCCACTGTGGGCGTATCCCCAGATGTGTTCGAGCAGTTCTGAGCGGGAGAAGACCGTCCCCGGGTGGGCCATGAACCAGGCCAGCAGATCGAATTCTTTCGACGTCAGCTCCAGAGGTTGACCGTCCCGGCTGCATTCCCGGCTGCGCTGATTCAGGGTCAGGCCAGCAGCGGACAGCACTTCCACTTGCCGGACGGCATTCAGGCCCGTTGCTGAGCGGCGGATAAGGGCTTTGACGCGTGCACCCAGTTCCAGCATGGAAAACGGCTTCACCAGATAGTCGTCAGCACCCATTTCCAGCCCGAGTACCCGGTCCAGTTCGCCGGAGCGGCTGGTCAGCATCAGCAACGGAGTGTCATTGAGCCGTGCCCGCAGGTCGCGGCAGATCTCCAGGCCGTCTTTGGACGGCAGGCGCAGGTCCAGCAGGATTGCCGACCATTGTTCTTCCTCGGCGCGGCGGAAGCCGGTTAAGCCATCGTGTTCGACCGTCAGGCTGTAGTCACTGCTCAGATGGAGTCTGATCAGGCTGGCAATGGCTTCATCGTCTTCAATCAGCAGCAGCCGTGCAGGCTCCGCCGTGGTCGTGCGGATAGCGTGGGTCTGGTTCATGGGCAAGTCCTCTGGCAATAAACAGAAAAGCCGGGGCTGCGCGGTTGCGCCTCCCCGTCTTTACTTGGTCGCACCAACCCCCGGAATCCTTACTCAATGCGGGTAAGAGAAAACACCGCCACCGGGTTATCGAAACGATGCACTTCAGAGAGCACAGAGTCTGCCTTGCCTCCGGCCATGCTGATCACGCCTGGATGCACGCGGACGCTGCCAGTGTCATCACGTTCGGCATTGAAGCCTTCACCGCCGTCTGCGGGGCCGGGGATACTGCCCTGAGCTTCGCTGTTGGCTTCGGTTCCGGCATCGTAGGCACGCGCCATAACACGGTGGGATTCACCCATGGCAAGGCTGCTCAGCGAGATATCGTGAACCGCCGTAATGGCATCGTTGGTATTGACCAGCATGGTCACTGCCGACAGGTAGGCGTTATCAAGGTCTTCCACCGGCAGGCTGAGGGTGAGAGTTTCACTCATCCCGGGCATCAGTGCGCCCATACCGGAAGCGGTTGCGAACACTCTTTCATCCCCTTCCGTTGATGCCAGCAGGAAACTGTTGTCACCACCTTCCGCAATCTGCTCCAGTGCTTCACTGGCGGGTTCGGCCAGGCGGAAGATCTGAAAGTCATCCGCCGCGGCAATGGCCGTCAGCGGGGAAAAAGGCTGAGCACTGGTGATGTTGGTGACGGTCAGTTCAAAGGTGGCCATGTCGTCATCACCGCCACAGGCGGTGAGCAGCAGCGACGAGCAGAGAGCCAGAGTAGCAATTCTGATATTCATGGGGCTCACCTCACTTAACCGTTACGACAACCTGTGCGACCGGGTTCAGCCAGCGCTGGGAAAAACCGATATCGCTCATACCGCCTTCATCATCGCCATCACCCAGCACGCCACGGTGTACATGAACAAACCCTTCAGCCTCTGCACTGACACCAGTACCGCCCATGCCAACCATATCTTCCAGCGGCGGCGGTACCGGTAAACCGGCTTCGCCCGGGGCACCGCTGCCACGGATTTCATCGTTCGCTTCGGTACCGGCATCGTAGGCATTCAGTGCAATGGGATAGACGCCCGGTTCTGTCGGAATTTCCCAGTGGGTCAGGCCAACAAACCCATCATTGGTGGGCAGCAGCATGGCGACGATGGACAGGTAGTCGTTACCGGAGGCGTTGTCTGTGTTGAGGGTGACCATGGTGGATGCACCGGGCATCAGCAGGCCTGCCGCGGGGTTTTCTTCCAGTACGGCACCTGTTGCGCTCAGGGCCTCGGCAATACCTGAGATATCACCACCTTCGGCCATGGCCTGCAGCTCAGCGGTTGCTGCGGCACCGGGTTCAAAGACGACCTGGTTGTCACTGTGGGCGGCAATCAGTAACGGAGTGAAGTAAGTTCCGGTGGTGACATTGGTGATTTCAACATCGATTTCAGCGGCGTAAGACATTGCTGCTGTGCCGGTCAACGCGATAGCCATGACGGCTTTTGTGAGTGTTTTCATGAGGTTTACCCTGTGTATTTTGTCTGCACTTAGAAATCCGTGAGGACACTCCGCCATGTGGAGCAGCCTCAGGTTCACTATGTGCCAGGCACAGGGTCTGAAACCTCACAAAAGATTCACAAATTCTTCAAATTTCATCACCCGTTGTTGAGGCGGTAGAGCAGAATCAGAACGATAATCAGGAGTACGCCAGATACACCCTGCCAGAACTGCACTGGGTTGCGTTCGATCAGCGGCGGCCTCTTGTGCTGCAGATAGCCTTTGTTGGGGTGCATCAGGTCGTGCACGAATTCGTCGGCTTCCTGATAACGGCGGTGGGGTTCTGGCTGCAGGCATTTACGCAGGGCGTAATCGGCCCAGCGCGGAATACTCTGCGGGTCATCAGCATTGAACGCCGGGGTGTAACTCAGGCGCTGCAGCATTTTTACCGAGCTGATACGCGCTACTTCCGCGCCGTAAGGCAGGCGTCCGGTGAGCATTTCGTAGGTGATGGCGCCGAGTGAATACACGTCAGAGGCAATGCTGCCCTGAGAACCGAGAAAGTATTCAGGTGCTGAATATTGGGCCGTACCGCGGATGCCATCCTGATCCAGTGGGTTATCGACCTCCAGCAGGCCCGCCACCCTGACGGCACCGAAGTCGATGATTTTTACCGTACCTTCGCTGTCGATCATGATGTTGTCGGGTTTCAGGTCCTGATGCAGCATTTCCAGCCGGTGGAAGGCGCGCAGCCCCCGGGCAATCTGCACGACGATATCGCGGACTTTCTCGATGGCGGGGCGCGGGTTATCGCGCATCCACTGGGCGAGGGTAATGCCCTCAATGAACTCGGTGACCAGATAGATGTAATTTGGTTTACGCGGGTGTTCCACCGGTTTGAGTACATGGGGGCTGTTGATGCGCCGGGCGATCCATTCTTCCAGTAAGAAACGCTCCAGATAAGTGGTGTCTTCGCGCAGTTCGCCGGACGGCGTTTTGAGAATAACCGTTACGCCGCTGGCGTTGTCCCGCGCCAGAAATACATGGCTGCGCGGGCTGGCGTGAATCTTCCGCAGAATGGTGTAGCCGTCAAATTCTTCCCGGGCATCCAGTTCCGGCGGGAAGGGCAGTTCGGTCAGCTGCTGGTGCACGTCACTTTTGCTCTGCGCCGGTAACTGGTCAACGCGCAGTATCTGAATGGTGAGGTTGTCGTCGCTCTTATTGGCTCTGGCTTTATCGAGAATCACCTGAGCAGCCTGATCCAGATTCCCGGCGTATTCTTTCAGTGTCTCAGTGACGAAGTCATCGTCAACGAACTCGTAGATGCCGTCGGTGGCGAGCACAAAGGTGTCGCCGGTATCCAGTGACTGTGAGCGGTAATCGATTTCAAGCTGATCATCCATACCCAGGGCACGGGTGAGATAGCTCTTGTTCTCTTCAGTATAAAAACGGTGATCTTTGGTCAGGGGCTCAAGTGCATCGCCCTGTACCTGATAAACACGGGTATCACCGGCATGAAACAGGTGCAGGGTCCGTGACTTGATGACGATGGCGCTGAAGGTGCACACATAACCCCGGTTCATGTCATGGCGGTACTGACTCTGGCGGGTCTGGGCATAGAGCCAGGAGTTGGCGGCCGCCAGCACTTTCAGGCCAGAGGTTTTGACTGACCAGGCCTCAGAGGTGCAGTAGTAATCGCTGAGGAAGTTCTGCACCGCGGTGGCGCTGGCGATCTGACTGACGCTGCTGCTGCTGATGCCATCGGCGAGTGCCATGGCGATGCCTTTGCTCTCCAGCAGGGGGCTTGCGGGGATCTGAACGGCGTGAAAGTCCTGATTCAGTGGCTTAACGCCTTTGTCGGTGGCTTGCCCGACAGAGACCTGCAATGTATCCGGCATACATACTCCTCAGTGTGGCAGGCCAGCAACAGAAAAGCCCACGCTCCCGGTCACGTGACCAACCGGGAGGGTGGGCTTTGTCTTTACGTTCCGAAGGTAAGCGGATTGTCTCTGATCAGAGGCAATCCGTCAGCCATCGATTACAGCTTACGATCAGCGCTCTGACGAACGTGAGTAAAGTAGAGTGGCAGGGCTACGAAGACGAAACCACCCACCAGGTTACCCAGTGCAGTTGGCAGTTCGTTCCAGATGATGTAGTCCATCACAGTGAAGTCACCACCCATGATCATGGAGAATGGGAACAGGAACATGTTCACGATGGAGTGTTCGAAGCCCATGAAGAAGAACAGCATGATTGGCATCCACATAGCGAACATTTTGGAGATCGCAGAGGTAGAGATCATGGCGCCAACAACACCCATAGATACCATCCAGTTGCACAGCATGCCGCGGATGAAGATCGTGAACCAGCCATCAATACCGTGTGCTGCGTAACCCACAGTACGGGATTCGCCGATGGAAGACACTTTAGCTGCAATTGCGCCGCCGTCCGTGTTGTAGCCATAAGTCAGGATGAAAGAGATCATCACTGCAACAGACAGCGCACCCGCCAGGTTGCCGCAGAACACCAGGCCCCAGTTACGCAGCAGCTGAGGAACAGTACAGCCAGGACGTTTGTCGATGATGGCCAGTGGTACCAGAGTGAACACACCGGTCAGCAGGTCGAACTTCATCAGGTACAGCATGATAAAACCGACCGGGAAGAGTACAGCACCCAGAATCGCAGAGCCGCTGCTCATAGCCACTGTGATGGCGAATACCGCCGCCAGAGCCAGAATAGCACCGGCCATAAAGGCACGGATCAGGGTGTCCTTGGTGGACATAAAGATTTTTTCAGCACCGCTGTCCACCATCTTGGTAGCGAACTCGGAGGGCATGAGATAAGACATGGTCAGTTCCTCAAAGGGTTAAGTTAATCGTGTTTTAAATGGTCAGATAAATCTGCTGTTCTCTTGCCTTTCGTCCGGGAGGGTGAATCGCAGGCAAAAAAAAACGACGTACTCACGCAGTGTGCACAAACATGCACTGGTGAGAGACGTCGTTATCTCGGTTCATATCGGGCCGCCATTGGCCTGAATAATAAAAAGCAGATAGCGTGCCAGTTTTCCTTTTTGTTGTTTTTAAAGGTTTTTTTGAGCATCGGGCATGAAAGCGCACACATGATGAGCCCAAAAACGAGCCAGTCTGATCAGAATGAGAGCCAAAAAGGTGCATAAACTGGTATTTAGTTTGTGTGTTTAATGCCAATGCAAAGCCGTGTACCCGGCGGTGGAACTGATATACTCAGCGGCATTTCAAACCCTGTCTGTGAATTTTTACCGAGCACCGCATGAATCAGGATTCTGTACTTTTCGACCGTATCGCCACTGAACTCTCCGTCCGTCCGCAGCAGGTTGCCGCTGCCGCCGGTCTGCTTGATGAAGGCGCGACCGTGCCTTTTATTTCCCGTTACCGTAAAGAAGTCACAGGCTCTCTGGATGACAGCCAGCTGCGTACCCTGGAAGAACGTCTGCGTTATCTGCGCGAGATGGAAGAGCGCCGTGGTGCCATCCTTAAAAGCATCGACGAGCAGGGCAAACTCTCAGATGAACTCAAACGCGAGATTCTGACGGCTGACACCAAAACCCGTCTCGAAGATCTGTATCTGCCGTATAAGCCGAAGCGCCGCACCAAAGGCCAGATTGCCATCGAAGCCGGGCTGGAGCCGCTGGCGGAGAGCCTGTTCGCCGACCCGACTCTGAACCCGGAAGCCGAAGCTGAAAAATTCCTCAATGCAGAGCACAGCATTGGTGACACCAAAGCTGCTCTCGACGGTGCCAAATACATTCTGATGGAACGCTTTGCCGAAGACGCCGACCTGCTGGCTAAGCTGCGCCGCTTTATGCAGCAGGAGGCGACGCTGTCCGTGCGCGTGATGCCGGGTCAGGAAACCGCCGGTGCTAAGTTCTCTGACTACTTTGAGCACGACGAACCCTTGAAGAGTGTGCCAAGCCACCGGGCGCTGGCGATTCTGCGTGGCCGTAACGAAGGCGTGCTCAGTTTTGCGCTGGTGACTGGCGACTGGAAGGCCAGCCCCGGTGAAGATAAGCTCGCGCCAAGCCCGTGCGAAGGCATGATTGCTGAGCACTTCAGTATCGAAAACCACAACCGCGCCGCTGACCGCTGGCTGGCGGAAGTGGTGAAGTGGACGTGGCGGATCAAGCTGCTCACTCATATTGAAACCGAGCTGGTGGGTGCCCTGCGAGAGCAGGCTGAAGACGCTGCCATCAAGGTGTTTGCCGACAACCTGAAAGACCTGCTGCTGGCCGCCCCGGCCGGGCGCAAAGCGACCATCGGCCTCGACCCTGGTCTGCGTACCGGCGTGAAAGTCGCCGTGGTAGATAACACGGGTAAAGTCGTGGATTACGCCACCATTTACCCGACCCCGCCGCAGAACAAGCTGGCGGAATCTGCGGCGGTACTGACGGCCCTGATCGCCAAACATCAGGTTGAGCTGATCTCGATCGGTAACGGTACCGGCTCGCGCGAGACCGATAAGTTCGTCGGCGATATGATCAAAGCCAACCCGGCACTGAAGAACGTGCAGAAGATCATGGTCAACGAAGCCGGTGCCTCGGTGTATTCCGCCTCGGAACTCGCGGCGAAAGAATTCCCGGATCTGGATGTGACCATCCGTGGCGCGGTGTCCATCGCCCGCCGTCTGCAGGACCCGCTGGCTGAGCTGGTGAAGATCGAGCCCAAGTCGATTGGTGTGGGCCAGTACCAGCATGATGTAAACCAGAGTCAGCTGGCGCGCTCGCTGGATGCTGTGGTGGAGGACTGTGTGAACAGCGTCGGCGTGGATCTGAATACGGCGTCTGCGCCACTGCTGACCCGGGTATCCGGCCTGAACAGTACCCTGGCCAGCAACATCGTCGCCTTCCGCGATGTGAACGGTGCCTTTAACAGCCGTGCCGATCTGAAAAAAGTGCCGCGTCTGGGTGAGAAAACCTTTGAACAGGCGGCGGGCTTCCTGCGCATCATGGGGGGAACTAACCCGCTGGATGCCTCGGCGGTACACCCGGAGTCATACCCTGTCGTGGAGAAAATCGCCCACGAATTCTCGCGTGATGTATCGGGCCTGATCGGCGACGGCAGTTTCCTCAAGTCGGTGAAGGCCGCGAACTTTACCGACGATAAGGTCGGTGAAATCACTGTGAAAGACATTCTGGCGGAGCTGGAAAAGCCCGGCCGCGACCCGCGTCCGGAATTCAAATTCGCTGAATTCAAAGATGGCGTTGAAGACATCAAAGACCTGCGCCCGGATATGATTCTGGAGGGTGTGATTACCAACGTCGCCGCTTTCGGTGCCTTCGTCGACATCGGCGTGCATCAGGATGGTCTGGTGCATATCTCGGCGCTGTCCGATACCTTCGTGAAAGACCCGCGCGATGTGGTGAAAGCCGGTGATATCGTCAAAGTGAAGGTGATGGAAGTGGACGTACCGCGTAAGCGCATCGGTCTGTCCATGCGTCTCACCGACAGCGCCAGTGACCGCGCCGAAGGTCAGTCTCTGCGCGAGAAGAGCCGTGGTCCGGGTGGCAGTGGTGCGGGTAAAGGCGGTCAGCGCCAGAACCGCAACCAGAGCAGCCAGCAGCAGGCACCAGCCAATAACGCCATGGCGGGTGCACTTGCCGCGGCCTTTGCCAAAGCCAAAAAGTAATCCTTCTGAAAACACGCCCCGGTTGCAGAACCTGAGCCGGGGCTGATCTGTCTATACTGATACTTTTAACTTACTGAGTTTCTCTTCCATGTTCGGCTCACGGGCTTCCTGGCTGTCCTTTCTGCTGTTCTGTTCCTTTATGTCATCACCCCTGTCTGCCACCGAACTGGCAGATGAAGAAGACGTGGTGATCGCCCCTGAGCCTGAGTTGGCCGTTGCGGAAGAGACCGTAGCGGCCGCAGAAGGCACGGTCACTGAAACACCGCTGCCACCGGAACTGAACATCCTCGGACATAAGGTGGCGCCCGGCGAACTGATGACTCTGTCATGGAGCCCGGGCCAGTCGTTTCCCAGCATTGATACCCCGGTGCCTGTGCTGGTGGCCCGCGGCGCTAAGCCGGGCCCGGCCCTGTGCCTCACCGCAGCGATTCATGGCGATGAACTGAACGGTATCGAGATGGTGCGGCGTCTGATGTACCAGCTGAAGCCGGATCGTATGAACGGCACTGTGATTGGTATCCCGATTGTGAACCTCGACGGCTTCCGCCGCGGCAGCCGGTATCTGGCCGACCGGCGTGATCTGAACCGGCATTTTCCGGGCAGCGGCAAAGGCAGCGCTGCTGATCGTATCGCCCATTCGCTGTTTTATGAGGTGATCCGGGATCACTGCCAGTATCTGGTGGATCTGCACACGGGTTCGCTGAAACGTACTAACCTGCCGCAGATCCGTGGTGACCTGAGCGATGAGGCCGTGTTCGGGTTCAGCCGTAATTTTGGTGGCATCACGGTACTGCATGGCCGGGGAACGAATGGCACCCTGCGCCGCGCCGCGGTGAATGTGGGTATTCCGACGGTGACGCTGGAAGCCGGTGGCCCCAATGAGCTGGAAGAAAGTGCGGTAGACGGTGGCGTTAAAGCCCTGGAAACCCTGCTGCAGAACCTGGGTATTCAGCCGACACGGCGCTTCTGGGGCACGCCGCAGCCGGTGTTCTACCACTCCGACTGGGTGCGCACAGATCAGGGTGGGATTCTGATGTCACAGGTCAAACTCGGTGACAGCGTCAAGGAAGGTGCTGTTATGGGACGGGTGGTTGATCCGGTTTCCAACACCGGCAGTGATATTCTGGCGCCGTTTACCGGCCGGGTGATCGGCATGGCGACGAATCAGGTCGTACAGACGGGTTTCGCGGCTTACCATCTGGGCGTTGAGAAGGCCGCTGAAGAAGTGCAGGAAGAAGCCCGGGATGACGAACAGAGCCTGGGTGATGCTGCTGCAGCGGATGAAAGCAGTGATGTGGCATCCGCAGACGACAGTGCGGCTGCAGACGGAGATGCCGCTCCGTCTGATGAGATCCGTGCAGCTGACTCTGGTGGTAACCCGGTAAGCAACCCGGATGATACACCGGCAGGGGAATGTTCAGTCACCTGCTGATCCCTGCGCATCAGCCTGTCCGGAGTGTTACCTGTTGCTCCGGACAGAACACTGAAGTGCTTCTGTGCCCTCAGTTTATTAATGCGTCTGGCGCGGATTTACTCCTATAATGCCCCCTCGGTTTACCTGTTTCTGAGGCACTTTTGGCATCATACAACGCACACCTGGAAGCCCTGTCTTCAGCCCGCAACCCAGCCGCACTCGTCCGCCTGCAGCGCGGTATTGAGAAAGAAGGTCTGCGCTGTGATGCAGAGGGCGTTATCGCCCAGACTCCACACCCGAAAGGGCTGGGGTCCGCGCTGACGCATCCGTCGATTACCACGGATTACTCGGAGTCACTGCTGGAGTTCATTACCCCGGTGTTCGGCTCGGCGCTGGAAGCTCAGGCGTATCTTGAAGTGGCCCACCGCTTTACTTACAGCCAGCTGGGCAGTGAGCTGATCTGGCCTTCGTCCATGCCCTGTATTCTGCATGGTGAGCTGAGCGTGCCCATCGCCGAATACGGCACCTCCAATATCGGTAAACTTAAACACGTTTACCGCCACGGACTCTGGCACCGCTATGGCCGCATCATGCAGTGCATCTCCGGTATTCATTACAACATCTCCCTGCCGCAGGAATTGCTGGAGCTGCTGGCCAATCAGCAGGGCACCACGGCCAACATGGAGTTTGTGACGGATACCTACCTGGGTCTGATCCGTAACTTCCGCCGTTATGGCTGGCTGCTGATCTACCTGTTCGGTTCATCCCCGGCGGTCTGTAAAACCTTCCTCGATGGTCGCGAGCACAGTCTGGATGAATTCGACGAACACACCCTGTATGGCCCTTATGCCACGTCACTGCGTATGAGCGGACTGGGGTATCAGAGCAATGCTCAGGCGGGTCTGCGCATCTGCCACAACACATTGGATAACTACATTGCGACGCTGGGGCGTGCGTTGCGCATTCCGGTACCTGAATACGAAGCCATTGGCGTGCGCGATGAGAGCGGCGAATACAATCAGCTGAGCACGAATCTTCTGCAGATTGAAAACGAGTATTACAGCAGTATCCGTCCTAAGCGGGTGGGGCTGAGCGGTGAGAAACCACTGCAGTCGCTGGCCCGTGCCGGAATTGAGTACATTGAGATCCGCTCCACCGATGTGAATCCCTTCCTGCCTACCGGTATGAATGTTGAGCAGATGCTGTTTATGGACCTGTTCCTGCTCTGGTGTGCGCTCATCCCCAGCCCGCTGATTGATGACGAAGAGTGCGACCAGACCATCCGTAACCAGTCGCTGGTGGTGAACGAAGGGCGTCGCCCGGGGCTGATGCTGGAGGGCGAAAACGGCCCGGTGAATATGATTGCGTGGGCGCGTTCGCTGCTGGATCAGATGCGTCCGCTGGCACAGCTGATGGATAAAGAAATGCACTCCGGCGCCACCGAAGCTTCCCTCAATCAGCAGTGGCTGAAACTGGCGGACAGCAGCCTGACACCTTCGGCACAGGTGCTGCGGCGGATGCGCGAAACGGGCAAAGGGTTTGTGGGCCTGACATTGGATCTGGCGCGTCAGCACCGTCGTACACTGAGCGATCCTCTGTCAGAATCAGCCCGCCGTCACTGGCGTGAAAAGGCAGAGAAAAGCCTGAACGAACAGACCCTGCTTGAAACCGAAGTCACGGTTCCCTTTGCGGAGTATCTGGCGGCTTACGTCAGCCGCTGAGCGGGCAGGTCAGTTCTGGACGACCAGATTGCGGAAGTAAAGGTCGTCCACACAGGGCTCGCCTTCCAGCCTGGTCATCAGGTTGCGCACTGTGGTCAGGGCCATCTGACGCAGTTTTTCGTGGCCCGCGGATGAGTTCATGATCTCAGGTTCCTGAGCACTGAACAGCATCACCAGATCGTTCTGGATATAGGGCTTATGCAGACTGACTTTGGCGGCAGCCTCCGGGTCGTTGACGCGCAGAGCGACGTCGGTACGCAGGTACTTCATGCGACCGCTGCTGCCGTAATTCACCACAAATGAAGGCTCAAATTCGATGTATTGTACTTTGGGCCCCAGTGCTTCCTCTTCTTCCTCCGCGAGCACCTCTGCCGCAGGAGTGACAAGAGAAAAACCCAGCAGTAAAAACAGCATGAAACGCGGCATAACAGGGAACCTTCAGGAAACAATTTCTGATGAATTCAGCTTAGCAGTTCCTGACAAATATGCTGTCGTGCCTGTGTTACACTCTGCTCGTTTCTGCAATCGTACCTACTGACGGGAACCTCCATGCTGAGCCGTATTATTCCTGACACTGCCCTGACCATTGGCTATCTGCTGGGGTTTCTGCTGTGCAGTGGTCTGCTTGGTGCCGCGTATTATTTTGAATACCAGCTGTACCTTGATCCCTGCCCTCTGTGCATCGTCCAGCGCATTCTGACGCTGGTGATCGGCCTTTTCTGCCTGTTCGCTTTCTTTCTGCGTCGTAGTGTCTGGCCTTTGCGCATCAGCATGGTCGGTGTGTTGCTGACCTCTCTCGCCGGTATCTGGGTAACTAACCACCATATCTGGATTCAGGGCCTGCCGCCGGAGGAAGTGCCGGAATGCGGACCGGGTCTGGCGTACATGATTGATACCCTGTCGGTGAACGAACTGCTCACCGCTCTGCTGAAAGGTGACGGCAGTTGTGCGGAGATCTCCTGGACCTTCATGTCTCTGAGTATGCCGCAGTGGATGCTGCTGGTTTTCAGCGGTTTTCTGATGGTTTCCATGCTCGGTATCCTGCGTACCTGGAAGCACAAAAGCTGACTTTTTCAAATCAAAAAAAGCAGAAAAGTTGCTTGCAACGATGCAGGACGCATGCCTAAATTGTTGCATAACCGACCAGACTGACGTCTGATTTTTCGCCTTTAAAAGGGATAAGACCATGCTGGAAAAATGCAAAGATGCCCAGGAACGCTGGGGTGGTGTGCATCAGCTGATCGACAAGTGGTTAAGCGACCGTCAGAAGCTGATCGTCCTCTACTGCAATCTTTCTGCTACTAAGCCCCTGTCTGATGAAGAGCCGCTGGGTGTCATGGTGCAGCGTTTCTGCGAAGTGCTGATTGATTACTGCTCCGCAGGCCATTTTGAAATCTACGAACAGCTCAAGAACGAAGCCCTCGAATACAACGATGGTGGTACTGAGCTGGCAGAAAAACTGCTGCCACGTCTTGAAGAAATGACGGGTCAGTTTGTTGATTTCAACGACACCTATGACCGTCATTGTACGCTGGATCAGCTGGCTAAACTGCCGGATGATCTGTCTGAAATCGGTGAGCTGCTTGAAGAGCGCTTCCAGATTGAAGATAAGCTGATCGAAAAACTGCACACGACCCACCGCGAAGAGCAACCGGTCGAAGGCTGATCCTGCTTGCCGGCTCTTTCCGTAAGAGCCGGTATTCCTCTCCCGGCATTCCTGCCAGATTCTTCTAAACTGTATGACATGTCTCCTGTAACACCGGGCTGTTGTTCATGTTGTTTCCGCGTTCCTGTCTTTACCTGATCACCCTTGCTGCCAGTCTGTTACTGGGCGGTTGTGATAAGGCGGCCCAGCCTGATGCCTTTACCGAAGTGGCGGTACAGGGGGTGTACAGCATCACTCTGAGTCACTGCGGGGATACTGCCGTGGTCGGCAGCCTGCATCACGGTGGCAGCTTCTGGACGCTCAAACCCGCTAACCGCTACTTTGACTGGAATCATCAGAGCGAAGGCTACAGCAACATCACCAGTGCTGCGTTTTCACCGGATGATGATTTTGTTGCCACCAGTGACAGCCGCACCATCGTGCTGTGGGATGTGGCCACAGGGGCAGCCATCTGGTTCTGGAACGCTCCGGGTGACATCAAGGATATGGCTCTGACCCGCCACGGCGATTACGCCCTGCTTGGCATGGACGATTACAGCGCCACCCTGTTTGATATCCGCAACGGCGGCATCCGTCAGCGCCTGCCGCACGACGGTATTGTTTACGACGTGAGTCTGGATAGCGATGGCCTGCTGGCGGCAACCGCCAGTGATGACCTGACCGCGGTGGTCTGGAATCTGAATGATGGCCGTAGTCTGAAAACCTTCCGGCATGAGAATCAGGTGCGTACCGCGCAGCTGTCCCCATCCGGGAAGCTGCTGTTTACGTCGGCCCTGCGTGAGTCTGGCAAAATCTGGGATGTGCGCAGTGGTAAACTGCTGCAGGAGCTGCCCGGTGGTCGCGGACATTTCACCTCTGCACGTTTCAATGACAGCGAAACCCAGCTGCTGACGGGTAACACGTCCGGGCAGATTCAGCTCTGGTCGGTGAAAAAGGGTGAGCAGCAGGCCATCTGGCGGGCCACCACCGGCAAGGAATGGGTCGGTAATAATGTGCCGGTCGAGGATGTTGCTTTTGCGGGGACAGCCTACCGCGCAGCCGGTGCCAGCGGCCGTGTCTATTTTCTGAAAAAGTAACCTGCCACTCTGAACCGGCGGATGGTTCGTGTTTGCCGCTGCTTTTGAGTATGCTGCAGACTGACAGTCACCGCTACGACAGAGCCGCAGATCAGTGAATTCACCCGGACACCCGAAGCAAGCGCCTACTTACCGGTCTGTAACCTACCGGCAGCCGGTGCGTATTCTGGTGCTGAATGCCAAAGGTGGCAGTGGCAAAACCACGCTGGCTACGAATCTGGCCTGTCAGTTTGCCCGCCTCGGGGAAGTCACCACTCTCATTGATCAGGACCCGCAGGGCTCCGCAACCCAGTGGCTGGCGGCCCGGGCTCCGGCGCTGCCTCTGATTCATGGCATCCAGTCGTTTCATAATCCGGGTGCGGTGACCCGCAGCTGGCGGCTGCGCAATGTGCCGTTATCGACCCAGCGGGTGGTGATTGATACTCAGGCGGCACTGGACCCGAATGAACTGTCGGATCTGACGGATTTTGCCGACATCCTTATTATCCCTGTGATTCCATCCGCCATTGATATGCGTTCGTTTTCCACCTTTCTTGAGCAGGTGCAGAAATCCCCGGCGTTCCGCCGTCAGCCCAAACCCATCGCCGTGGTGGCCAACCGCATCCGCCGCAACACACTGAGTTACCGTCAGCTGGAGAGCTTTCTGTCCGGCAGCGGTGCGCCGCTGGTGGCCTCGCTGCGCGACACCCAGTTTTACGTCAAAGCGGCTGAGTTCGGTTATGGTGTGGTGGACTTTGACCGTCAGCATGAAAAAGAGCCGGAGGAGTGGGAGCCGCTGATGCGCTGGCTGGAAGACACCATCCAGCGTTTGCGCCCGGCCCCCTGAATCAGTCAGTCATGCTGCGGAAAGTCAGGCTGATGCGTGGTGAGGTGACCTTTGCCATCACCGGCACACTGTGCAGCCAGTGCTGCTGAATCTCGTCTCTCATCACCAGCAGGCTGCCGTGCTCCAGGGTTTTCTCCAGCGTCTGCCCCGTGCCTTTGTGGCGCAGCAGAAAACGCCGTTGGGCGCCGAAGCTGAGTGAGGTAATGGCGGCGCGGGGCACCAGCTCCTTTTCATTGTCGGTATGCCAGGACATACCCTCCTGACCAGAGTGGTACAGGTTCAGCAGACAGGAGTTGTAGCCTGCTCCACTGATGTCTTCGACCCGCTGTTTCAGCTCCAGCAACACCGGCACCCAGGGACGTGCCGTTTTCACTGCGCCGGAATATTCATACGACCAGGCCTTGTCACCGTGCCAGGAGTATTTGCGCCGCGTGACGATACGCTTGCCCATCACAGTGACTTCATCGTGCTGCCAGGGCACTTCCTGCATCAGGCGCCGGAAAAGGACATCCGCCTCGCGGGCAGAGAACAGGGGCCCGTAGTAAAGCAGGGTGCCGTCGTGGGGCAGCAGGTTCGCCGGTGTACCGTCGAGCTGTTCAAACAGATCCATAATGCAGGCTGTGCAGACGAGTGAAAAAATGTGTGTAAATTTTAACCTGTCATGGGCTGAAAAATCTTGCTGAAGGGGCAAAGCGGTCCTATATTCCGCATCCCATTGATCTGAACAGTCCGCACTTACCGGACCTTCTGTGCTGAGGAATGCGCGGCCCCCATGAACACCACCCCTCTTGCACCTGCAGCGCTGCGGCCGTCAGACTCTGACGGTACCGATGAAACCCTGTTTGCAGGCATTGCTTCTGACCTGAGAGAGCAGGGCTACAGCATACGTCCGGCGGCACTGCCCGCTGATCTGGCAGAAGCCCTGTATACGCATCAGCTCAGCCTGTCCGGCGAAGACTTCAGCGCAGCCGGTATTGGCCGCGGTAATGACCTGATGCAGAACAATTTCGTCCGTACGGATGAAATCTGCTGGATCAGCGGCGAATCCGATGCCGGCCGCCGCTGGCTCAACTGGAGTGGTGGACTGCAGCAGTACCTTAACCGGCGCCTGTTTCTCGGGCTGTTCTCGTTTGAGAGTCACTTTGCCCATTACGCCCCCGGCGATTTTTACCGCCGCCATCTGGATGCCTTCAAAGGTCAGCAGAACCGGGTATTGTCGCTGGTGGTGTATCTGAACCCGGGCTGGCAGGCGGACGACGGTGGTGAACTGGTGCTCTACCGTGACAGCACGGATCAGGAAGGCATCCGGGTAACGCCCCTGATGGGCACTGTGGTGGTGTTTCTCAGTGAGGAATTCCCGCATGAAGTGCTTCCGGCCCAACGTGACCGTTATTCCATTGCGGGCTGGTTCCGGGTGAACACGTCGCTCGGCGGAGCGATTGATCCGCCCCGGTGACCGGGTTGCCTGCCGTCAGTGGTGCTCCAGCAGTGCCAGCAGCGGCTGGTAGTCACTGGTCAGCAGACTGAGGTTGTGTTGCCTGCCTCCGCCATCCTGAGGACGGTCTGATAATGCCTGAAACAGCAGCCCAAGGCCCTCACGCTCGGCGTCCAACTCGGCGGTTTTGAGGGCGTCGTATTCATCTCGCTGGTGGTGTTTATCGCAGGCCCGGCGCTGGGCTCTTAAGGGCAGAATCCGCTCCCGGCGGCAGGTGTCATACTCAGTGTTAACAAGGTCTGCCGCTGTCAGGGTTACGCCTTTTTCTGCCAGCCACAATGCCGTCAGCAACCAGAGCACATCACAGTCCTGTGTATCCTGAAGGCGCAGCAGTTCATTGGCCATACCGGGGAGGCTGTAAACCCCCAGAGCATAGTCCCAGAGTGGGTTATTGCCTGTGTCTGTGGCACACTGCGCAGCCATGATTTTTACCCGTATCCACACCCATGATCGAATTTAATCAGGTTTCCCTACAGCGCGGTACCAGCTTCCTGTTACAGGGCGCCAGCTTACGTATTCATGATGGCCAGAAAATGGCTCTTATCGGCGCCAATGGTGCCGGTAAGTCGAGTCTGTTTGCTCTGCTTAATGGTGAATTGCAGGTGGATGGCGGCGATCTGGATATTCCGGCGAAGTGGCGTATTGCTCATATGCGTCAGGAAGCCGAAGCCAGTACCCGCAGCGCGGTCGATTACGTTATGGATGGTGATACGGACTACCGCCGGATTGAAGCCGGTATTGCCAATGCGCAGGATGATCATGACCTGACCCGCTGGATGGATGCTATGGAAGCACATCAGGGCTATCAGGTACCGGTCAAAGCCGAGCAGTTGCTGCACGGTCTGGGTTTTCAGCAGAGCGATATGCA
Source organism: Thalassolituus sp. UBA674 (assembly GCA_002298335.1). Classification (GTDB taxonomy): domain Bacteria; phylum Pseudomonadota; class Gammaproteobacteria; order Pseudomonadales; family Oceanobacteraceae; genus Thalassolituus. The sequence continues at coordinate 66,376 of DBNK01000023.1, forward strand.
ACGCCCGGTGACGGACTTCTCCGGTGGCTGGCGTATCCGCCTCAATCTGGCACAGGCGCTGATGACGCCGTCAGACCTGCTGTTGCTGGATGAACCGACCAACCACCTCGACCTCGAAGCGACTCTGTGGCTGGAGCAGTGGCTGAAAAAATACCCGGGCACCTTGCTGTTTATCTCCCACGACCGTGATTTTATTGATGCCGTTGCCGGTCACATCGTGCACCTGTATCAGCAACAGCTGGTGCTGTATCCGGGTAATTACAGTGCTTATGAACGCATCCGTGCAGAAAAGCTCGCTCAGCAGCAGACCCTGTTTGAGAAACAACAGACCCGGGTGAAAGAAATTGAGCAGTTTGTGGCGCGCTTCCGGGCCAAGGCCAGTAAGGCCAAACAGGCCCAGAGCCGTTTAAAAGAGCTGCAGCGTATGGAACTGATTGCGCCGGCGCATGTGGATTCGCCGTTCCGCTTTGAATTTCCCTGTACCGAAAAAGTCTCGACACCTCTGCTGACACTGGATCATGCGACACTGGGATATCCGTCACGCACCATTCTGGAAAATGTGAATTTTTCCATTGTTCCGGGACATCGTGTTGGCTTGCTCGGGCCGAATGGTGCGGGTAAATCCACCCTGTTAAAAACCCTGTGTCAGGATAATCCGCTGCTGGCCGGTGAGCAGACCCATGGTGAATTTTTAAAGATTGGTTATTTCGCCCAGCATCAGCTGGAATCGCTGGATGTGAATGCGACTCCGGCGCTGACGCTGCAGCGTATTAAGCCACAGGCCAGTGATCAGGAAATCCGTAATTTCCTTGGCGGCTTTGGTTTCTCCGGAGATAAAGCACTGGAAATTATTGCGCCGTTTTCCGGTGGTGAAAAATCCCGTCTGGCTCTGGCCTGTGTGGCCTGGCAGAGCCCTAATCTGCTGATTCTGGATGAACCGACCAACCATCTGGATATTGAAATGCGTGAAGCACTGGCCATGGCCTTGCAGAACTTTCCGGGCGCGATTCTGATTGTCAGCCACGACCGGCATCTGCTGAAGTCGACCGTGGATGAATACTGGCTGGTGGATCAGGGCCATGTCCGTGCGTTTGATGGTGACCTTGAAGACTATCACCAGTATCTGCAGAAAAAAGACGCGCAGCCTGCTTCTGAAATTACGGGGGCTGAGGTGTCCAGTAAGCCCGTCGACCGCAAAGAACAGAAGCGGCTGGAAGCCGAATTACGACAGAAACTGGCACCGCTGAAAAAGAAACTGGATGCGGCGGAAAAACGCATGGAAAAAATTCAGCAGACGCTCTCAGTTATTGAAGAAAAAATGTCCGACACGTCGCTCTACGACGCGGCAAAAAAGGACGAACTCAATGATCTGATTCAGCAACAGGGAAAACTGAAATCAGAGCTGGATGATGTCGAAGCGGAATGGATGGAGCTGTCGGAAGAAATGGAGAATTTTTCAGGCTGATTCTGCTGAGAATTTTTTCAGGGGCCAGAAACAAAAAGGGGTGCATTTCTGCACCCAAGACCATGAAGGAACTGCCAGAAATATCATCAGGGGAAAGCTCAATAACCCCGGAGGATACCGGCGGAATAATTTTCTCCGCCGCTGACCGTCCTGCTTATTGCAGGACCGTCATTTCATCAATCAGATGCTGTGCGTTATCCACTTTTTCCATGACCCACAGCATGTAGCGGCTGTCGACGTGAATCGCGCGTACCGTACGCGGATCAAACAGCCAGTCGGAATTCACGCTTTCCAGCGTGCCATCAAACACCAGCCCCACCAGTTCACCTCTGGCATTCAGCGTTGCTGAGCCTGAGTTGCCACCGGTGATGTCGAGGTCCGAGAGGAAATTCACCGGTACGGACTTCAGACTTTTCATGCGGTAGCTGCCGTAGTCTTTGGCGTCTATCAGATCCAGCTGGCGCTGTGGTGAATTGAAGGGTTCCATGCCTGTGTCTTTGGCGGTAATACCTTCCAGCGTGGTGAACGGCAGATATTCCAGCCCGTCCTGAGGTGATCCTCCGGTGACATGGCCATAGGAAATACGCAGTGTGGAGTTGGCGTCCGGGTAGGTCACATCGCCCTGGGCTTTCTGCCAGTTGATGATGGCTGCCATGTAGTCCGGACGGACCGCTGCACTTTCACCCTCCAGTTCTTTTACGGCATTTTCGAACGCCATATTGGTGTCATACAGAGCGACCGCCAGCTGGATAAAACCGTCGTCCATGTTTTCCAGCTGTTCCACCGTGGCACTCATCAGGCTCTGGCGGGTTGCCACGCTGCTGAGTACGGTATTGTCGTAGAAACGGTCCAGATCAAGGTCGGCTGCGCTGGTTGTCGTGGCGTTGATACCCAGCGCCTTATCCAGTGCCGGAACGCGCTGTGCAACCGGTGCTTTGAGGTAATGGTTGAGGAACAGGGTCCATTCGGCTTTATCGACAACCGGGTCATAGCGGCGGTCGATGCTTTCCAGCCAGTTGCGGATGAAAGTTTCATCACGCAGCTGAAAGCCGGTTTCGCGTTCGACGTCCGGTTTTTCATGCTCTTTAGCCAGACGGTACAGGTCTTTGGCGACGGCCAGAAGTTGCGGACGTGTCGCATACTCGTACCAGAATTCTTTCTGCGACAGTGCAGCGTTTTCAGCAGCAATGGCGTCTGTCCGGGCAATGGCGGCGGCAAAGTGGTCACGGCTCTTGTCGGCAGCTACCCAGGCATTCAGTGCGGCTTCACGTCTGGCGCGGCTGCCGGTCAGGTCGACTTTACGGGCACCGTCAATCTGCCCGCCGTAGTTCTTCAGATAATTGTTGATACCGGCGAGGCGCGATTCGTATTTGATGCGCATATCGCTGCCCGCCGGGGAGGCCGCTTCAATGGTATCTATCCATTCTTCCCACAGGGCAATAGTGGTCGGATAGAACCAGTTGAAGGTATGTTCGACTTCAATCAGGCGCTTGTAGCGGGAAGTGCGTCCCGGATAGCCGGCGACCATGACAAAGTCACCTTCTTCAAGGCCTTTTACCGACACGTTGAGGAAGTGTTCCGGCTGGTAAGGTACGTTGTCTGTGCTGTATTCCGCCGGTTTACCGTCCGGGCTGACGTAAGCACGGTAAAAGCCGAAATCACCGGTATGGCGTGGCCACATCCAGTTGTCGATGTCGCCGCCGTACTTGCCGATGGAATCCCCGGGAGCGTAGACCAGACGCACGTCTTTGATTTCCATGCGTTTGATCAGTTTGTATTCCAGCCCGCCAAAAAATTCAGAAACCTGGCAGCGGTAGCCCTCGGTTTTTTCACATTCAGCGGTGATGGCTTTCATGCGGCTGTCGATCAGGTCGTAGCGTTCACGGCCATCAACGTCATCCGCAATATCCCCGGTGACCTGTGCGGTGACATCACTGAAACCTGTGGTGACGTAGATGCGAGAACCGGGAGCCGCCGGAACCTCAGAGGTTTTATCAGCCGCGAGGAAGCCGTCTTCGAGGTAGTTATGCTCTTCCGTGGCGTTGTACTGAATGGAGCCACGTACGCAGTGGTGATTGGTAACCACCAGACCTTCCGGAGAGACAAAGGAGGCTGAGCAGCCGCCGAGGGAGACTACCGCGCCCATCGGGAAGTCCGTCAGATCGGAGAGTTGGTCGGCTTTGATTTTGAGTCCGGCTTTTTTGAGTTTTTTACTCAGCTCCGGAAACTGTTCGGGCGTGTACATGCCTTCAACTGCTGCAACCGGAACAGCTGCAACAATGGCCAGTGCCGCAGCACCAGCGGTAAAAAGCTTTTTCATTCTTGTGCGTTCACTCTTTTGAAGTCGTGATTTTTTGCCGGGGTGTGGCAAAAGCCCGAATCCTCTCAGGCAGAGGCCGGCTTTTGGCCAGCAGCCAGAAGTATACAAAGGGTAGTTCGGAAAAACAGAGTCAGACTGTGCCCGCAGACGCATTACGGAATAAAGAACAACGAAGCAGACAATCGTGGTCATTTATTCAGTTCCGTTTCCGGCCAGTCTGAATATCAGATCGCGTTATACTGGCGGCTTGCTGACTGTCCGGAAGTGGTAATGACGCCTGACGCAGAACACTATCGCAGTGCCCGGCTGGCGCGTGATCCGCGCTTTGACGGTACCTTCTTTGTCGCGGTGAAAACCACGGGTATATATTGCCGTCCGGTGTGTCCGGCCCCGGCGCCGAAAGAAGCCAATGTGGTGTATTTTCAGTCGGCAGCGGAAGCGGCTGCCAATGGCTTCCGGCCCTGTCTGCGTTGCCGCCCGGAAAGCGCACCGGGATCCTGGGCCTGGAAGGGCGTGGACACCACCTTTGAACGTGCGCTGAAGTTGATCGATCAGGGCGTACTGACGTCTGGCAATCTGGCACAGTTGGCAGAGCGCCTGGGCATCAGCGACCGTTATCTGCGTCGTGTGTTTGCTGAGCGTTGCGGTTTGTCACCTAAGCAATATGCCCAGTACCGGCAGTTGCTGTTCAGTAAGCAGTTACTGCATGAGACCCGCCTGCAGGTCTGTGAGGTGGCGATTGCCAGTGGTTTCAACAGTGTGCGTCGCTTCAACGATAGTTTTTCCCGTCATTTTTCTCTGACGCCCGGCCAGGTACGCCGTTCAGGTACGCCGTCAGAGGGACCGGTACAGCTTAAACTGGTGTACCGGCCGCCCTTTAACTGGACCTCTATGCGGGGGTTTCTGGCCAGACGGCAGATTCCGGGGATGGAGTGGGTGACGGAACAGAGTCTTGGCCGTACGTTCAGCTGGGATAATGACAGAGTGCGCGGGTATTTCACGGCCCGGCATTGTCCGGATGAGAACGCCTTCCGGGTTGATCTGAGTCTGTCGGACACTTCAGCTCTGATTGCGGTGGTCAATAATATCCGCCGCATTCTGGATCTGGATGCCGACAGCGGCGAGGTGGATGCGCATCTCAGCCGGACAGCGGTGATCCGCCAGCATCTGCAGCCGGGATTGCGTCTTCCCGGTATCTGGAATCTCTATGAGGCAGGTATCCGCGCGATTCTTGGTCAACAGGTGTCGGTCCGTGCGGCCACACAGCTGGTGACACAACTGGTGAGCACTCTGGGAGTGCAGCAGGATGATCGCTTCTGGTTTCCTCTTCCGGGGAATGTGGCTGAGCACTCTCTCGATTTTCTGAAAATCCCGATGATCCGGAAGCAAACATTGCGTGATTTCATCCGTTCTGTGGCGAATCAGAGCAGGTCAGTAATCTTGTCAGAGGACATGGACTCCTGGCGGGAGATCAAAGGCATTGGCCAATGGACAGTGGATTACGCCCGCCTGCGTGGCCTGAGTGATCCGGATATCTGGCTGGGCAGTGATCTGGGGGTGCGTAAAGTGGCTGCAGAGCGACTGCAGCTCACGGATGATGTTATTAGAGCGCCGCTCCCTGGCGCAGTTATTTGACCTTTCAGTGCTGGAGTCAGTTATGAGCACGGCTTATGAATATCTGCAGACGCCGCTCGGCATGATGCGGGTCAGTGCAACGGAAGCAGGTCTGACGGAAGCCGCCTTTATCGAACGTACGGAATTCATGGCCACCGAGCAGACTGCTACAGGCAATGCCATAACCTCAGAGGCGGCAAAACAGCTCAGGGAATACTTTGCCGGAGAGCGCACCGGGTTTGATCTGCCACTGGCGGCAGAGGGTACTCACTTCCGCCAACAGGTCTGGCAGGCATTACTGGGTATTGCATATGGCGAGACCTGCAGTTACCGGGATATCGCACAATCCATCAATAACCCTAACGCCGTAAGGGCGGTTGGCACCGCAAATGGTGCTAACCCGATTGCGGTTATTGTGCCCTGTCATCGGGTGATCGGTGCCAATGGCCAGCTGACCGGTTATGCCGGTGGTCTCGAACGGAAGGAATGGCTCCTGCAGCTGGAGAGCCGCCGCTGAATTGTCCGGAAGTGCCTCCTGCTATGCCGTTTTGCGCGTCAATAAACGCATTGGTACGGCAAACCCGGCATTAGGCCTTGTCAGCTGGGCTTACCTCCGCTTTCCTATAGCCGTTTTTTACTGAACGGACCCTGACGAATGTTACGTTTTCTTCTGGTGCTTGTTTGCCTGTTGCCGGGCATCTCTGCGGCAGCGGACTCTCTGCTGATCAAAAACATCCACCTGATTGCAATGACAGGGCCGGAGCCGGAAGTACTGCCGGGATATTCGGTACGGATTGAGCAAGGTGTGATCCGCGAGGTCGGGCCCGTTTCTCAGGTCAGTGCAGGAGCCGGTGCAGAGGTTCTTGATGGTCAGGGTCAGTACCTGCTGCCGGGCCTGATCGATGTGCATGTGCATGTCTGGGACAAAGCAGAGCTGCCCGCGTATCTGTCTTACGGGGTCACCGCTGTCCGCAATGCCTCTGGCATGCCATTCCATCTGGACTATGCCCGGGCTATTTCTGCCGGAGAGCTGACTGGCCCCTTTCTGCTGACCACCGGACCGATTCTGAACAGCCCGGGGCCAAACCAGCAAGCGAATCACAAGCTGGTAATCACGGCTGATGAGGCGGTGGCGGCGGTGCGCGATCAGTATCAGCAGGGGTTCCGCCACATTAAGGTGTACTCCAACCTGTCACGGGTGGCCTATGAAGCCATACTGGCGGAGGCGGCAGAGCTGGGTATGACGGTGATGGGGCACTCACCGGAAGGCCTGAGAGACGAGGGCATACCGACAGAAAAACCCTTTAACATCGCCTTTGAAGAGATTCTCGACGATGGTCTGGTCACTCTCGAACACATGGAAACCATTGTCTGGCACGGTCTTTATGATGCGCTGGATGAAGACCGGCTGCGAGCCTTAGCGCGTGCAATTGCGGCGCAGGGTAATGCCGTGACGCCCACTTTGCTCGCGCATCACAACCTGGCCGAAGTGGCGCGGACGCAGGGGGCTTACCTGCAACGTCCGGGGACGGAGATGCTGAACCCATTTATCGCGGCGCTTGAGCAGCCTCTGTACGATTTCTGGTCGTCTCAGCCGGTTGGTTCACGGCACGAGCAGGATGTCTTTTATCAGCAGGCAACACGCATGATGCAGGAAGAAGGGGTGATGTTGCTGGCGGGGTCGGATGCGGGGATTTTTACCAATATTCCCGGTGAATCCCTGCTGGATGAACTGGACCTGATGGTGGCTGGTGGGCTGACGCCCTTTCAGGCGATCCAGACAGCGACCGCGAATGCGGGCTGGCGTTTGCCTCTGGAAGGCCGGGGTGTCATCCGTGAAGGCCATCCGGCGGATCTGATTCTGGTTGAACATAACCCGCTTGACGATCTGCGGGCTTTGCGAACCCTGAGTGGCGTGGTCGCTCAGGGGCACTGGTATGACCGTGACGGTCTGGCAGACTTGCGTGCTCAGGCCAGTCAGACATCAGTTGAACGGACTCAGACGCAGCTGATGGAAGGTCTGGCCGCACAGGGTACGACCCTGGAGTAACGGTTCGGTCAGAAAGACTCGGCCAGAATAACCCGGCCAGAATGACTCGGTCAGAACGGCGACGTGAAAACGGCTATGTCAGACCGGAATGATTGCCATGGTCAGACGTGAGATACAGCTGAGTTTTTCTTCATCGTTATAAATGCGGATTTCCCACACCTGAGAGGTCCGCCCTTTATGTACTATGTTCGCGATGCCGGTCAGCACGCCGGAGCGCACACCGCGCAGATGATTGGCATTCACTTCCTGCCCGACGGCGTATTCCACCCGGTTATCAATGCACATATTGGCTGCCATGCTGCCCAGAGTCTCGGCAAACAGTACGTTCGCACCGCCATGAACCAGTCCCATCGGCTGAAAGGTTCTGGGTTCTGCAGGCATAGTGCCTTTGACCCAGTCATCCCCGATTTCCGTGATTTCAATGCCAAGGTGTGAGCAGGCCGTGTTTTCCATCTGTCGGTTAGCGGCGACGATGTCCGGGGTCTGAAACCAGATACTCATAAGTACTCCTGAGCCGGTTGAATAAGAGGGATATAGTAAACGCAGATCAGCGTTTCCGGACCTGTTCAATCTGAGAAAGACTGTTGCCAGACAAACGGTAAGCCTTGCCGAATCCAGCGGTGTAACTGGCCTCAGACGGTGTCAGTGCCAGCAGATGAAAGTCGCTGAGCCCACGCAGCAGCTGCATGGTGTTGCCGTGAGCCGCTTCCAGCAGGTCAAGGATGATGCTGGCTTCAGAGTCTGAACGACTGATCTCAGAGGCCTGAGCACGGATGGTGGCGCGCTTGCGGGCAAAAATATTAGCCGTTTTATCTTCATCTTCAATAAACAGCAGACAAGCCTGAGGGTTGGCCAGCAGATTCCGGGTATGAACCGCCAGCTCAGACACGAAAATATAAAAAATACCCTCATGCCGGATGAACGGTGCATAGCTGGCTTCCGGGCTCCCACTTGCGTCAGACGTCGCCAGAATGACACTGCGGAAACCGGTAATAAACTGCTCAAAGTCTTCGGTGGTCTGGTGCAGATCCTGAGTCATAATTTCAGCCAGTGTTACTTACCGGCAAAGCGGTCTGTGGCTGAGATCAGCTCATGCAGAATACCCGGTTCATTCATGGCGTGTCCGGCGCCTTCAACGATATGCAGGGTAGCGTCCGTCCAGACTTTTGACAGTTGCCAGGCGTATTTCAGCGGGCAGGGCATGTCGTAACGCCCATGGACGATCACTCCGGGAATACCCTTGAGCTTTGTCGCATCGCGCAGGATCTGGCCATCCTCCAGCCAGCCCAGGTGGGTGAAGTAGTGGTTTTCGATGCGGGCAAAGGCAAGGGCGTATTTGTCGCCGCCGAAGTCGTTGATCTGCTCTTCATCCGGCAACAAGGTGATAGTGGCACCTTCCCACTGACTCCATGCTTTGGCGCAGGTAAGCATGACACCTTCATCATCGCCGGTCAGGCGCTTACGGTAGGCGGCCATCATGTCGCCGCGCTCAGCTTCCGGGATGGGTGCTGTGAAGGTCTCCCAGCGGTCCGGGAACATCTCTGAAACACCGAATTGATAGTACCAGTCGAGTTCTGGCCTGGTGACGGTATAGACGCCACGCACCACCAGTTCGGAAACCCGCTTAGGATGCGTTTCTGAGTAGGCCAGTGCCAGAGTGGAGCCCCAGGAGCCTCCGAAAACCAGCCACTGCTCCACGCCACACATCTCACGTAAGCGCTCAATGTCGGCGACCAGGTGCCAGGTGGTGTTGGCGTCGAGATTGGCGTGCGGGATTGAGCGGCCACAGCCACGCTGATCGAACAGCAGCACATCATAGCGTGCCGGATCAAACACCCGGCGGTGACTGGCATTACAGCCACCTCCCGGCCCACCGTGCAGAAACACCGCCGGTTTTGCCTCCGGCGTGCCGACCTTCTCCCAGTAAATCTGATGGCCATCGCCCACATCCAGCATGCCGCTGGCGTAAGGTTCGATCTCGGGATAAAAGGTGCGCAGAGTGCTCATGGAGTGTCCTTAGTGACAGGTGTTTGTCAGATCATATAAAAAATGCGTTCTCACGCCCCTATTTCTTTGTGGGTAATTGTATTCCACCAGTATGTTCATACGTTGCAATCAGAGGGCAGACTGTATGGTTTTTGCGTATGAATCGCTCAACGTATGGCCGCTGATGGTTTCCAGAATGGTTTCACCCGCCGCATTTTTTGCGTTCAGGTTATGGCCTTCGTTTTTGAAGACGGTAATAAAGTCTGCAAAGGTCTCAGGTACCATATGACGGTAAGCGCGGATGACAGCAATATAATCCGGATCAGAACCATCGTAGCTTTCAGCAACTAAAAATTCTTTCAGTTGCGCTTCGGTCCATTCTCCGCCGAAGACTTTTTCTTTGTCTTTTTTCTGCATATTTAACTCCTCAGTCCACTTTCCTGAACATTAAATCCCACACACCATGGCCGCGCAGTTCACCCCGTTTTTCGAACTTGGTCAGCGGGCGGTGTTCCGGGCGTGGGGTGAATTGATTCTTCCCTGCAGCATTCTCATAGCCGTTCTGCGCTTCCATGACTTCCATCATGTGCTCAGCGTAGTTTTCCCAGTCAGTCGCCATATGGAAGATGCCACCGGGTTTTAAAATGCGGCGTAGGGTCTGGGCGAATTCCGTCTGTACGATGCGGCGTTTGTGGTGCTTTTTCTTGTGCCACGGGTCCGGGAAAAACAGCTGCACCGTGTCGATGCTGTTATCCGGGATCAGCTTCAGTACTTCGATGGCATCGTCTTTGTAAGTGCGGATGTTGGTCAGTCCGGCGTCTTCAGCCAGGTTCAGCAATGAGCCTACGCCGGGCAGGTGCACTTCAACACCGATAAAGTCTTTCTCAGGGGCCGCCTGCGCCATGGCGACCAGCGACTGCCCCATGCCATAGCCGATCTCCAGCACCACATGAGCGTCGCGGCCGAATACCTGGGTGGGTACCAGCGGTCCGTCGCTCAACTCCAGTCCCATTACCGGCCACTGGCGCTCGAGTGCACCTTCCTGACCTTTGGTCAGACGTCCGGCACGGATCACGAAGCTTTTGATGCCGCGGCGGTAAGTAGGTTTTTCAGGCTTTTCGTCAGAAGAGGTCTTGGATTCGTCGGTCACTCGGTTTTACCGTAAGAAGTTAAGCATTGTCGGTGTTGCGGATACGCAGAGCCGCCGGGATCAGCAGGGCCCAGCCAATCAGCCAGCTGACACCGCCGAACGGGGTGATGATACCCAAAGTACGGATGCCGGTCAGCGCCATGGTGTAGAGGCTGCCGCTGAACAGCAGCAGACCCAGTGTCATCAGCAGCGCACTGCGTGACAACCACACATCGGTCTGACTGCGTTGCGCCAGAGCGAGCGCCAGCAACACAACCGCATGCACCAGGTGATACTGCACGGCTGTGTGCCAGACCGTCATCATGTCTGCGCTGAGTACGGTCTTCAGACCGTGAGCGCCGAAGGCACCGAGGGCGACGCCGGTGAATCCGGCCAGAGCGGCAATCAGCAATGTGGTTCTGGCGTTCATGTCCGGCACGTTCTCAGTGGCTGTGCGAAAAGCGCGCATTATACGGGACGCTCTGTTGCAGCCACAAATCTTCAGGCAGGAGGGGCAACTGCTGGTATCATTCAGGCACGACGCACCACAGCAGGACAACAGGAGAGTGCTTTGAAATACGCCGACCTGCGGGATTTTATCCGCATGCTGGAAAAACGCGGTGAACTGAAACGCATCAAAGTGCCGGTGGATCCGCATCTGGAGATCACCGAAATTGCCGACCGGGTGCTGCGCGCCAAAGGTCCGGCCCTGTTGTTCGAAAACCCCAAAGGCTATGACATGCCGGTGCTGGCCAACCTGTTCGGCACGCCGGAACGCGTGGCGCTGGGCATGGGCGAAGAGACGACCGAAGCCCTGCGCGAAGTCGGTAAGCTGCTGGCCTTCCTGAAAGAGCCGGAACCGCCGAAAGGCCTGAAAGATGCCTGGTCTAAGCTGCCGATCTTTAAAAAGGTCATTGCCATGGGGCCGAAAGAGGTCAGAAAAGCGCCTTGTCAGGAGGTGGTGCTGGAAGGCGATGACGTCGACCTGTCGAAGATCCCGGTGCAGCATTGCTGGCCCGGTGATGCCGGACCTCTGATCACCTGGCCGCTGGTAATTACCAAAGGTCCGCATAAAGATCGCCACAACCTCGGTATTTACCGCCAGCAGGTGATCGGTAAAAACCGTGTCATCATGCGCTGGCTGAGTCATCGTGGCGGTGCACTGGATTTCCGCGAATGGCAGCAGGAACATCCGGGCAAATCATTCCCTGTCACCGTGGCGCTGGGTGCTGACCCGGCAACCATCTTGGGTGCGGTCACCCCGGTGCCGGATACCCTGAGTGAATACGCCTTTGCGGGTCTGCTGCGCGATTCGCGCACTGAGCTGGTGAAAAGCATCGGCAATGACCTGCTGGTGCCGGCGTCGGCAGAGATCGTGCTGGAAGGCGTGATTCATCCCGGCGATATGGCGCCGGAAGGGCCGTTCGGTGATCACACCGGTTACTACAACGAGGTGGATCACTTCCCGGTGTTCACCGTCGAGCGCATCACTCACCGCCGTGACCCGATCTACCACAGCACTTACACCGGCCGTCCGCCGGATGAGCCGGCGATTCTGGGTGTGGCGCTGAACGAAGTGTTCGTGCCGATTCTGCAGAAGCAGTTTCCGGAAATTACGGATTTTTATCTGCCGCCGGAAGGCTGCTCGTACCGTATGGCGGTGGTGAGTATGAAGAAGCAGTACCCGGGTCACGCCAAACGCGTGATGATGGGGGTCTGGTCCTTCCTGCGTCAGTTTATGTACACCAAGTTTGTGATCGTGGTTGATGACGATGTCGACACCCGCAACTGGGAAGATGTGATCTGGGCCATCACCACGAGGATGGACCCGGCACGTGATACCACACTGGTGGAGAACACGCCGATTGATTACCTCGACTTTGCCTCCCCGGTATCCGGCCTCGGCTCCAAAATGGGCATGGATGCGACCAATAAATGGCCTGGTGAAACTGACCGGGAGTGGGGCACGCCGATTGTCATGGATGACGATGTGAAAAAACGTGTTGACCGCCTGATGACACAGATGGGGCTGGACGACCTTTGAACCACCGGGTGACCTTTCAGCCTGCCGGATTCAGCATTGAATGCCGCGCGGATCAGACCATTCTGGAGGCTGCCCGCGAACAGGGGGTTAACATCCGTGCGGCCTGCGCCAACGGCGTCTGTGAAGTCTGTCGTGCTGAACGTGTTTCCGGCGAATTTCTGGTGACCAAGGCTCCGGCCCGGGCAGTACTTGAATCGCGTAATCAGGTACTATGTTGTGCTACTTATCCGCAATCGGACATTGAGATTTACATGAAGGATGTGATCGCCCCCGGTCAGAAACCCAGCCAGACGCTGGCCTGTCAGGTGCTGTCCACTGAGCTGCTGACGGACGACGTCTGGCGCATTATCCTGCGAGCCCCGGCCGGAAAATCTCCGGATTACTGGGCAGGGCAGTACCTGCTGCTGCATCTGGGTTCCGGCACCAAAGCCGAACAGCTGCCGTACTCCATCGCCAATGCACCCGGTGCGCTCACCGGGCAGGATGCCCGCGATATAGAACTGCACATCTCTGCCAACAGCGACAAGGCCCGTGAAGTCGTGCGTTACCTGCAGGGTGAATCTCTGGTGCGTGTGACCCTGCCGGCCGGAGAGTGCATTATCAATGACGAATTCCTGCGCCAGAGTGCCGGACAGCCGCTGCTGTTCGTTGCCGGTGGTTCGGGATTCTCACAGATCAAAGCCCTGATCGAAGCGACACTGGCGCTTGAGCCGCAGCGCGAGATTCACCTTTACTGGTCTAACCGGGCTCATGTCGCCTTCTACCTGCCAGACCTGCCGTTCAGCTGGGCCGATGCGCATCCCAACTTCCATTATCATCCGGTCATCTACAAACATGAACCCGGCTGGAACGGCCGCGCCGGCTGGTTACATACGGTGATCAGCGAAGATTTTGCCCGCCTCGACGGCGTGCAGATGTTTGCCTGTGGTTCTCCGGCAATGGTGTTCGGAACCCTGGACCAGCTGGAACCTTCCGGCCTGAGCGTATCCAATATGCATTCTGATGTCTTTGCCTGGGCAAAGCGGGAAGACTTTACCGGTTAACCCTGACCGGCAGCATGGATCAGTGGATATAAACCCGGTACAGACGACAGATTTTTCAAAACTCATACGATAAGGAACCTTCATGAACATTGATTGGGAAACCCTGAATCTCGATCCTCAACTGTTGTGGGCTGACTACATCCTGCCCTGGGGAACTCAGATAGTGACTGCTATCCTGGTCTTCTTCATCGGCCGCATGATTGCCGCAGCGGTAACCAAAGGCGCCCGCCGCATCATGGAAAAAGCCAAGCTGGACGCCATGCTGGTGAACTTCCTGGCCAATATTCTCGGCAGTGTGCTGCTGCTGCTGGTCATCGTCTTTGCCCTGTCGCGCCTTGGGGTCGACACCACCTCGCTGGTGGCTCTGCTCGGTGCCGCAGGTCTGGCCGTCGGTCTGGCACTCAAGGATTCCATGTCGCACTTTGCCGCCGGGGTGATGCTGATTCTGTTCCGTCCGTTCAAAGTCGGCGATTTTGTTGAAGTGGACGGTGTCATGGGGTCTGTCGAGCAGATCACCATTCTCAGCACCCGCCTGAAATCACCGGATAACAAAATGGTCATCGTGCCCAACGGTAATGTGTTCTCAAACACCATGACCAACTTTACCGACCAGCCTACCCGACGTGTGGATATGATGTTCGGCATCGGCTACGGCGCAGACCTGCTCAAAGCCAAAGCCATTCTGGAAGACATGGTCGCCAATGATGAACGCATACTGAAAGACCCTGCACCTAAAGTTGCCGTGCATGAACTGGGTGATTCGTCGGTCAACTTTATCTGTCGCCCCTGGGTGAATGCAGCCGATTACTGGGCGGTATACTGGGACTTTATGGAAAAAGTGAAACTGCGTTTTGATGAGGAAGGTATCGAAATCCCATTCCCGCAGATGGATGTACACTTCTACCGTAACGACGCCAGCGAGTAACACTGGCTCCGCTCCGGCCGCACTGGCAGCCGGAGCAACCTGCCCTGTCTCCCGGGACCGGAACCCACCGCACAACTGTGGCAGAGGTTAAATATGAAACACTTCTATTCCGGCCTGACTCTGGCCGTTCTGATGTCTGTAGTCGCACTGAGTGGTTGCGCCAACCGCACCATCGCCGAAAGCAGTGATATGGCCGCCGCCTCCCTCAGCGAGGCAGAAATGTCTGATATGACGACCAAAGAGATCATTGACGAGGTCAGTCAGCAGATCAACGACTCCGACGAAAACCTCGCGTTTTACTCCCCCTTGCATATCGACAATGCCCGTAAGCAACTGGCCGAGTCACGCAAATTACTGCAGCTGAAAGTCAGAACCGCGGAAACGGACAATGCCGCAAAAGCGGCTGCCATTCTGGCCGGTAAGTATTATCAGGGGGCTGTGAAAAACAAAGTCAGCGTGCAGAACCAGCTGGTGAAGTCGCTGAAGCAGCGGGACGTTCTGCTGGATTTGAATGCCGATGAAATCCGTCCGCGCCTCTATGCGGCCGCCATGGAGAGTATGAAACGCCTGATCCTTGAGATCGAAGGCGGCAACCTCGACAAAGTCATTGCCCGGCAACCGGCCCTGCAGGAGCAGCTGGCCATGGTTGAAGCCGAAACCATGAAAACCCTGTGGCTGGAGAAAGCCCGCAACAAACTGAAAGAAGCGCAGGATAACGGGGCTGAAAAGTTTGCTGTGAAAACCTGGGAGCAGGCGGTGCTGGCGATTGAGCGCGCCAGTCAGTACACCGACCGCAACTACCGTGACCGGGAAGGCGTGAAGCAGATCTCAGCCGAAGCCTTCGTGCGTGCGGCAACGGCCCTGAATGTTGCACTTGAGGTGCAGAAAATCGCTGAAGCCAAAGCACCGGAGCTTGAACAGTACGTGCTGGATGTGCAGGCATTGCTGAACACCATCAATCAGGAAGTGGGCATCCGTGAGCTGTCATCGTACAGCTTTTACGAGCAGGCACGTCTGCTGACACAGAAAATCGAAGAAAACCGCGATGAAGATGCGGTGGTTGAGAGTGTCAGCAGCCGTTAAATCCACCAATAAGCGAGTTATTCAGCAATATACAGTTCTCGATAATGTGCACAATCTTTTGATCTTTTTGCTGATTCTTCTGTCTCAGGGAACAGTTCAGGTGGTGCACCATTAACCCGTAACATCCGTGCCCCCAGATTTTTTCGTCGTAAACAGGAGGTTCACATGTTGGTATCCGAGCTCAGTAAAGACAGCCTGAAGACGCTGTCCAGTTTCGAATCCGCCGGTAAAACGTACCACTACTACAGTCTGCCGAAAGCGGCAGAAACCCTGGGTGACTTAAACCGGCTACCCTTCTCCCTCAAGGTTCTTACTGAAAACCTCCTGCGCAACGAAGACGACTCCACCGTCAGCCGCACTCATATTGATGCCATGGCACAATGGCTCAAAGACCGCACCTCAGATACCGAAATTCAGTTCCGTCCTGCGCGGGTATTAATGCAGGATTTCACCGGTGTTCCGGGGGTGGTTGACCTCGCTGCTATGCGCGCCGCTGTCGAAGCCGCGGGCAAAGACCCGGCGATGATTAATCCATTGTCGCCGGTCGATCTGGTGATTGATCACTCTGTGATGGTTGATAACTTCGGTGATGCATCAGCCTTTGAAAGCAACGTCGCCATTGAAATGGAGCGCAACCAGGAGCGTTATGAGTTTCTGCGCTGGGGACAGCATGCCTTCAATAATTTCCGCGTTGTGCCGCCGGGTACAGGCATCTGCCATCAGGTAAACCTGGAATATCTGGGTAAAACGGTGTGGCAGAAAGAAAGTGACGGTAAGACCTTTGCGTATCCGGATTCTCTGGTCGGTACCGATTCACACACCACCATGATCAACGGCCTCGGCATTCTTGGCTGGGGCGTGGGTGGTATCGAAGCGGAAGCCGCCATGCTGGGGCAGCCGGTATCCATGCTGATACCGGAAGTCGTAGGCTTCAAAATAAGTGGCAAACTGCGTGCTGGCATCACCGCCACCGACCTGGTACTGACTGTTGTGGAAATGCTGCGCAAAAAAGGTGTTGTCGGTAAGTTCGTCGAGTTCTATGGCGACGGCCTGAAAGACATGCCGGTAGCGGACCGCGCCACCATCGCCAATATGGCACCTGAATATGGTGCGACCTGTGGTTTCTTCCCGGTGGATGATCAGACCATTTCTTACATGCGCCTGACCGGCCGGGATGAGAGCCTGCTTGAGCTGGTAGAGACTTACGCGAAAGCGCAGGGGCTCTGGCGAGAGCCGGGTCATGAGCCGGTGTACACAGACACGCTTGAACTGGACATGGGCGATGTGGAAGCCAGTCTGGCAGGTCCTAAGCGTCCGCAGGACCGTGTAGCCCTGAAAGACATGAAGGCGTCATTTGAGCTGCTGATGGAAACCGCCGAAGGCCCTGCTGACGTTCCTGCCAACATTGTTGAAGGCAAACTCGATTCCGAAGGTGGTCAGACGGCAGTCGGAATTCACGACAGCTACGAACACCACTCCAGTCAGTCATTTGAAATTGATGGTGTGGAGTCCCGGCTGAACCCCGGCGCTGTGGTCATCGCGGCTATCACCTCCTGCACCAACACCTCCAACCCCAGTGTAATGATGGCCGCAGGCCTGATTGCGAAAAAAGCCGTAGCCAAAGGCCTGAAAACCCAGCCCTGGGTGAAGACCTCGCTGGCTCCGGGTTCTAAGGTGGTGACGGATTATCTGAAAGTCGCTGGGCTGGATACTGATCTCGATGCGTTAGGCTTTAATCTGGTGGGTTACGGGTGTACCACTTGTATCGGTAACTCTGGCCCTCTGCCTGCTGCCGTGGAGAAAGCCATTACCGACGGTGATCTGACCGTGGCTTCGGTTCTGTCCGGTAACCGTAACTTTGAGGGCCGTGTGCATCCGTTGGTGAAAACCAACTGGCTGGCTTCGCCGCCGCTGGTTGTTGCTTATGCGCTGGCGGGTAATGTGCGTCTGGATCTGACCAAAGAACCTCTGGGTATAGGCTCCGACGGAGAGCCGGTTTACCTGAAGGATCTCTGGCCCAGCCAGCAGGAAATCAGCGACGCCGTTGAGCAGGTAAAAACCGCTATGTTCCGCAAAGAATACGGCGCGGTGTTTGATGGCGACGAGATCTGGCAGGGCATCGAGTTTCCGAAAAGCAACGTCTACAAGTGGAACAGCGATTCTACCTATATCCAGCACCCGCCTTTCTTTAAAGGCATGAGTGAAGAACCGGAAGCCATCAGCGACATTAAGGATGCCCATATTCTTGCTCTGTTGGGCGATTCGGTGACCACCGACCACATCTCACCGGCGGGTTCTTTCAAACCGGGTACTCCGGCGGGTAAATACCTGCAGGCCAACGGCGTCAGCCCGGAAGACTTTAACTCCTATGGCTCGCGTCGCGGTAATCATGAAGTCATGATGCGCGGCACCTTTGCCAATGTGCGTATCAGAAACGAAATGCTCGATAACGTTGAGGGTGGTTACACCAAATTTGTACCCACCGGCGAGCAGATGGCTATTTACGATGCGGCGATGAAATATCAGGAGGAGAAAATCCCTCTGGTGGTGATTGCCGGTAAAGAATACGGCACTGGCTCCAGCCGTGACTGGGCCGCCAAAGGCACCCGTCTGTTGGGCGTCAGTGCCGTAGTGGCGGAGTCCTTCGAGCGCATCCACCGTTCTAACCTGATTGGTATGGGTGTGATCCCTCTGCAGTTCCCGCAAGGCACAGACCGTAAAACGCTGAAGCTCACGGGTGAGGAAACCATCAGCATAGAAGGCCTTTCTGGTGAGATCAGCACAGGGCAGACCCTGAAAATGACCATTACCTATAAGGATGGATCAACGGCCAGCTGCGACCTGAAATCCCGCATTGATACCGCCAATGAAGCTCTGTACTTCAAGCACGGCGGCATTCTGCATTATGTGGTGCGGGATATTCTGCAGACGGCTGATTCAGAGAGCTGAAAACCGCTGTCAAAGCGTTAGCACACGCCGGTAGCCAGACTGGGAAACATTAATAAAAAGGCCGCATATGCGGCCTTTTTTATTAACTGAAATAGTTGGTTTCCAGTTAATCAGAGCGGGTGGGATGTGCCCACAGAAGTGCAGAAAATAGCCGAAGAACAGGTCCTGCAATTCGGCACTATCGTCCGGACTCCGGGAGCTACAGAGGCTCGATGGCGGCCAGCCACTTCTTCAATAGACTGTTTAACTGCAACTGTTCTGTTTCACTCAGGGAGGCTATCAGATGTCTCTCCAGACTCAGGTGCTCCGGCAGGAAGTTATCAATCATCTGACGGCCTTTGTCAGTCAGTTTCACCCGGTTACTGCGCCGGTCATTGGCGTTGGCCAATCTGAGCACCCAACCCTCCTTCTCAAGGCGGTCAATGCGACTGGTCATGGCACCGGATGTGAGCAGAACAGACTTGTACAGCTCGGTCGGAGTCAGCTCATACGGTTTGCCACTTCTCCGTAACGTGGCCAGCACGTCAAAGTCTCCCCGTGAAAAACCATGCTCTTTTTGCAGCTCGCTGATGGCGCGGTCGAGATGACCGACCAGTCGTGCCAGGCGGCCGTACAGCGCAAAAACCTCCACATTTTTCAGGTCTGGTCTTTCTGCTTTCCACTGTTCTTCGAGAATGTCCATCCTGTCATTCGTGACAGGTATAGCAACGGCATTTGCTTTCGCAGGCATGGCCAACTCCTTCGGTGATCGATTTTTGCAGTGTATCTCAACATCCGGTGAACAATCTTTATCAATTTATTCTTAATATTAAGTATCTTGACGTCAAGATAACTGAGGGAGTAGAGTGGCGTCATCTGCCCGGGAAGGTAGACGCCGCTGGGCAGTGTTCACTCAAACACAATGGACAGGAGGTAGAGATGTACCGGATACGCGTGATTTCACCTGAATCAGAATGCTGGTCTGCTGCCAGGGATCTGGTTATCAGGGCTTATGGAAAAAAGTATGAAGCGGCCATCGATATTACCTACCGCCGGTTGATTATCTGTGAGCCGCTGCACGAAAGCGGCTGTGTTCTCTCCTGTGCCGGATTTCAGCTGGCATCGGATCATCCTCTCTTTTCTGAACGCTATCTGCCGCAGTGTGCTGAGTCGGTTATCAGCGAAAAAATGCAGCGCCCGGTGAGCCGTGACCAGATCTTTGAAGTCGGTAGCCTTGCGTCGAGCACGATGGGCGCCGGACGGGAGCTGGTCCGCTCCACGCCGTTTGCCGGATGGTGTATGGGGCAGCGCTATATGCTGGTGACCATCACATCACGCCTGCGCGCCATGCTGGATGACCTCGGCATGGTCTATGAACTGCTGACTAGCGCGGATATCGCCGCCATTCCGGAAGCACGCCGTCGTGACTGGGGACGCTACTACGAAACCCAGCCGGTATGCGTGGTTATCCCCCTTGACCGTAATGTGCATCTGTTCGGCGGTGATGAGCATCAGTATGCCTTCGCGCCTGAACAACTGAATCTGGCCATTACCCGGAGGAGTGCCTGATGCAGTTATGGCTGAGTACACTGGCGCAGCATGCTGCTGCGTCACCCGATACCATCGCCCTGCGTCAATGGCAGGACGACGGTGGAAATGTCGCTATGACCTATTCCAGCCTCTGGGAACAGGTCACGGCCGCGGCGGCGTTTTATCGTGCCCGCGGTGTGTCACAGGTGGGGCTGGTGATGAGCAACAGCCCGGCCTGGGTGATCACCGATCTGGCTCTGCTGCTGGCTGGAGTTACCTCGGTACCGGTGCCGCTGACGTTTACCGAAACGCAGGCGCACTCTCTGCTGAGGCATTGTGATCTGGTGGTATGCGACCTTCAGGGCGAAGACCATATCTCCACCTGGCTGCAGCCACCGTCGTTGCGTGTCGATTTTGCCGGGACGATCACACACCCTGGCCAATTGTCTCTGCAGGTCCTGGACAGTGACTGGATATGCAAGGTTATCCACACTTCGGGCACCACCAATGCACCTAAAGGTGTGCGCATCCGTGCGCACGGGCTGGAATGTCTGGTGACGGAGTTGCTGCGCCATGTGGAAGGCACATCCTGGCAGCATTATCTGTCACTGGTTCCTCTGTCACTGCTGATTGAGCAGGTAACGGGTATCTATATGACCCTGTCCCGTGGTGGCTGTATCAGTTTTCTGCCGGTGAATCTGCCACTGCTGGGTACATCTGTCGTACCGGCGGCAGAATACTGGAGCTGGGTCTGCCGTACCGTACCTGATGCCCTGGTGCTGACACCGGGTATGGTGCAGGCGTTAGCGCACCAGCTGCACGGGCTGAATACTGCGGGAGTCTGCAAGACCGATGCTGAGCGCAACTGCCTGCTGTTCGGTTCGGAGGTCGTTCCTTTTATTGCCTGTGGAGGCGGTGCCGTTTCGCGTGATGCGCTTGCCAGCCTGCTGGAAAGTGGCATTCCGGTTTATGAAGGCTATGGTCTGAGTGAAAACAGCTCGGTGGTCAGCTGGAACTCTCCCCGTCATTTCCGCCCGGGAACCGCCGGTAAACCGCTGGCTCATGTACAGCTGAAGCGTACAGCTGAAGGCGAGCTGCTGCTCAGAAGTGACTCCCTGTTTGCCGGATATCTGGGTACGGACCCCACCGCCTGCGAATGGGATGAGGATGGCTGGCTCAATACCGGTGACATTGCCGATATAGATTCCGATGGATTTGTCACCATCCGTGGTCGCCGTAAACACGTCATTATCACTGCCAGCAGCCGCAATATTTCTCCTGAATGGGTGGAAGGCCGTTACCGAGAGCTGCCGT
The DNA here is from genome assembly GCA_002298335.1 of Thalassolituus sp. UBA674. Lineage (GTDB taxonomy): Bacteria > Pseudomonadota > Gammaproteobacteria > Pseudomonadales > Oceanobacteraceae > Thalassolituus. The sequence continues at coordinate 87,807 of DBNK01000023.1, forward strand.
TTGTGGAAGACGTCTGCCTCTTCGGTGAAGGCCTCAATGAGTTGTGGGGTGTGTTCTTTATTCGCGCCGCAGATGAGCGGCGGCACGCAGCCCTTGCTGCTGAGATCCGGCACTTCGGGCAGCATCACCTCTCCTCCATCGACCGGGTCGATCAGATCATTCTGAAAACCGTATTTGAAGCCGACCGGGCTGACTGGTTCACCGTTACCGGACGTCCGCGGCGCCAGAAGATAGCCGCTGACCTGCTGGTTCCGGTACTCGAAAACTCCACTCCGCAATCTGAGGTTACATTATGAATCCCCCCGCAATGACTCATCAGAATCCGGTGCGCCGCCAGGACCCGGATAACCTGATGTCGCTGAACATAGTGACTCCCGGATTCCGTCTGGGGGCCGGGCATCTCAGTGACCTGAGCCGCGACGATCTGCGCAAAGGCCTGAACAACGGCGGTGCGCTCCTGTTGCGTGACTTTGATACCAGCGTCGCGGAATTTTCCGCCCTGGTTGAGCGGGTCAGTGACCGGGTCAGCCTGGACCCCGCACGCACCTTTAATGGTCGTGTTGCCCAAAAGGTGGATGCTGGAACAGATGCCGTGGGGCTGCACCTGGAAAATGGCAACTCGCCGTTCAATTCGTCTTACGCCTGGTTCTTCTGTGAAGAGGCACCGCGGCAGGGGTCACGCACCACAGTCTGTGACGGCACCCGCGTGTGGCGGGCGCTGCCGCAGAGCACACGCCTGCGCTTTATGCAAAGCCCGATTGAATACTCGCGCCGGGTATCCGAAGAGCGCTGGAAAACTCTGGTCATGCATACCCTCAGATGTCATAGCCAGGATGAGGTGTCGTTCAGTGATCTTGAGGCACTGTGTGCAGGGACAGACACAGGCCTGATTCATCACGATAACGGCGATATCTCCTACATCTACCGGACTGCCGCCGTTTACGTCACCGCCGGCGGCGATATTGCCTTTGCCAACAGCATTCTCGGTCCGTCGTACAACTACGAAACCCCGGTCATCCGCTTCTCTGACAATGGTGAAGAAATTGACCGGGGTCTGCGCCGTCAGCTGCAGGTGGTCATGGAATCGGTGACGGAAGAAGTACCCTGGCAGGATGGCGACATTCTGCTGGTTGATAACTGCCGCACCATGCACGGACGCCGTCGGATCGAGGATACGCGGCGCACGATTTACAACGCGCTGAGTGACTTTTAACAGGAGGCTGCCCAATGGAATACACCATTCTTATCCGTTACCGCTTTGACCGCAGCTGGTTACAGTTGAGCCGTGCCGCACGGCAGGACTTTGAGGAAACCCATATCCAGCCGCTGTTCGCCAGATACAGCGACCAGGTACAGGCTCGCTTCTTCGATGCTGAAGCGTTTCATGTGGAGTTTACCGACTTCATGTTGCTCACCACGAAGGATCTGCAGGCGTACTACTTCCTGATGGAAGAAATACGGGACTCGGCCCTGGTGGCCGAGGGCTATATCCACTTCACCGATATCTCCATAGGTATCGAAGACGGCTACAAAGAATTTGCAGCAGCCACAGAAAAGGAGCACTGATCATGCTGGAGAAATTAAACGCCATAAACAGCCATGCCCACGTTAATACCTTTCACCCGAACAGTCTGAGCTGGCCGGAGCAGGTTACTCAGGATGAGCAGGATTACCTTTCCCGCTTTTGCTTCGGCGTCACCGGGGAGCACGATAAAGCAATCGCCTACATTGCCAAAGAACTGGCCCAGCTGGCAGAAATTGAAAAGCACGTGACCGCGGTGCTGACCATTGCTCTGAGTGAGCTGCAGGGTTTTGTTCATCCACTGAATCAGGATTACGTGCTGCACAACGCATTGTCCTGCTTCGGCGCGGAAGAACTGAATCACGCCAACACGTTTTTCCGTTATGTACGTCATCTGACCAACATTGACTTCCGTCTGGCGCAGAATCTGTTTGAAGAGCGGGTGGCGGTTTACCAGCAGCCGGACAGCCCCTTCGTCAAACTGGTGGCCATGCATGCTTCGGCGTATGTCGGCGAATCCGTCATCACCGCATTTGAATACCGGGCACGGGATATGGACCCGGATGAAAGCCACTTTTTCACCGAAGTTCTGATCCGCCATGCGCTGGATGAACACCGCCATGTCGAATTCGATCATTTTGTGTTCGATGAGATTTTGCCGACACTGAGCGACGCTGAGAAAGCCAGGGCCCGGGAAATGGCAATGGAAACCGAGCGGCTCAACGGTCTGCTTGCCGGAGCATTCGAGCAGTACGCCATCAATACACTGGGTACAGATTACCGCATCGGTAATAACGCCTGGGACGTTCAGATGAAGCTCACGGCGCGCTTCCGCGACATCGTCTTCTCCGGTAGCGACATCGGCAAGGTCGACAATGCCCTCACGGATGAGGACCGCGCACTGCTGACGTCCTTCAGCGGTATTCCGACGGTTCACGCCCAGTATCTGGAACAGGCCAGCGCCTGAGGAGGTTCTTATGTCCACCATGACACTGACTGAAAACGAGCTGACCAGACGCTCGCGGCTGACACTGCTGGCCCTGACCGCACTGTTCCTCGCGGCTATGGATGCCACCGTCGTCGGCACACTGATTCCGGTGTTCCGTCACGAATTCGACCAGCCGCAGGAGTTTCCCTGGCTGATGTCGGGTTTCATTCTGGCCGCGGTGCTGGCGATGCCCCTCAGCGGTCTGCTGGCTGACCGCATGGGACTGAAGCGGGTCATTATCGGTTCTCTGGCCCTGTTTATGGCCGGGTCTGTCGTGGTCGCGATGGCTCCGGATATGCGTTCCCTTATTGGCGGCCGTGTGCTTCAGGGCGTTGGCAGTGGCGGGATTACCGTACTGGTGTACACCCTGATCGGCGGTCTCTACGGCCCTGAAGAGCGTGGGCGCATGCAGGGTTTACTGAGTGCCGTATGGGGGCTGGCGGCGATTGCCGGTCCGGTTATCGGTGCGGCCGTTCACACCTGGATCGACTGGCACTGGGTGTTCTGGGCCAATGTTCCGCTGATTTCCGTACTGATCTTGGCGGCAGCGCTGCTGATGCCTGAGGAGGACCTCCAGCCCTCTGTTTCAGGTTTTGATCTGGCGGGCTTTACCGGTTTCTGTGCTCTGGCTTCCGGGGTTCTGCTCTGGCTGATGGCACCGGACGGGCCGGGGGATGACATGATCCGTATGGGCTATGCCGGGGTAACACTGACCGGTGTCCTGTTAGTGGCTCAGTCGCTGTGGCGCCGTCGCGAGCGTGCGTTCCTGGCGGTGGAGTTCTTCCGTGAGCGTTCGTTCGTGGCTGTCATGATAAGCATTCTGTTGTCCGCTGCCATCCTCTATGCCTGTGTGACCCTACTGCCGGTGTACATGGTGGAAGTACTGGGCCGCTCACTGGTGGATGCGGGCGGCGTGGTACTGGCGGCATCACTGGGTTGGGTCGTTGGGGCGACAGTCTGCGGTAATTTGGTTAACCGGCTGGGAACCCGCAACTGCACCATGTTGGGGTTTCTGCTGCTGCTTGCGGGGGCTGGCCTGTTGCTGGCACCGGGATTGAACACGCTCTTTGCGGTACTGCTGTTAGCACAGGTGAGTGTGGGTGTCGGGATTGGCTTTGTTGCCACCGCGACTCTGATTCTGGCTCAGAACCGCACCCGTCCTCAGCGACTGGGCCAGGTAACGGCGGCGGTGCAGGTGTTCCGTCAGTTGGGGGCCGCGGTGGGCATCAATGCGCTGGGCGCTCTGTTCATCAGCGGGTCTTCCGCTGGCGCAGAAGCACAGGCTCTGCAGATGAGTTTTGCGGTGCTGGGGGCCTGTGCTCTGGCCGGGCTGCTGAGTGCCCTGCTGATCAGGGACCCGCGCAAGGCGTCAGGCCAGGAGGTAAGCCAATGAATACTCTTATCCAGGATATCAGCATCACCAGTGCAGCCGGGGCTGTGGTATCTGACGGCGAACATTCGTGGCAGGACCTCAGTGCATTCGGCTTTGGTTACCAGTGTCCGGATGTGGTCAATGACGTGGTTGCGCAAATGCAGCGGGGCGGACTCTCCAGCCGTGTGCTGATGTCACGTCCGATGCTGCAGCTGGTTGAGCAGTTGGCACAGCTGACTCCGGAAGACCTGACCATGACTTACCTCTGTAATTCACCGGATGAAGCTTTTGAAGGAGCGATCAAGCTGGCCCGGGGGCATAACCCGCAGCGCCGTGAAATCGTAGTGGTCGGGCAAGCGGATTTCGGTTGCATGACCTACAGCCGGGCCATGTCCTGGGGCGGCTGTAATGCCGCTGACGGCTGGGGTGTCGCGGTCGATCTGGCCTTCGTTCCCTTCGCGGAAATTGCTGCGCTGGAGCAGACGGTGACGGCCAGAACGCTGGCCGTAGTGGTGAATCCTCTGGAGCAATTACCGGAATTGTTGTTGCTGGGCCGCGAGCAGGCACAGCAGATCCGTCAGGTTGCAGACCGTCATGGCGCATTGCTGATTGCCTGTGAATTGCAGACTTTCGGACGTTGTGAGGGGCTGTTCCACAGCCTTGTCAGTGGATTGTCGCCGGATATTCTAGTGTACGGCGAAGCCTTGGGCGGAGGTGTTCTGCCCATTGGCGCCTACACGGCCCGACGCTGTGTTAACGAGTCTGTGTACGGAGGACGTAATCTGGCTCTGCACGGCAGTACTACCGCCGGTAATCCGGCCAGTTGTGCAGCGGCGTCTGCCGCGCTGAAGCAGATGGCGGCACGCACCGAGCATGAGGTCATCCGCCGTTTTGCTGAGGTGACGTCCATTGCTGCAGAAAGACTGCGCCGCGTACTGGCGGGCAGCGGCATCCGTGTCAGTACCGGCCCCGCGGCGCTGCAGCTGACCCTGCCGGGGCCGTCAGCGGCCGCTCTGGCTGAGCGTCTGCGCCAGCATGGATTACTGGTCTGGCAGCGCGGAAATGCTTTGCGTCTGTCCGCGCCTCTGCTGATGACTGTATCACAATGGAGCGACAGCCTTACCGTGGTCGTCGACTTCATGAAACATACACAAGCGAATACTGATAAGGAGCTGGTATGAGCGGGTACACCGGTCTGTATGACCAATGTGATCAGTACTGGAACACCAGTGCAGCGAAAATTTACCGTATCTCCCATAAAACTGCCGAAGCGGAGGCTCATGGTGCTGAGGTGGTGGATGAGAACGGTCGGCGCTTTCTGGATTTTGCCTGCAGCTACGGGGTGTTTCTGCTTGGTCATACCCATAAACAGATTGTTGCGGCGGTGACAGAGCAGACACTGACTCTGGCGATGCGCCCGGCTGGAACCCGTCATCCGTCGGCAATCGCGTTGTGGAATGCACTGCAGCCCTGGTTACCGCCATCCATGAGTGGCCTGCATTTCGCTCATACCGGGTCGGAATGCAGTGAGATGACCCTGCGGCTGATCAGTCACCGCTCGCCGGACAGACGGCGTATCGTGGTTGCGGAAAATGGTTACCACGGTAAAACCCTGGCGGCGTTGGATATTATGGGGCAGTCGGGTCATTCAGCATTGTTCGGTGCGAGTCCGGCAGAGGTGGTACGGGTACCTTATGGTGATGCAGAGTCTCTGAACTATGCCTTTCAGGAGCCGGTTGCGGCACTGTTTCTGGAACCGGTGTTAGGAGGCCCCTTCATTACTGTTCCGCCTGCGGGCTATCTGCAGATGGCCCGGGATCTCTGTGATACGCAGGACAGCCTGCTGGTGTTTGATGAAATCCAGACTGCCTTCGGCCGTGCGGGAGAAATGATGGAGTGCACCACACAGGGGGTGTCGCCGGATCTGCTGTTCCTGTCGAAAGGGCTTACCGGTGGCTGTGCAGCCATGGCCTGCGTGGTCAGTCATGAACGCCTGTCAGAAACCATCGCAAGTCTTCCGGAGGAATTTGGCAATCCACGCGCCGGGCAACCGGTCGCCTGCGAGGCCGGCGTGGCAGCTATCCGCGTGATTGAGGAAGAGAACCTGATTCAGCGAGCCCGTGAATCCGGGGCATACCTCAGGGAGCGCTTGCTGGCCGTGACGGCGCCCTATCCGGAAATCATTCTGGATGTTCCGGGCAAAGGCCTGATGACCGGGGTGAAATGTGCTCATCCCGGCATTGAGCTCATGTTACTGATGGGGATGGACAAGCAGAATATCCACCTCGGATATTCGCTGAATGAAGCAGCTGCCCATCCGGTGCTCCGGTTTTATCCGCCGCTGTCGGTAACCCGCGAGCAGATTGACCGTGTTGCCGATGCTCTGGCTTCAGTGCTGGCCGAGGTGGCGGCCAGACCCGCGTTCATGCGCCGTTTCATGAACTGGTTCACCAAGCATAAGTATGGCTTTCCGGACTGGCTGTATAAACTTGCCTGACCAGGAATAAAAAAGGCCGCATTCAGCGGCCTTTTTTTATGAACTGAAAAAAGGATTTTTCAGCTACCCAGTGCCAGCTGGAAGTGCTCACAGGCGAGGGCTTCATCGCCTTCCTGCAGGCGCACTTTACCCATCTCGGCATGCAGTGCTGGCAGGCCTTTGATGCGCAGGCCGGTTTCCAGATAGTCGCGGGCTTTGGCAATGTTGTTCACACGCAGCGCCAGACGCCCCAGCGTCAGCAGCAGGACCGGATCATTAGGACGTTCGGTCAGCTTCTGCTCAGCAAACAGCAGTTGCTTGCTCGGGTCTTCGCCTTTCAGGCGACCATACAGTTCAACCAGTTCTTCACCCCAGACGCTGTTGAGGCCGTCACGCAGGGCTTCTTCTGCTTTGCCTTCCTGTCCGGTTTCCAGCAACAGCTCAACATAGCATTTGAGCACTGGCAGAGTGCGGCGCACGTCGGCAGACAGATTGCGGTAAGCGCTGGCCAGACCCTGACCACCCTGAGCGTGACGGGCACGTTCCAGCAGCTGCAGGGCGACTTTTTCTTCCAGTTCCTTGATGCGCTCTTCCGGAATTTTCGCGGCTTTGCGCAGGGTCGGCAGCAGGTCGTTGAGGGCGACCCAGTCTTCCAGATCCTGCAGGGTTTTCACCATGAGCTTGAGCAGATACGCGTGCTTCGGGTGCTTTTCACGCAGGTTCATCAGCACGGCCAGCGCCTGTTCATTGGCATGACGTGACTGCAGCAGCTGTACCTGAGTGATGCCCACGGCCAGGTCAGAACCTTTGGTGCTGTGGCTGGCGGCCTTGAGCCATTCATCGGTCGCTTCTTCTTTACCCTGTTCGTAGGCTGCACGAGCAGCGGCCAGATAGTTGATCAGCGGCTGGTCAGCGTCCGGGGCACTGGCGGTGAGGTTACGCTCAGCACGGCGCCACTGGCCCTGTGCCAGTGCCAGCAGGCCGCGTGTAGTCTGCAGACGGGCACGCAGGCTGCGGCGTTTGGCGCGCCATTCGTTGAATTTCCAGTCACTGCCGAACAGCACCAGAATGGCCCGTACGGCGATGTAGAGCGCCAGCAGAGCGACGGCGAGTAGGATCAGGAAAATCCACAGGCTGGATTCGTAGGTGTAAACATCCCAGCTGAGCAGGACATAGCCGGCATCGATATAAACCACGGTGCCGATACCCTGTGCTGCCAGTGCGATGATCACCAGCAGGGAGATCAGCAGTTTCATGGGTTACCCTCCGCGGCGTCTGCGCTGCTTTCTGCAGCAGCCGGTTCGCTGGCGATGACGGTGCCACGGCGCTGCTGTTCAACAATTTTCTGCAGCAGGGTCAGTGACGCGCTGATGTCCGGACGCTCAGGGTCAACGGTCCAGCCCTGCAGTTCGCTCAGGGCATTGCGGGCGGCCAGAGTGCGCTCGTCTTCGATGATCAGATACTGGTTCAGCCAGTCGGCAACACGGCCCAGGCTGTGCTGATACAGTTCAGTCTGTTCACGCAGCAGTGCAACCTGAGCCTGTTCCAGCATCAGATGCATGTTCTGTTGCAGGTAGTACTGCTGATCCGGCGTCAGTGGCGCGGCAATGGGTTCGTCACGCTCGCGGATGCGCACCATACGCTTGAGCGAATCACGGACGTCGTAGAACAGATCCCAGTACCAGGTCTGCTGATCCAGAGGTCGCTGGGCTTCCTGATCCAGTACGGTTTCTTCAATCAGTTTTTCCGGCATCCACGGCAGGCTGGTGACCTGCTCCTGCAGTGCCTGCAGGCGGTAGATAGCACCGACACGGTCGATGGCCGGAACCGCACGCAGGGCGATCAGCTCTTTGGCGATCAGGGCGCGGACCTTGTTGAAGGCCGGGTTACGGGTTTCCACCAGAACGTTATCGGCAGCGGTGAGCATGCTCACGGCACCGTCCCAGTCGCGCTCCAGCTCAAGACGCTGGTTACCAAGGCGAAGCAGATATTCGGCTTCAGCCAGCAACCAGTCCTGACGCTCTGCGCCCGGCAGTTTGGCCAGCATCTCAGTGTTGTGTTCAACCTGAGCCTGCATGCTTTCGGCCAGATCAGCCAGCTGACGCGCACGGGCGTCCAGTTCGGCTTCACGGTTGCTGCTGGTTTTCAGGCCTTCCAGTGCGGAATCCAGATTGTTTTCCATGACCGCCATGTCTTTGGCTGTCTGCTGCTGATACTGCAGGCCCAGCCAGGCGGCGAATCCGGCCAGTACGGCCAGCGTCAGGATCAGGACGAGGTTAATCCACGACAGCAGATTACCACCCTGCTTTTTTTCGGCTTTTTTCGGTGTCGCCGGAGTGCCGGATGGGACGTCAGTCGGGGTTCCGGTCTGATTTTCGTTACTCACTGTAGTTTCCTTCAGTAAAGGTTGGATCGCAGAAATTGAGTCTTGTCGCTCAGGTGTCTCATGGTGCGCCTGCGGCTATCCACTCACGCAGGGTGTGCAAAGTATCTTCATTACGGGCGCTGGTCGCAACTAATACCTGTGAGTAGCCGCGCTCGCGGGCGATGCCGGCGCCGCGCTCCCCCGGTACCAGCAGAGCGGTGACTTTGTGAGCAAGATCAGGGACTTGCTGTTCAATGATGTCCAGCGCCTGAGCACTGGACAAGAGCACGACAGGGCGGTCACCCAGCAGTGCCTGCCAGCGCTCCGCCGTGCTGATCACAGGCTCACGGGTATAGAGCTCGGCATAATCCACCCGCGCTCCCCGTTCTCGCAGCACGGAGGCCAGTGTTTCGCGGCCTCCGACGCCCCGCCAGATCAGGATTTTCTGATCGCGCACGGCCTCGGTCTGCAGCTCCGGCCGTTGCAACAGGCCTTCGCTGTCGAAACGCTCTTCCGGAATCAGGGCATTCAGCCCGGCCTGCTGCATTGGCAGGGCTGTGGTCGGGCCGACGCCAAACCAGAGTACGCCCGCCGGCATCTGCGGCCAGTAGCGGTCCATCCAGTCCAGCCCGGATTCAGCAGCATTCTGGCTGATGGCGATCACCGCGTAGTACTCATCGGTGGCCAGAATACGCTGGCGTACGGCCTGAGCTTCCGGGCTGTCATCGTCGCTAAAACGGCGGATATGCATCAGCGGCTGGTGGCGGACTTCACACCCCAGAAGCTGTAACTGGTCCAGCAGTTCGTCCGCCTGTCCGTCCGGCCGCGTAACGAGCAGTGCCGGACGACGCTCAGCGGATGTCATAACCGTAAACGGCTTTGAGGATCTCACCGGCTCCCTGGGACAGCAGATCTTCAGCAGCCTCAATGCCCAATGCTTCTGCCACCGCGGCATTACCGTGGATTTCGGTACGCAGGATCTGGCTGCCATCGACGCTGCCGACCAGGCCGCGCAGCCAGATTTCATCACCTGTGCGTTCAGCGAAGCAGGCAATCGGTACCTGACAGCCACCCTGCAGACGGCGGTTCAGGGCGCGTTCGGCCAGTACGCAGCTGGCCGTGGTGTCGTCGTACAGTGGCCGGATCAGATCATTGATGGCATCGTTGCCCACGCGCCATTCAATGCCCAGTGCACCCTGTCCGCCCGCCGGCAGAGACTGGGTGGTGGGCAGAAAGGAGGCGATACGCTCATCCATTTCCATGCGCAGCAACCCGGCAGCGGCGAGAATGATGGCGTCGTACTCACCGGCGTCGAGTTTGCTCAGACGGGTCTGCACATTGCCGCGCAGGCTGCGGATTTCAAGATCCGGACGCAGCTGCTGAATCTGACACTGACGGCGCAGGCTGGAAGTGCCGACCACAGCGCCCTGCGGCAGTTCATCCAGCGATGCATAGCGGTTGGAAACGAAGGCGTCCAGCGGGTTTTCACGCTCACAGATCACGCCCAGCTCCAGACCCTCGGGGAACTCCATGGGTACGTCTTTCATGGAATGCACGGCGATGTCGGCACGGCCATCAAGCATCGCAGCTTCCAGTTCTTTGACGAACAGACCTTTACCGCCGATTTTGGCCAGCGGGGTATCCAGAATCCTGTCGCCCTGAGTGGTGAAGGTCACCAGCTCGACACTGAGGTCAGGGTGCAGGGCTTCCAGCCGGGCTTTGATGTGTTCCGCCTGCCACAGGGCGAGCGGGCTTTTGCGGGTAGCGATGCGCAGGGTTGTCATGGTCTTGGGTCACTGTCTGAACAGGGGCGCCATGATAACAGGATTGTGCGTGGGTTTCGCGGCACTGCGGCCTTGGCAGGGCGGATGGGGGGGAAGATCAGCCGCCTTTGATAAAGCGGCGCACCGATGCGAGATGGCGGCGGCTGACGGGTAACTGTTCTTCACTGCCATGCAGGGTCAGCACGGGTCCGGTCAGCCCGGTATAAAGCTGATCGATGGCGGCGGTGGCGACCAGCAGGCTGCGGTGAATGCGGATAAAGCGCCCGTCGAACTCTTCTTCCAGCTGTTTCAGCGGTTCATCGATAAGAACTTCACCACCCTGATAGTGAGCAGTCACATACTTCTGGTCGGCACTGAACCAGAGGATGTCGGCGACGGCGACGCGGCGGATGCCACTGTGGGTGCGGGCGCTGATGTGGGTACGGCCCTGTTCTTCCGGTATGGACTGCAGCCGGGTGACCGCGCGCTGCAGCGCCTGATGCAGGTCTTCACGACGGATGGGTTTGAGCAGGTAGTCGACGGCATTAACGCGGAAAGCCGCCAGTGCGTGTTCGTCATAGGCGGTACAGAAGATCACGGCAGGAGGCTGAGGCAGGGCGGCGATGTCAGCGGCGGTCGCCACGCCGTCAGGCCCCGGCATGCGGATATCCAGCAGCACGATATCCGCCGTCTCACCTGACTGATGGGCACGCAGCCAGTCGAGTGCCGCTATGCCGTCCCCGGCTTCCGCGACCACATCATACTGGCTGTCATCTTCGAGAAAACGTTTCAGTCTCTCCCGTGCCAGTGGCTCATCATCAACAATCATCACGCGGTAACTCATCGGCTGATCGCCTCCGGCAGCAGCAGAACCGCCTCATACTGCTCCCCCAGATCACTGACCTTCAACCACTGGCCGGGGCCGAAGCGGGCTTCGAGGCGTGCCTGGATATTCTGTTGTGCCAGACCGTGGCCATGGCTGCGGCTGGTACCCGGTGATTTGCTGTTCGTGATCAGCAGCTGCCAGCCGGTCTCTGTCTCCTGCAGCTCCAGGCGGATAAAACCTTCGCCGACCTGGGGCTCAATGCCGTGATATACGGCGTTCTCCAGCAATGGCTGCAGAATCAGCTGGGGTACATCCAGCTCAGGCAGATCCGCCGGTAAGCGGTTGTCGATCTGCAGGCGCTGCCCCAGACGTGCCTGCTCAATTTCCAGGTAGCGGCAACCCAGCTGCACTTCCTGTGGCAGGGGTGTCAGGGCTTCCGGACTTTTCAGTACAGCGCGGAACAGGTCGGCGAGGTTGTGCAGCATGTGTTCGGCCTGTTCCGGATCAATGGTGATCAGCGAGGCCACGGTATTGAGGGTGTTGAAGAAGAAATGCGGACGGATATTGGCCTGTAATGCCATCAGCCGCGCCTGCAGTTCTGCCCGGGCATGGATGCGCAGCTGGTTCTGAACGTAAAAATAGCGCAGCGCCATACCGGCAAAGATGGCGCTGACCAGCTGGTTGCGCATAACCCAGAGCCAGTCTGTGCGGTGCATCTGATCGGGGATCATAATTTCACTGAAAAGGCTCACACAGAGGGTAATCAGCTGAGTGGCGGTCAGCGCCAGTAACAGGGCAGCAGGCACCGGCAGGCGCGCCATGATGCCGCGCAGCTGACACAGCAGGGCCGTGGATAACAGGGTCACCCACTGCACAAAAAAGGAAACCAGAGCGAAGGTCATCAGCGAGAAAGCCGCCAGGCCGCTGTCCATCAGCGTCAGTGCCAGTACCAGTACTTCTGACACAATGAGCAGGATCAGCACCGCGCGGGTGTTGCACAGATCCGGAAGAAAAAAGCCTTCCAGCAGCTTTTCCTGCTGCTTTTGAGCGTCCGGTGGCGGTGCGGCGGCTGTCACAGATGCGTGCTTCGTTTCTTTATGGAACTGACACCCTATAATACCCCGTCCTTTTTTTCATCACCGCGGATCTTCTATGCACCCTGTCTTACGCCTGAACGCCAATTCTGAACGCCGCCTCAAGGGTGGTCACCTGTGGGTGTACAGTAATGAAGTGGATACCAACGCCAGCCCGCTGAAAAATTATGAGCCGGGTATGCAGGTGGTGGTTGAAGCCGCCAACGGCAAAGCCCTGGGCACGGCGGTGATGAGCCCGGAGCAGTTGATCTGCGCGCGTCTGATCAGCCGCAACCCTAAACAGTTTCTCGATGCCTCGCTGATGGTGCACCGTCTGAAAGTGGCCCTGTCTACCCGCGATCTCTGGTATCCGCACCAGTGTTACCGCTGGGTGTACGGTGACAGCGACGGTTTGCCGGGGGTGGTGATCGATCGTTTCGGCGATGTTGTGGTGGTGCAGATTTCCTCCGTGGCGATGGAACAACGCATCGACGACCTGCTGGACGCCATCAATAAAGTGGCAAAACCCCGCGTGATCGTGCTGAAAAACGACGGCAAGCTGCGTGAAACCGAAGGCCTTGAAGAGTACATCCGTATTGTTCAGGGTGAGCTGGAAGACGATTGCGCACCGCTGATCGAAAACGACACCCGCTTTATGGCGCCGGTGATTCATGGTCAGAAGACCGGCTGGTTTTACGACCACCGCGATAACCGCGCACGCCTGAATACACTGGTGAAAGACAAACGTGTGCTGGACGTGTTCAGTTACGTCGGTGGCTGGGGTGTGCAGGCAGCCAATCATGGGGCCAGCGAAGTGCATTGTGTGGATGCATCAGCTCAGGCGCTGGATTGGGTGGAGCAGAATGCCGCACTGAACGGCGTGGCCGAAAAAATGGTGTGCTGGGAAGGCGATGCCTTTGCGGCCCTGAAACAGCTGCGCGACAACGGTGAAAAATTCGATGTGGTGGTGGTGGACCCACCGGCCTTTATTCCGCGTCGCAAAGACATCAAAGCCGGTGAACTGGCGTATAAGCGCATCAATCAGTTGGCCATGCGTCTGCTCAACCGCGACGGCATCATCATGAGCGCCAGCTGCTCTATGCATCTGGGCGAAACCCGCCTGCCGGATATGCTGCGTGAACTGGGCCGGGAACTCGACCGCGACGTGCTGATTCAGTACACAGGTTCACAGGGCGCGGATCATCCTGTGGTTCCGGCTATTCCTGAGACCCGCTACCTGAAGGCTGTGTCAGCACGGGTTCTGCCCACGCGTTAACCGGAAACAGCACTGCCGGGTCCAGTACGGAGGCTGCCTGATCAAAGGCGGTCACCAGTGCCAGCAGCTGTGGCTGGCACAAGGGGTAATCTCCTTCCGCGTCCAGGCATTCACGCATCACGGCAAAGGCGTTTTCCAGTGCAGTGATCTTCTCCGGAGTGTCTTCCAGTAAGGTGCGGACCCCGCTGACACTGTTGGCGGGCAGAAGTAATTCCCGCAGGCTGCCAAGTATGGCCTGCGCATCGTCGCGGCTGCTGTTGCTGTAAGGGCTTGAGGGCTCTTTCAGATAGCGCCCGCCAAGGTCTTTGGTGATCAGTTTGCGCAGGCTGATCAGGCTGTTGTTGATCACGGTTTCGCCACTGCGCACTGCGGTGGTGATGGAATAAAAACCGTTGTCCAGCTGCCAGCGTAACTGCAGGCGCTGCAGACTTTTCTGCAGCATCTGGCCGGCAGTTTTCAGATACTCACCGCGACGCTGCTGATTCTTCACTGCCGGACGGTCAGGTGTCGCATTCTTTGCCGTGGCCGGGTTGAAATCACTGGCCGGGCGCTGACCATTCTCCCCCCAGAGCAGAAACTCAAGCACCTGAAAGCCGAGGCTGACGTAGCTGACATCGGAAAAGCGGTGCTGCTCCTGCAGGCTGCCTTCCGACAGATTGAGCGTGGTGTCATTGACGATGCCGGTGTACGGATAGCCATCGATGTAATCAATGTAGCCCGGCTCCAGTGGCCAGGGATTGATGGTCTCGGTCAGCGCCGCACGGGTCAGGCCGGCGCTTTTCCAGTCGGAGGGTTCATCCACCGGGATGGCAGTGACCGGCAGAGTCTGCAGGTACGCCGTGTAGGCGTTACGCCAGGACTTCCGGGCCTGTTGCAGAGTCTCTTCATCGGGCGCTTCGAGGAAATGACTGATATCGGCATTCAGCTTCTGGATGGCGCTGAGGGTGATGTCATAGTCATCACTGGCCAGCTGCAGCAGATGGTCGCGGTAGGTTTCCTGGGCCGGAATCCGGTCAGTCAGGACCGCCTGAGACAGGACTTCAGGTTCACTGACCGGAGTATCTTCGATGGCCTCACTGAGATCTCCGGATTCTTCGCTGCAGCCTGCCAGCAGCAGCGCCGTCACCAGCGCTGTGAGTGGTAACGCAGAAAAACGGCAGCAGGCGCTCATGCAGGGTCCCGCAGGCTGATGACCGGCCAGCCCTGTGCGCGGGCTTCGGCTTCAAGAATGGGGTCAGGGTCAACGGCGACCGGATGGTCGACCAGACGCAGCAGCGGCAGGTCATTGTGCGAGTCGCTGTAGAAATAGCTGCCTTCCAGAGTCTCGTGACGTTCCGCAAGCCACTCGTGCAGACGGGTGACTTTGCCTTCCTGAAAACTCGGGGTCCCTGTGGTGCGGCCGGTGTAGCGGCCATCAACCACTTCCGGATGCGGGGCAATGATGTGCTCCACCTCCAGATGATCGGCAATGGGGTAGGTCACAAAGCCGTTGGTGGCGGTGATGATCAGCAGGGTGTCGCCCTGCGCTTTGTGCTTCAGCAGCAGATCACGGCTGGCCCGGGTGACCAGAGGGTCAATCCGTTCCCGGATAAACTGCGCGCGCTCGGCGTGCATGTGGTCGGGCTCGTACTGGGTCAGTGGCTTGAGGGCAAAGGCCAGGTATTCCTCAATATTGAGAGTGCCGGCTTTGTACTGCTCATAAAAGTGGTCGTTGCGCAGTTTGTGTACTTCCGCGTCAACCAGACCCCGGTCGACCAGATACTGGCCCCAGGAATGATCGCTGTCGCCGGAAAGCAGAGTGTGGTCGAGATCAAAAATTGCGAGTGCCACCTGACAAAGCCTCTGTATAATAATGCCAAAGCAGGCAGGGAAATGAGCCTGCCGGATGCCTGAATGAAGAATAAAAAGAAAATCAGTTTCGGCGATATTCTACTGTGAACAGAACTTAGTTTCTGCAGAAAACTCCATTCAGACTCTCCCCGGACCAAGAGGCCCTAGTGCGTTGGTAGAAATCCGGTAAACTAGAGAATCCGCATAAAATAACTGATCCGGACGATAACGTGATAGACGAACAGGGCTACCGACCGAATGTCGGCATCATCCTCTGCAACAGGAACGGGCAGGTGCTCTGGGCGAAGCGTATCGGCCAGAATGCCTGGCAGTTTCCGCAGGGGGGGATCAAAACCGGCGAATCGCCGGAGCAGGCCCTGTACCGCGAGCTGAAAGAAGAGATCGGTCTTGACCCGGATCACGTCCGCATCCTCGGATGCACCCGCGGCTGGCTGCGTTACCGTCTGCCTAAGCAGATGATCCGCCACCGCAGCCATCCGGTCTGTATCGGGCAGAAACAGAAGTGGTTTCTGCTGAAACTGAATTCTGATGAATCCAACATCCGCCTTGCTGACTCGGACTCTCCGGAGTTTGATACCTGGGAATGGGTCAGCTACTGGTATCCACTGGGGAAAGTGGTTGCCTTCAAACGGGATGTTTACCGCCGTGCACTGACGGAACTGGTGCCACGGGTGTCGAAACTGCAGCGCAGAACAGGATAATTTGCATGCTTGATGTACTGAGACGGATTGTTCAGGAAGTCAGCTCAGTTTCCGACCTCGGAGATGCTCTGAAGGTCGTGGTGGCGCGCATCCGCGAAGCCATGAACACGGAAGTCTGCTCAGTCTATCTTTACGATGCTGAGGCCAAGCGTTACGTACTGATGGCGACAGAAGGTCTGAATCAGGAAGCGGTCGGCAAGGTCAGCCTGCAGAGCTCACAGGGTCTGGTGGGTCTGGTCGGCAGCCGTGAAGAACCCATCAACATCGATAATGCCCCCAGCCACCCGCGTTTCCAGTTCCTGCCGGAAACCGGCGAAGATCCCTTCATGTCCTTCCTTGGCGTGCCCATCATCCATCACAAACGCCTGATGGGAGTGATGGTGGTGCAGCAGCGCGACAGTCGCCAGTTTGATGCCAGTGAAGAAGCCCTGCTGGTGACCATGTCGGCGCAGTTGGCCGGAGTGATTGCCCACGCCGAAGCCACCGGCAATATTCAGCATCTGCCGGATACCCGTGATCCGGCCGTTAAAACCACCCGTTTCAAAGGGGCACCCGGTGCACCGGGCGTCGGCCTCGGGACCGCGGTGGTCATTACCCCAGCTGCCGATCTGACCAGTGTACTGGATAAGGCGGCGGAGTCGGTGGACGATGAGCTGGAGCGTTTTGATCAGGCGCTGGAGCAGGCACGGTCTGATATACGCCGTTTAGGGGGGCAGTTGCGTAATGAGCTGCGCCCGCAGGAAATGGCGTTGTTTGATGTCTACCTGAACATGCTCGACGATAACGCCCTGGGTGCCGAAGTCCGTGCGGCCATCCGTGAAGGTCAGTGGGCTCAGGGAGCGCTGCGTAAGGTCGTGATGGAGTACGTCGGCCACTTCCGGCTGATGGAAGATACCTATCTGCGTGAGCGGGCCACCGACATCATGGACCTCGGCAGCCGCATCCTGGCGCATCTGCAGGGCACAGAGCAGGAAACCGATCCGGAAGACTATCCGGAGGATACCATTCTGGTGTCGCAGGAACTGACCCCGGCCATGCTCGGTGAAGTACCGCATGAGAAGCTGCGCGGGCTGGTATCCGTGCGTGGTTCTTCCAACTCACATGTGGCGATTCTGGCCCGGGCTATGGGCATTCCCACGGTGATGGGGGCAGAAAGTCTGCCGTATGCCCGCCTGAACGGTGTGGAGCTGGTGGTCGATGGTTATCGTGGTCTGCTCTACTCCAATCCGTCCGATGAGCTGCGTATGCAGTTTCAGGCTATCTATGAGGAAGAACAGGCACTGGCGCAGGACCTTGAAGGACTGCTGCATAAGCCTGCGACCACACTGGACGGTCACCGCCTGCCGCTGTGGGTGAATACCGGTCTGATCACCGATGCCCTGCGCAGCCTCGACCGCGGTGCCGAAGGCGTCGGCCTGTACCGCACCGAAGTGCCGTTCATGATGAAAGAGCGCTTTCCGTCCGAGCAGGAACAGCGTGAAATTTACCGTGAGCAGCTGCAGGCCTTCAGCCCGGCGCCAGTGACTATGCGCACCCTCGACATCGGCGGCGATAAGTCACTGGCGTATTTTCCGATCACTGAAGCCAACCCTTTCCTCGGCTGGCGTGGTATCCGCGTTACTCTCGATCATCCGGAAATTTTTCTGGTGCAGGTGCGGGCTATGCTCAAGGCCAGTGAGGGCCTGAACAATCTGCGTATCATGCTGCCCATGGTCAGTAACGTCACTGAAGTGGATCAGGCGCTGCACCTGATTTACCGCGCCCATATGGAAGTACTGGAAGAGGGCTTTGACGTCGAAGTGCCTGAAGTCGGCGTGATGATTGAAGTCCCGGCGGCGGTGTATCAGATTCCCGAGCTCGCTGAACGCGTCGATTTCCTCTCGGTCGGCAGTAACGACCTGACCCAGTACCTGCTGGCGGTGGACCGTAACAACCCGCGTGTCGCGGATCTGTATCAGGCCTTTCACCCGGCAGTACTGCAGGCCCTGAAACGCATCGTTGATGAGGCCCACGCGCTCAATACCCCGGTGTCTGTGTGCGGCGAGCTGGCGGGTAACCCCATGGGTGCCGTACTGCTGATGGCCATGGGTTACGACATACTGTCGATGAACGCGACGAATCTGCCGAAAGTGAAATCCGTCGTCCGTGGCATCAGCAAGGAATGGGCAGAGCGTCTGCTGCAGGAAGTCATGGTGATGGAAAGCGCCCAGGTCATTGCCTCCACCCTGCAGCTGATGCTGGAGAAGGCCGGTTTCGGCCGCATCATCGGCCCGGTGATCAAGGGCGGCTGAGTCTTTTCCCTGTTTTTCAGGGGATTACACAATTTGTTACAACAAATGCACAGATGCTCACGCGCTGTACGTTTGCCCTTCTGTCCGGCTTCGGGTCCTTGCCGGGCCTGCATTTTCCGGCGTTTTTTCCGTTACACACTGTTTCTCTCCTCTTCTTCCGGTCACAACAGGGATGGACTTTCTGTTGAGTGACTGTTTTCAGACGACAGACCAGCTGGTAAGGCCGGTGTGCTGAACTATAGTTTCCTGCAGGACTTATTACGTATTTCTGGGCAACGGATCCCGGTATTTTTATCTGACCAGCGTGGGGACAATCAGTGATCGGGATCATTCAGCGTGTACTTCTTGATCTTCTGGAAGAGACCGGAGGTGAGCCTCTTAAGTTTGCTGTTATGGACCGTGCCGGTGTACCCCATGACCGGGATTTCCGTATCGATCAGAATTACCCGGACGACGAGTGTCTGAAGCTCATTCAGGGTGCTGTTGATGAAACCGGCCTGAGTGAAGATGCGATCAATGTTCTCTACGCCAAAGCCTTCCTGAAAGAAGCCCGCAATCTGTTTCCGCAATTTTTTATGATGGCGAAGAGCTCTGAGCAGTTTCTGCTGCGTCAGGCGACCATTCATGGCGTGATTGCCTCCGGCCTGAAAAAGCCGGAAGAGCGTCAGGTCGTGAAAGACAAATTTTCAGCGCGCAGTATTGAGCCCGGGTTTGTCGAGGTGACCTATCGTTCCCCGAATAAACTCTGCGGTCTGTTCCGGGCGCTGGCGCACGAAGTCGCCGGCATTTACGGAGAATGTCTGACCGTCCATTGTGCAGACTGCATGAAGCGTGGCGATGATGCCTGCCGCTTTGAACTGCGCTGGGAAAAAACCGCACCCGACGGGATCCTGAGCAGTGAATGACAGCGAGCGCATAACAGACCTGCAGCAGGTCATCATGAGTATCGCTGATCAGCTGTGCGAGACCGTGGACAACAATTTCGATATTCACATCAGTGTCGACACCGATGATATTCATGGTCAGAAGCTGTCGCTGCTGATCAACTTCCTGCTGGAAAATGTCCGCCGCCATAACCGCGACATGGTACAGCTGAATGCTGTGCTGGAAGAGAAAGTGCGTGAGCGCACCGAACAGCTGGATATGGTGATTTCCGGTTCCACCGATGGCGTCTGGATCTGGGATGCCATGCAGGACTCCATTTCTTTCTCTGAAAACTGGTATCGCATGGCCGGTGAGAAAGCGCATGCAGAGGCGCAGAAGCCGGAATACTGGATGAACCGTGTGCATCCGAAAGATGTCTGCCGCCTGAAAAGTGCCATCCGTGCGCTGATGGAAGGCAGCAAAACTCAGCTGCACGCCGAATACCGTCTGCGCCAGGAGTCTGGTGGTTACCGCTGGATGCTGTGCCGTGGCGTCTGTCAGCGCAACGATATGGGTTTTCCGAAACTGCTGGCCGGTACCCAGACTGACATCACCCATCTGCGCTCGGTCGATCCCCAGAGCGGACTGCCGAATGAGCACTACCTGAAAGAACGCATTGAAGACCTGCTGGAAGCCCGCTCCACCTTTTACGTCATTCTGGTGGCGGTGCGTCAGCTCAATGCCATTACCGAGAGTCTGGATCAGCAGGCGACCGAAAAACTGCATCTGGAAATCAGTCAGCGACTGCTGGATGAAGCACACTTTTCCCGCTTGCTGGCACGCCTGCCGGGCAATACTTACGCCTTTCTCTGCCAGGTGCAGCCGGGTGAAAACCCGCATGACCTGCTGTAGCTGGAGTGTAACCGCATCAGTCAGATTTTCAGCAAACCGTTCAACGTCCGCGGCGACAGTACACAGCTGCTGTCGGCCTCGATCGGTGCGCTGGTGAGCAGTGACTGGGACAGCCTGACCGCGGATGAAATCAGTAAAGGGCTGTGGTCAGCAGAGAAAACCTCACGCCAGACCGGCAAAGTCTGTGTCTACAATCAGGCGCTGCACAAAGCCAACCTGCGCCGTTCGAAACTGGAAAAAGAGCTGCACCGCGGCCTCGAAACCGGCATGGTGAAACCTTACTTCCAGCCGATCGTCAGCAGCACCGACCATGCCCTGGTCGGTTTTGAGGCACTGGCACGGTTTGAACATCCGCAGATGGGCATGATCTCACCGGCGGAATTCATCCCCGTGGCCGAACAGTCAGGCATGATGTGTGATCTGGGGAATGTCATCCTGCGTGAGAGTATGGCCGGTATCCGTCGTCTGATGGAAAAGGCCGGACACAGTGCGCCCCTCTACGTCAGTGTGAATATCTCTGTCCTGCAGCTGATGAGTGACGATTTCGCCGGACGTCTGATCCGCATGGTTGATCAGTCCGGAGTCCCCCGCCGCTGTCTGCGTCTGGAAGTGACGGAATCCCTGTTCGTGGAGAATATGGATCACGCCATTCAGCAGCTGGCGCAGCTGCGTGCCGCCGGAATCCGTATCGCGCTGGATGACTTCGGCACCGGCTACTCATCACTGAGTTACCTGCGTCGTCTGCCGATTGATGTTCTGAAAATTGACCGCAGCTTCGTTACCCGCTCCCACGAAGACGAGAGTAACGTCGCCATTCTGCGTACCGTGTACGATCTGGCCCGGGAACTGTCGCTGGAGGTTGTGGCCGAAGGCATCGAAAACCTGCAGGAGCTGAATGTGCTCAACGCTCTGGGGCCGATGGGACTGCAGGGGTATTACTTCAGTAAGCCCATGCCGGAAAGTATGCTCGGTGATTTTGTTGCCGCCTGGTCGAAAGGGCTGAATCACCAGTCGCCGTCTGTCACGGTAAAAGCCCGCCACTGATTATTCCGGTCCGTATCCTTCCCATTATTGCTGAAAAGCCGCCACTGTCAGACTGACAGTACCGCCGTCACGCCGGGCATTTAGTGTATAGTAACGGCATCCGTTGCACTCTCAGAAGGAAGCCGCCGATGAACAAGGAACTGATACTGGTCCTGACCGTGTTTACGCTGTACAGCCTGTACGTCGGGATTGTTGATCTGCTGGTGGACAGCATTTCACTGCCGCTGTTTTTTCTGTCGATTGTGATGTGAGCGCTGGCTGAATCAGCGCTTATGCCGCCAGTTACTGTATTTGGAATGCACGCCTTTCGTCAGGGCATTGGAGTAGTTTTCCAGAATATCCACACCCACCAGAATGGCGATCACCACAAAGGCGAGTTTGATGGCGGTGAAATGACCGGCCACAGCAACCGCCACGCCGATGGCGGCCAGCGCCCAGATGGTTGCCGCTGAAGTCACACCCAGTACCACACCGTCTTTGGACAGCATCACCCCGGCACCCAGAAAACCCACGCCAGTAACTACCTGCCCGATAATCCGCGACTGATCGGTCATGTCGGTATTGAGTGACTGAGCCAGTGCGACAAAAGCGTAGGTGCCCAGCACAATCAGGCTGGAGGTACGGATGCCCACTGGCTTGCCGCGCAGCTGGCGCTCCAGTCCGACGATGGTGCCACAGGCGAGGCAGACCAGAATTTCCGGCCAGCTTAACGGGTCAATATTGATCAGATCAGCAAAGGTGTACACGTCACTCAATCTCTGTAGAACGGTGGTTATTCGGCGTTGCCCGCCAGTAATTTCTGAATGTCTTTGTCACTGGGTACCGTAAAACTGGAGTTGGACGAAACGATTTCGCCCTCCGGATTGATCAGATACTTGTAGAAATTCCACTTAGGGGCTGCGTCCTGACGTGCAACTTCCTGAAACAGCGGGTGGGCGTTGTCGCCTTTCACCGGCACCGTGGCCAGCATGGTGAAGGTGACTCCGAAGTTCTTGAAACAGACGTCAGCTGCTTCGCTTTCGCTTTCCGCTTCCTGATTGAACGAATCTGAAGAAACGCCGATCACCACCAAACCGTCTTTGGCGTACTTTTCGTGGATCTTTTCCAGGTCACCGAACTGACCGGTAAAGCCGCAATGGCTGGCGGTATTCACCAGCAGTACCGGGTGGCCATTGGTGACCTCGCACAGGTTCAGCATTTTGCTGCTGTGCAGCTGTTTCATGGTCTGGTGGAAGATGGCCGGACAGGTCTCCGGGTAGTCAGCGTCCTGTGTGCTGGTGTCCGGGCTGGCACTGACCAGGGCGGCAGGCAGCCACAGCAGGCTGCTGAGCATAAGGGTACGGAACGGGCGGATAACGGCCATGGTAAGTCTCCCTGAAAGGTAAGCCCGGCATCAGCCGGGCATCTGTCTGAAGCATATCGGATATTTCGGCGAAGGGAAGGCTGGCCTTCCCTCTCATCAGGCTGCTTCGTCGTCTTTTTTCACCTGTGCAGCGGTAAAGAAAGACTTCTCAAACGCATCCGTCAGCAGAGCGTCATAGCGGCGCTGATTGTACTCTTTGATGCTGGCGGCCTTATCCGCAGGAATGATGCCCTGCTGCACGGCACTGGCGAGCTGGGCTTCAATGCTGTCGCCGTCAAGCATGCCTTTGCTTTGTGCCTTCACGAAGGCCTGCCATTCACCTTCAATGCTGAGCATCATCTGATAGGTGCTTTCCACACGGCCGAAGCTGTCTTCCGGATCAAGACTGACATGGGCAAAGTGCCCGAAGGCCTGACGGACCGGGGTGTCCTGCATGATGAGATCACCCAGTGCACGGATCTGTTCATCATCCGGCTTTTTCAGCATACGACCCCAGGGGAAGGCGATGCGCCTGTAGAGTGCCGCCAGCGGTGTGCCGAAGTTGTCGTAAAAGTCGATCAGGGCTTCCTGCGCTTTGTACAGGGCCTGATGCACCGCGGCTTTCGCGTGGACATCCTCCGCCTCACTGTGCAGCTGGGCTTCGCGGTATTTGAGAATACTGCAGGCCATGAACAGATAGCTGTGCACATCGCCCAGGCGCGCGCTGAGCAGTTCACGGCGTTTCAGATCGCCACCCAGTACCGCCAGCGCCAGATCGGCTGTGGCCGAGAAGGCCGCGCTCAGGCGGTCGATGCGTTGATACCAGACCTTGCTGAACTCGTCTGCAGCCTGTGGGTGTCTGGCCAGACGCGAACCGCTGACACCGAGTACCAGAGCACGCAGGGTACTGCTGATGGCGCCTCCGGCGAGTTTGAAAAACAGGCGGTCAAAGTCTTTGAGACCCTGTTTCGGGTCATCACTCTGCAAGGCCTGCAGGGTATCAAACAGGTAAGGATGACAGCGCATGGAACCCTGGCCGAAGATCATCAGCGAGCGGGTCAGGATGTTCGCACCTTCCACCGTGATGGCCACCGGCACACTCTGATACGGCAGCGCCATAAAGTTACGCGGCCCCAGCTGGATGGCACGGCCACCGGCCACATCCATACCGTGGTTGATCAGTTCGCGCATCATTTCGGTGGCGTGGTATTTGGCCATGGCGGTGATGACTGACGGCGTGCCGTCCTCCAGCGAGCGCGTCACCAGATGGCGCATGGCCTCCAGTGTGTAGGCCTGAATGGCGATCTGCGAAGTGGCCTCCTGCACGCCTTCAAATTTACCGACTTCCAGTTTGAACTGACGGCGGATGCTGGCGAAGGCACCGGTCATACGGTAGCCGACTTCACCACTCGCGGTAGCCAGAGCCGGGAGGGACACACCGCGTCCGGCGCCAAGGCATTCAATCAGCATGCGCCAGCCTTTACCGGCCATGTCCGGACCACCGATGATCCAGTCAACCGGGATAAAAACGTCTTTGCCGTTAATCGGCCCGTTCATGAAAGGCGCACCGGGGAAGTGACGGCGGCCAATCTCAACACCCGGATGATCCGCGGGAATCAGGGCACAGGTAATGCCGTAGTCGTTTTTGCTGGCATCACCCAGCAGACCGTCCGGGTCACGCAGTTTGAACGCCAGCCCGACCACAGTAGCCACCGGCGCCAGAGTGATCCAGCGTTTGGCGAAGTTCAGGCGGATGCCAGTGACTTCTTTGCCTTCAAATGTGCCTTTGCAGACGACGCCGATGTCCGGGATGGCGCCGGCGTCAGAGCCGGCTTCCGGTCCGGTGAGGCCGAAGCAGGGGATCTCGGTACCCTTAGCCAGACCGGCGAGCCAGCGTTTTTTCTGTTCTTCGGTACCGTATTTCACCAGCAGTTCGCCCGGACCTAAGGAGTTCGGCACCATGGCGGTCACTGCTGCGGTAATGGAGCGGGAGGCGATTTTGCTCATCACCCGGCTCTGGGCGTACGGGGAAAAGTCACGGCCGCCGTATTCCTGTGGAATGATCAGACCAAAGAAGCCTCTTTCTTTGAGGAACTGCCAGACCGGCTGTGGCAGGTCTTTGTGGTAATGCTGGATCTCCCATTCGTCGAGCATGCTGCAGAGTTCTTCAACGTCATTGTCGATAAAAGACTGTTCGTGCTCGCGCAACACCGGCAGTTTTATCGCTGAAAACTTCTCCCAGTCCGGCTTGCCACGGAACAGATCAGCATCCCACCAGGCCGTCCCGGCTTCGAGTGCTTCGCGCTCGGTAGAACTCATCGATGGCATGACCCTGGCCAGTGCTTTGTAGGCCAGGGCACTGATCAGACGTCGGCGCAGGGGCGTCAGGTTCAGCAGCAGCAGACCGGCGGCCAGCAGCGTCAGTGATAGCGGATGCAGCATTACCGGGCTTATCAGACCCGTTGTCAGCCATACAGCGGCAAAAATGACCGAGCTGAGTAACAGCCCGGGAGTGAAGTAGAAGAGCACTGCGCTGGTCAGCAGCAGAAGAAGTACAGCAGTCAGGAACATCATGGCGGTTCTCCATTGTGAGACGGAATCCCGGCAGGACCGGTGGGTTAAATATACTTATACATTAGTTATACAATACATTTGCATCCTGGTTCATTTCAACCCGTACTGCACTGATGGACCGCGACACAACGGTCTGTTGCGCCGCCCGGAACATTGCTGTCAGTACGGCAGAGGTACACTGGTGTGACATCCCTCCTGCTGTGAGTTCGGCAACGGTCCGTTGCCCGGCAGGTAACAAGCATGACGACTTTATGAAGAGCAACACCATTCAGGCCCGCAAAACCGGCTGTACCTGCACTCTGGAAGTACTGGGCGCGGAACACGCAGAAGCACTGCTGGCGTTTGAGCAGAAACACAAACGATTTTTTGATTCGCTGATTGCGATGCGCCCACCTCAGTTTTACAGCCCGGAAGGGGTGCAGACGCACATCCGTGAGCTGCAGGCTGCGTATGCGGCCGGTGAAGGTTATCCCGGGGTGATCTGTGAGCAGGGTGAGGTCATCGGCCGGATTAACCTGAGAGCCGTGGACCGTGAGTCGCAAAGCGCGTATCTGGGCTATCGTGTGGCGGAAGACCGTCAGGGCGAAGGGCTGGCCTGCGCGGCGGTGCAGGAACTGGTGCGTCTTGCCCGTGAAGACTTCGGTCTGAAAACCCTGCGCGCCGATGTGCTGGATAACAACCCGGCCTCAGCCCATGTGCTGGAGAAACACGGCTTCGTCTGTCGTGGCTATACCGAGCATTTTCTGCGGCTGCACGACCAGTGTATCGGTTGCCGTCACTATGAGCTGACGCTGTGATGTTTCCGGGCTGCGGGACTGTGGCTCAGAACGTCAGCGGGATAGTGAACAATGCCTGTCCTGCCGCTTCACCTTCCTCGTTCCAGGTGATTTCTTCCAGTCTGGCCAGGTGGCCACGGATGCTCAGCCCGGTGCTGCAGCGGGTGCCATAGCCGGGCGCGCGGATGAACTGTGCCGAGAGCAGCCTTTCCCACAGTTCCGATACCCCGGTGTGTGGCAGTTCATTGTCGGCAAAGGGTTCGCGGTGGCTGAGCAGGGTAGTAAGCGCTTCCGGTGCCGGAGCTGCAGCCAGCTGCTGCAATGCCAGCCGCACCTTGGGCCAGGGTGTGTTGAGCTGAGCATTGCTGAGGCCATAACGGCCCGGAGCCAGAATGCGGGAGGCTTTGTCCGGGTAATTGGTGGTGTAGCACAGGGTGTCGCTGGTCCCGGTCAGCAGGTTGAAGGGCGCATACTCAGCGGTATCCAGCTGTTCAGCCCAGGCTTCAGGCGCGAGGTCAGAGGTCAGATAGTTCAGCACCAGTTCACCGCGTGAGCGCGGGTCCTGTGGCCCGGCTCCGGGAACCCGCACGTTGGTGAGGGCTGCCCAGCGGCCCTTGTCCGTGAGGCCGAGCCAGGTGCCGCCTTTTTCCAGATCCTGCCCGGCGAATAAACCGGGGTGCTGCGGCCATGGCTGCAGTGGCCGGGTCGGGCGGTAAAATACTTCATCACGGTTGGCACTCAGGGTCAGCCACTGCTCCGACCCGGGGTGCCAGTCAAAGACTATCAGGCACATGTGGGCAGTGTACCCGCTTTCCGTCATAATGCGGGGCGATTTTTTCACCCTTTGGCAGGACTCTCTTGTTCAGCGACGACGTTTTTTCATTTCTGCTGTATCTCGCCGCCGGAGCCTTTGCCGGTGTGCTGGCGGGACTGTTTGGTATTGGTGGCGGGATGGTCATCGTCCCCGTTCTTATCTTCAGTTTTATGGCTGCGGGGGTTGATGAGCAGGTACTCACTCACATGGCCATTGCCACTTCGCTGGCGTCCATTGTGTTCACGTCACTGAGTTCCGTTCATCAGCACCATCTGGCCAGGGCCATTGACTGGCAGCTGGTGATCAATATGGTTGCCGGTATCGTGGTGGGTACGACGGCGGGGGTTATCCTCATCTCCGGCGTCCCCGGCTATGTGCTGGAAAAGCTGATTGGTATTTTCTCCCTGCTGACGGCGATTAAGATGTTCAGCAACTGGCAGCCACCCGGTAATGCGGAAGACCGCCCCGGAAAAGTGAACCTCTTCACGGCAGGTGGTCTGATCGGGTTTGGCTCATCCTGGTTCGGAATCGGCGGTGGTACTTTTACTGTCCCGTATCTGACATGGATGCGTGTTAATGTGCGTCAGGCCGTGGCGACCTCTGCGGCCTGTGGCATCCCGATTGCGCTGACCGCGACCATCAATAACATCTGGACCGGCTGGAATCACGAGTCGCTGCCGGAGTGGAGCACAGGCTATGTGTACTGGCCGGCGGTGCTGGGCATTGTCATTACCAGTGTGCCCTTTGCCAAGGTCGGGGCGAAGCTGGCGCACAGCATGGACACGCGTTTACTGACCCGGCTGTTTGCTGTGTTACTCTGCGTCGTCGGAGTGCGCTTTTTACTGTACTGAACAGGATTCTGAGTTTTTATGCTGACTTATCCGAATATTGATCCGGTCGCCTTTTCCATCTTCTCATGGCCGGTTCACTGGTATGGTCTCATGTATCTGCTGGCCTTCGCCTCGGCCTACGCTCTGGCCAGCTTCCGCGCCAGCCGTCCGGGCAGTACCTGGACCAGCCAGCAGGTGTCAGACCTGGTGTTCTACGGCGCCATGGGGGTGATCCTCGGCGGCCGTGCCGGTTATGTACTCTTCTATAACTTTCCGCAGTTTCTCGAAGATCCGCTGTGGCTGTTCCGTGTCTGGGAAGGCGGTATGTCATTCCACGGTGGCCTGCTCGGTGTGCTGGTGGCCATCGCTATTTTCTGCCGCATACATCAGCGCAATTTCTTTGATGTCACCGACTTTGCCGCGCCCTTTGTACCTCTGGGGCTGATGTTCGGCCGTATCGGTAACTTCATCGGTGGCGAACTCTGGGGCCGGGTAGCTGATCCTGCGCAGGTGCCCTGGGCCATGGTCTTCCCCCGTGCCGGAGACGACCCGCGCCATCCTTCGCAGCTGTATCAGGCCGGTTTGGAAGGCTTCCTGCTGTTTGTTATTCTCTGGTTTTACTCCTCCTGGCCCCGCCCGCAGAAAGCCGTAAGCGCGGTCTTCCTTATGGGTTACGGTATCTTCCGTACCTTTGCCGAGTTCTTCCGGCAGCCGGATGCTCATATCGGCTTTGATATGTTCGGCTGGATGACCCGGGGCATGGAGCTGAGTATTCCGATGATCGCCATCGGCCTGATCCTGCTGATCTGGGCCTACCGTACTGATAAACGCGCCGACACACCCGCCGGAGAGAACAACGCATGAAACAATACCTGGACCTGATGCGCCACGTACGTGAACAGGGGGTCTTTAAAGAAGACCGCACCGGTACCGGCACGTACAGCTGTTTCGGCTATCAGATGCGCTTTGACCTGAGCGAGGGTTTCCCGCTGGTCACCACCAAGAAGCTCCACCTGCGCTCGATTATTCATGAGCTGCTGTGGTTCCTGAGCGGCGACACCAATATCCGTTATCTGAAAGAAAACGGCGTCTCCATCTGGGATGAGTGGGCCGATGAAGAAGGCAACCTGGGTCCGGTGTACGGCTCCCAGTGGCGCAGCTGGCCTGCAGCGGATGGCCGCCACATTGATCAGATCACCCAGTTGGTGGAGCAGATTAAGAACAATCCGGACTCCCGCCGCCTGATCGTCAGCGCCTGGAACGTCGGTGAAATCAGCAACATGGCGTTGCCGCCGTGCCATGCGTTTTTCCAGTTCTACGTCGCCGATGGCAAGCTCTCCTGCCAGCTGTATCAGCGCAGTGCGGATATCTTCCTTGGCGTGCCGTTCAATATCGCCAGCTACGCTCTGCTGGTGCATATGATGGCGCAGCAGTGCGACCTCGAAGTGGGTGATTTTGTCTGGACCGGCGGTGACGTACACCTGTACGCCAACCATCTGGAGCAGACCGATCTGCAGCTCAGCCGTGAGCCGCTGCCGTTGCCGAAACTGGTGATTTCACGCAAGCCGGAGAGCATCTTTGATTATAAATTCGAAGACTTCGCCATCGAAGGTTATGAGCACCATCCGCACATCAAAGCTCCTGTGGCGATCTGATCTTTCTAGGTAAAAAAGACCAGACCTGTCATTTATGCCGTCATACCGGGGCGATGGCGTAATTCTTCTACACTGACATTGTTAACCGGAGTAGATGTTTCAATGTCAGTCAGTCCTTCTGTCCCGTCCAGAATGCTCTGCTATTCGGTATCCGGGCTGCCGCCCGAGATCCCGGCTGAAATCAGTGACGGCTTCCGTGAGGATCTGCCGGAATTACTCCGTGCTGCGCGACATTCTCCCCGTGCAGTCCTGATTCACGCCATAGAACAGAATGAACGACTGCTGTCTGTACTGCGTAACTTTCAGTACTCCCTGCCTGATATCCCTATTCTGGTTCTGCTGGACCTGCCTGCCAATGACCCGCTGATGCTGATGGAAACCGGCATTCAGGATGTCATTCACAGCCATCATCTGATGGAGCGGGATGAATGGGAACAGCGCATCATCACCGCCGTGGCGCGCAAAAAGCGTGAATCTGAACTGCAGCGCTGCGTCTGGCACGATAACGTCACCGGCTTGGTGAACCGTCAGTACCTGAAAGAACGCTACGAACAGCGCCTGAAAGAACTCAAGGGCAAGCAGCAGGAAGTGGCCCTGCTGTATCTCGACCTCGACCGCTTCTATGTGGTCAACGAACAGTACGGGCACTTCATCGGTGATGAGCTGTTGCGTGCCGCAGCCGAGCGCCTGCGCAAAAGTACCCGTGATGCCGATACCATCGCCCGTATTGCCGGTAACAGCTTCGCCGTTATCGTAGAATGCCGCAGCCGCAATATCCGCGTCAGTAACATCGCCGACAAACTCTGCAGCCTGTTTCACGAGCCCTTTATGCTGGGCAATGTTGAGGTCTACATTACCGCCAGTGTCGGCGTAGAGTTTGCCAGTACCGCCGATTACGAACTGTCCGTCATGCTGCAGCATGGTGAAATGGCCATGCGTCAGGCCAAAGCCAGCGGCCGTAACTGTTATCACCTCTATCACGCCCCCACACCCTTTGAAGCCCGGGTTCGTGTGGGCCTCGAAACCGCGCTGCATCACGCCATTGAGAACAACGAAATCCATCTGGAGTATCAGCCGCTGGTGGGTGTGAATGACGAGACACTCGCCGGAACCGAAGCCCTGATGCGCTGGACCCACCCAGGTCTGGGCGATGTTTCTCCCGATGTGTTTATTCCGGTACTGGAAGAGACAGGGCTGATCGAAGAATTCGGCCGCTGGGTGCTGTATAAAGCCTGTACCCAACACCGCGAGTGGATTGATTCCGACCTGCTGCCGCCCAACTCCCGGGTCGCAGTCAACCTGTCGCCACGCCAGTTCCGTCAGAACAGTCTGGCGGCTGACATCATCGGCATACTGACCGAGACGGGTCTGTCACCCGCCAACCTCACGCTGGAAATCACCGAAGGCATGCTGATGCAGAACCAGCAATACGCCGTGAACACTCTGGCACGTCTGCGCCAGTACGGTATCTCTGTAGCGATTGATGACTTCGGCACCGGCTACTCCTCGCTGGCTTACCTGAAAACCCTGCCGGTAGACTACCTCAAGATCGACCGGGTGTTCGTGCGTGATCTGGTCAACAACAAAGACGATCAGGCCATTGCCGACTCCATTATCCGGCTTGCCCACAACCTGCGCCTCAGCGTGGTTGCGGAAGGCGTGGAGAATCAGGAGATCCTGAACATTCTCAAAACCCTGGGCTGCGATAATTATCAGGGCTATCTCTTCTCCAGACCCGTTTTAGCAGACGATATTCCTGCTCTCGTAAAACGCATCGCCTGAAAAATTACCTGCGTTGCTTCTGGGTTGTTAAAAACCGCCTCCAAATGCTCATTTATACGTATAAACTGCGCTTTCTCGCCCGTTTTTGCCTACCAGAAGCTGTCTCGCTTACATTTTTCGGAAGCAATCTGCACAGTCAACTGATGAACTAACCCGACAGATAACAGCAGAAGCCTGACTTGAGCTTTCTCAGTCGTTATCATCCGGGTAAGACTGATCGCAACAGGAAACACCCGTGAAACTCGCCCTCATCGTCGCCGTCGCCCAGAACCGTGTTATCGGCCGTGATAACAAACTGCCCTGGTACCTGCCCAACGACCTCAAATACTTCAAACAGACCACACTGGGTAAACCCGTGATCATGGGTCGTAAAACCTACGAGAGCATCGGCAAGCCTCTGCCGGGACGCACCAACATCGTCATCACCCGCCAGGCCGGTTATCAGCCGGAAGGCGTGAAGGTTGTCGGCACTGTGGAAGACGCTATCAAGGTCGCCGAGAGCGTGTGCCTGATTGACGGACAGGACGAAGCCATGGTCATGGGTGGTGCCGAAATTTACGGCCTGACATTGCCGCATTGTGAACGGTTATATCTGACGGAAGTGCATGCGGACGTGGAAGGGGATGCGTGGTTTCCCGAGTATGAAAAGAGTGAGTGGAAGGAAGTGACGCGGGAGGATTTTAAGGCTGAGGGGCCGAATCCGTTTGATTATAGTTTTGTGGTGTATGAGAGAACTTAAAATAAAACTATTGCCTGTATGATTTGACACAAAAGGAATTATGTATGAGCTGTCCGGTATGTCGTGAAACTCTAGGACATGTATTGAATACTAGTGATCATGGAAATGTAAGTAGGATAAGTTGTCCTAGATGTGGTGTTTTTGAGAGCTCAGATGGAATTTTTAGATCTTTAAAGAAATTAGAAGATAGAGCTAGGATTTCAGCTTGGATTAGGAGTAAGGAAAGTGATCCTGATGTGATCTGTATTGATCAAAAAAAGCTCGATGAGCTTTTGTTGATATTGCCAAGTTACGATTTCCATACAAAAAGAATTCTTCTTCTAGAGTTGATTTTCAAAAGAACTGGTTATCCTGGTGCCATAGTAGAAATAAATTTCGCAGGTGACGTTGCCTTGGTTTGGGCTTCTAAATCAGATGAGCTGAAATATTATTTGGCATCTTTAGTTGAAGATGGTTTTATTACAAAAGTGTTTGAGCATGCTGATAAATATAAGATAAATTTTAGTGGCTTGGAGTATTTGAAAAAATATCAAAGTTCTAAAGGGGATGGTAAGCAATGCTTTGTTGCGATGTCATTTAGTCCAGGTTTGCTGTCAGTGTATGAAAATGGAATAAAACCGGCGATAGAGGATAATGGTTTTATATCCTACAGAGTGGATGCTGATCAACACGTAGATCGTATTGATGCAAAAATTGTTTCGGAAATAAAAAAATCAAAGTTCATGGTCGCTGATGTTACCGAACAGAAATCCGGCGTCTATTACGAGGCGGGATTTGCACATGGTTTAGGGATTCCGGTTATTTGGTGTGTGCGTGATGATGATCTTAAAAATGTTCATTTTGATACTCGGCAGTACAACCATATTGTTTGGAAGAATGAAGATGAACTGCGTGAGAAGTTAACAGATTTGATAAATGTTGTGATGGACGTTTAATCTTATAACTTCTTGGTTTCTGTTCGTTAATATCTTAGTTGCTCTTGGGAGGACGGCATCCTCCCGGCGCGTGCCCTCCCTCCTGCTTCGCGCTGTGTTGCTCGCTGTTTCACTCCCTTCTGCAAACGTCACGACGACCACGGGGCAATTCGGCGTCCTGCCTCAGTGCCCCTACCTCGACGTCCTGTCTCGGTGGTCTGTTCGTTTTTGAATGTCGTGGCTCGCAACAGGCGCACTTTCAACCATCTTCACCGATGAATAATGGACAGCACTGGGAGCCTCGGCTCCTAATAAAATTTTTCTTAAAGTCCAAGATGAGTTGAGGCTATCAGTGATTTTCTTTTGGAAGAGGTGTTGCAGGTTTTTGGTGCGCCTAGTGTGAGTCGCTGAAAATAAAGATGAGCAGGCTTGAGGAACATGGATGTTCCGAAAGGCCCGCTGAGGCAGGACGCCGAATCGGGCCGTAGCCGTCGCGAATCTGAAATTTTCTGCGAAATAACGAACACTACAGCGCGAAGCAGGAGGGAGGGCACGCGCCGGGAGGATGCCGTCCTCCCAGGAGCGAGAACATCCATTCTTTATGGAAAATTATCAGATGGAAGGCCCGCGCCTGTTGGGACTAGGCGCCCCCGACTAGTCGTCCCCATGCCGTCCTCCCAGGAGCGTAAAACAATGAGATTTAAATGGACTCCGCGGTTAAACCGCGGAATGACGTGTATGAAACCTGAACCCGGAAATTACGATCTGGAAAATCGAATCAAACACTCAGCGCAGCGTCAAAGACTCTTAAAAAATACCTTCGAATTGCGCTGATAGTTATACATCTTCTGCTTCTCAGGCGGCAGCTCTGAAATCTGCGCCGCCACAAACCCATGCTCAATGAACCAGTGCGCTGTCCGCGTGGTCAGCACAAATAATTTATTGATATTACGCCGCCGCGCTTCCTCTTCGATCTGCTCCAGTAAACGCTGGCCCCGGTTAGTGCCGCGGTAACTGGTGTGCACGGCGACGCAGGCGAGTTCAGCCATGTCAGAGGAATACGGATACAAGGCCGCACAGGCGGTGATCAGGCCGTCGCGTTCAATAACGTGGAAGCGGTGAATTTCGGTTTCCAGCAGTTCGCGCGAGCGGCGCACCAGTATGCCCTGTTCTTCAAGCGGGGCGAGCAGTTCTAGGATGCCGGCGACATCGTCGATACCGGCGGGTCGCAGCTGGTCGTAGGCTTCCTGGCTGACGAGGGTGCCTTTACCTTCGCGGGTGTACAGCTCCTGCAGCAGGGCGCCGTCGGTCTGGTAGCTGATGAGATGGACGCGTGGGACTCCCTGACGCACACAACGCACGGCCATGCTGGCCTGCAGCAGGTCGGTTTCGTCAGTGAAGTCACTCATGCGCGCTTCAAGCTGGCGGCAGGTGAGTTCTTTCAGCGGGTCGCCTTCCGGGGTGTAGAGTCCGTCGTCGGGGCCGAAGGCGATGACTTTGTCGGCGCGCAGGGATACGGCAGCGTGGTAGGCCACGTCCTCAAGACTTAAGTTAAACATCTCACCGGAGGGTGAATAACCGGAGCAGGACAGTAGCACGACGTTGTACTGATCGAGCAGATGGGTAATGGCCTGATGGTCGATGCGGCGGACTTCCCCTGTGTGCTGATAATCGACGCCGTCGATTACGCCCAGTGGCTTGGCGGTGACGAAATTGCCGCTGACCACGCGGATGCGCGAGCCGTGCATGGCGGTGCCGGGAATACCCACGGACAACAGGGATTCGATATCCGCTTTCACCATGCCGACGGCGGCTTTTACGGCGCGCAGGGCTTCGGCATCGGTGATGCGCAGGCCGTCGTGAAACTGGCTGGTGATGTCCAGCCGTTCGAGTACGGCGTCAATCTGCGGGCGCGCGCCGTGAACCAGCACCATGCGCACGTCGAGACTGTTGAGCAGGGCGATGTCCTGCACAATGCGGGTGAAGTTGTCGTGCAGCAGTGCGTCACCATCAAACATGATGACGACGGTTTTATCCCGGTGAGCATTGATGTACGGGGATGACTGGCGGAACCATTGCACGTAGGAGGTGGTGGTATCGTTCACGGTCGGGCATTAATCCTGTTTATCGTGCCCCGATTTAAGCACGGGGCGCGGTGAGACAAAAGCGCTCGATCAGCGAGCGCAGCAGATTCACACAGGGTTCGATCTGATCCAGCGCCAGATATTCATCGACCTGATGGGCCTGATCAATATTGCCGGGTCCCATGACCAGTGTCTCCAGCCCGAGGTTCTTCAGGAAGGGTGCTTCGGTGGCGTAGTTCACGGCTTTGCTGCTGAAACCGGTGAGCTGCTCGGCGACACGCACCAGCTCGCTGTCGCTGTCCTGCTCAAAGGCGGGAATGCTGGGGAACAGGGGTTCGAGGCTGAATTCAACCTTATTGCGCGCGGCAACCGGGTTCAGGCGGCGCTCCATTTCGGCTCTGAGGTCGTCGTTGCTCATGCCGGGCAGGGCGCGCAGGTCAAAGGCCAGTTCACAGCTGCCACAGATGCGGTTGGGGTTATCGCCACCATGAATACAGCCAAGGTTCATGGTCGGGTAACTGACGGCAAAATGGGCATTGGTGTAACGTTCGGCCAGTTCGGCACGCAGCAGCTTCATCTCGCCCATCACGTCGTGCATGGCGTCCATGGCACTGATTCCCAGTGCCGGATCGGAGGAATGCCCGGCTTTACCGGTGAGGCGGATGCTCTCCATCATAATGCCTTTGTGCATGCGGATGGGGCGCAGACTGGTGGGCTCGCCGACCACAGCGTAACGGCCACCGAGGCCGTCTTTGTCGCTGAGCGCGCGGGCGCCACTCATGGAGCTTTCTTCATCGGCGGTGGCCAGCACAATCAGAGGGCGGGCAAAATCACTCGCCTGATACTGCTGTACGGCTTCCAGCACCAGCGCGAAAAAGCCTTTCATGTCGCAGGTGCCTAGACCGTACAGGCGGTCGTCGCGTTCGGTCAGGGTGAAGGGGTCGGAGGTCCAGCGCTCCGGGTTGCAGGGCACGGTATCAGTATGACCACTCAGCACCAGCCCGCCCGGGCCTGAGCCCAGCGTCGCCAGCATATTGAACTTGCCGGGGAAGCCGGCAACCGGGATCACCTCGGCCTGAAAACCCAGGTCCGTGAACCAGCCCGCCAGCAGGCTGATTACGCCTTCATTGCTCTGATCGTACTCGGGCAGAACCGAGCTGATGCTGTTGGCGGCAATCAGGGGGCGGAGTTTGGTGATGGCTCCGTTGATGTAATCCGGCATACACTCTGTATCCAATGAACTGATGAAAAACAATAGCGCGATGGCTGATGAAATTGAACTGAAACTGCGGATACCCCTGCAAAGTACCGGGGAACTGATTGACTGTCTGAACACTGTAGCGGATGCAGCGGGACAGCAGACACTCAGTAACCGGTATTTTGATACCCCGAAGTTTGATCTGCTGCGGGCGAAAGCGGCTCTGCGGATCCGCACAACGGCCAACGGGGCGGAACAGACACTGAAAACCCGTGGCCGCTCGCTGGCCGGATTGCAGGTGCGCACCGAGTGGAACTGGCCGCTGGCGTCGGCTGAGCTGAATACGGCTTTTCTGCAGACGGATGAAGTTGCGGCCTGCTGGCCGGAAGGTGCCGACCCGGCACAGCTGATGCCGGTGTTCAGTACCGATTTTCAGCGTCAGAAATGGCTCTGGAGTGAAGCCGGAAGCCGCATTGAAATCGTGCTGGATCAGGGCGCCGTCAGCGCCGGAGGTAACACCCGGCCTTTGTGTGAGGTCGAGCTTGAGCTGCTGGATGGCGAACCTGAACTGCTCTGGCAGACCGTGTTGCAGCTGCAGGAAACGGTACCACTCTGGCTCAGCGATGTGTCTAAAGCCGAGCGTGGGTATCAGCTTGCCGGGGCAGCACCGCGCTGGCAGGCCATACCAGCCCCTCAGACCTCAGTTACAGAGCAGATGAGCGTACTGCTGACGGCGGTGCAACGTCAGCTGGAAGACCTGCTGTGGCAGGACGAGCCCGCAACCACAGAACAGCAGGTGCAACTGCAGTCTTCGTTGAGTGCCCTGCTCGCGGTGGCGGGAGGTACTGAACTGGCAGGGGACGCCGAGGCATTCTGTGCCAGTGTGGCGAACGTCAGCAGTCTGATGGACCGTGCAGCCGCTCAGGCACTGACGCAGCTGTCACAGCGTCTGTGGCAGAAGCTCGCAGACGGCACCGGGATGTGATTGAATGCCTTAACCCGGTTATTTACCGTCCGGAAAAGCTTATTAGGAAGTCTGCTCTATGCCCGCCACACCTGATCAGTATCTTTCGCTGCCGGTCCTCATAGAAGATCTGCGCCGGGACGGGCTGCTCAATGAAGAAGATCATATCGCCGCACTCAGCCTGCGCCGCGCCAAAGAAGATGAAGCCCTGCATGCCCTGAGTCTGATTGCCCGCCAGGGCTACCGCGATAACCGCCATCACAGTCGTCTGCTGACGGAGGCCGTGATGACAGACTGGCTGGCCCAGCGTCATAACATGGACAGCCTGGTCATTGATCCGCTGAAAATCGACGTCACCGCCGTGACCGGGGTGATGTCGTACAGTTTCTCCGAGCGTCACGGCATTCTCGCGGTGAAAGTCACCCGCGACGAAGTCATCGTTGCCTGCGCCGAACCGGACGTCACCAGCTGGGTCGCTGATCTTGAGCACGTCACCCGCCGCCGCGTCGTTCGCGTGCTGTCCGGACCGGCGGATATTCTGCGCTACCGGGTCGAGTTTTATCAGCTGGCTTCATCCGTCTCCCGTGCCCGGGCCTCATCCATTGGTGGCAGCTCGGTACAGAATCTGGAATCCCTGCTGGAGCTGGGCAAAGCCAAAGCGCCGGAAGCCAACGATGAGCACATCATTAATATCGTTGACTGGCTGTTACAGTACGCCTTTGATCAGCGTGCCAGTGATATTCACCTCGAACCACGCCGGGAAATTGCCAATATCCGTTTCCGTATCGATGGTGTACTGCATAACGTCTATGACCTGCCTGCAGAAGTGGGTGTGGCCGTGGTAGCCCGCCTGAAATCCCTCGGGCGTATGAACATTGCTGAAAAGCGCAAACCGCAGGACAGCCGTTTAAAAACCCGCATTCCGGAAGGCGATGAAGTAGAGCTGCGTCTGTCGACACTGCCGACCGCCTTTGGCGAAAAAATGGTGATGCGTATTTTTGATCCGCAGGTGCTGATGCGCAGCTTTTCCGAGATGGGATTCGGCAAAGAAGACAGCCGCCGCTGGCATCAGATGACCGATAATAATCACGGTATTATTCTGGTCACTGGCCCCACCGGTTCCGGTAAAACCACCACGCTTTATTCCACGCTGCGTCAGCTTGCCACGCCGGAAGTCAACGTCTCGACCGTGGAAGATCCGATTGAAATGGTTGAGCCCGCCTTTAATCAGATGCAGGTGAATCAGGCCATTCAGCTGAATTTCGCCAGCGGTGTACGCGCCCTGCTGCGTCAGGACCCGGACATCATCATGGTGGGTGAGGTACGTGACCTTGAGACCGCGGAAATTGCCGTGCAGGCCGCTCTTACGGGTCACCTTGTCCTGACCACACTGCACACCAATGATGCGCCATCGGCGTTCACACGTTTATTGGAACTGGGCCTGCCGGCTTACCTGATCCGCTCCAGCGTTCGTGGTGTGATGGCTCAGCGTCTGGTCAGAACCCTGTGCCCGCACTGCAAAAAAGAAGTACCGGTGGATGAAAAAGCCTGGAAGCAACTGACTGCGCCCTGGCTGGTGAAAACACCGAAACACCTGTACGAAGCCAACGGTTGTCTGGAGTGCCGCGGCACCGGCTATATGGGCCGGATGGGTATTTATGAAGTGATGCCCATGACCGAAACGCTGGAAAATCTGATCACTGAAAATATGGATTATCAGCAGCTGCGGCAGGCTGCGATGAAAGAAGGCATGCACAGCCTCAGACTCAGCGGTGCCCATAAAGTCGCCAGCGGAATGACTACCATTGCTGAGGTAATGAGGGTAGCCCCGGCCACGCGGTTGAATAATCGGGACTGAGCGTCCAGAATGAAGACAGCTTCAGGATGATTTCTGGGGTTCCGCTGCACTCGAAATTAACCTGAGACCGATTTGTGAAAACCTTTGTGCCACCCATTATTGATATCGAAGCGTCTGGCTTTGGGCGTGGCAGCTATCCGATCGAAATAGGCTTCGCCCTGCAGGACCGCGAAATACAGAGTTACCTCATCCGCCCGGAATCCGACTGGACGCACTGGAGCGACCAGGCAGAAGCCGTGCACCACATTCCCCGCCCGGTGCTGATGAAAGAAGGTCTCAGTGCGCGCGAGCTGGCCATGTTGCTGAACAACCAGCTGCGCGGCATGACACTCTATTCCGACGCCTGGAGTCATGACAGCAGCTGGGCAGCATTGTTGTTTGATGCCGCCGAACTGGTGCAGCGTTTCCGTATTGATTCACTCAGCAAATTACTCACGCCGGATGAAGTTGCGCGCTGGACCGACGTCAAAAGCCGGGTGGTCAAAGAGTTGGATATTCAGCTGCACCGGGCCCGCAATGATGTACTGGCGCTGCAGGAAACCTACCTGCGTGTCAAAGGCATCACGACCGCTCCGGCGGTATGATCCGCATCAGCTGCCTTTGTGGCGCTGATATCGCCGGCGTACTGGATTCCCTCGCGCAGTTGCGCATCCGTGTTTTCCGCGAATTCCCCTATCTGTATGACGGTTCTTCCGAATATGAGAAGCGCTATCTGCAGACCTACCTCAACAGCGAACGCAGTATCGTCATAATGGCCTGGGACGGTGATCAGCTGATCGGAGCCTCCACCGGGCTGCCATTAGCGGACGAAGAAACGGCATTTCAGCAGCCGTTTCTGCAGCAGGGTTTTGATCCTGCCAGCGTATTTTATTGTGCGGAGTCCGTTCTGTTACCTGAGTACCGCGGCCAGGGAATTTACCGGACTTTTTTTGAACAGCGGGAACAGCATGCGCGCCAGTGTGGTGCTGCTCAGGCGGTTTTCTGTGCCGTCATCAGAGCGGATGATCACCCACTGAAGCCGCAGGGCTACCAGCCGCTGAACCGGGTCTGGTCGCATTTCGGATATCACTTACTGCCTGGATTTACGACTGAGTATCACTGGCAGGATCTTGGCGAAACAACTGAAACTGCCAAGCTGATGCAGTTCTACCGTAAGAAACTCTGAGCGCCTTTACTCTCCCATATTTATTTCTGAATTATTCCCCCATGTACGGATTTTATCCGCCGTAATTCGCTTTTGTCTGAATAAAAATACTGCACAAAAATAATGCGAAACTGTGAAAGGTGTGTTCTTTTGCAGTGCGTGTTCGCATTCGAAACGCCGTTTTATGGTTTTTTCAGAGTTCAAACTGAGCCACAACAGGGTATTTATGAATCTGGTATGCAGATTGCTCTTTTGTTACCGGGCTGAACAGATGGCCCCGGCATGTACCGGTTGTGCCAGACAAAAAAAATGAATGAAAAAACTACAGACGAAGGATGAACTCATGAAGAAGATGACTATGGGCAAAGCCGCTAAAGTACTGAGCATGACAGCACTGGCTGCTGGCATCAGCATGGCAAACGCGGCAGATACCATCAAAGTCGGTGTACTGCATTCGCTGTCAGGTACGATGGCAATTTCTGAAACCACGCTGAAAGATACCGTTCTGATGATGGTGGAAGAGCAGAATGAAAAAGGCGGTCTGCTGGGTAAAAAGCTGGAAGCTGTGGTCGTTGACCCTGCCTCTAACTGGCCACTGTTTGCGGAAAAAGCCCGCGAACTGCTGGAAAAAGAAAAAGTGGATGTGATTTTCGGTTGCTGGACGTCCGTATCCCGTAAATCCGTTCTGCCGGTTATTGAAGAACTGAACGGCCTGATGTTCTACCCGGTTCAGTATGAAGGTGAAGAGTCTTCCTACAACGTGTTCTACACCGGTGCAGCGCCGAACCAGCAGGCAATTCCTGCGGTTGATTACCTGATGAACGACATTGGCGCAGAGCGTTGGGTTCTGGCCGGTACTGACTATGTGTACCCACGTACCACCAACAAAATTCTGGAGTCTTACCTGAAGTCGAAAGGTGTGGCTGCAGAAGACATCATGATCAACTACACCCCGTTCGGTCACAGCGACTGGCAGACCATCGTGTCTGACATCAAGAAATTCGGCTCTGCCGGTAAAAAGACCGCTGTAGTGTCCACCATCAATGGTGATGCGAACGTTCCTTTCTACAAAGAGCTGGCGAACCAGGGCATCAAAGCGGAAGACATTCCGGTTGTGGCTTTCTCCGTGGGTGAAGAAGAACTGTCCGGTTTTGATACCACTCCGCTGGTGGGTCACCTGGCCGCATGGAACTACTTCATGTCTGCTGAAAGTGAAGAAAACGATGCCTTTATTGAAACCTGGCATGAGTTCACCGGTGACGACAAGCGCGTAACCAACGACCCGATGGAAGCGACATACATCGGTTTCGAAATGTGGGCCAAAGCGGTTGAAAAAGCCGGAACCACCGACGTTGATGCCGTTGAAGACGCCATGATCGGTATCGAAGTACCGAACCTGACCGGTGGCACCGCGGTCATGAACAAAAACCACCACCTGTCCAAGCCGGTACTCATCGGTGAAATCCAGGAAGATGGTCAGTTTGAAATCGTCTGGGCAACCGACGCAGAAGTTCCGGGTGACGCCTGGACTGACTTCCTGCCGGAGAGCGCCAACCTGATCTCTGACTGGACCGCTCCGATTAACTGTGGCAACTACAACACAGTAACCAAAACCTGTGGTGGTGCTGCCGAGTAATCTTCTCAGCAGCTGATCTGAGCAGGGACGTTCTGTCCCTGCTTTTTCTGTTTTTCCGGGACAACTTATGACTGCGTACGCACGATTTTCCCTCCTTTTTTTGTCTCTGTTTTTTACCGCCCCGTTATTTGCGGAAGACATGGAGACTGCCTCTGCAGAAACTGTAATTTCTGACATCGCTGAAGAAAAAACACTTCAGGATTATCTGGCGGAACTGACCGAAGCCGGTTTCCGCGAAAAAGAAGAACTGGTACTGAAAGTCGTCGAGACGGATGAGCCCGAGACCCTGCCGGTGATGCAGGCGCTGCTTGAAGGCGACCTCTACTATGTGAAAGACGGCAACACGCTGGTGTACAAAACCAGTGGCGACCCGGTCACCGTTTTCGGTGGCGAGACCATGACGGGTCTTGGCAGCCGGGATATTAAAAAAATCAGTGTGAATAACAGCCTGCGTACTCTGTTGCGGGCGCAGATATCACGCGTGGAATTATTCTCCAAAAATCCGCAAACCCGTAAAACCGCAGCCATTAACCTGCTGAAATCCGCCGATGAACTGGACCCGGCGTTACTGGATGAAGCCCTGTCTCAGGAAGCGGATGCCGGTATCAAGGAAATTTTATTGCTGGTGGAAGGTATCCGTCAGCTGGAAAGCGATGACAGCGCGGTCCGTCTTGAAGGGATTACCGCACTGACCGGTTCACTGTATCCGGAAGTGCGCGGTGCCCTGAGCAATTTTGCCAACCGTGCTGAAGCAGACGGTAACGGAAAAGAGCTCGCCGCCGCAGAAGCTGCGCTGAGTAAAATCAACGCCATGCTGCGCTTCAACAGCATTTTTGAAAACCTGTATTTTGGTCTGGCACTGGGTGCGGTACTGCTGCTGGCGGCGATTGGTCTGGCCATTACCTTCGGGGTGATGGGTGTGATCAACATGGCCCACGGCGAAATGATTATGTTGGGTGCTTACACCACTTACGTCGTACAGCAACTGATGCCTGCTAATCCCGGTGCCTCTCTGATCGTGTCGATTCCGGCTGCATTTCTGGTGGCTGGTCTGGTTGGTGTAGCGATTGAGCGCGGTATTATCCGCCATCTTTATGGCCGCCCGCTGGAGACCCTGCTGGCGACCTTTGGCCTGAGTCTGATTCTGCAGCAGGCCGTACGTTCCATTTTCGGCCCGCTTAACCGTTCGGTAGTCACTCCGGAGTGGATGGCCGGTACCTTCGAGGTCAACCCGGCGCTGGCGCTGACCTATAACCGTCTCTATATCATTATTTTCAGCCTGCTGGTGCTGGCGATGTTGGCTCTGGTGCTGAAACGTACCCTGTTCGGTCTGCAGATGCGCGCCGTGACCATGAACCGTCCGATGGCCAGCTCCATGGGTATCCGTACCGGCTGGGTCGACGCGCTGACTTTTGGTCTGGGTTCGGGTATTGCGGGTATCGCCGGTGTGGCGCTGTCGCAGCTGACAAACGTGGGCCCGAACATGGGGCAGTCGTACATTATCGACTCCTTTATGGTCGTGGTATTCGGCGGTGTAGGTAACCTCTGGGGCACACTGGTGGGCGCTATGTCACTGGGTGTGGTGAATAAAATTCTCGAGCCCTGGGCCGGTGCCGTGGTGGCCAAAATTCTGGTGCTGGTGTTTATCATTCTGTTTATCCAGAAGCGTCCGCGCGGTCTGTTCGCGCTGAAAGGCCGCTCTGTGGATATGGGTTAAGGGGAAGCCGATATGAACGATTCTTTCAAAGGCGGACCACTCACCCGTCTGATCATGAACGACCAGGCCGGGCGTCGCCTGCTGGGTGTGTTGCTGGCTATTTCCATTCTGGTGCCGCTGAGCAATCTGCTGATGCCGGAAGGTTCCATCCTGCATGTGTCGACCTTCACTATGACGCTGCTGGGCAAGTACCTGTGTTACGCCCTGCTGGCAGTTGCGGTCGATCTTATCTGGGGTTACTGCGGCATTCTCAGTCTGGGGCATGGGGCCTTTTTTGCGCTCGGCGGTTACGCCATGGGCATGTACCTGATGCGTCAGATCGGTGACCGTGGCGTTTACGCCAACCCGGAACTGCCGGACTTTATGGTGTTCCTCAACTGGACCGAGCTGCCCTGGTACTGGTACGGCTTTGACCAGTTCTGGTTTGCCATGGTGATGGTGCTGGCGGCACCAGGCATTCTGGCCTTTGTGTTCGGTGCGCTGGCGTTCCGTTCACGCGTGACCGGTGTGTATCTGTCGATCATCACCCAGGCGCTGACCTATGCACTGCTGCTGGCCTTCTTCCGTAA
This sequence comes from Thalassolituus sp. UBA674, assembly GCA_002298335.1. Lineage (GTDB taxonomy): Bacteria > Pseudomonadota > Gammaproteobacteria > Pseudomonadales > Oceanobacteraceae > Thalassolituus. The sequence continues at coordinate 131,727 of DBNK01000023.1, forward strand.
TGATATGGGCTTTGGCGGGAACAACGGTCTGACTGACTTCAAAGATATTCTGGGCTTTGATCTGCAGGCCGACACCACAAGAGCGGCGCTGTTCTTCTCCTCCGGTCTGGCACTGATGATGGGTTATCTGATCAGCCGTTACATCGTCACCTCTAAACTGGGGCGGGTGCTGGTGGCCATCCGTGATTCCGAATCACGGGCGCGCTTTATGGGTTATCGCGTTGAACATTACAAGCTGTTCGTGTTTGTGGTGTCGGCCATGCTGGCGGGTGTTGCCGGTGCTCTTTATGTGCCGCAGGTGGGCATCATTAATCCGGGTGAATTTTCACCGATCAACTCCATTGAGATCATCATCTGGGTTGCCGTCGGTGGCCGCGGTACGCTGTTCGGTGCGGTGATCGGTGCGATTCTGGTGAACTACGCCAAGACTTACTTTACCGGTGCCTTTGCCGAACTCTGGCTGTTCCTGCTGGGTGGCCTGTTTGTACTGACCACACTGTATCTGCCGAAAGGTGTGGTGGGGCTGTGGGCTCAGATTAAAGGAAAAATGGGCGGGCCGGGTTCTGGTTCCGGTTCTGAAAAAGCGGAGGGCCAGGCATGAGTATTCAGGCAAAACATATCGAGCAACCCACTGTTCTTTATCTTAATGGTGTCAGCGTCAGTTTCGATGGCTTCAAGGCACTGAATTCTCTGTCACTGTATATTGCACCCGGTGAAATGCGCGCCATTATCGGCCCCAACGGGGCCGGTAAAACCACCATGATGGATGTCATCACCGGTAAGACCAAACCCGATGAAGGCACCATTCTGTTTAAAGACGAAATCGATCTGACAAAATACGATGAAGCTGCGGTGGCCAATCTGGGTGTCGGCCGTAAATTCCAGAAGCCCAGTGTGATTGAAAGCCTGACGGTGTTTGAAAATCTGGAAATGTCGTTAAAGGGTGGCCGTTCTGTCTGGGCCGCGCTGAATCACCGTCTGACCGCAGAAAAGAAAGCCAAAATTGACGAGATACTGACCATGATCGATATGACCGGCCGTGCCCATGATATGGCGGGCAGTCTGTCGCACGGGCAGAAACAGTGGCTGGAAATCGGCATGCTGCTCGGGCAGGAGCCACAACTCCTGCTGATCGACGAACCCGCTGCTGGCATGACGGACGAAGAAACCATGAAGACCGCCGAGCTGTTTAAAATGCTGGCGAAAAAACATTCACTCATGGTGGTGGAACACGATATGGATTTTATCGAAGCTCTCGACTGCAAGGTCACCGTACTCTGTGAAGGCAGCGTACTGGCCGAAGGCAGCCTGGCTGCGGTGAAGGCCAATCAGAAAGTCATCGAAACCTACCTGGGGCGCTGAGTATGTTAACGGTAAAAGATCTGAATGTGTCTTACGGCGCCAGTCAGGCGCTGTACAACGTCAGTATGAATGCCAAGGTCGGCAAAGTGACCTGCGTGCTCGGCCGTAACGGCGTGGGTAAAACCACATTGATGAAATCCCTGTCCGGGCATCTGACTCCGGTTTCCGGAGACATACTCTGGGAAGGGCAGACCCTGAATAAAATTGCACCGTACGACCGGGCGAAACAGGGCATCGCCTATGTGCCACAGGGGCGGGATATTTTTCCGCAACTGACGGTGGAAGAAAATCTGATGACCGCATTTTCAGCGGTGCCACGTTCACAACGCTTTATTGATGAAGAAGTGTATGCGCTGTTTCCGGTGTTACAGAAAATGCTCAGCCGTCGTGGCGGCGACCTTTCCGGTGGCCAGCAGCAACAGCTGGCGATTGCCCGTGCATTGCTGCTGCGTCCGCGCATGCTGATTCTTGATGAACCAACGGAAGGGATTCAGCCGTCAATCATCAAAGACATCGGTAACGTCATCAAACTGCTGCGGGACCGCGGCAATATGGCGATTGTGCTGGTGGAGCAGTATCTGGATTTTGCCAAAGAGCTGGCGGATGAATTTATTATTCTTGAGCGGGGCCGGGTTGTTGCTTCAGGGACCGGGGAAGAGCTGGAGCATTCGGAAGAGGCGAAGGAGTTGTTGGCGATCTGATGGCTTGCGCTCCTGAGCTGACAGTTTCGTTGGGATCGAAGCGATCCAGATTGTAAAATGTTTTTTACGCTCCTGGGAGGAATGCATCCTCCCGGCGCTGGCCTTCCCACCTGCTTCGCGCTTTCCGAAGCCTTCATCCGGATAATCCTTGTAACTACCATGGCACGCCTGCAAGGGGCGTCCATGCCCCTCGCAGACTTGCTCGGCGTCCTGCCTCGCAACCATTTCGTTACTTTGGATATCCGGCGGCTTCCGGAGGCGCAGTTTCAACCAGCAACTGCGCGGTTCAGATTTCCATCACTGGGAGCCTTAACTTATCTGACTTCTGACTTCTGACTTCTGACTTCTGACTTCTGACTCCTGACTTCTGA
>DBNK01000032.1:0-48821 GCA_002298335.1 Thalassolituus sp. UBA674
TTGCTGCGCAATCGGTCGAACCAGAAGGTTCTCACCCTGCCTCACGCCCACAAAAAAACCGACTTTCGTCGGTTTTAATAGTGGCGGTGAGGGAGGGATTCGAACCCTCGATAGGTATTAACCTATACACGCTTTCCAGGCGTGCTCCTTCAACCGCTCGGACACCTCACCACTTGTCAGCTTCGCCTCCGGGTCAACCCTCGGACAGCTTGCTGGTTCTGGCCTCTGCCAGTGGCCGCGAACTATACGCAGACTCTTTCCATCCGTCAACAGATGAGGGCTAATCTGTTGTTTTTCAGGGTTTTTCCGGTGTCCAGGCGCGGACGTACTCAGCCACGGGCATGGCCGGTGGGCTCTTCGGGGCGGTGTTGATATGGCCGATGTAGACGAAGCCGGTGATGATTTCGTCGGCACTGAGGCCAAGCTCCGCTTTGACGGCGGTGTTTTCGGCCATGTCGCCGGTGCGCCAGATGGCGCCAAGCCCAAGGGCGTGTACGGCATTCAGCATGTTCTGGATACCGGCGCCGGTGGAGAGCAGCTGCTCGTCACGCGGTACTTTGTAGTGTTCCTGCACGCGGGTGATGGCAACGACAATCAGTGGCGCTCGCAGCAGGCGGTTGCGCATCTTCTTCGTTTTCTCATCACTGAGCTGGTCTTTGTCAGGCAGTGACTGGTAGTAGACTTCGCTGACGTACTGACGGGCATCCCCCTCCAGAGTGAGGTAACGGCTGGGGCGCAGCCAGGCGTGGTCCGGTGCCCGCAGTGCCGCACGGAACAGGATGTCTTTCTGTTCGGCACTGATATCCGGGCCGGTCAGCTGGGCAACCGAGACCCGTTCTAAGATGTTCTGTATGGCGTCCATAGGTTTCCTTGTGATCGCTTATCCACGTTCCGCAATTACTGGCGGAAGTTGCGGAAATTACAGGCCTTGTAGTCACGCTCTGTAGTTCTGAACGGGTTGATATCCAGTCCGCCACGGCGTACATAACGGGCGTAGACGGTCAGACTTTCAGGCTGACAGCGCTGCAGTATGTCTTTGAAGCTTCTTTCCACACAATGTTCATGAAAATCCTGATGCTGACGCAAAGAAACGATGTAGGCCAGTAATCCGGCTTCATCAATCTGCTTGCCACGGTAATGAATATAGAGGCTGCCCCAGTCGGGCTGTCCGGTAACCGGGCAGTTGGATTTCAGCAGGTGGCTGACCACCCAACCGTCGAAATTACCCTCTGTCGTTTGCAGTAACGCCGGGTTGGGGCTGTAGTCGGTGATATCCACATCCAGTTCATCCAACAGACGCGCCACAGGAGCCGCAGGAAAGACGGCATCCGGACCATGAAAACGCACACTGACCGGGCCACCGGCGGCACGGCTCAGGTCCTGCTCCATCAGGGCTTTGACCTGCAGCTCATCGTGGTAACGGCTCTGATTGAAGGAGTTGAGGTAGAGCTTAAACGACTTGGACTCAATCAGAAACGGCGTGTCTGCAGGCAGACGGAATTCCGCCATACACACCACGGGCTTGCCTTTGCAGTTCAGCCAGGAAACTTCATAACCATTCCAGATATCTTCTCCGAAGAAGGCCACCTCACTGCGTTGCTCGCCACTGAGCTTCCAGCTTTCTTCGCGGTCGATCGGGAACAACAGACCCGGATCGTACTGATCCGGATAAGCCGACGTTTTACCCAGCGGATTCTGTTCGCTTGATACTGAGCCCATATTATTGACGCATCCCGGTGCCGCGCTTCAGCAACCACAGGCTGTAAGCACCCAGTACGACCACAAAGAAACCCAGCATGCCAAAGGCGAACCAGATATTGATGTCACTGATGCCCAGCACACCATATCGGAAGGTATTCACCATGTAGAGAATCGGATTCAGCTTGGAAACATCCTGCCAGAAATCCGGCAACAGGCTGATGGAATAAAACACCCCGCCCAGATAGGTCAGAGGTGTGATGACAAAGGTCGGAATGATGGCCACGTCATCAAACTTGGTGGCGAACACGGCGTTGATGAATCCACCCAGAGAAAACAGCACCGCGGACAGCAGAATCACACTGCTCATGACCCAGAAGTTATGCACCTGAAGGTGAGTAAAATACAACGACAGCAGAGTCACGATAATTCCAACGGCGACGCCCCGTGCCACACCACCGCAGACATACCCGGCCAGAATGGTAAAAGGATGCACAGGTGCAACCATGACTTCTTCAATACTGCGCTGGAATTTGTTGCTGAAAAACGACGACGACACATTACCGTAGGCATTGGTGATCACACTCATCATGATCAGGCCTGGCACTATGTACGCCATGTAATCGACGCCATCCATGCTGCCGATACGGCTGCCGATCAGGTTGCCGAAGATGATGAAATACAGCGACATGGTAATCGCCGGAGGCAGCAGCGTCTGTTGCCAGATGCGCATAAAGCGACGGATTTCTTTGGTGACGATGGTCTGGAAGGCGACCCATTGCACCTGCGCGTTCGACAATGGAGAAGTACTCATGCCTTACCCTCCCGCACCAGATTCACAAACAACTCTTCCAGACGGTTGGATTTGGTTCTCATACTGCGTACCTGCACGCCCTGCCCGGTCAGCATGGCGAAGATTTCATTGATGCTCTGACCTTTGGCAACGGTCACTTCAAGTGAATCGTCGCCGGTCACTTTCACCGGGAAATCACCGAGCGTGATGTCCGGGCTGACCTTATCGTTCAGATCAAAAACAAAGGTTTCTGTGGTCAGCTGACTCAGCAGTGCGCGTACACTGGTGCTCTGCACGATTTCGCCTTTATTGATAATGGCGATGTTGCGGCACAGCTGCTCTGCCTCTTCCAGATAGTGGGTTGTCAGAATGATAGTAGTGCCCTGTTTGTTCAGCTCGACCATGAATTCCCACATGGAGCGGCGCAGCTCAATATCAACGCCTGCCGTGGGTTCATCAAGAATCAGCACCTGAGGTTTATGCACCAGAGCGCGGGCAATCATCAGACGTCGTTTCATACCGCCTGACAGCATGCGCGACTGCTGGTCTTTCTTTTCCCACAGATCGAGGGCTTTGAGCAGCTCCTCGGCATTGGCTTCGGCTTCCGCCTTACGGATACCGAAATAACCGGCCTGATTGACGACGATGTCGATCACTTTTTCAAACTGGTTGAAGTTGAATTCCTGTGGCACCACACCCAGCATACGACGGGCATTAAAGGCATCGTCATTAACGTCATACCCCATCACGGTGGCTTCACCGGACGTTTTCTGCACCAGTCCGCAGACGATACCCAGCGTGGTTGATTTACCCGCTCCGTTGGGCCCCAGCAGGGCAAAGAAGTCTCCCTGCTGTACTTCAAGCGTGATACCCTTCAGCGCCTCGAAACCGTTACCATAAACCTTGGTCAGGTTTTTTACTGCCAGCGCAGCTACCATGTTTAACCCTGCATATTCAGATGACGGAGCCTGATGAACGGCTCCCGAGAAAGCTGGATGTCATGCCCCGGAGAAGCAATGAACAACCGTACCCGTTACTACCTCGACCTTCTGTCAGAAAGTCAGCAGCGACTTGTGAAAGCCGAAGCACAGGAGGCCGGTACTATCAGTGAAGACATTCTACATCAATTCAGCAGCCTGATTGATCAGCTCACGGAACACAGGGATACAGCCTATGAATCAGGCCAGGATCTGCTGGCGCTGATCGGCACGCACCACCCGCAACTGATACCGGTGATCGACCGCGGCCTGTTCTGGTTTTTCGGCGGCGAATGTCTGCACTACCTGACGGATGAAGAGATTGAACGCTTCCAGCATATGGAAGACGCCGCTGCACAGCATGAAGCGGAAGGCGAAGAGTACGACTACCGCGCCGCCAGCCGCAGTCTGCACGTAGACAGACACTGACAGGTGCCGTCATCCCGGCGGCACTGGTAACAGAGACGACAAAGACTGTTCCTTACAGTGATGCGCTTGTTCCACGCTCATCCCCTTCCCTATACTCGTGGGCCTGCCAGTCCGGCACGGATACCGACCGGGCTCATACTATTCCCGCTGCCCTGTCTTACCTGAAGAAAGGAACTTTCCTGTCAGCCAGCCGGGCAGCATCGCTCAAACGGGAGACCCGATGCGACTCACACTTCTGGCCGCTGCCATCAGCAGCACTCTTCTTCTGACCGCTTGCAACGACGCAGAGACCCAACACCCTGAAGGAAGCGGAGATATGATCGCGACCGAAGCTGAAACCTCAAATCCGCTGTTCTCGCAAAGCCCGCTGCAGTATCAGGCCCCTGAGTTCGACAAGATCAACACCGGCCTGTACGAACCTGCGTTTGAAGCCGGTATGACGCAGCATCTTCAGGAAATCGAAGCCATTGCCGAGAACCCGGAACCGGCCACCTTTGAGAACACCATCGCGGCGATGGAAACCTCGGGTGAACTGCTCAACCGTACCGCCAACGTCTTCTTTAACCTCTCTGGCCTGATCTCAGATGACGAGTACCAACGCATCGAAGCGGACATCTCACCCAAGCTGTCCGGCCATTCTGACGACATTCTGCTCAACACCAGACTGTTTGCCCGCGTAAAAGCTATTTACGATAACCGCGACAGCCTGAGTGCCGAAGAAAAACGCATTGCAGAACTGACCTACACCGACTTCGTCCGTGCCGGTGCCAACCTCTCCGCGGAACAGCAAGCCCGTATCCGTGAGATCAATACCGAACTGACTACGCTGGAAACTGAGTTCTCCCAGAATGTGATGAACTCATTCAAGAACGACACCATTCTTGTGGAAGACAAAGCCGAGCTCGCCGGTCTGTCTGACGATGAAATCGCGTCTCTGAAAGCCGCTGCTGAAGGCGCTGGCAAAACCGGCTATATGATCACTCTGGTCAACACTACCCGCCAGCCAGTCCTGGGAAGCCTCGAAAACCGCGCACTGCGTCAGAAAATCTGGGAAGCCTCGGCTTACCGCCTGCAGGACGCCAACTCACCGATCGTGCTGAAGCTGGTGAAGCTGCGCGCTGAGAAAGCCGCTCTGCTGGGTTACCCGGACTGGGCCTCTTACGTGATTGCGGATCAGATGGCCGGAGACCCGTCTGAGGTGTACGGCATTCTGGATGACCTGGCCCCGCAGGCCGTTGCCGCCGCGAAAAAAGAAGCCGCTGAAATTCAGGACATGATCAAAGCCGATGGCAAAGATTTCACGCTGGAGCCGTGGGACTGGGCGTACTACTCCGGCAAAGTAAAACAGGCCAGATACGCCTTCGACGAAAGCGAGATCAAGCCTTACTTTGAAATGAACCGCGTACTGAACGACGGTCTGTTCTATGCCATGAACAAGCTCTATGGCATCACGGTTAAACCGCGCACAGACCTGCCGGTGTGGAATGACGACGTGATGGCGTGGGAAGTGTTCAACGCCGATGGTTCGTCTGTTGGCCTGTTCTACCTTGACCCGTACGCCCGTGACGGTAAGCGTGGCGGTGCGTGGATGAGTGAATACGTAGGCCAGAGCACGCTGCTGGGTACCAAACCAGTGGTTTACAACGCACTGAACATCCCGAAACCTGCCGAAGGTCAGCCAACCCTGATGACCTACGACGAAGTATCCACCCTGTTCCACGAGTTCGGTCATGGCGTACACGGTCTGTTCTCTATGGTGAAATACCCGTCTGTCGCAGGCACTAGCACACCGCGTGATTTTGTTGAGTTCCCGTCTCAGTTCCACGAAGACTACAGTCTGGATCCGGATGTCCTGGCCAACTACGCCAAGCACTACGAAACCGGTGAGCCGATTCCTCAGGATCTGCTGAATAAAATGCTGACGGCCAACAAGTTCAACTCCGGCTTCAACACCACCGAGTATCTTGCAGCTGCCCTGCTGGATATGGAATGGCACTCGGTTCCTGCCGATGCTGAAATCACTGACGTGAACGCCTTCGAGAAAGAAGCACTGGCGAAACACGGCATTGACTACGCGCCGGTACCACCACGCTATAAAACAGACTACTTCAGCCATACCTTTGCCGGTGGTTATTCTGCAGGTTACTACGCCTACCTGTGGACTGAAGTGCTGGCGGCTGATTCCTTTGCCTATCTGCAGACCAAGGGCGGTATTACCCGTGAAAATGGTGATACTTACCGCAATCTGATTCTGTCAGTCGGTAACAGCAAAGACCTGATGGAGCAGTACGTAGAGCTGCGCGGTCAGAAACCAACCACGGATGCTCTGCTGGTCCGCCGTGGCCTGAAGTACAAATAAGGGCTGCTGAAAACCGCTCCTGACAAGGCCGGACTTCCGGTTGCTGTCAGACAGGAAAAAGGCTGACCTCCGGGTCGGCCTTTTTTATTGGGTGATTCCCGGGTTACGCATAACTACTCAAACTTTGCATAACTACTCATAGTGTGCATAAATAAGCGTAAATGGCACAGAGAATTCTTCATGGACGGCTGGCACTTTCCCCGTACGGATCTGGCAAATCATTACCTCAGCCTGTTTGATCTGGGCATTTCATCAAGCTTTGCGCTGATCGCCCCGCGCCGCAAAGGCAAGACGCTGTTTATTCTGCGTGACCTCGCCCCTGCCGCGAACAAAAAGAAATACCTGCCGGTGTACGCCAGTCTCTGGTCGAACATCAATGCCCCGCATGAAGGCCTGATACAGGCACTGGAAGAAGCCATTGCCGCGCAGGATAAAAAAGGCTTTGTCAGCCGTTTACTGCAGGCCAAAATCAAGAAGGCGACGCTGAGCAATGAACTGCTCGGGCGCATGGAAGTGGAGTTTGCCGGCAACCCGGAAAAAGTCAGCAGCAAAGAATTAACCTATCTGGATCAGCTGCTCACCACGCTCACTGAAAAAGCCGGTAAGAAAACCGTGTTACTGCTGATTGATGAAGTTCAGCACCTGTCGACCTCTCCGGCATTTGATCCTCTCACTCACGCTTTACGCACCATGCTCGATAAGCGTCAGGGCCAGGTTAAGAGCATGTTCACCGGCTCTTCCCGTCATTACATGAACCTGCTGTTCAATGAGTCGCAGTCGCCGTTTTATCATTTTTCCCAGCCTCTGCCCTTTCCCGATCTCGACCGTGATTTCCTGACCTTCCTGCAGGAGAAACTGGCCTCTGATCATCACCTGACGGTCAGTGTGGCTGAGCTGAGCCGTTCGTTCAGCCAATTGGATCAGTCACCTTACTGGATGATGAAGCTCATCACCCGTCTGGTCACCGCACGCACATCCTGCAAAGAGGCACTGGAGTATGTCACTCACCTGATTGAAGCTGCTGAAGACTATGAGGGGCTGGCAAAGCAGATGAAGCCTGCCGACCGGCTGATTTTCCTGGCACTGTGCGACGGGAAAAATCCGTTTTCACAAACGCTGTTACAACGGATAGATCAGCAGACGTCGGTGAAAGGCGTGGCATCCAATATTCAGCGTTCTCTGCAACGCCTGCAGGAGCAGCAGCTGATCAGTCAGCCGAAAAAAGGCGAGTATCAGGTGGAAAAATCCGGGCTTGAACGTTTTCTCCGGACCCGGGAAAAACCAAAGAGTAAATAAGCAATAAATCAGTCCAGATCCTTGCCGTAAATCCGGTAGGTTTTGTACTGTTCAGAACCGGTTTTACGGATCATGCCATTCACCGCATGATTGTCTTCCAGCGTCCAGGACAACTCATACCAGTCATAACCCAGCTGGTAGCCGAGACGCACAAATTCCTGCTGCATGTAAAAGGCCAGGCCCGATGTGCGGTACTCTTCGGCAACGCCGACCACAAAGGTGCGCACTGAACGTATTTTGCGCTTCCACCAGAGAAACTTGAGCACACCGATCACACCAAGACGGCCGTTAAGCTTATCCAGCACTTCGTTGTAATTCGGCAAGGCGATACCAAAACCGGCGACCTTGCCATTGATTTCGGCAAACATTACCAGCTCCGGATCCAGTACCTCTTTCAGGTCATCGTGCATCTGACGGATTTCTTCACGGGTCAGCGGTACGTAACCCCAGTGCCGGGTGAAGGTGGTGTTGTAGATCACCATAATCCGCTCCAGCTCTGCAGCCAGCTCCGCCGGGCGCAGAGGGCGCAGCACACACCCCAGACGGCTGAGATGTTCCGGCATGCTGACCGGTCTGTCTTCAAAGGCTTTACGCCAGGCGTACAGATCTTTGGCTTTGCTGAAGCCCTGCCTCAGACAGAGATCATGGTAATACGGCGGGTTATACGGCATCTGCATCACCGGCTTACTATCGTAACCCTCGAACAGAAATCCTACCTCTTCATCAATGCTCATGCTGAACGGACCCAGCAGGCGGTTACAGCCCTGTGTGCGGGCCCAGTTCTGCGCCGCATCAAACAGAGCCTCAGCCACGCTGTCGTCGTCGATACATTCAAAGAATCCGAAAAAGGCGGTCTGCTGCTGATGGTAGGCGTTGTGATTATGGTTCACACAGGCCGCAATGCGCCCCACCACCTGTCCGCCCTGTACGGCCAGAAACACCTGAAGATCCGAATGCTGGTAATACGGGTGCTCCGCCGTATTGAGCTTGAACGCCACTTCCTCCTTCAGAGGTGGCACCCAGTTCGGATCATCGCGGTAAATCTGCCACGGCAGATCAATGAAATCTTTCATCAAAGCCGGAGAATCCACGCTGATGATGTCGGTTTCCAGCAAGCGGGAAAGTTTCGCAGCAGACGTATTCATGATGTGGCGACCTCCGTTGTCAGTTGCTCCACCGCCTGAGTGATCAGCGCCAGTGCGGTTGCAACATGCTCCTTATGGGTTTTGAACTGTAACGGTGCCAGACGTGCATAGAGGCGACCGTGCAGATGCGCCCCGGAAATGACCACCCGGCCATCTTCATTGACGGTATCAATCAGCTGTTGAGTCAGGTGGTTGGCCGCCGCGACATCCGCTTCTGAACCCAACGCAAAGCAACAGATGCCCAGCAATGGCCAGTCGGGTACTGAGAGAGCGGGAACCGGGCGCAGAGTCTCCGCTGCCCACTCAGCCAGATCGAGCTTTTCGTTCAGACAGTTCACAAACGCCTGTTCACCGGCCAGTTTCAACGGCAACCACAGCTGCAGTCCGCGGGCGTTGCGCGACAGCTCCGGAGAAATCACCGACGGGTTCAGCATCAGCTCATCCGCATCGGCAAAGGGCAGGTAATCGGCATCCACATCAAAGGCGGCTTTCAGCGTGGCCGGTTGTTTCACCAGCAGGGCACCACTGCCCCAGGCGGTCCAGAAGGCTTTATGAGGGTCAATGGTGATGGAATCGGCCTCGCCAATACCAGCCATCGCGCTCCTGCCCCGCTCTGTCATCACAAAGGATCCGGCCCAGGCGGCATCAACATGCAGCCAGCAGCCATAGTCAACGGCCAGACGACGCATGGCCGGCAGATCGTCCACGGCACCGGTGCGGGTGGTTCCTGCGCTGGCAACCATAAAGAAAGGCACGCGGTCAGCCGCGACATCGGTTGCCAGCTGATCCCTGAGGGCCTGAAGATCGGTACGTCCCAACGCATCCGTCGGCAGGGACACAATATGGGAATCGTAAAACCCGGCCATACGTGCTGCTTTCACCACTGAGTGATGGCACTGGTCACTGGCGTAAATCACAGCTCGTGATGCAGTCTGCTCGCTGAGTAAATTCACCCGGGCAACATGTACGGCGGAAAAGTTAGCCAGCGAGCCACCAGAGGTAAACACACCACCAGCGCCCTCTGGCATTCCGAACATCGAACACATCCACAGCAGCAGATTTTTCTCGATTTCGAGCAGGCCGGGAGCACCGGGGTAAAGCCCCGGCCAGCGGTTCACACCGCTGGTCAGCAGATCGCCGAGGGCAGACAACAGCAGACCACCGCCGGGAATATCGGCCATATAACCCGGGTGGTTGGCATTGACGCCCTGAGTGCAGAGATCCCAGAGTTTCAGGTCATCCCATCCTGCGGGCAGCCCGAGTTCAGCCGCAGACTGAAGGGCCTCGGCATCCATTGGCTGAAAAGGTGCGAAACTACCCTGCCGGATATCATCGTTGTAACGACCCAGCAAGGTCAGCGCGTGCGACACCAGAGCCGAGAAATCCGGAAAACCGGTTTCCAGACTGAGATCAGGGTGTTCCAGATCGGGCATAGCAATCCCCGTGGCAACAGAATTCAGAAAAGACAGCATCAGACCAGCTGCGCACGTTCAGGACGTACTTTTCTGATCCAGCGCTGAACGTCTGTCTGACGCAGACCGCGCTCAAGCACATCGGCGTACGAAGGCATTCGTGCCATGATATCGTCATCAACCCCGGACGGCATCAGGTTGGTATTGAGAATGCTTTCATAGGCCAGATCTTCGAGCATGATGCGCTCGGTTTTGCGGAACCCGGTCCGGGCCTTATCCATGAAGCGGTCAAATGAAACCACATCACAGCCGAGAATATCGGTAATTTCATCGGTGCAGATGGTTGGCAGGGTAGGAATAATTTCGCGCTCCGGCGCAGCTGAAAACGCGTTACGGATCAGAATTTCGCTGAGTACATCCACCGGTATAACCTGAAAGAATTCGCCTTCCCAGACCGTGCGGATACGCATCAGCTCAATGATCATGCGCCAATAGCTGTAATGATAACCCGGATCAATCCCCAGCTCTGTGCTGCCGACAATATACGGCGGCTTATAAACACAGGCCTGTACCCCCTGCTCAGCGGCTTCACGGTAAATGTGTGAGTTGATCCACTTGGTTTTTGAATAACCGGAATGCCACCAGATATCCTGACGTTGAAAGGCTTCCGGTACGTCAAACAGAGCCGCAATCGTCGAACAGACATAATGCACAGCCTTAGGTTTACCGGTGTTGCAGAAGGTCAGGATATCAAGATTTTTCAGAGCAAAATTCTGCCGGAAATCAGCATAACCCAGCTGATAATCGGTGTCGGAAGCAAAATGGAACACCATATCAATGGTGTCGCACAATTGCTCATAGTCGTCTTCATTCAGACCGAAATGGTGCTCGGTGTAGGCTGTTGGCAGATAATGCACCCGCTCATCAACGCATTCCCCGGCCAGACCGTAACCGGCCATGGCATCCTGCAGGCGCTCTGCGCCGGTTTTGCCTTTTTTATCGCGGATAAAACAGTAAATCGCCCCCACATCCTCCCGTGCCAGCAGTCCCTGAATGACATGAGTGCCAAGAAAACCATTGGCACCGGTAATCAGAATGTTCTTTGCACTGGTCGTCTGGCGCGGGTGTCCCAGACTGTTGAAAGGAGCCAGTTTGATGTGAGAGGGCGCTCCGGTTGCCAGAGCGGCAAGGTCACAGTCGGGGTTGAGAAAACGTACGCGTGCCGAAACATCAGTCATTCCAAATATCCTTATTTGAGTGAATACAAGCCATGTATGGCCAGATGCTAAAACAAACTAATACGTCATTCTTACGGATTCTTGAAAAAGACGTCACACAGGGACAAATTGGCGCAATGTGTGTGACATCCCGGAGAGCAGCCGGATTTTTCTTCAGCGGTGAAAAATCCGGACAGGTCTGCAGGCGCCCGGATCAGGCAGTTTTATGGCGGATATGGAAACAGACGTGAATATTGTCGCGGCGGGCAAAGTCCTGCGGCACGGATGATTTGCTGACATCCCTAACCTCAAAATCGTTACCCAGCGCCTCATCAAGACGGAATTTGCGCAGATTGCAGGAGAAAATCAGCAGACCATCTTCCGCCAGATGCTCCATCGCACCACGGATCAGTTCACTGTGATCGCGCTGAATATCCAGTACACCTTCCATGCGTTTGGAATTAGAGAAGGACGGCGGATCCATAAAGATCAGATCGTATTCACCCTTATCGTCCTGCAGCCATTTCATGCAGTCTGCCTGTACAAAACGGTGGTATTCCATACTCAGATCGTTCAGCGCGAAGTTGTCTTTACCCCAGTTCAGGTAGGTATTCGACATATCCACACTGGTACAGCGCGCACCGCTCTTCGCCGCATGCACACTGGCTGTGGCGGTGTAACAGAACAGGTTCAGGAAGCGCTTATCCTGCGCCAGTGAAGCGATCTGCAGACGGGTCGGACGGTGATCCAGAAACAGACCGGTATCCAGATAATCACGCAGGTTCACCAGCAGGTTCACCTGCCCTTCCCGCACCGCCATGGTACGGCGCTCGTTACTTTGCTTCTCGTACTGTTGTTTACCGCTCTGACGCTCACGGCGTTTCAGCACAATCTGCTCCGACGGTACGCCGGTAACCTCTGGCAGCACGGCCAGAATATCCAGCAGACGGCGTTCCGCTACCACCGGATCAACCGATTTAGGTGGTACGTATTCCTGCACATGCAGCCAGTTTTCATAGCGGTCTACGGCGACGGCGTATTCCGGAATATCCGCATCGTAAAGACGGTAGCAGTGCACGTCTTCACGCTTCGCCCATTTGCTCAGGTTTTTGATGTTCTTCTTCAGGCGGTTAGCAAACGCCTCAACCGGGCCACGGATGGCCGACGGTGCCTCCTGCAGAGAGCGTTCATCGGCGGCACCGAACACCAGCAATTTTGTTTCGATCTTGCCGTTGAGAAAGCGGTACTGCTTCTCCAGCGGGCGGCGGATGGCTCTGGCCAGATCGGTATTGCCGGTAAAGATGGCCACCGACCAGTCCGGCAGGGTCAGAGCGGCCTGATGCAGCGACTGATACAGGGGTGCCAGCTGCGGCAGTTCACTCAGACGCTCACCGTATGGCGGGTTACAGATCAGCAGGCCGCCTTCGGCCAGGGTTTCTTTCTGGATACGCAGCTGATCGACCGGACGGCGTTCCAGATGGATCTTACCCGCCAGACCTGAGCGCTCCAGGTTCTTGGTGGCCGACTGAATCTGAGCCGCATCAATATCAAACCCGTACAGGCGGTTGGTCATGGACTCCAGCCCGCGTGTACGGCGTTCACGGGCTTCTTCAAGCAACGACATCCAGAGCTTGCGGTCGTGGCCTTTCCACTGCTCAAACCCCCATTGCTGGCGGTTCAGGCCCGGAGCAATGTCCGCGGCCATTAACCCGGCTTCCAGCAGGAAGGTACCGGAACCGCACATCGGATCGACCAGATGCCTGCCCTGCTTCGCCAGTTCAGGCCAGCCGGAGCGGATCAGCAGTGCCGCCGCCAGCGTCTCTTTCAGCGGAGCCAGACCGGGCTGTAACCGATAACCACGGCGGTGCATGCTGTCGCCGGAGATATTGAGGAAGATCTTCAGCCTGCCTTTGTGCAGCTGGGCTTCAATGCGGATATCACCACTCTTGTCGACATCCGGACGGCTGCCCGTCTCTTCACGGAAACCGTCTACCACAGCGTCTTTGATCTTCTGGGCACCAAACTGGGTATTACGGATAAAGTCGGAGCGTCCGTGAAAGTCGATACGGAAGGTGGCTGAAGCCGGAAAAACCTCGCTCCAGCGGATGCTGCGGGCGACGTCATAGAGCTTCTCAACACTGTCCACAATGTCATCAACCAGTGGCAGCATCATGCGGTTTGCCAGACGCGACCAGAGACAGACCCGGTACGCCGCCTCCTGAGAGCCCTGCCAGATCACGCCCATCGGCGGTTCTTTCAGAACTGTGCCGCCTAACTCTCTGATTTCATCTGCAAGAAGTGACTCGGTCCCTTTGGCGCAGACGGCATGCCATTGGCGGGGTGTGGTGCTGTCAGTGCTGGTTTCAGTCATGGGATCGGATCACTTATATCTATGGCGTATTAAAACGGGCCCGACTATAAAAAAATAATCGTTACCCTTCATCATTTTTTCACGGTACAACTGTTAGTGAGTCAGGGAAGCCTCCCCCGCCGACTCTCTGCATCCGTTCGTGAACGGATGAAGGCTCAGGCTCCCTTCGCACTCACCTGTGGCGACACTCATTGCCGTCACCGTTAGCTGTTTACGTCATTCTGAAATTCACCATGAGGAATCAATATGAAGAAACAGAAACGTGACTCTCAGGAAAGAGCTTTTGCGCGCGGCTACCGCGCTGGTCTCACCCGTCGTTCAAAAGATCTTGCCCCGGAAGGACCAACCCGTGACTACTGGATGGCAGGCTGGCGCTCCGGCCGGTCGGACAACTGGGATGGCTTTACCGGTGTTTCTGGCATACACAGGATGATTATTTAACCCCCCATATCAGATTGCACACTCCACCGAACCTCCCTTCCCAGGAGGTCAGCCCGGCTTAACGCCGGGCTTTTTATTACCTGTCTTTTGTACACCCGGTAATGTTGCACCGGCTGGCTCAGCCAGGATCAACCTCTGGCAATGGCCTTCACTGACTCAGCCACCAGCGCCGGGCCGCGGTAGATAAAACCGGAATAAACCTGAACCAGTGCCGCCCCGGCAGTCATCTTCTCCAGCGCATCATCACCGTTTAGAATACCTCCGACACCAATCACCGGCAGGCGGCCGTTCAGAGCCTGACTCAGGGTTTTCACGGTATGCGTAGACAGCTCGCGCACCGGCGCGCCGGAAAGTCCACCCGCCTCTCCGGCGAATGTCGAACCCAGCACGCCATCGCGGGACAGGGTGGTGTTGGTGGCAATCACACCGTCAATGCCGCATTCCACCAGCGTCTCAGCAACAGCCAGAATCTCTTTATCGGTCATATCCGGGGCGATCTTCACAAACACTGGTTTGTAGCCGTATTCCTCCGCCAGCTGCTTCTGACGGGCTTTGATCGGCAGCAGCAGATCTTTCAGGGCATCACCGTACTGCAGAGTACGCAGCCCGGGCGTGTTCGGCGATGAGATATTCACCGTGATGTAGGTAGCGTACGGGTACACCTTCTCCAGGCAGATCAGGTAATCCGAGGTTGCCTTCTCCACCGGGGTATCAAAGTTTTTACCGATGTTGATACCGAGAACGCCTCTGAACTTCGCCTTTTTCACCTGCTCAACCAGGTGATCAACACCTTTGTTGTTGAACCCCATCCGGTTAATGATGGCCTGATGCTCCGGCAGGCGGAACAGACGTGGCTTGGGGTTGCCCGGCTGCGGGCGTGGCGTCACGGTGCCGATTTCAATAAAACCGAACCCCAGTGTGGCGAAGGCATCGATGTAGTCACCATTCTTGTCCAGCCCGGCAGCCAGACCGACGCGGTTCGGAAAGGTGATACCGGCAACCTCGACCGGATCGTTGGGAACATCGGCAACCAGATTCTTCAGCAGGCCGGTACGCTGTGCTGCACCCAGCAGGTCCAGCCCCAGCTCATGGGACGTCTCGCCACTCAGGCGGAAAAACAATGTGCGGGCAAGACCGTACCAATCCATACCAATTCTCCGGAACCACTCTGAAATCAATGCGGCGCATTATAAGGGAAGCGGCTGAGCGATTCAGCGCAGGCGTTCGATTTTTTCGAAGCGGCCTTCGGAGGTGAAACTGATGGCGAAGCGGCCGCGGATGCCTTCATGGGTCACCACACGCTGCAGGACATTGGCCGGAAAGCTGACCTTACGGCCATCGACCGCTGTCGCAACGACGGTTTTCACCTCGCCATTGTAATAGCGCAGGTAATCATCGCTGCTGATGTACATATCCAGAATGATGGTCTGACTCATCCGTGGGATGCGGCCTGTGAGGTGATATAGCGGCAGTGTACGGCTTCCACCCGATGAGTGGAAGCCGTTACCGGTCAGGTCAGGTCAGTCGTCTGCGCGGCGGTGGCGGCTGGCCTGAGCCAGATCCAGCAGTTCACGCAGGGCCACCGCAATCATCGGATAGCTGAGTTCATCACGGCTGCGCAGATCAGCCAGCATGTTCTGCCAGCGGGTGACCAGCACCTCCTGCTCTGTCTTCCAGTGGGCGATGGCCTCTTCCAGCTCCATGTCATTGCCATGGGAGCGCAGAATACCCACGGTCAGTGAGCGCAGCTGCCAGTCGAGGTCATCCCGGAAGCTCTCCCGCGCCATGGCTTCCCAATGGTTGGTGGTTGGCAGGGCATTAACCTGTTCGATAAACCAGTTCACCGCCAGATGCTCACCCACGGAGAAGTAAGCGTCGGCCACACGCATGATACCGTGGGCACTCTGGGTATTGGCTTCAATAATGCCCAGTGCCGCGTACAGCTCACCGGCACCGGCGGTCAGGGCTGCGAGGTCTTCCGGCACACCCATTTCACAGCGTTCTTCGAAAATGGCCTGCCAGCGTTTCAACGCGCGGCCTTTGAGAATGCTGCCGAGATTACCGGCGATGTTCTGTACTTCGGCACGGAACAGCTCCACCTCCTGCACGATATCCACACGGCTGCGGCGGTTACGCAGGAACCAGTGCGTTGCACGCCGTACCAGACGCATCAGCTCCGACATCATGTTTTCCTGCACACAGGTGTCGACCTTGTAGTCGAGTGCACAGATCTCTTCCCACAGATGCTTCAGATTGAAGGTATCGCGCGCCGTCACATAGGCACGGGCAATATCAGGAATCGATGCACCGGTAGATTCTTTCATGCGGTTCACAAAGGTGATCCCCATGTAGTTGACCATATCATTGGCCAGCTGCGTGGCAATGATTTCACGGTGCAGACGATGGTTCTGCAGAGGCCCGGCGAACTTATCCACCAGCGCTTCCGGGAAAGCCGTCGCGGCAATACGCGCAATGTACTTATCCTTGGCAATGGAGTTGTGGTTCAGGCGTTCTTTCAGGTCCGCCTTGGTGTAGGAAATCAGCACCGCCAGCTCCGGCCGGGTCAGACCGATGTTCTGGTTACGGCGCTCCTGCAGGGCATCGTCTTCCGGCAGAAATTCCAGACGGCGGTTGAGTTTGCCCGACTGTTCGTAATCACGGATCAGACGGGTGTACTCATCAAAACGCGTACGGCACTCACGGTGCGCCAGTGCAATCGCCTGAGTCTGGTTGTAGTTATTTTTCAGCACCAGGTCGGCCACGGCGCTGGTCTGATCCATAAAGATCTTGTCGCGCTGTTTACGGGTCAGGTCGCCAGCGTCCATCACCTCTTTGAGCATGATCTTCACGTTCACTTCATGGTCAGAACAGTCCACACCACCGGCGTTATCGATAAAGTCGGTGTACGACGCACCGCCGTTCAGCGCGTATTCAATACGGCCGAGCTGGGTCATACCCAGGTTACCGCCCTCACCCACCACACGCGCACGCAGTTCTTTACCGTTCACACGCAGAGCGTCGTTGGCTTTGTCACCCACCGAGGCATCGGTCTCAGCACTGGATTTGATGTAAGTACCGATACCGCCGTTCCAGATCAGATCAACCTTGGCTTTGAGCAGCACGTTGATCAGATCATTCGGTGCCAGATGACTTTCATTGATGCCAAAACGCTCTTTCATTTCCGGCGTGATGGCAATGCGTTTAGCAGAGCGCGGGAACACGCCACCACCGGCTGAGATCAGCTCGGCGTTGTAATCCGACCAGGCAGAACGCGGCAGCTCAAACAGACGCTTACGCTCGGCAAAACTGCTGGCCGCATCCGGGTTCGGATCAATAAAGATATGCATATGGTTGAAGGCGGCAACCAGACAGATGTGTTCCGACAGCAGCATGCCGTTACCGAAGACGTCACCGGCCATATCACCGATACCGATCACGGTAAAATCCTGCTCCTGCACGTTCAGGCCACGTTCACGGAAGTGACGCTGCACAGACACCCAGGCACCCCGGGCGGTGATACCCATTTTCTTATGGTCATAACCGATGGAGCCACCTGAGGCGAACGCATCACCGAGCCAGAAACCCCGTTTGACCGCAATTTCGTTGGCGATGTCTGAGAAGGTCGCTGTGCCCTTGTCGGCCGCGACCACCAGATACGGATCATCCGGATCATGGCGGACGACGTTTTCGGGCGGTACGACTTTACCGTCGACCAGGTTATCGGTCACATCCAGCAGTGCACTGATGAAGGTCTGATAGCAGGCAATACCTTCGGCCAGAATCTCATCACGGGTGCCTTCTTTCGGCTGCTGCTTGGCAACGAAGCCACCTTTTGCACCCACAGGTACAATTACCGCATTTTTCACCTGCTGGGCTTTTACCAGACCCAGCACTTCGGTACGGAAGTCATCAATCCGGTCTGACCAGCGCAGACCACCACGGGCGACCTTGCCGCCACGCAGGTGCACACCTTCAATACGCGGTGAATACACAAAGATCTCAAACATCGGCCGTGGCAGTGGCATGTCGGAGACGTCGGCCGGGTTGATCTTGAACGACAGATAGCCCTTCTCACCACCATCCTCAGCCGGCTGGTAATAGTTGGTTCTCAGTGTCGCCTTGATCAGCTCGATGTAACGGCGGATAGTGCGGTCTTCGTTGAGCTGCTCAACACCATCCAGTGCTTCCATGAGTTCGTTTTCACAGGCAGCAAAGGCCTGCGCACGATCTTCTTCACTGCTGAATTCATAACCGAAGCGCAGATGGAACAGGCGCACCAGCTGCGCGCTGATGCTGATGTAACGCCCCAGAGTATCGGCGATGTAGCTTTCGGAAATGCCGAAGCGGATCTGCTTCATATAGCGCGCATAAGCACGCAGCAGAGCGATGTCTTTCCAACCCAGTTCAGCCCCCAGCACCAGACGGTTGAACGGATCGTTCTCAGCCTTGCCCAGCCAGATCGCCTGGAAAGCGTTCTGGAACAGCTCCTTCACTTCAGCAATGTTGATGCTGTCCGCCAGGGTGTAACGCAGAATGAAGTTATGCACCCAGATACGGCGGCCGTCTCCACAGGTGATTTCATACGGGTGCTCACCCAGAACCCGCAGGCCGAGGTTTTCCAGCACCGGCACCACATCAGAGAGCGGCAGAATGGTATCGGCATTAAGCAGTTTGAAACGCAGCTGGCTGACGTCTTCCTCAATCTCACGGTAGAAGGTCATGGCGAGCTCGCCTTTTTTCATCGAGCTCATTTTTTCCATCAGCTGGATATCGGTTACGGCGGTCCGGGCCGAGAAATCTTCACGGTAACCGGCCGGGAACGCTCCGCGGTACTGGTTGTACTGCTCGTTACCCTTTTCTTCACCCACCTGTTCGATCAGAGCAACGTGCAGGTCGTCTTCCCATGAGCGCACCACCTGGCGGATTTTCCGCTCTACCCGCTCAACGTTGAAATCAATGGGTTTGTCACGGTCCAGGCGGATCATGAAATGCGTCCGCGTCAGCACAGATTCCGAGAAATAGGTATTGAACTCGATATCGACCGGATCAAACTCATCGCGGAAAATCTGCTCCATTTTCAGGCGCAGTTCTGTGTTGTAGATATCGCGCGGGGTATAGGTCAGACAGGAAATGAATTTATTGTACGAGTCTTTGCGCATGTAGATTTTAGTCTGCCGGCGCTCCTGAATATTCAGGGTACTGATGGTGGTACGGAACAGCTCCTCCGCCATCGACTGGAACAGTTCATCACGCGGATACACTTCCAGAATGCGGTTCAGTTCCTTGCCGCTGTGACTCTGCGGATCAAAACCGGCCAGCTCACGCACGGCCATCAGTTTACGGCGGACGATCGGAATGTTATTCGGAGTCTCGGTGTAGACGATGGAGGTGTACAGCCCCATGAAGCGCATACCATGCGTCACCCGACCTTTGTCATCGTGGAACTTCACCACCACATAATCCGGATATGCCGGGCGGTGAACGCGGCAACGGGTGCCCGACTTCATAAAATCAATCAGGGATTCACCGGTAACAAAGTCACGGGTCTCAACCGGCAGATCATTCAGGCGTACGCGTTCATGACGGGCTTTATAACGGCGGAAAATACCCCGGTCGAACGACTCATCCCGGGTGATGTATTCATCACCATCAATCATCTCTACTTTGAATTCGTCATAGGCGAGGAAGGTGAAATGGTCATTAATCAGCCACTGCATAAAAGCAGCGGCTTCGGCGTGCTGGGTACTGTCTTTGTCTACCGCCTCCTGTTTCAGGGAGTCAGCCACAGCCTGTGCCTTGGCAGCCATATCCGGGAAGTCACGGACACAGATGTTCACATCCTCCAGCACCGCTTCAAACTCACTGGCCAGAGTCTCGAGCAAGGCTTTATCCGAGTGCCGGTCCACTTCGATGTAAATAATGGCTTCCGCCGTTTTGCCCTTGCCGGGCTTGGTCCATTCGGTATTGGTTTTAAGCTGACCTTTATCATCGCGGTTGGCGTGCAGCACACAGTAATGAATTGCGTGCAGCGAGATATGCCGTGCATTCAGCTGGATGCGGATGGAGTCGATCAGGAACGGCATGTTCTCATACACAATCTCGATGACGGTGTGTGACGACTGCCAGCCGTGGTTCTCATGATCCGGATTGAATACCCGGACTTTTGGCACGCCCGGCTCACGCTGCTGAATAAACTGCCAGCTGGACAGCGCGGCGCCGTAGAGGTCCTCCACCGGACGGGCAAGGATCTCGTCATCCGGTGCACCGGAATAGTAAAGATCTGCAAATTTCGTCAGCTGTTCAGCTTTTGCTTGGCTGTTACGTTCTGAAATCAGCGTGTGGAAAGGGCTCAGCATTTTCATAGACTCACCAGTATTTACCTTACTTTCAGCTTAGACCATCTGCGGATACAGAGGTGTGGCTGTCTGAGCATCAAATGTAGCAGAAGTTTTTTTACGGTTTTTTACCCGGCAAAACACCCAAGAACTTTAAGGAAAGCGTAAGATCAGAGCATTGACCCGGCCTGACGAGGCACTAAAATCCCGTTACCCGCCGTGATTCGCCATAACAACAAGACCAGACGAGAGATATGACACTACAGCAAGGTTTCCAGCAGTTACGCCAGGCGCTGCAGACACAGATCATCGGGCAGCCTGTTCTGGTAGAACGCCTGCTTCTCACCCTCCTCGCTGATGGCCACCTGCTGGTCGAAGGCGCCCCCGGTCTGGCCAAGACCAAAGCCATTAACGCTCTGGCCGAACATATAGAAGGCGAATTCAAACGCGTTCAGTTCACGCCGGATCTGTTGCCGGGAGATATTACCGGTACCGAAATTTACCGCCCACAGACTCAGACCTTTGATTTTCAGGCCGGTCCGATTTTCCACAACCTGATTCTCGCCGATGAGATCAACCGGGCTCCGGCCAAAGTGCAGAGTGCGCTGCTGGAAGCCATGGCCGAGCGCCAGGTCACGGTTGGTGGTGTGACCCGCCGTCTGCCGGATGTCTTTATGGTAATGGCGACCCAGAACCCGATTGAACAGGAAGGCACTTACCCCTTGCCGGAAGCCCAGCTCGACCGCTTCCTGATGCACGTCAAAATCGGTTACCCGGATGCCTCCGCTGAACAGGCCATTCTCAAGCTGGCCAGAGGCGAGGCGCTGAACACTCCGGTGCATACCGCCGCAGAACTGACCCAGAACCAGATTCTTGAAGCCCGTAAAGAAGTCCTCAGTCTGCATATGAGCGACGCAGTTGAGCAGTACCTGGTACAGCTGATTCTGGCCACCCGTGACCCATCCCCCTACAGTGCGGATCTGGCCCGCTGGATCGAATTCGGCGCCAGCCCGCGAGGCACCATCGCTCTTGACCGTTGTGCCCGGGCCAATGCCTGGCTGGCCGGACGCGATTACGTCAGCCCGGACGATGTCCGGGCCGTCGCCCACGACGTCCTGCGTCATCGCCTGCTGCTGACCTACGAAGCCGAAGCCAGTGGTCTGAGCGCCAGCCGCGTGATTGACATGCTGCTTGAGCAGGTGCCGGTTGCCTGATGCCCTACCAGGAGTTCTCCACCGGGACGCAGATTGATCCGGCGCGTCTGGCCGGTCTGAGTGCGCTGGCGCGGCTGTTGCCACTGCATAAGCAGAAAAAAATCCTCAACGATCAGGCCGGGGTTTACAGCTCTGCCCTGCGCGGACGCGGGATTGATTTTGCCGAAGTGCGCGAATATCAGGCCGGAGATGATATCCGTGCCATGGACTGGCGTGTCACGGCACGTACCAGTCAGGCCCATATCAAGGTTTTCCGCGAAGAACGCGAGCGCCCGGTCCTGCTGGTCTGCGATCTGCGTGCATCTATGAACTTCGGAACCCGCCGGGCGCTGAAACGCGTCGTCGCAGCCGATATCGCCGCCCTGTTCGGCTGGTCAGCCATTGCCAACGGCGACCGCGTCGGCAGCCTGATTTTCAACGACGATGAAGAACACGACCTGCGCCCACACACCGGCCGCAAAGCACTGATGACGCTGTTGCATCAGCTCAGTAATATGCCGCTGTCTGCTCCGGCCGACAGTGCCGGACGTATGTTGCAGATCTGCCGCCACATTGCCCGGGTGGCACGCCCCGGCACTGCCATTTACCTCATCAGTGACTGGCACGGTTTTGATGAAGAATGCGAACGTGCTCTGTTTCCGGTCAGCCGTCATTGCGACCTGACGGCGGTGCACATCAGTGACCCCTTTGAAAGCCAGCTGCCGACCGGGGACTTTGCCCTGACCGACGGTCAGCGCCGCTCCGCACTGCACATCACGCCGAAAGCCCGGGAACAGCACATTGCCCAATGGCAGAACACCCTGAGTGAGCTGCAACACCGGATGAACCGCCTGCGCATCCCGCTGACCCTGATCAGCACCCACGCCGACCCGTTGGATCAGCTGCGCCCCGGATTCGGCCTCACCTCTTCCGGCCACAGAGGCGGCCGCTCATGAACCCGGTTATGCCTCAGCCACAGGCGGCACTGCCACTGGCCGATATCGTCCAGCCGGACCCGGTTGGTCTCTGGCCGCTGGCACCCGGGTGGTGGCTACTGATTATTCTGACGCTGGCTCTGCTCGTAGCAGCCGTTATGCTGCTGCGTCAGCTGCTGAAAATACGCCGCCTGCGGCGTCAGGCGCTGGCGCTGATCGACGCCGCCCGTGATCGTTATGAGGCCGGGGGTGATGCCAGTAATTACTGCAGTGAAATCAATCAGGCACTGAAGCGCTACTGGCGTTTTTACAACGCAGATCCGGCCATTGTCACCAGCGACGGGGATGCCTGGATTGCTCTGCTCAACCGCCAGTGCAGCAGCATCATTTTCCATGAGCGTATCGCCGATTCACTGGCCCAGGGCCCCTACCGCAAAATCGCCCGCCTGAACGTCGAAGTCATTGATCAGGCCGCCCGTGACTGGCTCAGCAAAGCGCCGGTGCGCAAATTAAGGAGCAGTCTCCATGCTTGATCTGCTCTGGCCTTTCGCCCTGGCGCTGCTGCCTTTACCCTTGATCGTGCGTTGGCTGATGCCTGCGCGCAATGCCGGCCAGGCCGCGCTGAAAGTGGCCGATACCGGTTTCTGGCAGGTATCCGACAGCCTTGCCGGAAAGCCATCCGCGCCCAGATCCGTCAGCTGGCTGCTGCCCTCCCTGATCTGGCTGGCCTTGCTGCTGGCGCTGGCCCGCCCGGTCTGGGTCGGTGATGCCATCCGCCTGCCGGCCAGTGGCCGTGATCTGATGCTGGCGGTGGACATCTCCGGCAGTATGGATACCGGTGATATGCGCATCAACGGTCAGCAGGTGAACCGCCTGACGCTGGTGAAACACGTGCTCAACGATTTCATCACCCGCCGCGAAGGTGACCGTCTCGGCCTGATCCTGTTTGGCTCCAATGCGTATCTGCAGACGCCACTGACCTTTGACCGTGAAACCGTACGCACCTTTCTGAATGAATCTGCACTGGGCCTTGCCGGAAAGAAAACCGCCATCGGTGATGCCATTGCCCTGGCAGCCAAGCGCATGCGCAATAACCCGTCCGACAGTCAGGTGCTGGTGTTGCTGACCGACGGTGAAAACACCGCCGGCAGTATCGAGCCCCAGCGCGCGGCGGAAGTTGCAGCGAAAATGGGCATCCGCATTCATACCATCGGACTCGGTGCCGACAGCATGGAGATCCCGAGCTTCTTCGGCAGCCGCCAGATCAACCCCTCGCGTGAACTGGATGAAACCCTGCTGACCAATATCGCCACCTCCACCGGCGGCCAGTTCTTCCGCGCCCGCAATACCGAAGAGCTGGAGAAGATTTACCAGTTGATCGACCAGCTGGAGCCGACGGAAAAAGACGAAAAAACCTACCGCCCGGAAAGCAGTCTGATGCACTGGCCACTGCTGGCCGCCCTGCTGCTCAGCTGGCTGCAGCTGCTGCTGATGCGGAGGGCTGGATAACATGAACGAATTCCTGACCAACCTGCACCTGCTCAGACCCCTGTGGCTGTTCCTCCTGATTCCGGCGCTGGTCATGGCCGCCCTGCTGCTGCGCCGTCACTTCCGTGCCGGGCAGTGGCAACAGCACATCGACCCGGAACTGCAGAGTTACATGCTGGATCAGGCGCCGGGCAGACAATCCCGCGGTGGCGTCTGGCTGGTGATTCTGGCCTGGGTCATCGCCATTGTTGCCCTGTCCGGACCCAGCTGGGAACGGCGCCCGGTGCCTGTCATCAGCAACCCGGATGCACTGGTGATCATCCTCGATATGTCGCTGTCGATGGGCGCTCAGGATGTGTCACCGACCCGCGCTATCCGCGCCATTCACAAGGCCACCGATGTTCTGCGGGGCCGTCCGGACAGCCTCACCGCCGTCATCGCCTACGCCGGTGATGCCCACACGGTTGTGCCCTTCACCGATGATCACGCCACCATCGAGCACCTGCTGACCTCGCTGTCGCCGGAGATCATGCCGAAACTCGGCAGCCGTCCGGACAAAGCCATCGAGCTGGCGAAAAAAATGATGACCGATACCGAACTCAGCAAAGCCTCGCTGCTGATGATTACCGACGGTATCCGCAATCAGGATATCCCGGCCATGCGCCAGCTGCTGACCTCCGACACGCCGCTGTCGGTGATTGCCGTAGGCACACCACAGGGCGCACCGATTTCCCTCGGCGGTGAAGGCTTCCTCAAAGACGATCAGGGCAACATCATTCTGCCCAGACTGGATACCCGGCCACTGCAGGCGCTGTATGACGAAACCGGCAGCCACTGGAAGCTCCTCAGCTACGACGACAGCGACTGGAAAAGCCTGCTGGGGCGCATTGATTTCTCTGACGCCACACTGGCCGATGACCGCACCATTGAGCGCTGGATTGATTCCGGTTACTGGCTGATCCTGCTGCTGTTACCTGTGGCTCTGTTCAGCTTCCGCCGCGGTGTGGTTTTTATTCTGCCGCTACTGTTCCTGATGCAACCGCAACAGGCTGATGCTCTGGAATGGAATGATCTGTGGCAGACCCGTGACCAACAGGGTCAGGCGCTGCTGGAAAGTGACCCGGCTGCAGCTGCCAATACCTTTGAAGACCCCATGTGGCGCGGTACCGCCAACTACCGGGCGGGCAATTATGAGCAGGCCGCCAAAGACTTCGCCATGCTCGACACCCCCGATGCCCATTACAACCAGGGCAATGCACTGGCGCAGAGCGGTGAGTATGAAAAAGCGCTGGATGCCTACGACAAAGCACTGGAGCAGCAGCCAGAGTTTGCTGACGCTGAAAAGAACCGCAAACTGATTCAGGACCTGCTGGATCAACAGCAACAACAGGACCAGCAGAATCAGCAGGACGGCCAACAAGGCGATCAGGGCCAACAGAGTCAGGATCAGCAACAGAACGGCGGCTCTGATCAGAACTCTGAGCAGAACCCGTCGGACTCGCAGAGTCAGAACAGCGACTCTCAGGACAGTCAGAGTAGCAACCAGGATTCGTCCTCACAGCAGAGCCAGAGTGATGCCGACCGGCAGGAAGACGACGACTACGCTGATCAGCAGGCACAACAGAATGCCGCTGACCCGTCCTCTCAGCCTGAGCCGCCGACAGATGACAGCACCTCCAATGCAGAACAGTCGCCGCAGGATGATTCTGAGGAAACAGAACGCCAGGAAGGCGCAGCTCAGCCTGCTGAAGAACAGCCGCAGGACCAGCCCGCTGCGCAGCAGCAGGCAGCCAGCGCCAGCGATGCTCTGGATGACCTGAGCCCCGAGCAGCGCACGGCGGTAGAAACCATTCTGAACGAAGTACCCGATGACCCCGGCCTGCTGATGAAGCGCAAATTCCTGTATCAATACCGTCAGCAGGGTGATCAGACCGAAGAGGATCAATTATGGTGATACTGTCATCCCGGCAGATAACGCCGTGCCGTAATCAGCCAGATAACCGCGGACGCACCGCCCTGCAGCTGCTGCTGGTCGTTCTGCTGATGCTGTTGTCACCCCTGACCCGGGCGGCGGAGCTGATCGCCAGCGTCGACCGCACAGACATCGGCCGCAACGACGCTGTAACCCTGCAGATCAATTATTCGGACATGGCCGGTTTCGGCTCGCCCGACTGGACCGTGCTGGACAAAGACTGGGACATCATTGATCAGAACCAGTCGCAGCAGATGCAGTTCGTGAATGGCCACAACAACTCATCGACGGTCTGGACCCTCACCCTGATTCCCAAGCGCACCGGCAACCTGCAGATCCCGGTGATTGAATACCGCGGCAACCGCAGCGAGCCGATTGAGGTCAGCGTCAGTGATCAGGCCACCACGGCGCCCTCGTCGACTGACAACTTCTATTTCGAAGTCGAAGTCAGCGGCGGCATTCATTATGTGCAGGAGCAGATCCTCTACATCGAACGCCTCTACTACACCGTCAATCACGACGACGCGAATCTGTCCGAGATGTCGGTGGCCGATGCCCGCCTGGTACAGCTGACCGACCCTAAACAGTACATCACCGTCATCGACGGCAAGCGTGTCGGCGTCTATGAGCGGCGCTTTGCGGTTTTCCCTGAACAGGCCGGAACGCTGGTGATCCCCGGCCAGCGCTTCAGTGCCCGCATCACCAACCGTTACGACCGCTTCCGTGGTCAGTCAGAAACCGTGGTGAGCAAGCCGATCAAGCTGGATATCAAGGCGATTCCACCGGAATACCCGACCGCACCCTGGATTCCGGCCAGTCAGTTCAGCATCAGCGAACACTTCAGCACCGACTTCTCCGGCTGGCAGGCGGGTGAGCCAGTAACGCGCACCATCACCATCAGTGCCACCGGCCTCAGCAGTGGTCAGATTCCGCCCATCCCCATGCCGGAAGTCGCCAACCTGCGCTACTACCCGGACCAGACCAAAGACGACAGCAAGAGCAGCGAAGACGGGCTGGTCACCACAGTCACCCAGTCTGTCGCTCTGGTACCGACCCAGGCCGGTGAGCTCAGCCTGCCGGAAATCCGTGTGCCCTGGTGGAACACCCTCAAGAACCGCGTGGAATACGCCAGCCTGCCCGCGCGCACGGTAAATGTCCGTGCGGCGGCAGCCGCGCAGACGCCGTTAAGTGGCCAGACCAGCAGCCTGCCCGCGCAGGAAATACCGGTGCAACCTCAGACTCAGGCGCCTGCTCAGGCAGAGGTCAGCGCAAGTGCTGGATACTGGCCATGGATAGCCGGCGTACTGCTGCTGACCAACCTGCTGACCCTGATCGTCCTGCTGCTGAAGAAGCCGTCTGCGCAGGCCAATACTGATGCAGCAGTGGACAGTAGCGACAACGTGAAAACCCTGCGCAAAGCGCTGAAGAAAGCCTGTGGGGACAATAACCCGGGACAGATCCGGGCGGCACTGCTGGGCTGGGCAACCGCCGCGTCCGGTCAGACCATGACCTCACTGACCGATATCGGCAACTGGCTGGCCGACCCGCGTTTCAGCGCTGCCCTGGCCGAGCTCGATGCCCTGCTCTACAGCGGTCACAACAACTCGGCCTTTAATGGTCAGAATCTGTGGGCGCAACTGGAGCAGGCAGAGAAAACCCGCGGGATACAGGCAGCCAACCAGAATGACTTACCGGGGCTGTATCCGCAGAGCTGAATATGAAAAGCCAGAGACTGATCTGGCTTCCGGGATGATAGAAAAACCGGCTGACTGAAAACTCAGAACGCCGGTTTCTGTACTGTCAGTGTCGCTGATTGCTTGGAACGCAGCTGAGCCAGAAATGCCCGGCACGAGGCCACCAGATCCTGCTTGTCCAACCCCTCCAGCGCTTCTTCCAGCAAAGAATACGAACGGATCAGCAACTCCAGATCGGTATGCTGACGATGCATGCCATTGATCAGATGCACGGTGACGGAGTACTCCCCCAGCGCAGCAAACTGTTTAGCCACCTGATAACGCACCTCGCCGTCAGCCGGAATGAAATCCGGCAGCAGAGAACGTATCTGCCGGTAAATGCGCTTCAGCTGATCCAGATGACCGCGCTCCGTCTTCAGCAACAGATAGTCATCTGCAAAGCGCTGCAGCACATCGCTGCTGGCAGTCAGCACCAGAAATTCAAAATATTCATCCTGCAGACTGACATCCTGACGGTAACGCTCCAGCAGATGCCGGTAAATGGTCAGTGCTTTGCTGTAGTTGCCATGTTTCACCAGCACGCTGATCTGGGCCCGCAGACGCTCAATTTCAGAGCGCGGCTGCTCGTCGATACCCAGCTCTTCGCGGGCAGAAAACCCGAGGCGCTGCTGGTATTGAAAGACCACGTAACCCATCAGATGAAACATCACCAGCATATAGTAATTCGACACCACGCTGATCAGTGCAATGGTCAGCCACTCCCAGCCGGAAATCATCAGATAACTCAGAAAAGACACCGACGATGCCATCAGCATCAGCAGCCCGATCAGCAAGCCATACGGCAGGCCGATGGCAGCAATAATGCGCAGGTTATTGAGGGGTGAAGCCGCATACAGAATGCTGTCAGACACCGCAAAGTTAGTCAGAAACGCAGGCAGACTCAGCATCACCAGTGCGGTGAGTAACCCCGCCACACCATTGCCCAGATACCAGCCAGCAGCGCCGATAAGTACGCCCACGCCAATCATCAGCAGGAAAAGTTTGACGATGATCAGCAAGCCACCGCTGTAGGCATCGGTGATGTCCGGCGGCACCATGTTGCCCCCGGCGGTTTCTTCCAGACAGCGGAAGCTGTATTTGAAGAAGATACCTGCCGACACCAGGGTTGCCAGAACACCGAGTACGGGCAGGAACGACAGTGCAGTCCCAATCACTGACACCACGACAATCAGCGCCATGACCGAGGTTCGCAGCGGGTAGCGGAAGATCTCAGTCAGGTGCTCCCAGAAGGGTTCTGCGGTATAGGCCGAACCCAGGCTTTCGAGCGGTGCACCACACTGAAAGCAATGGCGCTGCTCCAGATTCACAGACTCATCACTGCAGCAGTCGCAGGTGTCGGTATGACAGCGCGGGCAATACCAGGTGGCCGGGCTGAGCGGATGGTAATGGCAATATTTCATCCGGCAGCCCCCATCTGCTGATGCATCAGCTGACGCGCCAGTGCCGCGTACTGCTCTGAAGTGTCCGTGTAATTCAGGCGCTTTCCGGCGGCGGACAACTGATTGGCCAGAACACCCAGTTTGGCCGCCCCTGCGTGGCGGTTTTTCAGTAAAGCAAAGATCTGCTCGGCGCTGACCAGGTTATCCAGCTGGGTGAAGTTCTGCGCCGCCGCCAGTAATGCCGGGTTGCCGACCAGCTCCGGCGTGGCCGCGACTTCTTTCCATACGCCT
Source organism: Thalassolituus sp. UBA674 (assembly GCA_002298335.1). Classification (GTDB taxonomy): domain Bacteria; phylum Pseudomonadota; class Gammaproteobacteria; order Pseudomonadales; family Oceanobacteraceae; genus Thalassolituus. The sequence continues at coordinate 29,486 of DBNK01000032.1, forward strand.
TCCTGCAGACGGATGTCTTCATCACTGAGGTGAGTCTGGCGCAGCAGCAGGTTAAGGTTTTTCTTCCAGGCATCACCTTTGCGGATTTTCAGCAGGTTATGGCGCAGGAACAGGAGTTCAAAACGCGGTCCCTGATCTTTCAGCGCCTGCTGAATCAGGCGGTAGGCCTGCTCAAAACGGTATTTTTCCAGTGCATTGTAGATATCCGACATCTGCTGACGGGCGGCTTCGCCGTCATCCTGCGGAGACTCCAGATACTCGGTGTTGAGGATACCGGGGCGGAACGCCGCCAGCAGACCAATGAGAACACCACCGGCAACGAAGCCGCCGACGTGCGCCATAAAGGCCACGTTGGATTGTGGATCATGCCAGAGCTTGAGCAGCTCAAGCCCCACCCAGACCGGCAGAATCACCAGCGCCGGAGCGCGGAAATACCCGACAATCAGATAGAACCAGTAAAAGAAACGGATGGACTGCATGCGGTACAGCACCACGTACATGGCCATCACGGCGGACACGGAACCCGATGCACCGATCATCGGCTGATCAGACGTCATATCCATGGCGGCCTGCGTCAGCCCGGCAACCACACCACCGAGCAGGTAAAAACCGAGAAACGGCAGGTGCCCTATGGCCGCCTCAACCACAAAACCACACAGCATCAGAAACATCATATTGCCCAACAGATGCATGAAGTCGCCGTGCAGAAACTGATGAGCGATGAGATCCACCACCGACAGATTGTCGGCTGTCAGCCCGAAGCGGTAAAAACTCATGTCATTCACCTGCTGCTGAATGACCGGGCGCAGCTCACTCCATTCCGAGTAATAACTCTGGTAAAACAGGTCACGGCCGTTTTCTTCCAGATAGGTATAAAACCGGCGGTTTTCGAGGATATTCGCCGCCACTACTCTATAGTTCTTTTGCACATACCAGTGCGCCAGCGATTCCAGCTCAGCCTGTCTGTCACCAGCGCGCAGGTAATCCTTATACACAGGCCACTCTTTCTCCAGCATACCGGCAGACAGATACTCACCCAGCGCGGCATCAAATTTCTGCGGGTCGTTGGCCTGATAAAGGAAAAAGATAAGGATGTTGAGCAGAATGATACTGATGAGCGTCACCGGGGCGTGTTTCCAGTCCAGCCGCCGCTCAACGGGGAGAATGATCATGTCCTTGAGTTCCCTTGAATTATCAGTGCTGGCCGGGCTCCGGCTCCATCAAACCCGACTTTCAGCCTAATATAATCTTCCTACCTGTATGCGACAACCGTATGAATGCCGCCCTTGTGCCGTTTCTGGCTGACTTTCAATGAGTGTCTTTGCTGCTCAGCAGCAGAAAATTTCATTTGCCGGAATGGCCGCCATCCGTAATATTTCAGCCCCTTTTGCTGCCACACAGCCTGTATGAAACTGATCTCGTTTGATGCCCTGCGCACCCTGCATATGCCCGGTGTTACCTACATCAAACCCGATCATTTTTATGACAGAGCGGACGAAATACGCAACGCTGACTGGGTTCTGTTCCCACAGTACTGGCAGATCAACCCGCTGATTTACGGCCTTAAAGTCCCGGTTTTTCCCAGTCCGGCCAGTTATCATCTGGGCCATGACAAAGTCGAAATGACCCGGGCCTTCCGTCTTATCGCCCCACAGCATGTGCCCTACACCCTGATCGAAGCGAACACGCCGGAATCCGCAGCACGGGTCTGGTCTGCCATGCCGGCGCCCTTTGTCGCCAAGATACCGAAAAGCAGCATGGGTGACGGCGTTTTCCTGATTGAGAGCCAGCGTGACTGGCAGGCCTATCTGGCCGTCAGCCCGGTGATTTATGCGCAGGAATACCTGCCCATCGACCGCGACCTGCGTATCGTCTGGGCCGGAAACCAGATCGTCGGCGGCTACTGGCGCATTCAGGCCGAACAGGGGTTTTACAACAACGTTGCCAAAGGTGGGCAGGTGGAAGATGGCATCCTGCCGCCGGAAGCCATTGCACTGGTCGAACGGCTGGCGCAGGGGCTTGGCATTGACCACGGCGGTTTCGATATTGCCATGGTCGGGCATTACCCTTATGTCTTTGAGTTCAACCGCATCTTCGGTAATCAGGGTCTGAGCGGTAAACAACAGGCCGTGGACGACGCCATTCTCAGTTATCTCAACCAACGCAGCGACGGGCTCGACCCGGACAACCCCAGCAAGCCTCCACGGGCGCCACTGCCCCAGGTACTCTGAAGCCTACCAGAGGTCTTCCATAAACCAGGCAATAAAACCGGTGTTACCGGTTGTGCCGGATTTTTTATACACACTGGTCAGCTGATTGCGCACGGTTTTTTCAGAGGCATTGCGCAACTGCGCGATCTCCTTGGCAGTCAGTCCTTTCAGAGTAAACAGCGCCACTTCCGCTTCGCTGTCGGTCAGTCCCCAGTTCTGAAACTGCCGGGCGATCTGCTCACCAAACGCACGGCGGGCGCCGACCAGTTGTTCTGATGCCTCTGCCGAACGGGCGGTGGCTTCTGCGAGTTCTTCCTTTAGCTGGCGGTTGAGCCGCAACTGCCAGCGCGTATGCAGAAACAGCATGACGAGAAGCGCCAGTGCAAAAAACGCCATCATGGATTCCTGCACCATATGCAGCGTATTCGCACCCTGACTCAGATCGATCATTACATCCGAAATGCTGGTGATGATAATCAGTATAAAAAACAGCCTGACCCACACCAGCCAATATTTGTTATCCGGCATTACCAAACCTCTGTTACCCACGGCCCTGTTATCTCTGACCCTGCTGACGCCGGATTATCGCATGGGATAAATATCCCGGACCGGTAAAACATCGCGTTTCTGAGTGCTGGGGGACATATCACCTATATCCCCAGACTCGGCCTCACCACTAGGCTCACCCTGTTCGCGACAGCCGCCACCGCACTGTCATCTGCCAAACACAAAACAGGACTGCCTTATGAACTCTTTTGCTCTTCGCCTGCGCCAATCTGCCCTGGCCCTGACATTATCAGCACCACTGATGCTCACCCTGCCCGCACTGGTACAGGCGGCTGAACCTGACCTCGGACCTCTGCAACCCTTAATCGGCACCTGGAAAACCGCCAGCAACGGCGTCGATATGGCACCGGGCAGAACCGGTTCTGCCGTGGGCGAAGGCGCCCCCGCAATCGAACCCTTTTATGAAGTCAGAACCTTTGAGGTCGTTGCCGATGCAGTCAACGCCAGCAAGCAGAATCTGGTTGCCGTTTATTACAGCGAGGAAGTGTTTCGCAGCCGTGACAACGCCAAGTTTCATGATCAGCGCGGCTACCTGATTTACGACAAAGACAATCAGATGGTCTACAACAGCTTCTGTGTACCAAGAGCAACCTGCGTCGTGGCGGAAGGCAAAGCGGGCCGGAAAATGACCCTCACAGCACCGGCCCGTGGTATCGGCGAATCATCGTACATGACCGCGAATGCATCGACTCAGGCCTTTACCATGACGCTGGACATCGGCGAAAACACCTTCAGTTATTCGCAGAACACCAGCCTGAAGATTTACGGCAAAGACTTCCCTCATACCGACAGCGCGACGTTAGAGCGGGTGGTGAAAAACTGAGCGTTTAAATTACCAGGAAATACCGAACCGAACGACACTGACGGAGAACCGGGGAATATTCAGGCATCGTCCTCTCATGCCCCGGCTCCGTTCAGACGCTGTGATTCCAGCCAACCACAATGCCGTCGGGGTCTGTGCTCAGTATTTTCCAACCCAGTTGGGTATAGAGGGCCGGTATATCCGTTAATGCATAAAGTTGCGGAGCCACCCGGACGCAATCACGCAGCAACTGCGAGGCAATACCCCGGCCACGGTGAGACGGTAGCACGTACAGGGCATTCAGCCAGACGACCGGATCACTGCCACCCGGACGGGTATAACGGGAAAAACTACCACCACCGACCACGCAATTGCCTTCCTGCGCCACAAAAGGCTGCGGAATCACCATGCCATCGCGCTCAGTTTCAAGATGGGTTAAATCCGACCAGTGAGCATTTAAAAGAGCCAGTAAACGGACGGCGGCGGCCGAGCCAAACCCCACCTGCTGGACAGTAACCATCGTCATGTTTCAGGAACCACTGACGGCCATAACCACCATCAGACTCATCAGGCCGAGGAAGAGCGACAGATACACATAAAAGAATTTTTTCAGAAAAGCGCATTGGCGTACGAGCACATCATCACCCAATTCACGGGCACGGTTGCCCATAAAAAACTTCAGCAATGAAAAATTCGTCTGCGGCGTGTTATTGGCAAACAGCGTCGGACGTCCCATCGCCTCATATTCCTGGGGGTGATGTTCACGCAGCCGGGCAAATAACCGTGACACCTGAATAAACCAGACAATAACCATAACTATCAGCAGCGGAAAAACCACTGAAAATATCGCAATAACCGTGTCTTCCATGCGGGCTTACCGGTCTGAACAGTGTATGAATTTACTGTATCAGTAAAGTGAAGCTTCCCTACCCGGTCAAGTAAACCAGATTCATTCCGGGAAATTGAACCCCATGCGGTCAGGTATCACTTCAGCTCCGCCTCCAGTTTGAGTTCATCGTCTTTTATCAGGAGCGATCCCGGGGTAAAACCGACATCAAACTGAGCGCCATTCTGCAGTGAAAACTGCTCAAACCGACTGAGATCGAACGTACCGCTGCCACTGAGCTGCAGCGGAAAATCCAGCTGAAACGCACTGACCGACGCACCGGAAAGCGGGTTGGCCGTCAGCGTCAGCTGATTGCCATTCTGGTTCCAGCCAGTCTGAAACGGCAGAAAACGGTCAAGTACCAGATTAATCAGCACCGAACTGGCACTGATCAGAGCCAGAAACAGCGGACCGAACATAATTACGCCCAGTACAACCAGCATGCCGGGCGTTGAAACCTGGGTATTGATATTGGCGTCGTACTGAAACGTTGCCAGTGTGGTGCCGGTGCTGGTATCAATTTTTGGTTCAACAGCGGCGCTGAACTGAATCTTTGCTTTCACCCGGCACCAGCATTTACCACGCTTGGCTTTCAGTTGGCCACGGGCTTCAATGCGGTCAGGCACAAACTGCACATCAATAGCATTCAGATAAATCTTCCATTTACCGACGCGGAAGCGGCTCGGTAGCCAGCCTTTGGCAAAGGCCGACTGCACCATGGCATTCACCAGTTCATCGCGCACCACGGCCGAAAAATTATGCGGTGGCGACTGAAAACTCTGCAGCTGCGCAGGCTGGCCAATACTCTGGTTGACCAGATCAAAATCACAGGCCACCAACGCCGAACTGGGCGTCGTCTGATTCTGCCCGGTAACAAACGGAGAATTGGCAGAGAATCTGAGCCCGGCCGCGGCAAAGGTATCCAGCAGTTTCCACAGTGGAATATCCACCTCCTGCACAATGCGGAAACCCAGCCACACCCCCAGCTCAATAATGGGCGCAATCAGACGATTTAAAATCCAGTTGCGCACAGGCCGGTTCATGACAAACGAGACATCCACACTCAGCCCCGGCGTAACGGAAAACACCAGTCCGACCGGCAGGCCCGCCTGGGTTTTTTTCACCACCAGTTCAACGGCGTTTATCTCCAGCAGAACCGAGGTTGTTTTCGGGAACAGACCAAACAGCGACCAGCTAGCTTCCGCCCGGATCTGCAGATCTGCCCGCGCCTGACCTTTAGGTGGCGGATCACGCAGGTCCGTCACTTCGATGGAGGTCAGTCTGGCCCTGAGATAACCGCGACGCAGAACCCGCCGGTCAAAAGTCAGCTGGTTTCTGAGCGCGAAGAGTGTCCGCTCGATCACCAGATTAATGCCGTCTTCGTTGGCCTCAAAAGCCATCTGATAACCCGCTGCGAGATCAGTCATCCATAGCCTCCCAAGCCGTTTCCCGGGTGCTGTCCGGATCAAACCGGTCATCACTGGCGTTACAGTCTTCTTCCGCGATCAGCTCCAGTTTTTCGACGCCATAAAAGGTCATCTTGCCCTGTGCAATCAGCAGGTAAGTTTCATCATCCAGAGGCAGGCCTTCGGCAGGCAGACCGAACTCTTCAGCCAGCTGTTCCTGCCGCTCTTCCGGCACCAGAATATTCAGATAATCGTTAAAAAAGCGGGTGTAATTGGCGAGAAAAATATGACCGTTCTGAGCGTCATAATTCACCACGTTGATCAGACGCTGACGCAGATCATCCGGCAGGGGCTCATCCGCAGAAGGTTTTGCCGGTTTGAATACCGACACCCAGTGCTGCCAGCTGCAGGCGGGTTCAGTGGATGTTTCGCCAGTATGCAGATAGAAAGTGAGAAATCCGAAACCCATCTCCTGAGGCGTCAACACCAGCTGCAGTTCGGCACTCTCACCGGCAGCCAATGCCAGCGGCAAAGACGGCGACAGCTCTGCCCCGGCATCATCCAGACAGGACGGCAACTGCCAGCTCAGGGATTCCAGCGTTAAATCAGCATGGGCCTGAATCAACAGCTGCAGAGAAAATTTTCCGTCTGGTGAAATCACCGTTGGCGCACTGGCCGTGAGCCTGAAGTCATCCCGTTCGGTAATAATGGATAAGTACATACCCTGCCTCCCTGCCGGATCACATGATGGTTAAGATCAATGTCTGGGGATTGGTCAGGGATTATTCAGCGACAGCAGAGTGGCCGAGGCAAATGGTCTGGCCGGAAATGATGGAAATATGGGACAACAGGGCCGCATTGCTACCAATCAAACGTTTACTGAATGACTTATTCTTCCTGCAGGCGCCAGCCACGCTCGGTCTGGAAGAAGCGGAACTGGTTGGTCAGCGTCAGGCGGTCCCCCTTTCTGAAATCACCGTACGCGAGCTTAACAGCCATCAGCTTCAGGCCACCGACCAGAGTCTGCAGCAGGCCACCGCTGCCATCGCGCAGGCCGTTCTGCAGCCCTTCCTGCAGGTCATCTGAATTCACGTCGAATTCAATTTCATACGCCACATCGGCAACGTAAATATCGCCATCCATCCAGCCATCACGCTTCTCAACCTTCACCACATGAAATACCCCGGGCACGGCCTGAGCCGATGTGACTGTGCGCTCAATCAACGCCGTGGACGGTTTGTCGCTGCAGGCCATCAGAAAAAGGCACAACAGTGGGATCAGTAGTTTTTTCATAAGGTCTTTGACTTCAATGGTGATAAAACCGGGAGTATGGCTCCCGGTTCATAACTACGACTGTTTATTCAGAATATGATTCATGGTTTTGTGACGAGTTTGTAATCCTTCAAAGCCTCTGCGGAAGGACAATCCACTTGTGTCAGTAAAAATGCCGGAACCGCATTGGCCATCAAGGGGCTGAACACGGCTCCCAACGCCTGTTTATTCGGGGCACCCTCTAGGCAGGTTATTTCATCAGGTTTCAGGTTCACCTGAATGAGAGAAGACGGGCTTGCATCCGCTTTTGCCTGAATAACGTAGAGGCCTGCATCCATCTCCACGACACCATACTGCCCGTTTCTTAACTTCATAAAATATTCGTCTGATTTACCAACATAGAGGCTTACCATGGCGTTCTGAAATGCAGAATCACGGTACACCAATAGTTTGGATGTCTCACCGCCTTCAGAGACAAGCACCACGTCTTTCGACAAGGTCGTACAGCCGCTGACCAGCAGGATACTGAAAACAAACATCAGCTTTTTCATCACATTCCTTATTTTTGATGAACAGACCAACTTCATCTGTGCGCCTGTCAGATGAATAAATTCAAGAGTTTTCCAACAGCATCGCCACGCCCACAGCTCAGTGCGTGTCTGCCGTGATCTTCTCAAGCAGAACACTCAACACAGCATCGGCCTCAGCACCCGGCAGAGGCTCAGCAGTAACGATATCCGGCATCACTCCACTCAGGCTTTCCTTCCCACTGGGGCGGACGAAATACGCCTTGGGGTAGGTCACCACAATACCTGTTTGCGGCAGAGTAAACTGTGCCGATGACGCATAACTGGTCGGCAGGTCTGAGGTTTCTTCACCCACCAGAATGCCGAAGCCGTAATCTTTGATGATGGCCGCCGTTACCGTCGCGTTGGAATACGAATGACGGTTAATCAGCACCCATACCCGGCCTTTAAAGCCGTCAGCGCGTGGCGGTGTATCCGGAATATGGAAATCAAACACATCACCGTCCGGAAACTTCTGAATCAGAGCGTACATACCGGCCGATAGTCCGTCCGGATACTGGCCAGCCAGGTCTTTCAGCACCATACGCGTCTGCGGGCTGGCCTTGACCTCAAAACGTGAGGCAAACGCAAACGGCTTGTCCGCAAACCAGGCGACCACAGGGTCACTGAATGAATTATCACCGCCCGGGTTATTGCGCAGATCCAGAATCAGATTATCGGCACACGCCTCAATAAAGGTTCTGAAAGACTCATCAATAAAAGCGGTGAAGGTGTCCAGCGTGTCCTTATCACCCATGGCATAGAAAGGGCCGGGCCTGAGGTACGCAACGCCCTCCTGCAGCATATTGGCTTCGCGTTTATGAGTTACTGACTCCAATGAGCCCTTGTGCTCTTCAATGGTCATCACCGGCACAGCACCGGCAACAAGCGTTTTCTCACCCTCTGCCGTTTTGACCGTAAAACGGAACGAATCCACCTGGCCTTCAGACAACCAGAAAATACGCGGGAACATGTTCTCCAGCTGCGCATGCGACATATAAGGCCGCTCGGCGGAAACATAGCGACCAGTACGCTTCAGCCAGTAGTCCGCGCTCCGGCCATTGATAGCGACCAGTTCATGCCCGGCCTCCAGAAGCGGCTCAGTGGTGTAGTTATGTGCGATCAGAACCCGGCCATCCTCCACCCGGATGTCGACAGGAATCAGCGTACCGCCCTGCTGCAGATAGGCCACATACTCAGGAATGGGAAAATCGATTTTCGCATGCCCCACCCGCCCGTAAGCCACAAACCGCATGAACAGCCGGATAACATCCAGACGGCTCATCGGGCCATCAACAGACGCCATCAGCGCATCAAACTCCTCGTCATACTGCGCCTTCGGACGATGTGCATACAGGTTGGCATGAGCTGCCGCCAAAGAGTTATACAAGGCAGTCAGATCACTGCGGATCACCTCAGCAGAGATCAGATCCGCCGGCGTCTGGTCATCCGGGCTGGCCTCAGAAGCCGCGACCCAGGGTGGGCTGAAAAGAAGAGCGACAAACAGCGGAATAGTTACGGAAAGGTATCTCAGAATGGTCATAACAGTGCTTGCAGATAGTCTGTTCAGATTCGGGCGGAGTTCATGGTGAACGAGAGTACCGCAAACCGGCGATGCAGGGTATTCAGCGAGCCGGGATAGACGGTCAAAGATTACACAAGGCAGGCATGGTCATATCAGAGGAATGAAGTCCGCAGGGTCATGATAGGCGGGCCGGGTTTATGAGATTTCACTGTATTCAGAGACCGTAGACTGGTTTCGAGGGCCATAGTCGACTACCACGTTCATGGACACTTAAGGCGTATACCTCTGAATAATTTTCAAGGTCAAACCCACATTCAGAATAAACTATTCTGATGAAAGTGCTCATTAACCTAATCACAGTTATGACAAGTTCGAAGTTGCTATCGAATCTTTTTTGCTGATCTACTAGCTCTGTTTTAAGTGCATGAAAGAGGAGTCAATGACTACCAATGCAATGGTTCAGCTTCCTGCTCACACTCCATTTGAAATCTACCGACCGGACCAATTCGCACTATTCGCGGCAGAATACTCAGCCCTTAAATCAGAATTAAAGAGTCAATTATCAATAGTCATTCACGTGGAAACACATTTCTCAAATGTACGCGAAAAATTCAAACCCCTACTTTGAAGCAGGAAAAATATTAATCAGGACAACTAACAAAACCCAATCAATCTGCACTCACCGACGCCAACACACATGAAATTAAGAAGATCCCAGATGAAAAGTTTACTTTTTCACTCTTGATCTAATTTTTTCGATTGGTTGCTCAAACAGAACAGACACAGCCCAAGAAAATAGCAATATAACCGGAATTGATACTACAAGAAGCAACGAATCAGGGCGATGCAATTCAAACCCTACCAATCCAGCAAAAAAAACAACTAAAATCCCGACTTGATAGTGAAAAAGATAGACAGGGTAGCTAAAATCACCAATCCACTTATCCATATCGCGGGAAATAAAGGGCAATTTTTTTGTACCAAGCAGAGTAGAGATCATTAACAAACACAGCAAAAAATTAGTGTAAAAGAAAAAGCCCTGCTGACTCCCGATCAAATAACCAATATACCAATTAAGTATAAAAAACATCAAAATTATAAACGGCAACCAGCCATAGAGCCACGAAGAAACTCCATCAGTGAATTTTATTATTTCATTCTTAAAGTGAAAAATTAAAGCCCCTGCAGAGAAAGGCAGTGAAGCCGCAAAAATTGTGAAGTAGCGGTTACTCCAACCCAGATCAAGTAACAAAGCGAACACATGATATAAGATACTTAAAATAAACCAGAGCACTGTTAAGCGCAAAGTTTTTGAAACGCCAAGACCAATCAGTATATAAAAGAAAATTTCAACCGTAAGCGCCCAGGCTGGAGGTGTCAGCCTTGGATTTTCCTGAAATGGAAAGAAAAGAAATAAATTTCTAAAAGCGCCATAAAAATCATCAGGAACATACATAGAACCTTGATATTCAATGGAAAATTCATGCCCAAAACAAAGAATCAAAATAAGTGATAAAAATATTGATATCCAGTATAAAGGATAGATGCGCAAAAATCTGTTAACTGCATATTTACCAAAGCCATCAAATGAATAACCATAGCTGGTCTACATAATCAAAGTCATCAGATATCCACTTAAACAGTAAAATCCAAAAACGGCATATGCTCCAATCACTGGAATCCCTCCCAAGTGCATAGCCACAACGAGAAGGGCCAGAAAAGTACGATACACTCCAAACATTACTATCAACTCTTGCCAGGTACTTTATCCAAATCTTCAACAACCACTGAAAGAATATTTACTTCAGCAACCAAGCCTACGATCAAATTTTGATGCTATCTTCTTTCCAATTTTCATACCCGGATTTTCTATGCATATATAGAGAATATGTGACAAGACTACGGTGACAATGACAGTGAGTGGGACTAAAACTACGGCAAGCTGAACAGATCCGAAGGTATATGGAACATACGAAATAAGCTTCATCAATACAACAATCACTAACACATGACTCAAATAAACAGAATACGATATTCTTCCCAAGTAGTTCATAACCTTATTATTAAATACTGCAGAATAAAACAGACCGTCCTCATTCCGTGATACAGTCAACGGAAACAGCAACAACCATATACATATAACTCCGGTTGGACCCGGAACCAAAATGGCGTTACTCACAATACCCACCATCATGGAAAGCAAGAAACAGATCAAGAAAATGCTACTCAAAGGAATTTTACTTACGCTGAGCTCCTTTGAAAGAAAGTATGAAATCCAACCCAACATGAAAAACACAAAATGATCTGGAAAAAATGCTCCACGTATAACATGAGGATAGACTTTTGAAACAATCAAGAATAAGGCAGTAACAGACAGTATAATCAAAGCAGAGACGGAAGGACTATAGCACCCTCTATATATTTTTGACGACAAAATAAAGAGAGCAGGTGCCAATATGTAAAACTGCCATTCTAAAGATATACTCCATGCAGGTCCAAGAAATGCAATCGGAGCACCCGGAGCAATCACTTCAGGTATAATTCCGTGAAGCATAAAAAAATGAGCTGCTATATTAAGCTCTATATGCTCCCACCACGACTGAACATATTCGACTCTAGGAAAATTTTTCCCTACAAATAGATGAGAATATGAATTAGCATTATCCGGTATCAATAAAGATAATGGAATAGCGACGATAAAGAGAAGAAAGAAAACGGGAAACAGCCTGAAAAATCGACGTATAAGATAAGGAATATAACCTTCCCTCTTATGATCCAAAAGATAGAAAATTACAAAGCCACTTATAATCACAAACAAATCAACTGCATATCCCCCCGACCTCAAGTACCCCCAAATAACATTACCATTTTTGTCAAGGCCTGTATTGGATAGGGCATGATGTATAACAACCCATATTGCAAAAACAGCTCTCATCCCTTCAATACTTGAAATTCTCAATTCCAACCCCGACATATGCAGTAAAAATCAATTGGATAATTAAGTGACTGATGACATTTTCTCATTCTTACCTCAAAGACTATCTCTAAGAACCTATATCCCTAGATGTTAACGTCTCTATTAATGGCATCTTACTGACAATCGGCATACGCTGAACAAGCTACTCAGTAACAGCACTCAGACTAATGGCTTCAACTATCTGATTATGAAGACTGTTTGTAAACCCCACGGAGACCACACATTCTGCATTCCTTACATTCAAAGAATCATTCTTTGATTTGACATACTACGCGGATATACTGTTCATACATACAGCAATCTATATCAGCACTCCATGACTTCGCAGACTCTGGGTACTTTTTACTACCACGATCACTTTATGGAGATGCTGAGCCATATTGCGGATCTGTCAGCCGGGCTGCTGACGGCGGAGCATAAGGCGTTTATCCATGATTTCCGCGCTCTGGACCGTGATGCTCAGTGCCTGTACATCCGTATGGCGAACCGCCGTAAGCTGGCTTTCCGCCCTGACGAGCTGAGATACGATGAGATCACGGATACCCGGGCTGCATTGCAGTTGCTGAGTGAGCGGGGGTTTGTGCGTGGTCTGTCGCGCCACGACTACCCCGCCCTGCTGTCAGCTATGACCAAGGCGGAGCTGCAGTCTCTGGTGCTGGCTTCCTCGCTGACGGGTGTGCTGAAGAGCTGGCCCAAAGCCAGAGTACTGGAAGCCATTAAAGAACAGCTGACGGACAGTCAGCTGGATGACGCGTTTGCGGCTGAAGCCCTGTTTGTTCAGGACCGCGTCTGTGCTCTGTCCTACCTGCTGTATCTGTATTTTGGCCGCCCGGAGTTGGACCTGAAGCAATTCACCATGCGTGACCTGGGCCTGATGCCCGTGCGCCAGGCGACGGGCTATTCACCCAGATTCAGCCATCAGGGCGAGGCTTTAACCTGTTACCGGCTGAGTGAACTGCGCCGTGCCGTCCGTGAAGATCCGGCCAATGCCGCACGCTTTACTGAGGTGCTGGCCTGTCTGCCTGCGCACTACCCATCGGTGCAGGGGCTTGCGGATAAAACCCTGCTGGAGTTTGGCCAGGCACTGGAGAAAAACGCAGATACAGATAACGCCATGCAGGTGTATCAGGCCTGTACGCTGGCGAAGTCGCAGGAGCGTCATCTGCGCTTGCTGTACAGCTGCGACAAAGAACTCACGCGGCAAACGCTGGAAGGCATTATTGCGCGTAATAATAACGATGCCCTGTATCACTTTGCCCGGGATTTTTACGCCCGGAAATTCACGGCTGAAAAAGTCAGTGAACAGACTCAGGTGTTACGCAACAGTGACAGCCTGATGCTTGATGACTTACACCGGGCCAGCCCGGAACATGGCGTTCTGAAACATTACACTCAGCTTGGCTGGCAGGCCTGGTTCAGCGAAAACACGCTGTGGCGTGCGCTGTTTGCCCTGACCTTCTGGGATGAATTGTTTGAAGATGAGCGCAGCGTGCATTCACCGTTTGACCGTATTCCGGCTAACCTGCGGGACCGCAGTTTTACTGCCATTTTTGCCGAGAGTATTTCACGCAAACTGGAACAGCTCAGTGACGGGCAGTATTTAGTTCCGCTGCTTAAAACCGTCACTGCCCGTCATGGCGAGAGTAATGGCCTGTTCCGCTGGAATCAGCTGCAACTGGATGCGCTGAAGCTGCTGCTGAGTTCGCCGCACTGCCGCCCCGTCGCTGAAATACTGAGATTAATGGCCGAAGATTACCCGGCCATGAAAGATGGCTACCCGGACCTGATGCTCTGCAAAGACGATCAGCTGCGATTTATTGAAGTGAAAGCCGAAGGCGATGCCCTGCGCGCCAATCAGCTGACCCGGCTACGCCAGCTTGAGAGTGCCGGTTTTGATTGTGGCCTGCTGCGGGTGACCTACACCCATGATCCGCGGCAGGTGTTTGTGGTGGTGGATATTGAAACCACTGGGGGTAATCAGCCTCAGCACCGCGTTACGGAAATCGGTGCCGTGAAAGTCTGCAATGGTGACGTTGTTGAGCGTTTTCAGACGCTGATTAATCCGCAGCGACATATTCCGTCATCCATCACCCGGCTGACGGGTATTTCAGACGCCATGGTGAGTGATGCGCCGGTGTTCAGTGAGATTGCTGATGACTTCAGACGCTTCTGTGGCGACGCTATTTTTGTCGCCCACAACGTGAATTTTGATTATGGCTTTATCCAGCAGGAGTACGAGCGACTGGGCCAAAGCTGGCGTATGCCCAAGTTCTGTACCGTAGTGAATATGCGGCGTTATTTTCCCGGACAGGATTCGTACAAGTTATCGGCGTTGTGCCACACGTTTGAAGTGTCTCTGGATACGCATCACAGAGCTTTGTGCGATGCCGAGGCCGCCGCTCAGTTGTTATTGATGATTCTGGAAAAGCGGCAACAAGAAGGCTAATACCCCGGCTTTCCATACAGCTTCAAAAGATTTGAGGTTATCTGTGATCTTCTTTTTCAGAACGTCTTGTCATCCTGCCGCTTGTGGGGCTCGCCTTCGATTCAAGGAATCCAGTTTTTTCTTAACATTTAGGTTTTAAGTGGATCCTGTGGTCAAGCCACAGGATGACATGGAGTTAGACGCGACTCAGTTGTTATTGATGATTCTGGAAAAACAGCAGCAGGAAGGATAGTGACTCGCTTCTTGTAAAAGCTTCAGAAGATATGAGGTTTTCTCTGATCTACTTTTTCAGAACTTCTTGTCATCCTGCGACTTGATCGCAGGATCCAGTTTTTTGCATGTCATTTAGGGTTTGAGTGGATCCTGCGATCAAGTCGCAGGATGACGTGGAGTTAGACGCGACTCAGTTGTTATTGATGATTCTGGAAATACGTCTGGAAAGCTGAGGGCTGTGTGGTGCGCAATGCGCAGCCTACACGGCATCACAGAATTTAAATCGATTCCGTGGTAACAGCTGATACGAGGCAAGCATTGTAGGGTGCACACTGTGCACCAATGAATGGTTATCGAAGGAGGACGTGATTAATGCGGGTAATTGTTAAGCAAGAGCCTGGCCGGTTTTCAATGATGCACAATGCGTACCCAACTGTTCTCTGGTAATGAAATACGCTTCGGTGATCATCTCACGCAGGGACGATATAACGCTGTACCAGATGGCTGCCTTCCATCACTTCAGAATGCAGTTCACCACCATTGTGCTGGATGGTTCTGGCTGATGGCAGGTTTTCTTTCAGGCAATGAATATGTATTTCACCGATGCCTTTTTTACGGGCCTCGACAATAGTCAGCGCCATTAATTGATTGCCAATCCCCTTCCCGCGTAACGAGGGTCTTACGCCAAGGCCGATATGCCCACCGTGCTCGCGGATACGGTCATTAAGATAATGCCGCAGGTTGGAGACGCCGATCAGTTCGTCACCATCCATCAGGAAATAGGTGGTGCTGGGGACGAAACCTTCCGGAACGTCAGAACCGTTGGCGAGATTTTCCACCCGGGTAAGCCAGGCCGAGAAATCAGCGTGCTCGAAATCCAGCGGAAACGGGATGCGGTTTTCATCACCGAGTTCGGTGATATAAGAGCGATATGTGGCTTCGTGCTCTGGTGCGGGCTGGCAAAGTTGTAAGGTCATAACAGGTTCCTTTTCGGCCAGACAGAATGCCATATTTTTCGGGAGCCGTGCCATTTGGTAGACAGATCAGTATGAAAGAAATGGGTTTCAGGCCAGGTTTTTAGTGGTGCGCAATGCGCACCCTACACGGCATCACAGAATTCAAATCGATTCCGGGGTAACACCTGAAAGCTGCAAATATTGTAGGGTGCACACTGTGCACCAATGAATGATTATCGAGGGATGACTGATTATTACGGGTAATTGTTCAGCAGGAGCCTGGCTGGTTTTCAGTGGTGCGCAGTGCGCACCCTACCGGTATTACGAAATTTATATGGACCCCGTGTCTCGTGGGCGAGCCCCATCCGCCGCGGGATGACGTGACTATTACGGGTAATTGGCCAGCAGGAGCCTGGCTGGTTTTCAATGGTGCGCAATGCCACCCTACACGGCATCACAGAATTCAAATCGATTCCGGGGTAACACCTGAAACGCGGTAAACATTGTAGGGTGCACACTGTGCACCACTGAGACTGTTACTGATACTGCGCCAGCATGGTTTTGAAAGCTGCTTCGTCCAGCACCTGCACACCCAGTCCCTGAGCTTTGGTGAGCTTGGAGCCGGCTTTTTCTCCGGCGACCAGAAAATCCGTTTTGGCGGAGACACTGCCGGTCACTTTTGCGCCGAGTGCTTCCAGTGCGGCTTTGGCGTCATCGCGGGTCATGTCTGACAGAGTACCGGTGATCACCGCGGTTTTTCCGGCCAGTGGTGCATCTTCATCCGCCTGTACCGGTTCCTTTTCATCGAAGGTTACGCCTGCTTCGCGTAACTGACGGATCACCTCGCGGTTATGCTCTTCTGCAAAGAAATTCACGATATGCTCGGCCATGATGTCGCCGACATCGCGGATGGCGATCAGATCGTCTTTACTGGCATTCATCAGGCGGTCAAGAAAGCCGAAGTGCGCGGCCAGGTTCTGTGCGGTTACGGTGCCGACTTCGCGGATACCCAAGGCAAACAGGAAGCGCGCCAGTGTGGTGTGCTTGGCTTTTTCGAGTGCATCCAGCAGGTTCTGTGCGCTTTTCTCGGCCATGCGCTCCAGCCCGGCGACCTGCTCCAGTGTCAGGCTGAATAAGTCACCGACAGAGTCAATCAACCCGGCTGACACCAGCTGTTCTACCAGCTTATCGCCCAGACCTTCGATATCCAGCGCCTGACGCGAGGCAAAATGTTTAATCGCTTCTTTGCGCTGTGCCGCACACACCAGACCACCGGTACAACGCGCGACGGCTTCACCCTCTACCCGCTCAATGTGTGAGTCACACACAGGGCAGCGTGCTGGCAAGGCAATCGCCTGGCTGTCATCCGGGCGCCGGTCTGCGACCACACCGACAATCTGCGGAATGACATCACCGGCACGGCGTACGGTCACGGTATCGCCGATGCGCACACCCAGACGTTCGATTTCATCCATATTGTGCAGCGTGGCGTTGCTGACGGTGACGCCTGCCACATGCACGGGTTTTAACCGGGCGACCGGCGTAATGGCACCGGTGCGCCCTACCTGAAAATCCACCCCGAGCAGTTCAGTCAGCTGCTCAACCGCCGGGAATTTATAGGCGATGGCCCAGCGCGGTGCGCGGGCAACAAAACCGAGTTCTTCCTGCAGCGCAATGCTGTTGACCTTGAAGACCGTGCCGTCGATTTCGTAACTCAGCTGATGACGTTTTTCACCCAGCTGTTCAAAGAAATTCTGTGCAGCCTCTGCACCGCTGACGACCTGCATTTCTTCGTTAATCGGCACACCCCATACTTTCAGCTGCTGCAGAATACCGCTGTGGGTATCCGGCAGGTCAGCATCATCGCTGACAATACCGATGCTGTAGGCACAGAAGTCGAGCGGGCGTTTTGCGGTAATGGCGGAATCCAGCTGGCGCAGCGAACCGGCGGCGGCGTTACGCGGGTTGGCAAACACTTTTTCGCCCTGCTCCCGCGCGCGTTCGTTGTAAGCCTCAAACCCGGCGAGCGGCATATAGACTTCACCACGGATTTCGATGCGTTCAGGCACATCATCACCGCGCAGTTTCAGAGGAATGGACCGGATGGTACGCACGTTCTGCGTAATATCTTCGCCGGTCTGGCCGTCACCCCGTGTTGCCGCACGAACCAGTAAACCGGCTTCGTACAACAGACTGACAGCAAGACCATCGAGCTTAGGTTCGCAGGCGTATTCAACCGGGTCACTGGTTTTCAGGCGGTCACGCACGCGCTTGTCGAAGGCTGCAAACTCATCGGCGCTCATGGCGTTATCCAGCGATAACATCGGGCGTTCGTGGGCGACTTCGTCAAACCCACCGAGCGGTGCGCCGCCGACACGCTGAGTCGGGGAGTCCGGGGTTATGAGTTGCGGGTGCGCCTGCTCAAGCGCCGTCAGCTCACGCATCAGGCGGTCATATTCGGCATCCGGAATAGCGGGCTCATCGAGCACGTAGTAGTTGTAGTTGTGCTCGTTGAGTTGTTCCCGCAGGGCATTGATCTGCTGGCTAGGGTCGCTCTTAGTCATGCATCAGGTCTCAGCGGCGCTGTTTTTTAGCGGCGAGCTGCTGCTGGCGTTCGTAATCCAGAATCTGCTGGCGGTCGTGTTCCATGGTCTGCGGCGTCATGGCACTGTGGGTGCCATCCAGCACATCGGCACCGAGGTTCCGGGAGATGACCAAGGCCATTTCCGACATGGCTTCATAGGCTTCCAGTGGTTTACGGGCGCCGGGCAGGCTCATGAAGAAGCTCAGGCCGCTGTAGCGATCTTCCGGCATGTCTTCCGGCTCGAAGGTGCCGGGATTGCGCATCTGTGCGACGGAGAACTGGATACGGCCACGGCCATCCGGATCTTCAAAACGGTGGAAGATGTTCTTCTCGCCGTATCTCAGGTCACAGCTGTTGAACAGGTACAGAATCTTTTCACCATCAAACCCTTCAGGGTCGCGGGCGACGGTATGAATCACCAGCACCACCTGTGGGTCGGTACGTTCGGACAGCTTCTCGGCATCCGGTGAGGCGTAATTGACCGGTGGAATAACCGGGTCCGGCGGCATCTGCTCCACTTCTTCTTCAAGATGCGGATCATTGATGTGCGCCGGGTCTTCCACTTCCGGGAAATCTTCATCTTCATCATCGTCGGGGATGATGAAGGTATGGCTTTTCTTCGGTGCTTCCGCTTTGGCCTGCACTTCTGGCTGCGGGGCGGGCTCTGCAGGTTTGGCAGAAGATTGCTTCTCTGCGGTCACTTCCGGTTCTGGTGTCTTCACTGCCCGGGATGGCGACACGACGCCTTCATCGCCGCTGCCCAGCTCTTCAACATCGAGCAGCACCGGCACTTTTTCATCGAGATTCACCGGGCGGGCCGTCGGTATCAGAGGCGACTGTGGAATCACAGGTTCCGCTTCTGTGGTGATGTCATCACCCAGAGCTGAAAAGCCGGGTTCCTGCTTCTGTTTCGCGGCGGGGTTCGG
>DBNK01000032.1:49142-49784 GCA_002298335.1 Thalassolituus sp. UBA674
GTTTCGGTTCAGGTTTTGGGGCTGCCGCCTTCTGCTCCGCCCAGTCAGGGCGGCGGGCCGGCTTGTAATTCGGATCGGCGGGCTTGATCACACGGGCTTTGCCGGGCAATTCCGGATTGAAGATCTCGGGCTCGGCTTGTTTTTCCGCGACGGTTTCCGTACCGGCATCAGAACTGGCGACATTCAGACCCAGAGCTTCTGCCCGGGCACGTTTCATTTTTCGGTAACCGTCGTAAATGATGACTGCCAATCCGAGCAGCCCGATCAGGATCATGACAGTTTGCCAGCTCCACTCCATACCTGCTTACGACTCCTGTGGTCTTATGTTCTTCTTGTTTCAGACGGTCTCTGACCGGTTCTCTGGCGGTTTTGCAGGCTTTCTGTGACGGTAAAACGCCGTTATCACAGGCCGCAGATGCACGCTGGCCCTATTGTAGAGACAATTTAACGGCTTAGGAACCTGCCCTGCTGAGAACGCTGCAGAAGTGCTAAGTTCCCGTCATTATTGAAGTTCTGAGGCGTGGGGATCAGGCGGTTTCGACCATTCCCGCGGCTTCTTCGATATCGACAGAAACCAGACGGGAGACGCCTGGCTCGTGCATGGTGACGCCCATCAGCTGATCGGCCATTTCCATGGCGATT
>DBNK01000032.1:50108-164834 GCA_002298335.1 Thalassolituus sp. UBA674
TTGTTGTGGGTGATGTAGATGAACTGGACCTTCTCTGACATGGCTTTCACCAACCGCGCATAACGGCCAACGTTGGCGTCATCGAGTGGCGCATCGACCTCATCCAGCATACAGAACGGCGCCGGATTGAGCTGGAAGATGGAGAACACAAGTGCAATCGCGGTCAGGGCTTTCTCACCACCGGAGAGCAGATGAATGGTGCTGTTCTTTTTGCCCGGCGGCCGCGCCATGATGGCGACACCGGTGCTGAGAATATCGTCGTCGGTGAGTTCCAGGCTGGCATGACCACCACCAAAGACTTTCGGGAACAGGTCGGCCAGGCCGGCGTTCATCTTGTCGAAGGTTTCTTTAAAGCGGTTGCGTGTCTCACGGTCGATTTTCTGAATGGCGCCTTCCAGTGTGGCCAGGGCTTTTTCCAGATCTTCGTTCTGGGCATCCAGATAGACTTTACGCTCTGACTGCAGCTTGTACTCGTCGATGGCGGCGAGGTTGATCGGCCCGAGACGGGCGATGCGTTCGCCGATGCGGGTCAGCTCCTGCATCCAGATTTCGGCATCGGCGTTTTCCGGCAGGTTCTGCAGTACGTCCTGCATGCTGAGTTTCTCTTCCTGCAGCTGCTCAACCAGCCCCTGACGGCGGATATCCAGTGCCTGACAGTTCATACGCACCTGTTCCAGCTGGCCACGTACCTCAAGAATTTTCTGCTCGGCAGCAGCACGCTGCTGCTCCAGCGTACGCATGCGGGTGTCGGCTTCTTCCAGCGCTTTGCGGGCGGTCTGCATGGTCTGCTCTGACGCCAGTCGCTGTTCCAGCAGCTCTTCCAGACCGGCCTTGAGTTCTTCCAGGTCGGCCGTGTGATCTTTGTTCTGGTTTTCGAGAATCTGGCTGCGACGTTCCTGCTGCTGCTTCATCTGTTCAGCCAGACGGGCAATCGCCTGTTTGAGGCTGTCGTCACGGCTTTTCAGGTGCTGAACCTGCAGCTGCAACTGGTGCAGCCGGTCTTTGTTCTGCCCGGCGGCCATACGCGCCTGCGACAGGCGCTGCTGCAGGGCTGTGCGCTCGGCCTGCAGGCGTTCGCGCTCATCGGTGTCTTCGCCGACGGCGGCCATGGCTTCCTGCCATTCCAGCCGCAGTGCAGCGAGTTCTTCGGATTCGAGCTGATGGGTCTCGGTCATTTCTGCCAGCGACTGATCCAGCTTGTCGGTGCGCAGCGCCAGCTGTTCGGCCTTGGCCTGCTGGGCCGACAGACGCGATTTCAGCTCCATCAGCTTCTGCGATACGGTACGCCACTCGCGTTGGGCGACGTCGCGTTGCTGTTCCAGCGACTGCAGACGCAACAGCAGGCTGTCGAGATCGGCCTGGTGTTCTTCCACCGTGATGTCCAGATCGTCGCTTTCGGCGTCGAGCATTTCCAGCTCCTGTTGCCGTGCGAGAATACCGCCTTCGTTGTCGGCATCGCGGGCGACGCGCAGCCAGTCGGGACCGATCCAGATGCCATCGCGGGTAATCACAGATTCGTGCGCCGCGAGACTGCTGCGCATGGCCAGCGCCTGCGCCAGATCATCGGCGGTTTTCACCTTGCCAAGCAAACTGCCGAGGGATTCCTGCGAGGTGACCTTTTCAGCGAGAGTACCGGCAGCAGAAGCCGTATTACCACTGCTCTGCCACAGGGTCAGCACGCCTTCACTGAAGCTGCTGAGCCAGTTCTGGGTTGCGGACATATCGTCGACCAGCACCGCCTGCAGATAATCGCCGAGTACAGTCTCGGCGGCGGTTTCCCAGCCGTCTGCCACCTGAATGCGCTGCGCCAGACGCGGACGGCGCGCCAGCTGATGGCTTTCCAGCCAGTGGGACACAGCCTCACTGCCCTGCCCCAGTGCGGCTTTCTGCAGGGCCTCAAGTGTGGCTTTGCGGCTCAGCATCTGCTGCAGTTTCTGGCGTTCTTCTTCCAGCGTTCTGCGCAGCTGCTCGGATTCTTCCCGTGCTGACTGCAGTTGTATCTGAGTCTGTTCCAGTGATTCCTGATAGCTTTCGGCCTGCAGTTCGGTTTCGCTGACTTCTTCCTGCAGCAGGGCGAAGTCACCGAACTCAGGGTCAGAAGTCAGCTGCTCGCGCTCCTGTCGCAGGCGCGTCAGCTGCTGATCCAGACGGATAATCTGTTGTTCGGTGGCCTGAATACGGCTCTGCGCCACATCGGCGCGGCGGGTCGGTTCGCTGGCGCGCTGGGCAAACTGATCCCAACGTTCCTGCCAGTCACGCTGAGCCTCTTCGGCTTCCAGCAGAGCCGCTGAGCCCTCTTCTTCGCCGGCCTGCAGCATCTCGAGTTCAGGTTCGGCCATATCCAGCTGTGCGGCCACGTCTTCCTGCGCCAGTTGATCCTGCTCCAGTTGTTTCTGGGCATCGAGGATGGCTTTTTCGACCATGGCCAGATCCTGATTCAGCTGCAGTGACATCTGCGACTGATGTTCAATCTTCTGTTCATGGCGGGCAATACGGGCGCCGATTTCGTAGAAATGGCCCTGCGCACTGTTGAAGGTGTCGGTGCGTTGCTGGTATTCCTGACGCTGTTCTTCCATGCCGGTGGCGCTGGCCTGCAGCTCGGCCTGATGACTTTCCAGGCGTACTTCGTGCTCGCGGATTTTCAGTTCTTCCGCTTCGTATTCGCTGTTCAGCAGGGTCCAGCGGATGGCGTGCAGTTCGGCTTTTTTACGGCGCTCATCGGCTTTGAGTTCTTTGTACTTTTCCGCGGCCTGGGCCTGGCGCTCCAGATGTGCCAGCTGACGTTCGAGTTCGCTGCGGATATCGCTCAGGCGTTCGAGGTTTTCCTGCGTGCGGCGCATGCGGTTTTCAGTTTCGCGGCGGCGGTCTTTGTATTTGGAGATGCCCGCGGCTTCTTCGACATACACGCGCAGCTCTTCTGGTTTGGCTTCGATCAGGCGTGAGATCATGCCCTGCTCGATGATGGCGTAGGAGCGCGGCCCGAGGCCGGTGCCGAGGAAGAGATCGGTGATGTCTTTACGGCGGCATTTGGTGCCGTTCATGTAATAGGTCGACTGGCCATCCCGGGTTACCTGACGGCGTACGCTGATTTCGTTATAGGCGGCGTATTCGCCACGCAGAGTGCGGGCGCTGTTGTCGAAAATCAGGTCGACGCTGGCTTTACTGACCGGTTTGCGCTCAGAGGAGCCGTTAAAGATAACGTCGGTCATGGCGTCGCCGCGCAGATACTTGGCGGAGCTTTCGCCCATCACCCAGCGCACGGCATCGATGGTATTGGATTTGCCACAACCGTTCGGACCGACAATACCGGTCAGGTTGGTATTGAAGGGAACGGTCGTCGGGTCAACGAAGGATTTGAAACCGGAGAGCCGGATGGCCTTCAGACGCATGGGCTCAGCTTTCTTTCTTCAGAGCTTCAATCACCAGTACACGCTGACGCTTGCCGTAGCTCTCGCAGATTTCCGGAATCCGGGGGATATCCCGGGTCAGGACCACCGTCACCAGTTCACCAAAAAAGCTCTTGGCAACGTTGGCTTCACCCGGAGTATGACGAAGCGTCAAAGCGTAGATGCGGTGTACCGCCGGACGCAGAGCTTCCAGTGTCTGCGCCAGGTATTCGTTCTTGGCAATCGGGTAAACCGTACTCATGAGGTTAAATGCTTCGTACATGAATTCAGTAGCCGGACGGGTCGCCGCAATCTGTTGCAGTTCCATGGCCTGACGCAGCAGCGGGTCTTTGTCTTTGTCAGTCCAGTTTTTGGCTACCAGAGTAGCCAGCATGGTCAGCAGCACCACGTACATGTCATAGAGGTTGTGGATACGGCTTTCGGTGAGTTCGGTCACGATGGCGCCACGGCGTGGCAGGATGGTCACCAGGTGGCGGCTTTCCAGCAGAAGTAAAGCTTCACGTACAGGGCCCCGGCTGACTTCAAGCTCTTCAACGACCCAGGATTCCTGAATGCGCTGACCTGACTTGAGTTTTCCGTCAATGATCAACCGCGCAATATAATCCGCAATTTTCTCAGCCAGGCTCTCCGCTGCTAAAACGGTCATTCTTCCTCACCACCCAAATTCATGTGTGCGCCAATATTACCATAGTAAGTCTGGTGTGAACCCACCGCATTACTGGTCAATTCACACAAAAATGGTTGTATTATCCGGTGTTTCTGATAGATTGTAGGACGATAAAACAACACGACGATGAGACGATATTTCAATCGTACCGTCAATAAGAAGATTGGAGCTGACCATGAACACAACCACCATGAATCAGACCGCCCGCACCGTCCGTGCGGATCACTGGTCCATCATTGCCAAGAAGTATGCCTACCTGATTGCGCTGCTGCCCGTCACCATTCTGCTGCCTGGTTCTTATGCTGGAATGTACTATCTGGGCTACGAAGACATCTGGGCTTTCTTCTCTGTTTTCTTTGTCTTTGGTGTGATTCCGGTACTGGACCATCTTGTGGGCACCGACAGCATTAATCCGGATGAAAAACTGGATGTACCTGTTATGGGGCAGGAGAAGTGGTATCCGTTCCTGACGCTGATCGCAGTACCTCTGCAGATCGGTTCCATCTTCTTTGGTGGCTGGGTCTTCATGAACGTTGATTTCAGCATTGTCGGCCAGATCGGCTGGATGCTGTCTGTGGGCGTTGTGGGTGGTATCACCGCAATCAACCTGGGCCACGAGCTGGTGCACAAAGACTCTAAACTGGAGCAGTGGGCCGGTGGCCTGATGCTGGCTTCTGTGACCTATGCCGGTTTCAAGGTTGAGCACGTCCGTGGTCATCATGTACACGTTTCCACTCCGGAAGATGCTTCTTCTTCACGCTACAACCAGACCCTGTATCAGTTCCTGCCACAGGCGTTTTACCGCAACTTTGTGAATGCCTGGGCACTGGAATCCCAGCGTCTGAAGCGCAAAGGTAAGTCACCGTTCAGCCTGAAGAATGAGCTGATCTGGTGGTACGCCATCTCTGCCCTGTTTGCTGTGGCTTTCTTCCTGGTATGGGGCTGGATGGGTGCTCTTTTCTTCATCGGTCAGAGCTTCTTTGCTGCCGCTGAACTGGAAGTGATCAACTACATCGAGCACTACGGTCTGCACCGTCGCAAGCTGGACAATGGTCGTTATGAGCGTACCGACGTTCATCATTCATGGAACAGCAACTACCTGCTGACCAACCTGTTCCTGTTCCAGCTGCAGCGTCACTCTGACCACCACGCTTATCCTAAGCGTCGCTACCAGGTGCTGCGTCACCATGACGAAAGCCCACAGATGCCAAGCGGTTATGCCGGTATGGTGGTTCTGGCGATCTTCCCGCCGCTGTGGTTCAAAGTGATGAATCCGAAGGTGGAAGCCTATTACAAAGGTGAAGAACACCAGCTGAATTCCTGATTCCGGAGATACCGGAATCAACAAAAGTTTCCTGCTCGGAAAGCTTTATGGGGCACATGATGTGCCCCTTTTTTGTGTCTGGCATTCAGGAAAAGAAAGGGATTACAGGCGCAGGTCGGGCACGTGGTAAAGATCCGGAACACCCAGCAGACGTGACAGGGCTTCCAGTGCGTTGTGAGTCTCGGTCATCAGTGCCGGGTCCATCAGGTCCTGTGGTGACAGGGATTCGCGATAGAAGGTACTGACCCATTCTTCGAGCCGGGCGATCTTGTCTTCATCCAGAATAAACGACGGATGAACCGCTGCCAGCTCCTGATCAGTCAGACACACACGCAAACGCAGGCAGGCCGGGCCTCCGCCATTGGCCATACTCTGTCTCACATCCACAAACACCACCTCACGGATGGGCTGGCTGTAATCACGGATCAGCCGGTTCAGGTAGGCTGCCACACCCGGGTGATCCTGACATTCCAGAGGCGCGATCAGGCGCATCTCTTTCATCTGCCCATCAGCCATGGACAGCAGCTGGCTGTTGAACAGATAGGTACTGACGGCATCTTCAAGGCTGACTTCGGCGGCCGGTACGCAGATGCGGATCAGCTCCATGTGCTCACTGATCTGACGGAAAGCCACATCCTGACTGGCCGGATCAAACGCCTGCTCGTGGTAAAACAGCACCGGGCCATTACCCACTGCCACCACATCGTTGTGGAAGGCACCGGCGTTGATGGCCGCCGGGTTCTGCTGCAGATACACAGCACGCTTAAGCGGCAGGTTGTGCTGGCGCACCAGTGCCCGGGACGCCTCGAGCGTCTGCCGCGCCGGGTAACGCAGTTGCGTCAGGTCGGTTTTTTCATCGCGGCCGTAGACAAACAGCCCGACGCCGGCCTTGTCATAAGCCGTGGTAAGACGGGTGTGATTGGCGGCGCCTTCATCAGCAAACCGGGGCATGCCCGGCAGCGGCTGATGCACGGAGAAACAATGCGGATCAGCAAAAATCAGCTTGAGATGGTGCCAGGTCTGGCGACTCTCAATGGTGCGGTGCGCTGTAGTGATAAGGTTTGCCGGCGTCAGGTGCACACGACCATCGGCTGAATCCGCTGATGGTGTCACGGTTGCGGCGTTGGCCGCCCACATGCTGGAGGCGGAATACACCATCGGCAGAAGTTCCGGCGCAGTTTCTGCCACCTGACGGATAACGTCCATCTCCGGCCCACGGAAGCCAAGACGTTTGAGCGCGGAAATATCCGGGCGCAACTGTGGCGGAATAAAGCCCTGTAGGTAGCCCATGTTCATGAGCGTGCGCATCTTCTCCAACCCCTGCAGCGCAGCGCGTCGCGGGTACGAAACCGCTTTGGCGTTGCGGTTGGAGGCCAGATTACCCACCGCCAGACCGCCGTAGTTATGAGTCGGGCCGATCAGGCCATCGAAATTGACTTCGCGTGCGCTCATTCGCGGATACCTGTCATTGAAAAGCCACTCTGTTCGGTCGTCAGGTCACCGGTAATACCGGCCTGTGGCCAGGCACAGTAGTCGGCAGCGTAGAAAGCACTTGGCCTGTGGTTACCGCTGGCACCAATACCGCCAAACGGCATACTGCTGGCGGCCCCCACTGTGGGCTGATTGATGGTGATCACACCGGCACGGATCTGCTGCAGGAAGCGCTGATGCACATCGGCATCATCACTGATGAGGCCTGCCGAGAGACCGAAGCTGGTGTTATTCGCCGCGGCCATGGCGGCATCAAAGTCTTTCACCCGGTAAACCTGCAGCAGTGGCCCGAACCATTCTTCATCCGGTACTTTCTTCACACCGGTCATATCGATGATGCCCGGGCTGAGCAGGCAGCCGAAATCATCCAGCAGCCGCAGTTCGCGCAGCACCTTGCCGCCGATTTCTTCCAGGTCGGCCTGTGCGGCCAGCATACGCCGTGCAGCCGACGGATTGATCACCGGCCCCATAAAAGGTTCAGGTGTGCTGTCGGGAGCTCCGGCAATCAGACGGTCAGTCAGTTTTCTTACGGCTTTGAGAATAGCATCGGTCTGTTCTGACTCGATCATGATCAGGCGACGGGCACAGGTGCAGCGTTGCCCGGCACTGAGAAAGGCACTGCGCACTATGATCTGAGCCGCGATTTCGGTATCCACCCCAGCATCCACAATCAGGGGATTATTGCCGCCCATTTCCAGTGCCAGAATCACTTCCGGACGGCCACCAAACTGCTTGTGCAGCAATTTTCCAGTATTGGAAGAACCGGTAAATAACAGGCCATCAATCGGTTCTGCACATAAGGCCTCTCCGACCTCTCGGTAACCCTGCACCAGATTGATCACACCCCTCGGCAAGCCGGCATCCAGCCAGATTTCCAGCGTCCGGATGGCGGTCAGCGGCGTCTCTTCACTGGGTTTGAACACCACGGTATTGCCTGCCAACAGCGCCGGAATCATATGGCCGTTAGGCAGGTGTCCGGGAAAATTGTAGGGACCAAACACAGCCATCACCCCATGAGGGCGGTGGCTCAGTCGCTGATACTCGGTCTGCTTCTCACCACTGCGTTCCTGCTGCGCGCGGATGCTGATTCCCGCTTTATTGATCATGGCCTGTACTTCGGTCGCGGCTTCCCATAACGGCTTGCCGGTCTCGCTGCTGATGCAGGTGGCCAGAGCTTCTGCACGCTCGGTCAGCAGCGATGCAAAGCGTTCAACCAGAGCCACACGCTCACTCAGCGGCAGCGCCGCCCAACCTGGCTGAGCCTTGCGGGCGGCAGTCACCGCAGCTCTTACTTCAGCCGCAGACGCCGCATTACCTTTCCACACTTTGCTGCCATCAACCGGGCTGAACGAGCGCAGTGTACTGCCCTCGCCTTTCAGCCAGTCGCCGTTAATCAGAATACCCGGGGTCTTTTTCATGCGAGTTTCTCCACCGCAAGATAGGCACAATCATCACCGTCATTCAGCCCGAGGGCGGTGACCGTTCCGGCAGGACACACAGGCCCTGCGGAGGCAGACTCAACCCGGGCCATACGCAGGTGGCTCCAGTCCGGGTTACAGAGTATGCCCTGCTGGCTGAGTTCCTCTGAGGCGCCGGCAATCTTCACCGGTGTGCTCTGCATCTCACGGATGGTGCGGATCCAGCCGATATCTGCGCGCATGATGGGGCCGGCGTCGAAGATATCGACCACTTTTTCATAGCGGAAACCTTCCACTTCAAGCAGCTGTTTGGCGCGGCGGCTGGCCGTGGCTGGCTGACCGATCACTTCTTTCGCCTCTTCCGGCAGCAGGCTGGTGTAAATCGGGTACTTGGGCATCAGCTCGGTGATGAACTGGTTGGAGTTCACACTGCAGAGGTCGTCCGCTTCCTGATATGGCATCTGGAAAAAGTGCGCGCCGATGGCATCCCAGAAGGGGCTGCTGCCGTCTTCATCGGTATAGCCACGCAGTTCGGCGATGACCGACTCCGCAAACCGGTGCGGATACAGACCAATCAGCATGTAACGGCAGCGCGCCAGCCAGTTGCCGTTGCCCTTGTAGGCCGGGTCCAGAAACAGCGCACCGACTTCGGAGCAGTCGGTATAGTCGTTGGTGAGATGCAGCAGCTGACTGCGCACCTGCTTGTTCAGAGAGTGCGAATGGTGCGTCACGGACATCAGGCGGTAGGCATAGAAGGCCTGACGCGCACCGGTCTGGGCGAACACACCGGCACAGCCGACCACTTTGCTGCGCTCAGTGTCTTCCATCACCAGCAGAAAGAAGTCGTCGCCGTGCTTCTCAGTACGGGCAAAACTGTCGACGGACGAGCGGATACGCCCTTCCAGCGCCTTGCGGTTCTTGGGCAGAGAGGTCATGCCATTACCGGCTTTTACCGCCAGTTCGTACAGGTCTTCCAGATCGGTAAAGGCAATTGGCCGCACTATCAGCATTCTCAGCTCTCCCCATGCCGTTGTATCAGTTTCTGAATCAGCAGAATGCTCAGTGCAGCGCGCTCTGCGAAGCTGTCGATGCAGGTGTATTCCTGATCGGTGTGAATCTTGGCACCCCGGACACCCAGGGTATCAATATTGACCAGTCCGGCAGCAGCCAGGTTATTGCCCTCACAGCAACCTCCGGTGGCACGCCACTGGATATCAAGACCCAATTCAGCACCGCACTCACGCAACAGTTCAAACATAGACTGCTGAGCCGGTGTCATGGGTTTTGGTGGACGGTTAAATCCGCCGTGCAGGTGCAGTTCACAACCGCTGGCGGCGCTGACCTCACGGATAATCTGCTGCAGGGAACCCTCCAGAACACGCATCTGTTGTGGCGTATCCACCCGGATATTAAAGCGGCACTGGCAGAAATCCGGTACGACATTGACCGCACCGCCGCCCTGTATTCTGCCAATGTTGACGGTAATGCCCTGTTCTTCGCTGGTGAGCTCACTGAAACGCAGCGCTGCCTGGGCGATGGCCATCACCGCATTACGGCCATCAAAGAAATTACGTCCGGCGTGGGTACTGAGCCCGCGCGCCGTCAGGGTGAAATTACCACTGCCTTTGCGCGCCCCGGCCAGCGTGCCGTCCGGCAGAGCCGGCTCATAGGTCATACCATAATGGGCACCGCGTGCCAGCTCCATCAGCACAGGCGCTGAAGACAACGAACCGGTTTCTTCATCCGGAGAAATAATCACCGTAAAGCCGAACTGATCACGCCATGGCGACTGATCCAGCCAGCGCAGGGCTTCTGCCAGCACCACCAGCCCGCCTTTCATATCGGCCGTCCCCGGACCACACAGCAAGTCACCATCGGTGTGACAGGTCTGAAAATGGCTTTCGCGCGGAAAGACGGTATCGCTGTGGCCGGTCATCACCAGCTGCAGCGGTGCCTGTGGCCGGGCACGGAAAATCTGTATCGGGTTCGGGGTGAACAGGACTTCATCACCGCTGCCATCCATGCGGCTGATGTCGGCACCCTGCCGCGCCTCATAACTGTCTGAAAGAGGTTCAAACAGCTCAGCCAGCAGGCTCTGCACAGATGCTATGCCGTCACGGTTCCAGCTGCCGCTGTTGATGTCCGACAGCCGCACAGTGGTCTCCAGCATGCGCTGGGTAAGCGCATCCGGATCGGGAAATAACCGCGACAGCTGACTGACTGACATGGTGCACCTCAGAGTTGATGTAAAAAATTATCGTCAATAATCCGGGAAATGTGTTTCTGTTGTGACCGGAAATTACCGGATTAAATCCTGTGGCAACAAAGGTGCGGAAACTTAGATTTTTAAAGGGTAAAGATTGTCGAAAATGTCCCCATAAGAACTATCATCAGGACGTCGCCGGATATTATTCTGATCATATTCTTACTCTCTCTGAGGCTTCATCATGGTTTTACCGGACACCGATCTGCTCAAACAACAGAACCGCGACTACATCCTGCAGCCCGCTTCTTCCATCCGTGCGTTGCTGGACAAAGGACCGGACATCATCTGTTCAGCAAAAGGCTGTACCGTCACTGACACCGATGGCCGTGAACTTCTGGATGCTGTCGCCGGGCTCTGGTGCGTCAACGCCGGGTATGGTCGCGAAGACCTGGCCGATGTCATGCGTGAAGCGTCCGTTAAGCTGGCCTACTACCATACCTTCTCGAACGCCTCGAACCCCTGGCAGATCGCTCTGGCCGAAAAACTGATCAGCATTGCCCCGGGAAAACTCAGTAAAGTGTTCTTCGGTAACGGCGGCAGTGACGCTAACGACACCCTGATGAAGATCGCCTGGCATTACAACCACCTGCGCGGCAAGCCGGGTAAAACCAGGTTCATTGCCCGCGACCGGGCGTACCACGGTACGTCCATCAGCACCGCCAGCCTGACCGGGCTGGGTGTATTCCACAAGGAGTTCCCGCTGCCGCTGGATTTTGTCCTGCGTACCGACTGCCCGCACTATTACCGCAATGCCCTGCCGGGTGAGAGTGAAACGGCGTTCTGTGACCGCATGATTGCCAACGTCGCCGAGCTGATTGAGCGTGAAGGCGCCGATACCATTGCGGCCTTTTTTGCTGAGCCCATTTTTGCCGCCGGTGGCATCGTAGAACCACCCCAGGACTACTTCCCGAAACTGCAGGCGCTGCTGAAACAGCATGACATCCTGCTGGTTGCCGACGAAGTGGTGTGTGGCTATGGCCGTTTAGGAAGTTGGTTCGGCTCTGAGCAGCTGGGTATTGAGCCGGATATGATGGCCAGTGCCAAAGGCCTGACCAGCGGCTACTTCCCGCTGTCTGCCGCGTTTATTACCGACGACATCTGGGCGGTTCTGCGCGATGGTACCGACATTACCGGTGGCTTCTATCACGGCTATACCTATTCCGGCCATCCGGTAGGTTGTGCAGTGGCACTGGCCAATCTGGAAGTGATTGAGAACGAAGGCATGATCAAACTGGCTGCCGACAACGGTGCCTATCTGCATCAGAGTCTGAAAGAGGTACTGGGCAGCAACCCCTGGGTCGGCGAAATCCGCGGTCGTGGGCTGCTCGCCGGTATCCAGCTGGTTGCCGACAAAGACACCCGCGAACTGCCACCCGCTGCAGAAAAGTGGCCTGTAACCGTGACCAGCCGCATGCGCGGACTGGGTGTTATTGCCCGTCCGCTGGCAGGCCCGGCGACCATCGCCCTGTCACCGCCGCTGATCATCAGCCGTGCCGAAATCGACCGAACCGTCAGTGCGCTGGCGGACAGCATCCGCTTCTGAAGGACGACATTATGAAAACCAGTAATCTGCCCGACCGGCTGGACCTGAAGATTCTCGAAATCCTGCAGAAGAACGGCCGTATCACCAACAAAGAACTGGCGGTCCGGGTGAACCTGTCGTCCAGTGCCTGCCACCAGCGTCTGCAGCGCCTGATCGATGACGGCTGGATTCTCGGCTTCAACGGTCAGATCAATATCAAAAAACTGTGTGAGCCGGTGGAATGCATCACCACCATCAAGCTGAACAACCACTCCAACGACACTTTCCGTTTTCTCGAAAACCGCTTTGCAGAACTGCCGGAAGCCCTGGAGGCCTTTACCGTCAGCGGCACCTGCGACTTTATCGTCTGGTTCGCCTGCTCACGTATGAGCCGCTATGTCGAGCTGACGGATGCGCTGATTGAAGAGTGTTCGGGGATTGTGAATATCAACACGCATGTCGTGCTGAAGCAGAGCAAGGTGTTTAAGGGTTACCCGCTGGATGAGCTTCTCTGAGCGGAAGGGTGCAAGCGCAGTGCCTGCACGGCTGCGCTCTCCCTCGTTTTTCTGCTAGTCTCCCCCGGCAACCTGAACCGATTGACACCGACGCCCGAAGAACCAAGCTCTGCTGATGCCTCTTTCCGTCCTGCCAACCAGAATTCATAAGCCCGCGCCGCGATCCGGGTATGTACTTCGTGAACGCTTGCAGCAGCGCTTCCTGCAGGGGCTTTTCGGTCGTCTTCTGCTGGTGTCGGCTCCGGCAGGTTTTGGCAAAACGACGCTGGTCAGCAGTGCTCTGGCTGAGGTGGAAACGCCTTCCTGCTGGCTGTCTCTGGACTCAGGCGATAACGACCCTGTGCACCTGATCCGTGGTCTGATCGCCGCGACACAGACATGCTTCCCTGATGCCGGCCATTCCTGTCGTCTTTTACTTGGCGGAGGACAGCCTGCAGACACCGGTAGCCTGCTGAGTGCCCTGCTGACCGACCTCAGCGAACTTCCTGATGACATGCTGCTGGTGCTGGATGATTACCATCTGATTGAATCTCCCGCTGCCACAGAAGTACTGGCGTTTCTGCTGGAGCATCAGCCTGCGGGTGTGCACTGGTTAATCACCACGCGTGAGGACCCGTCATTGCCACTGGCACGGATGCGTGCCCGCGGTGAGCTGCAGGAGATACGCGCTGACGACCTCAGATTCACTCCCGCAGAGGCCCGTTCCTTTTTCTCAGACACCATGCATCTGCCGCTCAGCCCGGCACTGATAGACGCACTGGAAGCGCGTACCGAAGGCTGGATTGCAGGGCTGCAGCTGGCAGCCTTGTCTCTGCAGAACCACAGCGATCCGGAACATTTTGTCCGGGCATTTACCGGCAACCACCGCTTTATTGTCGATTATCTTGTGGAAGAGGTGCTGCGCCAGCAGGACAACCAGACCCGCACTTTCCTGCTGCAGACCAGCCTTCTTCCACGCTTTACCCCCGAGCTCTGCAACCGCGTAACCGGGCTCAGCAACAGTCAGGAACTGCTGCACCGGCTGGAACGGCAGAACCTGTTTCTGATCGCTCTGGATGAAGACCGGAACTGGTTCCGCTATCACCACCTGTTCGCCGATGTATTACGCAACCAGCTGCGACAGGATTCAGTGGATGCCGCATCCCTGCATCTCAGGGCCAGCCAGTGGTTTGCTGAGCAGGGTGAAACGGAACAAGCCATCAACCATGCCCTGCTGGCCGGAGATGCCTCAGCGGCCGCCGCCCTGATCGAAGCATGCTGGCCGGAAATGCGTAAATCCCTGCCGGAGTCGCGCTTTCTGAGCTGGATGGCATCACTGCCGGAGGCCGTAACTGCACGTCATCCGGTATTGTGCGCCTATTACGCGCTGGCATTGCTGTCCAGCGACCCGCAGGCTGCCTGCCGCTGGATGGACATCACCCGGAGCTTTACGGACAATCCGCAAACCACCCGGGGTTTGATCCGTAATCACCAGGCCTGGGCTGCGGTGCCGGGTATCCTCGCCATCAGTCAGGCCTATTATGCCGGCGCTCAGGGCGACCCTTCCTGTATCATCACCCATGCCAATACGGCGCTGGCTGTACTGCCGCAGCACGAATACACATGGCGCGGTGCAGCGTCGATCCTGAAGGGGTTTGTACTCTGGGCCAGTGGTGAAACGTCCTCAGCCGCAAACGCCATCAGCAATGGTTACGACAATATGCAGCGTGATGGCGAGATCAGTGGTGCCATCAGTGCCGCCTTCCTGCTGGCCAGAATCCGCATCAGCCAGGGACGCAGTGCCGAAGCCGAAGGCCTTTGCCGCCGGGCAGTGGAGCTGGCCGCAGATTTCCCACTCAAGCCCCAGGGCTATGCCGACATCCTTGTGGTCCGGGCACGGATGGCCATTAACCGCGGAGAGAATGAGCGCGCGTCAGACCTGCTGAATGAGGCCTGGTCACTGGGTGAACAGGCCCGGCTGCAGGAGTCCGCCCATCTCTGGTATCTCGCTCAGGCCATTCTCGCCGCACGTCAGAACCGGTTGACCGACGCTTTTGACCTGCTGGATGAAGCTCAGTCTCAGTTTATGCCCGGACCAGCACCTGAGTTCGAACCTCTGGAAGCCTGGCGTGCCAGGTTCGAACTGGCACGGGGGAACATTGCCGCAGCGCGTGAATGGGCGCAGCAGAGCCAGCTCAGCATAACAACCGCAGTGCACGCCCTGAATGCCTTTGCGCTGCGGGTACTGGCACGTCTGGAGCTGGAAACCCTGAGGCTTGGGTTACCCGGTGCCTGCCATGCCGGGGATGTGCTGAATCTGTTGCAGCAACTGGAACAGCATGACGCCCGTCCGAGACCGGGACATCTTCCCGAGATTCTTTTTTTACAGGCCCTGACCCGGCACTGCCAGGGGGCAGACACAGAAGCCGCCGCCCTCCTGAAACAGGCCATACACTGCCCCGCCGCACATGAACAACAAGCACTGTTCATGTATGAAACAGCCTGGGTTCAGGACTGGCTTAACGCCACCCTGCCGCTGTGTAAGCCCGGAGAGCAGCTGCAACAAGGGCAAAGACTCTCTGAGGTAACCGCAAGCACAGAAGCCACCGGGGTATTGCCCCTGCCTGACCCGCTCAGCGAACGCGAGATGGATGTACTCAGAGCGTTGCATTCCGACATGAGCGGCCCGGAAATCGCCGCCAGTCTGTTTGTGTCACTCAATACGCTGCGCACCCACAGCAAGAACATCTACAGCAAACTGGGCGTCAATACCCGCCGTGCGGCACTGCGACGGGCCGCGGAACTGGGCCTGACTCCGTAAAACGCCATATTTTCACCCTGCCGGGAGTCAAAATCACATCATGATGTGATGTGACTGCCCCTGCCTGTCCGTAACCTTCTCTTCGTCAGCCGGATTCCAACCGTGGCAACAGGGTACCGGCAACACAACACGAACAGAAAAAGGAAAGACAGAATGAAAGCACATATCCGCAACAGCCTTGCGGCGGCCATAGCAGCACTCTCCGCCGTTACCTTTCACTCCGCGCAGGCCGCGGAATGGACAGGCCATACCAGTCTGCTGCTGGGGTCAAAACCGATCGCAGAAGATGACTGGGCCAAAGATGATGAACACGGCGCCATTGCCCTGATCACCGACTTCCGTCAGGAAAGCTGGCCCGTCAGCATTGCGGTTGATCTGTTTGGTACCGGCAGTGAGCGTAAATCCGGCGACGACCGCTACGAAACCTACACGGCCGAAGCTCACCTCGGGGTGCGTAAGGTGTTTGATACACCCACCGGATTTCAGCTTTACCTCGGCGGTGGTGTCGCCCTGATTAATGCCGAGCAGGAAGTCCGCATTGATGGCAGTGTCCGTAACCACGACGATGACACCACCAGCGGCTGGTATGGTGTGGGCACTTATTTTGCGCTGACCGAGCACGTCACTGTCGGAGCAGATGTCCGTTATGTCGGTGGCGAAGTCACTCTGGATGACCGGGATATCGACCTTGCCGGTACCATGGGTGGTGTTTCGCTTGGGTTTCAATGGTAACGGGAAACTGCAGATGACGATCAGCCGCTACCGTATCCATATTGAAGGCCGGGCTGACGGTATCCGCGAAAATTTCGGAGATGACCTTCAGGTAACCCTGAGTGGTAAAGAAACCGTGCTGGAAATCAGTGTACCGGATCAGTCCGCACTGCTGGGCGTTTTGCGTCAGATACGGGATCGCGCCCTGACGCTCAACAGCCTGTGGCGCCTGACACCCGGTACCGACAACCCCAGTGACGGCTCAGAAAAAGAGTGTCCCTGACAGCTGGCAGGTACTGCCGGCCGTCAGGCCTTATCCGACCACACCGCAAACTCATTGCCGCTCGGCTCAATAAAATGAAAACGCCGTCCGCCGGGAAACGAGAATATTTTCTTGCTGATATCAGCCCCGCCTTTGGCCACTTTCTGGTAAGTGGCTTCCAGGTCGCGGCTGTAAAACACCAGCAGCGCCCCTCCGCGACCGGAGCGGCTGCACAACTCCGCCTGATAGAAACCGCCCATCAGTCCCTGATGATCAAAGGCGGTGTATTCCGGTCCGTAATCGGTGAATGACCAGCCAAACACCTGCGTAAAGAAAGCCTTCGTCGCTTCAAGGTTTTTGGCAGCAAACTCAACGTAATCCAGCTTTTCGTGCTCCACGGTGCATTCCCTTAATTCATGACAACAGTGCAGCAACACGATGGACCCGGTTCTGCTTCCCGTCAACCATACGGACCTGATGGTTTACCCCTGCCAGCCTTGGGGATAGAATCTTATACATCACGTATAGGTTTTAATGTATGCGACTTGGTCTGATTCTGGGTGATCAGCTGACCCTCTCCCTTCCGACACTGATGAATCTGGACCGAAGCCAGGACCGCATCATTATGGCCGAGGTGATGGAGGAAGCGACCTACGTGCCCCATCATCCGCAGAAGATTGCGCTGTTGTTCAGCGCAATGCGTCATTTTGCAGAAGAGTTGCGGGACGCCGGCTGGACGGTCGATTACCACAGCTATGACCCCGACAGCGACTGCAAAAGCCTGCTGGATATCGCGCAGAACGCAGTGAAGGCTGATTCACCAGAGTCACTGCTGATCACCCATTGCGGTGAATACCGGCTGCAGCAGGCCTTCGAGAACACCTGGCCTGGCGAACTGGGTATTCCCGTCGAAATACTGGATGACGACCGCTTCTTCTGTTCACCCGCACAGTTCAGACGCTGGGCTGAAGAGCGTAACAGTCTGCTGATGGAATACTTCTACCGCGACATGCGCCGTCGTAGTGGCTACCTGATGGATGGCGATAAACCCGCTGGTGACCGCTGGAATTTCGATCAGAGCAATCGCAAAGCCTGGAAAGGCGATCCTCCGATTCCGGACCCACCGACCGTTCAGCGGGATGATATTGATAATGAGGTTCTGGCACTGGTCGAAAAAGAGTTTGGCCACCACACCGGCAACCTGCAGCCCTTCCTCTGGGGTACCCGTCGCAGTCAGGCTAAGCGTGCCCTCGATTTCTTTATTGAAGAATGTCTGTCCTGCTTCGGCGACTACCAGGATGCCATGGCACGTGGTGAATCCCGCCTGTTTCACAGCCTGCTGTCACCCTACCTGAATTGTGGCCTGCTGACGGCAAAGCAGGTCTGCGATGCAGCTGAAAAAGCCTGGAGGAGCGGTGATGCGCCGCTCAATGCCGTTGAAGGTTTTATCCGCCAGATACTCGGCTGGCGTGAATATGTGCGCGGCATTTACTGGTTAAAAATGCCGGACTACGCCAGAGAAAACCGTCTCGGTAATACCCGCGATCTGCCACGGTATTACTGGGATGGAAAAACCAACATGGCGTGCATGAGCGACTGTTTCCAAAACACCTTCGACCACGCCTACGCCCACCATATTCAGCGCTTGATGGTCACCGGCAATTTCGCCCTGATCACCGGCATAAAACCCGAAGCCATCTGTGACTGGTATCTGGCGGTATACGCCGATGCTTACGACTGGGTCGAGCTGCCTAATACTCTGGGCATGGTCATGCACGCCGACGGCGGTTATCTGGGCAGCAAACCTTATGCGGCCTCGGGAAATTACATCCACAAGATGTCGGACTACTGCAGACACTGCCACTACAACGTAAAAACACGTTCAGAGCACGACAGCTGCCCGTTCAATTCACTGTACTGGCATTTCATCCATCGTCACCGGGAAGAATTCAGTGGTAACCAACGCATGAGCATGATTTACCGCAGTTTCGACCGTATGAAAGACGACGAAAAAGACCGCACTCTGGCGCGTGCCGAGCAACTGCTGAACAACCTTGATGACCTCTGATGGCGCACAGTAAACCCCATCTGCCATCAAAAACCTGCCCGGTCTGTCACCGGCCTTTCAGCTGGCGCAAGAAGTGGGAGCGCGTCTGGGCTGAGGTGAAATACTGCTCTGAAAGGTGCAAACGCGAGGCCCGCACAAACAAAGCAAAGCCCAATATCTGTGCTGCAGGGAGCGTTGAAGATGAGTTCTGAGCAGACGCTTCAGGTAGTGTGCCTCAAACGCGACCTGCGTCTGCAGGATCACGCAGCGCTCACTGCCGCTGCCCGTCTGGGGCCACTGTTGGTGCTGTATGTGGTTGAAGTGCTATTCCAGATCGCCACCACAGTTCTTGCAAACGTTCAGGAACAGGCATTTCAAACCGCATAAACGGGCAAAAATTTCCGGTCAGCTGTCACTGTTCTGAACCGGAAATAATCAGTTAAAGGCTGGTTACGCAGCCCAATGTATCTGCTGCGGGTATTTCTGAGACCACAAAACTTCAGCTGTTGAGGAATGTGCTTTTATCGAGCAGAGGAATATCGCGTAACCCTTCTTTCACGGAGTCATCGAGTACCGGATTATTAATGACTCTGGTAAGTGTCTCTCTGATGAGCCGCGTTTTCTCTGTGATACACCGACCTTTTATGTCCCAGCAGTACTGTTTCTGCAGGCCAGTGTATTGCTCTAAAACGGCTTTGCAATTCCCGGTTTCACGCAGCGCAGCCGACGTCATCATTCTGGCCATTTTCAGAGTACCCGGATCATGGGACAGCAACATCAGCAACGCAGAGTTCAGAGTGCTCAATCCGGAAATGTAGGCATCGGCGGATTCTTCAACGAACCAGACCCGGATCGCTGAATTCGCTCGGGAATGACCGGCATCTGCCTGAACGGAGGGCATCAGAACAACCCTGTCGGTTTTTCTTGGATTGCCCGAATAAGTAAAACCGAACAGAAAAAGCAGCGTTAATATAAGCGGGACGCTTCCCATCATGACGTTCACCAACGTGATCTGAGCACATAAACCGATCACATCATAACGGGCATTGTGCGAGAACTACCCATGAGGGTAGGCCTTCAGGAAAGGTCGATTCTTTCGAGCGTAATCAGCCCAAGGCGCACGGCCCGGGTGATGGCAAGGGCCTTGGAATTCACTTCCAGCTTCCTGTAAATCTGCTTCACATGGAATTTGATGTTATCGACTGAGCAACCGAGGATCAGCGCAACCTCATTCATGGTTTTGCCCAACGCCCACCATTTCAGAACTTCAAGTTCGCGCGGGGTCAGAACCGGAATCACCACCTCCGCTTCGCTGTGCAACTGACAATAAACCAGATGGAACTGAGTCGACAGTAACTGTACCTTCGACAGCATGTCCTTGCTGCCATACACCTCTCCATCATGACTTGCCAACCCCAGCCCGGCGACTTCACCATTGATACCGTGCAAAGGCACGCCCACGCCCTCCACCAGCCCGGATTCACTGGCCTGGTTAAACATGGTTGTCTGCGACACACTCAGGTCACCCTGAGCGATCAGATCTCTCCAGGTGAATGCCTGACGTGAACGGACCACCTGAGTAATGACCGGATCCAGATTCTGATAACCCTTCTCCAGATAATATTTCATCCAGTGTTCTGGAAAGCTGAACTGAACGCCATGACCGGCTTTCTGCCCGATGCTGGTATGGTCATTTACAAAGGTGTAAACCGCACTGTTGAAGCCCAGTTTCTCGATAGCGGTCTGAAACAGCAGAAAGACGTCTTCCGGTTTCGCACACCGGTTCGACGCTTCGATAAAATCTTCCAGATGATATTGCATAAAATACACTCACCTCCCTGCTCATCCGGGTGAACGTTGCCAGGCAGAGAATTTCAGCATAAAGCGTAAAAGATGGACAGAACATACTGAACAATCAATCTCTGAACACTCCTGCCAGTCAGATGTACAGGGAAAGTAACCTCTCAACCAAACATGGCGAGAGCGTCACAGGTTCAGCCGGAGTATATAAAGCCCTTCGATAACGGCGACGATTCCCAACACCAGCGCAGCTGACTTCCAGAACGCCAGCCCTGCCCGCGACAACAGGGGACGATGTTCATAGGCTGACAGCAGAGTGGTATTGGGTTCATTGAGATCTTTCCAGAACTCAGAATACGCCTGATGCCGCTGGTTCACATCAGGGTGGCAACCCTTTTCGATCGCCAGATCCAGCCACAACGGAATATCCTTGCGACGTTCCTTCAGTGGATGATATCTCCACTCCGACCAGGATTTGGCACCACGCCGGTAAACTTTCTCCATTTTGTAGGGCTGCTCTCCGCAGAGCATTTCGTACACCACGACTGCCAGACCAAACAGATCACTGCGCGAGTCAGCCAGATGATCAATCACGTACTCGGGCGCGATGTAATTAACAGAGCCGACGGGAATATCCTCATCGAGCACCGACGGCAGTTCCGCCAGTCCCTTAACCTGAACCGTACCGAAATC
The DNA here is from genome assembly GCA_002298335.1 of Thalassolituus sp. UBA674. Lineage (GTDB taxonomy): Bacteria > Pseudomonadota > Gammaproteobacteria > Pseudomonadales > Oceanobacteraceae > Thalassolituus. The sequence goes on from DBNK01000032.1 coordinate 71,032, forward strand.
GATGAGTTTCACCTGCCCTTTACGGGTAATCATGACGTTTTCCGGCTTAATATCGCGGTGCACCATGCCCATGCGCTGCAAGGCCCGCAAAGCACTGATGATCTGCCCCGTCCATTCGCGGACCTCACTGATCTCTGGTCCGGGATGATCGTCCATCCACTGTCGCAGAGACTGACCTTCAATCAGCTCACAGACATGATAGAGAAAATGTCCGCCCGCCAGCGGTGGTTCGATGCGCATCACATGGGCATGGTCTATACGGCTGCCGATCCACTGTTCGCGGATAAAGCCTTCCAGATACACCAGATCTTCTTCGAAATTCTGCGACGGTGCCTTGAGCGCGTAATGGCGGTTATTGCGCAGATTCAACACCTTGTAGAGGTGACTCCGGGTGCCGGAAAACAGCACCTGCTCCACCTCGTAATGATCAATTTTCTGGCCAACCGTAAGTACCGGGGGAATCACACGGCGGGTCAGTTCCCGGTGAGTTTCATTCAGGTCGGCTGTCGGTACCTGGTCCACCCGCACCAACAAGGCCGTAAGATTGTCGTCGCTGCCGTTGGCCAGTGCCTGTTCGACCAGCGTCCGGGCTGCTTTTTCAAAATCATGCTGAGTGCGACCGTCACTGGCCAGAGCCCTCAGAGTTTCTGTCAGAACTTTGGGGTCAAGAAAACCATGCAGGCCGTCGCTGGACAGCAGAAATACATCACCAACGGCGATGTCTTCACTGCGGTAATCCACCTCGACGCGTACATCCATACCCAGAGCCCGGCTCAGCAGATCGCGATTACCGGCACGGTGCGTATGATCACGGGTCAGAGTCTCTAAGCTGCCGGAACGCAGGCGGCTGATGCGGCTGTCGCCGACATGAAACAGGTGCAGGGTGCTGGCTTTCAGAATCATTCCGGAGAAAGTAGTGACCAGCGAATTATGCCGGGCACTGGCCTGCTGACCGTGATGATACAACCAGGAATTGAGGGCACTCAGTACCCGGGATGCGGCGGTCTTAACATCCCAGGAATCCGGGGTACTGTAATAGTCGTTGAGGAAGTGCGTCACCGAGGTACCGCTGGCCTGCTGGGCATGTTCGCTGCAGCTGACGCCATCGGCGACGCAGAAGCCAAGCCCTTTATAGCGCACAGCACCCGAGGTCGGTTGCCACAGCGCAAAAGCATCCTGATTTTCGTCTTTAACCCCGGCGCTGCTGTAGCCACCAAAGGTGATGCTGAGTTCTGCGCTCATCGGTCCTCTTGCCTTCTGTCCTTGCTTCAGAATCCTGAAAGAAGCTCTTTTTTAAAAAGCTCTGTTTTAAAATCTCGGTTTAAAAGAACTCTGTGTATAAAAAAAGTGGCCGCAGCCACTTTCTTTATCGCTCAGGAAACACAGGTAATCAACCGACGTTGATCATCTGCACAGAACCGTCTTCGTTCACTTCTACCATGTGACCCTTCGGCTCTTCCATCAACAGCAGAGCAACAAAGCCCACCACCGCCGTAGCCGCAATCACCATGAAGAAGGTTGAGTAGTCTACCAGCGACAGTACGGTCAGGTAGGTTACCGCACCCACGTTACCGTAGGCACCGGTCATACCGGCAATCTGACCGGTCAGACGACGTTTGATCAGTGGCACCACCGCAAATACCGCACCTTCACCAGACTGAACGAAGAAGGAACAGGCCATAGCCGCAACCACCGCCAGCCAGAGTGGCCAGGTGGCATCCACCAGCGACATCACGAAGTAACCGACAGCCAGACCTGCTGTCAGGATCAGCAGCGTTGGCTTACGACCGAACTTATCAGAGATCCAGCCACCGCCCGGACGTGACATCAGATTCATAAAGGCATACGCCGAGGCCACCATACCGGCTACGACAGGCGACAGCTCAAAGGTTTCGGCAAAGAACAGTGGCAGCATGGAAACCACCGCCAGCTCAGAACCGAAGGTGGCGAAGTACAGCACGTTCAGCACGGCAACCTGCTTGAACTTGTAGCGGTGCATTTCTGGCACAGGCTCAGAAAACACAGTCTTGTTCACTTTCCAGACGTGGGACACTTCGTAAATGAACAGCAGGAACAGGCCCACATAACAGATCAGTGCCGTGGTTTCTGACAGCAGTTTCACACCGGCCGGAGACAGCTTCCAGGTCAGCAGAGCCAGGGCTGCATACATCGGCACTTTCATCACCAGCAGGAAGAAGAAGTCACCTTTGCTGGTCACTTCCATCGCACCAATGTGTTTCGGCTTGAAGTAGGTCGAGCCTTTCGGGGTGTCAGACACGTTGAAGTAGTACACCACACTGAACAGCAGGCTCATGACACCTGTGGTAGCAACCGCATAACGCCAGCCGTCGTCACCACCGAACCACAAAGCAATCACAGGCAGAGAGAAAGCGGCGGCGGCAGAACCGAAGTTACCCCAGCCACCATAGATACCCTCAGCGGTACCCAGTTCATTGGCCGGGAACCACTCGCTCACCATCCGGATACCGATAACGAAGCCGGCACCGATAAAGCCCAGCATAAAGCGGGCAATAGCAGCCTGCTCAAAGGTCTCGGCAAAGGCGAACATGAAACAGGGAATGGAACAGATCGCCAGCAGCGCTGAGTACACAATTTTAGGGCCGAAGCGGTCGGTCAGCATGCCGATGATCACCCGCGCCGGAATGGTCAGGGCGACGTTAAGGATCAGCAGAGTTTTGATTTCAGAAGGCTCAAGTCCGATGCTGGCGGCAATGGCCTGCAGCAGAGGTGCGTGGTTAAACCACACCACAAAAGTGATAAAGAATGCGATCCAGCTCAGGTGCAGGATCTTCATTTTTCCGGCGAAGGAGAAAATATTAAATTTTTCCGCAGTCATAAAAAGATTCCATTTAAAACACGGTAAAAAAAAACGATAAGAAAACCCCGGCATAAGCCGGGGCCAATCAGACAGATGTCAGGTCAGGGCAGATCAGGCTGCGGCGACTTCGACCACGCCCGCTTCGATACGTACCTGATACGCGGCGATGGATTTCTCCGCGTCTTCCAGGCACTCGCCGTTGCTCAGGTCGAAGTGCTGTTTATACAGCGGAGAAGCCACCACCGGGCGCTCGCCCAGCGAACCCACGATACCGCGTGACAGTACATTGGCGTTGCCGAACGGATCGTAATTGCTGATGGCATAAACCGTTTCGCCTTCACCGTAGCGGAATACCGCTACCTGCTTACCGTCAACCAGAGCACAAACGCCGGTATCCGGGGTAATGTCAGCCAGTGGGCACACTTTAGTCCAGTTACTCATGTCAGTTCCTGCCTTACTTATTTGGTTGTCGTCGGTTCGTTGTTATCAAGAGAAACCAGCTCAATGCGCTCGGCTTCGGTCGCCGGGCGACGCTGGCCACGCTCGCGCACAAACGCCAGATTGTCATCGCTCTCAGCGGCGTTGATGAAGTGGCTGAAGCGCTTGAGTTTCTCCGGAGTTTCGATGGTGGTTTTCCACTCACACTGGTAGGTGCCGACCACTTTGGTCATAGCATTTTCCAGTTCTTCGTTAATGGCCAGCTTGTCATTGATGACCACGTCTTTCAGGTAATCCAGACCACCTTCCAGATTCTCCAGCCATACAGACGTACGCTGCAGACGATCTGCGGTGCGGACGTAGAACATCAGCACGCGGTCGATGTATTTCACCAGAGTCTCGTCGTCGAGATCGGTCGCAAACAGATCCGCGTGACGTGGACGCATACCGCCGTTACCACAGACGTAGAGGTTCCAGCCGCTTTCAGTGGCGATCACGCCGATGTCCTTGGACTGGGCTTCGGCACACTCACGGGTACAGCCGGACACACCGAACTTGATCTTGTGGGGTGCACGCAGGCCTTTGTAGCGGTGCTCCAGAGCGACAGCCATGCCGACAGAATCGAGAACGCCGTAACGACACCAGGTGCTGCCCACACAGGACTTCACGGTACGCAGGGATTTACCGTAGGCGTGACCGGTTTCCAGACCCGCTGCAATCAGTTTTTCCCAGATCTTCGGCAGTTCGTGCAGCTGCGCACCGAACAGGTCGATACGCTGACCACCGGTGATCTTGGTGTACAGATCGAACTCTTTCGCGACTTCACCAATGGCAATCAGTTTGTCCGGAGTAATTTCACCGCCCGGTACACGAGGCACAACGGAATAGGTACCGTCTTTCTGCATGTTGCCGAGGAAGATATCGTTGGTGTCCTGCAGTGGCATCAGGTCGTCTTTCAGCACGTATTCATTGTTGAACGACGCCAGAATCGAACCGATGGCCGGCTTACAGATTTCACAGCCGTGGCCTTTACCGTGGCTCTTGAGGATTTCCGGGAAGCTGGTGTAACCCTTAACGCGGATGATGTCAGCCAACTCAACACGGGTATAGGCAAAGTGCTCACACAGGCTGTGGTCAACTTCAACGCCCATGGATTCCAGTTCAGCTTCCATCACCTGCTTAACCAGTGCAGAACAGCCACCGCAGCCAGAGGTTGCTTTGGTCGCTGCTTTGATGTCACCGACGGTGCAGCAACCGCCCTGAACGGCACCGGCGATATCGCCTTTGGACACGTCGTAGCAGGAACAGATCTGTGCGGTATCCGGCAGTGCAGTCACACCCAGACCAGCCGGTGCTTCATCGCCCAGTGCCGGCAGGATCAGAGCGGCCGGGTTGCCCGGAATGTCCATGTCGTTCAGCATCAGCTGCAGCAGAGTACCGTAGGAATCCACTTCGCCCACCAGTACGGCGCCCAGCAGTTTTTTGCCGTCGGCAGAGACAATCAGACGCTTGTACACTTCTGCTACATCGTCGTTGAAGATGTAGCTGTGTGCACCGGCCGTACGGCCCTGTGCATCTCCGATAGACGCCACGTCCACACCCAGCAGTTTCAGCTTGGTGCTCATGTCGGCGCCCTGGAAAGACAGGGTGTGGTCCTGATGCGTAATCAGGCTGTTGATGATGTGGTTAACGGTTACTTTGGCCATCTGGTAACCCGGAGCAACCAGACCGTAGATTTTGCCGTCCCACAGGGCACATTCGCCGATGGCGTAAATGTCTTTTTCAGACGTCTGACAGTAATCGTTGATCACGATACCGCCACGCTCACCCATATCCAGACCGAACTGACGCGCCAGCTCATCCTGCGGACGGATACCGGCGGAGAACAGGATCATGTCGGTTTCAAGGTAAGAACCGTCGGCAAAGTTCATGCGGTAACGGCATTCTTCACCGGCAACGATTTCTTTGGTGTTTTTCTCAGTGTGAACAGATACACCCAGATCTTCGATCTTACGGCGCAGCAGTTTGCCGCCACCTTCATCCAGCTGCACGGCCATCAGACGTGGGGCAAATTCAACCACGTGCGTATCCAGGCCAGCCTGCTTCAGTGCGTTGGCGGCTTCCAGACCCAACAGACCACCACCCACAACCACACCGGTTTTGGATACGGCGGCCGAGGCAGAAATGGCTTCGAGATCTTCAATGGTACGGTAAACGAGACAGTGGTCCTGATCTTTGCCCGGAATCGGTGGCACAAACGGATAGGAACCGGTCGCCAGAACCAGCTTGTCATAACCTTCGACACGGCCAGACGCTGTGGTGATGGTCTTGTTGTCAGCGTCGATGCCCACAACCTTATCGTTAAGGGTATACACAACGCCGAGGCCGTCGTATTCATCCGACGTGGTCAGAGCCAGATCATCAGCAGACGCGCCGGAGAAGTATTTGCTCAGCTGTACGCGGTCGTAGGCCAGACGTGGTTCTTCTGAGAAGGTCAGAATTTCAAACTGATCTGCGTTGTCAGAAGTAGCGAGGGTGTTGATGAAGTTGTGGCCAACCATTCCGTTGCCGACAACAATAATGCGTTTCTTGCTCATGGCGATAACTCTCCAATGCACACGGTTAAAGGGGATTCCTATAATCAGGTGCATCGTTGCGCCGTCTCGCCACCGCATCTTTGCAAGTGAGGATGGGTAGATATTAGCAAAGTGAATGCCAGTTTTAAATATGGGCGACACACTGGCAGAAAGTCCCCTGTTTTCAATGCTTTTGTACAAATAAGCACCATCTGCGCACTGTCTGCGGGCATAAAAAATCGCACCATTTTTATGCACAGATCAATTTTTGCGCACCAGAGAAAAACACATGTTTCCTGAAAAATGCCGTCCTCCTGACCAGCTGAAGGGCCTGTATCTGACATAAACCCAGAGCCTGCGCGGCTGGCAGGAGAATTTTCAAACTTGGCATTCTTCTTGTTTATTACATTAAGTGTAACGACGTTGTGTCAGGACTTTTGTCCCACTCCGGCGCTATTCGACACCATGATGGTGTCAACGTGTTGTGTTTATGAGCATTGGCGCTCGCAGGTATTCCTGCGGGCGCTTTTTTTTTCTCCGGGAGGCTGATATGGCTAAAGGAACAGCAGAAACCTCAACAACCTGCCCCTACTGTGGCGTGGGCTGTGGTGTCACTGTAACAATGACGGATGAGCAGGTTGAGCCTGTGTGTGGAACCACCAGTCATCCGGCCAATTTCGGCAACCTGTGTGTGAAAGGCTCAGCCCTGCACGAAACCCTGGATCATACCGACCGCCTGCTCTACCCAACCATCAAAGGTCAGAGAACCAGCTGGGATACGGCCCTGAACCTGATTGCCGACAAGATCACCCAGGTGATCTCAACTCACGGTCCTGAAGCCGTCGCCTTCTACGGCGCCGGGCAGATGCTGACCGAAGACTACTACGCCGCCAATAAGCTGATGAAGGGCTTTATCGGCAGTGCCAACATGGATACCAACTCACGCCTGTGCATGGCGTCAGCGGCAGCGTCTTATAAACGCTCCCTCGGGTCTGATACCGTGCCCGGTTGCTACGACGACCTCGAACTGGCTGACCTGCTGGTGCTGGTTGGCAGCAATGCCGCCTGGGCTCACCCGATTCTGTTTCAGCGCATGGTCGCTGCAAAGAAAAACAACCCGGACCTGAAAGTTGTGGTGATTGATCCGCGCCGCACCGCCACCTGTGATCTGGCGGACCTGCATCTGGCCATCCGCCCCGGCACCGATACCACTCTGTTCAATGCCCTGCTGGCCTACCTGGATGAAACCGGCGCGCTGGATCTGGCCTTTATCGAAGACCACACCGAACAGTTTGCAGAGACGCTGGAAGCCGCCAGTCAGGCAGTGGATGGCTTTGAAGCCCTGGCAGAGATCACGGATACCGACCTTGATGATCTGCAGACCTTCTTTGAATGGTTCCGGGACACTGACCGTACCGTGACCTTCTACTCTCAGGGCGTCAACCAGAGCAAAGACGGTACCGATAAAGCCAACAGTATTATCAACCTGCACCTGGCCACAGGCCGCATCGGCAAGCCGGGTGCCTGCCCTCTGTCCATCACAGGGCAGCCCAATGCCATGGGAGGCCGTGAAGTCGGCGGTCTGGCCAACCAGCTCGCCGCGCATATGGACTTTGACCAGGCTGACCGCGTCCGCCGTTTCTGGAATGCGCCCGCCGTGGCCACCCACGCCGGGCTGAAGGCGGTGGACCTGTTCGATGAAGTCAAAGCCGGCAAAATCAAATTCCTGTGGATCATGTCCACCAACCCTCTGGTCAGCATGCCCGACGCCAACGATGTGAAAGAGGCGCTGAGCCACTGTGAACTTGTGGTGGTATCCGACTGCATGGCCAACACCGATACCACTGCCATGGCACACGTACTGCTGCCTGCCGCTGGCTGGGGCGAAAAGAACGGCACCGTGACCAATTCAGAACGACGTATCTCGCGTCAGCGCGGCTTCCTGCCCTCCCCGGGTGAAGCCATGCCCGACTGGTGGATCATCAGCCAGGTCGGACAACGCATGGGCTATGAAGACGCCTTCAGCTGGGAACACCCTGCACAGATTTTTGACGAACATGCCCGCCTGTCGGCCTTCGAGAACGACGGCAAACGGGATTTCGACCTGTCCGGTCTGGTCGGTATGAGCCGCGATGAATACGATGCCATGCCACCGGTGCAGTGGCCGGTCAATGCGCAATGGCCGCGTGGCCGCAAACGTTTCTTTGATGATGGCCATTTCTACACCCGCAATGGCCGTGCACGCTTTATCGCCGTGAAAGCAGAGCTGCCACCTCAGATTCAACCCGGGCACCTGCTGATGAACACCGGCCGCATCCGCGACCACTGGCATACCATGACACGTACCGCCAAGTCGGCCCGTCTGGCCCAGCACATTGCTGAGCCGTATGCCGACTTCCATCCGGATGACGCCCGCACTTACGGCATCAGAGACGGTGGACTGGTACGCCTGTTCAATGAGCGCGGAGCCATTGTTGTGCGCGCCCATGTCGCCTCCGACGGGCGCCAGCGTCAGGGCGAGATTTTTGTTCCCATGCACTGGACCGACCGCTACGCCAGCCTCGCGCGCATGGGCACCCTGATCAACAAAGACAATGATCCCATCTCAGGACAGCCCGCACTGAAGCGTGCTCAGGTACAGGCCGAACCTTTTAACGTCAGCTGGAAAGGCTTTGTTCTCAGCCGCGATGATCTCGGGCCGCTCGGCAGTGATTACTGGGTCTACAACCGCACCAGCACCTGCCACATGTACGAAACGTCCGGAAACAGTGACCCGGCGGCGTTTGCCACCACACTGGCCGCCAGCTGGCCGGAGCACGAAGTACTGCGCTTCAGTGACCCTAAAAACGGCCACGTGCGGGTCGCGCATATCCGCGATGGCCGACTCGAAAGTGTCATCTTCCTGCACCCGTCCGCTGACCTGTCGGCGCGCAGCTGGCTGCAGGAACGCTTCGATGATGAACAGCTGGAGTTTGCCGACCGCCTAGCGTTGCTGGCGGGCCGGCCGTTGGGTGCCGGCGCCGACAAAGGCAAGATCATCTGTTCCTGCTTTCAGGTGGGTGAAAAGACCATTCTGGAAGCCATCCATAATGGATGTGAGTCCGCCGATGCTCTGGGGGCTGCTCTGAAGTGTGGAACCAACTGTGGTTCCTGTATTCCGGAACTGAAAGGACTGGTGGGCAAGGCACTGAGCAAAGCCTGACGCCTGAATCAAGATCAACCACCGTCAGCCGGGATCCCGCCCCGGCTCTCTCCCGCAAATATGACGGAATTATTTCCGTCATCCCCGGTCACAATCCTGTACATAACTTATGCACCCACACTTTTCCGTGACGGAAACTATTCTGTAAGGGCCAGTTCACAGAATGCTCTGTGCGCTGTGCCGTTCATCAAAAGGGAGAGAGACTATGAACCGCACTATCTGCAAAACCTTTGCGCGCAAATCACTGGCCACAGCCATCACCGGCGGCCTGCTGATGCAACTGTCGGCCTGTGGCACCATTCTCTATCCGGAGCGCAAAGGCCAGGTCTCAGGCCGGCTTGATCCAGGTGTGGTGATCGCAGATGCTATCGGTCTGCTGTTCTTTATTGTGCCGGGCGTCATCGCTTTCGCGGTCGACTTCAGCAACGGTACCATCTATCTGCCAGGCACATCCGCTTCGCTGGAAAACCCGGACAATATGACCACCGTAAAAGTCGATGGCGAACTGAGCGATGAAAAGATTGAACAGGTGATCCTTGAGAACACCGGCCAGACCGTACGCATGGAAGACGCGCAGGCCAGCGATGCCGGTGATCAGGTCAGTCTGTTGGCCATCCGTCAGGGCGTGCGTTATCTGTAATCTTTGTTCAGCTTTTGCTGCCACATTTTCAGCCATCGCCCGCAACCACCATGGCTGAACCGTTACCATCCTGAGTCAGACATCATCGTTTGGGGGACTCAGGATGGAACTTAACTATCTGGCAATCCTTGCCGCCACCGCCATCAGTTTCGGACTTGGCGGTCTCTGGTACTCACCAGCCCTGTTCGGTAAAGCCTGGATGCGCGAAACCGGCATTACGGAAGAATCCGCGCGACACCGCAACATGGCGAAAATCTTCGCCCTCGCCATTCTGGCCACCCTGATCATGGCGTTTAATCTGGCCGCCTTTCTGGGGCCTGAACGGACCCTGGCAACCGGCACTCTGTACGGTTTTCTGGCTGGTGCGGGATGGGTCGCCATGGCTTTTGCAGTGAATGATCTGTTTGAAGGCCGCTCGCTGAAGCTGTTTGCCATCAACGCCGGTTATCAGGTGGTTTCATTCACGCTCATGGGCGCCGTGATCGGGGTCTGGCACTGACTCAGACACCTCGCGGAAATGTCTCTGAAGATCATCCATGTACCTGTTTTTCAAGCTGAATACGGGCTTTGCCGACAAAGAATGTCGTCTCTGTCGCAATGGCACGTCATGCAGTTTTTCTGATCTTTACGATCAAATCAATTGTCTGTATTTTTTCAGCAATATTGCCATCATTCGCTCGACCGGTGGCTTCCGGCCGGTGTCCTGAAGCCATCCATAATCATCCTGTCATTTCCCTCCTGGTGGAGTCTGCCCATGAGCAAAACCCTGTTTAAGCAATGCCTGCTGGCCTCTGCGGTTACCCTGTCTGCCCTGAACGTTTCCGCTGAAGAACTGCACATTTACAACTGGTCGGATTACATCGCCGAAGACACCGTGGCTGAATTTGAAAAAGCCACTGGTATTGAAGTGACCTACGACGTGTATGATTCAAACGAAGTTCTCGAAGCCAAAATGCTCGCCGGTCGCAGTGGTTATGACCTGATTTTCCCGACCGCACGTCCGTTCGCTGACCGGGGTATCCGTGCTGGTCTGTATCAGAAGGCCGATAAAGGCGCTCTGACCAACTATGGCAACCTGGATAAAAACATCCTCAAGTCGCTGTCTGACATCGACCCTGGCAACGAGTACATGGTGCCTTATATGTGGGGTACCACAGGTATCGCTTACAACGTAGAGAAGGTGAAAGAGATTCTGGGTGAAGACGCTGAGCTGGACAGCTGGGCTCTGGTGTTTGATCCGGAAACCGTGAAAAAACTGTCCGCCTGTGGTGTGGCGCTGATGGACGACCCGACCGAAGTGTTCGTCGCAGCCCGTGCTTACAAAGGCCTGCCGACCGATGATTTCAGCAAGTCGGCGATGGAAGAAGCCGCCGATGTGATTTCTGCGGTTCGTCCTTACATCCGTTATTTCCATAGCTCTCAGACCATCAACGATATGGCCAACGGTGATATCTGTGTTGCTCACGGTTATTCCGGCGATATGCTGCAGGCCAGTGACCGTGCCGCAGAAGCGGAAAACGGTGTGACTGTTCAGTACGTGGTGCCGAAAGAAGGTGCCGTAGTCTGGACTGACGTGATGGTTATTCCTGCAGATGCACCGAATGCGGCTGCCGCCAACAAGTTCATCAATTACCTGCTTGATCCGGCGGTGATCGCACCGATCACTAACTACGTGGCCTATGCCAACGCCAACGCAGCAGCTACTCCGCTGGTTGATGAAGAAGTGCGCAGCAACCCTGGGGTTTATCCGTCAGAAGCCACCATGGAAAAACTGCTGGTACTGAAGACTCCGGCCGATAAAGAAGCACGTAGCATGAACCGTCTGTGGACCCGTGCGAAAACCGGTAAGTAAGGCAATCTGAGCGGTGCCTGCTCTGCAGGCACCTCCGTTCTCAGGGCAATACCCCAATACCCCGTCCTGACCGTACGGGGTTTTTTTATTAGCCTTTGTTGTGTTTGCACTGCCCCTCACAGGAGTTTTTGACTGATGAGCCAACCCCGTACCCTCAGCAATCAGAGCTGGTCGGCACCGGAAGAAGAACCCATTGTGCAGATCAGAAACGTGACCAAACGCTTTGGTGACGTCTATGCCGTGGACGATATTTCACTGGATATTCACCGCGGTGAGTTTTTCTCGCTGCTGGGGGCATCCGGCTGCGGGAAAACCACCCTGCTGCGCATGCTGGCCGGGTTTGAAACCCCGACCGCAGGACGCATCATTATTGATGGTCAGGACATGACCTCAGTACCACCGTACAACCGTCCGGTGAATATGATGTTCCAGAGCTACGCCCTGTTCCCGCATATGACAGTGGCACAGAACATTGCTTACGGTCTGAAAAATGAACCGCTGAACCGCGCTGAACGACGTGAACGTGTGACCTCCATGATGTCGCTGGTACAGATCCAGAAGCTGGCGGACCGTAAGCCTCATCAGCTGTCCGGTGGCCAGCGCCAGCGTGTGGCTCTGGCACGGGCACTGGCCAAGCAACCCAAGATTCTGCTGCTCGACGAACCTCTGGGTGCTCTCGACAAAAAACTGCGCGAACAGACTCAGTTTGAGCTGGTGAACATTCAGGAGCGTCTGGGCATCACCTTCATCGTGGTGACCCACGATCAGGAAGAGGCCATGACCATGTCCTCGCGCATCGCCCTGCTGCACGACGGCCGCGCCGAGCAGGTCGATTCACCGCGCCGTATGTACGAATTTCCATCGACCCTGTATGCCGCCAACTTTATCGGCTCAGTCAACCTGTTCAGTGGCCATGTGATCAGTCACGAAAAAGACATGGCGCTGATCGGCAGCGAAGAAACCGGTGGCGAGCTGTTAGTCCACCACAGCCAGCCTCTGGCCCAGGGCATGCCGGTCACAGTGGCTATCCGGCCGGAGAAAATCCGCGTGACGGATACCGGCAGCGGCGGTGCGAATCAGGTCACCGGTGAGATCAAAGAAATTGCTTATCTGGGCGACGTCTCTATTTACCACGTCGATCTGCCCAGCGGTAAGCGCATGCAGTTTACCCAGTCCAACGTGTTGGCTCTGGCCGAGCAGCCACTGACCTGGGGACAGGAAGTCAGCCTGACCTGGAATACCCACAGCTGTGGGGTACTGACACAATGAGTGCGGCCCTGCGAACGCTGAGCGCTCACAGTTCAAGGCTGATCGTCGCGGTTCCCTGGTTCTGGCTGGCGCTGTTCTTCGTCCTGCCTTTTCTGTTCATTCTGAAGATCAGTCTGTCGGAACCCCAGCTGGCCATGCCGCCCTACATGGATTGGGTGCGCGAGTTTGAAGATGGCCTGCTGACCATCACCCTCAACTTCGGTAACTATGTGCTGCTGTTTGAGGATGAGCTGTACCGCGATGCACTCTGGGGCTCGTTTACCGTGGCCAGCATCTCAACACTGCTGTGTCTGCTGCTGGGCTACCCGATGGCCTACGCCATTGCCCGGGCTCCGGAACACTGGCGTATGCCCCTGCTGATGCTGATCATCCTGCCGTTCTGGACCAGCTTCCTGCTGCGCGTGTACGCCTGGATCGGCATTCTCAAAGACAACGGCCTGCTCAATCAGCTGCTGATGAGCATGGGGCTGATTGAGCAGCCGCTGCAGATTCTGCATACCCCTGTCGCGGTATACATCGGTGTGGTGTACAGCTATCTGCCGTTTCTGGTGCTCCCTCTCTATGCCACGCTGATCCGGCTCGACAATACCCTGCTGGAAGCCGCCGCTGACCTGGGAGCAAGGCCTGCACGTCAGTTCTTCACCGTCACACTGCCACAGTCCATGCCCGGCATCGTTGCTGGTTCCATGCTGGTGTTCATCCCGGTCATGGGTGAGTTTGTGATTCCCGATCTGCTTGGCGGGCCGGATACCCTGATGGTGGGCAAGCTCATGTGGATCGAGTTCTTCAGCAACAAAGACTGGCCGGTAGCCTCGTCACTGGCGGCCATCCTGCTGCTGGTGCTGATCGTGCCCTTTGTGCTGATGCGCCACTATGAGCAGCGCCGTCAGGCGGAGGAAGAAGCATGAGACAGTTCTTCACCCGCTCGCCACTGCTGGTAATGATGCTGCTGGCCGGTTACGCCTTTCTGTACCTGCCGATCGTCAGTCTGATCGTGTATTCGTTCAACGAAAGCCGTCTGGTCACCGTCTGGGGCGGTTTCAGCACCAAGTGGTACGGCGAGCTGATGTCTAACGGACCACTGCTGGATGCGGCCGCCCTGAGCCTGAAAATTGCGGCACTGAACGCCACTCTGGCGGTGGTGCTCGGTACACTCGCGGCACTGGCACTGGTGCGTTTCCGTAAGGCACGCGGCCATAAAAGTCTGGGCGTGATGGTGGCTGCGCCGCTGGTGATGCCGGAGATCATTATCGGCCTGTCACTGCTGCTGCTGTTTGTGGCTCTGGAAAATCTGACCGGCTGGCCGGAAGGCCGTGGGCAGACCACCATTCTGATTGCCCACGCGACCTTCTCCATGGCCTATGTCACTGTGATTGTGCAGAGCCGTCTTGCGCACATGGACACCTCGATTGAAGAAGCGGCAATGGACCTTGGTGCCCGGCCACTGAGGGTGTTCTTCACGGTCACTCTGCCGATGATTGCACCGGCACTGATGGCGGGCTGGCTGCTGGCCTTTACCCTGTCTATGGACGATCTGGTGATCGCCAGTTTTGTCTCCGGCCCCGGTGCCACGACCCTGCCGATGGTGGTGTATTCGAGTGTGCGGCTGGGCGTCAGTCCACAGATCAATGCACTGGCGACCATCTTTATCGCGGTGGTGAGCCTGGCTGTACTGATTGCTTCTGTGATTCTCTACCGCCAGGAAAAAGCCCGTCAGTAAGACGGGCTTCTCTGGAGCAACCGGGCTGGTGTTACTTCTTGCTGTCGTCGTCCGGTAAGTCGAACTCACCCCAGTCATCATCGAAATCATTGCCTTCGTCCGGATCTTCTTCCGGCTCAGGTTCTGGTTCCGGTTCTTCCTCAGGTTCTTCTTCGGGCTCTGGCTCTTCTTCTGGAACCGGTTCTGGTTCCGGTTCTTCCTCAATCTCAGGCTCGGGTTCCGGTTCCGGTTCCTCTTCAGGCTCGGGCTGTGGCTCAGGTTCGGGCGCTTCCTCAGCCAGGATTTCTTCAGCATCCAGCACCGGCGGTTCAGACATTCCACCCAGATCCGGAATGTCCTCCTCATCTTCGTTTTCAAACAGATCAAAGTCACCCGGCGTCAGTTCATCATCTTCTTCCTCGCCCAGCATATCGTCATCCGCGTCCGTTGACTGGCCGCGACGTTTCAGCCACCACCAGACACCCCCGCCGATGATGCCCAGATTCACCAGACCCAGCAGCAGATAGACCCACCATGGCAGACCGCCACTGTCTTCTTCTGTGGTTTCTTCTTCTTCAGTCGCGCTGTCTTCTTCCCCAGCGGCTTCAGCCTGAGCCTGTTGCTCAGCAAATTTCTGCGCCAGATCCGGAGCAATCGCCGGTTCCGGGGCTTCCTCTTCCACGTCAGGTTCAGCCTCTGGTTCCGGGGTTTCTTCCGCTTCCGCAGGTGGCTCTTCAGCCTCTTCAGGTTCTTCGTCGACCTCCTGCAGTGGCTCATCCAGCAGGCTGTTCAGAACCGGTTCACTGTGTGGCATATCGGCGCTGAGCGGGAACCGGATCAGCATACTTTCCGGTTTGCTCTTGAACGTCATACCACTGGAAGACACACCACGGATAATCAGCATGACTTCGTATTTGCCGTCACCCTTGTCCGGGCGCAGATCCATGGTCCAGGCCTGTTCTTTGTCGTTGAACGCCATGGAGCGGATCAGCGAACCACCGTCCGGGCTGGTAATGCGTGCCATAACACGGCTCAGGGTACGGTCAACCAGATCGCTCTGGGCCTTGACGCTGATGTGAACACGCTGTTCTTCAGGGACTGGCTCTGTGGTCACCGTCATCGGTTCAGCCAGTGTGGCGGTCATCAGCGAACGGCGCTCAAAAGTACGCCCACGGGCGATGACTTCCACCTGATATTCACCGGGCTGGGTCAGACGGCTCAGGGTTTCGTGATAAATCCCGTCCTGCGGCAGATTCTCCGGATCAGACAGTAACTTGGAGCCGGTACGTCCGTCCGGTGCGGTTACCTGCAGGGTAATATCGGTTAACTGCAGGATGGTGGGTTCATCCACCGTCTCACCTTCATTAGTGAGGGACATGGCCAGATCCACCGGCACGCCGGAGAACAGGCTGCCGGGCAGGCCGTCCACCCGCAGGCGCAGGTCAGAAAGAATCTGGACACGGTTTTCGGGGTCGAGTTTGGCGTCGGCAAACCACTCACCCGCCTGCGGCGATGAGATAGTGACCAGATCAAAATTCAGGTCCTGATGCCAGCGCACACCACCCTGCATGTCAGCACTTTTGGCGTTATAGCGGGTGCCATCCGGTGCCACCAGTTCCGTTGGCTGGGAATCTCTGGAGCGGAAAATCAGTGCGGTGAATTCGCGCACACTGCTGTCGATGCTGAAGCGGTTATCATCCATCGGCACCTGTTCTACCGGTACCGAACGGTCAAAGGCCTTGAGGAAGGCCGGCATCAGGTCGTCTGCCGTACGGGCCTGCAGGAACAGGCCATCGGTCTCCATGGCGATCTGCCGCAGGGTTTCTTTATCGGCATTGTCCGACAGCGCCAGGGTATGAATCTTCACCCCGGCTGCCCGGTACGCCGGCAGAATTTCATTGAACAGACGCTGACGCTCAGTGCGGTTGGGTGGTGACTCCGGATCGCCTTCCGTATCGTCCATATCAATACGGCCATCGGTCAGCAGGATGACACTCTGCTGGTAGCCACTGTCAGCACCGGTATTCTGACGGGCGCGGTCCAGGGCGCCGGTCAGATTGGTATTGAGCGCGATGGAGCCTATGGTATTACTTGCCCGGCGGGCTTCGGCGCGCCAGGCATCGTTGACGTCGCCATGGGCAACGGTAGCATCCACATAGCGGCCAAAGGTCCAGACACCGCTCTTCGCATCGGCCGGTAACAGTTCGGTCAGCAGGTTCAGCGCCGGACGCCGCAGATTCTGCGGATCGGTCTGTTTCATACTGCCCGAGATATCAATAACGATGCGGACGTCCGGAGGCAGGGGCTCGGCGGCCTGAACACAGGGCAATATTCCGGCAAGGAATATGACCGGCAGCAGCAGGTTGCGGAGAATATGCATAGGGGTCCCTGAATTGCTCAAAAAGTACGGCAGAACAAGGTTCTGCGGCGCCGGTATGAAAGTACCGGCTCTTCTTAAACCCTAGCAAAGATTCGGTTATTAGCCAGACAGGGGGAATGGGCAGGAAGTTATATTGACCGCTGCCGCAGCGGACTCAGAATTTCGGCTCACGGCGGACATTGCTGCGCTTATCCACAGGGTTACTGCTGCGGTTACCAGACCCGGCAGCGTTATGCTCTGCGGATTTCGCCGGGGCCTTGCGCGGCCTGGAGGGCATCAGACCAGCAGCTGCGGCAGCGGCCACAACGACCAGCGCAATCACCAGGGTAACCAGATACCAGACACCATAATAACCAAGCAGTGCCTGATCGTGGCCAAGGTACGCCAGCGCCACGGCAAGAAAGCCCGGAGCCAGATAATCGGAAGACATCATGTCCACCGGAACCGGAGTAAAGATCAACACGGCGCCCACGGCACTGAACAGGTGATAGCCCAGCCCATAATGCTTTACCCAGAACGCCATTCTGCCCCAGCACCACAACGCCACCAGTCCGGCAGCCACATAAATGCTCCAGGCATGGGTATATTCCATCAGGCCTTCCATATGATGTGATCCTCCCAGTCGTGTTCATCCACCTGATCATCGGGGATGCCTTTGTTGCGGATTGAGATTCCGGCAGTATGCACGCTGTCCGGATCACCGGACACCAGCGG
The DNA here is from genome assembly GCA_002298335.1 of Thalassolituus sp. UBA674. Taxonomy (GTDB): domain Bacteria; phylum Pseudomonadota; class Gammaproteobacteria; order Pseudomonadales; family Oceanobacteraceae; genus Thalassolituus. The sequence goes on from DBNK01000032.1 coordinate 88,641, forward strand.
GTGCCAGTCAAACAGGGATTTGCCTTCAGCCAGTAAACGGTAGGCACAGCTTTGCGGCAACCAGCGGAAGGTTGACGCCTGTTCCGGCGTCAGCCAGACACAGTTCGGTACTTTAACCTGACGTTCCTGATACACACTGCAGCTGCACTGCGGCTGTTGCAGATAACGACAGTGCACATCGGTGTAATACACCTCGGCGGTGTCTTCATCTTCCAGTTTGTGCAGGCAGCACAGAGCGCAGCCGTCACACAGGGATTCCCACTGCTCTTTGTTCATTTCAGCGAGCGTCAGGCGCTCCCAGAACGGCTGATCGGCCACGGTCTCAGTCTCTGTCGCGGCGGGTGAACAGATCCGGCAGATCCGGATTTTCCCGCGGCGGCGGCATCTGCAGGTAAAAACCCTGCTCATCCAGCGCCTTCATGACATCCTCTGCCTTTGCCCGGCCAAGACGCTTGTCGGCACTCAGCATCATGGTCAGTGCCAGCTCAGGCTTGCCGAACTGTTCCTTCAGGGCATCAGGCACGCGCTCCAGACCGTCAGTACGGCTGACATAGAGGTACATTTCGTCTTTTTTGCGGGTTTTATACACGTCGCAGAGAATTTTCGTCATAGCCAATTCCAAAGTATTCAGTCTCCGGCGTCAGTTGTGCTGCAGCCAGTCAAACAAAGCCGTACCCACGGCATCACGGCGCCAGCCATCCTGCAGGCCGGACGGAATCTCATCGCTGTCGCTGCGGGCCAGAGGGGTCAGAAGACGCTTGCTGGCCAGCAGTTCTGACGGCAGCTGCAATGCTTCCGCACGCTGATTCACAATCTCTTTCAGCGCCTTGAGGCGGTTACCGTCTTCAACCGACAGAGGTCTGTCCAGCATCACCGGCCACTGAGATTCATCCGCCTGCAGAGCGGCACTGATGATGTCCAGCAGCTGCTCTGCGGCCTCACGGTAGATATGTGGAGGCAAGCCCGCCTTGTGCAATTCCTGCTTGCTGGAGGATTTGTAGCGCGCCATGTTCCACAGGCTGCGGTCATCGGCCACTTTATTGCGTGGCACATCGCGGCGTCTGGCCTCATGTTCCCGCCAGATACTCAGCTGCTGCAGAATATACTGCTCCTGCGGGCGCAGTTTCCAGCCGAGTTTGACCCGGCGGTAACTGTCACGGAAGTCATCATCGGTAGTGCGGCTGTCACTGAGCAGGCGCTGGCAGTCTTCTTCCAGCCAGCTGAGGCGGTTCTGCGCCACCAGCTCATCGCGCAGCAGGGGGTAAATCCGGCGCAGATAATAGACATCCGCTACGGCATACTCAACCTGATCCGGAGACAGCGGCCGCTTCAGCCAGTCAGACCGGGTGGCCTCTTTGGGAATATCCACCTGCAGCAACTCACTGAGCGCGCGCTGAAAGCCCACCGAATGGCCATGACCGGCGAATGCCATGGCCAGCTGGGTATCAAACAGAGGATCCGGCAGTTCATTGAAGAGGCGTTTGCAGACTTCCAGATCTTCCGCACAGGAATGAAACACCTTGATGACCGCCGGGTTGCGCATCAGCACCCGGAACGGCTCCCAATCAGTGATACTCAGCGGATCAATCAGCCAGCACTCTTCGGTCGTGGCCAGCTGGATCAGGCCGGGTTTCGGATAAAACGTCGTGGTACGGACAAACTCGGTATCCAGCGCCAGAAACTCAGCATCCGCCCAGTGTTCACAGGCATCTGCCAGTTCGGTATCGCGGGTAATCCAGACGGGTTGTGTCAGCTGGGACGTCATTCAGACTCCGTTGAGGGTAAGGTCAACAGCTCGGTAAAAGCCAGGCTGTGGCTGCGTTGTGCGGGCAGGCTGCGGCTGATGTAGTCCGCCGTGGCACGGCCTTCAACGGTGTCGGTCAGTGCCAGCAGCAATTGCTCAGGTGGTTGTTGCTGTACCCGGGAAAAGAAATTTTCCAGACGCAGCGTGGAAGGACCGATACGGCGTGCCGGTGACAGCACACCGTGCAGCACATAGACCTGCCCGGGGAAGCCACTGTCGAGCAGGGGCTGTAACTGTGCCGTTTCAGCAATGACCGCCAGGGTCTGCGCATCACGCTCCGGATCAGAACACAACGGGCAATGCCCGGCATCCTCAACCACAAGATTGCAACACTGGCACAGCGGCATAGCTGCAGCCTGCTCCAGAGTGTCGAGGAAAGCCTGCGCATCACTCTGGTACATCAGCCACTCGGCCATGCGTTTTGCGCCCTGTTCACCGATGCCGGGCATCTGATCAAAGGCATCGCAGAGACGACGGAACGCAGCCGCTGGCTGATAGTATTTCATGCCGTGATCAGAACGGCAGTTTCATGCCCGGCGGCAGGCCCATACCACTGGTCATTTTGGCCATGTGCTCCTGGCTGTTCTGCTCGATTTTGCGCACGGCATCATTCACCGCTGCTGCCAGAAGATCTTCCAGCATTTCTTTGTCTTCCTGCATGACGCTGTCGTCCAGCTCCACGCGCTTCACATCATGACGACCGGTCATGGTGACCTTGACCAGACCCGCACCGGATTCACCGGTGACTTCCGCACGTGCCAGTTCTTCCTGGGCCTTGGCCATCTGTTCCTGCATCTTCTGGGCCTGCTTCATCAGATTGCCCATTCCACCTTTCAGCATATTTTTCTCCTGCGTCAGGGTCTTCGGTATCAGTTGGGGCGGACACTGTCTTCGATGACGTATCCACCCAGTTCATTCAGTATCTGGTTGACCAGCGGGTCACTGTCAATGGCCTGCTGCGCAGCCCAACGTGCTTCTGCCTGCTGGCGCTGACGGCGCTGTTCCGGCGTTTCACCACGCGGCGGACACAGCGTCATACTGATCCGCACTTCCGGCAGCAGTGTACGCAATGCCGTCTGAATCCGCTCTTTCTGGCTGTCGTTGTACAGGGCTCCCTGCCCCGGATCAACATCGAACTCCAGCGTGCCATCCGTCATACCTGTCAGGGCGCTGTTTCGGGCGATGGCCATAGGTAACCCGGCCAGCGGCAGATGCTCCACCCACTGCCACCAGGTATGTGGACTCAGTTCCGGCAGGACAGCGGCCTCTTCATGGCTGCCTACGGTCACCAGATCATCAGAGGCTGACGTTGGCCCGGGTTGCCCTTCTGGCTGTGGTTCTGGCTGAACGCCTGGCACAGCCGCTGACGCACCGTCGAGCAACGCCCGCGCCATATTACCCGGACCTGCCTGAGCACTGGCAGGGACCGCCCTTTGGGCTTCGGCAAGCGGAGGGGCTGGCTGCTGCGCAGGCTGTTCAGAGGGATCTGAAGCCCCTCCGGCAAAACCTCCAGGGGGAAGCTGCGCATCCTCGCCTGACTCAGGCTCAGGAGTCTCTTCCACAGCCAAGGCCGTTTCTGTCGCGTCTGCCGGGTTGATCTCCCACGGCGGGTTATCATCCTCCGCGACAGGTTCAGTGCGGGCGCCAGCGTCAACAGGATCAAATGATGGAGGAAGAACAGGCGCAGCAGCGGGTTCAGTTTCAACCGCCGCCGGGCGGGTCGTAACCACTGCCGCCTGTGCGGGGGCCGTTTCCCCGCTTTCAGTCAGAGACTTTTTTTTTTCGAGCAGACTTTCCAGGTCGAGCTCAGGCATCACTTCCGGTGCCGGACGGAACGCCAGCATGCGCAGCAGCACCATCTCAAAACCCTGTCTGGGCTCGGGTGCCAGTGACAGGTCTTTGCGCCCCTGCAAACCGATCTGGTAGTAAAGCTGCAGATCTTCAGCCGCCATCGTCTGAGCCAGCTGGCGGATGGCCTCCTGATCCCCTTCGGTATTATCCACCGCATCCGCCACCAGTTGCGCCAGAGCAGTTTTGTGCCAGATATGCAGCAGGCCCTGCAGAATTTCGTCGTAGTCCGGAGAATGCTCAGCAATAACGGCGACTTCACGCAGGATCGCTGCGGCATCACCCTGCGCCATCAGACCGGCCAACCGGAACAGATGACCGCGGTTCATGGTGCCGAGCATGGCGTTGACCTGCTCTTCACCGACCTTACCTTCGCCATAGGCAATAGCCTGATCGGTGAGGCTCAGCGCGTCACGCATACTACCCTGAGCGGCACGCCCCAGTGACCAGAGTGCGGCTTCTTCGTAACCGATATTCTCTTCTTTCAGGACATGGCCCAGATACTGGACAATGCGCTCAGGGGTCATGTTCTTGAGACTGAACTGCAGACAACGCGACAGCACCGTGACCGGCAGTTTCTGCGGATCGGTGGTCGCAAGCAGGAATTTCACATGGGCCGGTGGCTCTTCCAGGGTTTTCAGCAAGGCATTGAAGCTGTGGGTGGAGAGCATGTGCACTTCGTCGATCAGATAGACCTTGAAGCGGCCCCGTGTCGGAGCGTATTGCACGTTATCCAGCAGTTCGCGGGTATCTTCCACCCGGGTCCGGGACGCCGCATCGACCTCAATCAGGTCAACAAAACGGCCTTCGGAAATCTCACGACAGGAGGAGCAGACACCACAGGGCCGGGCCGAAACGCCCTCTTCACAATTCAGGCATTTGGCCAGAATCCGGGCAATGGTGGTTTTACCGACCCCCCGGGTACCGGTGAACAGATAGGCGTGGTGCAGGCGGCCATCGTTGAGCGCGTTGATCAGAGCCTTGAGGACATGCTCCTGCCCCACCATTTCATCAAAAAAACGGGGGCGCCACTTACGGGCAAGTACCTGATAACTCATGAAATACCAAACATTGACGACCTGAGCCGGGAATAATCTGAGGTGTGATAATAGCGCGATGCTGAGGGAATGTCAGGAGCATCTGGAGATGACCTCAACCAGCCACACCCCGGCACACGAGTCGACCACTACCGTTGCTCCCTTCCGGGCCTGGCGGGGTTCGCGGTGTATCGTTGCGGGGGGACCGGAAGAGGCCACCATAACGTTCCGGCCTGAGCCAGAGGGCCGGTACAATAGCCAAACAGCGTTTCAGAATCAAGGGCTTAGTCGGAAGCTGACAGTAGATTTCAGTCAGCGGCAGCCACACAGGCAGGAAATCCACTTTTTTACAGGTGCAGCCATTGTTTCAGTGCCGCATCCATCACCTCGCTGCGGCTGAGACCCAGCTCTTCACAGATTTCGTCCACTCTGGCGAGTACATCTGCTGGCAGTTTCACTTCCACCCGGTGCAGGCCAGCGTGCTTGTCGCGCATGCGCTGGCTGCGCTTGTTGAAGCGACTCTGCTGTGCCCGGTCATAAGGGCTGCTGCGCGGCCGCCCGGGGCGCGGCGAGGAAAACATATCAATGGTGGTACGGTCTTCGGGATGGGCTGACATGCCGGTCTCTGTTTCGTGTTACTGACGCTATTATCCTTACCCGGAGGCGGATGACAAACAGACCGCTTGCCAATCCGGGCAGAGCGCAATACTGTGAAGGCTGAACCGACAGATATGCAGATCAGATGACCGCTAAACCTCTTCCTCTTGCTCCAAGCCTGACTACCCAAACCATCGCGGATACTTCACTCACTTTCTCCACCACGGCTGAGGTCGAACCCTTTCAGGGCGTCCTGGGTCAGGAGCGGGCCGTGAACGCCATTCAGTTCGGCGTTGCTATGGAGCGTCCGGGCTACAACATCTTTGTCATGGGCGATACCGGCACTGGCCGGTCATCCTACGTGAAGGATTATCTGAAAAGCGAAGCCAAGCGTCAGGATACGCCGGACATCTGGTGTTACGTTAACAACTTCAAGAACCCGCGCGAGCCGCGCGCCATCGCCCTGCATCCGGACGAAGCCAGCCAGTTCGGGCGTATGATCCGTGAACTGATTGACCAGCTGCTGGCGACCTTTCCGGCCGCGCTGGAACATCCGGCCTACCAGCAGAAAAAATCCGCCATCGACTACATCTTCAACCGCCGTTATGACAAGGCGATAGAAACGGTTGAACGCGAAGCCCATAAACGGTTTGTAGCCGTGTACCGGGATTCCAGCGCCATCAGCTTCACGCCCATGCGCGAAGGCAAGGCACTGGATGAAACCGAATTTGCCCAGCTGAGCGAAGAAGAGCGCGATGAGTTCCACAACAACATCGCCGAGCTGGAGCAGATGCTAAGTGATTCACTGGCTGAATTGCCGCAGTGGAAACGCGAAAGCAGCAACGAACTGCGCAACCTCAATCAGCTCACCATCCGCGAAGCGATCGCCCCGCTGCTGGAGCCGATCCGTGACAGTTTCCCCGGCCACCAGCGCGTCATTGAGTACCTTGAGGACATGGAAGAACATCTCCCGTCGCTGGTACTTGAAGAGCTGATGGAAGAGCGCCTGATGGACCTGCGCGAAGAATACGCCAAGCGCAGCAGTCTCGAAGAATCCCTGCTGCCCAACATCGCCACGCACCATAATCCGGACAGCGGCGCACCGGTTGTTTACGAACCACACCCGAGTTTCGCCAATCTGTTCGGGCGCATTGAATACGCCAGTGAACAGGGCGCACTGATCACCAATTATCAGCGCATTGCCCCCGGTGCCCTGCACAAAGCCAACGGTGGTTACCTGATTCTGGATGCCGAGAAGGTACTGACAGAACCCTGGGTCTGGGAAGCACTGAAACGCGCTCTGCAGTCGCACGAACTGAAAATGGAATCGCCCTACTCCGAGGTCGGCCTGATCAATACCACCTCGCTGGTTCCGGCCGTGATTCCGCTGGATTTCAAACTGGTGCTGATCGGCTCGCGGCAGATGTATTACCTGCTGCAGCAGCACGACGAAGATTTCCGCCGCCTGTTCCGTACCGTGGTCGACTTCGACAGTGATATCGAGCTCAATGAAGAACATCTGTACGCCTACGCCCAACTGTTGAAAAGCCGGGTGGACGAACAGGGCTATGCCGACCTCGACCGTAAAGCTGTGGTGCGTATGGTGCAGCATTCAGCCCGCATTTCAGAACAGCAGCAGACCCTGAGCGCCCAGATCGGTGAGCAGTTTGATCTGCTGGCCGAAGCCGATTTCATCCGCAAGCTGGCACGCGATGAATTCATCAGTGCCACCCATATTGAACGCGCACTGAATGCCAAACAGGAACGCACCGGGCGGGTGTATGACAAGCTGTTTGAACAGATGATGGATGGCACCGTGCTGCTGGAAACCAGTGGCCAGGCCATTGGTAAGATCAACGGCCTGACGGTGATGTCCCTCGGCGACACCAGCTTTGGCTCTCCGGCGCGCATTACCGCGACGGTTTATCCGGGCCACAAAGGCGTGGTCGATATTGAACGCGAAGTGGCACTGGGCCAGGCGATTCACTCCAAAGGCGTGATGATCATCAGCGGCTTCCTCGGTAACCGCTATGCGCAGAAATTCCCGTTGGCGATTTCCGCTCATATTGCCATGGAGCAGTCGTACGGTTATGTCGACGGCGACAGCGCGTCACTGGCAGAACTGATCTGTCTGATCTCAGCCCTGATACGCAGTCCGATTGATCAGAGTTTTGCCATCACAGGTTCGGTAAACCAGTACGGTGAAGTACAGGCCATTGGCGGTGTGAATGAGAAAATCGAAGGCTTCTTCCGCCTCTGCAAAGCACGTGGTCTGACCGGCAAACAGGGCGTCATCGTGCCGCAGTCCAACCAGCGTAACCTGATCCTGAATCAGGACGTGGTCGATGCTCTGGAAGAAGGCGATTTTCACATTTACTGTGTCAGCCACGTGGATGAAGCCATGCATCTGCTACTGAACCGCGAACCCGGCATTGCTGATGACAAAGGTGAATTCCCTGAGGGCACAGTGAATGGCGAGATTATTGCGCGCCTGCAGGCCATTGCGGAGATGTCAGAGAAGTCGTCGAAAGACTGAAAACGGAACGGAGACCGGTTACCGGTCTCCTTCCCTGCAGAAAAAGCGGTAACCTTATTCTTTGCCCAGCAGCTCGCTGCGCAGATGACTGTTCACCGGCTTGTCGGACAGCCAGATACCAAACAGCGCCTGTTTGAATTCCAGACCTTCAGCGACGTCTTCTTTCTTGCCGTTGCGGTAAATCACCACGCCGGTTTCCGGCAGATAAACCAGATCGTACACATCATTTTTCTGCAGATTGCTGCGGAAAGACTCCACCAGGGTATCCACTTCTTTGCGGATGGGTGCCAGATTACCGTGTGTGGAGCGCACAAAACCATCATGGGTGTATTCAGCAAAACGCTCCCCCGTGATCAGATCAGAAATAATATAAATCCGCAGTGACATAGCCTCGTCAGCCGCAATGATGGCATCGGCATCGGTTAATGGCTCCCGGGTATAAAGCCCGATCACATAGAGATCGTAAATGAATTTTGAGCGGACACCGGCACCATTGAGCACCAGCTCATTACCGGCAAACGTCTGCACATCGGGTACTTTGATATCCAGCACCCGTTTGGCATGGGCAGCCGGCATCAGACACAGCAGCAGCAGAACAGCAGTCAGCAGTTGTTTCATACACCCTCACGCATCTTTCTGATTATGGTTATTAACGGATGGCCGGAGCAGAGTCAGAACTGCATCAGGCAGTTCTGAAAGGGTAATACATAATTCCAAGATATCATGTGCACCGGCATCCGGGCACCTCTCGGAAATTCAGAAACCGGAATTTTTTCCGGATTCGGATCCGGCTCACGGAAAATGATTCTTGGGTATCAGACACGGAAAAGCAGCCGGCGTTCATATCGCGGCTACTGTCCTGAGGTATTCAGAATCCGGGGAATTACAGAGCGCTGCCAAGCGTACTGATACAGAGATCAGTGAAACTCGCGCAGATTCCGCTGAACATAACGCAAGGTCATGCCAACCAGATTTTCGCCGCTGTCGTAAAAACGGTCATCGAGTCCGGCAATATCATCCGCGTGTTCACTTTCAATCCGGTCAAATTCGTCGATCCGCGCATCTTCATCTTCCGGAACAGCACGCCCGGGGAACAGATTGATGACCTGATCGAGTAATTGATGGGAAATCTTGGCTTTGATGTTATCGAGTGCACTGAGGGTATCCTCAGCCCGGTAACCAGCCTCGTGATGAAAGAACTGAACAAATCCACCGTTCTCCATCTCACGCAGAAACTGATCGATACAGAAGACCGTACGCTCAGCATCATTGAGAGAGTCATAGCCGGACTCTTCTTCCTTTTCGTAAATCACATCCGTTATCTGAAGAAATGAATCAGTTTCATCGGCAACATCCAGCGCTGCCTGAATCTCCATGTTCATAGGGTCCTACTGCACTCGTCTCTTGAAGTCTTTCAGTCACAATAGCCTACCTTTGCGCAATTGACAAAGGTTTTAAAAAGGCCGGAACAGGCCATTCTCGCCATTCAACCGGCCAGCAGTTTATTGATTTCCGTCGCGGTAAATTGCGGATTTTCCATCGCCACACAATGAGACCCTGAAACCGGGTGCTGCCGGATTCGTGAATTAAGGGAAGATGCCCGGCGCGCAGCGCGGCCAACAAAGGGATAGGAGCGGTCCGCGACGAGAATATCCGCCGGGCAGCCCAGCTGTTTCACCGACGACCACAACTGCCGTGGACGTGATGCAAAAATTGCGGCCTCAGTATGCGGGTGGCAGGCCAGCTGAACCCCCTCCGGGACGTCCGAAAGAGCAAAATTCACGAACGCCTGCAGGGCTGCGTCATCCCATTCGCGGTACAGGCCTTTGCGGCGCAGTGATGCCAGCGCAGTAGCGCGGTCTGGCCATTCGCACTGGCGCTGCTGTACCCGCTGGATAAAGGGCCGCTGCCGCCACAGTCCCGTATGTTGCATCAGGGCCTGGAACAGGATGACTTCGGTGCTGTAAATCACCGGATCAATCAGGATGATGCGTTCAAACAACGCCGGATAACGTGCCGCGGCCAGCAGGGTAATAACTCCCCCGAGGGAATGCCCGATACCAATGACCGGCCCGTCTGCCCGCTGAGTCAGGCTGGCGGCGACCTCATCTGCCATCCGGTTCCAGTCGGGAGACGCCGAGTCCGGAGACGCCGGGGCAGCGGTTGCCTGCCCATGTCCCGGCAGATCGGTGAACAACCACTGCCCTGCCGGACTCTGCTGGTGCATGACTCTGGCCATGGGCTCCAGCACCCGGGAACAGAAACCGTTGCCGTGTAACAGGTGCATCACCGGGCCATCCCGACGGGATGAATCCCAGCCAGCGAGGCGGCCATCCTGCCACAGCCGGAGATCCGGGAAGTCGCTGCTCATTGGCTCAGGCCGCAGCCGGAACGCCGCTGTGGAAACGGAATTCCGTATCCGGGGATTCAATCAGTTCCCGCTCAAGGGTGCGGAATTCATCGATGCGGGGCTGTATATCCTCAGCCGCGTACTGCCGTGCCAGAGACAGGTAATCCTGGTAGTGGCGCCCTTCTGAGCGCAGTAACGAGCGGTAGAACCTGGCCAGCACCGGATCCAGGTGCGGTATCAGGCAGGCAAAGCGTTCGCAGGAACGGGCTTCGATCAGGGCCCCGACGATCAGTACGTCGATGAGTTCATACTGGGTGCCCTGGCGCACATGCTGGCGCAGACCGGAAGCGTAGCGTGAGGAGCTGATATGGCGGTAGGTGATACCCCGTTCTTTCATGATGGCCACCACCTGCTCAAAGTGCAGCAGCTCTTCCCGCGCCAGCTGACTCATTTTGCTGAGCAGATCATCGCGGTCAACGTGCTTGTACATCAGATTCATGGCGGTCGAGGCGGCTTTCTTCTCACAATTGGCGTGATCGATCAGCAGTACCTCCTGTTCCGTCAGGGCTTTTTCAACCCAGGCAGCAGGTGTTGCGCACAACAGGAAGCCGTTGATTTCTTCGAGAACGGCAGTCAGGGCATCCTTCATCCGGCTTTGGCCTCTTCCAGAATACGCAGCAGCTCACCCTCGATCGGGACAGAAACGCCGGTTTTCAGATCCATAAAGCAGACGGTGTTAACCGCGTCGACGATCAGGTCGGTCTCAACCCCGTTCTCGACTTTGACGATCTTCTGCTCGAACTGACAGCTCTTGTTACCGATACGTCCGACCTTGACGTCCACCCGCAACAGATCATTCACCAGCGCCGGTTTACGGTAGTTGATGTTGATATTGACGATGACAAAGGCCACACCTAAGGCTTTGGCTGCTTTATCAAAGCCGGTTTCACCGATGAAGTCCCAGCGTGCCTCCTCCAGAAATTCCAGATAACGGCTGTTGTTCACATGCTGATAAATGTCGAGGTGATAACCCCGTACACGGATGTCCACAGACATAGGTACGACTCCCCAAAAACGGCACCCCAAGCAGCGCCAAAGGCCGCGAGTGTAGCGAAACCCCTGCGGTGGCTCAATCCTGCGCCCCTGCCCGGAGTATTTCCGGGGGTGACAGGCGCGCGGGCGCAACCGATAATAAGCGCCTGACTTCTTACCGAGTTTTCGTCTTGATTCAGCCCCAGCAGCGACTGTACGACGAACTGCCCGAACTCACCGAACTGGAGCGCCTGATCGACGAAGGCAAACAGTACATGAGTGTGCGGGTACCGGTTCATATCGAGCGCCAGCGCGTTCCCCTGCCTTTCTATGTGCTGGAAATGGGCAACACTGCCCCGGACACGCCGGTGCTGATACTGGTGGGCGGGGTCCACGGAGTAGAGCGCATCGGCACCCAGGTGATTCTTGCCTTTCTGCGCACTCTGATCCGCCGACTGCACTGGGACCCTCTGATGCAGGATGCCCTCAACAATCTGCACCTGCTGATCGTACCTATGGTGAATCCGGGCGGCATGGCCGCCAACAGCCGCTGTAACCTGCGTGGCGTGGACCTGATGCGCAACGCCCCAGTGGAAGCCGAGGGACGTACTCCCTGGCTGGTCGGTGGTCACCGCATCAGCCCCCTGCTGCCCTGGTACCGTGGCGCTGCAGGTGCCGGCCTCGAGCCGGAAAGTCAGGCGCTGTCGGACGCGGTTCTGAAAACCATTGCCAACAAGCGCTTCAGCATCAGTCTTGATTGCCATTCCGGCTTCGGCACCCGTGACCGCCTGTGGTTTCCTTATGCGCGCAGCACACATCCGTGGGAAGGCATCGGCACCGCCCATTCCATGACCGAGCTGTTTGAAAACAGTTTCCCGCAGCACCGCGACATGTATCTGTTTGAACCACAGGCGCACAGCTACACCACCAACGGTGATCTGTGGGATTACCTTTACGACCGCTACCGCAGCCAACAGCCGCAGGGACAGTTCATACCGGTCACGCTGGAGATGGGCTCCTGGCTGTGGGTGAAAAAGAATCCACGTCACCTGTTCCGCTACCACAAGCTGTTCAACCCGGTCCTGCCGCACCGGCAGCAGAGAATTCTGCGCCGTCATCTGATCCTTTTTGAATTTCTGCTGTCTGCTACACGTACCATGCCGCAGTGGGTGCCCGCGTCTGCGGCCGAGCAACAGGTGGCGATGGAGTCGGCACTGCGCCGCTGGTACAGTGATGCACCGCTGAAACTGACAACCAGTCTCTGATGCAGGCTGCCCAGAGATTTCTTAACAGCCATGCACTGATCCGTTACACTGCCCCACCGGATCTGCACCTATAAACCGAAAGAGTTCTGACACACTGATGACCCGCTTCAACCGCTCATTGCTGACGTTTCTTCTGTCCTCCCTGTTTTCTGTGAGTGCCTCTGCCGGTATCTCTGCCGATGCGGGCATCACCTCTGAATACGTCCGTGACGGCATCAGCCAGACCGGTGGTAACCTTGCCTGGCAGGCGGGTCTGACCGGCACCCACCATACCGGTTTCTACGCCGGTGTCTGGGGCAGCAATGTCGATCACGGCAGTGAAGACAGCCTGTATTCCGAATGGGATATGTACGGCGGTTTCAACTTCCCGATCTGGCGTAAGTGGTCCGGTGATGCCTCTGTTACCCGTTTCACTTTTCAGGGTGATGCCGATCTCAGTGGTACCGCCTATAACGAATCCACCGTGCGTCTGTTGTGGAACCGCCATCTGATGCTGGGTTACCGCTACAGCGACAACTACTTCGGCAGTGATTCCGGCCAGAACATTTACGAGGTGTCGTACACCTTCCAGCCGAACAACTTCTCCATTGAGCTGTACACCGCGCGCCATAACCTGACCAACGTCAGCGAAGACATCAACTTCGGCAGCAGCAGTGCCGATGATTACTGGCATTTCCGTGTCGGCGTCGCACGTACCTGGAACAAATGGGACTACCGCCTGACGCTGGACCGCACCAACCTCGGCAGTGAGTTCGATGCCGCGACCGCTTTCCAGTTCAGCGTTCACCGCTACTTCACCGTCTGGTAACACCACCATGAACAGCCCTGCGGATGCGACCCCGGATAAACCTGCACTGGTTTTTCTGCGCGGACTCATCCGCAGCCGTTTTCACTGGGGTACATTCCCGCGCCGATTTGATAAAGACTTTCAGGTCATCGAACCGGAACTGCCGGGCAACGGCTATCTTTACCGCGACACAACGCCGGGCTCCATTCCCGCCATGATGGAAGCCGTGCGCGCTCAGGTACGCACCACCACCACGGCCCCGGTGATCATCATCGCCGTCTCGATGGGCGCCATGATTGCCACGGAATGGGCCCGGCGTTATCCGCAGGAAATCCGCCAGCTTCATCTCGTGAATACCAGCCTTGCCAACCTGTCCCTGCCCTGGCAGCGGATGAAAGCCCTGTCGTTTCTGCGACTCATCAGCACCACCGGCTCACGCCTGCGGCTGGAACAAACCATCCTGAAACTGACCATGAGCCGCCCACTGGGCATGGCTGAGAAAGAACTGTGGCTGGATTTTGCCGAAGCGCACCCGCTGCGCTGGCGCAATATCTTCGTACAGCTGATTGCCTCCAGCGGCTATCAGGGGCCACGGGAAGCCCCGGTGGAGAACATTGTCATGTACAACGCCTCCGGCGATCAGTTGGTGAAGCCCGGCTGTACGATGGCGATAGCGCGGCAATGGAAAAAGCCGCTGATTACGCATCCGGATGCGGGGCATGATCTGCCGATGGATGATCCGCAGTGGCTTGAGGAGAAGATCCGGGGAAATTTTTTGAGGGATTTGTTGAAGGATTAAATGGTTGCTACTTGCGGTAAGAACTAATACAGCAAGCTACTCCTAATCTCTGAAGAAATATTACTTAGCCAGATTTTCGCCTCACACAGATTAAATTAATTCTGTCTGAATGTTCTTACTCGCTCTCGGGAGTACGGCATCCCTCTCTGGCCAACAGACCGAGGCCATCCCGAAAGTTCAATGGCGATGTTATCTTTCGCTCCTGGGAGGACGGCATGAGGACGCCTGGTCCCGACCGGCGCGGAAGTAATCTGAAGTTTTAATTTAATCGCTTAATTTTCGCTCTCGGGAGGACGGCATCCTCCCGGCGCTGGCCCTCCCACCTGCTTCGCGCTGTGTTTCTCGCTGTTTCACGATTTTTGGCAAGCTCTTAACGCTCACGGCATGATTCGGCATCCTGCCTCAGCATACCTTCCTCGACGTCCTGTCTCGGAGAGCTATTCGCTTTTAAAAATCGCGGCTCGCAACAGGCGCCCCAAAACCAGAAACTGCTTTCTCCAATCACCAACACTGGGGGCCTCTACACCCTCAAAACAATCTTTGAAATAAAAAAAATCAGGCTCCCAGTGATGACTATTTAAATCGCTATGTTTCTGGTTTTGGGGCGCCTAGTGTGAGTCACTGAGAACGAAGATGAACAGGCTGGAGGAACATGGATGTTTGACGGGGACGCCTAGTCAGGGCCAGTGAGGCAGGACGCTGAATTGGCCCGTAGCCGAAGTGAAGATGATGTTTGAAGTGAAATAACGAACACTACAGCGCGAAGCAGGTGGGAGGGCCCGCGCCGGTCGGGACCAGGCGTCCCCATGCCGTCCTCCCAGGAGCGAAAAATCATTCGGTTTTACTGGACTGCTTTGCCGTCACTCGCAACGAAGTTGTCGCAACGAAGTTGTCTCAATGACGAATAAAACCCACAAAAATATCTGACAAATCAGGGCTGCGTCAGCACCAGTTTCATCCCCAGATACTTCTCCAGATCCGGCAACACAAACGCATCATCTTCGGAAATAAAACTGATCGACACACCCTTCGCGCCCGCACGCCCCGTCCGGCCAATACGGTGCACATAATCTTCCGGATCTTCCGGCAGGGTGTAGTTGATCACGTGGCTGACGCCATCGACGTGAATCCCACGGCCTGCCACGTCGGTAGCCACCATGATATTCACCCGCCCTTCGCGGAAGCGTTCGAGGGTACGCACACGCTTGTCCTGGCTGACTTCACCGGACAGCAGCACGGCAACGTGGCCATGTTTATTCAGCTTGTCGCAGAGATTACGGGTCAGGTCACGACGGTTGGCAAAGATGATCAGTCGCTCGGGTTTTTCTTCGGTCAGTACGCGCTCAAGCAGTGAATATTTTTCGCTTTCGGCGACCAGATAACACTTCTGATCAACGCGGTCGGTGGTGACCTGCTCCGGCTCAATCACGACCTTGTGCGGGTCTGTGGTCCACTGATCAATCAGGATGCGTACGTCGTAGTTGAAGGTGGCAGAATACAGCAGGGTCTGGCGCTCTTCTTTTGGCGGTGTAGCGCGGACGATACGACGCACATCGGGGATGAAGCCCATGTCGAGCATGCGGTCTGCTTCGTCGAGCACCAGCACTTCGACCTGATCCAGAAACACATCCTGTGAGCGCATGAAATCGATCAGGCGTCCCGGAGTCGCAACCAGTACATCCACCACATGATCACGCAGCATTTTGCGCTGACCATCGTAGTTCATACCGCCCACGATGGTGACGACATTGAGGTCGGTGTATTTCGCCAGACCTTCGGCGTCTTTGCCAATCTGCATTACCAGTTCGCGGGTCGGCGCAATCACCAGAGCACGGGGCTCGCTGGCAAAACGCTCTTCCGGTTTATTCTTCAGCAGACGATCAAGGATGGTCAGCAGAAACGCCGCGGACTTACCGGTCCCCGTCTGGGCCTGGCCGATGGTGTCGCGGCCCTGCATGGCAGCAGGCAGGCTTTCCGCCTGAATCGGGGTGCAGTACTGGAAACCCAGCTCATGAATTCCACGCATAATGCTGTCGTCGAGCTGCAGATCGTGAAAGCGGGTTTTGCCTTCGGCAGGTTCGACGTTGAAGTCGCTGATCTTCCAGGGCTTTTCAGCGGGCTTGCTGCTGGCTTTGGGGTCCTGACGCGTGCCGGAGGATTTTTTGGCACCGGAGTTTGCAGTCTTTTTCTGGTAATCCCGCGAATGGGATTCATTGTGCGGCTTTGAAGGAGTCTTGGCGCCGGTCGATGGTTTGTCCTGAGAGCGCCGGAAAAATTTCGAAAACAAACTTAGCTCCGGTTATATATCATCCGGCGTAAAGACGTACGCCGCGAATGCTGAATGTCGTTGATAATAATCCAACAGCGCCTGTTTTAACATCTCTGCGCGGCGTGGCAGACCATGAGTCAGGTAATGATGCGCCTGTTGCCCTACTGCCCGGCGGAAAGCCTGTTCACCAGCGGAGACCGCATCTGGCTCACCATTGAGGTTGTCGGTGCTGATACGGAAGCGCCGCCCACAGGCCACCGACAGAATCCACTCCAGCGCCTGCGGTCTGACTTCAACCAGCTCAAACTGTCGCTGCTGCTCAGCGCTTCTGCCATCCGGTTCGTACCAGTAACCGAAATCCGGCAGCAGGCGCCGCTGAACGCCGGCAATGCACCAGTGCGAGATTTCATGCAGGGCCGATTCGTAAAACCCGTGAGCAAAAATCAGCCGGTGATACGGACACCCTTCATCAGCCGGCAGATATTCAGGCTCATGTCCGCCCGCTATCAGGCGTGTGTTTTCACTGTTGGCAAACAGCCCATCAAACAGTCGGATGATATCAGCCGGGAGCAGCTCAGGCAGGGGCTCAGCGGTAAGAGGTGAAGACGCAGGGGCGGTCATAACAGGTGTTCAGGTGCAGAGTAACGGCCACAGATAATACCGGATTGTAGATTGGCACGTCAGCCATCTTGCGCGCAGTGATCATTGCGGCACACGTGACAGCGCGCAAGCCACCCACAGGCCGGATGCGCTATGATAGTCCGGTATTTTGCGGATGGTTTCTGTATGCGTTTTTCCCGTGGCCGCACCCTGTTGGTGAGCCTGTTGATCATTACCTGGCTGGTCGGCTCCCTCGGCGCACTGTGGTGGTTCCAGAGCCGCCTGCTGCGTCCTTTTGTTACAGCCGATGCGGCACCCGAGTTCCGTGACCTGACCGCCGTCAGCGACGGCCTCAGCGCGATTCTGCAGACCGTACCTGCGGTGCCCGGTGCCGTGACTATGGTGCATCTGTGGAATCCGGACTGCAGCTGCAACAGCGTCAGTCAGCGCCACGTCGATGCCACCCTGGATCAGTTCGGGGAGAACCAGCTGCATTTCGTCATTCTGGCCCCGGTCACGGCCTCGGAGGAAGACATGAAGGAGATGAAAGAACTGAATCCCAGGGCGACACTGATCCGCTTACGGCCGGAAGACCAGATTCCCCTCAGCGCCAGCCCGGGGCTGGCCATGTACACACCGCAGCAGAAACTGGCGTATTTCGGTGCGTATGGATTTGGCGCCCTGTGTACTCCCTCTGACAGCAACCTGTTCGTGAATATGGTCAACGCCCTGCTGGCAGGTGAATCATACGGTCCCTTTATGAACATCGCGGGCAGCGGCTGTTTCTGTGCCTGGCCTCAGCATCCGGCGCAAAGCCCGCAGTGAACGCGCCAGAGCGTCTTCGTCTCCGCCGTCCGGCCGGTACAGACAGGCTTCTGCCAGCTCTGCCGTTGCCTGAGCCTGTGTTGCCAGAGACGGCCACTGACGGGCTACACGTCTGAGCAGAGACGGCGGTGATTCCGCCGCTTCCACCGTCAGACCATAACGTACCAGCTGCGCCTTAAACAGACGCCATTCGCGCAGCAGAGGGCGTTCCCGCGGCGGACGCTGTGACCACCAGAGAATCAGTGATGCCAGCACCATTACCACCACCAGTGAGCCTGCGAGCAGGTATACCGCCCGGGTAATGTCCTCAATCCCGAATCTGTCTTTCAACAGACTGCGCTGACGGCTGCTGTCGTATGAAAGTACCCAGCGGGTCCAGCTGTAATTCATATTTTCCATCTGCTGGCGCAGACGATTGAGCCACTGCACATGACGGTAACGGTGCGGCGACAGCAGGTTCTGCTGCAGGAAGCTGCCTTCCTGTGACAGAGCCTCCTCCAGTCCGGAGCTGATGCGTTCCGGCGCGACCATGGCGGTTGGATCAAAACGCTGCCAGCGTTCTCCGGTCCAGATTTCAGTCCAGGCATGAGCATCATACTGGCGCACGGTCAGATAACCTTCCGGGCTCCACTCACCGCCCTGATAGCCGGTCACGATGCGTGCCGGGTAGCCGGCTGCCCGGGCAGCAAACACCATTCCGGAGGCAAAATGGGCGCAGAAGCCACGGCGCACATCAAACAGCATTTCGTCCAGATCCTGTGGACCGTAGGCTGGCGGATTCAGGGTGTAGACGAAGTTCTGCGCGGCGTAATAACGCATGATGGCCAGCGCAAAACCGGTGGCACCCGGATGCTTTTCAGCCAGTTGCCGGGCCCACTGCCGGGTACGCGGGTTATTGTCGCCCGGCAGCGCCAGATAGCGCGCGCGCTCGACACTGGTGAGGATGTCCGCCGCCGGGCTGATCTCAGATCCAGCCTGATAACGCAGTCTCTGCATGAGCGGGCTGGTGCGCGCCAGCAGCCCCTCCTCCGTCACGCCGGTACCGGTGGTGCGCGGACTGACACCCGCCAGTGAAAACAGAAACGACTGCCCGTGCGGTTCAGCAATGATGTCGTAGAGGTACATACCCTGATCTGTGTCTGCGGCACGCTCCGGCAATTCCACCAACCGTGGATTCTCTTCACTGTGCCAGGCACGGCCATCGTAGTCAGACAGAATCAATGCACGCCAGTAAAGATCTTCCCGTAAGGGCCGGGATCCGGAAAAGGTCACCCGGAAAGCCAGACGGTCCGATTCCGACAGACGCGAAATATCCCCGGGCGACATGGACCGGCTGAGACCGGTAAAGGCCGACTCCGTCTGCAGCGGCACCGACCACAAAGGGCCAACGCGCGGAAACAACAGATACGCAATCAGCATCAGGGGGAGCGCCAGCAGCAGCAGCACAGCCGCATGACGGAATACCGGCAGATTTTCCGGCACACCCCGGCGGTGTGCTGCCTGGACACTGAGCATGGCTGCAGCGGTCAGCCACACCGTCAGCACACCGTTCAGGGTAATCAGAATACCCTGGCCGTAGAGAAAGCCGGTGGCCTGAATGAACAGAGTCAGCAACAGCAGAACCACGGCATCACGGCGCCGTGCCAGTTCCAGCAGCTTCATAAAGGCCGTCGCCAGCAGAAACGCGGTGCTGGTTTCCAGCGTCAGGCTGGCTCCGGTGGCTACCAGCACCGCCAGTGTCGCTAACGTCAGAACAATAATGCGTGCCGGTAAACGCGGGAAATGCAGATAGCCGAGCCAGACCCCCGCACGCCAGCCAATCACCAGTATGCCCGGCACCCAGAACCACAGAGGCAGGTACTCCATATGCGCAGGCAGTGAACTGACAAAGGCCAGCAATACCAGCAGCAGGCTGCGGCCGGGAATGGCGGTATCGGTACTCATGCGCTGCCCCACAAAGCCAGGGCTTTCAGGCATTCACGACGGTGCTGCTCTCCCTGCCCCGGGTTGATCACCTGCCCCGGCAGGCGCAGACCATAACGCCACTGCTGCGCCGCGGCGTCTTCGACCCAGGCCGTCAGCCGTGACAGGCGCTGTTCCGGGTCCAGCCCCGGCAGAGCCTCCCAGTCGAACCAGCAGGCCGGGCCCGTATCTGTGGTCATTTCCAGAGTACGCAGTTCACCTGTACGCGCCGACTGCTTCCAGGCAATGCGGCGCAGACTGTCCCCCGGGCGGTAGTCACGCAGACCATCCGGCTCATCGCCATTTTCCTGCAATTGCGGCGCAGCGTGCTCTGCCGCCAGAAGCTCATCCCCGCCGCTCAGGCTGATGGGGGAAACCACCGGCTGCGGATAAATAATGACCGGATAGTTCAGCGCCACCCAGCTCCAGGCGGTATACAGACCAAAGGGGTAACGGCTCTGCACCCGCAACCTTCGCACCGGCAGACGGCCCCGCTGGGTAGTCTGCAACGCCACAGTCAACGTCAGGGTCTGATCCGGGGCAACCGTCACTTCGGTCGGGGTGTGCCCGGGATACCCCAGTTCCAGCCCGGCACTCCAGTTGCGGCTGTGCAGTTGCACCGGCAGCTGCAGGGTTTCGCCACAGAACACCGGCTGTACCTGACCAGCCGCCAGCGTCAGACCGGACAGATTGCGGAAGGTCAGCCACATGCTGGTCAGACCGACACTGAGCAACCAGAAGGTCAGGCCATAAATCAGGCTGTTCTGATAATTGATGGCGGTCAGCAGCATGACCAGCAGGAGTGCGGCAAACACCCATCCGGTACGCGATGGCAGAATAAACACATTACGGTGCGACAGGGCCAGAATGCTGGCCGGCGGTATACGGCGGCTGAGCCAGCGCTGCCAGACCGCCTGGCGCCAGCGCCGGAAGCCACTGTCCTCTGTCGCCAGGGCAGCCTTTGTCTGGCTCATGCCAGAACCTGAACCTCAGACAACAGCGTGGCGGCCGCCCCGCTGTCCGGCAGCCGGTGATCGACCACGGCCGCCAGAACCGCCTGAATGTCTTCCGGCACCAGATACTGACGTTCACTCAACAACGCCCAGGATTTTGCGGCGGTCAGCAGTGCCAGGCCACCCCGGGGCGACAGTCCGTAAGCAAACCCCATACGGTAACGGGTATGCGCGATGATGCGCTGCAGGTAATCCAACACTGCTGCAGAGGGTTTCACCGCATGTACCTGACCTTGCAGGATCTTCAGCCCGGCTCCGCTCATCAGTGGCTGCAGCTGCTCAATAAAGGCACGTCGGTCACTGCCTTCCAGCAGAGCCCGTTCAGAAGTTTCATCTGGATACCCCAGGCTGATGCGCATCAGAAAGCGGTCCAGCTGTGACTCCGGTAAGGGATAAGTCCCGGCCTGTGACACCGGGTTCTGGGTTGCGATGACAAAAAAAGGATCCGGTAATGGGTGGCTTTCTCCCTCAATCGTCACCTGACGTTCTTCCATCGCCTCCAGCAATGCGCTTTGGGACTTAGCCGGCGCACGGTTGATTTCATCCGCCAGCAGCACTTCAGAGAATACCGGCCCGGGATGAAAGCGGAAGGCACCATGACCGGTCTGAGGGTCTTTTTCATAAATATTCACCCCGAGAATATCCGCTGGCAGCAGGTCACTGGTGAACTGAACCCGGGCGTATCTGAGACCAAACACCGCAGCCAATGCATGCGACAGTGTGGTTTTACCCATGCCCGGCAGATCTTCGATAAGCAGATGCCCCCGTGCCAGCAGACAACAGAGTGCCAGCCGTATCTGCTCATCCTTACCGAGGATAATCTGATTCAGGGCGTGGAGAATTTCACGGGCTTCGGACATGCAGATGTTTCCCATTTACGCTTAAACAGTCATCTGAGTATGGCAGAAGTTTGATACCTGCCGGTACCCCTCAGGTTCATTTCTGAAGTGCCTGGACCGGAAACCGGTAAATGTGATGCTGTTCAAAAAATATTCAGCAAAATGTCATACGTAGCCCTTGGAAATTTTCCACGAGCACCTATTTATTAATTACCGAGCGGTAAACCGCATCACTGCCGGTGACGTGCCAGAATATCCGGAATGGCCGCACCAGGGGCAGGAGTGCTTCATCAAGAAACCGGCTGATCACAGAATCCTGATCAGAGTTTTACGCAGACCACAGTTTATTGGTTGGAGGTAATTATGAGCAATTTCCTGACACGCAACAGCATTTTTGACGATATTTTCCGTGACCTGACCAGCGGCTTTTACGTCAAACCCCTGCACGGTGATTCCCTGCCCCGGAGCATCCGGGTGGATGTCACCGAAAACGACGAGGTATTTCAGGTTCAGGCAGAACTGCCTGGCGTGAGCAAAGAAAATATTGATGTGAAAATTGATGGTGCCGTGGTGGCGATTAAAGCCGATATACATCAGCACGACAGCCAGAAAGACAGTGACAAGGTTCTGCGCAGCGAACGCTTTTACGGCAGTGTGTCGCGTACTTTTGAACTGCCGCAGAGCGTCGATACTGAACACGCCAGTGCCCGCTTTGATAACGGCGTTTTATTACTGACGCTGCCGAAACAGCAGCCCCGCGACAGTCAGAAACAACTGACGGTTCAGTAACCGGACCAGCAACAAAAAAAGGGCTCCCACGGAGCCCTTTTTAATACACAACGGTCAAACAATCAGAATAATTCTGCTTACTGACCACCGCCCATGGAATCCTGAGCGACTTTTTCAATGTCGGCGATATAAGGCGCGATAGCGGCCTTATCCCCTTCCGGAACATCTTTCATATTTTCCATCATGGCCAGCGAACGGCTGATCATATCTTTCATCATTTTTTTCTGCGCGGCTGGCAGAGGGCTGCTTTCAAGCTGAGCCAGCTGAGCTTTCATCTGATCGATGTTCACATCCGCACTGTCCATTTTCAGGGCCATGTAGGCATTGGTGATATCCTGAGAAACCAGAGCCCAGTCACCGGCAGAATCATAGCCTTGCGCCTGAATCATGCTGTTAAAGCTGTCGTATAAACCCAGATCGCCCAGTTTTTTCAGTGCTTCTGAGTAGATACTGTCGACACTTTTCAGATCTTTTTCCATCAGGCTTTCCTGAGAAATCTGATCTTTGTGGGCTGCGGTCCAGTCTTTGACATCATCCATGCTGGCCAGCCAGCGGGTGACATCGCCTTCTGCCAGCTCTGCCGATGCAGAAGCCACAAACAAGAGGGAAGCCAGGGTCATGAATACGCGCATAAAAACTCCATTGCCTATCGGGTGAGAAAAAGCGACTGTCCGGGCTTAGTTGCCTCAAAGCGGCTGCAGTTCCGGAAAGCCAGCTGATTGAATGATTGTGTGCGGCAGTATCGCCGCAGAAATCAGCGCTGACAAGCGTCGCTCCGGGTCAGGGAAAAACGCTGCCAGCAGCTGCCTGAGCTGTTCACAGGGATGCTTACAGCAGATCCAGACCCCGGGCGAGATCCTTCTGAATATCCGCCACGTCTTCCAGCCCCACGGCGATGCGCAGCAGGCCCTGGGAAATACCGGCGTCCTGACGCTGCTCTTCAGACAGACGGCCATGCGTGGTGGTCGCCGGATGGGTAATGGTGGTCTTGGTATCACCCAGATTGGCGGTGATGGAAATCATGCGCGTGGCATCCACCAGCTTCCAGGCTTCTTCGCGGCCACCGGCAATCTCGAACGAGAGTACACCGCCGGGCAGAGTCTGCTGGCGCTGCGCCAGTTCATACTGAGGATGGCTTTCAAGTCCACAGAAGTTCACTTTGGCGACCTTGGGGTGAGCAGACAGCCACAAAGCCAGCTTCATGGCGTTTTCACTGTGCGCTTTCATGCGCAGGGACAGGGTCTCCAGACCTTTCAGGAACACCCAGGCATTGAACGGGCTCATGGTCGGACCAGCAGAGCGCAGTACGCCCACCACAGGTTCAATGAGTTCAGATGAACCGACAACCGCACCACCGAGACAACGTCCCTGACCGTCAATGTATTTGGTGGCCGAGTGCACCACCAGATCCGCGCCCAGGCTCAGGGGCTTCTGTGCAGCCGGCGTACAGAAACAGTTATCCACCACCAGCAGAGCACCCGCTGCGGCTGATATTTCAGAAATGGCGCGGATATCCGCCAGTTCAATCAACGGATTGGAAGGGGACTCCAGAAACAGGAGTTTTGTAGTGGGTTTAACCGCGTTCTGCCAGGCGTCCAGATCCAGCGGATTCACATAGGTGATATCCACATTGAATTTACGCAGGTATTTTTCCAGCAGCACATTGGTGGAACCAAACACCGCACGCGAACAGATCAGGTGATCTCCGGCCTGCAGATGAGCAATACACACGGCATAAATAGCCGCCATGCCTGATGAGGTCGCCGCGCACTGCTCACCGCCTTCCAGGGCAGCCAGACGCTGCTCAAACGCACGTACAGTCGGGTTGGTGTAGCGTGAGTAGACGTTGCCATGACGCTCACCGGCAAAGGTAGCGGCCGCTTCGGCGGCTGAGGCAAAAACGTAACTGCTGGTCGGGAAAATGGCCTCGCCATGTTCGCCTTCCGGGGTACGCAACTGCCCTGCCCGCACCGCCAGCGTGTCAAAAGCCGCGTCGGTCAGGTCAGATTGAAAACGCGCCGGTGCGCCATGTTCGTACCAATCTGAATCCGTCATTCTGTACCTGCCTCAGATTCGTTATGCAGATCCATGATCTCCGTATCCACCAGCTGCAGACTCTTGGACGCATCACTGCGCAGCTGATAAAGACGGGTGAAGTAATCGTCGTCGACATCACCGGTCACGTACTCGCCGTTAAATACGGAACAGTCGAACTTGCGCACGTCGGTGTTGGCACCTTCCAGACAGGCATCGACCAGGTCTTCAATATCCTGATACACCAGCCAGTCAGCGCCGATGGCGGTGGCAATTTCATCGGTGCTGCGGTTATGCGCAATAAATTCTTCTTTCGCCGGCATATCAATGCCGTACACGTTCGGGAAACGTACCGCTGGCGCGGCCGAGGCGAAATAGACTTTCTTGGCACCGGCTTCGCGGGCCATTTCAATGATCTGTTCGCAGGTCGTTCCGCGCACAATGGAGTCATCCACCAGCAGCACATTCTTACCACGGAATTCCAGGTCCAGAGCATTCAGTTTCTGTTTCACGGATTTTTTACGCAGCTGCTGACCCGGCATGATGAAGGTACGTCCGATATAGCGGTTCTTCATAAAGCCTTCACGGTATTTCACGCCCAGCTGGTTCGCCAGCTCCAGGGCGGAAGAACGGCTGGTATCCGGAATCGGGATGACCACGTCGATGTCGTGATCCGGGTGTTCACGCAGAATCTTATCCGCCAGTTTTTCACCCATACGCAGACGTGCTTTGTACACGGCGATGCCATCAATGATGGAATCCGGACGGGCAAAGTACACATGTTCGAAAATACACGGGGACAATTCCGTATGTTCAGCGCATTGCTGGGTATAGAGCTTGCCACCCTCAGTAATGACAATCGCTTCACCCGGAGCGATATCACGCTCAAGCTTAAAGCCCAGTGCGTCCAGCGCCACAGACTCAGAGGCCACCATGTACTCGCGGCCGGCAATGGTGTCGCGGTAGCCGAAAACCGCCGGACGGATGCCGTGCGGATCACGGAAGGCAACAATGCCATAACCACTGATCATGGCGACTACGGCATAGCCCCCACGGGCACGCTTATGCACCTGCTGAACCGCGTTGAAAATCATGTCCGGCGACGGTGTCAGCTGACGCTGTTCCTGCAGTTCATGGGCAAAGATATTCAGCAGAACTTCAGAATCTGACGTGGTGTTCACATGACGCAGATCTTCACGGTAAATGTCTTCGGCCAGCTGTTCGGCGTTGGTCAGGTTACCGTTGTGCGCCAGGGTAATGCCGTACGGCGAGTTCACATAAAACGGCTGCGCTTCGGCTGAGCTGGAGCTGCCGGCGGTCGGGTAGCGCACGTGACCGATCCCCATATTACCGAACAGGCGCTTCATGTGCCGTGTGCGGAACACGTCACGTACCAGACCGTTATCCTTGCGCAGGAACAGCTTATTGCCGTGGCTGGTGACAATACCGGCGGCGTCCTGACCCCGGTGCTGCAGCACGGTCAGGGCGTCATAAATCGACTGGTTAACATGGGATTTACCAACAATACCCACTATTCCGCACATGCGCGTATTACCTCAAACAAGCTGTGATTCAGGTGCCGGATCAGTAACCGGCGACCCCGGATGCCGCTTCTGGCAACGCTTTACGCGCCCAGTCGGCGATGGTTTCAAGATGCGGAATCAGCACCGATTCCTGCCACCACTGGTCGCCGGTAACCGGCGTAAACTGCGCCATAAACACCAGCGCTACGACAATGACCAGACCGCGGACCGCGCCGAACACCACTCCCAAAGCCCGGTCGGTACCGGTCAGTCCGGTTGCCCGGACAATATAGGATAACAGGTGATTCAGCATAGACAGCACGACCAGTGTCGCCACAAACAGTGCCACAAAGGCAATGGCCCAACGGAAGCTGTGAGTTTCAATCTGGCCTGACAGCAGGGTCGCCAGATTGCCGCTGAAGTAGCGGGCAACGATGAAGGCAGTGATCCAGGACGCCAGCGACAGGGCTTCTTTGATGAAGCCGCGCATCAGGCTGATCAGCCCTGACATCACCACGACTCCCAGCAGTACCCAATCGATTATCGCCATGCCACCCTCAGACACTTTTCCGAAGCGGCGCAGTATACCAGAGCCTCACGCACTTGGCAGAGCCGAATCCGCGATCAGGATTCGGCTTCATAGCGACGGATAAAGATTTCACTGAATCCCAGTTCACGGATCAGTTTACGCCGCAGTTTTTCCGCCGCATCGCGGTTCAGTTCCGGGCCGACAAAGACTTTGGTGACTTTCTCACCTTCCAGCACATAGGCCTTATAGCCCTTGGCTCTCAGGTCATCACGCAGGCGGTGCGCATTGCTGCGCTGGTCAAAGGCACCCAGTTGCAGGGTCCAGGCATAGGGGATGCCTTTCTCATCGAGGCGGGTACTGTCTGGGGGAACATTCTCCGGCAGAGGCGTGTCTTCACGCACCAGTTCAGCATCATCAATACGGATTTCGGCTGCTGCGGTACCATCGGCCAGCTCTTCGACTTCACGACGTACCTGCTGCTCATACTCGGTCGTCGACCATTGCGGTGTCGCTGGCTTCGGCGGTGCCAGAGTATCCAGCAGCTGGTAGGTGCGACTGCCATCCAGTATCACAGGCAGCAGAATGGCCAGTGTAATGACCGTAATGAAGGCACCGACGAGGCGCTTTTTCAGATGCAGTTCCATTCATTCCCCTGAGCGTTCAACCAGAGTGTGGCGGCCTCAACCGTATGGAAAGACCCGGCAACCAGACAGACACCGGAAGACGGCAGCTGTTCCAGAGCCTCTGCCACACCGGTAAAGATGCGCTGCGCCGGAACTCCCGCATCGGCTGCCCGTTGCTGCAGAGCCTCTGCTGCCAGACCACGGTAACAGTCTAACCCACAGAGCCAGAGATTAACGGCCTGTGGCATCGCCGCCAACACCCCGGCAACGTCTTTGTCGCCGAGCATACCGAGAATCATCACATCCACATCCGGCTGCTGTGACGCCAGCCAGGCTGCGGCTTGTGGATTATGCGCCACATCCAGTATCAGCGTCAGATCACCGCGTTGCCAGCGCTGCATACGCCCCGGCACTTTCAGTGCGGCAACTTCGCGGACAATGACCTCTGCTGCAGGAAGACGATCCACCAAAGACAGCGTCTGCACTGCAGTGGCGATGTTCGGATACGGGATATGCCACTGGCTGAAACTCAGCTCAGTCTGTGAGCCATCGTTTGCCTGGTAACGAACCTGCAGCTGATCACCGTGCAGCTGCGCAGCGAATGCCTCTCCCGCTGCACAGAAGTGTCCGCCAATGGCGGCTACGGTTTCTGCTGCGGAGTGCGGGGCTTCAGCCTGACCACACACCAGCCAGCGGTCTGGCCGGGCGATGGAGCATTTTTCATAAGCGATCTGTTCGACCGTGTCGCCGAGCCAGTTCATATGATCCAGCCCAATACTGGTGACCACAGAAATATCGGCATCGGCAATATTCACCGCATCCAGACGACCACCGAGACCAATCTCCAGTACCACCGCATCCAGCTCACTGTGAGCAAAATGCCACAGTGCGGAGAGTGTCCCGAATTCGAAATAGGTGAGCGTCGTCTCACCGCGCCCGGCTTCAACGGCGGCAAACGAGCGCAGCAGATCAGCATCGGAAATATCCGTGTTATTCACTGAAACGCGCTCGTTATAGCGCAGAATATGCGGAGAGTTGTAACGCCCTACCCTCAGCCCTTGAGCCATCAGCAGGTTGGTGAGCAGTGACGTGGTCGTACCTTTGCCATTGGTGCCGCCAACCAGAATCACCAGAGGTGCCGGTTTCAGGCAGCCAAGCTGCTCCCCGACCGCACGGATGCGGGTCAGCCCCAGTTCAATCTCAGACGGATGAATAGATTCCAGATGCGCGAGCCATTCATCCACTGACCAGTTGGCGGTTGAGTTCAAAATAGAATCTTCTGTCAGCCTCAGGCGTCCATCGCCGCACGCATACCGCTGACCAACTCAGAGACCTCAGCAATAGCCTGTGCCGGGTTATCCGCGTTGTTGGCGATGCGGTTGACGATAGCACTGCCGACGATCACGCCATCAGACACAGAAGCGACTTTCGCCGCCGTTTCCGCATCGGCGATACCAAAGCCCACTCCCACCGGAGTGGACACATGGGCACGGATACGGTCGAGGTTCAGCGCGACGTTGTCGACGTCCAGTGCTTTGGAACCCGTCACACCTTTCAGCGATACGTAATAGACGTAGCCACTACCGGCTTTACCGATGCTTTCGATGCGCTTGTCGGTGGTGGTCGGCGCGATCAGATAGATCACATCCAGACCAGCGTCTTTAAAGACACTGTCGACGTCGTGTGCTTCTTCCGGTGGCAGGTCCACCATCAGTACACCGTCAACACCGGCGGTTACGGCGGCATCAACAAACTGCTGATAACCCATGGCCTCAACCGGGTTGAGATACCCCATCAGCACAATGGCGGTATCGCTGTCTTTTTTGCGGAATTCCGCCACCATGCCCAGCACGTCACGCAGAGAGGTGCCATGCTCCAGCGCGCGCTCACACGCCAGCTGAATGGTCGGGCCATCAGCCATAGGGTCGGAGAACGGCACACCGAGTTCGATGATATCGGCACCGGCTTCAACCAGTGCGTGCATCATAGGCACAGTGGCCTCTTTGGTTGGATCACCGGCGGTGATGTAAGGAATCAGCGCCTGTTTGCCCTGCTCTTTCAGGGCGGCAAATGTCTGACTGATACGGGTCATGTTCGTTTACCTGAATTTGTTGGCTTACGCCATAACCCCCGGCTTGTTACAGGGGGGTCTTTAATTTTTAAACGTTCTGATTACATCAGAGCGCATGGATTCTGTGGTCAAGCCACAGAATGACGCTGATTAAAATCTGGTCAATCTGCGGAATGACGATCAATAAAATTCCTAAACCTTTCACGGCGTGGGCCGTCGTGAGCTACAGCAGGCCCGAACTCTGAGAGCGTTACGAGCGCAGAAAGAACAAGGCGTGGAGCTTCGAGAAAGCGGAGTGTAGTTAACCTACATGAGCATTTCGCAGAAGCGCCACAACACCGTTATTTCAAGCGCAGTAGCTATCAGGTTTCAACGCCGTAGTTCCGAGCGCAACAGGCCCAAACCCATCATCAGGCAGTTACGCCGTCAAGCTGGGCAATCGTATGAATGTCTTTATCGCCACGCCCTGAAAGGTTCACAACGATAACCTTGTCCTTATCCATGGTTGCCGCCAGCTTCATCGCATACGCCACCGCATGAGAGCTTTCCAGCGCCGGCATAATGCCTTCCAGACGGGTCAGTTTATGGAAAGCTTCCAGTGCCTCCTCGTCGGTTGCGGCAACATAGTTGGCACGGCCGACGTCTTTCAGCCAGCTGTGCTCAGGGCCGACGCCGGGATAATCCAGACCAGCGGAAATAGAATGTGTACCCATGATCTGGCCGTTCTCATCTTCCATCAGGTAGGTGCGGTTGCCATGCAGTACACCCGGACGACCTTTACTCAGCGGTGCTGCATGATCATCGCCATCCAGCCCCAGACCACCGGCTTCGACGCCGTACATGGCGACTTCCGGGTGCTTGATGTAGGGGTAGAACATACCGATGGCGTTGGAGCCACCACCGACGCAGGCGACAACGGCATCTGGCTGACGGCCAATCTGTTCATCGCACTGACGTTGAGTCTCACGACCGATAATGCTCTGGAAATCACGCACCAGCATCGGATACGGGTGCGGACCGGCCGCGGTACCAATGATGTAGAAGGTATCATCGACGTGCGTTACCCAGTGACGCATGGCCTCGTTCATGGCGTCTTTCAGGGTCTTCGTCCCGGAAGTCACGGATTCCACTTCGGCACCCAGCAGTTTCATGCGGTATACGTTCAGCTTCTGGCGCTCTACGTCGGTAGAGCCCATGAACACCTTACATTCGAGGCCAAATCGCGCGGCTACCGTGGCCGTCGCAACACCGTGCTGACCAGCACCGGTCTCGGCGATGACTTTCTTTTTGCCCATGAACTTGGCTAACAAAGCCTGACCTATGGTGTTGTTCACCTTATGGGCGCCGGTGTGGTTCAGGTCTTCGCGCTTCAGGTAAATCTTCGCGCCACCGCAGTGGTCCGTCAGACGCTCAGCAAAATACAGCGGCGATGGACGGCCCACATAGTGTGCGAGATCTGAGTCAAACGCGGCCTGGAACTCCGGATCGTTACGCAGCTTTTCGTAAGTTTCCTGCAGCTCATCAAGGGCGGCGGTCAGGGTCTCGGAGACAAAACGACCACCGTAAATGCCGAAATGCCCACGGGCGTCCGGCTGTTCAATGCTGAAATCAGTTTTCTGTTCTGGTGTGTTGATCGACACGGTACACCTCATTCATAAATGCTTTGATCTTGCCGTGATCCTTAATGCCTTTGCTGGCTTCGACGCCACCGCTGATGTCGACCGCGAACGGGCGGACCTGTTCAATTGCAGTCGCGACATTTTCGGGGTCAAGGCCACCGGCAAGGATAATCGGCTTGGGGAGTGTGTCCGGTACCAGCGACCAGTCAAAGGTCTCGCCGGTTCCACCGGGCACACCGGGTTTGTAGCTGTCTAGGAGAAGTGCCAGTGCGTCTGGGAAGCGCACGCACGACGCCACCACATCCGACGCTTGCCGGACACGGATGGCTTTGATGTAGGGGCGTTTGAACTGTCGACAGAAGTCGTCATCTTCATCACCATGGAATTGAATCAGGTCAATTCTAACGCTATCCAGAACCCTTTGCACCTCCTCCACCGAGGGGTTTACAAAGAGCGCGGTGACCGTGACAAAAGCCGGAACATCGGCCACGGCAGTGGCCGCCTGTTCCAGTGTCACCGCCCTTGGGCTCGGCGGGTAAAATACCAGTCCGATGGCATCAGCACCGGCCTTCACCGCTGCTTCTGCGTCTTCAGGGCGGGTGATACCGCAGATTTTGATTCGGGTACGCTGCATCAGATTACTCAGATTCATCAAAGCAGCGATAATAACAGAGGCTTACCCCGCGCTCAGCACAAACAGCGCGATCACAATACCGGTGGCTCCGGTCCAGACAGCGGTTCTGGGCAAGCCCCAGTTACCGATGTAACAGACGCCGTGCAGCACGCGCAGGATGATGAAAGCAATTGCCAGTGTATCCAGCGTGTGTTGCGGCACCGCCTGCAGATGCGCAATGATCACCGCGGCCGCATAGGGCGGAAAGGCTTCAAAAGCGTTGTTCTGCGCCCAGTAAGCGCGCTTGCGCCAGCCGTCGAGTTTTTCCAGATATTCACGCGGATTCAGGTTGTCTTTCGGACCAAAACGTCCGCTGCTGAATTTAGCCACGCCGACCCAGACAACGGGCATAAACGCAGCGATCAGGACGGTCCAGTAAGCAAGGGTCATGGTTTTCTCTTCTGTTGAGTTACATCATTTTGCGGGAGCAGATTCTCCTGCCCCCATTCATAAAGGCTGTCCAGGACGTGTCGCAGCGACTGTCCAAGATCCGTCAGGGAATAGGTCACGGTTACGACACTGGTATCTGAGACTTCACGCTCAACCAGACCATCGGATTCCAGCTCCCGCAGCTGCTCAGTCAGTACTTTATGACTGATGGGTGCCAGCAGGCGCTTCAGCTCACCAAAACGTGCAGGTGACTCAGACAAGCGGTGCAGCAGCATGGGCTTCCATTTACTGTTAAACAGCAGCAGCGCTTCCACCGCGGGACAGCTTAGCGGGTTTTCACCGGTTGGTACTGACACATCCTGCTCATCGTTTTCTTTCAAAGCGGTTACCTGAAAGTGCGTAATTGATGATCCTGTCAAAGCGCATAGAGTGTCAAAAACCAACTCATCACTCAAGGACCGGACAAGGATGAAGAACCCGTTATTTGCCATTCACAAAATCGCCATCGCACCGGCAGGCCTGATCAACGCCTTTCTGATCAATACGGATAAGCACTGCATTCTGGTCGACTGTGGTCTGCCGGATACCGAAGACAAGGTCGCGGCCGTGCTGAGATCCCTCGGCAAGGATTTCAGCGACATTTCCCTGATCATAGTGACCCACGCACACATCGATCATGCCGGAAACGCCCAACGCCTGCGTCAGCTCTCCGGGGCACCTCTCCTGGCCCATGAAGCCGACCTGCCCTACTTTCTCGGCGAGAAAAAAATGCATTTCTGCGCCACCGGCTGGTTTGGCCATGTATTCAAACAGACCGGTGCCATTCAGAAGCCTTACAGTCCGTTTCAACCAGACATTCTGTTAAGGGCTGGCGAAAGTTATGACCTGAACGGATTCGGCATCAATGGCCGGGTGATCCCCACGCCCGGGCACACGGCCGGGTCGGTCTCGGTTCTGATTGATAACCGCTACGCTCTCGTCGGCGACCTGATTTCATCCGGTATTTTGCTCGGTGGTCTGTTGCTGACCGGAAAAGCGAAAAAGCCACCGTTTGAAGAGAACCCGGATGCGGTCAGTGACGCTCTGGTGTCATTGGTGAGCCTCGGGGCAGAGATGTTTTATATGGGCCATGGCGGGCCCTTGCCACAGGATGAGGTTCTGCGGCATGCCCGGCGGATTGCGGCGCCGGAGACCGCTCAGGCAGTCAGTACCGGCTCCAGCAGGGCTGGCCCCCAGGGGCTGCAGGGAATGTTGAAAGGATGAGGGTAACGCACGCCGACAAAATAGAGACCACCACCTGGTGCGGTAATACCTGCTGCTTTGCGGTCTCTTGCCGCCAGTACGTCGGCCATCCAGTCCGTGGGTTTGTGCCCTTCCCCAACCGGCAGCAACACACCGACAATATTGCGCACCATGTGGTACAGAAACGCACTGCATTCCAGCTCCACCATGATGATGTTGCCGAAGCGCTCCACACGGATGTGATGCATTTCTTTGACCGGTGATTTGGCCTGGCAGTCTTTAGCCCGGAACGAGGTGAAGTCGTGGGTGCCGATCAGATGCTGAGCTGCTTCGTGCATCAGGCCGGCATCCAGTGGATAACGCCACCAGGTGAGCTGGTCGTGCATGAGCGCCTGACGCGCCGGATGATTGTAAATCAGATAGCGGTAACGCCGGGCCTGAGCCTTGTAGCGGGCATGAAATTCGCTGTCCACTTCACCAACCCACTGCACAGACACGCCATCCGGCAAGTTGGTGTTAATACCCATCATCCAGCCGTAATCGCTGCGGTCAGAGTGGGTATCGAAGTGAATTACCTGGCGGGTGGCATGGACACCGGCATCGGTCCGTCCGGCACAACCTACCTCTGCCGGGTGGTTGGCGACCTGTGAAATGGCCGCTTCGAGAGCGGCCTGTACGGTAGGTTCGTCGTGGTGCTTCTGGCGTTGCCAGCCGTGGAAGTGCGCGCCGTTGTATTCAACAACGGCGGCGTAACGTCGGGTGGTCATGGATCAGGCAATTTTATCCATCAGCTCGCGGGCATCCTGCTTCTGCTGATCACTGCCTTCCTGAACCACTTCCTGCAACAGTTCTTTGGCACCTTCATAGTCTTCCATATCAACGTAGGCACGGGCCAGATCCAGCTTGGTGGCGCACTCATCGGTTCCGGTCAGGAAGTCGAATTCGTCATCAGCCGCTTCCAGCTCGTCCAGATCAATACCGCCTTCCAGCTCACTGTTATCGGTCAGAGTCTCATCCGCTTCACCTTCCACCATCAGATCGAAAGTTGGCAGGTCTTCTTCGAAAACTGGCTCAGCGCTCTCATCAACCACCGGCGCTGATTCCGGTTCATTGGTCACCAGTGAGAGCCCGGGAGCAGACGCGGATGCAGAATCGTCACTCACGTCCGCGGCGATAATTTCCTCTTCATCCGGAAAATCGATACTGAAGGGATCATCCGCTGCATCAACCGTTTCAGTCTGTTCTTCATCCAGTGTGATATCATGACTGTCATCATCAAGAACGAAGTCGATTGGAGTCTCACTGGCGACTTCTCCGGACTCAGACAGTGTCTCTTCCGGAGCAGGCTCTTCAATCTGCAGCTCTTCCTCCGGAGTTTCAATCGTCAGCGACTCTTCCGTCTCTGATGTTTCAGCAACCGGGTATTCCGCGGCGGGGAACTGTTCGAATACCGGTGCTTCGGGTTCCGGAGCAGGCGCTTCGTCGAACATAAAATCGAGTTCAGTGTTTTCTTCAGCGGTGGTATCTCCCAGGTCCAGAGCCTCTTCAAAGGCAATTTCACCGAGAAGCTCGTGAGCAGAATCGTCATCTTCTGCACCCTCTTCCACCGCGGCCTCAGCGGTATCTTCCACATAAACCGGCGCAGGCTGAACAGACAGCTGTTTACGCAGTTCAGCCGCCTGAGCATTCGCTTCTTCATCACCCAGGCTGTTCAGCCCGGCTTCTGCAATGGCGAATTCTTCACTCTCATCCAGAGTGGCGAGCAATTCCAGCAGTTTCAGGCGGATGTCCGCACGCTGAGGTTCTTCATCAGAACCCTCTTTCAGCATTTTTACGGCCTGATCAAACTTGCCATAAACGATGTAATGATCGGCCTGGGTGATTACGTCCGTGGCGTCTTCATCTTCGTCATCATTCGTTTCAGACTCATCACCGGCAACGTCACTGAGATCAGACTCGCTCTCGCCTGAGTCTTCCTCACCAGCAAACAGGAAGTCATCACTTTCTTCCTCTGCGGAGGTTTCGCTCTGCTCAGCATCAAACTCTTCCGCTGGCATTTCTTCAAACTGGAACGTCTGGCCATCGGCAAAATCGGATTCGTCGTAATCGTCAGCGATGAACTCATCATCTTCATCTTCCATGCGGCGGCGACGTACCGCCACCAGCGCCAGGATCAGAGCAATGACAAGGCCAATGGCCACAACAACGAACTCTTTGTAGCGCATCATTGTCGCTTTAAGATCCGGAGCGGATTGTACAGGCGCAGTCACCACCGGAGTGGGGGCAGGTGCAGGCTCTGCTGCGGCTTTGGTCTCGGTAGCAACCGTTTCAGAGGTTTCTCCGGCTTCATCAGTCGCGTCCTCACCGCTTACAGCCGTATCCGTAACCGGCGCAGTGGCGACACTGCTGTCTTCTTCTGCCACCTGTTCAGCGGCATCCGCGGCCATATCATCTTCAACCTGGGCTTCCAGAACTTCTGCACTGGTTCCCTGCAGGTTAGCCAGCTCGTCACTCTGCAGACTGACCAACCGTTCCATTTTCTCAAGCTGTTCTTCCAGCAGTGACAGGCGCTCGGTCAGCTCGGCGTTTTCACGGCGGCTTTTGTCCAGATTCTCAAGAGCTATCGCCAGATCACCTTCCAGAGCGGTTTCACTGCCAGCTCCAGACTCCGCAAGGCCACCGCTGCGGGCATTCGTGGTTGTGCTGTTAGCTGCCAACAGACGAACTTCGCCGTTGGAAGATGAGCGGCCAATCTGAGCGTTTTCTGACGCTTTATCGGTGGCATCCAGTTGTGCAGCTCCGGCAGACCATTCCTGATTCTGACGACGGACTTCATTCGCAGCCACCTGGCTGTTGATAGTGCCAACTTCGCTGGCGGACGGGATATCCAGCACAACGTGCGCTTTCAGCTGGTTAATGTTGCCGTGCATGAATGCATTCGGGTTGGTCTGCTGAATCGCGACCATCATCTGCTGCGGCGTTACCCCGGTGTCGATCGCCTGCGCACTGGCGATGGACCATAAGGTATCACCCGTACGGACCTTATACTGGCCCGGAGCTGCGGGTTCAGACCAGCGCTCAGCAGCCGGGTTTTTGTATTCAGGAATTTCACGGCGGGCTGGTTTCGGAGCAGGTTTGGTGGCCTCAACCAGAGCGGGAGAACTCACCAGGGGCTGAACAGTACTTTCACTGAAGGTCGGTGGGTCCAGCAGCAATGTGTATTCACGCAGGACACGACCGGATGGCCAGTTCAGTTCTATCAGGAAATTCAGGAAAGGTTCGTTGACGGCTTCGCGGGTCGTCAGCAGCAGACGGTCACCATCCAGTTTGAATTTGATACCGGTCAGGAATTGCGGGCGGTCGACACCTGCTCTCGCGAACTCTTCGTACGTAGCCAGTGCGGCACGGATCTGGTCTTCTGAATACCCCCCTGTATCCAGCAGATCAATTTCGGCATTCAGCGGCTGATTAAGCGCAGAATTGAGCGTCAGCTCACCGAGCCCCAGTGCATATACTGCAGGGGTTGCCGAAGCGGCTGCAGCTACTAAAAGAAAGTTCGCAACGATGCGCTTCATTATTGCTTCCTTGTTATTCTGATGACGGCGAAACCGCCAGATTTTTTCTGATTATCGCCTGTTGTACCGACTATCCTGCCCCAGTCTATTGCTAATTCCCTTTAAAAGCGTGGGTTAGTATCAAATATAACGTGGCGCAAAGCAACACAGTGGCCCGGAGCTGCAACAACAATTTACTTGAGCAATAACTACTTACAGGATACTTCTGCCCCTGAAAATGAAAAATCGGGGCTAAGCCCCGATTTCTCTGTATCACATTGCCTGTATCAGGCCGCAGAATCCAACAGGATCCGCAGCATCCGCCGCAGTGGTTCAGCGGCGCCCCACAACAGCTGGTCACCGACAGTGAAGGCTGAAATGTACTCAGGCCCCATGGTCAGTTTGCGGATACGGCCAACCGGAATACTCAGTGTGCCGGTCACTTTCGCAGGGGTCAGTTCTTTCATACTGGCCTCCCGGGTATCCGGAATCACTTTCACCCAGTCATTATGAGCAGCAAGAATAGCTTCAATCTCACTGACCGGCAGATCTTTTTTCAGCTTCAGGGTAACCGCCTGAGAGTGGCAACGCATGGCACCGACACGCACACACAGCCCATCAACCGGCACTGGTGAGGCACTGCGGCCCATGATCTTATTGGCTTCAACCTGGGCTTTCCATTCTTCACGGCTCTGGCCGGTTTCCAGCTGCGAGTCGATGTACGGAATCAGCGAGCCTGCCAGTGGCACACCGAACTGATCAGTCGGCAGTGCATCGCTGCGGATGAAGTCAGCGACCTGACGATCGATATCCAGAATAGCGGATGCCGGGTCTTCGAGCTTGTCTTTCACATCAGCGTGGATAGCACCCATCTGGCTGATCAGTTCACGCATATTCTGCGCACCGGCACCCGAGGCCGCCTGATAGGTCATAGGTGAAGCCCACTCCACCAGATCTTTTTCAAACAGACCGCCCAGCGCCAGCAGCATCAGGCTAACGGTACAGTTACCGCCCACGTAGGTTTTCACACCTTTGCTGATGCCGTCTTTGATGACGTTCAGGTTCACCGGGTCGAGCACGATGATGGCGTCATCCGCCATACGCAGAGATGAGGCTGCGTCAATCCAGTAGCCGTTCCAGCCCGCAGCGCGCAGTTTTGGATACACTCCTTTGGTGTAGTCGCCGCCCTGACAGGTGATGATGACGTCCTGAGCGCTCAGGGCTTCAATATCAAACGCATCCAGCAGCACACCGCAGTCTTTACCGGCGCCCTTTCCATCCAAAACCCGCGGGGCTGATTTACCCGCCTGAGACGTGGTAAAGAACACAGGCTCGATCAGATCAAAATCGTTCTCTTCCTGCATGCGCTGCATCAGCACCGAGCCGACCATGCCACGCCAGCCAACCAGACCTACTTTTTTCAGAGACATAACTCAGACCTCCCGCAGAGCCGCAACCACGGCTTCGCCCATATCGGCGGTGTTCACCTGCTGCATACCATCCGACCAGATGTCACCGGTACGCAGACCTTTATCCAGAACCTTGCTTACCGCCTGCTCAATAGCATCTGCGGCTTCGGTTTCACCCAGAGAATATCGCAACATCATGGCGGCGGACAGAATCGTCGCCAGCGGGTTCGCAATACCCTGCCCGGCAATATCCGGCGCGGAGCCGTGACACGGCTCGTACATACCCTTGTTGTCTTTATCCAGTGACGCTGACGGCAGCATACCGATGGAACCGGTGAGCATGGCAGCCGCGTCCGACAGGATGTCGCCGAACATATTGCCGGTGACCATCACATCAAACTGCTTCGGCGCACGCACCAGCTGCATGGCGGCGTTGTCGACGTACATGTGAGAGACTTCCACTTCCGGATATTCTTTCGCCACTTCGTTGACCACTTCACGCCACAGCACGGTTACTTCCAGCACGTTGGCTTTGTCGACGGAGCACAGTTTCTTGTTGCGTTTCATCGCCGA
This sequence comes from Thalassolituus sp. UBA674, assembly GCA_002298335.1. GTDB lineage: Bacteria > Pseudomonadota > Gammaproteobacteria > Pseudomonadales > Oceanobacteraceae > Thalassolituus. The sequence continues at coordinate 127,233 of DBNK01000032.1, forward strand.
TTCAAAGGCCACACGGGCGATACGTTTGATCTCAGATTCGTTGTAGACGTAGGTGTTGTAGCCCTCACGCTCGCCGTTCTCCAGCGTACGGATGCCGCGTGGCTTACCGAAATAAATACCCCCGGTCAGTTCACGGACGATCAGGATATCCAGACCGGAAACCACTTCAGGCTTCAGAGACGATGCTTCCGCCAGTTGCGGGTACAGAATCGCCGGACGCAGGTTACCGAACAGTTCCAGACCGGAACGCAGACCCAGCAGGCCTTTCTCCGGACGCAGTTCGCGGTCTGGCAGTGCATCCCACTTAGGACCACCCACCGCACCCAGCAGAATCGCATCGGCGGCACGGGCCTTTTCCATGGTTTCTTCCGGCAGCGGCGTGCCGTGTACGTCGTAGGCTGAACCACCAACCAGACCTTCAGTCAGCGTCAGGTTCAGATCAAACAGTTCGTTAACCGTGTTCAGGACTTTGACCGCTTCGGTCACGATTTCCGGACCGATACCGTCACCCGGGAGAATCAGAATGTTTTTGCTCATGTTCGTTGTCTCGTTAAGACACCCGGCACCTGGCCAGGCGTGTAGTTAATTCGTTTCTTTTTAATCCAGTCATCCCGCGGCTTGCCCGCGGGATCCACTGAAGAGTTAAAGCCGCGGGATGACGAAACGAAAACCGATTTCCTTTCGCCAACCGCAAAGGCGAACTCCCCTTTACGTTCAATGGTTGGGTTACGCGCTGCTGACCCAACCTACAGCCGCATCAGTAAATAATTCAGCGGCAAAAGCGTCGGCGAAGATGGAAGAGCAAGGCAAAAATCAAACTGGGCGCGGAGCGTACACGAAGTACGTGAGCACCCGGTTTTATTTTTAACGATGCTGTTCCGATGCAGCCAGCTTTAACCCTGCCAGTTTTAAACATGAAAGAGCCACGGCGCGCTTACGCGACGGGCACTTTCGTATTCCTTAATAATCTCAGCATCCTGCAGGGTCAGACCAATATCGTCGAGACCATTCAGCAGGCAGTGACGACGGAAATCGTCCACCTCAAACGGGATCTTCTCACCGGATGGCGTAACGACCACCTTGTTCTCCAGATCCACCGTCAGCTGGTAGCCTTCATTTGCCGCCGTTTCTTTAAACAGACGATCGACAATGGCGTCGTCCAGCACGATCGGCAGCAGGCCGTTCTTGAAGCTGTTGTTGTAGAAAATATCGGCATAGCTCGGTGCGATCACCGCACGAAAACCGAAGTCTTCCAGTGCCCATGGCGCGTGCTCACGGCTGGAACCACAACCGAAGTTCTCACGGGCCAGCAGCACAGAGGCACCGGCATAACGCGGCTGATTCAGCACAAAATCCGGGTTCAGCGGGCGACCGCTGTTGTCCGCATCCGGCTGACCTTCATCCAGATAACGCAGTTCATCGAACAGGTTCGGGCCAAAGCCAGAACGCTTGATCGACTTCAGGAACTGCTTGGGAATGATCATATCAGTGTCGATGTTGGCGCGATCCATAGGAGCGACAACACCCTGATGTACAGTAAATGCTTTCATGTTAACTCTCCTTAAAACTCACGCACGTCAACGAAGTGACCAGCAATCGCCGCCGCCGCCGCCATCGCCGGGCTCACCAGATGGGTACGGCCACCGTAGCCCTGACGACCTTCGAAGTTACGGTTGGAGGTAGACGCACAGTGCTCACCGCTGCCCAGTTTGTCAGCGTTCATCGCCAGACACATAGAGCAACCCGGTTCACGCCATTCAAATCCGGCTTCAACAAAGATCTTATCCAGACCTTCTTCTTCTGCCTGCGCTTTCACCAGACCCGAGCCAGGAACAACCAGAGCCTGCTTCACGCTACCGGCTACCTTGCGGCCTTTTGCCACTTCAGCAGCGGCACGCAGGTCTTCGATACGGGAGTTAGTGCACGAGCCAATAAATACGCGGTCGAGCTTGATGTCAGTGATCTTCTGACCGGCCGTCAGGCCCATGTATTCGTAGGCACGGGTAAAACCTGAACGCTCAACGTCGTCCGCTGCATCATCCAGCGTCGGTACAGAACCGTCGATGGTAGTGACCATCTCAGGAGATGTACCCCAGGTGACCTGTGGTTTGATGTCTTCGGCACGGATCTCAACCACTTTGTCGAATACCGCGTCGTCGTCCGACTTCAGATCAGCCCAGGCTTCGAGTGCCATTTCCCACTGCTCCGCTTTCGGCGCATATGGGCGGCCTTTCACGTACTCAGCAGTGATCTCATCGAAGGCCACCATGCCGACACGGGCACCGGCTTCAATGGCCATGTTACACATGGTCATACGACCTTCCATGCTCATGGAGCGGATGGCAGAACCACCGAATTCCATGGCACAACCGTTACCACCAGCCGTACCGATCAGACCAATCACGTGCAGAACCACATCTTTACCGGTAATGCCTTTACCCAGCTCACCATCGACTTTGATCAGCAGGTTTTTCATTTTGCGCTGAATCAGACACTGAGTTGCCAGTACGTGCTCAACTTCAGAGGTACCGATACCGTGTGCCAGTGCCGCAAAGGCACCGTGGGTTGCGGTATGAGAGTCACCACAAACGACCGTCATACCCGGCAGAGTCGCACCCTGCTCCGGGCCAACGACGTGCACGATGCCCTGACGCTTGTCGGCCATCTTGAATTCAGTGATACCGAAATGATCACAATTGTCGTCCAGCGTTTTTACCTGAATACGGGATACCGGGTCCTGAATACCGTCAATACCGGATTCACGCTCAACCGGCGTGGTCGGTACGTTGTGGTCAGGCGTCGCCAGGTTGGCGTCTAAGCGCCATGGCTTACGGCCAGCAATACGCAGACCTTCGAACGCCTGTGGCGAGGTCACTTCGTGCAGCAGCTGACGATCGATGTAAATCAGTGCAGTGCCGTCGTCACGCATTTTGACGACGTGCTGGTCCCAGAGTTTGTCATAAAGGGTCTTGCCGGCCATGGGCGATACTCCCGTCTCATCGGTTTTCACAGTTGCGCCATAATACGCCAGATGTTAAACAACAGAAATTCATATTATTTATATTTTGAATTCCTATCAGGAATAGATTGGTCGCAGGAGAAAAGCATGGACACCCAGTCGTTAAAAGCCTTTCTGGCTGTAGCCGGGCAGCACTCATTTTCGGAAGCTGCAGAGCAGCTGCACCTGACGCAATCTGCTGTCAGCAAACGCATCCAACAGCTGGAGAGCCAGCTGGGTACTCCCCTGTTCGACCGCCACAACCGCACCGTCAGCCTGACCGAAGCCGGTCTTGCTCTGCTGCCCCGTGCGCAGGCCATACTTGACCTGGTCACGGATACCGAGCTGCAACTGGACAACATGTCCGGAACGGTCAGTGGTTCATTGTCAGTCGCCACCAGCCATCATATTGGTCTGCACCGGTTACCACCGGTATTGCGGAAATTTGTTCAGGCCTACCCCTCTGTGTCATTGAATCTGGAATTTTTAGGGTCAGAGCGCGCTTATCAGGCAGTTCGGCTGCGACAGGTGGACATGGCATTAACCACACTGGCTGAGCAGGAAGATCCGGATATTGAAACCATTCCCCTGTGGCGTGACCGTATGGTGTGTGTCTGTGCACCGGATCACCGGCTGGCCGGGGTGAAGAAGATTACCTTTGCAGAACTGGCCAAAGAAGACGCCATCCTGCCGGAGCCGGATACCGTCACCTATCGCCTGATTGCAGAAGCCTTTGCCGCAGAAAAGCTGGCCCTGAGTACCACTATGCCGACTAACTTTCTGGAAACCATCAAGATGATGGTCAGTGTAGGGCTGGGCTGGTCAGTACTGCCGGAATCCATGTGTCAGGATCAGAGCCTCAGAATTATCCGCTGGCCCGGAGCCCCCATTGCCCGGCAACTGGGGGCGGTGTGCTTGAAAAACCGGACCCGCAGCAATGCCACTCAGGCGCTGCTCGGAATGCTGAGCTCAACAGCCTGAGGTGGCGGTCACGCAGACATCAGAGCTGAATCACAGGCAATGCGACCTGATCCTGACGTATCAGCACCTGATCCCGATACACGGGCTCTTTACCCCAGAGAATTTCGAGATAAAACGGCGTATCTCTCTGCGGAATGTCGTAGAAGGTGAAAAAGCCGTTGCGGTCGGTCACCGCAGGCTGGCTGCGCCCGAGCTGGGGATGCAGCAGCTGCACTGTCAGTCCCGGGATGGGTTTCTGATTGGCAGATGAGATCACCTGGCCGGAGACCAGGGCGCCCACCGGCCCGGAGGCTCTGAGCTCAGACACCGGCATGAGCGTGACAATAAGCATCAGTGCACTCAGCCACCACAGCCTGCCAACACCTGACAGCAACATCGGGGAAGTCATAACGTTCCTCCGAATGTGGCCTGCGGAATGGTACTCAACTCCGATTCAAAACGACCCGAAACTTCAGTACTGACCACAGGTTTTTCGACCGACAGGTCCATGGTGAACTGGCCAAGGTCGGCCTCGATATCGCTGGCGTCGATGGCAATGGGTTTCACCAGCGGGTTATAGCCCGGCGCGGTCACTTCAATCTGCAGGATATCCATGTTCGGGTAAAAGGTTTCCAGGACCTCACCGTTGTGCGCCCGCCCGGAAACCCAGGAACTGGCTTTCAGACGGATGGTGACAGGTTGATCCATATCCTGAGCAATGCCTTTGATCACCAGCCGGTGATGTTCGGGCTTGCCGATCACCAGTGAAAAGGTGACGAACATCAGGCCGATAATGAAGATACCCAGTGCCGGGTACTGGGTCGATATACGCAGCTCATTTTTATATTCGAGGGTAAATGCATCTTCCCCGGAGACATTCGACAGAGAAATGGCCCCTTTATAAAGAAGTAGAATACCACCGAGAATCATAATGATGCCGCATAAGGCACCGGCAAGCAGTAACAGACTGAAGGTCATATTCAACTCCATGAATTCTGATTCAGAATGCGGATATCAGGCATTAAACTCTGCTGATCAACAGAAGGCTCCATGCCCCGTTATTATTTTTCTTACCTCATCAGTATTCATCAATATAACCGAAAAAGGAATATTCACGGGAGGATCAATACCTCTGGCGTACTGCGGTTATCAGATATCCTCTTATTGAACATACATTCAGATACCCGGCAGAGATCAGCCGCCTCCAGCTGATCTCCGGAACCCATACTCAGCTACCGATACTGAGACATTTACCGGTAAATTGCTCTTTCACAATATCGTTGGCTTTATCCCTGACCCAGTTATCCACCCAGCCCGGAGTACTGCTGATATTCACATGGCTGACACGCAGGTCCTCCAGAACGCACAGATCATCCACTCCCATGGTCGTTTTCATGACGACGGTTGCACTGGGGTCCTTACGGATTTTGCGCTTGAGCTTGCCATGAAACGTCAGTGACAGATCGCAGCCGTCACGTGAGACGCTGACCGTCTCCAGCACCAGAGTTTTACGTTTATTAATCCGCTTATAAACCGGCAACACCGGCTGCACCAGATCCCGGATCTGTTGCTCAGTATGAAACCGGTCCGGGAAACGTTCAGCCAGACAGTCCGCGGCAAAACTGTGCGACGGCCAAAAAAGAACGAACATAAGTGCAACGATGGTAAATACAGGATGTGTTTTCATAAGATGTCTCCTTGGCAGATATCCGTTACAGAGGCTTATTCGCCAGCGCTTACTGACAGCTCAGAAATCAGCAGATCGGTCACCTGCCCCGGGTACATCAGGGTGTAATTCAGCAGCAGATCATAGGCTGCAGGCTCTTCAGTCTGAGACGCTATCTGGTACACGGCTTCTTTACGGACACTGGCGTCGTCATCACCAAGAAACTGTTCAAGAAAGTACAGATTATCCGGATGCGCCTGCCCGGCCAGTAACTCGAGTGCGCTCAGCTGCTCATCTGCCGTACCTGCCGTCAGCGCAAAGCTCATCAGGTTTTCAAACAGACCATCCGGCACCGGAGCCGCAGTGACTTCCTGAATGGCAATGGCCGCGCTCACCCGGGACACCAGCAGGGCTGAGCCGTCTTCAAGCTGACCCAATAACAGGTCATACCCCAGAGTTGCGAGTTCGTCGTCGCTGTAGTGACTGGTGAAGTCTTCACCAAAGATTTCAGTAAAGGTTTCACGCAGCTCAATAACGCCATAGCTGGCGGGTGTTTCTTCAGACAGGGCTGACTGTGCCGCCAGCACAACAGGCGTGATCAGAATAAGGTGACGGAAAGAAAGCATTTTTTTCATTGGAATTCTCCGGTTTCAGTAGTGAAAGTCTGAAGTCACGGCCGGTTCTGGCCTTGTTTCTGTGTCTTCTGAGAGCTTTACGGAAACTGCGGAGAAAAAGTTGCGGCAGGAAGGAAAAACAGAAAAGCAGCTGACTCAGCCCTCTGGCTTCCCCTTTTTACTGAGAATAAACAGCCCGATACCACCCAGCACCAGAAAGGCCGCGACGGACAAACGCAGAGACACCACCTCTCCCAGAAACAACCAACCGCCGACGGCAGCAATCACAGGCACACTGAGTTGTACCATGGCGGCATCCGTTGTCCTCAGAGCAGGTAAAATCCTGTACCAGAGTGCATAGCCCAGCCCGGAAGCCACAGCTCCGGAGGCCAGCGCCAGCAACACCCCTTTCGGATTCAGCTGTGCCGGACTCAGGGTAAGCAGCAGCAGTGCCGCCGCGACAGGAACAGAACGGACAAAATTCCCACAGGTCGCCAACAGAGGGGACCGCTCGCCACGCCCCCACAGTGAGTACAGACCCCAGGCGACCCCTGCCGCCAGCATCAACACGGAACCCGAAAGCGATGGGGCACGGGCGCCCGGTAAAAGAAACCAGAACAGACCGCCCGCTGCGAGCACAAAACCCAGCACCTGCCGTCCACTGAAACGGTCACCACTCCACAGCGCGCTGAGCATCATAGTCAGCTGAACGGCACCAAACAGAATCAGAGCGCCTGTCGCTGCGCCAAGGCTCACATACGCGAAGGAGAATCCCGCAGCATAAACAAACAGCGCCAGCGCTGAACGCCAGCTGCCTGCGGCAGTTATGCCTGAACGGATACGCGGTGTGCTGAGCGACACAAGGATAAAAAGAACGACGCCACCGGAAGCCAGTCGTATCAGAGTAAATACGGATGCACTGATATCACCGGACGCCAGAGCTTCACGACACAACAGGGAATTGGCGGCAAACGCCACCATGGTGAGACCGGTCAGAAATGCGGTTTTTAACAAGGGAAGTTACAAGGTTTCATCGGCGTCCGGCACACAGACCATCCAGGCGCTCAGCCATACGTTCTGCCAGTGTCTCATGCACCCAATTTTCCAGACGGTTGGGAAGGTCTGGCATATCGGTAACGGCAACCCGCAGATCCTTCATCACACAACGGTCGCCCTGCTCCATCCGGGTGGTCAGGACGATGCTGACGGGGTCAGCTGTATCATCGTCTTTATCAACGGTACCAATGAACTGAGCAAACAGATCACAGTTAATGCGGAAGGCGTAAACATCATTAATCACCAGATGTTTATCACGGCGCATCTCGCGGGTGATGGGTAAAGCCTCTCTCAGACGCTCAGATAACTCAGCGCTGTTCGGGAACAGGTTCGGAAACTGCTCAGCAAAGCATCCTGCTCCGCCAATCTGAGCCGAGCACACAGAAGACAGACTGAAAAAAATCAGGATCAGGAACAATCTGATGTGCATCGGGTATCTGTCTCCTGTACGAGGTGACCGGAGAAGTTCCGGCTCAGTGCTCCTCCAGGTATCGGAGAATTAAACCAGATTTCGCCTCCCGGTACTCATCCATTGAACAATTCGCCCGGCTCACCTTGGCTTGATTGTACTGTTCGAGCAATTCCGGATCGGTCCCCAACGCCTCACGCCAGCGGATAAAGCCGAACTTATCGTCGTTACCGCATACCAGCTGAATCCCGAAATCCGTACCCTGATATTCGCCACTGTAACTGACAAAATCGGCTTCTGGTGGCATCTCCGGGTTGTAACCAAACGCTTCATCGAGCACATATTTGGCCGCTGAAAAATCGGTTTCATCCACCAGCACCATGATATCCACATCGCCTTTGGTTAGCGAACCCGGTACAGCAGAGCTGCCGATGTGCTCAATACTGGCATCCGGCAAAACTGTGCTAACCGCGTTTTCCAGCCAATTGAAAACACAATCAATCTGCTCCAGCAGTTCGCTGCAGTACCTCAGCGGTGGTACCTGTGTTTTTGCTTCAGCCATTGGGTAAATCCTTGCAGGGCTTTCCGTTGATCAGATCCGACAGATCCATAAGATTCCGTATACTGATATCAGCATACGGCATAGGGCAAGTACCATCCGGGTCATAGAGGCGGTATTGAATACCTGCAATTCCGCGTGCTGACAGTCCCCCCCAAACAAAAACACCCCGCATGGCGGGGTGTTTTTAATTTCGCTCCGGTTACGGAGTGCGGGCTATGTGAAATCAGGCGTCTGCAGACAGAGCCGACATATCCATCACATAACGGTGCGCGATATCGCCTTTTTCCATCACGGCAAACGCATCGTTGATCTGATCAGGGCGGATGATTTCACAGATCGGGTGAATGTTGTGCTCACCACAGAAGTTAAGTACTTCCTGAGTTTCTTCAATACCACCGATCAGTGATCCGGCAACGCGGCGACGGCCCATGATCATAGGCACAGACATAAACTCATTCATCGGACCGACCTGGCCAACAATCACCAGGGTACCATCGATGTCCAGCAGCGGTGCATAGACAGTAACATCATGCTTCACCGGTACCGTGTCAATGATCAGGTCCAGCGAGGCGGTGGCTTTTTTCATGGCGTCCGCATCGGTAGATGCCAGAATACCGGTGGCACCCAGTTCTTTGGCTTCGGCTTCTTTTTTGGTGGAGCGGCTGAGTACAGTCACTTCGGCACCCATAGCCACGGCCAGTTTGACGGCCATGTGGCCCAGACCACCCAGACCGATCACACCCACACGGCTGCCTTTGCCGACGTTCCACTTGCGCAGTGGTGAGAAGGTGGTGATACCGGCGCACAGAATTGGCGCGGCACGGGAAAGGTCCAGCGTATCCGGTACGCTGAGAACGAACTCTTCACGCACTACGATGTGCTTGGAATACCCACCCTGTGTGATTTCTCCGGAAATACGGTCAGGAGCTCCGTACGTCGGAGTCATACCATGACGGCAGAACTGCTCTTCATGGTTGTGGCACTGATCGCATTCCTGACAGCTGTCGACCATACAGCCGACACCGACTTTGTCTCCGGCTTTGAATTTGGTCACTTCCGGACCGACTTCCAGAACCTGACCGATGATTTCATGGCCAGGAACCAGCGGATATGGCTGTGGACCCCAATCACCATTCACGGTGTGCAGATCGGAGTGGCAGACACCGCTGTAGAGAATTTCGATGGCAACATCATTGGCGCGCAGCGCACGGCGCTCAAAATGATAGGGCACCATATGGGCATCGGAAGAGTGTGCAGCATAACCGACTGTTTTCATGAAGACTCCTTACATTCTGGCTTCAGTTTTATCAGATAGGATGGCGTATCCGGTACGCCGGTAACTGTGCCAGTATATACGCCCTGCCTGCCAGCAGCGTGTCTGATTCTTTCTGTTGTTTGCCTGATCCTACTGTTTTGTATTTTCAGGCCAACCGCACCAGTAAACCCTCATGAATCAGCACTATTTTAAATGCCAACATCTTCGTTCTTATGCTTATTCCCACAAAGATAATCCGGCAAGAACTCAGGGCAATCAGGTACAACTGTTTTCATTTCCGGGAGTACTCTCTTTCTCGTTTCCTTCTTCATGCTGAGTTCAGGAGATGGTCTAAGATTCCGTTACGGAACTGTCTGCTCATAAAAAGGAGTCACCGATGAAATCAGCCCTGATGGCCAGCACCCTGCTGCTGACCAGTCTTGACAGTATCCAGGCCTCAGCCGCAAGCTGCTCAGACCTGATGCAACTGAACTCGGACCGGGTTCAGATCACCACCGCTGCCGCACAGCCAGCCCAGACTCTGCCACCAGACCCGATGAGTGCTATGACCGGTGGCTCCCCCACCCAGGTAGACGTCGGAGCGCACTGTCTGGTGGAAGGTAAGATTGAAGACCGCGACGGCGTTAATGGCCGTTACGGCATCCGCTTTCAGATGCGTCTGCCGGAAGACTGGAACGGCCGGTTCCTGTTTCAGGGCGGTGGTGGCACCGATGGTTTTATAGCACCTGCGATCGGCGCCGTACCCAGCACAGGCACCACAGCAACCCCTGCGCTCAAACGCGGTTACGCAGTGGTCAGTATGGATGGTGGTCATAACGGTATGACCATGGATTTCGGCGCTGACCAGCAGGCCCGCCTGGACTTAGCCTATGCCTCCATTGGCAAAGTCACGACCGTCGCGAAGTCGCTGATCAGCACGCTCTACGGCAAAGCTGCGGACGAATCCTTTTTTATGGGCTGCTCCAACGGTGGCCGCGAGGCCATGATGGCAGCGCAACGTTACCCGCTCGAATTCGACGGAATTGTTGCAGGTAATCCCGGATTCCACCTGACCCGTGCCGCTATCGGCGCCATCTGGGATGTGCAGAAGTTCAGTGCCATCGCGCCAGAAGGCAGATTGTACGATGCGCTCACCCAGAAAGACCTGGATACCGTCTCAGACGCAATCCTGGCTCAGTGTGACTCTCTGGACGGCATTAAAGACGGCGTGGTCGCCGCCTACGGTTTATGTGATTTCAAAGCCAGCAGCCTGAAGGGAAAATTAGCGCCTGAAAAAATCAAAGCGCTGACCGCAGTGATGAAAGGTGCCCACGACAACAATGGCAACGCTGTTTACAGCACCTGGCCCTGGGACCCGGGCATCAGCTCAGCGGGCTGGCGTGCCTGGAAGCTGGGCACCGCAGAGCAACCGGCCCTGAACATCATTCTCAGTAAGCCATCGTTCGGTGCCTTATTCATGACACCGCCGCAAGCCGTATCCGATACTCCGGACTACACCGCTCTGGTGGAAGGCGTTGCAGAAGTCGGGGGTTACTTTGATGCGGACAGCACCTATGTGACCAGCTATGCGAAGCGTGGTGGCAAGATGATCATTTTCCAGGGTGTCGCCGATCCGATTTTCTCTGCCGATGATATTACCCACTGGTACGAAAAAACGACCCGGGATACAGGGCCGGATGTGGCACGGCTGTTTATGGTCCCGGGCATGACACACTGCGGTGGTGGCCCGGCGTTTGAAGACTTTGACCCACTGGCACTTCTGGAAAACTGGAGAGATACCGGAAAAGCACCGGTCTCCATGCCGGCAAAATCACACGTCTTTGCCGACCGCCAGATGCCACTGTGTGCCTACCCCATGTACGCCGAATATCAGGGTGGCGACAAGGCAGCACTGAACAGCTATCAGTGCGTTAATCCCTGACCTGACCCTTACGCAGCGCCAGCCCCGGCGCTGCACTCTCCTCAGAAACGCTGTATTTCTCCCGGTCAGCCGCATTCTTGATCTGGCTCATACACATGTCATCGTATCGGCGTATGATAAAAACCTACCTTCCCGGCAAAGGAGTCTCTCATGCTGAACATTACCCACATTCTGGCCGTACTGGACCATCAGGTTACCGACGATCCGGCACTCAGCCGCGCACTCTGGCTGGCGAAGTCGCTGAAAGCCGAACTGACCCTGCTGACCAATGCCTGGGACCCACTGGGTGACGAAGGCTCTCACGTCAAAGCCGAAATGCGTGACAACATCCGCTATAAATTCACCGAACGCGCCGAACGCTGGCTGGAAGAAGCCGCGGAGGAACTGCGTGAGTCAGGTCAGACCGTTCAAACCGAAGTGCTGTGGCACAAACATCTGCATGAAGCTGCTCTGGAGGTTCTGAATCAGCAGGACGTTGATCTGGTCGTTAAAAGTGTGCGTACCGCAGGGCTGATCGACCGCCTGTTTACCCACAATGACTGGAACCTGCTGCGCCATTGCCCGGCGCCTGTGCTCATGGTCAAAAATGCGGAAGCCTGGAGCAACAACCGCTTTATCGCCGCGATTGATGCCACCTGTGACGATGAGGGCCATACCCGCCTCAATGACAACCTTCTGGCCTTTGCGGAACTGTTTGCCGACCACCTGAACACCGATCTGCATCTGTTCAATGCCTATCCGGAAATCAACCTGACCTTTGCCATGGTGCCGGAAGTATCCATTCCGGATGAGCTGATCAGCGACCTGCGTGAACAACATGAAAAAGGCGCGCAACGCTGGGCCAGCAAATACAATGTGCCGGAAGATCACGTCCACGTCGGCGAAGGCAATACCGAAGACCTGCTCGCCAGCCTGGTGACTGAAACCGGCACAGATCTGGTGATGCTGGGCTCAGTCGGCCGCAAAGGCATCAGCGCCGCGCTGATCGGCAACACCGCTGAGGCTGTGCTTAACCGCGTGCCCTGCGATGTGCTGGTGATCAAACCACAGGATGGCGTCAGTCCGGACGTTGACTGACAGCCGGTCTGCCCGACAGACAGGTATGAATCGTTTTCCAGCCCCGGCGTAAGCGACTACAATACCGCTCTTTTACCCAACGCCGGGCGGAAACCACCTTGTCTGACTCATCCCCTTCTGAAACACCCGAAAGCGGACAGCGCCGCCTGCCGACCTACGATACCCTGCAACAGCTGTGGAGTGGCTGGCTGACTCAGCCGAAGCACAGCCTGCTCGACCGCTGGCTCAAAGCCGAAGCCGCACACTGGCGCAAACGTCGTGGACGTCCGCTGCCACTGTCACTCAGTCAGGGGATTTTCCACGCCGAACGCTTCCGCCAGCTGGCCTGTGCACTGGAGTTGATCCAGCGGCAGGGCATGGAACAGGACTGGGACAACTGGGATGCTCACTGGCTGCCGGATATGGCCAGTGATGTTTCCCGCAACGCCTTCTGGTTCTGGATTCAGTGCCGCACCGGCTCCAACTGGGCGGTGCCGGACGACTTTCACACCGGCGCCCGCCAGACCCTGTTCGATAACGTCAGCAAGGCCGTGAAACAGGAGCCATTATCGCCGCTGTGGCTGCTCTGGCACGGTGTGCGTCCGCAGTGGCTGGCGCAGATGCGCAAGCGCGCTGAGGTATCCGGCTGGAATGATGAGCAGCTGCAGGCCTTTATCAGCCGTCAGAGCAGTCAGCCATCGGTGTGGCTGCGCCTCAGGCCGGGTACGGACGAAGATGCCCTGTTTGCCGAACTGCGCGCGGCTGATGTGCGTGTATTCCGCTCGGAGCAGGGGTTTGAACTGCGTGGTGGCAAGGGTATTCACAATACTGATGCCTACCGCAACGGCCTGATTGATATGCAGGACCTGTCGAGCCAGCAGATTGTGCAGGCCGTGAACCCGCAGTCCGGCGAGAAAATCTGGGATACCTGTGCCGGAGCCGGTGGCAAATCACTGGCCATGGCCGCACAGATGGGACGTAAAGGTGTGGTGGTCGCGACGGATCTGCACCAGTACAAACTGGATGAGCTGAAGCGCCGCGCCAAAAAAGCAGAACAGCTGAATATCCGTACGTTTGTCTGGGACGGTGAAGCACCTCTGCGCCTGCCGGCGGAAGTAGCCCGCCAGCAAGGTTTTGATAAAGTGCTGGTAGACGCCCCCTGCTCCGCCAGCGGCACCTGGCGCCGCAACCCGGATGCCCGCTGGCGCTTTGATGGCGCATCACTCGCTGAACTGACGGCTCTGCAACAGAAACTGCTGACGCTGGCCAGCCAGTCTGTACGCTCCGGCGGACAGCTGATTTACGCGACCTGCAGCTGGCTGACGGAAGAGAATGAGGATGTGGTCGGGGCGTTCCTGGCCGCCAACTACCAGTATCAGCTGCAAAGCTCGCAGATACTGGGTGTGCCGGCAACGGATTCAGACAGCATGTTTGTGGCGGTGCTGCAGCGCAGCTGACGTCTCTGCATTCCTGCTGCACAAACAAAAACGCCGGACCTGAAAAACAGGCCCGGCGTTTTTTATGGCGATTCAGACGATCACAGATCGACTGTGATATCCGCAATCACCGCATTGGCTTTGGCCCGCGCCTCAGCGATGGAATGATCTTTGGCCAGAGCGACGCCCAGACGGCGCTTTCCGGCAACTTCCGGCTTACCGAACAGGCGCAGGTCGGTATCCGCACGCCCCAGTGCAGCATTCAGGTTGCCAAAACTCATTTGTGAAGAGTCACCACTGACCAGCAGTACGGAAGAGGCACAGGGGCCATTCTGGCGGATAGCCGGAATCGGCAGACCCAGAATCGCCCGGGCATGCAGGGCAAACTCAGACAGGTTCTGGGAAATAAGGGTCACCAGACCCGTGTCGTGCGGACGCGGTGACACTTCCGAGAAGATCACATGGTCACCCTTCACAAACAACTCCACACCATAAAGACCCAGACCACCCAGATCTCCGGTTACGGAGCGGGCAATCATCTGCGCATTCACCAAAGCCTTTTCTGACATAACCTGTGGCTGCCAGGATTCCTGATAATCACCGTCTTCCTGACGGTGGCCAATCGGCTCACAGAAACTGGTGACAGTATCGCCGTTGGCATCTTTATGACGGATGGTCAGCAGAGTGATTTCAAAATCGAAATCAACAAAACCTTCGATGATGACGCGGCCCTGACCGGCGCGGCCACCTTCCTGCGCGTAATCCCAGGCACGTTTGACGTCGTCTTCGCTGCGCAGCAGGCTCTGGCCCTTGCCGGAAGAACTCATCACCGGCTTCACCAGACACGGGAAACCAATTTCAGCAACCGCCGCGCTGTATTCATCGTATTCACCGGCAAAGCGGTAGCTCGAGGTCGGCAGGTTCAGGGTTTCGGCCGCCAGACGACGGATACCTTCGCGGTTCATAGTCAGCTGAGTGGCCCGGGCAGTCGGCACGACGTTAAAGCCCTCGCCTTCCAGTTCTGCCAGCGTGGCTGTGGCAATAGCCTCAATTTCCGGCACGATCAGCGCTGGCTTTTCCTGTTCAATCACCGCCCGCAGGGCCTCGCCATCGAGCATACTGATCACATGGCTGCGGTCAGCTACCTGCATGGCCGGGGCATTGGCGTAGCGGTCAACCGCGATCACTTCACATCCGAGGCGTTTGAGTTCAATCACGACTTCTTTGCCGAGCTCGCCGGAGCCGCACAGCAGTACACGGGTGGAAGTAGGTGAAAAAGGGGTCCCCAGAGTGGTCATCTGCTCTCCGTTAATATATGGGTCTGATTATTTGGGCAGGGTAAAGAAATTCATGGCAGCGCGTTCGCGCTCACCGACGTTCTGCATCACAGCGCGCTTTTCATCCTCTGAAAGCTCACCCCAGCGGGAAATTTCCTCACCACTGCGGTAGCAACCCAGACAGATGTTGTTGTCATCGAGGGCACAGATGCTGACGCAGGGGGATGGAACCGGCTTACTCCGGGAGGTCTCGCTCATAGGTCTGTCTGAAACGGCACTGATTTCTGCAAAAGGACGGGCATTCTACACGATTCAGCCAGCGGTCTCCTGCTCCCGGCCAGTAAAGGCCGGTAAAGATTGTGACGCATGTCCGGGCGGGAAGGTTCATGCCGTTCCGGCGTCAGTCCAGGGGACGCAGATCGGTCAGGTAACGCCGGGCGTTCTGAACGTAATGTGCAGCGCTGAGTTCCAGCATGTTCTGCTGTTCAGGACTGAGTTCGCGTTTGATTTTACCCGGTGATCCGACCACCAGTGAGCCATCCGGGATCTCCATTCCCTCCGGAATCAGGGTGTTGGCACCGATCAGACAATGCTTACCGATCTTAGCGCCATTGAGAATCACCGCATTGATACCAATCAGGGAATAATCACCGATCTCGCAACCATGTAACATAGCCTGATGACCGACGGTCACACCGGTGCCAAGAGTCAGCGGAATACCGGCATCGGTATGCAGCACCGCCCCATCCTGCACATTGCTCTGAGGACCAATATGAATACGGTGGTTGTCAGCGCGGATAATGACGTTGAACCAGACGCTGGAATCCTCAGCCAGGACACAGTCACCAATAACCTGTGCGGAGTCAGCAACAAAGACGTTCTCGGCTTTTTCGGGGATCAGGTCACCCAGGGCATACAGCATGGTGAACCTCCTTGTCAGATCTGAACCGGAATTTCACATTCCCAGATGTTGTTGAGCATTTCGGCAATGATCATCGCCGTAATGCCCCAGATGCGGAAACCTTCGTAATCGTAGGTCGGGATGCGGAAACGCTCTTTCTCAAAAAACTCTTCCGGCGGACGGCCGAAAAACTCCAGCGGCACTTCAAAGATGGTATCCAGCTCAGCCAGGTTGGCGACGTGCTCAAGCTCAGCGGGAATCACCGCCAGAACCGGGGTGATCAGAAACCCAAACCGGGAGACCACCTGATCCAGCTCACCGATAACCTGAACCTGATGGGCCTGCAGACCGATCTCTTCTTCTGCTTCACGCAGTGCCGTGTGGACGATGGATGAATCTTCGGGGTCGCGTTTGCCGCCCGGGAAAGCGACTTCGCCGCGATGGGTGGAAACGGATTCAGAGCGTTGCGTCAGGACCAGTCTTGGCTGGTCTTCCGCAGTGATGGCAATCAGTACCGCAGCTTCTTTGAGGTCCGGTTGATTAATCCGACGCGGGCGGTGCTGGGCCAGGCGTTCTTTCAGATGTAATTGAAGACTCTGTGCATTCATAGGCGGCATTGTACGATTTGTCCACGGATTGAAGCATAGCGTCCGCCCACATTACCAGTGGTTTGCTGAAGCCCTCTCACCGGAGAGTATTACTTTTTTGAATTAAATGACCTGCCCTTATCGCAAAATAGTCTGAAATTTAATCAAATTTCGCCTGAAGGAATGTTAAGCATTTGTTTTATAACGGAATAATTCTGAAACACAAAGTTACAGAGGATTTTTTTCTTAGGTTTTTCAGTCGGTTAGACAGGTTGAGAATCTGCCATGGTGGATGTTTCAGGCCAGAAACCCCGGTAGACTAGTTTCATAAATTTGCAAACGCCCCGTAGTACTTTTTATTGGGAGTATTTCATGGAAATGCCATCTTTCGATGAACTGGCACGCCTCGCCAAAGAGGAGCCTGAGAACTTTGAAGCTCTGCGTCAGCAGCTGATTGAAGCCGCGATAGGCGAGGCCCCTGAGGATAAACAGCGCCGTCTGCGCGGCCTGCAGTTCCAGGTGGATATGGAGCGCAGACGCTCACGTACCCCGATGGCAGCCTGCCTTGGTATCTCCAAGATGATGCATGACTCCCTGTTCACCCTCGGCCAGACCCTGAATGCGGCGGCTGGTGAAGAACCGGATCCGGTCATCAGCCTGTTCGCCGAAGAACGCGCCACCGCGGCGACCATCCTTTCCTTCCCGATGCAGTCAGCCGACTGATTCTTTATACTCATCCCCTGATACGTCAGGGGAAAGACCACCTCTGATAACAGGCAGCCTCAGAGGTGTTCGGAAACGTGAAATACTGCAGCCATTGCCAGGCCGGCATTGAGTGGAAAATACCCGCCGGTGACAACCGCCACCGCCACGTCTGTTCATCCTGCAACACCATTTTCTACGATAACCCACGCATGGTCGCCGGTACACTGCCGGTGCACGAAGGTCATATTCTGCTTTGCAAACGGGCAATTGAACCGCGCAAAGGTTACTGGACGCTGCCAGCAGGTTTTATGGAAAACGGAGAGAGCACCGAAGAAGGTGCCCTTCGCGAGACCTGGGAAGAAGCCAAAGCCCGGGTTGAGCTGAAAAATCTGCTGACCATGATTACCGTGCCGCACATCAGTCAGGTCCACATTTTCTTTCTGGCTGATCTGCCAGCACCGGAGTTCGCGGCCGGTGAAGAAAGCCTTGAGGTCGCCCTGTTCCATCCCGATGACATACCCTGGGATGAGATTGCCTTCCCGACCGTGACAGAAACCCTGAAACGGTATCTGGCGGGTGAGCGTGAGACTCAGGTATTTGATATCCGCCCGGAGCAAGCGTTAGGAATATGACGAGCTGGCCGGAGGCTGACGGCCTGTCCGGCCGTGACGATCAGCTCAGGCCGGTAATCTGATCCAGCTTCCAGACATCGTAGGCGGGTTCTTCGTAAGGGTGAGCCAGCTTCAGTGCAGCCACGGCGGCGTGAATTTTCTTCTCTTCACAGACCATCTCAACGCGGTACTCGGCCACCTTTTCCAGCTTATTTTCCTGCCCCAGGTAGGGGTGCGCTCCCGGCATGGGCATAAACTGCCCTTCGCCGAGGATCTGCCAGCAACAGTGGCTGTAATGCCCCATGCGTCCCGCCCCGGTAGCAAACACCGCCTCCTTCACCACATCCAGGTGAGATTCAGGCACAAAAAACACCAGCTTATACATGTCAGGCATCCTTCTCAGAAGGGTCTTTACGGAACGGAGTCAGGGTCACGGCTTCCAGCTCGGTCAATGTCTGCAGAGCAAACTCACGGTCATCCCCGCAGATATCAGTCTCCGCGGTAAAAGCCGCACACACGGCTGGCCGCTGTGGCTGACCGAAGATACGGCAACGCATGTAATCATCCAGCTGCACACAGCGTACCCCCGCCGGTTTACCGTCGGGCATACCGGGAATGGCAGAAGTAATAGAGGGGGCGATGCAGCAGGCACCGCAACTGGTTCGGCATTTCATACTGTGAGTGTAACAGCAGAAGTCTGTTCCTGCTCTGTAACCGCCCCAGACTTGCCAGTCCGGAGGGAGTGGGATAGCCTTGCGCGACTGTTTTTCCGGATACTGCCATGCGCACTTTCATCACTGCTCTCCTCTTCGCCGGTCTGTCCCTGCCTGCCCTGGCAGCCGAGCAGGAGTACACCAACTTCCGGGTCGGTCTGGGCGCCCTGCGTTATGACATTCATCCGGGGGCTGAATACATGCCGGACGGCCAGAGCACCGGTGTGACCCTGATGGCCGAATTCCCTCAGGACAACTACCACGGCTCACGCTTTATCCTCTATAAACTGAATGGCGAAGGTGAAGACGTCTGGGGTTTTGAGACCCAGATGCTGCTGGGTTATGGTCTGGCACAGCCCGGCTTCCGCATTCATACCGGACCAGCCTGGCACCGCGAATTCATTACCACCGACGATGATGGCAGTTCCGACCCTGAGCTGTTCAACGGCTGGGGCTGGCAGGCCGGTATTGGCTGGCAGTTTGCCGCCATCACCCTGGAGCTTGCTGCGACTTATCGCGACCCGCAGGATTACCGCAATGAAAACCGCCGTGCCGGTGTCCGTGGCAAACCCGACCCGTTACTGACCAATCTGTTTGTCAGCTACCGCTTCTGAGGAAACACCATGACCAACCCGGTGACAGTCCGCTATATGTCCCGCTCTGAAATCGAAAGCCTGATGTACAGCCTGCGTGCCCCGGCTGGCAATAAAGAAGCCGAACTGTTCGAAGCCCTGGTACGCCGCCTGCTCGAACTGATGGAACAGGAAAACCGTTGAGCCCCTTCTCCTGCCTGCAGGAAACCCCCCACTGGATTGCTCTGTACAAACCAGCCGGTATCGGCATTCACAGCGAAGACGGCGAGCCCGGCTTTGTGGCGCAGGCCGCTGAGCAGCTGGGAGCCGGACTCTGGCCGGTACACCGGCTCGATAAAGTGACTTCCGGCATTCTTCTGCTCGCCAAAGACAAAACCACCGCAGCGGAACTGAGCCGTCAGTTTGCAGAGCGCAAGGTGCAGAAATGGTATCTCGCCCGCTCCGCGCGCAAACCGTCAAAGAAACAGGGCTGGATCAAAGGTGACATGCTGAAAGCCCGCAACGGCAGCTGGAAACTCGCACGCAGCCTGGAAAACCCGGCCATTACCCGCTTTATCAGTGAGGCCGCAGCGCCGTCAGGGCGCCTCTATCTGCTCAAGCCTCTCACTGGTAAAACCCACCAGTTGCGCGTGGCCATGAAAAGTCTGGGAGCACCGATTGATGGTGATACGCGCTACGGCGGCGATGTGGCAGAGCGCACCTTTCTGCATGCCTATGCCCTGAGCTTTGAGGATCAGGGCCAGATGACTGAACTCCTCTGCCCGCCCGCAGATGAAGGCTGGCCAGCACTGCCCGACGCCTGGCAGGCACCGGCCTGGGTTCTGGGCTGAAAGCGGCTCAGCCAGCCTGCCCCTGAGCGGGTTCTTCCAGCGGCTCCCGACCGGGTAAGCGGTCGAGCACCGACGCCAGCAGTATGTAGAGTGCGGGCAACACCAGCAGACAGACGAAGGTGGTAAACAGGATGCCGAAGCCGAGCGATACCGCCATCGGCGTGATGAACTGTGCCTGACGCGAGGTCTCGAACAACATAGGTGCCAGACCAAAGAAGGTGGTCAGGGTGGTCAGAAGAATCGGCCGGAAACGCCGTACCCCGGCCTGAAGTATGGCGTCACGGGCACTGAGTCCGCGCTCACGGCGCAGACGATTGGCGTAATCCACCAGAATCAGGCTGTCGTTCACCACCACACCGCCCAGCGCCACAATCCCCATAATACTCATGATACTGAGGCCCTTATCGGTCATGATATGGCCCAGCACAGCCCCGGCCGCACCGAACGGAATCACCGCCATAATCAGCATCGGCTGAGCGTAACTGCGGAACGGAATCGCCAGCATCACATAGATGATCAGCAACGACATCATGCCGTACATGGACAGGGCGTTGCTACTCTCCTGAGTATCCTGCTGGCGCCCGCTGAAGCCGAAATCCACCCCGGGATAACGCGCCTGCAGATCCGGGAATACCTCAGTACGCAACAGATTCATGACGGCCGGAATCTGCTCGCGCGGCTCCACATCCGCCGTCACCTGCACCACCTGGCGGCCATTACGGCGGGAAATGGTCGACGGCGACGTCGCTTTTTCCAGATACGCCACATCGCTGAGTGGCACGTAACCGCCCGCCGGCGTAATCACCTGAAGCTGCTCAATGTCCGCACTGCGCGAACGTTCCCCTTCCGGCAAACGCACCAGCACCGTGACTTCGCTGCTGTTGCGCTGCTGGCGCAAAGCACGCGAGCCGTAGAGGGCAGCACGGATCTGCGCGGCAACGTCACTGGCCTCCAGGCCCAGACTGCGACCCCGCTCCGTCAGCGTGACATTCCATTCCGGTTTGCCACTGGTAAAGCCATTGGCGACATCTTTGGTGCCACTGATACCGGCCAGCGCCGTGGCGGTATCCGCTGCAGCCTGCGCCAGAATATCCGTGCGGCTGCCGCGCAGTTCCAGCGTCAGTCCGGCCCCCCCGGACGGGCCTCCGCCGCGCTCCGAATCAAAGGTCAGACTGCGGATGCCGGGAATCTCGCCAATGGCCTCACGCCACAGGTTCACCAGCTCCGCCGCATGCACAGGACGCACCTCACCATCGACCAGCTTGCCTTCCACTTCGACGCTGGAGCCTTCGATATCGCCTTCAATGCTCAGCACCAGCTCGCGGCCCTGCCGTTCAATCGGCTCTACCACTTCATTCAGTTTACGTTCGACCAGATCACGGACTTCGCGCGCCTGCGACAGAGGAGCATTGGCCGGCAGCTCGACCGTGGCGACAACAAACTCTCCCTCCAGACGTGGGAACATGCTGAACCCCATACGGCCGCTGAAGGCCCAGGCCATGGTCGCCATCAGACAGAAGAAGGCAATCGCAACCGTGAGCCCGGGCAGGCTGATGCAGCGGCTCAGTAAAGGCCGGTAAGCGCGGTCAATAAAGCGGTTCAATCCCAGATCGACGCGGCGCTGCACGCGCTCCATGACGTTCGGCTGAGCGTGAGGGTCTTTCTTTTTCAGATGAGCCAGGTGAGACGGCAGTACAAACAGAGCTTCCAGCCAGGAAATCAGAAAGCAGCAGATCACCACAATCGGAATGGCGATGAAGAGTTTCCCCATCATGCCCGGCAGCGCCAGAATCGGCAGGAAGGCAGCAATGTTCGTCAGGATGGCAAACGCCAGCGGCACCCCGACTTCGCGCGCGCCAATGACGGCCGCCTCCGGGAAACTCATGCCCTGCTGCATGTGCTCAAAGATGTTTTCACCGGCAATGATGGCGTCATCCACCACAATCCCGAGCGCCACGATAAAGGCAAACATGGAGATCATGTTGATCGACACATCAAACACCGGCAGCAGCAGCACCGCCCCCATGAAGGCCGTCGGAATGCCCATGGTGACCCAGAAGGCCAGCCGGTACTCGAGGAACAGACTGAGCAGCACCAGCACCAGAATCAGACCCAGCCCGGCGTTTTTCAGCAGCAGCCCCAGACGCTGACGGTAGGTTTCACCGTCATCGTCGGTCACAATAATCTGCACGCCCGGGGGCAGCTCGGGCAGGATTTCGTCCAGCTGCCGGTACGTGGCATCAGCGACGGTGATCGGCGTCTGGCTCTGGGCACGATAAATATCAAAACCCACAGAGGTCTGGCCGTTGTAGGTGATCTCGCGGTTATTATCGCTGAAGCCTTCACGCACACTGGCGATGTCGCCCAGCCGCAGCTGGACCCCGGTGTCATCCGCCAGCAGCGGGATATCGCGGAACTCACCCGCCCAGTACATGCGGTTATCCAGCGTGACCAGAATATCCCCACCGTCGGTGCGCACCTGTCCGGCAGACAGCTCCAGCGCATTGTTGCCTACGGTCTGTGCCACGCTCTGCAACGACAGGCCATAAGCCTCCAGCGCGGTTTGCGGTATCTCGATATGGATTTCTTCCGGCGGCGTGCCCTTGAGTTCCACCCGGGTGATTTCCGGGGCTTCCATCAGCCTGTCTTTGACGTGCTCCGCCAGTTGTTTCAGGGCAAACGGGCTCATAGGGCCGAACATGGCCAGTTCCATCACTTCCACATCGCGGCTGGCGATGCTGACAACCGGGCGCTCAATACCATCGGGGAAGGTGGTGATGTTATTCACCGCCTGCTGAATCTCCTGATAGGCCTGCTGGCGGTCAGTGTCGTTATCCAGTTCAACGTACACCACCGCGCTGCCCTGGGCAGCAGTAGAGTTGATCTCAGAGAAACCACTCATACCGGACAGTTCGTTTTCAACCGGCAGAACCACACCCTGCTCCATCTCCGACGGCGTGGCACCGGGATAGGCAACCTCGACAATCACCATGTCGACCTGGGTATTGGGTATGAACTCCTTACGGATCGACAATGACATCAGGATGCCGCCGATGATCAGGAACGCCATCAGCAGATTCGGTGCCACACCGTGGTTCACCATCCAGGCCACGGGCCCGCTGTGATGCCTCATGGTGCCGATGCTCCACTTCCGGTGGCGGCGACGCGTACGGCCATACCCGGTACAGCACTGTCGACCTGGCTGAGCAGCAACTGGTCACCCTCTTCAAAGCCGGTATTGATCCAGACATCCTCACGACCGGCATAAATCACTTCGACCGGGCGTAACGCCAGCTTACCGGCGTTGACGACCCATACCTCCCCGCCCGTGGTAAGCAGCCGCCGCGGCACCACAAAGGCATTCTGAATCTCCCGGCCGTAAAGTCTGACCTGAACGTAATCGTTCACCAGCACCACCGGCCCGGTCTGCGGATTCATGGGATCGTCCGCCGCCAGCATGATACGCACCTGACGATCGGCACTGTCGACCTGAGGCAACACGTTAAGGACACGGGCAATACGGTACTGACCATCACCGCTGGCATTGCGCGGTGCCACTTCGGCGGTCTGGCTGGAATCCAGAAATGGCAGAAACCCCCGTGGCACTTTGACTTCAACATAAAAGGTTGCCGTGCCCAGCAGACTGAACAGGCTGCCGGCATTCCCGGTCTGGCTGCCCGGGCTGATGTAACGCTCGACAATACGGCCATCAAAGGGCATGCGGATCTCAGTACGTGTCAGGTTGGTCTTCGCCAGTAACAGCTGCGCTTCGGCCGTGGCTACGGCCGCTTCTGCCACCTGACGCTGCGGTTCACGCAGCACCAGTGCCCGGTCACTTTCACCCAGAGTCAGACCCGCCAGTTCGTATTCTTCCTCTGCCAGAGTGATCTGCCCCTGCTCCACGGCCAGCTCGGCCCGGGCCTGTGCCAGAGCGGCTTCAGCCTGCCTGACGGCTGCCTGATAGTCAGTGGCGTCAATACGGGCCAGCAGATCGCCCTGTTTCAGCCAGGCGCCCGGCACAGCCGCGGGAGATAACCACTCGATCCGGCCACTGACTTCGGCCTGTAATTCCAGAGCCTCACTGGCCAGCACCGTACCACCGGCCAGAACCTCCGGGCGTATACTGGCACGCTGCAGTGGAGTGGCGTCCACCAGACGGGTAACGTCTTTGGCAACACCACGCTTGGGTACTGGTGCAGAACTGATGATCAGTTTCCAGGCGACGAAGGCTGCGATAAATATGACCGCCGTCAGCGCGATCATGCGCCATGAAGTCTTCTTCTCAGACATGGGTGCGGTGCCATTACCGGCACTCTGGTTCATGAATTCTGTTCTCCGAATTGTCCGTGGCTGACGGCTTTATAGAGCTGGATGCGCGCCTGTACCCGGCTCCAGCGGATGTCGAGATACCGCGACTCCAGCGTCAGCAGTTCCTGCTGGGCGTTGACCAGTTCAAGAAAACTGAACTGTCCGCGGCGGTAATAGCTTTCCGCCAGTGTCAGGGTCCGCCGCGCCAGATCCAGCTGCTCAGAAAGACGCTGCAGGGTCTGCGCGTACTGATCTTCCAGCACCAGGGCCTCCTGAACTTCCTGTGCGGCTTCCAGCAGGGTCTGGGTGTAATCTGCAAGTGCTTCGTCTTCCAATGCCCGCTGACGCCGCACTTCGGCGCGGCGCTGCCCGCCATCCAGCAGTGGTAACACCAGCGAACCGGCAAGGTTGGCCATCCAGTTATCAAACACATTACTGAGCTGCTGATCTTCACCCTGATAGGAGGCGGTCAGTGTCAGTCTTGGATAGCGGTTAGCGACGGCCGCTGCGACGCCGGCACTGGCGGCCTGCAGACGATAGAAGGCTTCCTGTACATCCGGGCGGGCCTGCAATGCCTGTAACGGCACGGCAGTAGCCGTACTGCCGAGTTCAGGCAGAGGGGCCAGTGCGTTCAGGCTGTCATCGTCCAGCGAGCTCACGCCTTCACCACTCCACAGTGCCAGTTCCTGACGGTAAATATCGCGACGTGCCTGAGAAGCCAGCAGATCAATGTGGTTGGTTTCCAGCAGCTGTTGTTGCTGCAGAACATCGGTGAGTGCTGCCTGGCCGCGGCGCTGACGGCCTTCAATAACAGCCAGTGCCGTCTGAAGACGTTGTTGCTGTTGCTGCAGCAACTGCAGGTTTTCATTCTCAAGCCGCAGCCCGAGCCAGGAGCTGGTGATCTGCCCGGCAACGGTGTTGGCCAACACGCGGTAAGCCGCACCGGACGCCGCCAGAGTAAATTCAGATTGCTGTGCGGCAGCGCGGATATTACCCCAGAGGTCCAGCTCATAGCGGGTGCTCAGGCCTGCTGACCAGCTGTTGGCGACGCTGTCATCGCCATTCCAGTTGCGCTCACGGCCAACAGTGGCATCGAGTGTCGGGTAATAGTCACTGCGGGCGGAGCCCAACAGGGCCAGACTCTGACGCACCCGGGCTGCGGCCGCCTGCAGGCTGTAGTTACCGCCCAGTGCGATCTCAACCCGTCGGTCCAGCTCAGCATCATCAAAGCTCTGCCACCAGTTCACCGGTGGCAAAGGGGTTTCTGTGTCCGTGGAGAATACGTCAGGAAGAACCGGGGTGTCAGGCTCTGGGGTATCCAGCGCCGTGCAGGCCGTCATAAAACCGGTCGCTGCCAGAATCAACGCCGCCCTCGGTACAGAGAATCTGTGTCGGATGAACGGGGGTAGCAAGCGTCCGGCCTCGTCAGTGGGAATGACAACATAGTAGCCGCACTGTGGTGGCTGACTAACCGGTTTTACGCATCTTTACTGCAACAGAGAACACTTGTAATTCAGAGCGATGCAGAACGGAAAATAACCGCAGCGCAGCAATAAAAAACCCGGCAGAAGCCGGGTTTCAGGAGATCAGAAGTAGAAGGTCAGCCCTGCCTGCAGGGTGTCGTCTTTTTTGATGAAATCCATGACCTCATCATCCGGGTTGGCAACAAAGACCAGTGCCCGCACCGAAATGGTGGTGAACGAATTCAGACGGGTATTACCTTCAATGGAGTACAGGCGGCTGCCGGGAAAATCCAGATCCTGAGTCATACCCATCAGGATTTCACTGGAGTCCATATCGTAGAACGCGATACGGGCGGCATAGAACATATCATTCTGGCTCTGCGCCAGGCTCTCTTTACCACGGCTGTCGTACTGATATTCCATAAGCAGGCCGAGGTCAAAGTCGAGACCCAGAGGGCCGACGATGGTGTATTCAAAGCCGGTGACTGCAGCGTCTGCATCTTCGTCTTCAAATTCATCATCGAGAATGTCGCGGTGACGCATCTCGGCTTTCAGCAGCCAGCCTTCCAGCGAATACTGCAGGGTCATGGCTGCCTGATTCATCTGCGCGTAGTACGGGATAATACCCGTCGGCACGATCAGGTCTTCCGAAAATTCGGTTTCCTGCACGATGTAAATCGGATCGCGGCTGGTCCCGTGGAACAGTGAGAAGGAGATGTCCAGCGGAGCGCCGAACAGCTCGTAATAATTGGACCAGCGCATGGAGTAATCCACGTGCTTGTCCTCTTCCGAAGCCTGGTATTGCGCGTCGATGAAAGGCACCGGTAGACGGTAACGGCCGGGTTCACCCGGGAATGTACGCTCGCGGAAGCCCGGCAGGATAAAGGCATCGAAAGTCCCCCAGGACTCCGACAGCCAGATACCCCGGATCATCGGCTGACCCAGTTTTTCATCACCGTCGGGAGATTCGACCTGATCAGTCTGGTTGATAACGTCGGCCAGGTTGATCGACTCCGTCACCCCCCAGAAAACCTTGCTGACACCGACGTGCAGTTCCAGCGGGCCGGACCAGGTTTTCCAGATGGCCTCACGCACATCGCTGTGCGAGCGGTCAGGGTCCTGGAAATCCTTACGGAAATACGGTGTGAAAACAAATTCGCTGCTGTCGCCTTCCCAGACGAATTCCGGTTTCCAGCTTAACGCATACTCATCATCCACCTGATGATCGTATGCGCCCTCTTCCAGAAAACGCCGTCCCTCTACACCAAACTCGGCCGAAAAATCGAAGGCCATGTCAGGCAGAGAAACGATAGCCAGAAGGCCGGTCAACAGTCGCATTATTACCTCTCTATTGCGGACACGCCGGGCAGCGGCCGCATAAACATCTTTATCTGAAACGCCGGTATCTGTCCCGGCGTTTCCAGCACTCACAACCTTGTCCGGTACAGGTTACTGAGCGGCCGCTTTTGGCTTTTTGTCCTTATCCAGTACCAGCAGCAGAGGTGGCAGGAAGAGGAAATCAATCACCAGAGCAGTGATCAGTACGATCGTGGTGGCCAGGCCCATATCTGAGTTCAGACGGAAGGCCGACATCAGCAGGATGGAGAAGCCGACTGACAGAACCACCGTCGTGATGACCAGCGCACGACCTACGTTGACGAACGCATAACGGACCGCTTCTTCGGTGGACATACCGTCAGCACGGGCCCGTTTGTACTTAGCCAGGAAGTGCACACAGTCGTCGACAATGATACCTAAAGTCATAGAGGCGACAATGGATAAGCCCAGATTCAGATAACCCGAAATCAGGAACCAGATGCCAAAGCCGACCAATGCCGGAGAGAGTGTCGGAATAAGACTGATCGCGCCAAGACGCAGCGACTTGAGCGCAAACATCATGATGCCGGAAATCAGCAGAATGGCGATGAACAGACTCTTGATCATGCTGTGCATATTGGTCAGACCAATGTGCGAGAACATGATCGCGGGGCTGGCGACCTTCATTTCAATTCCGGGGAAATTCTCTTCAAACCAGGCTTTGGAGCTGATCTCAAAATCCAGAATTTCCTGTGTGCCGGTATCACCCATAATGGCCGTCACACGCGCCGCGGATTTATCAATGTTGATCTGGTTATTCAGATCCAGACCATAAGGCAGTGACATTTCATACAGCAGCAGGTACTGAGCCGCCAGTTCGCGGTCTTCCGGAATTTTGTACCAGCTCTCATCATCGGCGTGCATGTTCTTGTTCAGACGCTTGTAGATATCCGCCAGAGAACTCGCGTGTTCCACTTCCGGCTGCTCGTTCAGCCATTGCTGGAACTGTTCAAGAGCATAGATAAACTCAGGTTCGCTGATACCACCCTCTTCGTGCGAATAGAGCGCGAAATCGACCCGCATCACACCAGACAGATTGTCATTCTGCGCCTGAGCCGCCTGACGGAACTCAGTACTCTCGGCAAAGTATTCAATCGGCATATCGTTAAGGTCGTTTTTGAACGCCAGAGACCCGACCAGCACAGTGACGATACTCAGGAAAATCAGCAGAGGGGTTTTGTACTTGATGACCTTATCTGCAAGCCAGTGCATTTCCGGAGACGGTTTTTCCGTTTTATCCGCCAGCCTGATCGGCATCACGGTCAGCAGAGCCGGGAAGAACAGAATCGACATCAGATAACAGATGGTCACACCGACAGCACACAGCAGACCGAAGTCAGCGAATACCGGTGAATCCGACATGGTCAGGGTGAGGAAACCCACCGCCGTGGTGGCCGAGGTGATAAAGATAGGGACCCAGTTCAGATCCAGACTGTAAACCACGGCCTCTTTGCGGCCTTTGCCCAGTTTCTGAGCGTACTGCATGGTCGCAGCAATGTGCACACAGTCAGCAACACCAATAATAAACACAACAATGGGGACGTTAATGGTGGCCACACTGAGGAAATAGTTCCACCAGCCCGCCAGCCCCATGGTGGCACCGATGGCCAGCACCAGCACCACAGACACAGCAACAGTGGCCAGTGCAGAACGCATCATCAGACCGATCATACCCACCACCACAACCAGCATAATCGGGATGAGGGTCTGCATGTCTTTGCGTGCTTCCGCCGCAAAGGCGTAGTTCATCGGGATCACACCCGTCTGATAGAAGGAAACACCCGGGTGCTCCTGCTTCAGCTTTTCAATCATGCCATCAACGTACAGCTTCACTTTGCTGACGATGGCGGTTTTATCGGTCTGATCATCCGGCAGCTGCAGGATGATGTTAATCATAGTGGCCTTACTGTCCGGGGAGATCAGGTTGCCGCGCAGCGAGGGTTCATCCAACGCAATAGAGCGGATACGCTCCAGCTCTTCGGAGGTGAACTCATCCTGATCAGGCACCAGATTGTCGACCATCATGTCATCGTATTCAGACCAGGTGTACTGGAAGTTGGTCAGTGAATCGACACGGCTTGAATACGGCGTCTGCCACGACATATCCGTGAATTCACGCACCAGATTCAGCATATCGGTAGTGACCACATCGCCACTTTCCGGAATCATGAGAATGGCGACATTCTCGGTCTTGGTGAAGACCTTCTGCATATGTTCAAAGTCGGCGAGCGGACCATAGTCGTCTTCAAAGAAAACCTGGTAATCACCACGGAAATAAAGGTTTTTTGCACCGGCAATTGCCGTGACAGAAGCAATTACGAACAGAGCAATGACCAACCAGGGTCTTTCCGTCGCCCAGTACTCGATCAACTTTTTCATGTGTATTCCTATTAAGTTACAACTGCAGACCGTGATGTCCGCGCACTAATACCCGCGGGAAAATACCGGTTTGTGCGGTTTTTTTCCTGTGGAATCTGTGTCTGATTGTCACATCTGTTAAACGGGGAGGGTTCCATCCGGGGAAAAGGAGTCAGGGCCTGACAAAGCGTGAGCAGAAATCACAACCGTTCAGAACACCAGATAACCTGAAAAGTCCGTGTTTACATTCGATCCGTACTACCAACAGAGCCTGTAAAAGCAGCACCTCATGGGTGCTGCCGGCTTACTACTCAGAAAAAAGGCTCCCGGTTGAAGCCGGAAGCCTTAGTTCATATCAGCGTACGCGGCTGAGAGACGCCTGATTGAAATCGCCATCGGTCAGACCGGTTTTGAAATCCAGGCTCTTGGTGACCAGCGTGGTGCTCTTGCCAGTCTGATGGTTTTCCATAAAGGCTTCATCCGCACGCCAGTATTTGTCTTCGTACAGTTTCCAGCCAGACTGAGTCAGAGTCTTCAGCAGGCTGTTCTTACGGTCGTAGTATTCAACTTTCAGAGGACGCAGTTCTTTGGTATCCAGCCAGGTGATCTGACGGGTATAACCTGAGTATTCGTCTTTCGGGAAGCTTTCCAGAACGTGACAGGTGCTGCCAGCGGTGGTTTCTTCACCTTCACCACATGGCTCATCACGCAGCCAGTTAAAGTCATACTTCTGTGGTTCGAAAGAACTCATGTCTTCGTACGCAAATTCAGAACCCATGAACGGGCCGGATTTGTTTTTGGAAGAGATACGCTTAACACGCTTCAGAGCTGGCAGATACAGCCACTGATCATCCGGCTTATCAACGTGAGAGAAGTTCAGGAAGGCGGTACCCTCAACGTCTTTAGGCTCATCGAAAATGGTCAGACCTTTGTCGCCATCATCCTGTACTTCCAGGCTTTTCAGACGGATCTGACGATCAGACGTCTCGCCCTGAGAGTTTTTCAGAATCATGGTCATTTCTGCCTGTGAGTCACCCCAGCCAGCGTCACGGGCTTTACGGTCCTGTGCGATAGCAAGGCCTTTACCGCCGTCATCAGCGTGGGCCAGTGGTGCAATAATAGCCATACAGGTCAGTACAGCGGTCATCAGTCTCATGCGTGTTCTCCTTTGGATGTCGGTGTCGCAGAGTTATCCCCGACGTTTGGCTTGTCGCGGTCGACCCATAATAACAGGGCCGGAAGAATCAGGAAATCAATGATAAGTGCCATTATAAAGATGAGAGCCGTCGCTGAACCCATGTCGGAATTAAGACGGAACGATGAAAAAATAAACAGACTGAAGCCCAGAGTCAGCACGACCGTAGTAATAATCAGGGCCCGGCCGACACTGACAAACGAATAACGGATCGCATCAGCCGCATTATTACCCTCTTCACGGGCGTGTTTGTATTTGCTCAGGAAGTGTACAGTATCGTCAACGATGATCCCGAGTGTCAGTGAAGTCACAATTGACAGGCCAAGGTTGATCTCGCCGGAGATCAGACTCCAGATACCGAAACCGACCGCCGCCGGTGCCAGGTTAGGCAACAGACTGATGGCCCCCAGGCGCACAGATTTGAGTGCCAGAACCAGAATCAACGAAATCAGAATCAGCGCAATAAAGGCACTGAGCAACATGCTGTTCATGTTCTTTTCACTGATATGCGCAAACATCAGACCAGGGCTGGCCGCCGAAACACGGATGTCCTGATTGCGTTCTGTCAGCCAGGCACGTGCACGGTTTTCAAAATCCACCATTTCGCCACTGCCGAGGTTTTCCAGAATAATGGCAATACGGGTCGCGGATTTATCAATGTTAATCTGGTTATTCAGATCCAGACCATAAGGCAGTGACATTTCATACAGCAGCAGATACTGGGCAGCCATTTCCCGCGATTCGGGAATTGCGTACCACTCAGGATCATCATCGTGCATGTTCATATTCAGCTTTTTATAGGTATCGGAAATGGTACGCACGTTGTCCACTTCCGGCTGATCACGCAGCCAGTCAGAGAAATCACTGACCAGTTTGATAAATTCAGGGCTGTTAATTTCGCCTTCTTTATCGGTGTACAACGCCCAGTCGACCGACTGCATGCCGGACATTTCCTGTTCCTGCTTCATCACCGCCTTGCGGAAGTCGGTAGTGTCAGAGAAATATTCCGTTGCCACGTCGTTAACTTCATTGTGTGTGGCCAGGTAGCTGATTCCCAGAACCACCGGAATACCGATGTACACGAGCGGCTTCTGATATTTAATAATCCACTCGGCAAACTGCGACATGAAGACACTTTTACCTTCTTCCGCATTGATGACTTTGATCGGCACCAGACAGAGAATGGCCGGAAACAGGGTGACCGAGAACAGATACGCAGTCATCACACCCACCGCTGCCAGTACACCGAAGTCGGCAAACACCGGCGACTCAGACAGAACCAGAGTCGACAGACCAATGGAGGTCGTCGTACTGGTAATAAAAATCGGCATCCAGTTGAGTTCGAGCGCGTATTTAATCGCTTCTTTACGCTTCATGCCGTAACGGCTCTGCCCGTACTGCATACTCGCCACCATGTGCACGCAGTCGGCTACGCCAATACTGAGAATCACAATAGGTACGTTAATGGTTCCCGGTGACAGGTAATAACCAAGCCAGCCCCCCAGCCCCATGGTCGCCAGTACAGAAACCGTCAGCACCACCATGGTCGCCACCATAGCCCAGAAACTGCGCAGCATGACCGTCAGCAGAATAATAGTCAGCACAATCATGGCCGGTACCAGCGTCATCACATCACGCTGACCTTCCAGGGCAAAACTGTAATTCAGGGGAATAATACCGGTGTGATAAAACTGTACATCCGGGTACTGTGCGCGGAACTGCTCAGTCAGGTTATTCACGTACTCCTGAACTTCCACTACGCTGGCAGTGATGTCTTCCACATCCGGAAACTGCAGAGTGACGTTAATCAGGGTGACGCTGGCATCTTCCGGCAGAATACTGTTGTGCAGGGCCAGCTCGCTGAGAGCGGTTTTACGGACGCGGGCCAGCGTTTCTTCATCGAGCATTTCCGGATCATCGACCAGGTTTTCAACCACCAGGTCATCGTATTCGGAGTAAGTATTCTGGAAATTAACCAGTGAATCCACACGGCTTGAATACGGAATTTTCCAGGCTTCTTCGGTATAAGCATGCACCAGTTCGAGCATGTCTTTATCCAGAACATTGCCTTCAGATGGCACCAGCAGAATGGCGACGTTATCGTTTTTGATAAAGACCCGTTCCATTTCACGGAAGTCTTCCAGAGGGCCATAACCTTCTTCAAAAAAGACTTTGTAATCACCACGGAAATAGAGATTTTTACCGCCTACTGCGAGTGCGGCCGTGGCCAGAATAAGAAGAAAAATAACTGTATAAGTCCGCTCAGTGACCAGATACTCAATGAAGGTCTGAACCGGCCGTCGTACCATTTTCATGAATGTAATCCTGAAAAATTAAAATCTCTTTTCCCGGTTATAAAACAGGCGGTGAGGACACGCGTTGCTGTCCGGGATTCATCGTTACGCAAATGGCCGTTCGGCAGGCCGGTGAGACTCTGTCATGTTTCAGTGGGGAATAAGGAGAAGCCGTTGAAGAAGAACGCCTGCGGCGCCAGCTCCATGTTGTGCCCAGCCCGGCAACTGAATATGCAGAAATACTAAACTGTCTGAAAAAATACTCCGGGTCTGTCTTTGGCAGGACGCTCACATACTGTACAGAACAGGATGTCACACCAGAACAACGCCTTGGACGGAAGCATCACAGGCAACACCAGCGCAGCATTTTATGCCAACTGCGCCCGCTGATGGTATGAGAAGAGAGACAGCAGTAAAAGCAATATTCTGCTGTATTGTCGTCATTGGGCAGTCTCATAGGTCCGGGCGCGCCAAAAAGGTGGAACCACGCCAAACGCGTTATAAAAACTGGCGTTCTGCGCCCGTCATAAACGGACGCAGCCCTTGAATTCAGTGGGTTGACGCATGCGGTGACCGCGTGTTTTCGTCCTTCTGCCGGCCATCCAGCCAGAGCAGCATCGGAGGCAGAAGAAGAAAATCGATGATCAGCGCAATCACGATGACCAGAGAGGTGGCCATGCCCATATCCGAGTTCAGACGGAACGCCGAGAACATCAGCATAGAGAAGCCCAATGCCAGTACGATGGTGGTAATCAACAGAGCGCGGCCAACGGAGGCAAAGGCATAGCGCACCGCTGCCTCAGCGTCCATGCCATCCTTACGGGCGTACTGATACTTGCTGAGGAAATGCACGGTATCATCGACGATAATACCCAGCGTCATAGAGCTGACGATCGATAACGCCAGGTTGATCTCGCCCGAGATCAGACTCCAGAAGCCAAAACCCACCAGCGCCGGCAGGATGTTCGGCAGCAGGCTAATCAGGCCAAGACGGACGGACTTGAGCGCCACCACCAGAATGCCGGAGATGATCACAAAGGCGAGGAAGATGCTTTTGATCATGCTCTTCATATTGGTCTCACCAATATGAGCGAACATCAGGCCCGGGCTGGCGGCTGTGAGGCGCACATCCGGTCCGTTACTGGTCATCCACTCCCGTGCACGCTCTTCCAGGTCAACCATTTCGCGGCTGCCGAAGTTCTTAACCGTCACCGTCAGGCGCACCGCCGACTTATCGATGTTGAGCTGATTGTTCAGATCCAGCCCGTAAGGCAATGACATCTCGTACAGCAGCAGGTATTGAGCGGCCAGTTCACGATCATCCGGAATCTCATACCAGCTGCGGTCATCACCGTGCATGTTCATATTCAGACGCTTGAAGGTATCGGACAGGGTCGCGACGTGATCCACCTCCGGCTGTTGCAGCAGCCATGCAGAAAAGTCACGCATGATGCGGATAAACTGCGGGTCGTTGGCGCCACCCTCTTCGCCGGTATAGAGCGCAAAGTCGATACTCTGGGTGCCGGATAAGGTTTCCGCCCGCTTATCCACCGACTGGCGGAACTCCGTCGACTTGGCAAAGTACTCGGTCGACACGTCATTGATATCGTTATTCAGTGACAGAGCGCCAATCCCGACCGCCAGCACTGAGCCGAAAATCAGCAGAGGTTTCTGCCGGCGGATGACAAAATTGGCCAGACCATCCATCAGCGCCGACTGCTGCCGCCCCGCTTTGCCCTGCCCTATGGGAAGAACCACCAGCAGAGCCGGGAACAGGGTCACCGACAGCAGGTAGGCCAGCATCACACCGATGGCACTGAGGACACCGAAGTCCACAAACACCGGGGATTCCGACATCATCAGCGTCAGGAAACCCACCGCTGTGGTCGCACTGGTAATGAAAATAGGCATCCAGTTCAGACGCAGGCTGTAGGCCACCGCCTCGCGCCGGGTTTGCCCCTGACGCTGGGCGTACTGCATGCTGGCCACGATATGCACGCAGTCAGCCACGGCGATGGTCAGCACCACAATCGGCACATTAATGGTACCGGTAGACAGGAAGAAGCCCAGCCAGCCGCCCAGCCCCATGGTCGCCATAATGGTCATCACCAGAATGGTCACTGTGGCCAGCATCGCCAGAGGGCTGCGCAGCATCAGTGCCAGCAGCACCACAATCAGCAGCAGCATGGCCGGAATCAGCGTGGTCATGTCCTTCTGACCCTCAGTAGCAAAGCTGTAATTAATCGGAATCACGCCCGTGTGATAAAACTTCACGCCCGGGTACTTCTCAGCAAACTGGTCGCTGAGGCCATGCACAAACTCTGACACCTCAATCACATTGGCGGTGTTGTCGTGGTTGTCGGGCATCTGGGTATTGATGTTGATCATAGTGACCCGGCTGTCCGGCGAAATCAGGCTGTTACGCAATGCCGGTTCATTCACCGCCAGGCCGCGGATGCGTTCGCGCACTTCCGGCGTCAGCTCAACACCGTCCGGCACCAGGTTGTCGACCATCATGTCGTCTTCTTCTGACCAGGTGTGCTGGAAATTCGAGATGGAATCCACACGGCTGGAGAACGGGGTCTGCCAGGCCGCCTCTGTGTATTCCTTCACCAGCTCCAGCATGTCTGCGGTCATGACATCGCCGGATTCAGGCACGATCAGCACTGCAATGTTGTCTCGCTTGTTGAAGACGTGCTGCATCTCCTGAAAGTCGTTCAGGGGGCCGTAACCGTCTTCAAAGAAGATCTTGTAATCACCACGGAAGTACAGCTTACCGGCACCGGAAGCGGCCGCTGCTACCATCGCCGTCAGCAGGAAAATCACCAGCCAGGGATGCCCTGACGTCCAGCGTTCCATCATGTGTCGCATGATCTGTCCTCCACAGAGGGTTATCGTTATTTTGGGGGAGTGGTTTCGAGCTGTTCGGCAAACACTTCATCCGCGACGCGCTGCCAGGTCTTTTCGTAATCCCAGTCCCGGGACAGAGGCGTCATGCCGATGCCATCCAGCACCGTATTCACCCCCAGCAGAGCAATATTCACCGAATCAAACTGTGCCCGGGTCTGGCCGTCAAAGCCGGTACGGGCCAGCATGTTCACACCGTAAGACATGGACCAGTTCAGGAAGGTGACAATGCTTTCCTGAGTTTCATTCGGCAAAGCACCCTCTACCTTGGCGCGGGCCACCACGCGGTAGAGCATTTCAAAGATTTCGTCGTCGAGTTCTTTCATCTGCTGGGCACGCTCGGCCGTTACCTTTTCGGCAAATGCCGGGGTACGAGCCGTCATCAAGGTCGCGGAAAACACCGGAAAGCGTTGCAGGTGCAAGCGATACGCAAAGTGCGCAGCCACCACCACTTCACGCGGATGGCCTTCAAAACTCAGAGCCTGTTCAAACAGGGATTTAACCGCCTCCCAGCCGCGGATGCAGAGTGCCGCCTGGCAGTCTTCCTTGCCGGAAAAGTGGTTATACACGGTGCCCTTAGACACACCGCTGACTTTCACCAGACGATCCATATTGAAGTTCACCAGACCTTCAATCTCGATCAGCTGCTGTGCGGTATCCAGCAGAAACTGCTCGCGCTTCTCCCACTTCTCCTGCTGACGAGCCGTCCGGCCCGCCACCGAAAACATCAGCGTCTTCTGCTTCAGAGGACAACGTACACCGGCACCTTCGAGCGCCAGCGCATCGTCGGCCTGGCTGTTACACCAGCGTTCAACAGCATTCATTGCGGGCTCCAGTAAGGCCCGGAAAACAGGCATCCACATAATAACTCCACCTTTATTATGACGATCCGTCAAATATGACGATCCGTCATATTACGAATTATCCCGGTGAAGGCAAGGGTCATTTTGTAAACAGACAAGGTCGGAGGTCATTAAATATCGTCATCCTGCGGCAAGCGCAGCGAAGACCGGAGGATCCAGAAGCAGGCTGTCCTCTCTTTGCTCCCACCTGGCGCAGGCAGCTAAAACCGGTAGGAGGTCATCACCCTGGCTGGATCCCGTGGTCCATCTGACTGCGTCAGGCCACGGGATGACGGCGATTTGAAAAACGATACGTGCTTACTACCGTCATCCTGCGGCAAGCGCAGCGAAGACCGGAGGATCCAGAAGCAGGCTGCCCTCTCTTTGATCCCACGTGGTGCAGGCAGCTAAAACCGATAGGTGGTCATCACCCTAGATGGATCCCGTGGTCTATCTGACTGCGTCAGGCCACGGGATGACGGGCGATTTGAAAAACGATACGTGCTCACTACCGTCATCCTGCGGCAAGCGCAGCGAAGACCGGAGGATCCAGAAGCAGGCTGTCCTCTCTTTGGTCCCACCTGGCGCAGGTAGCTAAAACCGATAGGTGGTCATCACCCTGGCTGGATCCCGTGGTCTATCTGACTGCGTCAGGCCACGGTATGACGGCGATTTGAAAAACGATAC
>DBNK01000014.1:0-11316 GCA_002298335.1 Thalassolituus sp. UBA674
CCGTCATTCTGCGGGTTGCGCAGAGACCGGAAGATTCATTCTAGAGATCACAACACATGGAGCCCTTGGTCATCCTGACCTTGTCTGGGCCAGGGGATGACGAAATCAAAAACGCCGATGATTTATGCCCAGCCGCCGTCATCCTGCGGCGAGCGAAGCGAAGACCGGAGGATCCACATTTTGCATGGTTCCGGAAAGCGTCCTGACATGGAATGGAACATGTAGAGCGCACACTGTGCACAACACACTCAGACCTGCGCGACCATATCCCGGAAATACATCCAGTCGAAGGCCTCACCCGGGTCAGTCTTACGTCCCGGCGCGATATGCTGATGTCCGGTAATACGTTCTGCACTCATCGCCGGATAAGCATTGATCAGTGCCCGGCTGACTTCCGCCAGCTTCTGATACTGTAAGGGTGTATAAGGCTGATCATCCGTGCCTTCAAGCTCAATGCCGATGGAAAAATCATTGCAGCGCTTACGACCATCGTAGAGTGACTGCCCTGCATGCCAGGCCCTGTCGTTGAAATTCACGAACTGAATCATGCGACCATCGCGCTCAATCAACAGGTGGGCTGACACACGGACATCTGCGATGGTGGCAAAGAAGGGATGCCCGGACGGATCCAGCTCATTGCAGAAAAAATCTTTCACACAACCAGTACCAAACTGCCCCGGCGGCAGGCTGATGTTGTGCACCACCAGCAGTGAAATATCGACAGGTTCAGGGCGCTGGTCGTAATTCGGTGACGGGCACCACTCGGCGTCTGCTAACAGCCCGGCGTTGATCTGCATAATCTTCCAAAGCGAACGTTTCAGTCGCTTACCAGTTTGGCACAAAGAGGGTGTAACGATATAGTCATGAGTCCGACGCTCAACAGGATTTATGATGCTTGACCTGATCAACACCCTCAATGGCTGGGCCTGGGGCCCGCCAATGCTCATCCTGATTGCCCTGACCGGTATTTATCTCACCATCGGCCTGAAAGCCTATCCTCTGCTGAATATCCGCCGCGGATTTGTCACGCTCTGGACCAGCCGTCACCGTCGCGGCACCGGCGAAATTTCCGGTTTTAACGCGCTGATGACCTCACTCTCTGCCACCATCGGCACCGGTAATATTGCGGGCGTCGCCACCGCCGTGGCGCTGGGTGGCCCGGGAGCGATTTTCTGGATGTGGATGATTGCCCTGATCGGTATGGCGACCAAATACTCCGAAGCCGTACTGGCCGTGCGTTTCCGCGAAACCAATGAGCAGGGACACTTCGTTGGTGGCCCTATGTATTACATCCGCAATGGCCTGGGTAAACACTTTACCTGGCTGGCGGTGCTGTTCGCCTTCTTCGGTATGCTGGCCGGATTTGGCATCGGCAACGGCGTACAGGCCAACTCAGTCGCCGATGCCGTGAGTCACCTTACGGTCAACGGCCAGTCCCTGCCGGAATGGGTAACCGGCGTCATTATTGCCGTACTCGTCGGTCTGGTGCTGATCGGAGGAATCAAACGGATTTCTGAGGTTGCCGGTAAGCTGGTGCCTTTCATGGCCATTGCTTACCTGCTCTCCGGTGTTGTGCTGCTGATTATTTTTGCTGACCGCATTCCGGCGGCATTTCTGCTGATCATTGAGCATGCCTTCACGCCCATCTCGGCCGTGGGTGGCTTTGCCGGTGCCACCGTCTGGGCGGCACTGCGCTACGGCATTGCCCGGGGCGTGTTCTCCAACGAAGCCGGTCTC
Source organism: Thalassolituus sp. UBA674 (assembly GCA_002298335.1). Taxonomy (GTDB): domain Bacteria; phylum Pseudomonadota; class Gammaproteobacteria; order Pseudomonadales; family Oceanobacteraceae; genus Thalassolituus. Next base: position 1,738 of record DBNK01000014.1, read on the forward strand.
GGCAGTGCGCCCATTGCTCATGCAACGGCCACCACCGACAGCCCGGTGCGTCAGGGCACCATTGCCATGCTGGGTACCTTCATCGATACCATCATCATCTGCTCCATCACCGGGCTGGTGATTGTTGCCTCCGGCGCATGGGAAAGCGGCGAATCCGGTGCAACCCTGACGGCCGCTGCGTTTGAAGCCGGCCTGCCGGGCATCGGCCAGTATGTGGTTACACTCGGGCTGGCGATCTTCGCCTTCACCACCATGATCGGCTGGTCCTTCTATGGCGAACGTTGTACCGAGTATCTGTTCGGAGTAAAAGCCGTGCCCGTCTTCCGCGTACTCTGGGTTCTGGCAATTCCGGTCGGTGCCACCACTCAGCTGGATGTTGCCTGGCTGATTGCAGATACCCTGAATGCCCTGATGGCATTGCCGAACCTGATCGCCCTCCTGCTGCTCAGCCCAGTGGTGTTCAAGCTGACCAAAGAGTTTCTGAGCGAACATCCCAAATAAACTCCGCTGTGGTGCGCAATGCGCACCCTACGGCATCAGACAGATACGCCCAAATCAAACCCGTAGGGTGCACACTGTGCACCTTCAACACAGCACCAGACAGATATACCCAAATCAAACCCGTAGGGTGCACACTGTGCACCACACCAGATCCAACGCATGCCCCACCTTCAAAATCATCCGTCATCCTGCGGCGAGCACCGCGAAGACCGGAGGATCCATGCACCCAGATAACATCCTCCTTCCCCTCACCACCGCCCCGGCATGACCTTCTGTGTCCATCCGTGTAAAATCGCCGCTTTTCCAGACTACCGGGCAACTTCTGTATGGACCTGACTCAGTACCAGGACGCAATCCGCACCTCCGTCGCACAGGCACTGGCCGAAGACATCGGCACTGGTGATATCACGGCGCAACTGATTCCGGAATCCCAGCAGGGCCACGCCCGCATCATCTCCCGGGAACAGGCCGTCATCGCCGGTCGCCCCTGGGTGGATGAAGTCTTCCGTCAGGTAGACCCGGCAGTGGAAGTCGTCTGGCTGGTGAAAGAAGGCGAACAGGTCAGTGAAAATCAGGTCCTGTTCGAGCTGAAAGGCAAATCCCGCTCACTGCTCACCGGTGAACGCTGCGCGCTGAATTTCCTGCAGACACTCTCCGGCACCGCGACACTGTGCCGCCACTACGCTGACCTGGTCGCCGGTACGCAGGTGAAACTGCTGGATACCCGCAAAACCCTGCCCGGCCTGCGCATTGCCCAGAAATACGCGGTAACGCAGGGCGGCTGTTTCAATCACCGCATCGGTCTGTATGACGCCTTCCTGATCAAAGAAAATCACATCATGGCGGCAGGCAGCATCAGTGCAGCCGTCGCCGAAGCCCGCCGTATTGCCGCGGACAAACCGGTTGAAGTCGAGGTTGAAACCTTCACTCAGCTCGACGAAGCCATTGCCGCCGCCGACATCATCATGCTGGATAACTTCACCCCGGCCGATATGATCACTGCGGTCGCCCACACCCGTAAGTTGAGTGCTGGCCGCATCAAGCTCGAAGCCTCCGGCGGTATTAACCGCGACACTCTGCGCCAATACGCTGAAACCGGAGTGGACTACATTTCCATTGGCGCCCTGACCAAAGATTGCCGGGCGGTGGATCTGTCGATGAGGATGGTGACGCCAGACTGAACACCTGTACTGAAAATACCTTTCGGCTTTCTCTTCAGCTGTTCTCTGAGCACTTTTCAGATGCTCACTGAGAGTCCCTGCGCACATTCAACATTCTGATGCTGCCTGCCTCCGGCCAGAATCTTCAGTTACCTTTGCGATAACCCGGGTAATGCACTGAAAGGATTCAGTTTCTGTTCGTAAATGCAATGTAAACAAAGTGCAAACCCGTACGGTAAAAGTGACATTCAGGACTTGCTAGCCCTGCACAAGCTTGGCAAACTGGTTTCAGCTCATGCAGGGATGCGTCGGTCAGGAGGGATTGGCTGTACGGAATGAGCCCGAAAAAAGCAAAACAATACTAAAAAGTGGAGAACTCCCTATGAAATCTATGAAAGGTTTTACCCTGATTGAACTGATGATCGTTGTAGCGATCATCGGTATTCTGGCTTCTGTCGCTCTGCCGGCTTATAACCAGTACACCGCCAAATCCAAATTTGCAGAAGTAGTAGCTGCCACTACAGCAGTTAAGACCGCCATCGACGTTTGTTACCAGATTGAAGGAAGCATTGCTTCTTGTGATGCCTCAACCACTGGCTCTGGTTCTGTTAAGGCTGCCCAAGACTCTGCCTTTGCTGGTCAGTACGTAGATAGCGTTGCAGTTGCAGACACCACAGCTGCGATTACCGCTATTGCGATCTCTACTAATGGTCTTGGAGGGGAAACCTACATTCTGACACCTACCGCCACTACAGGTTCAGCAGCCGGCACTCTGACTTGGGTTGCAACTGGCAGTTGTTTTGCTAAAGGTTTCTGCTAACCGCATTTCAAGAAAAGAGCCAGCCTAGTGCTGGCTTTTTTTTGCCCTCAATTATTACAGAAAGAATTAGTGTACATGTACAGGAATTTACCGATCTTTTTAGTGGTAATGTCAGCCATATATTTTGTCGGCTGGGAAAATCTGGAATTTCCAAAAAGAACCAATTTAATCAACCTTGAAAAATTTATAAACCCTAGCGTCTTATTTGATATATTTTGCTTTGCTATTTCTCATCTCGCTGTAATTTCCATCATTTTCATATTTGCCAACCTGCTAGCAGAATATCCTAAAAGATTATTCCCTAAATATCGCCACATCTCATACATATCCATATTATTTTTAACATTACTCCTGCCAATTGGTTACGCGAAGGAATTTTATCCTCGCTTAGAAATTTCAAAGATATTTATTGATGATATATATCTAACCTACTCATTAATAGCAACGACATTAATTGCAATAGCAAGCTTCACTTATATTTTCTTTTTTGTTAAAAGTCAGGAATACCTCAAAGCAGCTCTACTTGCCTTGTCTGGGCTAGTTGTTTTCTACCCACTGCTGCATGAGATAATGATTCCTAATGCCGCCACAACATCTGCCGGTAAGCAACAGAATATTATTATTATTGGACTTGACTCAGTATCTAATTCGCATGTCAAACAGAATATAGATTCACTTCCAACCTTCAAATACTTATTAGAATCTGGGATTAGTTTTGATGAAGCATACACACCGATTGCCCGCACTTTCCCAGCATGGAATGCCATTTTGACAGGGCATTACCCTAGCAGATCAAGCGCTCGCTTCAATCTGACACCTTTTGAGAGTACTGCACTAAACAACAACCTTGTTCGTGACTTCAAAAAACAAGGTTACAAGACAGTCTTTGCACAGGATGAAAGACGATTCAACAACATCAATGAATCTTATGGTTTCGACCAGATTGTTGGCCCAAAACTCGGAGCATCCGACTTTATAATACCGGCTCTCGCTGACAATCTGATCTCTTCTTACTTTATCAGAACGCCCATTGGTGAGTTACTGTTCCCCAACCTTTATAACAACAGGGTTTCCGCTGAGACTTATTCTCCCGAAGTGTTCTCAAAGGACATATCTGAGGTTATCAAAACAACGGAAGAGCCGCTTTTCCTTATCGCTCATCATTGTCTGGCCCACTTCCCTTATCAATGGCGTGATAAGCGGCCGACGAATGAATTTACTGAAGAAGCTTATCATACAGTATCTCTACGGATGCTCGACAACCAGGTTAAAGTCATTATAGATAGCCTCAAACAGACAGAGAAATGGGATAATACAACCATCGTCTTGCTTTCAGATCATGGGGAAGGTCTCGGTCTAGAACATGATTCCTGGATTACCCCAACTTCTGATGAAGATCTCAATCTTCTTGGCTACATGAGAGGGCATGGCAACAATATCTTCTCTAAAGATCAGAACAATATTATTCTTCACATTTCGACACCTTCGATGCGTGTTGAAAATCAGAGAATCTTGGACTCTGAGCTTGCCTCTCTGGTCGATCTGAGACCAACCCTGCAAAATCTTTTTGGGCTCGAAAAGACACATTCTGATGGATACGACTTGATATCAGAGCAATCGAGCAGAGCCGATCGGGTTATCTTCATGGAAACCGGGGTCAGAATGAGCTTACCGACTATAGATGGCAGGACTCTTGAAACCGAAGAACGGATGAAAATCCTCGCAGATTCTTATTACACCTCTGGCGACGGTCTACTTACAATGTCAGACAGTTTTTTTAAGGTACAATCTCAGAACAAGCAACTTGGCGTGATGAGCCGGGATATGTTTCTTATCAGCAATCCTACGCCTAAAGCACTCGTGCTCATCAATAAAAGTGACGGAGCCTGGAATAAACTACAACCCGAAACAGATACTTCGCCAGAAATCAGAAATTTGTTTGAAAATCTCAGCTGTTATCGATCTGGTCTGACAGGATGCTATAAAAACAACAATAATGAATTACAACAACCTTTTGAATTGAATAAAGGAGTTACATGGCAGCACTGACCGGCCTGCCCCGCAGTCTTATAGAGCGGGGATTACTCGAAGAGGCTCAGGCAAAAGACATCTTCGCACGAGCAACCAAAAAGGGAGCGTCCTTTATCTCTGTTGCGGTTGCCGAGAACGCGGTTTCAGCCCACGATGTGGCATCGGTTGCGTCCGAAGATTTCGGCCTGCCCCTGTTTGATCTGAATGCCGTGAATGCCGATATTCTGCCAAAAGAGATTGTCAGCCCGGCTCTGATTGAGAAGCACCGCATTCTGCCCCTGTTTGTGCGTGGCAAGCGTCTGTTTATTGCCCAGAGTGACCCCTCTGCGGTGACCGCGCTGGACGATATCAAGTTTCATACCGGTAAGAACGTAGAAGCGGTTCTGGTTGAAGAAGATAAGCTCAGCCAGTTGGTCGACCAGATGGTGAACGCCGATGACGGCCTGAATGACGCACTGGGTGACCTGGATGCCGCGCTGGATGATATTGATCTGGACGACCCGGACGCAGAACAGGACAGCGAAGAAGACGCCAAGAAGGCCGCCAACGATGCACCTATCGTCCGCTTTGTGAACAAAATCCTGCTCGATGCCGTACGTGAAGGGTGTTCCGACGTACACTTTGAACCCTACGAACGACGCTACCGCATCCGTTACCGTACCGACGGTGTACTGCATGAGGTGTCATCCCCGCCTAATAACCTGGCCACCAAGATTGCCGCTCGTCTGAAAGTGATGTCGCGCATGGATATTTCTGAGCGACGTATTCCTCAGGATGGCCGCATCAAAATGCGCATCAGCAAAACCAAAGCCATCGACTTCCGGGTGAACACCCTGCCGACGCTTTGGGGTGAAAAGGTGGTTCTGCGTATTCTGGACCCGACCTCAGCCCAGCTGGGTATTGATGCCTTGGGTTATGAACCGGAACAGAAAAAGCTCTATATGAGTACACTGGCTAATCCGCAGGGAATGATTCTGGTCACCGGCCCGACCGGTTCCGGTAAAACCGTGTCTCTGTACACCGGTCTGAATATTCTGAACGTCGAAGGTACCAATATTTCGACCGCCGAAGACCCGGTGGAGATCAACCTGGAAGGGATCAACCAGGTCAACGTGAACCCGAAGGTCGGTCTCGACTTTGCCGCCGCTCTGCGTTCCTTCCTGCGTCAGGACCCGGACGTGGTGATGGTCGGTGAGATCCGTGACCTTGAAACTGCCCAGATAGCCATCAAAGCCGCGCAGACCGGTCACCTTGTATTATCTACCCTGCACACCAACAGTGCCGCGGAGACCCTGACCCGTCTGGCCAACATGGGCGTTGCCGCCTTTAACATTGCCACGTCAGTCTCACTGATCATCGCTCAGCGTCTGGGGCGGCGACTCTGTTCCGCCTGCAAAGCACCGGCCGATATTCCTCATCAGGCACTGGTGGAAGCCGGTTTTTCTGAAGATCTGATCAGCCGGGCCACCATTTACCGTCCTGTCGGTTGCAGCCAGTGCAATCAGGGTTATAAAGGCCGGGTCGGTATTTATGAAGTCGTTAAAGTCACTGATAAGCTGGCACGCATTATTATGGAAGGCGGTAACGCTATTGAGATTTCCGATGCTGCCCGTGCCGAGGGATACCCTGACCTGAGAAGTTCGGCCCTTAAGAAAGTGGCCGATGGCCTGATCAGTCTGGAAGAAGCCAACCGGGTAACCACAGACTGACCTATATGGGCCGCTGATAAAAGACGGTAATAAACTGGCGGTGGCGCATATAAACTGGCAGTATTGTAACGACGTATTCTGCTCGTATTGATAATTCCGCTATGGCCAAAAATAACACAAAATCAGCCGTTTATACTTGGGAAGGGACCAACCGCCGGGGTCAGACTCTGAAAGGTGAGTTGGCCGGGCAGAATCTGGCAGCCATCAAGGCTGCGTTGCGCAAGCAGGGAATTACCCCCAAGAAAGTCAAACGCGCTGCCCAGCCCCTGTTCGGTATCGGTGGCGGCCCGAAAAAGAAAAAAATCACGACTCAGGATCTGTCTTTCTTTACCCGTCAGATGGCGACCATGGTGAAAGCCGGTGTTCCTCTGGTGCAGTCGTTCGATATTGTTGCCGATGGCGCTGACAACCTGAGTCTGAAAGAAGTCATCTACAAAATCCGTGACTCAGTGGCATCCGGTAACGAGTTCGCGACCTCTCTGCGACAGTTCCCACAGTACTTTGACGACCTGACCTGTAACCTGGTCGAAGCCGGTGAGCAAGCCGGTACACTGGAAACCATGCTGGACAGGATTGCCATCTACAAGGAAAAGACGGAAGAACTGAGAGCCCGTATAAAAAAAGCCATGATGTACCCCATTATCACCTTAGTCGTGGCGTTCGTAGTAACCCTGATCCTGCTGATTAAGGTAATCCCATCATTTCAATCCATTTTTGCTGATTTCGGCGCTGAACTTCCCGCTCCGACTCAGATGGTGATCGCTATTTCTGAAGTCACGCAACAGTATTATCTGTATATCCTGGCTGCCATTGCCATTGCCGTTGTGGGCTTTGTTCAGGCCATCAATCGTTCTCCGGAATTCCGCGATAAGGTTCAGGCCTTTTCCCTGAAACTCCCGGTCTTCGGCAACATTATCGAAAAAGCCGCCATTGCCCGCTATGCACGGGTTCTGTCCACCACCTTTGCTGCCGGTGTGCCTCTCGTGGATGCCCTGGATGCCGTTGCCCGTGCAGTTGGCAACTCAGTTTACCGCGATGCGGTGTTCCAGATCCGTGACGACGTCGCCACCGGTCAGCAGATGCATATGTCCATGCGTGCAACCAAGATTTTCCCGAATATGGTGATTCAGATGACCAGTATCGGAGAAGAGTCGGGTGCGCTGGATACCATGCTGGACAAGGCTGCTACCCACTATGAAAGTGAAGTTGATAACGCTGTTGATGCCATGACAGCCATGATCGAGCCCGGCATTATGGTGTTCCTTGGCGTCGTGATCGGCGGCCTGATCATCGCCATGTACCTGCCTATTTTCGAGATGGGTTCCGCCCTCTGATGAACGACCTGCTTACCCTGATTGAAGCTTCGGTAACAGCGCAGGTTGTCCTGGTGACGGTTCTGGGTCTGCTGATCGGCAGCTTTCTGAATGTGGTGATTCTGCGCTACCCCATCATGCTGTACCGCAACTGGAAGTCCGAATGCGAAAGCATGGCGGAAGAACTTCCGGACCATCCGGCACTGAAGGATTTAACCCAACCTTACGACCTGGTGACGCCAGCATCGCACTGCCCGAAATGTCAGGCGCCCGTGAAGGCCTGGCAGAATATCCCGGTATTCAGCTATCTCCTGCTGCGTGGCAAGTGCAGTCACTGCAAAACCCACATCAGTATCCGTTACCCAGTCGTGGAACTGGTCACCGGACTGTTAAGTCTGGTACTGGTATTGCAGCTTGGCTGGGGCTGGCCGCTGGCGGCCATGCTGGTTTTTACCTGGATGCTGGTCAGCATGTCGGCCATCGACATCGATCATCAGATTCTGCCCGACACCATGACCCTGAGCCTGCTATGGCTGGGTCTGCTGGTGAATACACAGGGGATGTTCACCTCACTGGAATCGGCCGTATTGGGTGCCGCTGCGGGTTATGGTGTGCTCTGGGGCTTCTTCCATGTGTTCAAGCTGATTACCGGCAAAGAAGGCATGGGCTTCGGTGACTTCAAGCTGCTGGCGGCTCTGGGAGCCTGGCTCGGTCTCACAGCCATTCCGCTGATCATTCTGCTGTCCAGTGTCGTCGGCGCTGTGGTAGGGATTGCAGGCATTCTGATTCTCGGCCGCGACCGTCAATTGCCGATTCCGTTTGGTCCCTATCTGGCGGCCGCTGGCTGGATTGCCGCGCTCTGGGGTGATGACATTATCACTTGGTATCTCTCCACCCTTTAAGTTAATTTCAGACATTTTTGCACGATCAAGAAACGTTGAAAATGTTGGCGAGGCAGCTGTCGGTAGGCAAAAATGAACGAGAAAGCGGAGTTTACGAATGTTAAATGAGCATTTTGAGTTTATTTTTAACACCCCGACAGCAACGCAGGTAATTTTCATAGGTTCTTAATGTTTGTTCTAGGTCTCACGGGCGGTATTGGCAGCGGTAAAACCGCCGCCAGTAACTTTTTTGCCTCGCTCGGTATTCTGGTGGTGGATGCCGATATTGTCGCCCGGGAAATTGTAGAACCCGGCAAACCTGCCTGGCAGGCCATCAAAGATCGTTTTGGTGACGATGCACTACAGCAGGATGGCACTCTGAACCGCGCCTGGCTGCGCCAGAAAGTCTTTGCCGAGCCGGATGAGCGCAAGTGGCTGGAGTCACAGACGCACCCACGCATCCGGGATGAAATTATCAGTCAGCTGGCCGCAGCAACCTCCCCCTACGCGGTTCTTGCCTCACCCTTGCTGTTTGAGAGCCGCCAGAATGAGCTGGCTGACCGCACTCTCGTCATTGATGTTCCGGAAGAAACCCAGGTCGAGCGCGCGAGTCACAGAGACAGCAATCAGGCGGAACAGATCCGCCGTATTATTGCTGCCCAGATGCCGCGTCAGGAACGTCTGGACAGAGCGGACGACTCGGTGGATAACAGCGGCAGCCTTGAAGACCTGCACCAACATCTGCGACCCTTACACCAGATGTACCTGCAACTGGCCGAGAACCATGTCTGATCCGATCTCCGAAAAATCTGTCACCGTCAACTGCCCTGAGTGTGGCAAAACCGTTCCCTGGACAGCAGAAAGCCGCTACCGTCCTTTCTGCAGTGAACGCTGCAAGCTGATTGATCTGGGGGAATGGGCCAGTGGTGGCCATGCGATCCCCGGTGAACCACTGGAAGATGACCTGATGTCGGGTGATATGCCGCAGAATCCGGCGGATAAATACAACTGAGGGGCTCAGGTGAGCCTGATGGGGTTCTGAATGTTACAGGATCCGCCTGACACCGTGACATTCTCATAATGGATCCTGTGGTCTGTCTGACTTCGTCAGGCCACAGGATGACGGGAATCAATAAACCTTTCGAATACTCGCAACACTGGTTA
>DBNK01000014.1:11676-110714 GCA_002298335.1 Thalassolituus sp. UBA674
GAGTCTGACGCGACACCCTCGGAGCGTTGTCATCCTGCGACGAGCGTAGCGGTGATCGCAGGATCCACAAGCCAGGTGCAATTAACCTAAGATTTCTGGATACAAATCCTTCCACTGTGGGTTTTGTTTCTCAATTAGCTCAACCTTCCACTGACGCTTCCAGAATTTAAGCCGCTTCTCCCGATTAATGGCTGACAAAGCTTCATCATGGGCTTCATAGAAAACCAGCCTATGGACGGAATACTTATTAGTGAAGCCTTCAACCTGATTATTCTTATGCTGATAGATTCTCTGAATGAGATTCGACGTCACGCCAATATACAGAGTGCCTTTTTTCCCGCTCGCCAGAATGTAGACATAGAACTGTTTACCCATACAGATTCCTTTCTAATGGGAAAAAGTGGATCCTGTGGTCTGTCTGACTCCGTCAGGCCACAGGATGGAGAGCAGTAATTCGATAGCGAATAATAAGCTTTATGCAGCCCTGTCTCCGTCATCCTGCGACGAGTGCAGCGAAGATCGCAGGATCCATCTGACACCGTGAAATTCGCAGGATGGATCCTGTGGTCTGTCTGACTTCGTCAGGCCACAGGATGACGAGAATAAATAAACCTTTCGAATAGTCGCAACACTGGCTGCACCTCGCGTATCACGCCAAGCTGAGTCTGACGCGACACTCCCGAGCGTTGTCATCCTGCGACGAGCGCAGCGGTGATCGCAGGATCCATCAGATACCGTGAAACTCACAGGATGACGGAATGATCAGCGCGAACGTCTTCCTCGACCCCACCACATCCAAAGACCACTGAGCGCCAGTAACAGCAGAATCACAGCAGCGGCATCCATGACCCATACGCCCCAGCCACCGAACCAGCGGCCACTGTGCAGATCCTGCATAAGCCTCTGCCAGCTGATGGTGTGATTCTCTTTGATCTCTGTCATCGCCATGACTACGACATCATCGCCCGGAACCGGACCCAGCAACTCAAACGTGGCACTGTCGAGCTGCTGCCATTGCCCCCCCATATTCACCAGCAACTGGCCTCCGGCCGTGCCCAGAGTTTCATCGCCACGCAGCCCGATCAGCTCAGGGTCCAGAGTTTCCAGCAGCTGCCAGTCAGTATCAAACAGGTGCCATTGCTCACCGCAGCTGACCAGTTTTCCAGTCTCCATGGCAGTAAACGCCAACAGTGCTTCGCAGTCAGCCAGCCACTCACCGTCAAGGGTCAGCTCACCACCACTTGCTGACAAAGTTCCGGCATCCGTCTCAATCACATACGAAGGTTCGAGTACCGCCTGATAGGGCCAGAGTAAAACGGCATTCTGCGGGTACGAAGAACCAAGATGCAGGTCATCGGTATGATTCAGAGCCAGGCCAGTAACTGCAGCCAGTATCATGAGAATGGCGGAAAGAGCACCAAGGCGACGGTGCCAGCGCTGCAGCAGAAAGCGCAACGGACGGGTTTTACGGTGCGGAGGCATGTTCCTGCGTGACCCAGCTGTCGAGAAGAAGTGCCAGCTTAGCGACTTTCTTCATGCTGCGCACGGAATAGGTAGCGCCTGAGATACCATCAACGGGCTGTGACAGGTCTCCATCGGCCGTCAGCACCTGCCCCTGATACTGGGCGGTGTATTGTGGCAGCCGGATCTCATCGCCACGCACTTCGCGGAAGACCATCACTTCCATACGTTCTATTTCACCGGCAGCTGTGATCACGGCAAAGGTAATGGGTTTCTCCTTGCCGATTTCACTCAGCACCCACAAACGCCGTCCGGCACCTTCCTGAAAGCGGATACGGGCCTGGGTAAGTGACTGACCCGTCACGTCGTAAATTGCCTGCTTGCGCTCAGGAGTCAGCCAGATGACCCCGGAGGAGATCGCCTCTCCCCCGAACACATCGGCCTGAATCTGCTGTTGGGTGAAATAGGTATCCCCGGCTGAAACCTCAGCCGACACGATCACCAGAAACAGCAACAGACTCCGGAACATCAGCAACATCCGCTCAGAAACTGAAGCCAACGCCGAGGTTATAGCCTGCAGCATTCAGATCACCGTCCTGACGGGTACGGAACACATCGGCTTTCAGAACCGCAGTGTCAGCCAGCCAGTAGTTCACACCCACGTCGTTGCGTTTGTACTCTGACTCAGCATCGTCGGCCGCTGCGTTATCCCAACGGCTGTGACGGGCAAAAACACCCACCTTGTCGGTAATGCGGTAAGACGGCTCAAGATAGAAACCTTTCTGCTTGCTGGCCCCTTCAGTCACATCATTGATGTCGCTGTCGATGTTCCACTGGGCGAACAGAGCACGCAGACCAAAACCGGCGTTCTGATACACGGCGTGTGCTTCGATCAGGCGCGCGCCAATTTCGTCATCACCCATGCCCTGCAGGATGTCATCCTGATACTGCAGTGTTGCAGCCAGCTCCAGACCCGGAACTGCGGTGTACTTGATGCGGGCAGTGTAAGCGGCTTTGTTGGCCGTTGCTTCAGCCACTTTCTGACGACCGGAGCGGATGTTGCCCAGATCGTTGCTCAGACCGGAATGCATGGCCACGTCGTAGCTCAGGCCAGCGGCAATTTCGCCATTGATGGCCACACCACCTTCCCACCAGGTGGTCGGGATTATTTTGTTTTCGACGCTGTTGCGCTCAACACCGTAAAACGTTTCCGGCTCGTGGGTCTCGTTCAGAATACCCACCGGAATCAGGAACAGACCGGCTTTGGCCTGTGTTTTATCGGTCAGGTCATATTCAACGTAAGCCTGCTCAAGTTCGACTTCACCCGGCTTACCATCACCGGCAAGGCTGTGTTCCAGTTCGAACTCAGAGAAAAAACGGGTACGTTCGTTGAAATCTTTACCGAAGAAGAGCACAAAACGGTGGAAGTCGATTTCATTGTCTTTGCCCTGATTCAGATTCAGGTGCATTTCGCCATAGCCACCCACGTACACAGGGTACGCGGAGGTTGATGCAGACTGAGCCTCCAGCGAGTCCGCCAGAGCAGCTACCTGGGCTTTCAGTTCATCGATCTGTGCCTGTGTTTCAGCATCCGCAGCCCATACAGAAGTGGATGCAGCAGCCGTCATCAGACCGGCGATGACCGAGCGTTTTTTCATACTTGTCCATTTTTTCATGAAGCAGCGCCTTATAGTTTGTGTGTGTTTATGGGCGAAGGCTATCACGTCAATTATTGTAAAGGCAAATACTAAGTATTCTCATTACCAGTTTAACAAACGGACAATAAACCCACCCCCTCCGGTAGGCGTCTATAGTGCAATCAGGTACACTCCGGGACCGGGAATTTTCTGTAAAAAATATCACATCTGCCCCGCCGTGACGGGGCTGCGGACGACACATCACTATGCAAGAAAGCTATCAGCCAAAAGACATCGAAGCGGCCGTTCAGAGCCAGTGGGACGAGAACAAGGTGTTCAAAGCCGTTACCGACGCCAGCAAAGAAAAATTCTACTGCCTGTCGATGTTCCCGTACCCGAGTGGCCGCCTGCACATGGGCCACGTGCGTAACTACACCATCGGTGATGTGATCTCCCGCTACCAGCGCATGCTGGGCAGAAACGTACTGCAGCCGATGGGCTGGGATGCCTTTGGTCTGCCCGCCGAAAACGCAGCGATCAAGCATCAGGTCGCCCCAGCCAAGTGGACCAAAGAAAACATCGCCTACATGAAAGGTCAGCTGAAATCGCTGGGCTTTGGTTACGACTGGGACCGCGAACTGGCCACCTGTGACCCGGAATACTACCGCTGGGAACAGTGGTTCTTTACCCAGCTGATTGAAAAAGACCTGGCCTACAAGAAAGTCTCTGCGGTGAACTGGTGCCCGAACGATCAGACCGTACTGGCCAACGAGCAGGTGATCGACGGCTGCTGCTGGCGTTGTGACACTGTGGTTGAACGCAAAGAAATTCCGCAGTGGTTTATCCGCATTACCGCCTACGCCGAAGAACTGCTCAACGACCTCGACCAGCTTGACGGATGGCCGGAGCAGGTGCGCGCCATGCAGCGCAACTGGATCGGCAAATCCCGCGGTATCCAGATGGCGTTTGGCCTGAAAGACCGCGATGAAAAATTAGAAATCTACACCACCCGTCCGGACACCCTGATGGGCGTAAGCTATGTGGCCGTAGCTGCAGGCCACCCGCTGGCGAAAGAAGCCGCTGAGACCAACCCTGAACTGGCCGCCTTTATCGAAGAATGCGCCAAATCCGGCACGGCTGAAGCCGACCTCGCCACCCGCGAGAAGAAAGGCATGAAGACCGGCTTTAAAGCCATTCACCCGATTTCTGGTGAAGAAGTTGATGTCTGGGCTGCCAACTTTGTGCTGATGGAATTCGGTACCGGTGCGGTGATGGCTGTACCTGGCCATGACCAGCGTGACTGGGAATTCGCTCAGCAGTACGGCATTGAGATCAGGCAGGTGGTTGAGGCGACAGAAGGAGAACCTGCCGACCTCAGTAAAGAAGCCTTCACTGAAAAAGGCACTCTGATCAACTCCGGTGAATTCGACGGCCTTGGCTTTGACGCTGCCTTTGATGCCATCGCCACGCGTCTGCAAAACGACGGCAAAGGCGAGATCAAGGTCAACTACCGTCTGCGCGACTGGGGTGTGAGCCGTCAGCGTTACTGGGGCGCACCGATTCCTGTGGTCCGTACCGCTGAGGGTGAATCCATCCCGGCACCAGAAAGTCTGCAGCCCATCATTCTGCCGACCGATGTGGTCATGGACGGTGTGAACTCACCGATCAAGAACAACCCGGACTTCGAGAACATCGAGCTCGACGGCCAGCCCGCCTTCCGCGAAACCGATACCTTCGACACCTTTATGGAGTCGTCCTGGTATTACGCGCGCTACTGCTCGCCGCGTGACGACACGCAGATGCTGGACCCGGCCGAAGCCAACTACTGGCTGCCTGTGGACCAGTACATCGGCGGTATTGAGCACGCCATTCTGCACCTGCTGTACGCGCGCTTCTTCCACAAGCTGCTGCGTGACGCGGGTCTGGTTCAGAGCGACGAGCCGTTCAAGAGCCTTCTGTGTCAGGGCATGGTGCTGGCGGATGCCTTCTTCTACACCACCGAAACCGGCGCCAAAGAATGGGTTAACCCGACCGAAGTAGAAGTCGATACCGACGACAAAGGCCGCATCACTGGTGCGAAACGCATCAGTGATGGCAAAACCCTGCAGTTTGCCGGCATGAGCAAAATGTCGAAATCGAAGAACAACGGCGTTGACCCACAGGAAGCCATCCAGCAGTACGGTGCCGATACCGTGCGTCTGTACACCATGTTTGCTGCGCCCCCGGAGCAGACGCTGGAATGGTCTGATTCCGGCGTACAGGGTGCCCAGCGCTTCCTGCAGCGCGTTTGGCGCCTGAGCTACGAACTGCTGCAACAGGCCGATAAAGGCGATGCCGCCAACCTGAGCAAAGATGAAAAAGACGCGCGCCGTAAGATTCACGAGACCATCCAGAAGGTCAGTGATGACGTCGGCCGCCGCAACAACTTCAATACCGGCATTGCGGCCATCATGGAGCTGTTGAATGCCCTGCAGAAGCTGGATCTGACTCAGTCAGGCAGTCGTGCTGTGGTCAGCGAAGGTCTGGATGCCATCATCCGCATGCTGGCACCCGTCGCACCGCACATCACTCAGTCGCTGTGGCAAGCCTTTGGTCAGAGTGGCCTGATCATTGATGCGGCCTGGCCGGAAGTGGATGAAAGTGCGCTGGTGAAAGACAGCCTGCTGATCATCGTTCAGGTAAACGGTAAAGTGCGCGCCAAGCTGGAAGTACCAGCCTCGGCCTCGAAAGACGAGATCGAAGAGCAGGCCATGGCGGATGAGAATATTCAGAAGCAGATTGAAGGCAAGACCGTGCGTAAGGTGATTGTGGTGCCCGGTAAGCTGGTCAATATCGTCGCCAACTGAGCTTGAACCTGTTGCTCTTGAAATAACGGCGTTAAACAGCGCGGTCTGAATGCTCACTTACCATCTGTAAGCTGCGATTCCGACCGCACTCTTTGCCTTGTTCTTTCTGCGCTCACGACGGTTCATAGCGCTGAGGTTGTCTGGTCAGTCATATTATGACCTTTGGCCGTTTACTCACAAATATGGCTCCCCATAACGTCATCCCGCGACTTGATCGCGGGATCCAGATTGCTCAGGTATAGTTCATGGATCCCGCTACTCGAAGGCGAGCCCCGCACGTCGCGGGATGACGATGATTTAAAGTCAGAGATGCTAAAACCCATCAATTAACTCTGATCTGAAAACAGGACCCCCATGCTGCGCTTTATCTCCACCACCGCTGTTCTGCTTCTCCTCACCGCCTGTGGCTGGCATCTGCGTGGTGTTACGCCCCTGCCGGCTGAATACAAGGTCATGTACGTTGAAGGTCAGCAGACCACCAACCTCTACGTGCAGCTGGTCCGTCAGCTGGAGTTCAATAACGTACTGGTGACCAGCACGCTGGAAGATGCGCCTGTGGTCATGAGGCTGGAAGAGTACGAAATTGAGAAACGCACGCTGGCCGTCGATACCAATGGCCGCGTCAGTGAATATGAAATGAACGGCCTGCTGCTGGTTACTGTTGAGCGTCTGCTGAGCGGTGAAAAAATTGAGCTGGAAGTCACTTCCCGCCGCACCCTGACCAACGACATCAACAACGTGGTGGCGACTCAGGCGGAAGAAACCAACGTGCGCAACCAGATCGACAGTGATCTGATCAACAAGCTGCTGCGCCGCCTGCAGTCACTGAATAACGAATCATGAAAATCCGTCAGGACCAGCTCAGTCAGTCACTGCAGCGCGGGCTGGCTCCCTGCTATCTGGTCAGCGGTGACGAACCCCTGCTGGTGATGGAAGCCTGCGATGAAATCCGTGCAGCGGCCCGGGCCGATGGCATTGACGAACGCCAGCTGTTTCACGCCGAAGCCGGTTTTGACTGGAGCCACCTGCGCGAAGAAGCGGCCGCCATGTCGCTGTTTTCATCCCGGCGTCTGCTGGAAGTACGTATTCCGAACGGCAAACCGTCCGACAAAGGTGAAGCTTTCAAAGACCTGATGGCCAACCCCTCGCCGGATAACGTCCTGCTGATTATCTGTCCGCGTCTGGATGGTAAAACCCAGAATACCGCCTGGTACAAAGCGCTGGATAAAGCCGGTGTGGTTCTTCCGGTGTGGCCTATTGAGCGGAACCAGTACACCGGTTGGCTGGCGCGCCGCCTGCAGATGGCCGGACTGCACGCTTCAGCGGATGCGCTGGCCCTGCTGGCGCATCAGACCGAAGGTAACCTGCTGGCAGCCGTGCAGGAAATTGAAAAACTGCGGATGTCGGGTACCGGTGGACAAGGCGGTGAAATCAGCCGCGAAGACATTGAAGAAGCCACCGGTGACAGTGCCCGCTTTGATGCCTTTACCCTGGCGGATGCCTGCCTCAGCGCCCGCCCGGGTGAATCCAGCCGCATGCTTGCCCATCTCCGTTCAGAAGGACATGAGCCCCTGATGATTCTCGGCGCACTGACGCGCAAGATCCGCCAGCTGCTGGCTCTGCATGATGCCACACCTCAGACCCTGCCCGATGCCTTCCGCAAACAGGGCATCTGGCCCAAACAACAGTCGCTGTACCGCAGTGCGCTGAACCGTCTGACACCCGATCAGCTGACCGATGCCCTGATCCTTGCCGAAGAAGTAGATCACGCAGCAAAAGGCGATGGCAACGACCCCTGGCTCTTGCTGGGCTCGTTGGTTTTATGTCTTTCCGGAACATCCGTTCTCGCCTGACTCTTCAGCCGATCCGGACAATTGTAGTGACACCTGTCTGACACCTTCCAAATTCTTAATGATCATGTAAATTGAATAAGTGGTAAGTAGCATTTTCCCGCTCGCGGAGATAAGTTGTTTTCCAGAATCTCTCCGATTTCTTACGGGTCTCACCGCTTAACAATCCGTTACAGCGGTTAATAATAACTAGCTAATAACCGGCTATTAATGCCGGGACGGGGTCTGCTGGTGGAGATATGAATACTGCTGAAAACTACAATACTAATGAAGACCTGGTCTGGAACCTCCAGAAGTTCAAGGAGCAACAGCGCGCCAAGGCCTTCGTCAAACTGTTCGAAAACCGCCTCTGCGTGTATTCGTCCTCCGTGCATCAGCTGTACACCAACTACAGCATCCACTTTCCGGAAGATGCCGGCCGCCAGATGGTGATTCTGCCGGACCCATACGCCTTCCACGACACCTTCAACCGTCTGCCGGACAATGCCTTCAGCTCTACCGGGCTGCACATTATTCCGGGCAACCTGATCGGTAAGCAGGGCCTGTACATGGTGGTATCGCACAAGAACCGCAACGTGCGGTCAGTGCCGGTCCCCTTTCAGGAAGGTCTGAAACAGATCATGAAACGCAGCTCCAACGACGATCCGTTTCTGCCGGTTCTGATGAAAGGCGACCTGCGTGAATTCAACGACAAACTGCCGTCCATGCATCTGCACCGCATCCGCCTGAAAGAACTCAGCAATTTTTCCGCTCTCGAAGCTGGCGGACTGCAACGGGTAATTACTGAGAAGCTGATGAAGCTGTATCAGGAAGCCCGGACACTGGCCACGCAATAACCGCTTCTGTGAGGTACGCCACCGCGTATTTCCTCATCATCCACCCACCTGCCACAGACACTGGAAATCAGGAGCCACAGAGCGGCTTCCTGACGCAGCGTCCGCGCTTATTTGGGAGCGCGGTAGTACTGTTTGACCAGTCTGGAAAGACCCTGACGCCAGGGCTTGGGTTTGATACCGAAGGTGTGGAACAGACGGCTGTGATCTGAAACAGGTGTCCAGATCTGCGGCAGGAACTGGTTCTCCTGAGATAACAGGGTCGTCCCGGACAGGTCTTCATACTGCCCGGCTTCCGACAGCATGGCCTCGGCAAAGGCATACGACGACAGAGATTCCGCCCCGGAGAAGTGGTAGGTGCCCCAGAGGCTGTCGCTGAGGTTGATCTGACGCAACAGTGCCAGCATCACATCCGCCACATCATCCGCCGGGGTCGGCTCAAAGAAGCGGTTCATGTCCAGGGCCAGTTCCGGTTCATGACGGATGGAATTCAGAATCTGACCGGAGTAGTCATCGGCTGAAAACGAAAAAATCTGACCCGCACGCAGGATCAGACTCTGCGGATTATCCCGGGCCATGTTTTCAAGACGATGGTATTCCTGGCTGAGTCCGTCATCGTTAAATTCTTTCCAGTCTTCATTCACCACTTCGCCGTCCGGCGCCCTGAGCAGCGCCAGTGTCGACAGAAACAGCACCGGAATATCCTCATCCCGCGCCAGCTGCAGCCAGAATGGAACGCCCTCAAGGTCTTCGGCCGCGGCAAAGACAGACGGCGTAATAATAAACAGAGGCCGCGCCTGCGACTGCAATTGCAGCAGCGGACGTTCCCGGCTGCTCAGACTCACGGCCTTATAAACAACATCCTGCTCGGCCAGCAGACGCGTAAAATACTGACCGACCGGCCGGTCGCCACCGATGATATGGGCATGGAAGTGACTGATAGGCAATGTTTGGTTCCTGGTCGTTCAGTGTTTCAGAAAACGCAGGGTAACACTGGTGTCACCCGGCTGGAAGTAGCCCCGCTGCGCCGGTTATTCTCCCAGCGCGAGACGGGTAATTTCATTCTGGCCGCGCAATGCCGATGGTGCATCCGGATACAGACGCACATCGTTCAGGCCGATCAGCAGACCACAACCGTTGCTCAGCACCGCAAATCCGGCTTTATGCCGGAGCACAAACGGCGCATCCCTCAACTGATAGGCTTCAGAGATATCTGCGCTGCGCAGATGACCATTACCCAGCGGGTCCTGCCAGTCGCTGGCACGGCGGTACAAAGACATACAGTCGCTGCTGAGCAGCAGGGCCTGATCATTGATCAGGATGATTTCTTCCGCCAGCTCGCCACTGCGCAGCGTCACGGTTGCGTGGCTGCGGATCAGGTCTGAGGTCTGTTCTATAAGCATACTGATTCCTGCCTGTTCTCAGGGAATGCTGACCGGCATGCGGGTCAGGTTGTCTTTTTTATCCGTCGCCTTCAGTGTCCACTGGCCACCGGCAGTCAACTCTGCACAGTCCACCATGAAGTGCCCGGCATACAGAATCACAGCGTCGCATTCCGTTCCTGAGCCATTTTCAAGCCAGACGCGTTTGATGCCTAATCCGGGATCAAACACCAGTCCGGTCAGGGCATGCTGTTGTTCATCCCATTCCACAAAATTCAGGACCGGTGGTGTCTGGTCCGGAAAATCACCTGAATTACGCTCGTCGGTACCCAGACCGCGCTCTTCAGTGTTGGCATAGCCATCACCGTCCAGGTCGGTATCGCCCCGGTCACCCACGCCGTCGTGATCCAGATCCAGCCACTCTTCCGGGTCATCCGGAAAGCTGTCTTCCGAATTCGGATAACCGTCGTTGTCCCGGTCCGGGTCTACCGCATCCGGAATGCCATCGGCATCCAGATCCGGTGGCACACTGGCTGCCTTTTTAGGATCCGTACCCAGCTGCAGCTCGTAATCGTTGCTGATGCCATCACCGTCCAGATCGGTATCGACGTGGTCGCCGATGCCATCCTTATCCAGATCACGCCATTCATGCGGGTCGTAAGGGAAAGCATCCAGGCTGTTCTCTGAGCCGTCGTTATCCCAATCGTCATCGATGGAATCCGGAATCAGGTCGCGGTCGCCATCCGGCGGTACATCGGCGGCATCATTCGGGTCGGTGCCGACCCGCAGTTCATTATCGTTGCTGATGCCATCGTTATCGCGGTCAGAGTCGATATTGTCACCCAGGCCGTCGCCATCCAGATCCGACCATTCGAGCCGGATCAGCGGGAAGGCGTCCTTGTGATCGGGAACTCCATCGCCGTCAGTATCATCATCCAGATCATCAGGAATGCCGTCGCCGTCCATATCCAGCGGCACCGATCGCGGATCAAGGTAATTGGTACCGATCTGCTTTTCATACATATCGGCAATACCGTCGCCGTCTGTATCCGGAGCGTCCGGTATCAGCGACGAGACATCCTTATGCGCAGCGCCAGCCGCTGCCGTTTCGTCTGCCGACACCACGCCGGCGGACAACAGCAGACCCATCAGAACAGCGGGAATCATCGGGCGGTTTATTCGGCAACACCTTCCGGCATGACCGGCAACAGGCCAGACTGACAATGAACGCCGCGATTTTTCTCATCAACAAGAATACCGGCCACTGCCTTGTCATTCTGCGGACGGATGAGCAGATAACCGGCATCGCAGAAGGCTTCTTTACCGGAATCTTTGGTTGAGACTTTCACGTCGTAGCCGGGCTTCAGCGTGAGCAGGCTGAATTCGGCGATCTTGGCTTCATCCACACGCTCAGTGTGCTTGAGATAGCCGTAATAATGCAGCGCAACAACCGCGACGATAATGCCAGCCATAAAGCTGAAAATGCACTTGAGTGCGTAATCCGGTTTGTCTTCCGTCACCGGGGACTGCTCAGTCATCTTGGGTCTCCACAGACTCACCCCAGCCCGGCATCAGGGTCTGAGGAATGGTTAATTGATTCAGAATACGGGCAACCACAAAGTCGATCAGATCACTGATGCTCTGTGGCTGATGATAAAACCCCGGTGCTGCAGGCAGAATAACGGCGCCCATGCGCGTCAGGGTCAGCATATTGTTCAGATGAATTTCAGAAAACGGCGTCTCGCGCGGCACCAGTATCAGCTTGCGGCGCTCTTTCAGTGCAACATCGGCGGCGCGTTCAATCAGGTTATTGCTGGCACCGGTGGCAATGGCAGAAAGGGTTCCGGTACTGCACGGGCACACCACCACAGGGCCCGGCTGGCCGGAACCTGAGGCCCAGGGCGCCATCCAGTTTTCGCGGTCAAACACCCGCACCTGACCGTCCTGCGCCTTGAGATATTCCGTCAGATAGGTCTGCTGGGCTTTTGGCTTGGGCGGCAGCTGCAGCTCAGTCTCAGTGGCAATCACCAGCAGCGCGGCTTTGGAGAAAATAAAGTCCACGCCCATCCCCTGCTGCACCAGCACCTCAGCCAGACGCAACGCATAAAGCGAACCGGAGGCTCCGGTCACGGCAATCAGAATACGGCTCTGCATCAGTTATTACTCTCTCCGGCCAGTGCCGCCGCCAGACGCCGGGGCACGTTCTGGAAGCCGCCGTTGGACATCACCACAATCTGGTCACCGGGATGCGCAAGCAGACTGATCTGACTCAGCAAAGCGTCAACCTCACTGACCACATGCGCGGGCATGGCACAGGCATCCGCGACCGGCTGCAGTGACCAGTCGAGCCCCGGCGGCTGAAACCAGAACACCTCATCGGCGGCGGCAACCGAACGGGCCAGTCCGTCTCTGTGATGACCCAGCTTCATGGTATTGGAACGCGGCTCCAGCACAGCAATCAGACGGCCTTTGCCGGTTTTGTTAAGTCCCGCACGTGCGCCTTCCAGGGTGGTGGCGATGGCCGTCGGATGATGGGCAAAGTCATCAAATACGGACACTGCCGCGCCCGGGTTCACCCGCTCCATACGGCGCTTCACTGACTGAAACGCACTCAGAGCTTCTGCAGAGATATCCGGCGTTACACCGACATGACGGGCCGCCGCCATCGCCGCCGCCGCATTCTGTACATTGTGCAACCCGGTCAGGGCCCACTGAACGGAGTAATCCTGCTGGTCAAAACGGATGCGGAAGGCACTGCCGTCGGCTTCCACTACCTGCCAGCACCAGTCCGCGCCTTCCCCGTTCTGATCCAGCCCGCCAGTGGTCTCGACCGGGGTCCAGCAGCCCTGCTCCAGCACCCGGCCAAGTACCTCTTCAGACATTGGCCGGATAATGCGCCCGCTGGATGGCACAGTACGCACCAGGTGGTGGAACTGACGCTCAATCGCAGCCAGGTCCGGGAAGATGTCGGCGTGATCAAACTCCAGATTGTTCATGATCAGCGTACGCGGCTGGTAATGCACAAACTTGGAACGCTTATCAAAAAAGGCCGTGTCGTATTCATCGGCCTCAATCACGAAAAACGGCGAGCCGCCCAGACGCGCCGACACCTCGAAGTTTTCCGGCACACCACCGATCAGGTAACCCGGTTCCATACCAGCGTATTCGAGAATCCACGCCAGCATGCTGGAGGTGGTGGTCTTACCGTGCGTGCCTGCCACTGCCAGCACCCAGCGGCCCTGCAGCACATACTGGCCGAGCCACTGCGGCCCGGAGGTGTAAGGAATGCCGCGGTCGAGCACGTATTCCACCGATGGATTACCGCGCGACATAGCATTGCCGACGATCACCAGATCGGTGTCATCCGGTATGCCGGACGGATCAAAACCCTGGGTCAGTTCAATACCGGCAGCCAGCAGCTGGTCGCTCATCGGAGGGTAAACCCCGGCATCAGAGCCCGAAACACGGTGTCCCAGTGCTTTGGCCAACTGCGCCAGCGAGCCCATAAAGGTGCCGCAGATACCCAGAATGTGGAGGTTCATAGAATGTCTTTTTGTTGTGAGTACGCCCGGGGCAGTGGTAAATAATTCGGTGCACACCCCGGGATCTGGTCAATTTGCAGATCGCAAAGCCGGATTGCAGGCATAGCGGGCTGCGTCAAAATCTGGCGATAAAGCGCTGTAAATCTACCGGAACCCCGCAGGACGTGGCTTCCGGCTTAATCCTTCACTGCACTTACACCTTGCTCTGATCATCTGATCTGCCACGCGGAGTCAGTGCAGAAGGGTTCAGAGTTGCCCTAGTTTACACGCCCGCCGCACCGCCCCCAACCATGCAGAACGGCTGAACAGAGTAAACACTCCGTGCCTTTGCTGGCGGCAGCACTGAATTCCCCGGTGATTTCAGGTACCATGCGGCTCAACTGATCTGAAGGATGCACTCACGAGGACCCTATGCAGCGCCTGCCCGCCTTTCTGAAAGAACATTGTACCGACGCCGACGTCGCCCGCATCATCGAAGGCCTGATGGTGGCGTGCAAAGACATCTCTTACCGTCTGCATCTGGGTGCCCTGTCCGGCGTCATGGGCAGTGCCGAACAGGAAAACGTTCAGGGTGAGTGTCAGAAGAAGCTGGATGTCATCTCCAACGATCTGATCAAAGAATGCCTGGCGGCCATGCCGGAAGTGCTGGGTCTGGCCAGTGAAGAAGAGCCCGACCCGGTCGCCTGCAATGCAGAAGGCCAGTATCTGGTGCTGTTTGATCCGCTTGATGGTTCGTCCAACATCGACGTCAACGTCACTGTCGGTACCATATTCTCGATTCTGAAAGCTGCACCGGGAGCCAGTGGCGCCACCGCCGCAACTTACCTGCAGGCAGGCAGCGAACAGGTTGCTGCCGGTTATGTGCTGTATGGCCCGTCCACCACACTGATGTTCTCGACCGGTAACGGCGTACACAGCTTCACACTGGACCCGCGTATCGGTGAGTTCCTGCTGCTGAACGACAAGGTCGAAATTCCGGAGACCACCAGCGAATTCGCCATCAATATGTCCAACCAGCGTTTCTGGCTGCCACAGATGCAGGCCTATGTGGCCGATCTGCTCAAGGGCGAAGAAGGTCCGCTGGGCAAGCGCTACAACATGCGCTGGATCGCCTCCATGGTGGCTGAGATCCACCGCATCCTGACCCGTGGCGGCATCTTCATGTACCCATACGACAACCGCGACCCGTCCAAACCGGGCAAGCTGCGTCTGATGTACGAAGGCAACCCCATGAGCATGCTGGTTGAACAGGCCGGTGGTAAAGCCAGCACCGGCTTTGACGACATTACAGCCATCCAGCCGGAGGCCATCCACCAGCGGGTTTCCTGCATTATGGGGTCTGCCGCCGAAGTGAGCACTGTCGTCGGCTATCACAGAGACTGATCAGCCGTCCTGCCGGGCCGCCTTTGCGGCCTGACAAGGCCGCCCCTGCGGACTATAATCCCGCTCGATTCCGAATCTGAATTTAACGTTAACCTGAGTAATCACGGACCTATCCATGAGCTATACAAACATTCCGGCCGGTAAAGATCTCCCGAACGACGTTTATGTTGTGATTGAAATTCCTGCCAACCACTCTCCGATCAAATACGAAATCGACAAAGACATGGACTGCCTGCTGGTTGACCGCTTCATGGCTACGCCGATGTTCTACCCGGCCAACTATGGCTACATCCCGAACACCCTGGCCGACGACGGTGACCCGCTGGACGTTCTGGTCATCACCCCGTATCCGGTTGCTCCGGGTTCTGTGATCCGCGCCCGTACCGTTGGCGTGCTGAACATGGAAGACGAAGCCGGTGAAGACGCCAAACTGGTGGCTGTACCGCACCAGAAACTGACCCAGATGTACAACGACGTGAACGACATTGATGACGTACCGCAGCTGCTGCGCGACCAGATCGGTCACTTCTTTGAAAACTACAAAGATCTGGAAAAAGGTAAGTGGGTTAAGGTCAAAGGCTGGGGCAACGCTGAAGAAGCCCGCGGCATGATCATGGCTTCTGCTGAAGCCTACGAAAAAGCCTGATACGTTTCAGGGTTGTAAAAAAGGGGGCTTAGCCCCCTTTTTTATTTCCGAACATCTACTGGCAAGTTCTGCAGGGAATTTAATTCTCTGGAGGATCTTATCCTCCAGACCTCCTGCCTTTTTCGCCGACGGCTCGCTGATCACTCCTTCCTGCAAACTCACTACGGCCACGGGATGATTCGGCGTCCTGCCTCAGCATCCCTTGAGAAACTTCCTGTTTCTCAGACCTGCTCGTTTTTGTCATCCGTTGCTCGCAGCAGACGAAAATTGGTGAATACGAAAGAGATCTTAGCCAGACAGAAACCTCAGGCGATCAGGATTGATCAATCATTAAATTGACACAGCTTCTGGACGTTAAGCTGGCACTATGAGGCAAATCAAAGGTTTTTTAAATTTATAAACAACTGGCTCACTGTTTCAGAGACGCCTTCAGCTCCCGCAGCTCTTTCTCTACTGCCTCAGCACGCTTCAGCGCTTCAACCTGCTCGGTCACGTCTTTCTGAATGCCGATGTAATAGCGCAGCTGGTCTTCCTCGTTAAACACAGGTGACACACTCAGCTCGTTCCAGAACATACTGCCATCCTTACGGTAGTTACGCAGCACGGCGCGGCCACTGCGTTCAGCCTTAATGGCATCACGGATGATCTGCAGACCTTCCTGATCGGTATCACCGGACTGCAGGAAGCGGCAGTCCTGATAAAGAATATCCGCGGCAGTGAAGCCGGTCAGACGTTCAAACGCCTTGTTCACATAAATCAGAATATTGTCGTCACCTTCCTGTTCGGCAATGACAATGCCATCGTTGGATTCATCCACTGCTTTCTTCAGCAGCTCCAGGCTGATCGGCCCCAGTTCAGTATCCTGGTCATTGACCATGCGGTCTCTCCGCTGTGAGGTTTATGTCGTGTTCTGAGCTGCAAGTCTGCAATCTCTTTTACATTGTTTGCAACTACTTATAGAATTTTGCCGAACTGTACAAACTCAGGACAAGTTTTGCACATGCCTCCTGCTGCTGAGTCGTCGGCCTTTTTTCCCATCCGCGTGGTCTCGAACGAAACCGGCGTTAATGCCATCACCCTGCGCGCCTGGGAGCGTCGCTATGGATTGCTGACGCCGAAACGCACTGAGAAAGGCCACCGTCTGTATACCGAGCAGGACATTGCCCTGATCAAGAAAGTGGTGGCCCTGCTCGACCGCGGCATTCCGGTTTCTCAGGCCAAAGCCATCATTGAAAGCGGTAACGACAGTGGTCCCGGACCGAACCGCTCCGGTCAGCCATCTCAGTGGAATCAGTATCTGAGCCAGCTGGCACTGGCCGCGGAGCTGTTTGATGATCACCTCCTCAGCAGCACGCTGGAAGAGGTCAGTCAGTTCTTCCCGACCGACATCGCGTTCCGCTTCCTGCTGCTGCCGTTTTACTACCGGCTGCGTGAACAGGCCGTCACCCCGCTGGATCAGGCACGTCTGAGTTTTTACGCCGGTATCCTGCAGGGCCGTCTGGCCAATGCTTTGGGGCGGACATCTGAAGATGACACCCGTGGCAGTGTCATTCTGGCCGACCTCGGTGGCGATACCGATCTCGAGCTGCTGCTCACCGGTGTGATGCTGCGGCCTCTGTCCATCCGCACTGTACGACTGGCCGGGCGCAGCAACACCGCCATGGTCAAAGCTCTGCTGACTCAGCCGGGCTGGAAATCAGCTCTGCTGCAGATTCCGGCAGACCCCGATACCACCCTTCTCCAGCAGCTGCAGGCACTGGCGGCCGAAAGCGCCGGTCTGCTGTTCTGTACCGGCCACGACAACACGCAGGCCGGGCGCCTGCGCCAGCACGGCATCATCCCTCTTTCCGGTGATCTGCAGAAAGATGCACTCACCATCCGCGACGTACTGACAGGCATTAATGAGTAATGAATATCTGGCGCTGCTGCGCCACCCGGACCTGTTTGGTCCGGAAACCTGCGTCCTCGGCGCGGCCGACGACCTGCCCGGTGACTGGGTCAGCCTGATCCGCCAGAGTGGCACCCATATCAGCAGCTGGGACTGGCTGACCTGTGAAGCCTGGCGGCGTCATCAGATTGAAGCGCATTTCGGGATGCCGGATGAAGAACAACTGAGCGGCAAGCGTGTGATCCTGCTGTGGCCCAAATCCAAAGTACTGGCGCAGGCGCTGCTGGCACGACTGCAGGGCCTGACGACACAGGTCATTGCCGTGGCCGCTAATGACGCCGGAGGCAAAAGCATCGGCAAAGCCGCACAGGACTTCACCAGCAGTGCGGTCAAAATCGATACCGCACGTCACTGTGCAGTCTGGGAACTGCAACTGCTGCCTGCACAGTCAGACTTTAACTGGTTGCGGCTGGCGAAATCTTTCCGCTGTGGAGAGCAGTCATTCATGACCCTGCCCGGTGTCTTCAGTTTCGGTCAGCTGGATATCGCCACCAGCATCCTGCTGGAGCACATTCCGGCGCCGGCGAAAGGCCGGGTGCTTGATCTGGCCTGCGGCTCCGGCATCATCGGGCTGAGCTATAAACTGCGCAATCCTGCATTGGATGTAACCCTGAGCGATACCGACGCCTTCGCCCTGCGCAGCTGTGAGCTGAACGGTCTGCGTCTGCAGGTTCAGACCAGGGTGCAGGCCAGCGATGGTCTGAAGCAGATTGAAGGCCGCTTCGACTTTATTCTCACTAACCCACCGTTCCATCAGGGCAAAGACACCGACTACCGTTTCGCCACGGAACTGTTCCGCCACGCGAAAGAACATCTGGTGAAAGAGGGACAACTCTGGCTGGTCGCCAACCGCCACCTGCCCTATGAAGAGTGGGCTGCCGAACACTTCGCTCAGGTTGAGGTGATGGTGCAGGAGCGGGGTTTCAAGCTGATCTGCATTCAGGCCTGATACCTCCGGACATCGTGCTTCCGGGCAGACGTGCAATGACAGGTATCAGGCATTCTGCGCGTATTCACGCCTTCACCTCCGCAACGGAGCAGTGACAGCCAGCCCCTGAACCAGCCGGACTCCCCGCCGCGGGCATCCCTGTGCAGCGTCGTCATTGATTCCCCCGGATGATGACAAAGCCCGGCTGGCCCCGTTCATACTCTCCGGTCTTTCAATACCCGGGTCATTCAGCCGCTGGCTGTAAATGGCACCTGTACTTTAATCCTGAATCCGCCCTCCGGAGACGCCAGCAAGGCGTTTCTCATCATCGCACGGTTTAACCCTCCTAATGATTTGTTATAACATAACAATATATTCCGACTTTTACCGCCGTTCTCCGGAGAGACACTCATGCTGGCCAATACCACCCACACTCCTGCTGCAATTCCGCCCGGTAAACGCCCACACCCGCCCCGCAGTGTGATCAGCGGGGACATTGAGTGTCTGACGGATATTTTCCTTGAGGACGTCAATCTGGCCGTATGGGAGCGGCCAGCAGACCCTGAACTCGGTGAATTTGCCAGAGTGTTCGCTGAGCAAGCCGGTTCATTGCAGCGCTTTATCAGCATCAGACCGGATGAACCGGCTGCTGACATCCTGCCGGGCTGGGCAAAGGCTCTGCCCGGTGCCGGCCAGTGGCTCAGTGACGTACATGAAGTTATTGAGATGTTCTGTTGTTTATTCGAGCCCACAGCGATTGGTGTAAGGCTGCACGTGCTCAACGGTACCATGTGCCCGCGCTTTCACGTCGACCGGGTAGCGGCGCGTCTGCTGGTGACCTACAGTGGCAAAGGCACGGAATGGCTGGCGGAAGACAGTGTCAGCCGCTCACCGGATAATGGACGCCTGCCGGAGCAGACCGTCTCCGCGAGCGACATCCGCGGCATCGCAGTCAATGCCGTGGCCATTCTCAAAGGCGAGCTATGGGAAGGTAATGAAGGCCAGGGGCTGATTCATCGCTCACCTGACCCGCAAGGTATGCCGCGCCTTGTGCTGGCACTCGACTGGCTGTCATAGCCAGCTGTGTACAGCTCAGTATGCAGTGCGGCGCTGCAGACGGTTCCAGAGCAGAATCAGTACCAGCACGGACAGGGCCGGAAGGGTCGAGAGAATCAGGCCGTTCCAGCCCAGCATCAGCAACACCATACCCGATCCCAGTGACGCCACCGCCTGAATACCGAAGATCAGGCTGTCGTTCAGGCCCTGCACCCGCCCGGCCTCTTCCGGCCGGTAACATTCTCCCAGCAGCGCCGTGCCGGAGACAAACAGGAAGTTCCAGCCGATCCCCAGTAACACCAGACTGACCCAGTAATGCAGCAGCATGATGCCGGCCAGCGCCATGACCAGCGTCGCCAGCATAAACAGCAGGCCGGTGAAAATGATGGCCTGAAAGCCGAAACGCCGGATCAGCAGACCCGTGAAGAGAGACGGCAGGAACATGGCAATGATATGGCTCTGGATCACCCAGCGGGCCTGTGCCAGATCCAGTTGGGCGGCACCCGTCATGCTCAGTGGCGTGGCGGTCATCACATACGCCATCACGGCATAGCCGATACTGGCACTGGCCATCGCCAGCCACAGTTTCGGTTGCCGGAACAGCTCGGACCAGCTGCGGCCTCCATGTGCTTCTGAGGTGGCAATCTGATTACGCCCGGACGGTATCACCCACCAGAGAATGACCGCCGCCAGCAACAGACACAGGGCCAGTCCGGCAAACGGCAGTACCAGGTCTGGCAGAACCAGGTCCGGGAACTGAGCCGACCAGCGCGACAGTCGGCTCAGCTCCGGTCCGAGAAACGCCGATACCAGACCGGCCAGCAGCAGCCTGGAAGCAACCCCGGCCCTTTCCTCAACGGCAACCGCTTCCATCGCCAGGAAGCGGAACTGCTGTACTGCGGCCCCGGTCGCACCGAGCAGAAAGGTGCTGGCGGTAAAGCCCCAGAAACTGCCGGACCAGTCTGATGCCGAGGCCATCAGCGCAGCGACAACGCCCAGCAGCATCATAAAAACAAAAACGGGACGACGACCGAAACGGTTGGCCATCTGGGCGACGGGCCAGACAGCGGCGGCCATTCCGATAATCAGAGCAGCCACCGGTAAGGTAGCGAAGGCTGGATCGGGGTGCAGACGCGCCCCGGCGAGACCTCCGGTCAGCACGATCAGCGGCGCCGCACTCAGTGCCAGCGCCTGTGCTGCCATCAGTCCACGGATCACGGCATATTACGTGAGTAGAAGATTTCGAGGATTTCTTTACGGACTTTGGCTTCCACCTCAGCACGCTCCTGAGCAGACATGTTCTTCGAACCCTCACCGAACAGGTAATTCTCCAGATCAAACTCTTTGAGCATCATCTTGGTGTGGAACAGGTTCTCCTGATACACGTTAACGTCGATCATCTCATACGCATCACGGGTATCTTTGGTCATGTAGTTCTGGATGGAGTTAATGTCGTGGTCAATGTAGTGCTTGATACCGTCTTCATCACGGGTAAAACCACGCACACGGTAATCCACAGTCACGATGTCCGAATCCAGAGAGTGAATCAGGTAATTCAGTGCCTTCAGCGGTGAAATCAGACCACAGGTCGACACGTCGATGTCGGCGCGGAAGGTCGAAATACCACCGTGCGGGTGACTCTCCGGATAGGTGTGAACGGTGACGTGAGATTTATCCAGATGCGCCACGACAGTATCACGCAGCGGGCCCGGTTTTTCTTCCATCAGGTCTTCGCTCGGTACCACTTCATGCTCAGCAATCAGCATGGTCACACTGGCGCCTTCCGGCTCGTAATCCTGACGGGCGATATTGAGGATATGGGCACCGATGATGTCCACCACGTCAGACAGAATACGGGTCAGACGGTCGGCGTTATACAGCTCATCAATATAGGCAATGTATTCCTGACGCTCTTTTTCGGTGCTGGTGTAACAGACATCGTAAATGTTGAAGCTCAGCGTCTTGGTCAGGTTGTTAAACCCGTGCAGTCGCAATTTTTGGTTCAAAACAGAATCCCCCCGGTCACTGACCTCTTTAATCAACCTCAATCAGCTCATGGCTGTGTGTGATCTCAACACCTGCCTGTTCCAGCATGATGGACGCCGAACAGTATTTTTCTGCAGACAGGGACACAGCCCGCTCAACCGCCGATGGCTTCAGGCCACGGCCACTGACTTTGAAATGTACATGAATCTTGGTGAAAACCGCCGGTACAGCGTCTGCACGCTCCGCTTCGATTTCAGCAATGCAATCGCGCACGTCAAGACGCTGCTTACGCAGGATGCTCATCACATCAAAGTTGGTACAGCCGCCCAGACCGAGCAGCAGCATTTCCATCGGCCGCACACCCATGTTGCGCCCGCCATGATCCGCCGGACCATCCATGACGACGGTATGACCACTGCCAGATTCCCCAATGAACATGGCACCATCGACCCACTTAACGGTTGCTTTCATTACAGCTGCTCCCCCTGATTCTCGCGAAGGGCGGAGCTTACCACTTTTGACCCGCTTTGACGCCCCCCGACGACATATATCAACTGAAGGCGATAAATTGAAAAACGGAGGTTCAACTGGCCAGATGGATCAGTGATAATCACAATCAGAGACCCAGTGAGAGACCGTTATGATCCTTCCACGCATCCCTTCCATTCACGCCCCTCTGGAATCGTTTCTGGCCCAGTGCACCCGTCGCGAATACCCGGCCCGCTCGCTGCTGATCAATGCCGGAGAAGACAACCGCACCCTCTACTACCTGATCAAGGGATCTGTGGCGGTGACCATCGACGGCGATGACGACCATGAGATGATCATGGCCTACCTGAATGAAGGTGATTTTTTCGGTGAAACCGGGCTGTTCGATGATGACAACAACCGTGGTGAGGCCTGTGTGCGCGCCAAGACAGCCTGTACGGTTGCCGAGATTTCTTACGACCGCTTCCGCGAACTGGTGAAGAGCGATTCTGAGCTGCTGTTCCGCGTCTTCCGCCAGACCGCCGAGCGCCTGCGCCGCACCACACGGAAAGCTGTGAACCTCGCCTTCCTCGACGTGACCGGACGCATTGCCGCCACCCTGCTGGAGCTGTGCAAACAACCCGACGCCATGACTCACCCCGACGGCATGCAGATTCGCATTACCCGTCAGGACATCGGCCGCATCGTTGGCTGCTCACGCGAGATGGCCGGTCGTGTACTCAAGAGCCTGGAAGAACAGAACCTGATCAGCG
The DNA here is from genome assembly GCA_002298335.1 of Thalassolituus sp. UBA674. GTDB lineage: Bacteria > Pseudomonadota > Gammaproteobacteria > Pseudomonadales > Oceanobacteraceae > Thalassolituus. The sequence goes on from DBNK01000014.1 coordinate 34,416, forward strand.
TCTCCGGCAAAACCATCGTGGTGTTCGGTACCCGCTGATGTCCGGCCCCTTTAGCGATAGTGTGCGTACCCTGGCCTTTGTGCTCTTCCTGCTGTTGCTGGCCGCCATCAGCGGCATCTTTGCCCATCAGGCCGATGTACGCACCGGAGCCGCACCGGACTACCACAATCCGGCAGAGGAAAGACGGCCAGACAGTCTGGCGCGCTGATCCGGATCAGGCCTCAGGCAGCGGCAGCCCTTGCTGGCGCAGAAACGAGAGCTTATCCCAGTAGCCACGCTGAAAACGGATGCGGTTGTTCACCACGTGAAAGAAGCCGCAGCCGCGTAATCCGGCCGGATCACGCCACTCCAGAATGGCCCACTCGCCGTCTTCAAACAGATTCTCAACAATGCACACCATCTCAGCCTGAGCAAACCCGCGGATAAACATGGCATGGATGGCAGCGCGACCGCTGACCGGCTCTTCTGCGACCTGATGATTGACCGCGTCGTCGTGATAAAACCCCGCCAGGCGTTCCGCATCAGCGGCATTGAACGCGTCGACCCAGGCTTCAACCAGCTGCTTAGGTGTCATAACCTGCTCAGAAGAACAGTTGCTGCAGCGCTTCACCCGGTTCCGGTGCGCGCATAAAGGCTTCACCGACGAGGAAGCCGTGAACCTGGTGGTCACGCATCAGAGTCACATCCTCACGGCTGAGAATCCCACTCTCAGTAACCAGCAGTTTGTCGGATGGAATCTGCTCCAGCAGCCCCAGGGTGATATCCAGCGTCACGTCAAAGGTGTGCAGGTTGCGGTTATTGATGCCCAGTAAGGGGGTGTTCAGCGTCAGCGCCATATCCAGCTCAGCACCGTCGTGAATCTCCACCAGCACATCCATACCCAGTTCATGAGCAAGACCTTCGAGGTCCTGCAGTTGTGTGGTGCTCAGTGCTGAGGCGATCAGCAGGATGCAGTCGGCATTGAGCGTGCGTGCTTCATACACCTGATACGGGTCAATGAGGAAGTCTTTGCGGATCACCGGCAGGGAGCAGGCGGCACGGGCGGCCTTCAGATAGTCTTCATGCCCCTGAAAATAATCGCGGTCGGTGAGTACCGACAGACAGGCAGCACCGCCTTTTTCATAACTTTCGGCGATGGCCTCGGGGACAAAGTGCTCACGCAGCACACCTTTCGACGGCGAGGCTTTTTTGATTTCCGCAATCACGGCTGGCAGGCCTGCATCCACCTTGGTCTGCATGGCCCGGTAAAAGCCGCGCAGCTCGTCGGGGTCAGTATCCGTGGCCATGGCGCGCAGCTCATTAAGGGGCAGACTGTGGCTACGCTGCGCTATTTCGTTTGCCTTAGTTGCAAGGATTTTCTTCAGTACGGTCGGGGTATTCATAGTGTGTCCGTCAGCCTGCATCTTCACTGATGAAAGCAGAGAAGCTGACCAGTTCATTGAGTTTTTCCAGTGCCAGGCCGGTAGCAATGGCGTCTTCGGCCATGGCCACCCCCTGTTTCAGGGTCGTTGCCAGATTGGCGGCATAAATCGCGGCACCGGCGTTCAGCGCCAGCATATCAGCGGCTTTAGTACCGGCTGCGGTTTCCTGCTTGCCCAGCGCATCGCGGATCAGGGTCAGGCTTTCTGCGGCATCAGCCACCATCAGCCCATTGAGCGGTTGGGACTTCAGCCCAACGTCCTCCGGCTGCAGGGTGTATTCCTTCAGCTCGCCGTCTTTCAGTTCACACACGTAAGACTCGGCGGCAATACTCAGCTCATCCAGACCATCGCGGGAATGCACCACCAGTACATGGCCAGCCCCCAGGCGCTGCATGACTTCCGCCACCGGACGTACCAGGGCTTTGCTGAACACACCGATCACCTGATTCTTTACGCCAGCCGGGTTGGTCATGGGGCCGAGAATATTGAAGATAGTGCGCATGCCCAGCGACTTACGCGGGCCGATGGCGTGCTTCATGGCGCTGTGATGCGAGGGCGCAAACATAAAGCCGACACCCAGCTCATTGATACAACGGGCCACCTGTTCAGCATTGAGACTCAGGTTCACCCCAGCGGCTTCGAGCAGGTCGGCACTGCCGGACTTGGAAGAAACACCGCGGTTGCCGTGCTTGGCCACGGTGCCTCCGGCAGCCGCCACCACAAAGGATGACGCCGTAGAGACGTTGAACAGATTGGCGCCGTCGCCGCCGGTGCCGACGATATCAACCGCGTGCGGTGCATCAATCTTTACGCCGGTGGCCAGTTCACGCATCACGGTCACCGCACCGGTGATCTCATCGATGCTTTCGCTCTTCATGCGCAGGGCAACCAGAAAGCCGCCGATCTGGGCGTCGTCACACTGACCGGTCATGATCTGACGCATAACGTCGGTCATCTCTGCCGTGGTCAGATCCTGACGTTCCACAACACGGGCCAGAGCCTGTTTGATATCCATAGTCTTACCTGTTCTGTGCGCTCAGATCACTTCTTTGAGGAAGTTGGCCAGCAACTCATGGCCATATTCACTGAGGATGGATTCCGGGTGGAACTGCACGCCCTCAACAGCGAGGGTCTTATGGCGGACACCCATGATTTCTTCAACGCTGCCATCCGGGTTCTGCGTCCAGGCGGTAACCTCAAGCACTTCCGGCAGGTGATTTTTGTCGATCACCAGCGAATGGTAACGGGTGGCGCGGAACGGCGAAGGCAGTCCGGCAAAGACACCTGTGCCATTGTGGTAAATATCCGACGTTTTGCCGTGCATCACCTGCCCGGCACGGATGATGTCACCGCCGTACACCTGACCAATGCTCTGGTGACCCAGGCAGATACCCAGCACCGGAATCTTACCGGCAAAGGCGTCGATCGCAGCCATGGAGACACCGGCTTTATCCGGATTACAGGGCCCCGGGGAGACCACAATGTGATCCGGGTTCAGGGCGGCAATTTCTTCAACGGTAATTTCGTTGTTACGCACTACTTTCACATCCGCGCCCAGTTCCAGCAGGTACTGCACCACGTTGTAAGTAAAGGAGTCGTAGTTATCAATCATCAGTAACATAGCGTGCTCCTCAGGAATCCAGACCCGCAGCGGCCATAGCCACTGCCCGGAACACTGCCCGGCCTTTGTTCATGGTTTCTTTCCACTCCAGCCGCGGCACGGAGTCCGCTACCAGACCGGCACCTGCCTGAATGTTCAGCACACCGTCTTTGATCACGGCGGTACGGATGGCAATCGCCGTATCCATGTTGCCGTTCCAGCTCAGATAACCCACGGCACCACCGTAGACACCGCGCTTGGTACTCTCGAATTCATCAATGATTTCCATGGCGCGGATTTTTGGTGCGCCACTCAGGGTACCGGCCGGATGGGCAGCACGCAGGACATCCATGGCAGTGACGCCCTCTTTAACCTTGCCGGTGACGTTGGAAACAATGTGCATCACATGGCTGTAGCGTTCCACCACCATCTGCTCGGTCAGCTTCACTTCACCCGGGCGGGCAATACGGCCAACGTCGTTACGCCCCAGATCAATCAGCATGAGATGTTCGGCAATCTCTTTCGGGTCAGACAGCAGCTCCTGCTCCAGCGCCAGATCTTCTTCCGGCGTGCGCCCACGGGTACGGGTACCGGCAATCGGCCGCACCGTCACTTCACCGTCTTCGAGGCGGGCAAGAATCTCCGGTGACGAACCGACCACATGAAAATCGCCAAGATTCATACAGTACATATAAGGTGACGGGTTCAGGGTGCGCAGCGCGCGGTAAACATCGACCGGGTTACCGGTAAACGGCACCTGCATACGCTGCGACAGCACGCACTGCATGATGTCGCCGGAGAGGATGTACTCTTTGACTTTCTCTACCGCATCCATAAAGGCGTCTTCGCCGAAGCAGGAGCGGAAGTCGGCCTCATCAATCTGAATCTTCTCTCCACCGGGTTTGCCGACCGGACCCATGTAGGGCTGACGCAGGGTCACAATCAGCTCATCCAGACGGGCCTCGGCTTTCTCCAGCGCCTGCGGCTGAGAAGGATCGGCGAGCACGATCAGGTGCAGCTTGCCGCTGAGGTTGTCAAACACCACCACTTCTTCAGAGACCATCAGCAGGATGTCCGGCGTATGCAGCTCATCCGGTGGGCAGGACGCTTTCAGGCAGGGTTCGATATAACGGATGGTGTCATAGCCGAAATAGCCGACCAGACCACCGTCAAAGCGCAGGTCATCGACATCAGCCACGCGGTAGCTCTGCTGCAGGGATTCAATGTAATCCAGCGGATCACTGACCTCGACCTGCTTGCTGATTTCGCCATTACGTTCATGAGTAACCGTCTGCCCGTTGACGCGAACGATTTCACGCGCAGGCAGGCCGATCATGGAATAACGGCCCCATTTTTCACCGCCCTGCACCGATTCAAACAGGTAGGTATAGGGACGGTCAGCGAGTTTCAGATAGGTGGATAACGGCGTATCAAGGTCGGCCAGCACCTGACGGGTGACCGGGATACGGTTAAAGCCCTGTTCGGTCAGGGCTGCAAAATCGTGCGGAGTCATGGAAAAACCTTCAATTGTTAAGCGTAATGATACCTGATGAGGGCACACGGCGGCAGACGCCGTCAGAAGCGGTTGCTTAACACCATCGACGGGTCAGGTGCTGACCCTGTTGCTGGGGGCGGCTGTATTGAAAAAACACCGCAGTCTCCGGAAGGTTTGTCTGAAAGAGGCACTATAACGGCATGCGCCCCGGCGGGCAAGAAACACGTCAGGCGCCGCGCCAGTCGAGCACCGGCCAGTTGCGGTCGTTGGCGGCCTGCACCAGCAGGGTATCCGGGTTGAGAACCACCGGCTGACCGACGGCTTCCAGTAAAGGCAGATCGGAATGGCTGTCCGAATAGAACGCCGCCTGATGCAGGTCCATGCCCGATTCACTGACGTATTGCCGGGCCAGATCCACTTTACCCTGTCCATAACACAATGGCGTGGTCAGACCGGTAATACGGTTGCCCTGAACCAGCAGGCGGTTACTGATCACATCGTCCATACCCAACGCCCGGGCGTATTCATTGGCCACCACTTCATCGGCGCCGGTGATCAGAACCATCCGGGTACCCTGACGCCGGTAGGCAAACAGCAGCGAGGCCGCCTGACGGTAGATGTGCAGCTGGCCACGCTCCTGATAGAAGCAGGCGACCTGACGGGCATAGTCGCTGACGGTCATGCCCCGGGTGCGGGCGCGGTAATACGCCGACAGACGGCCATGGGTGATGCGGCCCTGTTTATAGGCACGGTAGAGAGACAGGTAAGCCCAGATGGCTTCGACGACCGCCCAGCGTTCACGCCTGGCGCGCCAGCGGATCCAGAGGGTATGAGCATCCTTGTTGATCAGGGAGTCATCCAGATCGAAAAAGACCAGTGGTACATCGTATATACGCATATGACCCCCTCTCAGAAGACGCATCCGACGCTGATATGACATCGCCAGGCTCTGTTTAATACTATGCCCTGATTTTTTTCAGCCGACTGTATTGAAAGTGAAAATGCCTCACAAAATCACGCAAAAAAGGGTTTGACCTGCCGGGCAGAAAGAGTAACTTGAAGTATACCCTCTCTAGAAAAAGGCTATACAGGAGCGAGTATGAAAGGCATTGAAATCAGCTTCCGCGACATGGATCACTCTGATGCCATCGAACACCAAATCCGCAGCAAAGCCTCAAAACTGACTGAGAAGTACGACGAAATCACCGGCATCCGCGCCGTCGTCGCCCTCCCCCACAATCACAGCCACAAGGGCAAAATTGCCCACGTTTCTCTGGAAATCGGATTACCGGGAGAACTGGTGGCGATCACCAATGACAGCCACGACAAGCACGAACATGAAGACATGTACGTGGCCTTGCGTGATGCGTTCGACAAAGCGCAGCGCTGTATCAGCAAGATTCACAACAAACGTCTGGACACCAAGCGCCGCATCCAGCACTGAGGCAGTTGATGGCGCCGGGCTTCGCGTCTGGCGTCATCTCCTGTGATCAGGCAGGGTCAGAGCTTACCGCTGAGCAGTGTCTGAACCAGTCCCGGACGGGACAGTTCAGCGTACAGGCTGGCGAGCTGCTCCGGTGTTTCGCGGAAATCGTTGCGTATCCAGCGCACGATCAGGCCGAATGATGCACCGGCCAGATAGTCGATCACGTACTCGACGAATGCACTCTTGAACGTCAGTTTGTGCACTTCGCTGTAACGCTCAATGGTCTTACCGACGTATACCTTGAACTCGGCCAGCAGAATGGCTTCCACATCCGGCTGCACCAGCAGGCGGGCAAGGTCGGCATTTTCCTGCCAGAGGCGGAACATCAGGCTGTAGATTTCAGGATCAACGTTGGCAGATTTGGCCAGCATAGGGTCAATGCGTTCGGCAAAATCCAGAAACAGCTGCTCAATGTGATAGCGCAGCAGATCGTCTTTGGAACGGTAATGCAGATAAAACGTCGGCCTGGCGACCCCGGAGCGTTCACAGATGTTTGCAACCGACAGCTTGGAATAGGGCTTCTCAGCCATTAATTCGAGCAGGGTGCTGACCAGCAGCCGACGGGACCGCTCGACGCGTTTATCCAGTTCTTTCGCTTCTGCCATGACGTCCACTTTTATTGTTTTTATACACTTGTATTAAATTGTACAGGAATTCATGCGTGCAAAAAATGGGCTGTATGACTTTTGGCACTGGCAGACCTTCAGAAAAGGGTAAAAAAAAGGCCGCATAGCGGCCTTTTTCAACATAAAGACAGACTTACGCTGTCTCAAACATGGCTTCATCCAGACCATAAAGTGGCTCAGAACCACCTTTTACAGCCTCTGTCAGAGACACATAACGTGGCAGCAGACGCTTGAAGAAGAAGCGACCGGTGGCCAGTTTGGCTTTGTAGAAGTCTTCAGACGCTTTTGGCAGTGCAACCGCTGCCATCTTCGCCCACATAAAGGCGTAAGCGGTGTAACCGAACACGTGCAGGTACTCAACAGAGGCCGCACCGATTTCATTCGGGTTGGACTGTGCCTGAGTCAGAACCCATTCGGTCAGTTCATTCAGGTTGGCCATGGCCGCTTTCAGTGGCTCAACAAACTCTGCCATACCGTCAGCAGAACCCTGCTCAGCAATAAACGCATCCACATCCGCCGCGAACAGCTTCAGGAAAGCACCACCGTTGGCAGCAATCTTACGGCCCATCAGGTCGAGTGCCTGAATACCGTTGGTGCCTTCATAGATCTGAGTGATACGGATGTCACGGACATACTGCTCCTGACCCCATTCACGGATAAAGCCGTGACCACCGAAGACCTGCTGACCCGCGATAGCGCTTTCCAGAGCGACGTCGGTCATAAAGGCTTTGGCGATTGGCGTCAGCAGAGCCACCATAGCTTCGGCGTTTTTCACCGCGTCGGCATCGTCAGAGAACTTAGTGATGTCGAGGTACTTGGCCACATAGGTAGAGAACGCACGGCCACCTTCGTTGAAGGCTTTCATGGTCATCAGCATGCGGCGCACGTCAGGATGAACAATGATCGGGTCAGCGGCTTTGTCTTTGGCAACCGGACCAGTCGGCGCACGGCTCTGGATACGCTCACGGGCGTACTCAACGGCGCTCTGGTAAGACGCTTCAGCACCACCCAGGCCCTGGATACCCACACCCAGACGCTCGTAGTTCATCATGGTGAACATACAGGCCAGACCTTTGTTCTCTTCACCAACCAGCCAGCCTTTGGCGTTGTCGAAGTTCATGACACAGGTCGCGGAACCTTTGATACCCATTTTGTGTTCGATGGAACCACAGGACACCGGGTTACGCTCGCCCAGAGAACCGTCATCGTTCACCAGGAACTTAGGCACCAGGAACAGGGAGATACCTTTAGGACCTGCAGGCGCATCCGGCAGCTTGGCCAGCACCAGGTGGATGATGTTCTCCGCCATGTCGTGCTCACCCCAGGTGATGAAGATCTTGGTACCGGAGATGTCGAAAGAACCGTCGTCGTTACGCTCGGCCTTGGTACGGATGATACCCAGGTCAGTACCGGCATGAGGTTCGGTCAGATCCATAGCGCCAGACCATACACCGGAGTACATGTTCGGCAGGTATTTCTCTTTCAGTTCTTCAGAACCGTGTACGTTCAGGGACAGACAGGCACCGGCGGTCAGCATTGGCGCCAGACCGAAGGACATGTTGGCGCCCTGCACCATTTCTTCAACCTGAGCGACCAGCGTCTTCGGCATGCCCATGCCGCCGAAGTCCGGGTTACCACCCAGACCGTTCAGGCCCGCTTCAACGTAAGTCTGGTAGGCGTCTTTGAAGCCCGGAGCTGCAGTAACTTCACCGTCGTTCCATTTGGAACCGTTTTCATCACCTTCGCGGTTCAGTGGCGCCAGTACCTGAGAACAGATTTTGCCGCACTCTTCGAGGATGGCTTCTGCGGTTTCCGTATCCACCATGCCCTCAAGACCAGCCAGTGAAGACCAGAAATCACCGGCGTTGAATACTTCGTTCAGTACAAAACGCATGTCACGCAAGGGGGCTTTGTAGTCAGCCATTTTTTCACCTCTTTTGAAGATCAGTGCCCGGTTCCATGCCGCCTCAGCAGCTGCACAGAACCTCAGTCAGTTTATATTCAGAGTGGATTCAAACAAGTGTTTGAAAGTTACGGATGGGAGTCAAACTTGTCAAGAGCAGCGCACACGCAGATGCAGAAAAACGCGTAAGAACAGCGGCAATGACCGACGGGAAAAAAGAAAACAGGGAATTATGGTCTCCGGCAGAGAAACTGCCGGAGTGGGAGTGTAACCGCCCGGACGTGGAGAGAGAAAACGGGCGGTTACAAAAACATCAGGCTTCAGAATTAAGCTTCAGTATCAATACAGGCTTAAGCCTCAGTATCGATTAAGCCTCAGTATCAATAATAGTACCGAGCATTTCGTCTTCAGCGGCCACCACCTTGGCATTGGCTTCGACAACCACCTGGCTTTCTTTCAGGTCGGTCATCACTTCGGCGGATTCTCCGGTTGGTTCAACCGGCCGCGCCGTCGCGGCAGACACCACCTGTTGGGCAGCACGCGAAACCTGACTGACCGCCTGAGACAATCCCGCAGCGGCTGATGATATTTCTGAACCGGCTGTTGATCCGATATTCATAAATACACCTCTTATCCAGAGACACAGGTTAATTTAAACACCCGTTAAATCACCGGACCAGAGGCAATATGTGCATTTTTTATACGATTCTGTTCTATGAGTAATCAGACTTGCGCCGCAGTAGCTGAAGCGTCATAAAACAACTCACTTTCTGCCGTATTCTGCGCCAGAATCTCGTCAAGCTCCTGAGGAGCCTTAGTCACATGATGATCTGAGTTGATGCCGAGCTTACGGAACAGCGCCTGATCTTTATTCGCCGCCGGGTTCGGCGTGGTCAACAGACACTCGCCATAGAAGATGGAGTTGGCACCGGCAAAGAAGCACATGGCCTGCATCTCTTCCGACATCTGCTCACGACCGGCACTGAGACGTACGTGCGACGCTGGCATCATGATGCGCGCAGCCGCAATGGTGCGGATGAAATCCAGCGGGTCCACATCCCCTTCGCTCTCCAGAGGCGTACCGGCAACCTTAACCAGCTGGTTGATCGGCACAGAGTCCGGGTGCTGCGGCAGATTAGCCAGCTGCACCAGCAGACCGGCACGGTCTTTCAGCGTCTCACCCATACCGAGAATACCGCCGGAGCAGACTTTCATACCGGCATTACGGACGTTTGACAGAGTATTCAGGCGGTCTGAATAAGTACGCGTGGTGATGATTTCACCGTAAAACTCCGGTGAGGTATCCAGGTTGTGGTTGTAGTAGTCCAGGCCCGCTTCAGCCAGAGCGTTAGCCTTACCTTCATCCAGCATACCCAGGGTCATACAGGTTTCCAGACCCAGCTCTTTCACGCCTTTGACCATGGCCAGCACATAGGGCATGTCTTTCTCACGCGGTGAACGCCAGGCCGCACCCATGCAGAAACGGTCTGAACCGGCGGCTTTTGCGGCTTTGGCCTTCTCGATCACGGCCTCCACTTCCATCAGCTTCTCGCGCTCAAGCCCTGTATCGTAACGGGCACTCTGCGGACAGTAGGCGCAGTCTTCCGGGCAGGCACCGGTTTTGATCGACAGCAGCGTACTCACCTGCACCTGATTCGGATCAAAGTGCTGACGGTGGACCGTCTGAGCCCGGAACAGCAGATCATTGAATGGCAGGTTCAGCAGCGCATTGGCTTCTTCGACTGTCCAGTCGTTGCGGATGGCAGAAGCTGTGGTGAAGGCGACGGTCATGGAGTAACCTCAGGAAATCCTATGTGATAATCCACGGATGGTAATCGGCATGCGGATTCAGTCAACCTTATCGGCGTTGCGGGAAAACTGGTGGTTATTTTTTAACCAATCCACCCAGTGCGAACTGTGTCTGGAGACACCCGATCAGAATGCGTTCATCTGCAGCCGCTGTCAGGCTGACCTGCCCTGGAGCGGTCTCTGCTGTCCGCAGTGCAGTGAACCCGTACTCAGTGAAGGCCGTTGCGGCCGCTGTCAGAAACAACCCCCGGCATTTGATTACAGCAGCTGCACCTTCCTCTACAGCCACCCGGTCAGCCACTGGGTGCAGCACTGCAAAGACAAAGGCGATATCCGCTTTGCCGGTCACTTTGCCCGCCTGATGCTGCAGGACCCGCCGCTGCTTACCACCGCACCTGATGCTCTGGTCATGATTCCCGCAACCCCGGGTCGCCTGCTGAAACGCGGATTCAACCTCAGTCAGCTGCTGGCCATGCAGCTCAGCCGCGGGCTGGGTATTCCGCTGTATCAGGATGCCCTGAACAAACAGCAGCCGTCTGAGCAACGCCACCTGAGCGGGAATGAACGACGCCGTACCGACACCGGGCTGCGCGCCGGCATACGCGATCTAAGCGGCCAGCACCTGCTCATTATCGATGATGTGATGACCACAGGTTCCACGCTGAATCAGGCGGCAAAGCTGCTGCGCCAGCAAGGCGCAGAAACCGTCGGAGGATGGTGTTTCAGCCGTGTTCCGGGCGAACGCTTTCAGGCATACTGAGCGCACTTTTCAAGCCGGTACCCGGACAAGGTCTTTCATGTCAGACGCTGATTTACAACACCCTTACTCCCGCCTCACACCAGAACTGGTGATGGATGCCGTGGAGTCTCTGGGGTACCTCTGTGATGCCCGCATTCTGGCGCTCAACAGCTATGAAAACCGCGTCTATCAGGTCGGCATTGAAGATGAACAGCCCCTGATCGCCAAGTTCTACCGCCCGGCGCGCTGGAGTGCCGACGCCATCCGCGAAGAACATGCGTTTCTGCTGGAACTGGCCGCGGCTGAGATCCCTGTGGTTGCCCCCCTGATCATCAAAGACGAAACCCTGTTTGAACACAATGGCTTTCTCTTTGCCCTGTTTCCACGCCGCGGCGGGCACGCCCCGGAACTCAGCAGCGACGACGATCTGGAGCTCATCGGCCGCTGGCTGGCGCGCCTGCACCTGACCGGAGAAGCATCCGTATTTCAGCACCGCCCGCTGGTGCGTGGCAGTGCCGACATCATCGCCGCCAGCGAGACCGTGCTGAGCAGCGGCCTGATGCCGGATGACTACCGCAGCGCCTACGAATCCCTGATCCGCGACATCCTCGCCCATACAGATCAGCAGTTTACCGATAACCGCTTCCCGACCCTGCGCCTGCACGGTGATATGCACACCGGCAACCTGCTGTTAAGAGATGAACAACTGTGGCTGGTCGACTTTGACGACTGTGTGCAGGGCCCGGCCATGCAGGACATCTGGATGCTTCTCAGCGGCAGTCCGGAGGAACACCGTCAGCAACTCATGGTCATAGCGGAGGGCTACGAGATGTTCCGCCCGTTTCCCGCCGCCGAACTGGTGCTGACGGAAACCCTGCGGACCCGCCGCATCGTCCGCCATGCTGCCTGGCTCAGCAGCCGCTGGCAGGACCCGGCGTTTCCCGTGGCGTTTCCCTGGTTTGAAGGGCACCGCTACTGGTCAGAACATCTGCTGGCGCTGCGCGAACAACTCGCCGCTCTGCAGGAAGAACCCCTGTCGATGCCCGTATTCTGATTCTGTTTTTACACCGATGTTTAAGGAGATTTTCATGAAGCGTCTGCTTCCGATTGTGATGACCGCCACCACCCTGCCGTTTGCTGCACTGACGGCCCAGGCTGAGGGTAACCGCCTGCCGGACACCCTCTATATAGGTGCCGGTTTCAGTCAGAACGTGATTGATTCCCCCTGGGGTGGCTCTGAAGACGCCACCGGCTACAGCCTGTTCGGCGGTATGGAGTTTGATAACAGCGTCGAAGGTCTGACCAGCAGTGTTGAAATCGGCTACAGTGACACCGGCGATTTCTACGACAACTCAGATTCCGACATCAACGGCCCCTGGGCTGCTTTGGTGGGTAAGAAGTCCCTGCCGGAAATCGATCCGCGTCTGTCCGTGCTTGGCCGCATCGGCCTGGATCTGGGTGATGACGACGGCCTGCTGCTCGGTGCCGGTGTTGGTTTTGACCCGATGGACAAGCTCGGTCTGCGCGCTGAGTTCATCAACAAAGACGCCTCCAGCGTCTATCAGATCAGTGCCCTGCTGCACTTCTGACACACGCAGCACCTCAGTCAACGGGGCTCTTGCAGCCCCGTTTTTTTATGTGGGTTTCCGCGCTACAGGCCGCAATGCTGTGATTTAGCGCCCTCATCCTCTAAAATGCCGACCTCTGACACAGGTCGATCAATTCAGGAGACACATCATGTCTGATCAGGATTCCGTAGTTATTGTTGCCGGTGCACGTACCCCGATGGGTGGTCTGCAGGGCAGCCTGAGCAGCATCAGCGCCCCGGAGCTGGGTGCCATTGCCATCAAAGCCGCTGTTGAACGTGCCGGTATCCAGCCTGCCGACGTACAGGAAGTCATCATGGGCAACGTGCTGTCCGCCGGTCTGAAACAGGGCCCCGCCCGTCAGGCCATGCGTAAAGCCGGTCTGCCGGATGCCACTGGTGCCACCACCATCAACAAACTGTGTGGCTCCGGTATGAAAGCCACCATGATGGCGCACGACGCCATCAAAGCCGGTTCTGTCGACATCGCTGTTTCCGGTGGTATGGAATCCATGTCTCAGGCCCCTTACGTACTGCAGGGCGCACGTACCGGTTACCGCATGGGTGACGGCGATACCCTGAAAGATCACATGTTCCTCGACGGTCTGCAGGACGCCGAAACCGGCAGCCTGATGGGTGCTTTCGCACAGAAGATGGCCGACAAGAAGGGCTACACCCGTGAACAGATGGACGCTTACGCCATCCGCTCACTGACCCGCGCCAAAGACGCCATCGAAAAAGGTCTGAACAACGCCGAAATCGTGCCGGTGACCGTAACCAGCCGCAAAGGCGAAACCGTTGTTGACAACGACGAGCAGCCATTCAACGCCAACATCGAGAAAATCCCGGGTCTGCGTCCGGCCTTCGCCAAAGACGGCACCATCACAGCCGCGAACGCGTCTTCTATCTCTGACGGTTCTTCTGCGCTGGTGCTGATGCGTGAATCCGTTGCTGCAGCCAAAGGCATCAAGCCACTGGCACGTATCGTCGCGCACGCTACCCAGTCTCAGCACCCAGAAGAGTTCACAGTCGCTCCTTGTGGCGCCATTGAAACCCTGCTGGCCAAAACCGGCTGGAGCAAAGACGAAGTAGACCTGTGGGAAATCAACGAAGCCTTCGCCATGGTTGCCATGATGCCGATTGACGCCCTGGGCCTGGACGATTCCAAAGTGAACATCTACGGCGGTGCCTGTGCACAGGGTCACCCGGTTGGCTCTACCGGCTCCCGTCTGATCGTCACTCTGATGAACGCCCTGAAAAACACCGGTGGTACCAAAGGTATCGCTGCGCTGTGTATCGGTGGTGGTGAAGCCACGGCTATGGCGATCGAACTGATCTGATCAGTCTGCCGCCAATAAAAAAGCCGCTTAATGCGGCTTTTTTTATGTATAAAGTCACACCGGTCGACAGTTTGTGAGTTGGCTAGCGAGATAAGGAACAAGGAGTCTGTCATCCTGCGGTTTGTGGGACTCGCCTTCGAGCCGCAGGATCCATGTCCGATTTCCGGTGTCATTACGCTCCCGGGAGGACGGCATCCTCCCGGCGCTGGCCCACCCTCCTGCTTCGCGCTGAGTTGCTCGCTGTTTCACTCTGTTCTGCAACTCACCACAACCTCGATCCGATTCGGCGCCCTGCCTCAGCGGATCTGACAGAACATCCATGTTCTGTCGGTCTGTTCGTTTTTGAACATCATGGCTCGCAACAGGCGCACTGAACACCAGCATCACCGATGTAAAAACACGCAGCACTGAGAGCCTGTCCTCAATTCGAGGATTCAAATTTCATGTCTGGAGGGCAGCATCAATCTCTCAGCTTCTGTCCCCGCAATCATTCAGGGGAAACACAGAGATTGCCTGCTCCTCCACACCCTATCATTCCGACGTTTCGGTCAAATCATGAACGCTTAGTTTTCAGGCTTGCGCGTTTTCCCGCCGGGTATTACTTTACACTCCATGTGAATCAGTCACTTGTCGTTTCGGCTTACAAGTTTATGCGCAAGCCCAAACCAAAATAACAGGCATGCTCGTTTTTCTGGAAGGGATATTTGAATTATGGAAGATACTTCAACTACATCAACAGGTTATCCCGGAAACCTCGAAAGAATCGCCCGGGATAAACGCGCATGCTCCTAACAAGCTGTTATGCATAGAGACGAATAAATGAAATTCAGCGAGAGAATTGGAAAATCGCAAGTTGATACTACCCTCCAAACGGAAGGTATCAATGACAGTTTGCGTAACTCTATATGGAACGTCCTCGATATATTTCTATGGAGTCGTAACAATTTTTTGTACAAGCAGTATGATTCTGGTGATATAGAGGAATTTAGCGAAAGGCTCTGGTTTCATTATTTCAAAGAACCTATGGATTCACGTCCAGATAGTGCGCATGAAATCTTGAAGGTTATAAGGAAATACTATTTTACGGGGATATGGTATGAGATTTATGATTTCCTAGAATATATCTTGATAACAGAACGCAACAGCAAGCTTATTTCCGCAATAAACGATATTCTTGAACGCGAACTTTCTGGTTATAGATTTATTGATTCAGCATTTATTCCAGTAACAGATGAAGCAGAAGTCGAAGCAGTTGAAAAAGCCTTAACCGAGGGGCCATTTCACGGTGTTCATGGCCATTTGAAAAAAGCTATGGAGCATCTTTCTAGAAGGGAGAATCCCGACTACAGAAATTCCATTAAAGAATCCATTTCAGCCGTTGAAAGTATGGCTAAGGAATTAACGGGAAATACCAAAGCAACACTTGGTGATGCTTTAGCTATCCTGGAAAAACAAGGAAACTTACATCCAGCATTGAAGAAAGGGTTTTCGTCAATCTATGGATATACAAGCGACCAAGGTGGAATAAGACACGCAATGCTTGATGAGCCAAACATTAACGTTTCTGATGCAAAGTACTTCCTTGTATCTTGCTCAAGTTTCATTAATTATCTAAAGGCGTCAATCAAGTAAATACATAACAATGCCATAAACTTGGATATCAAAAAGCTGCGCCATGGTACCTCACGCTACAGTTCTTTCCTCCGGTGATGACTGGCATTAAAAGGATTTTTCATATGCCGAATATTTACACAGCCACATTGAAAAATAGGGATATTTCAATTACTCCGGAACAACTAGCCGATTTTAAAAGTTTATTGAGATTTGACGATGACTTAAAAAGTCGAGTTAGCGATCTTTTTTATTTAGATCTATATATTTATTCTACCGAGTTTTCTGTCAACCCTGCGATAATCACCGAAGAGATAATTAATTTAGAAAATGGGGATGGACAAACTAACACCAAGTTAGCCACTGAATTTAGAAAGATGCCTCTGAAAGGCTTATGGCACAAACACTTCTTTTGCCAAAATTTTCTAGCTCAAAACATTCAAATTGCGCTTGGAAAAGATGGCATAGAAAAAATCATTAGAGAAGTTTTGGAAGAATCAGGGAAATCTCATATTGAACTATCTGAAACTTCAGAAATAGCTAGAAGAGTGATAAATAACCCTTTAAACAAAAGGACTCAAAATAACTCTTTAACCGGAGAGTGGATTATATTCTCTAAGCATGAGGGTAAAAACTATTACCTTTGTTTAAACACTCACAATTCAGGTGATGAAAACATAGCAAGTAGAATAAAAAATCATTGCATAAGTCAATTCCCATTCTTGGTAAGTCTAATGATAGAAAATGTCTAACAAGCGACTATGACTCATCCGTAACTAAAGATCATCCACCAACCCTTAACCCCCTTACAAATAACAGCGGCTTTATTTCAGCCTTTTCTTCATTTTTATGTGTTCAATACCGACTTTCAAATAGCGCTCGCCTTCAGTTTCATAGTCGAGTTTTTTATAGAAGGGTTCGGCACTGCAACGCGCATCCATCTGCAGTTGTTTATAGCCTGCCGCTCTGGAATGATTTTCCGCCACCCTTACCAGCCTCTGGCCTAATCCTTGCCCCTGAAACTCGGGCTCTACCGCCATCTGGCGCAGACTGATGATCTGTTCGTTCTGAGGTTGCAGAATGACGCACGCCAGTACCTGCTGACCGTTGACGATGGCATAGTGATACTGCTGTTCTTCACCGGCGGTGTCGTCGCTGCTCAGACTCAGGCCCAGCGGCTGGCGCAGCACACGCTCGCGCAGCTTCAGACACTGGCGGTAAAAATCTGAATCAAATCCGACGGCGACAACGATCAACGACTCTGCTCCTGTGTGCATTCTGATATCAACTCCATCAATGGACTGATTTATCCGTTATGGGTTCACCGGAGTGGTAACTCGTTCCGCGCTTCGCGGCAGGACTCTGCTCTGGATATATCAGGAACCTTGCTGATAAAGAGCGATTGGCAAACCTAACCAAACAGCCAGCCGTGCAGCATGCGCCCCGGCATCAGGGCAAAAGCTCCTGCCACCAGAATCCCACCGATATACAACCCAACCATCGCCTGCGCGTGACGTCGGACATTACCCGCGCGGATGGCCGTCAGCGCGGAAAACACCGCAAAGAAGGTCAGCAGGCTGAACAGATGAATAAAACCGAAATGGCCAATCACCTGAGGCCCCACTACCGCCGGCATAAACAGAGTCACCGTCGCCGTGATCAGCATCAGAGTCATATAGAGTTTGCCGGAAAGTTTATGCAGAGGCGTGCCTTTGCGGGCAAACAGCAGAAAGGTACCCAACAGCACCGCAGGCAGTACGGTCGCCAGGTGAACGTATGAGAGTTGGGTGTAGGTCATAGCTGTCCCATAGTTTGTGAGCTGGTCTGTGCGGTAAAGAATTAAGGAGCCTGTCATCCTGCGGCTTGACCGCAGGATCCATCCATATACCCTAAGAATACACAGAAAACTGGATCCTGCGGTCAAGCCGCAGGATGACGAGGTTTATGAAAAGGACTAAGACTCATCACGCCAGGTTTCATATCTAAGAATGAACATTTTTAGTAAAACTGCGCAAAAAGCCCCACTCCAAATGAACCACAGACTGCCATTTGAAATAGTTGTACGAAACTATGGGACAGCAGTGAGCCTGAGCCGGGTTGTTCAAAGACAGTGACAGACTCAGTCGTGACTGGTCGAACCAATTTTATGAATCGACAGATCGGCGCCGTTGTATTCCTGCTCTTCGCTCAGGCGGATGCCGGACACCACCTTGAGGGTACCGTAAATCACAAAACCACCGGCCAGAGCCACCCCGATTCCGGCTGCGGTTCCGATCAGCTGGGACATCAGGCTCACACCACCCAGTCCGCCCAGTGTTTCCGTTCCGAAAATACCGCAGGCGATACCGCCCCAGGCACCGCACAAGCCGTGCAGTGGCCATACGCCCAATACATCATCAAACTTCGGCGCTTTGTTCTGCGCCAGCGTAAATACCCAGACAAACAGAGCGCCGGCCACACCACCAACGAACAGAGAGCCGATCGGGTGCATCACGTCTGACCCGGCACACACGGCCACCAGCCCGGCCAGCGGGCCATTGTGAATAAAGCCCGGATCGTTGCGACCCACCAGCATGGCGACAACGGTGCCCCCCACCATGGCCATCAGGCTGTTTACCGCCACCAGACCTGAGATGCCATCGAGGGTCTGTGCCGACATCACGTTAAAGCCGAACCAGCCAACGGCGAGAATCCAGGCACCCAGAGCCAGAAAAGGAATGTTCGACGGTGCAAAGGCAATCACCTTACCGTCGCGGTAGCGGCCTTTCCGTGCGCCCAGCAGCGCCACTGCGGCAAAGGCGATCCAGCCACCCACACCATGCACCACAACAGAACCAGCAAAGTCATGAAATCCGGCACCATAGTTACTCTCCAGCCAGGCCTGAAAACCGTGGTTGCCATTCCAGATCACACCTTCAAAGAAGGGATATACAAAGGCCACGGTCAGGGCTGAAGCGGCGAGTATCGGATAGAACTTGGCCCGCTCAGCAATACCGCCGGAGACGATCGCCGGGATTGCGGCAGCAAACGTCAGCAGAAAGAAGAACTTCACCAGTTCATAGCCGTTGTTCTGCGTCAGGTCCGCTGCGCTGGCAAAAAAGTCGACACCATACGCCACCTGATAACCGACAAAGAAATAAGCGATGGTTGAAACGCCGAAGTCAGTAATGATCTTGACCAGGGCGTTGACCTGATTCTTGTGGCGGACGGTGCCCACCTCCAGAAACGCAAAACCGGCGTGCATGGCCAGAACCATTATGGCTCCCAGCAGGATGAACATGGTGTTGGCGCTGTACATCAGGGTTTCGACAGCGGAGTTGATTCCTGTGATATCCACGGTAATTCCTCTCATGGTTGTGTTAAACCCCGGGTCGTGCACTTCATGAGTGCAACTTATTCTGTTTCCGGCACCTTTGGTGCCATCCGGAGCTGAGCAGGCGGTCTGATAAGCAGGAAGTGTTCCACGAAATGGATACTGTCCTGTCTGACTGTACAATTAAAGTGCAATTATTGTTTTTATAAGCGTTTATACGGTGCGTTGGATAACTCAAGCCGCGAATTGCTGAATTTCATCAAGTTGAAAGTTGCACTATATTGGTGCTCAGTATGAAATGGCGCACAAATACAGGACGGACCATTACTGATGGGTGCATCCTTTCCGCGCACCCAGATCTGGCAGCAGAGGCAAAACCGCCACTTTGGGTCCGGTGTGGGTCTGCGAAGCCTGCTCTTTCAGAAGCCACACCTGTAAAAAAAGCCGCAAACAGCGGCTTTTCCGGAACAGTTACCAGAGAGCAGTTATGCTCCGGCGTACTGGCCCGCACAGGATGGGCATGGCTGAATCGCGTGATACAGTCCTTTGCCTTTTTTATGCGCCGCATCGTAGCTTGCAATCGAACCCAGATACTTCAACCGGGTCGCTTCCGGCAGACTGTTGCAGGTCGCGAAGTGCACCACATGGGCACCTGTTTCATTCTCAGCTAATTCCACAAAAAATTCGGCCATGGTGAATCCTCCTGATTAAACCGCGCCGTGAATTTCACGGACGGCGTTGTTGGTCATGGTCAGGGCCTCTTCAAGGCTGACCAGCGGATATTTCTTAGGCACATAGCCTTTCAGTTCGCCCAGCATGGTTTCCAGCTTGGCGGCGGGTGACTGACCTTTGAAGTCGCTTTTTTCCATGGCCAGTTCTTCCATGGCTTCGTTCCATGGCACACCCTGTACCAGGGGAATCAGAATCATGGTTTTGCCTTCAACTTCTACCTGAACCGGCTTGGTCAGATTGACGACGAAGAAGATGCTCTTCATGTCGTCGGCGAAATCCGCGGAGTACTTTTCCAGCAGGGTTGGCAGCATGTCCATTTTGTCCAGACCACCGATCAGCATGCTGATCTTGTCACCGGCCAGAACGACGGCTTCACGGCAGACGGCTTTTGGTGGCTTAAGATGGCCTTTGTCGTCGCCGACTTCGCCCGGTATCAGTACCAGGTCGCCACGGTATGCCTTAGCACTTCCGGACGCAGTGGTCTCCAGAAAGTTAACGTAGAACAGCAGGCTCTGCTCTTTATAAGTGTCGAGTAACATGGTCGTTTCCTCACATTAAGTTTCAGTATTTACAGGGTTATTTATTCATCATCTTCCGTGAGGAAGCGCTTTTTCAGGTCACCGTCGGTGCCCAGAATTTTTGCCAGCCAGGGCGGTGGTGAATTCACCATCACGCTCTGCAGGCGTTCCAGCTCCATCCGTACCGTGCTGGTTTCTTTCACTTTCATCGGGTACACACCCGCTCGTACAACTTTGGCGGCAGCCGGGCCACCAATCGACTGAATCAGCAGCACGTGACAGTCGTTGATCAGGTTGGCGCGGAAGGCATTGCGGTCGTCTGACAGATCAGCTTCAACCGCTGAGCGTACATCGATCAGTTCGTAGGTTTCCGGCGACAGCTGATACACCAGATAGCGCAGACAAGATCCAAAATGGCCGTTGACCTGTTCACCGTTGTTGGATGCCACGGCAATACGGATGGACCCGGGCATATCCGCGGCGGCCGGGTTGGTCGGTGGCAGCTCATCATCCGCCAGCTCACCCCAGAGGATGCGAACCGCTTCTTTGATGGCAGGCAGGCCGAGGCTGATGTCTTCGCCGTCTTCTTCACCGTCGGCGCTGCCGAAACCGGTTTTCAGATCAGTGACGGTGATGGTCGACAGGGTGTCTTCGTTGATTTCGCCACCGATGCGACGCATCAGGATTTCCAGCAGCTGACCGACGCTGATTTCCGGCAGAATGCGGGCAGCCATGGCAATACGCAGCGCGGCATCACGGCTGATGGATGGCTTGGCTGACGCTTCAGCCGGTGCTTGTGTCATTGCAGCTTCCATAATGTTCTCCCGTCAGACAGTCAGTGTGGTCAGGCCGCCCTGCTGCGCCGGAGCGACTTCCAGCGGCGTGCGGGCGTCTACAGTCAGAGCATGCAGTTCACCGGTGCTCAGCTCATTGCTGAACAACTGCAGGATCTTCTGCTGGCGCAGTACCGGACGCATGTCGGCAAAGGCCTGGCTGATCACCTGCACGGAAAAGCTGCAGTCCGCGCCATTGATGATGACGTGGGAGCCCCGTAATTCGGTTTTGATGCGGTTCTGTACTTCAATGGCGTCCATCAGGCTTCACCCTCAGCAGTGCTGGCCCCGGCCAGAGCAGTTTTGAGTGAACCATCCGCGGCCATACCGACCACAATGTCGCTGCCACCAATCAGCTCGCCATTGATGAACAGCTGAGGAAAGGTCGGCCAGCCGGATACGGACGGCAGACGCTCACGGATGGACGGTGCGGCCAGGATGTTCACGTAGGCAAACTCGGCACCGCAGGCTTTCAGGGCGGCAACGGCCTGGGCCGAGAAGCCACACTCCGGTGCTTCGGGCGAGCCTTTCATGTACAGCAGCACGCTGTTGGATTCGATCTGGTTGCGGATGATGTCCTGGATATCGGCTTTGCTCATGGTCTTTCTCCGGTCGTAATTAGTCTCACGCCGCTTTCGCGTGGCTGACTTTCCATTGATTGAATTCGTTTAAAACGCGGCGGTTGGCGGCGACGTCCTCAGCACTGAAACCATCAATGGTGGTCAGAGTGATATCGGCTCCGGCGTTCAGCAGATAACGCACTACGGGCAACTGGCCCAGTGACATGGCGAGCATCAGTGCGGTGGCACCGTTATCGTTCTGCTGATTCAGTGGTGTACCGGCCTGCAGCAGCGCATGCACCAGTGCCTGATCGCCGCTCTGGACCGCCATCCACAGGGCATTGCAGCCATCTTTATTGGTCAGTGACACGCGCGTGCCGGCGGCCAGCATCTCCAGCGCCAGATCACGCTGCCCCAGACGGCACAGCTGCATCAGGGCAGTCTCATTGTTGGCGCTGCGGTGATCGACATTTTCAGGGTCGAAACCATTGATCAGCAGCCATTCCAGCAGGTTGTCGCTCAGCTCCTGACTGGCGAGGCGGAACTCCGGGAACCAGGCCTCATAGCCACCATCAAGGCTGTAGCAGCTGGTAAAACCAAAGTCGCTGAACAGCTGTGCCATGTCCTGGCTGCGGTGACCGTGATAGCAATAGATCAGTACCGGTACCGAGCGGTCAGTATGCTTCAGCAGGGCACGCAGATTCTGATCGTTAAGATGCAGTGCGCGTGGGTGGTGATTCTCGAGATAGGCGCGGTAGTCACGCATATCGAGCAACAACAGCTCGTCGTTCTCAAGCATGAGTTCGGCTTCTGCGATAGAAACGATGGTCCACTTCATGGTCATACCCTCTCTGTGCCCAAAAGGCTCAATCTTCCGGTCCGAAACAGTCGCTGTAGGCGCTGCACACGTCACAGCTCGGCGCACGGCAGACATAGCCCCCACCCAGTTCGCACAGCTGCTTATAAAAGAATTTCTTCCACTTCATGTCGCGGTCATTCAGGGTGACCAGCGATGGAAAATTACCGGCGAGCAGATCTTTCAGGGATGCGCGGTCAGGCATGCCCAGATCACGCCACAGGTGACTGCCACCGAGACAGGCAGCGGCAACGATACCGGCCATGGTGATCTCGCTGTTGTCGAGGCCGGCACGATGGCTGACCAGCAGATCGCGGATCTCGACCCATTCGTCTTCGCGCATGTCCAGCAGCTGCTGGCGGGTGTCTTCCACCGGCTGGGTATCTTTGCTTTTGATGCCCTGCAGCAGCTCATCGTGGATGCGGTAACGACGGCCAACGGCCATCCAGTAAAAATCGGTCGGGGTCAGCCCGAGGAAGAACGGCAGGCTGGTGCGACCTTTGCGCTGGCTGCGCAGAATCAGTCGGAACCAGTTCTGGTTCTTGCTGCGCTGCTCGTCAGAGCCGCCGGTCATCAGGGTCAGCATCGGCGTAAAAAAAGGCCGGAAGGTCTGGCGGATCTGGGCAACAGCGTTCATCTCGGTTCCTCTCTTTATTCCGGGTTATTCCGTGTGCGACGAAGCGGCGTTGTGGCTGCAGGCTTCATCGTCTTTTTCGGTTTCGCGCAGCTCTTTCTCAAACGAGACGCCCAGTCGGGCTTCGAGAGCGGCGCGGTCAAAACCGCAGGTGTGTGTAATGCCTGCGGTGTCTTCAATGCGGATAAGCGGGCGACGGATCAGTGCGGCGTCGTTGCTGAGAATGATCAGAGCCTGCTCAGCATCAAACGCGTACGGGTCAATATCGCCCTGCTTAATCGCCACGGCCGAGGGGTTAAACCACTCATGCACGGGGCGGGCGGAGAGATAGGGCTGCAAAGTCTGCGGCGTCCAGTCGGTGGTCAGCAGATCGTGCACCTTCATTTCGACGCCTGCTTTTCTCAGCAGGGCCAGCTGGTGACGATTGGTCTGGCAGACCGGCTTTCCGTAAAAGTGCAGCACCTGTCCTTTTCTCCCTGGTCTTTCTCTGTTCAAGCCTTAGCGGGACTGAATCTCAGCCATGGCTTCAGCCAGTTTCTCCGGTGGGATACCGGTTAAGGTACCCAGCGGATTCATTGGCGCGCCGGAGGCGTCGAGAATGGCTTCTTCAATCGGGCAGATGCTCGCGCACTGAGGTGCGGCGTAATCGTCCTCACACTCGGTGCACTTGCGTGCATTGATTTTGAAGTGCGGCTTGGACTCGTAAATAGCGTCTGACGGACAGACGTCGTAACAGGCCCAGCAGTTAACGCATGAATCAACGATAGAAAGTGCCATAACAATCTCTCCTTAAGCGCCAGCGAGTTCAGCAACGGCTTCCGGAACTTCGTCCAGACGGCCATCAACACGCATTTCTTCGTACACGGCCATCACGGCTTCCTCGATGGATTCCATGGCGTGCTCACCGTTCGGCTGGATGCCAGCTTCTTCGAGCAGAGACCATGGTTCGAAACCAATCTTGGAGCAGAGCACCGCTTCGCAGCCTTTCAGGGCACGGATAGAACCGGACAGCGCGCTTTCTTTCTCGCCGCAGGTATCGTTACCGATGCAGTACTGATCGACTTTACGATGGCTGATAAAACGCACGCCGTTGGCAGACGCTTCGTACACCAGGAACTCAGTGGCATGGCCAAAGTGCTGGTTAATCAGACCGCCGCCGCTGGTAGCCACAGCCATCAGTACCGGACGGGTTTCTTTAACCACTTCTGGTTTGGCAGACAGTCCGGCCAGACGCTTGCGCTTGGCGTCTTTCTCTTCCAGCTCTTCGAGGATGCCGGCGTGAATAACGGCACGCTTCTTCATCGCTGAGTCGTAGTCGATGTCCATGGCGGCGATCTTATCCATGGTGAATTCTTCACCACGGTCTTCGCCCAGCAGGCCAACGGCGTCGGCACGGCACTGACGGCAGTGACGCATCATGTTCATATCACCGGCACAGGAATCCTGCAGGTCCTGCAGTTCTTCCGGCTCTGGGCCACGCTGACCCATGATGCCGTAGAAAGTGCCGTGCTCGGCTTCAGAGATGAGTGGCATCACGTTGTGCAGGAAGGCGCCCTTCTCTTTCACAATGCGGCTCACTTCTTTCAGGTGTTCATCGTTCACACCCGGAATCATCACAGAGTTCACCTTCACCAGAATGCCTCGCTCAACCAGCATCTCGAGACCTTTCTGCTGCTGCTTGATCAGGATCTTGGCGGCTTTCTCACCGTAGATGCGCTTGTTGTTCCAGTAGATCCATGGGTAGATCTTGGCGCCCACAGCCGGGTCAACACAGTTGATAGTGATGGTGACGTGGTCGATGTTGTGTTTGGCCAGCTCATCCACGGCTTCTGGCAGCGCCAGACCGTTGGTGGACACACACAGTTTGATGTCAGGAGTCTGCTCGCTCAGACCACGGAAGGTCTGAAAAGTACGCTCAGGGTTAGCCAGTGGGTCACCCGGGCCAGCGATACCCAGCACGGTCATCTGAGGAATATTGGCGGCCACCGCTTTGGTTTTCATGATGGCTTCTTCTGGCGTCAGCAGCTCAGAAACAACACCTGGACGGGATTCGTTAGAACAGTCGTACTTACGGTTGCAGTAGTGACACTGAATATTACAGGCCGGGGCTACCGCGACGTGCATACGTGCAAAATAATGGTGGGCTTCTTCGGAGTAGCAGGGGTGGTTCTGGACCTTCTCACGGATTTCATCCGGGAGATGCGACATCTGTTCATTGTCGCTGCCGCATGAACCAGAGGCACAGCTGCTGGCCTCCGCCTTGTTCTCTTCTTGTCCGAGCACTGTCAGTTGCATAGTTGAGCTCCTGTCTTATTGGGTCCTGCCAGGTCAGGCCGGACCCCTTTATAGAAGTGGGGAATTCTCTCTTTTCCCGATCACCAGAGGCTGTTGCAATGCCAGTGCCCGTTTTTCAGGTTATTGATTTATAAGGAAATAGGTGTTTTTGGATGGGCTGTTTGTGGGGTTTGAGACATACCGCGCCATGTGGCGATTGTCGGGAAGGGGACAAAGGCCAGTACTGTGATTCAAGAGTGTCTGACGACGGCCGTTTGACTGATCAGATGATTAAAATACGACCTGAATACTGCATAAGTTCCTCCTGCTGAATGACGAAAAACTAACACCAGGATCCATGTCCCACAGAGTTTTTCAGTTATCATGCATTTACTCGCAACATTATCGGTCACAGGGACGACACTCCAAATGACAACATGGAAGACTGAGGATTTTGAGACTCTGTCCTGGCACGACGTTCACGCACATGGTTTCCGAATTGTTGATGTTGATAAAAATTCAGGGTTCTTCGACCTTATTCTGGATATTGATTAAATCCAGTACTGGCATAGGGAATATGAGCATATCGAGTTTACGATTTGCCCGGCCGAACTCAGGTTTCGTGAAATATTCAAACTAAAACTATCACTCGATTACGCCTCTATGCCCGCGGGTATATCGCCCTTCTCCATTGACGCTATCGAAAGAACACCACTGGAGTTTCCTGATGGAGAGAAATCGTTTCGCTGGCGAATATCTCTGAATTGGCCTGATGGTGAAATCAGCTTTGAAGCACCCGGTTTTACTTTGGAAATAACAGGTAAATCGCTCACAAGTAAGCAGCCGTGGATTGCCAGAAAATAGCCTGCTTTTCAGGCTCTTTTAATTTATCAAGAGAAACAGCAGTACCATGAGTGAACCCAGGCACATCATTTTCGACCGACACGGCAATAGGATTGCCTGGTCAAAATTTGGTGTCATCTGGTTTGAAAATGGAGACCGGGTTGGATCTTTCGCCGGAGATAAAATACTCAACAACCAGAACCACCTGGTCGCCAGACTGATTTATGATCGGGTCGAAACGTTACAGGGAGATAGACTCGGATTAATTGTACCTGATGAAGAGTCTGGGAAGTTTTTCATCAAGATGGACGACTACACAGTGGGCAATCAGAGCTATCCCAAGGCTTTGGCTGCAGGAATCATAGGCCTACTGCATAAGCATATCTGACCATTCACTTGTAGGTAGTAAAGTATGAAAATTGCATTAGGTGGCGATCACGCAGGTTTTGTGTATAAACAGCACCTTAAAAGTTATCTCACCGACAAAGGATTTTCTTTCAAAGACTTCGGTCCATTTTCTGAAGAGTCCTGCGACTACCCTGATTTTATTCATCCACTGGCAACAGCTGTCGAGTCGGGTGATTTTCATCTTGGCATTATTATCTGTGGTAGTGGCAATGGCGTTGCCATCACAGCCAACAAACATCAGGGTATCCGTTGTGCATTGGCATGGAGTGTTGAGATCGCTCAACTGGCCCGATCACATAACGACGCCAATGTCGTCTCGATACCAGCCCGGTTTGTCAGTCTGGAAACAGCCTTAGAGATTGTGGATACCTTTATGGCCACGGAATTTGAGGGTGGCAGACATCAGAAGCGGGTAGATAAGATTCCTTTATCTCCACCTGAATAATGATTCATCAGTACGTTGAATAATTCCTTTTCACTGGATTCAGAACAGTCCTATACTTCCCCCGCGCTCAGCCTGAGCGCACCGTCCGCGGATATCCCCTGCGCTGACTGAGCTGCCCCGCCACCCTCCTTTGCATGACACAGGTGGCCTGAGCCCTCCCAAGCAATCCGGCCCGGTTGTGCTTTCTGTACGATACTGAACGTGCAGGCTTTGTTGTGGGTACCAAACATGAATGATCTTCTCGCTATTGTGCTGCTGATTATGAGCAGCGCCCTGTTCGCCATGTCGGAAATTGGCATTGCCGCGTCGCGCAAAATCAAACTGCGGGTGCTGGCGGGCGAGGGCAACCAAAAGGCCCAGGACGTGCTGGACCTGCAGCAGGACCCGGGCGCCTTCTTTGCCATGATTCAGATTGCCTTGAACGCCATCTCGATTCTTGGCGGTATCATCGGCGAGCAGGCGCTGACGCCCTATTTCCGCGATTCTCTGGCTTTGGTGTATCAGGGCCGTCTGCTGGATGAAATCAGCTTTGCTATGTCGTTTGTGACGATTACCGCATTATTCATCCTGTTTGCTGATCTGTTGCCTAAACGCATGGCCATCATCATGCCGGAGGCCACTGCCATCCGTCTGGTAACTCTGATGCGCAGCGTGACCTTTATCGTTATGCCACTGGTGATGCTGTTCAACGGTGTCAGCAATGCCCTGCTGCGCCTGATGAACCTGCCAACCGAGCGTGAAGAAACCGTCACTACCGAAGATATCGTCGCCATGATGGACGCTGGTGCCGAAGACGGCAGCCTGCAGCAGCAGGAATACGACCTGATCGGTAACGTGTTTGATCTTGAAACCGCGACCATCGGCAGTGCCATGACACCGCGCGATATGATCATCTTTTTCGATATCGACGAAGACGCCACCACCATCAGTCAGAAGGTGATTGATCACCCGCACAACGACTTTTTAGTCTGTGACGGCAGCCTGGATAAACTGCTGGGTTCCATTGAATCGAAAACCATTCTGCGCATGGTGCTGAAGGGAGAGATGAGCGGTGAAATGCAACCATTGGCAGGTGCTGGCTACGATAAAGACCTTCTCTATCTGCCGGAAACCCTGACCCTATCCGAAGGCCTGAACGCCTTTAAAATTGCAACGCAGCCGTTTGCTGTTGTGGTGAATGAATACGCAACGGTCGTTGGTATTGTCACGGTGAAAGACCTGCTCAGCCGCTTTATGGGGCCGTTAATAACCCATCAGGATGATGCGCCCATCGTCCAAAGGGATGAAACATCCTGGCTGGTTGATGGAATCACTCCGGTGGATGAGGTGATGCGCGTGTTAGAGATTGAAGACTTCCCTGACCGCGGCCAGTACGAAACCATCGCCGGGTTTATGATCCACCAGCTGAAGCGACTGCCGCACAAAACCGACACCTGCAAACACGGTGGTTATAAGTTTGAAGTGCTGGATATGGAAGGTGTTCGCGTTGAGCAATTGCTGGTCACCCGGGTGGAATAACCTGATAAAAAATCCCACGTTAGTTGCGGGATTTTTTCAGAATTTGCAGATTAATCTCAGTGCGCGGTCTGACCGCCATCCACCAGGTACACCTGCCCGGTTGCGAAACTCGCTGCCGGAGAGCAGAGGAAGAGTACCATACCGCTCATTTCTTCCGGTTGAGCCGGACGACCAATCGGGCTGTTGGCCATCAGGGCTTCGACAAAACTCGGGTCATTGAGCCAGCGTTCGGTCATTGGTGATGACACTAACCCGGGCGCCAGTGCATTAACACGGATATCGCGTTTGGCGTAATCCAGCGCCGCAGCTTTGGTCATTCCTATCACGCCATGCTTCGCCGCGACATACGGCGCCATGCCCGGGTCAGCCACCACTCCCGCCACCGAAGCGGTATTCACAATGGCACCACCACCGGTCTTCAGCATGGCTTCAATTTCATATTTCATCGACAGAAATACACCTTTCAAATCGACGTTGATAATACGATCAAAATCGTCTTCTTTCTGTTCTGCCAGTGGTGCAGTGGGTGGTAATAAACCGGCATTATTAAATGCAGCATCGATTTTTCCGAATTCTTTTACGGCGCTGTCCACCAGATTTTTTACCGATTCAGCATCACCGACATTGGTCTTCACAAAAATGGCTTTGGCACCTTTTTCCACCGCTGCTGCAACCGTGTCTTCAGCCTGGTTATTCAGGTCACCAATGACCAGGTTTGCCCCCTGTTCCGCGAAGGCCAGCGCCGTTGCCCGGCCGATGCCGGTCGCTGCACCGGTAATCAATACAGTTTTTCCTGTGTAGTCGAGAAGATTGTTACTCATAGCACACCTCACACATTTGGGTTCTGCAGCAGACGTTCTGCTGGTTACCTGAGATGCTATGCCTGTGCAGCACCCCTCACCAATGCTATAAAGGTGTAAAACTATAGTCAGAAAGTATGGAACTCAGATGGACCTGCGACACCTGCGTTATTTCATTACCATCGCCGAGACCGGAAGCTTCACCGAAGCGGCCAGAAAGCTCTGCACCGTGCAGCCGTCGTTGAGCCGTCAGATCAAAGATCTTGAAACCCATATTGGTGGTGACCTGCTCATACGCGGGAGCCGCCGGGTCAGTCTGACCGAAACCGGCCGGGTCTTTCTCGATGAAAGCCGTCTGGTACTGGCACAGTACGAACGGGCCATTGAGAGTGCCCGCCGGGCCGCGCGTGGCGTACGTCGCAGCATGACGGCCGGATTTGATTACGGGCTTGAACAGAAGTATCTCTTCCGTGTTTCCGGCATGATGCAGGACCAGCCGGAGACCGAATTAAACTTCCGCAGCCTGCCAGCGCCACTGCTGATGAAAGAGGTCCGCGACGGCTCCTGCGATCTGGCATTTGTGCCACGCAGCGATGATCTGCACGATCTGGAATTCTTCGAACTGGACAGAATGCCCCTGATAGCCGTTCTGCATCAGAGCCACCCTCTGGCACAGAAAGCGTCCATTTCTGCCTCAGATCTGAGTGCTGAAACAGTGATTTCTGCCAGTGAAAAAATGGGACCGGCGCTGTATCACGCCTGTTGTGATTTTGCCGGACGCAACTCAGCAGAGATACATTTTGACCAACAGGCCGGGTCGCTCACCATGGCCATTTCACTGATTCAGAATCTGCGGCAGGTCGCTCTGACACCCTCTTACAGTCCGGAGATTTTTCCGGATGATATCCGCATGATTCCATTGTCAGGTGACGTGCCTGAGATTGCCATGGGCATGATCTGGCGGTCAGATAATACATCGGCAGATATGCATAAGCTGCTGGATGGATTCAGGCCCACCGCCGGTTAATGTCTTTGCTGTAACCCGTATTTCTTTAACAGCAGTTCTCTGTCGGCTTTGACCGTCCGATGCCGGAATTTACGTTTTCTCCCCTCATCTTTTCAAACACACACACGCATTATTAGGCGCAATTCCGATGCTTGCGCAATGCCGGCAGGCACGGAATCCGATTAAGGACAACACTGCACCGGAACCTGTGCACAGTCACACCGGATTGTCGTGCCTGACCACTTGCCATACACCGAGGGATTATCGTGTATAAACTCATACTCCATCACACCTACAAGGCTGCCGGGCAGGCCGTTGACCTCACGCCCTACGGTCACCATGGTTTCCGTACCGGTGTCGGCTTCAGCCAGAATGGCATGTTCCCGGGCTCCGGGGCTCTGATTTTCAATCAGGGCAGCAGTGATGTCCGGGTGCCGGTAACCCCTGTCTGGCAGCAACTCATAGCATTGAAGATTGAAGTCACTGCCTATCTGGATAACGCCACCGCTGATCCGCTCTTTCCTGTTCACCGCCTGAATCTGGTCGAAGGTGAAATGTCCTTTGCCTTCTTCGTTAACAGTAAACGGCAGCTGGTCGGTACCTTTTTAGCCCCGGCTACAGCGGGTGGCGCTCCGACCTGGCACGGCGCGGACAGTCATCAGAACGCACCTGATGGGGTTGAGCGTCTCGTCCCCCTGAATCAGTGGGTCAGGCTCACCTATGAGCACGATGGCTTCTCAACACTGAGGCTCTATATCGACGATGTTCTGGTAGCCGAAAACACCAGCCTTATTGCCGGGGTACCCGCCGTCCAGATGACCGGCACGCACATCGGCCACTGGCCTCCCAATGATCCACGCTATACGTTTGAAGGCATGATTGATGAGGTGAAGATCTGGAAATACGATCCCGACTTCACCATGAATGAGTTCTTCTGCCGCATTGCCGGAGGTAAAGAGCTCAATTGCTGGCGCCCCATGTTTGAGATGATTGCCGGACTGCTGAGCAACCCTGAGACCAGTGAATATTTCATCGACTTCATGGCCTGTATCGAACGCCGCATCACCACCTTTGTACGCGACCTGTTGTCGTCAGGTACGGATACCGCCACCATGAATGACCGTTTCGCCAAAGAGTTCCTCAAACTCTGGTGCAGTGGTTATGTCGACAGCAAAGCCATGCAGGATTTTCTCTACCGCTGGTTTGAATGGATCAGTAAAGTGCTGGGGCCGGATTACCTCAGCCACTTTATTGCCGGGATTCAGGACTGTATCGAGGTTTTCGATAAACGTACCGGACTCTGGGGCAAACTCATCAGTCTGCAGATGGATTGTGACCCAGCCTTCAGTGTGTACCTTGGCCTGATTGAGGAGCTGTATAACAAATTTAATCCGGATGATACCGAGGGTGAGAAACCCATTTTTCCGACATCGCCATTACGCGAATACAAACCGGAGCCCGATGCGCCTGCTGATCCGGTCAAGCCAGACGAAAAAGAGCCATCAGCGGATGGGAAAGAGCCCTCAGCGGATGAAAAAGAGACATCCACCGATAAAAAACCGACTGAACCACGTTCACCTGACAGCGGAGCAATTGCGGATAAGTCTCAGGAACAAACTACGGCTACCACACCGGCCACGCCGGTGAGCTTTTTCGAAAAACTGATTCAGCTGCTCAGGAGGTTCCTGCCATGGATCTGACACCCGAACAAAAACGCCGCCTGATTGAAACCTACGAACCGATACTGTATTTCCATAAAGACGAACGTTGGACGCCGGTTAAACCCGAGGCCTACGTCGAATCTTCGGCGCTGTACTGTACTCAGCCAGCGGACAAAAACAGCCGCCACGACAAAGAAAACTGGGGGGCCTGTCAGCGTGATCAGACGTTTCCGCGCAAACCTCTGATCCCGCGTGATGGCATCAGTGTCAGCAGTGCTGAAGATGTGGAAGGCGCCTCCGATCCGGACGGCGACGGCGTGAATGAATTTTATCTCGGCCACCAGAGTGCCGATGGTTTCCGGCCTTATGCCGTCAGCAACGACGACCGCATGGTGTGGTTTGAGAATGCCGGCTGGGCAGACAATCAGGAAGTCACCAACGACTCACTCAATCAGGAAACAGACGTCGATAACGCCCTCAACCGCTGGCGTAGTGAAGCAAAACTGTCAGACGCTACAGACACCTATTACGCGGAAGTGGAAGATATGGAGCGCCTGCAGTCACTGCTGGATGACATTAATTCCGCCGACGGCATCGACCTGAGAGACATCGTAAAGACGTTTACCGGTGGCGACAGTGTGGTGATCTGGTATTACTTTTTATACCCGGTTCACGAAGAGAACTTCGGTGGCTGTAAGGACGACCCCGACCAGCCCGGGCACGGTAATTATCAGGGCGACTGGAACGCCGTCGCTGTTCTTCTTCCGGATATCCGTCTGACCCACTTCCGTGACGAAGGCAGTATCGGCTGGGAACCATTCCCCGAACCGGAATGGATCGGTTATGGTCAGCGTACCCGTGGTCTGGCTGACATACCTTTCCTTGAACAACAGACGCTGGCCATGGCCAATTGGGCTGAAGGTGAAGTCCGCCGTGTCGGCTTGCACCCCAAGGTTTACGTCGGTAGTGGTTCTCACAATAACTACAGCAACCCCGGAGACCATACCCCCTACCAGCAGGATCTTCTGGCCAGCGCCTGTGGTGCCGCTGACGATGTCACAGAAGCACTGGAAGACAAAATCGACGAGCTGGAAGACAAAGTCGAACACACCAAAACTGTGGTGGTCACCGTCGCGAAAATTGCTGCGGGTGCCGGAATCGGTGCCCTGTTCGGACCGATAGGAGCAGCCATTGGTGCCGGTATCGGCGCGATTGCCGCCGGTATTGAAGCCGCAGTCGGAGCATCAGGGGGCGACTCCGGAGGTGGCTCAGACCCGGTAGATCCGGACTTCACCCCGGATGCCTCGGCGCCGGAAAACGACTACGGTCTGGTGCTTATTCCGCAAAGTATCGCCGCAGGTTTTCCGGACCAGGCTTCCGCTACCGAAGTGCGGCCATGGAAGTTTTCCGTGAATGACAAACTGGTGATCCGCGAAGAACAGATCTGGTGGCCACCTGAAAAAGAAACCCGGGGCTACAGTGGCCGCTGGGGCGCTATGTGTCAGGTTGATCCGCGGGATAAGCGCAGTGGCATGCCTTTCCCGGATTTCCGGCGTAAATTCTTTATCGATTTCGCCCGGCACCTGTCGGAATAAATCCCCCGCCATCTGGCACTCAGCCCGGCTAAGGCCGGGCTTTTTTTATTCCGGTCACCTGCTCTGCTGCCGCTCAGATCTTGCGCACATTAATGTTCATGGTCTGAATACGGTAAGCAATCTGCCGTGGTGTCATGCCCAGCAGGCGTGCGGCCTTAGCCTGCACCCAACCGGTCTGCTCAAGTGCGGCGATTAAGCGTTCGCGCTCATCGACGTCCGGGTCATTCAGATCAACCCGCACCGCACCACCTGTCGTCACCGGAGCGCTGGCACTGAATCCACTGCTGCCGCCCGGCTGTGCCCCCGGCAGCGCGATGGCATCGGTATCAATCACGTCACCTTCGGTCATCACCGCTGCGCGTTCGATGGTATTTTCCAGCTGACGCACGTTACCCGGCCAGTGATAACCCATCAGCATACGTACCGCACTGTCGGTAAAGCTGAGGCCACGGCCCTGACTTTTTGCCACTTTCTCCAGCAGAAAATTCGCCAGCTCCGGCACGTCGACCAATCGCTCACGCAGTGGTGGCAGACGGATGGCCATGACGTTCAGGCGGTAATACAGGTCTTCGCGGAAATTGCCTTTTTCAACCTCTTCCAGCAGGTTGCGGTTGGTGGCCGCAACAATACGTACATTGACTTTAATTGTTGTGCTGCCACCCACGCGTTCCAGTTCACCCTCCTGTAATACGCGCAGTAATTTAGCCTGAAACAGCGGCGAAATCTCACCGATTTCATCAAGGAAAAGGGTACCGCCATCGGCCTGTTCAAAGCGGCCCTTACGCTGCTTTACCGCGTTGGTAAATGCACCTTTTTCGTGTCCGAATAATTCCGATTCAAGCAGGTTTTCCGGCAGCGAGGCGCAGTTAAGACAAACAAAAGCCTTATGCGCCCGCGGTGAGTTGTAATGAATGGCGTTGGCAATCAGTTCTTTACCAGTACCGGATTCACCCAGTACCAGTACCGTGCTGTCCCATTTAGCAACGCGGCGTACCTGATCAAACACCTGACGCATGCCATCTGAGTGCCCGACCACCATGTTGTCGAAGCCGTATTTAGCCCGGACTTCGCGGCGCAGCTCATCACGCTCCATGGCAATGTTATCGCCTTCTTCGACGTTGGCGAGCAGGCGCACAGTCTGTGACAGAATATCCGCCACGGCGGACATAAACTGGGTACGTTCCGGCAGGTATTCATCCGCCGGAACTTCCGGCTGAGCGGCCAGTACACCGATGGCGTTGCCTTCCTGATTACGGACCGGAACGCCGATAAACGGCAGTTCCAGATCGTACATTTCCAGCCGGTCGAGAAAGCGTGGCTCGCTGGAAATACGTCCGAGAACAATCGACTGATTCATTTCCAGAATACGGCCGACAATACCCTCACCGGGCTTATACGCCACCGACGGCGTTTTACTGGTATTACCCTGATCCCGGTAAATAGCGCCAACCTGCAGCAGGCTGTTTTCCGGATCGTAAAAATCCACCACGCCGTATTGCAGGCCACCGTCGTGATGCAAGGTCCACAGAATTTTATTCAGGGTTTCTTCAATCTGTGTCGCTTTTGAAAGAATACCGATCAGTGAACACAGACATTTGTAATGACGCTCCTGTAATTCCGCACGGCTCCTGACAGCTTGTCCTATCGCAACAAATCGCGAACTGTTCATCTGACTTCCCCCTCATCAGAACCGTGACGTTAATGGCAATTGAATCAGTACACTGCAGCCTTTTCCGGCTTTTTTATTATCAAATTGTATGGTGCCTGAATGATCAGTAACGACATCCTGAACAATAGTCAGGCCCATGCCGCGTGAGCTGCCGCTGGTGTTTTTGGTGGTAAAAAACGGTTCAAAAACCCGTACCTGCATTTCTGCCGGAATACCTGGGCCGGTGTCGCTGATTTCAATATCAATGCGGTGTTCGCGGGCTGCCGTACGGATGGTGAGTTCACGTTCTTTCACGCCACGCTGGGCCATGGCTTCGATGGCATTTTCCAGCAGGTGACGGAACATGGAACGCAGCTTCTGCTCGCGGCCAATCAGTGCCGGCAGCTGCATTGAAGGCTCCCAGTTGACGGTGACACCACTGGCCAGTAATTCGTGGGTATTCAGTGCCAGCACATCACGCAGAATTTCATTCACGTTGACCGCGCGGCGCTCTTCTTCGGGTTCTTTCGGCAGAGAACGGATGAGGTTATCCAGCGCTTCACGGCCGGATTTCAGCCCATCTTCGAGTGCGGATAACAGGGCTGAGTCGCGCTGTTCGCCACGACGGCGCAGCATACTCACTGCGGTATCCATCAGGTTTACCGGGCCCTGCAGCTGATGAATGGCACCGTTCACGGTTTCTTTCATACCCTGCACCAGGTCTTCTTCAGCCATCAGCGCGCGCAACGCATTCAGGCGCACTTCTTCCTGGCGGCGGCGCAGTTCCGATATGTCGGAAATCATCAGCAGCGTGGCGTGTTTCTCGGGCTGTTCAAAGAAGCCATCGGCTTTCTCATCGCGCACGTTAATGCGGGTGCCGAAACAGGAATAACAGATCGGCCGTCCGGATGCGGTATCAATGGTGGTTTCTTTGTCAGAAAACGAACGGCCGGTTTCATTCAGCTGACGGTAGTGACTGCCCAGTTTTTTAATAAACAGCTCGGCGGTGGCCATCAGTGGCTCATCCGGCAGGAGATTGCGGGCCAGCTGATTGAAACCCGGGTTGCTGGTGACAATATTGCCATCGTCGTCCAGCACAATCACCGCCGCGGGCATGGCATTGAGAGTCGACTCCAGCATCTGTTTCTGGTTCTGCAGACGCTGTTCCAGCTGGTGAAGATCGGAGCCGTCGCGATGCATGCCCAGAAAGTGAATTGTCTTGCCCTGCTCGTCAATCACCGGAGCAACCGTCAGTTCAGCCAGATACAGGCGCCCGTCCCGTCGACGGTTGAGCAGCATACCCGACCAGGGCTTCTGCTGAGCCAACCGTCCCCACAACGCCTGATACACCAGGCGCGGTGTGGTGTGATTCGACAGAATGGATTCGTTCTCTCCCAGTACTTCTTCTTCGCTGTACCCTGTGATCTGGGTAAATGCGCGGTTCACATAAAGGATGTTGGCTTTGAGGTCAGTAATGGAGATGGCGACCGGGGAGTGCTCTACCGCCTGGAAAAATACCTCATCGCCAAGGAAAACCCCCTCAGGATGAACATCGCTGACGCCTTTTTCCGCCACTTTGCGGGCACTGCTGGCGTCGTGGTTGCCGGTGTTGCTGCGAACTTTGCGCATAAACGATCCTTACAGTTTGTGAGCTGTCGGTATCAGGGATTCTGCAATCGGTATGCCACGGCTTTTCATGTTGATTTTGCTGCAATACAGCCAGTTTTGTCGCATTTATGACAAGCTGTCCAGCACCCCTTTGAAGCCTTTGTAGCAAACACAACAAAGACCACAAAGTCAGTAATCACGCAGCCTGCAGCGGCATCTGACAGACAGGTGACTGATTTGCCCGGGTTTTCTGTGATGCCGATCCGGAGGCAATTTCCATGGCACAGGAAATGCTGATTCCTCCGTTACGCAAGCTGACTTTAATCGGAGGCAGCCGGTAAAAATGCAGGCAATTTTTCGAGGCGCCTTAATCCGGAGAGGATCATGGAGTATCTGTTACTGCTGATCAGTACCTCACTGGTCAACAACATTGTGCTGGTGAAGTTTCTTGGCCTGTGCCCGCTGATGGGGGTGTCAGGGAAGCTGTCATCCGCCTGGGGCATGAGCCTGGCAACGGCGTTTGTACTCACTCTTTCAGCTTTCCTCAGCTGGATGATTGAGCATCTGCTGCTGCAACCGCTGAAGATTGAGTTCCTGCGCATCCTGTCTTTCATCCTGATTATTGCGGCGGTGGTGCAGTTCACCGAGATCAGCATGCGCAAACTCAGCCCTGCGCTGCATCAGTCTCTGGGTATTTTCCTGCCTCTGATCACCACCAACTGCGCGGTGTTGGGGGTGGCACTGCTGAACATTACGGAGAACCACAATCTGCCGCAGAGCCTGATGTTCGGCCTGGGTTCGGCACTGGGTTTCCTGATTGTCATGATGCTGTTCGCCGGTATGCGTGAGCGTCTGGCCGGAGCCAATGTTCCGGCCCTGTTTGAAGGTACGCCCATCAGTCTGATCAGCGCAGGCTCTCTGTCGCTGATCTTCATGGGCTTCAGTGGCATGTTCTGACGGACGGAGTAGAGGGAGAATTCATTATGTTGATGGCAACTCTGGTTCTGACCCTGATGGGTCTCGCACTCGGTATTCTGCTGGCTGCAGCGGCGCACTTTTTTGCCGTCGGCGAAGGCAACCCGCTGGCACGGGAGATTGAAGACAAGCTGCCCGGCAGCCAGTGCGGTCAGTGCGGTTTTCCCGGCTGCGGTCCGGCTGCGGATGCCATTGCCACAGGTGACGCTTCCGTCACCTGCTGCCCACCCGGCGGCCGAGCGTTGGCGGAAGAACTGGCGAAGATGCTGAACATTGACCCATCCTCTCTGGGGGAAACTCCGGAAGCCCTGACCGCTGTCATCAATGAAGAACTCTGCACCGGTTGCACCCGCTGCAACAAAGCCTGCCCGACCGATGCCATTGTCGGGGCCACCAAACAGCTGCACGTGGTGTATGCCGAGGCCTGTACCGGCTGCAAACAATGCGTGGATACCTGCCCGGAAGACTGCATCAGCCTGGTTACTCCGCAGATTGATCTGACCCGCTGGCACTGGCACAAGCCGGAGGCCGCATAACATGCTGGGTTTAGGACGTTTCCGCGGCGGGGTGCACCCCAAAGGTCATAAAGAGCCGACCCGGGTCAATAGTATTCTGACCAATCCGCCTCTGCCGCCCATGCTGTACCTGCCACTGTGTCAGCATTCAGGCGACGATGCGCTGCCCCTGGTCAGCATCGGAGAACGTGTACTCAAAGGCCAGAAGATCGCCTGTGCCGACGGACGTATGTCGGCCAATGTGCACGCGCCGACGTCTGGGGTTATCCGTGACATCAGAGCCATTACCATGCCGCACCCCAGTGGCCTGCCTGCCCGCGCCATTCTGCTGGAGCCGGATGGTCAGGAAGAGTGGGTTGAGCTGACACCTCCGGCGGACCCTTACGCCATCCCTCAGGAGGAACTGGCCGGTCTGGTCGAAGAGGCCGGTATTGTTGGTATGGGTGGTGCGATTTTCCCGGCAGCCATCAAACTGCGTCAGGGCCGCCGCTACGAGATCAAAACCCTGATCGTCAACGGCAGTGAGTGCGAGCCCTTCCTGACCACCGACGACCGCCTGATGTGCGAGCGGGCGGAAGAGATCATTGAAGGCACCAAGCTGGTCCGTCACATCATTGAAGCCTACCGCGCTGTCATCGCCGTGGAAGACAACAAGCCGGAAGCCATTGCAGCGCTGAAAAAAGCCGCAGAAGGCATTGGCTCTATTGAGATTGCTGTGGTGCCGGCGCGTTACCCTATGGGCTCTGCCAAACAGCTGATTCAGGCGATTACCGGTCAGGAAGTCCCGGCGGGTAAACGCAGTAACGACATCGGTGTGCTGGTACATAACGTCGCCACAGTCTATGCCATCCAGCAGGCGCTGGTGTATGGCAAACCGCTGATTTCACGCATCACCACCGTCGGCGGTGACTGTATCCGCTCGCCGCGCAACGTCGAGGCACTACTGGGCACACCGGTACAGTATCTGTTTGATGTCTGCGGTGGCCTGCTGGAAACCCCGTCACGCCTGCTGATGGGCGGCCCGATGATGGGCCAGGTGCTGCCCACCACCGATACCCCCATGATCAAAGGCAGTTCCGGCCTGCTGGCACTGACCAAACGCGAAGTAAACGAACACGTACCAGACCCATGCATCCGCTGCGCACGCTGTGTGAATGCCTGCCCGATGGGACTGCTGCCGCTGGAAATGGCCAACGGCGCCAAACGCGATGACTTTGACGCCGCCAATGACGCCGGTCTGAAAGACTGCATTCTCTGTGGCTCCTGTGCGTACGTCTGCCCGTCACACATCCCGTTGGTGCAGTACTTTGAGTACGCCAAGGGCGAGCTGCGCGACCGTCGTGCGGAAACCGACAAACTGGCTCTGACCAAGACCCTGACCGAGGCGAAAACCGCCCGGGTTGAAGCCGAGAAAGCAGCGAAAGAAGCCGCCAAAGCAGCAAAAGAAGCTGCAAAGGCCGCTAAAGCCGCAAAGAAAAAAGCAGACGCTGAGAAAAAAGCGGCGGCGAAAAAGGCCGCGGAGGAAGCGGCTGCAGCGACGCCCCCGGAGTCAGCCGGAGTGGCAGGTGAATCCACAGATCAGACCATCCTGACACAGGAGGAAGAGCAATCATGAACGGACCTGTCCGCGGGGCATCACCGCATGCCCATGATCCTTCCGGGGTGAGCATGATCATGCTGCAGGTGTGTCTGGCGCTGGTGCCGGTCACGACCTGGGCCTTTTATCTGTTTGGCTGGCCTGCGGTGTTTGTCTGGATTCTCTGTATCAGCGCAGCCATTGCCAGCGAAGCGCTCAGCCTCTGGCTGATGCAGCAACCCTATTCACGCCTGCTGGATGGGTCCGGCCTGCTCACCGGCTGGCTGCTGGCATTGACCCTGCCCCCCTGGAGCCCCTGGTGGGTGGCAGTGGGCGGCGCCGCCTTTGCCATCATCATCGGCAAACAGATCTACGGTGGCATCGGTCAGAACATCTTCAACCCGGCTCTGCTGGCGCGTATTGCACTGCTGATTTCCTTCCCGGTACCACTGACCACCTGGGTGGCACCGCAACTGTATCCGGGATTTATGGAATCACTGGGTATCGTGTTCGCCAATGCGCCCCTGTCAGAGCTGGGTGCCGACGGTGTGACCGGTGCCACCTGGCTGGGCGACAGCAAAGCCTTCGTCCGCGCCGGGGGCGATATGCAGGAATACATGACCACCTCGTTCAGCCTCAGCGATGCCTTCTTCGGTTACAGCCGTGGCTCCATGGGTGAAGTCTCGGCCCTGCTGGCGCTGCTGGGCGGAGCCTATCTGATGTACCGCCGTATCATCAGCTGGCATATTCCGCTGTCGTTACTGGGCACGGTAGCCCTGCTGGCCGTGATCGGTCATCAGGCGAACGCCGCTGCCTTTGCCCCACTGCAGTTTCATCTGCTCAGCGGCGGTCTGATCCTCGGGGCCTTTTTCTATGCCACCGATTACGTGACCACACCAAGCTCACGCTCCGGTCAGATTCTGTTCGGCATCGGCAGCGGCATCCTGATTTATTCCATCCGCAGCTGGGGCGGTTTTCCTGAGGCTGTCGCCTTCGGCATCCTGATGATGAATGCACTGACACCTCTGATCGACCGGGTGACCCGTCCGCGCGTTTATGGCCGCAACCGTCAGGGCAATGCCATCAAGCATGTCTCTGCGCAACGACGCGTTAACTGAGATGTGTGAACTGAGGAGCAGACGATGACCAGTATTGCCATCATGGACCGCAGCCACCCCGTATATCAGGCTGTTCTGCTGGGCGGCGCCTGTGCCGTCGTCAGCCTCGCCCTGATTGGTGGATTTCTGCTGACCAATGAGACCATCGCAGAGAAAACGATGGAAGATCAGCTCAGCAGCCTGAATCAGGTTCTGCCGCAGGGCAGTTACGACAACAACCCGCTGGATACCATGACGCCACATGAGCACCCGCTGCTGTTGCGCCCGGCGGAGCTGATCACCGCCACCAAAGACGGAGCCATCACAGCGACTGCCATGCAGGTCACTGTGGCGGGCTGGGGCGGACCGATTGATATGCTGGTGGCGACTCAACCGGATGGAGAGATTCTGGGGGTGCGCGTGATCAGCCACAAAGACACTCCCGGTCTGGCTGACAAAATCGAAATCGCCAAAAGCAGCTGGATCACCTCCTTCAACGGCCATTCACTGACGAACACCACAGAGAAGCAGTGGGCGGTGCAGAAAGACGGCGGCATGTTTGATCAGTTCACCGGTGCCACCATTACCCCGAGAGCCGTTGTTCGCGGAGTGCACAGTGCGCTGGAAATACAGGCTGACTGGCAGAAGAACAAGCCGATTCAGACAACGGAGGCAGACTCAGAATGAATTATTCGCAACTCTTCAAAGACGGCCTCTGGGACAACAACGTCGCCATGGGCCAGATGCTGGCCCTGTGCCCACTGCTGGCGGTCACCACCAGCGCCACCAATGGTTTAGGGATGGGGCTGGCCTCCATGGCCGTGCTGCTGATGACCAACACCCTGATCTCATCACTGCGCGGCATCATCAGTCCGCAGGTGCGTATTCCGGTGCTGATCGTATTGATCGCCACCGCCGTAACCCTGACCGATATGGTCATCAATGCCTGGATGCACGATCTGTATAAAGTACTTGGCCTCTTCATCGCCCTGATCGTAACCAACTGCGCCATCTTCGGCCGTGCTGAAAGCTTCGCCAGCAAGCAGGCGATCGTGCCCGCCATGGCCGATGCGGTGGCGATGGGTCTGGGCTTTACCTGGGTACTGGTGGCTATTGGCGCCATGCGTGAAGTGCTTGGCAGCGGTACTCTGTTCGCCAATGCCTCGCTGCTGCTCGGTCCGCACTTTGCGTGGCTGGAAACTCAGATTTTTGCCACCAGCCCGGACATCCTGATTGCCATACTGCCGCCGGGCGCCTTTATGGCTCTGGGTTTTCTGATTGTGATCAAACGCATCATCGACAACCGCGTGCGCCAGCCTGCGGATACGTCACTGGTGCAGCTGCAGAGCTGAGGTGAAGCATGGAAGTGAGTGTGATCTACGCCATCAGTGAGCGTCAGCCCTGGATCAATCTGGACGTGCCGGAAGACTGCACCCTTGAAGAAGCTTTTGAACTCAGCGGACTGGCCAAACGCTTTCCGGAAATCGACCTGAACAGCAGCAAGGTCGGTATCTTCGGCAAATTAGCCACCCCGGATACCGCCCTCAAGCCCGGCGACCGGGTGGAGATCTACCGGCCCATAACCCGGGTGCTGGACGATGATGAGGATGACGACGACGATT
This sequence comes from Thalassolituus sp. UBA674, assembly GCA_002298335.1. GTDB lineage: Bacteria > Pseudomonadota > Gammaproteobacteria > Pseudomonadales > Oceanobacteraceae > Thalassolituus. The sequence continues at coordinate 77,068 of DBNK01000014.1, forward strand.
GAGCGTCGTGATCTGAGCAAGGCTTTCGCCAAGGCCTCCGCCATATTGGTCAAACCGGTCACAGTTCCACTCTGACCACCTCCGACTCTGGGCATCGCCGCGTCACCGACGTACACTCGGTGCTGACGATGTAATACTCAGAGACACCATGACAAGCGAAACACACACCGCAGCGGAGAACAGCCTCTCATCCGCTGAACGCGCCGGCATCTGGAACCGTTACTGGAACCGCGGCGTACCCTGGTCCTGTGCCGACCTGGGCCTGGATAACCCACAGAGCGACGCCTCTGTCTTCTGGCGCAACCTGCTCTCTCCCCTGAATGAATCCGACCATATTCTCGAACTCGGCGCCGGTAACGGCAGCTTTCTGTCTGTGATCGGCCGCGAATGCGGTGCAGAGGAACACCCCTCCTACACGGGGGTAGACCTGTCCGATAACGGTGATACCTGGCGCCGCTGGGCAACGCCGGGCACTGAACACAGAATCCGCCTGCTGGGTGGTGTTAACGCTGAAGAGCTGCCACTCGATGACCACTCCGTGTCGCTGCTGATCAGCCAGTTCTGTTTTGAATACACAGACACCACTAAGGTCCTGCAGGATATCCGCCGTGTGCTGTACAGCAGTGGTGCAGCAGTGGGCATGATCATCCACGCCGATACCTCGCGCGTGACCAGTGTCGCGCGTAATGATCTCAGCCATGTACGTATGCTTCTCGCGGACGATGGCCTGTTCCGTGCCACCGCCGCCATGTTGCCCTACGCTGCTCAGGCCACCTCTCCGGAAGCCAAAGCGGCACTGAAAGATGACCCGGAAGCCGAAGCCGTACGTGCGCACTTCAATGCCTGCCAGCAGGCCGTCGCCGCTGCCATTGAAGCCTCGGATGCCCCTCAGACCTTAATGGATGCATCGCGAGCCGCCCATATCGTTCTGGTAACGGCATCCCAGCAGGGCCTGGCCCAGGCGGAAGATCAGCTGCAGGGCGTTACTGGTATGTATCAGGATGAATTACAGCGGCTGGATGAACTGGTGGCCTGCGCTTGGTCAGAAGAGCAACTCAAGGTGTTCTGCACCACACTCGAAGCATCCGGTTTCAGTGACATCACGACCGCAAGTATCAGCAACCGTGACTACCTGATGGGCTGGAGCCTGACGGCCCGTCGCTGATGGCTGGTAATAAAAGCAGCGCAGACAAGCGTCTGCAACAACAGCTGGACGCTCTGTACCAGCGCCTCCGTCAGACGCCGGACAGCCCGCAACTGCATGCCGACGTTGCCCAGCTGCTGATACGCGCTCAGGACTACAAAGCCGCCGTGCCTCATTTCGAACGTGTGCTGTCGCCAGCGACTCCTGCAGATCAGTGGCTGCATTTCGCCAGTACCTGCGAGCAGGCCGGTCTGCGTTACAAGGCGCTGCAGGCTCTGCACCGGGCCATGATGCTGACTCAGGGACGCCGCGATGTCAGTGAGCGCTTTGCGAAACTGGCGATGACGGCCGGAGATAACCGCGGTGCAGTTCAGGCTCTGATCCCCCACCTGCAACGTAACCCCGATGACGAATCACTCGTGCTGTTGCTGACGGAGGCTTACCACAATGGCGGAGAGACACAAGCCTCCGTCAATCTGCTGCAACAGGCATTGCAGCGGATGCCACAAAAAGAACAACTCTGGCTGGCGCTGGCACTGGCGTATGAAGACCTCGGTGATAAAAGCGCGGCGACACAGGCATTTCAGCGTGCCATCGACCTGCGTCCGGGATGGCCTTTTGCAGTCGCCAGCGCCGTCAGTTTTGCGCGGAAAGAGTCGCCACAGGAATGGCTCACGACGGCCCGTAATCTGGCACAGAAAAAGAATCTCAACAGTGAAGACAGCGCCAATCTGCACTTTGCTCTGGCCAGAACCGAACAGAGCCTGGGGCATCACGATGCAGCCTTTACCGAAGCCCGGCACGCCAACCGCGCCCGGCGGAAACAGGCTGGACCACTGAACCGTGACGCTCAGGCGCGGCGTGCTGACCATCTGATCCGGGAATTCACAGCCGAACGCATCCGCGCTCTTAAAGCCATGGGCAGCGACGACAGCCGCCCGACACTCGTTGTGGGTCTGCCGCGCAGCGGGACCTCTCTGATAGAACAGGTGCTGGCCTCTCATCCGCAGGTGGAAGGTTGCGGTGAACTGCCAGACCTGCCGAACATCACGCGCTGGCTGGGTGAAATGCTCGGCGCCGGCTGGCCGGACAGCAGCCGCCATCTGAGCCCGTCGGTTATGCAACAGGCTGCTAACCTGTACCGCACCACGCTCGACCGCTTCAGTCAGCAGAATACTCTGCGCTGTATCGATAAGACGCCAGCCAATTTCTTTCACGCCGGAATTTTCCAGGCTCTGTTCCCCAAGGGCCGGGTGATCTGGATGCGCCGTGACCTGCGCGATGTGGCGCTGTCGATTTACTTTGAGAATTTCAGCCACAGTCAGCGCTATGCCACCGACCTGGCAGACATCGCCCACTATGCTCTGGCCCAGCAACGCATGATGCAGCACTGGATGGGCACCGGTGAGGTGAACCTGCTGGAAGTGCATTACGAAGATCTGGTGGCGGATTTTGAACCCCAGGCACGGCGGGTGACGGAATTCATGGGGCTGGACTGGAACGATGCCGCGCTGAACTTCCACGAAACAGAAAGAGCGGTTACTACACCCAGCCGCTGGCAGGTACGCCAGCCGATTTACTCAGGTTCGGTGGCGCGCTGGAAGCCGTATGAGCAACAGCTGCAGCCGTTGCTCAAAGAAATGAACGCACTCGGTTTATAAACGGAAAAGCGCCGGAGAGTTACTCCGGCGTCACCAGATCAATGACCTTTTTCACCGATTCCGCGGAATGACGGAACAGCGCCTGCTCTTCCGGTGTCATCCGCGGATGCATGATCCGCTCAACTCCGTTACGCCCAAGTACCACAGGCACCGACAGACATACTTCATCGACACCGTAATAGCTGTCGATCAGCACACTGGCCGGTAAAGTATGGCGGGTGTCGTACACCATGCACTCAATCATGGTCGCAGCGGCCAGGCTCACCGCGTAGTTGGTGTAGCCCTTTGAGGTGTACACCTTAAAGCCACCAGCGACAGCCTGACGGAACAGTTCCTGGCGGGCTTCGTTATCCTCAATGGGCTCACCGGCGGCCTGCGCCTGACTCATCAGCGGAAACTGGGTCGGACCGTGTTCACCCAGAATATAGGCCCTCAGGTCATCCGGATGGATACCCAGCTCATCTGACAGCAGGGAACGGAAACGGGCGGAATCGAGAAAGGTACCCGTGCCCAGAACGCGCTCCGGCGGGAAACCGGACTCTTTCAGAGCCAGATAGGTCAGTACATCCACGGGATTGGACAGCACCAGCAGAATGGCATCCGGGGCTACTCTGGCAATCTGCGGGATCTGTTCACGGAACATCCTGGCGTTGTCTTCCGCCAGCGAGTTGCGGTCAGCAAAGCCCGGCTTGCTGGGTACCGACTGACACAGAGCGATGATATCCGCGCCTTCCAGGGCGTCGATACCACCAGAAGTGATCTTCATCTGCCGTTGCAGAAACGGCATGGAATGGCGCAGATCATACATATCACCCAGTGCAGCATCCGGTGAGCGGTTAACCAGCACCAGTTCAGAACAGAGACCTTTCAGGGCGACGGTATAGGCCAGCGTCGAACCGACTTTGCCGATACCGACAATACCGATCCGCAGACCTTTGCGTTTGGGTTTGCTTCCCTCAGGGGTTGCTTGCATACAGGAATTTCCCTCAATCAGAGACGGAAAGGTGGGATAAAGCAGGGTTCAGAAACAAGAAAGGTATCCCGGCGAAGCCGGGATACCTTTTTATCAGCCGTAAATCCGGCTTTCTTAGTTTGCAGCTGCGTGCAGTGCTTTATCGAGGTTCAGGCGACCTTCAGAGACAGTAGTACCTGCCATGGAAGCTGGTTTATCCACAGTGTTCATCAGTTTCTTCTTCAGCTTCGCTGGAGTCAGAGACGGGTTCACACTCAGCATCAGTGCTGCTGCACCGGCCACGTGCGGAGACGCCATGGACGTACCTGTGTAGGTGTCGTAACCCAGACCATTCGGATCAAAGGTATTAACTACTTCACCGACGTTACCCAGGTAAGAAGCAACCAGAGTCTGACCATCAGCCTGAGAAATACCGATAGCCGGGATGTCGGAAGAATTACCATCACCCAGTGTGCCGTATACGATACCCGGTTCGTTGTTATAAACCGCCACACCCACAGCGCCGGAAGCCTGAGCGTTCATCACTTTATCAAAGAAAGAGATTTCACCACGCTCACACAGTACAACGGTGCCAGACCAGGAAGCATCGGTCGTGTCACACAGACCACCGTCAGACATGGCTGCGCTGGCAGTACCCAGAGCCGCATTGGTCATGCCCGCACCTGTGTAAGTCATGCCGAGGACATTGATTTCGGCAGTCGCTTTATAAGGCACAGTGCTCAGGATACCGGTACCCGGAGCCGCAAGGTCAACACTGACCGCACCATAGTTAGAGCTGGAATCCAGCATATCGTTGTGATCAGAGTTAGCTACGGATACCAGGTTAGCACTGGTGTAGTTGGATGGGTAATGAGGACGCACGTCGTTATCAGTACCGTCATTACCAGCAGCCGCGACAAACAGCTGACCTGCATCACCCGCCAGATCAATAGCACGCTTCATGCTGAACGACGGGAAGCCGCCACCCCAGCTGTTGTTGGTCAGGTTGGCACCCATTTCCACAGAGTACAGCAGACATTCCAGTGCATCATCAGAAGAACCGCTGCCTTCTGCGCTCAGGAATTTCAGACCCATCAGAGTCACGCCCGGGGCAACACCAACCACACCTTCGCCATTATCCATCACCGCCGCGATGGTACCGGCGACGTGAGAACCATGCCCCTGATCGTCGTAGGGATCACCGGAGCCAGTGATACAGTTAATACCGTGAATGTCATCCACATAACCGTTGCCGTCATCATCGATACCATTATCTGGGATTTCACCAGTGTTAACCCAGATATTAGCGGCCAGATCCGGGTGATCGTAGGCAATACCGGTATCAATCACACCAACGATCACAGAGCTTTCACCGGTAGAACGGTTCCAGGCTTTCTGCGCAGTAATGTCAGCACCTGCAGTACCACCGGTCTGGCCTTTGTTCTTCATGGCCCAGAGTTCGGAGTACATTGGGTCAGACGGTTTGTAATCAGCGTAAACAATGAAGTTCGGTTCAACCCATTCAACGCTGCGCAGAGCAGCGATCGCTTTGATTTTGCTCTTCAGGTCACCGTCCAGAGATACTTTCATGGTACGGCCCAGCTCGCTGTCCTGAGCAAACTTAGGGATACGCAGAGCCTCAACATTGGTGGCACCCAGACGACCCAGGATGGACATCGCCTGACGGGCATCCGCGGAATCTTTAAAAGTCACCAGCAGTTCACCGGCAACGTGCGGGAATTCGAGTGCAGTCTTTTCGAACTTGCCTGCCATTGCGGCCGGAGCAACCATAGCGCCGGTCAGAGCCACAGTGGCCATACAAGCCGCCACAAGTGTTTTTGGTTTAAACATTACTATTCCTCACTGAAATGGAGCAGGTCGTGACAAAACGACAGATCCGGCCTCAGTAAACCGGGGCAGTGAACACCACCTGCTGTATAAAGACGGGAGAGTGCAGAAGCCACATCTGCCCGAGACGGCAAGTCTACAGCAAGGCACCTGCCAGTTTGTGACGCCATCCCCTCAGAATGGCAACATTGATTTAATGACTGACCGGACTGTCAGTAAATACAGATCCCTGACGTTTGCCTGACCTGTTTGGCCCTGAGGCGGGCAGGACTTTTCGGGACACCCGCACACTTTGTCGTCTTCTCATGCGAAAGTATTGCACCATCACAGAACAATTTTCCGATCGCATGCCTGATTATGGTCATCCGTTCACCCTCCGCACCTCAGTGTTCCAGCGAACTTACCCGCGGATACCTGATCTGAGGTACACTCAGAAAGTCACAGTCCAGGCTGTGGACAAACTATTTTACGCCGAAGCCTGCCCGTCTAAGTCCTCGTGATATGATGCTCAGGCCGCATCAGCAGATGCCGGGTTCTGCCGGAAACGGTCGGGCCTCCCGCGCTCGGAAAGGTGTACACATGACTTTGCAGGACAGTTTCGGCCGGCGCTTCCGCTATTTGCGCCTGTCGGTGACGGACGTCTGCAACTTCCGCTGCAATTACTGTCTGCCGGACGGCTATCAGTGCACAACGGAAGAGCAGCCATTATCCGTTAACGAAATACAACAGCTGGCACAGGCCTTTGCCCGTGCCGGAACCCGGAAAATCCGCATCACCGGCGGCGAGCCTTCTGTGCGCGCCGATCTGCCGGAGATCATCCGTACCTTACGTGCCGTACCCGGCATCGAAGAAGTGGCACTGACCACCAATGGCTACCGTCTGGGTGAGCGCGTGCACGAATGGAAAGCCGCCGGGCTGGACCGCTTCAACCTCAGCATCGACAGCCTTGATCCACGCCAGTTTCACGCCATTACCGGCCACAACCGTCTGCAGGAGCTGCTGGACGGGCTGGATCAGGCCCGTGCCGCCGGATTTAATGACATCCGCATCAACACTGTGCTGCTGCGACAGTTCAACGCTTCTGAACTCGATGCCTTTCTGGAGTGGATCAGAGAGACACCTCTGACCCTGCGCTTCATAGAGCTTATGCGCACCGGTGACAACGCCGCCTTCTTCAATGACAACCACGTCAGTGGTGAAAGCATTCAGACCCGGCTGCTGGATTCCGGCTGGCAGCCTCTGTTGCGCAGCGCCAGTGCGGGTCCGGCCCGGGAATTCTCACATCCCGATTACGCCGGTCGCATTGGCCTGATCATGCCTTACAGCAAAGATTTCTGTGCCAGCTGCAACCGCTTGCGGGTATCCGCCACAGGTAAACTGCACCTGTGCCTGTTCGGTGAACAGGGGCATGATCTGCGTGATCTGCTGAAAGCAGAGCACAGCGATGCTCTCGATCAACGCCTCCTGGATCTCATGCCCCTGAAGAAAGAAACGCATTTTCTTGAGCAGGAAGAAACCGGCGCCACCACTCACTTCGCCATGCTGGGTGGCTGATATGGCCCTGACCATTCTGATACTCGCTGCCGGACAGTCGAGCCGCATGGGGCAGGATAAATCACAGCTGCAACGTCCGGACGGTCTGACCCAGCTGGCCTTTACTCTGGACCTTGCCCGGTCACTGAGCCCGTCACAGGTCTTCATCAGCAGCCGTGATACGAAAACCCAGACAGCAACGACCACGATCAAAGACGAACTGGAAGACAAAGGACCTCTGGGTGGAATACACGCCTGTCTGCGTCATGTGGATGATTTTGACCGACTGCTGATCATCCCTTGCGATATGCCGGAGCTGGACGTCAGCGACCTGAATGCCCTGCTGCATTCCGGTGCATCTGCTGCACACTACTCTCAGTATCCGCTGCCTTGCCTGCTGACCGTCACACCCGATCTGCGCCGCCATATCAATCATCAGATTCTGGCTCAGGGCAGCGGACTCTCCATCCGGCACCTGCTCCATGCCGCTCAGGCACAGGAACAGGTTCCCGCCGAGCCAGGCCATCTGATCAGCACCAACACCCCGGATGAATGGCAGGCCTTCGTCACCCGATTTACACCGTCTGAGGATACGCCCCATGGCTAAAACCTTTACCGATACCTTTATTCCGCTCAACATTTCCGTCCTGACCGTGTCGGATTCACGCACCGAAGCCAACGACACCAGTGGCGACCTGCTGAAGGAATCAGCCCTGTCCGCCGGACATCAGGTGCTGACCAAAAAGATCGTCATCGACAACGTCTATAAAATCCGCGCCACGGTCTGCGACTGGGTAGCGGACGAGCAGACGCAGGTGATTATCATCACCGGCGGCACCGGATTTACCGAGCGTGACTCCACGCCGGAAGCCATCGCCCCGTTGTTTGATAAAACCATCGAAGGCTTCGGTGAACTGTTCCGTCAGCTGTCCTATAAGACCATCGGTACCTCCACCATTCAGAGCCGCGCACTGGCCGGGCTGTCCAATGACACCCTGATCTTCTGTATCCCGGGCTCCACCAGCGCCTGTAAAGAAGCCTGGGAAGGCATCATCCGCTCCCAGCTCGACAGCACACACAAGCCCTGCAATTTTGCCCTGCGGCTGAAAAAGGTCAGCGCCTGAACCATGACCGATTTTTCCCACATCAACAGCCGTGGCGAAGCCAGCATGGTCGATGTCTCCGGCAAAGACGTCACCCGCCGCGAAGCCAGCGCCGAAGCTTTTGTCTGCATGCAGCCTGAGACACTCACCGCCATTCTTGAAGGCAACCATCACAAAGGCGACGTGTTCGGTACCGCACGTATTGCCGGAATTCAGGCCGCCAAACAATGTGGTTTTCTGATTCCGCTGTGTCATCCGCTGATGCTCAGCAAAGTGGCCGTGGACTTTGAGGTGGATGACGTGGAATCCCGCGTGCGCATTATTTCTCTGTGCCGTCTCGATGGAAAAACCGGGGTGGAAATGGAAGCCCTCACCGCAGCGTCGGTTGCCGCTCTGACCCTGTTCGATATGTGCAAAGCCAAAGATCCGGGTATGGTTATTAACGGCCTCAGAGTATTGGATAAAAAAGGCGGAAAAACCGGTCACTGGCAGGCGGATACCTCATCGGATACATCACAATGAAAATTCTTTTTTTTGCCAGCCTGCGTGAACTCATGGGTGACAGTATTGAGCTGGATATTCAGCTACCGGTGTCGCTCGAAACCCTGCGCTCTGAAATCCAGCAGGCTCATCCTGAGCACGCTGATTATTTCCGCCCGTCAAGAACTCTGGCGGCGGTTAATCAGACCATCGCCCAGGATTCTCAGATCATTAATGACGCTGATGAAGTCGCCTTTTTTCCACCGGTCACCGGGGGCTGAATGGATTATATTGCTGTTCGTGAAGCCGACTTTGTCTTTCAGGAAGAGTACGATCAGCTGAGGCAGAATTCTGGTGAGAACGGCGCCGTTGTCTGCTTCAGCGGACTGGTGCGGGAAATGGGCGTTACTGATCAGACTCAGGCTATGCACATTGAGCACTACCCGGGCATGACGGAGAAATCCCTGCAGACAATTATTGACCAGGCACGTGTTCGCTGGCCGCTATCACAGGTCCGGATTATTCACCGGGTGGGACGATTAAATGCCGGTGACCAGATTGTCTTTGTCGGCGTCAGCAGCCAACACCGTGAAGCTGCATTTGATGCCTGCCGTTTCCTGATGGATTATCTGAAAACGGAAGCACCCTTCTGGAAAAAAGAAATCACGCCGGAGGGTGATATCTGGGTTGAGGCGAATGAAAAAGATGCCGTCGCCAGAGAGCAGTGGAAAAACTAGCAGGCTGTTGATTTTCGTATTCGGGGAAGGCCTCTTATCGGAAAGAGGCCAGCACAGACAGACAATCAGTCCTGCAGACGCAGACTCCGGGTCACCCCATCCAGATCCCGGATATCCTGATCATTCCCCAGTTTGATCATCAGACGCAGATCGTTCGGTGAGTCCGCATGCGCAATCGCATCTTCGTAGCTGATCTCACCTTCTTTGTAGAGGCCGAACAGCGCCTGATCGAAAGTCTGCATGCCATGCTCAGTGGAGCGTGCCATCAGGTCCTTCAGTTCATGCACGTCGCCCTTGCGGATGGTATCCGCGACCAGCGGGGTATTCAGCAGCACTTCCACCACCGCACGGCGGCGGCGGCCATCCGGCGTCGGTACCAGCTGCTGGGCAATGATGGCGCGCAGGTTCAGTGACAGATCCATCCAGATCTGTGAATGACGCTCAGCGTTGAAAAAGTGAATCACCCGGTCAAGCGCCTGGTTGGCGTTGTTGGCGTGCAGGGTCGCCAGACACAGGTGGCCGGTCTCAGCAAAGGTAATGGCGTGTTCCATGGTGGTGGAGGTACGCACCTCACCAATCATGATGGCATCCGGCGCCTGACGCAGACCGTTTTTCAGCGCGACCTCAAAGCTTTCGGTATCCAGCCCCACTTCACGCTGGGTGACAATGCAGCCCTCGTGCTTGTGGATGAATTCGATCGGATCTTCGATGCTGAGAATATGCCCCTGACTGTTGAGGTTGCGGTGTCCGATCATGGCCGCCAGCGAGGTGGTTTTACCGGCTCCGGTGGCACCCACAAACAGGATCAGACCGCGCTTGGTCATCGACAGGTCTTTGACCACATCCGGCAGGCCCAGCTGATCAATGGTCGGAATCCGGGTTTCGATACGGCGTAGTACCATGCCGGGTACGTTGCGCTGGAAGAACGCACTGGCGCGGAAACGACCGACACCCGTTGCGTTAATGGCAAAGTTGAGTTCGTGTTCGGTTTCGAATTCTTCCTGCTGCTTAGGGCTCATCAGGCCGTAAACAATTTCGCGGACCTGATCCGCGCTCAGGGTATTTTTGTTCACCGGCATGACCTTGCCGTGCACCTTGATGGAAGGCGGAACACCAGCGGTAATAAAAAGATCGGAGGCAGACTTCTCCACCATAAACCGCAGAAATTTATCCATCGACAAGGTCATTCACCTGCTTACTTGAAGTTTTCCGGTATTTTCGCACGCTCACGGGCGCTGTCGCGCGAAATGAGTCCCTTGCCAACCAGATTCTGCAGACACTGATCCATGGTCTGCATACCGTGCGCCATACCCGTCTGAATCGCCGAGTACATCTGCGCAATTTTGTCTTCCCGGATCAGGTTACGGATCGCGGGCGTGCCTACCATAATCTCATGAGCCGCAACCCGGCCACCACCGGTTTTCTTGACCAGTATCTGAGAAATAACGCCCTGCAGCGATTCCGACAACATGGAACGGACGATGGATTTTTCCTCGCTTGGAAACACGTCGACGATACGGTCAATGGTTTTCGCAGCTGAATTGGTGTGCAGGGTACCGAACACCACGTGACCGGTTTCCGCCGCCGTCAGCGCCAGACGGATGGTTTCAAGGTCACGCAGCTCGCCCACCAGAATCACATCCGGGTCTTCCCGCAGGGCGGAACGCAGGGCTTCGTTAAAGCCATGGGTATTGGTGTGAACTTCCCGCTGGTTAACCAGGCTCTTTTTCGATTCGTGCACAAATTCGATCGGGTCTTCCACCGTCAGAATGTGGTGATAGCGGTGTTCGTTGATGTAGTCCATCATCGCTGCCAGCGTGGTCGACTTACCCGAGCCGGTCGGGCCGGTCACCAGTACGATACCGCGTGGCACCAGCGCCAGATTTTCAAATACCTGGCCCAGCCCCAGCTGTTCCATGGTCATTACCTTACTCGGAATGGTACGGAACACCGCACCGGCACCGCGGTAATGGTTAAAGGCGTTTACCCGGAAGCGCGATACGCCGGGCACTTCGAACGAGAAGTCGGTTTCCAGATATTCTTCAAAGTCCTTACGCTGCTTATCGTTCATGATGTCGTAAATCAGCGAATGAACTTCTTTATGCGAGAGTGCTGGCATATTGATGCGCCGGACATCGCCGTCAACCCGGATCATGGGTGGCAGCTCAGCCGATAAGTGCAGGTCAGATGCGCCCTGCTTCGCGCTGAAGGCCAGTAACTCAGTAATATCCATCAATGACTCTCCGTGGAAAAAATTCGGCGGTCCCGTGTAGCAAAGCGTGTGAAGACCGGGACGTCTGTTATTATCATAGCTTGTTAAGACGGTCTCTGAAGGATTCAGCCCTGTCCGGCCAACGTGCAGAAACAGCAGTGGCAGGATTATTGTGGTACAAGGCTGAACCGTTAAACCCAGACAATGTTATCAGACCGGCAATACAACGCATTCTTTGTACACTCTAAACAGCAGCGCCGCAATGTCCACTACAGCTGAGAACTACCACAAGGTCACTGCCCGCCTGCGTCAGGCCTGTCTCGACAGTGGCCGCGCAGAAAACAGCGTACGCCTGCTTGCCGTCAGCAAAACCAAACCGGCCTCGCAGGTGCTGGAATGCTACGCCGAAGGCCAGCGCGCGTTCGGTGAGAATTACCTGCAGGACGCATTGGATAAAATCACCGCTCTGGACCACCTGACCGACATTGAGTGGCACTTCATTGGTCCGCTGCAGTCCAACAAAACCCGCCCTGTGGCTGAACATTTTCACTGGCTGGAAACGCTGGACCGGGAGAAAATCGCCCGCCGCCTGAATGAGCAACGGCCGTCAGACATGGCACCGCTGAAGGTGCTGATTCAGGTCAATATCAGTGGTGAAGCACAGAAAAGCGGCGTCCTGCCGGATGACATCCCCGCGCTTGCAGCCGTCGTCGACAGCCTCCCGGGGCTCACCCTGAAAGGCCTGATGTGCATTCCCGAGGCCAGTTCTGATGATGACGTACTGGCAGAACGATTCAACAGCATGCAACAACTCTGGCAGACACTGCGGCAGAGCTACCCCGGCAGCGTCGACACCCTGTCTATGGGGATGTCAGCCGACATGGCACTGGCCATTGCCCACGGCAGCACCGAAGTGCGCATCGGCACGGACATTTTCGGCGCCCGTGCGGTCAGAGAACCCGATACCAAGGAAACACACTCATGACACACATTGCATTTATCGGAGGTGGCAACATGGCCACCGCCATCATCGGCGGCCTGATCCGCGAAGGCAGCATTGATCCCGGCATGATCCACGTCAGTGATCCCGGTGAAGCCCAGCGCCAGACTCTGCAGGATACGCTGGAAGTCAACACCTACGCCGACAACCTCAGTGCCATGAACAAGGCCGGTGTAGTGATTCTTGCGGTCAAACCTCAGGTTCTGAAAACCGTGCTGGAACCGCTGAAAGCCACCCTGAGCAGCACTCAGCCGCTGCTGATTTCTATCGCTGCCGGCATCAGCCTCGACTCCCTCGCGGAATGGAGTGGCTGTAACGCCATTGTCCGCGCCATGCCCAACACTCCGGCCCTGCTGGGTGAAGGTGCCACCGGACTGTTTGCCAGCAGCGCCGTCAACATTGAACAGCAGAACCTCGCCGATCAGCTGTTGTCCGCCACCGGGCTTACCGTCTGGGTACAGAGTGAAGACGAAATTGATGCCGTCACTGCGGTCTCCGGCAGTGGCCCGGCTTATTACTTCCTGATGATGGAAGCCATGATTGAAGCGGGTCAGGCGTTAGGCCTGAGCGAAGAAACCGCCACCCGGCTGACCCTGCAGACCGCGCTCGGTGCCGGACGCATGGCCATCGAGGCGGATGTCAGCCCGTCAGAGCTGCGCCGCCGCGTGACCTCACCGGGCGGCACCACGGAGCAGGCCATCGCCACATTCGAGCGCGCCGGGCTGCGTGACACCGTCCTCAGTGCGATGAAAAACTGTGCGCAGAAAGCCGCGCAACTGAGCGAGGCAGCAAAGTCTTCCTGAGACCCACTGGAAATCGGCGCATATTGCCCTTATGTTCTGCACAGTGGCTCAGTGTCATTCAGCTGAGCCAGTTTCATCTAAGCTGTTTTTAACCGCAGGTACTTCAGGCGGTTGTGAATTTAACCGGATACATCAAGGAAATTGTCATGTCACCCATGAGCCAAGTCGGTCTGCTGCTGCTCAACTCCATCGGCAGCCTGATTCTGCTGATCATCGTTCTGCGCTTTCTGCTGCAGCTGGTACGTGCGGACTTTTACAACCCGCTGTCGCAGATGATCGTGAAGTTCACCAACCCCATGCTGATTCCGCTGCGCCGCGTTATCCCCGGCTTTGGCGGTCTCGATGTCGCCTCTCTGGTGCTGGCCTTTGCGGCCCAGTACCTGCTGATCACTCTGGTGGCCATGCTGGCGTTCAAAACCGCCAATCTGCCGTGGTTACTGATGCTTGGCTGGAGCGCCGTCGGCCTGCTCAAACTGATGCTGAATATCTACTTCTGGGGCATGATCATCATGGTCATCGCATCCTGGGTAGCACCGAACTCCTACAACCCGGCACTGATTCTGATCAACCAGCTGCTGGAGCCGGTCACCGCACCGATTCGCCGCATCATGCCAGACATGGGTGGTCTTGATCTGTCGCCACTGATCGTCCTGCTCGGTATTCAGGTGGTGGAAATCCTGTTGCTGACGCCAATGGCGCAGGCGCTGCAGGTACCGCGCGGCCTGATCCTCGGCATTTGACCCCGGCAGCCCTCTGGCAGGAGGGCAACCTCCTGCTCAGCTGTCATCTGCAACCCGGCGCCAGCCGTTCAGAATGGTCCGGGGCGCATGGCGATGCGATCAAAATCCGCATCAAAGCACCGCCGGTCGACGGCAAGGCCAATGCCGAGCTGATCCGCTTTCTGGCCGCCGAATTCTCTGTCAGCAAACGCGCAGTCAGCATCCTCAGCGGCGAGCTTAACCGGCGCAAGCGGGTGAGCATTGAGCAACCCACAGTGCTGCCGTCCGCACTCAACGGCCTGATTCCCCTCCGGCCAGTCTGAGTACTGCAGCCACCTGCCAAGACTGATACACTTCGCACAGTTTTTTCCGAACCCTTTTCCAGGACTTTTTTCAGGACACTTCCCTGCAATGCCGGACAGAATCCCTGACGACTCGGTTGGTCTGGTGACCCCCGTGGTGCAGCACTTTTCTGAGCCCCTGACCCTGCGCAGCGGCAAAGTGCTGCAGAGTTATGATCTCATCTACGAAACCTACGGCACGCTCAATCAGGCGCGTTCCAACGCCGTGCTCATCTGTCATGCGTTGAGTGGCAACCATCACGCGGCGGGTTATCACAGCATGGACGATACCTCGCCGGGTTGGTGGGATTCGGCCATTGGTCCCGGTAAGCCGATTGATACCAACCGCTTTTTTGTGGTCTGCCTGAACAATCTGGGCGGCTGCGACGGCTCCACCGGCCCCACCAGCATCAATCCGGAAACCGGCCGGGTGTATGGCCCGGACTTCCCGATTGTCACGGTGCGCGACTGGGTCATCAGTCAGGCCCGTCTGGCGGATGTACTCGGCATCGACAAATGGGCCGCCGTGGTGGGTGGTTCTCTCGGCGGCATGCAGGTACTGCGCTGGTCAATTCAGTTTCCGGAGCGCATTGACCATGCCGTGATTATCGCCTCGGCGCCAAAACTCTCCGCGCAGAATATCGCCTTCAACGAAGTGGCACGACAGGCCATCGCCAAAGATCCGGACTTCCACAATGGCTGGTATCAGGAACAGGAAACCCTGCCCAAAGCCGGTCTGATGCAGGCGCGTATGCTGGGCCACCTGACCTATCTGTCGGATGATGCCATGCGCCAGAAATTCGGCCGCGAGCTGCGCGAAGGCAACCTGAACTTCAGTTTTGCCCCGGAATTTCAGGTCGAGAGCTATCTGCATTATCAGGGCGAAAAATTCTCCACCCGCTTTGATGCCAACACCTACATGCTGATGACCAAAGCGCTGGATTATTTTGACCCGGCCGCCGAATACGACAACGATCTGGCTGCCTGTCTGGAACAGACACAGTGCCGTTTCTTTCTGGTGTCCTTCACTACCGACTGGCGCTTTTCACCGGCCCGCTCGGAAGAGATCGTCAATGCCCTGATCCAGGCGGATAAAGACGTCAGCTACGCCTGTGTTGAATCGGAAAGCGGTCACGATGCGTTTCTGATGCCGATTCCGCGTTATCTGGATCTGTTCGCCGCCTACATGGACGGCGTGGCAGCACGCTGCTGCGGAGGTGCTGCATGAGCTTTACCGAACTGCGTTCCGACCTTGAGGTCATCCAGCAATGGGTCAAGCCCGACAGTCAGGTGCTTGACCTTGGCTGCGGTGAAGGCCAGCTGCTGAAATATCTGCAGACGCACAAGAACGTGCGTGGCTACGGGCTGGAAATCAACGAAGAAAAAATCACCGCCTGCATCCGCAACGGCGTCAACGTGATTGAACAGAACCTCGATGACGGCCTGACCAATTTTGAAGACAAGAGCATTGATACCGTAATCATGACGCTGGCGCTGCAGGCCGTGCGGCGCCCGGATCTGGTGCTGGATGAAATGCTGCGCATCGCCGATGAAGCCATCGTGACGTTTCCGAACTTCGGTTACTGGCACACGCGCTTTTATCTGCTGTTCAAGGGCCGTATGCCCATGTCAGAAACCCTGCCGTACAACTGGTACGACACTCCGAATATTCACATGTGCACTTTCCGCGATTTTGAAGTGCTGTGCCGTGAAAAAGGCATCCGGATTCTTAACCGTACCGTGATGGACGATCAGTACCGGGTGCCACTGCGCATCCGCCTGTGGCCGTCTATGCTCGGTGAAATTGCTGTGTATCACATTACCCGGAGGTAACATGAAAACCCTGACTCTGATGCTCTCGCTGCTGCTCTCCCTGCCGCTGCTGTCGCTGCCAGTCATGGCGTCTGACCGTGGTGAACAGAAACAGGTCTTCGGTGATTACGAAGTTCACTACATCGGCCTGACCAGCAACTTTATCGATGAGAAAACCGCACAGGCTTACGACATCCCGCGTTCGCGCCAGCTGGGTTACCTGAGTATTTCGGTGCTGAAAACCCACAAAAACGCTACACCAACGCCGGTCAGAGCCAGCGTCAGCGGCACCATCAAAAACCTCATCGGCCAGACCCGTGATCTGGAACTGCGTGAGATCAGTGAAACCGGTGCCGTGTACTACATCACCACCTTCCCCTTCCATGAGGAAGAGGTCTACCGCATTGCGCTTAAGGTTACCCCGGAAGGCCAGACCCGCACCTACGACGTGAACTTCAGTCAGAAGTTTTACGAGGAGTGAGCATGACCGAGATCGTCCTCGCCAGTGGTAATCAGGGCAAGCTGCGGGAATTCACCACCCTCTTTGCCACCCACTTTGCTGGTCAGAATGTGCACGTGATTCCACAGACGGAGCTGGGCGTCAGCGACGCCGATGAAACCGGTCTGAGCTTTGTTGAGAACGCCATCCTCAAAGCCCGTCATGCCTGTGCAGCGACCGGTAAACCAGCCCTCGCGGATGATTCAGGTCTGGAAGTGGACGCGCTCGATGGTGCTCCCGGTATTTACAGCGCACGTTATTCCGGCGCGGGTGATAAAGCCAATAACGAGAAGCTTCTGAACGCCCTGAAAAACGTGCCGGAAGATCAGCGTACCGCGCGCTTTCAGTGTGTGCTGGTGTACATGCGTCATGAGAAAGACCCGACCCCGCAGGTGTTTCAGGGCAGCTGGGAAGGCCTTATCCTGAGTACGCCCGCCGGCAGCGCAGGCTTTGGTTACGACCCTGTGTTCTTTGTGCCGTCAGAGGGTGTCAGTGCAGCCGAGCTGAGCAAGGAGCGGAAGAACCAGCTGTCGCACCGTGGCCAGGCCATCCAGCAGTTTCTTGCCCGCTGGCACCCCTGAGCTGAACCTTACCTGCATGACCCTGCCGCCACTCAGTCTCTATATTCATGTGCCCTGGTGCATCCGCAAATGCCCCTACTGCGATTTCAATTCGCACAAGGCCGGGGCTGAGCTGCCGGAACAGGAGTACGTTGCCGCTCTGTTGGCGGATCTGGACAGCGATCTGCAATGGGTACAGGGACGTCCGGTAGAAACCCTGTTCTTCGGTGGCGGCACCCCCAGCCTGCTGTCAGCAGAAGCTTACCGCACCCTCTTTGCCGGGCTGCGGCAGCGGCTGGACATCACAGCAGACGCCGAAATCACCCTGGAAGCCAACCCGGGCACCTTCGAGGCAGACAAGTTTGCCGCCTACCGTGAGGCCGGAATCAACCGCCTGTCGATCGGCATCCAGAGTTTTCAGGATGAACAGCTCCAGGCTCTCGGGCGGGTGCACGATGCCGGTCAGGCGCAGCGTGCCGTGGAGATGGCCAGAGCCGCCGGATTCGACAACTTCAACCTGGATCTGATGCACGGCCTGCCGGGTCAGACCACAGAACTGGCCCTCGCCGACCTGAAGACAGCGCTGGCATTCAAGCCGCCACACCTTTCCTGGTATCAGCTGACGATTGAGCCCAATACCGAGTTCTGGTCAAAACCGCCGCAGCTGCCTGAAGATGACACCCTGTGGGATATTCAGGAAGCCGGTTCAGAGCTGCTGGCTGCGCACGGACTCGAGCAGTACGAGGTCTCCGCCTTTGCCCGTCCCGGACAGGAAGCCCGGCACAATCTGAACTACTGGCGTTTCGGTGATTATCTGGGCATCGGCGCCGGGGCGCACGGTAAAATCACCCGGATTATGGACGGCCAGCTGAGCCTTTTACGCACCCGCAAAACCCGCCTGCCGAAAGACTACCTGAATCCGGAGAAAGACTGTCTGGCCGGAACTGAAACCATCCGTGGGGAAGATCTGGGAATGGAATGTCTGATGAATGCCCTGCGTCTGAAGCAGGGCATCCCTGTGAGCGATTTTGCTGAGCGTACCGGCATATCGCCCGGTCTGATCGCAAAACCCATCAACGAAGGAATTCAGAAAGGACTGCTGGAGCAGGGTGACCACCTGAAGGCCACCGCAAAAGGCCAACTGTTTCTTAACGAGCTGCTGGCCCTGTTTCTGTAACAGACCCTGCCTGGTCTGCCTTGCCCGGCAAGGTCTGCATTACCTGGCCAGAAAAACTCAGGCACGCCCCATCGGCGCCACACCGATCAGCAGGGCATGCAGCCAGACGGCAAAGATCACGTAGGCCGCTACAGCGATGACCAGCGTCAGGATATCGCGGCCCACACCCAGCTTCGGATATGTCACACCGGCCGCTTTGTCCGCCTTGCGGCACACGCGGTAGAGAATAACCGCCCACACCAGAAAGCCACCGAACAGCAGCAGGTCAGCCAGGGTCGGGTTACTCAGCAGATGCGCGAATGCCCAGGTCTTGGTGCCGATCAGCATAGGATGACCGACCATCGCCTTGAAGCGGTTGCCCGGCACGTAGGTGGCGGTCAGGAAGATAAAGGCAATCAGTACCAGCAGGGCGGTCACATGATTCAGCCATACGGGCGGGAACCAGAGCCAGACCGGCGTCAGACGGGCCTGACCGTAACCAATCACAATCAGCACAAAGCCGGTGATGGACACCAGACTGTACACGCCTTTCCAGCCCATCGGACCAAGACGTTCAGTCAGCCCCTGCTTCAGCGCAGGAAACAGAAAACGGGCGGAATGCATTCCCAGAAACAGGATCAGACCGGCGATCAGTAAATTCATGGTAACGGCTGCTCTCTCAAGTATCAGGCAAGGCATTGTAACGGCAGACCCGCCGCCAGAGTATCGTCAGGGCAGAATTCTTTATTTCAACAGACAGATTCTTTAACCTGATCGCACTGCCCGGATTACACGAAGAGTGACTATGGCCAATACCGAGACTCAGGAACGCTTCCGCAGTTTTGCGGAGTTCTACCCTTACTACCTGTCTGAGCATCAGCATCCGGTCTGCCGCGGCCTGCACTACACCGGCTCATCGCTGGCACTGCTGATCGCCGCGTATGCTTTATTATCCGGTCATCTGTCGTGGCTGCTGGCGGCTCTGATCTGTGGGTATGGCTTTGCCTGGATCGGACATTTTTTCGTTGAGCACAACCGTCCGGCGACCTTCCGCTACCCGCTGTGGAGCTTTTTTGGCGACTGGGTGATGCTGAAAGACTTCATTTTGCGCCGCAAACGCACCTAAGGCGCCAGACTGAGGCTATTTAAGCCAGATATACGCCATTCGTGTTCCCATAGTGGAATTGTTCCGCTAGGCTATACAGCAATGTCATTTTACGACAATCGTGGCGAACTATGCATAGAGTCTGGCTGGTCCTGCTGTTTCTTTCCTGCCCTGTTGTCTCACTGGCTGACACAGTGACCCTTCGTGCCGACGAATGGTACCCCAACAACGGTGATCCGGATGCCGAACGTCCGGGCTACATGATTGAGCTTGCCCAGACCATCTGGGGCACAGCCGGTTATGACGTTGACTACCGCCTGATGCCCTGGGAACGGGCACTGGAAGCCACGCGTCAGGGCAACATCGACTGTGTCGTCGGTGTCACGCCGGATGAAGCGCCTGATTTTATCTTCCCGGAAGAGGCGCAGGGCTCTTCAGAACCCCATATGTACACCGAAAAATCTTCGGTCTGGAACTATCAGGGAATTGAGTCCCTCAAAGACGTCCGGCTGGGGGTCATCGGTGGCTATGCCTACGATATGGGAGAGCTCGACGCTTACATCGCGGAGCAGCAGGAAATGACCTCTGGCCGGATACAGATAATGAAGGGGAACAGTGCTCTGGAGCAGAACATCCGCAAACTCCTGTCCGGGCGGATTGATGTTCTGGCGGAATCCCCGTCTGTGATGGCAACCAAGATGGCTGAAATGGGCCTCAATGATCAGATCCGTGATGCCGGCTCCATCGGGAATCCGGTGCTGATTTACATCGGTTGTACGCCGACAACAGCACGCTCGCTGGAACTGACACGTCTGCTCAGTGCCGGCATCCGCGAGATGCGTGATAACGGCCGGCTTGAATCACTGCTGCTGCAGTACAACCTCACAGACTGGTACCGCGCACCGCCTGAGTCCGGCAACAGCCAGACAGAAGGTTCACCACCAGAGACTGCCGAATAACGCAGATCTCCCGGTGGCTGTGGCCGCTGAAGTTGCACCACCTCCCTCCTGACATTATCCTGCGCATCATCCGAAGGCCGGGCTGTTTATCCGTGCAGGCCCGGATACTGATCATGACACCGAGGATTTTATGAAAAAACGTAACCTGTTGCTGGCATCCATGATGCTGACGCCACTAGCCGCTTTTGCAGCCGACGAAGAGACCGCAAACCCGGAGGAAGCCGGAGCAGAGTGTGTATGTGCGCCTGTTGAAGAAGAAGCTGAAGAAGATACCGGCCCATGGAGCGGCTCGGCCGAACTGGGCACCATTTTTACATCCGGTAATACCGAAACCCAGACCATCAACGCCAACTTCGCTGCACTGCGCACCGGTGAACTGTGGCAGAACACCTACCGTCTGAGCGCGTTGAAGACCGAAGATGACGGTGAAACCACCGCAGAAAAATACACGGCTTTCGCCCAGTTTGACCGCACTCTGACGGAACGCTCATACATGGCGATCGTTGCCAGCCAGGAGCGCGACCGTTTCAGCGGTTACCGCTACCAGACATCCGCTTCAATAAACTATGGTTACCGCATCATCATGCAGGACGACATGTCACTGGATGCTGAGGTCGGTCCGGGTTTCCAGCGTGACAAAATCGATGGTACCGATGAGATTGTTGAAGGGGCCATCGCCCGTGCCGCACTGAACTTCGACTGGACCATCGCCGAGGGCGTGCAGTTCATGGAGTACTTCAGTGTCGAAGCCGGTGAAGACAACACCATTTACCGTTCTGAAACCGGCCTGCTGAACCAGATCAGCGGCCGTCTGGCGAGCAAGATCACCTATAAGATCAAGCACCAGGATACGGTACCGGATGAAGAAACTGAAAAGACCGATACCGAACTGGGTATCACTCTGGTTTACACCTTCTGAGATGTGACCTGAGATAAAAAAACCTGCCAATGGCAGGTTTTTTTTGAGCTCAGAAATACTGACTATTCCACTTCCGGCGGTATGGCGGGCACCGGATCTCCCGGGCTCATCATCTCCGGAGGTAACTCCGCAGCCCCCGGGTCAGTGCCGGGAGGTGGTGGAGCCAGAGGTGGAGGTGCCACAGGGCGCCCGCCATTACTGGCCGTTGACGTCTGACCACCGTGGCCTTTCAGCATCTCCATCGTGTGATGCTGCCACTTGGCCCGCTGACGCTCGCGCATGGCTTCCAGATCGCTCAACTGCTCTTCCGTCAGTACCTGATGCAGCTTCTGATCGAAGGCCTCACGGAAGTTATCCCACTGCTCTTTATCCATAGGCCAGTTAGCCTGTTGCGCCAGAATGGTCTGCTTGAGCTCGCGTTTCTGCTCGGGTTCCAGATCCAATGCCCGGGCCAGTAAGCCCAGGTTGCGTAACTGCAGCTTTTTCTGCTGATCTTCCATCTGTTTATGGGCCAGCTCACGCTGCTCTTCGGTCAGCACAGCGCGGATTTCCTCGCGCATGCGGTCAAATTCGTTTTTACGGGCCTCGACATCAGACGCATCCATATCATGGATCTGTTTGCGGAATGCATTTTCAATACGGCGGATGTCCTGCTGCTGCTCTTCGGTCAGCTGCAGAGACTCCTCCCAGTTCATCTTGCGGTAACGCTCTTCATCAGCCTGCACGCTGGTTGCGGCCAATGTCGTTATGCAGATCACTGCTGCCGGGAACAGCTTTAGCAAGCGATATCTGCCCTGCATTTGTAACTCCTGAACACTGCTGTGGCACAATCGTTATACTAGCGACTGTGCCGGAAATTTGTGTCCGGCATTGCAAAGATTTGTCACAACTGAAACCACCGTCAGAACGGAACCGCCATGGCCGATGAAAACGAACTCTTCCTGAAAGAAATGGAAGGGGTACGCCGAATTTCAGTCACCGAACGGGAAGCGCTGGTGAAAGATACAGGTACAGGCGGCAATCAGGCGGAAAGACGCCGTGCCGCACTGGAAAACAAGCCAGTAACTGATCCTAACAGCCTGCGCAGCAGCGAGGTTCCCCGGGTAGGACCTCACGATGTCATCGGTTTCAAACGTCCCGGGATTCAGGATGGCGTATTCCGCAAACTGCGCCTGGGCAAATACGAAACCGAGGCACGCCTCGACCTGCACCGGCGTACCGTGGAAGAAGCCCGGCGCGAAGTCTACCGCTTTGTGCGCGACTGCATTGAAGCCGACATCCGCAGTGTTCTCATGATGCCCGGTAAAGGTGACCGCAACACCAAAGACCCGGCGGTACTTAAGAGCTATCTGGCGTTCTGGCTGGAAGAGCTGGAGGACGTACAGGCCTATCATACGGCGCAGCCGCATCACGGCGGCAGCGGCGCGTTTTATGTATTGCTGAAAAAGAGTGAGAGGAAGAAGCAGCTGGCGCGGGAGAAGTTCAGCAAGGGTAGGTTGTAACTTCATTAACTCTGAAGTGTTTTACAGAACGGTTCCGCGTCATCTGAGCTTTTCTGTTTAGTTAACCGCTCTCGCGTCACGGATTTCCTTTTCGTCTGCTGCGAGCCAAGAAGGACAAAAACGAACAGGCAGGAGAAACAGGATGTTTGACGGGGACGCCTAGTCGGGGACACCTGGTCGGGGACGCCTAGTCAGGGATGCTGAGTGTGGGGGCGCCCAGCCAGGACGCCGAATCATCCCGGGGCCGGCCCACCGGATAAGATTCTCCGGGAAAAGAACATCACCTGCTTCAGCATAATCTTCTGGTTTTTGAATTTAATCACGAACTTCAGTTAATTGCTGATCCAGCTCATCCAGCTTCTGCGCCATCGCCAGCTGC
This sequence comes from Thalassolituus sp. UBA674, assembly GCA_002298335.1. GTDB lineage: Bacteria > Pseudomonadota > Gammaproteobacteria > Pseudomonadales > Oceanobacteraceae > Thalassolituus. The sequence goes on from DBNK01000014.1 coordinate 100,492, forward strand.
ACCTCGGCCGCCAGCCGGCGTGCGTCTTTGCGGTTAAGCCCTTCCACAGATACTGGCGGCAGGTATTCCACACAGATATCCCCGGCATGCAGCCGGTTGAGATCAATATTCAGGTGGGTGCTGCTGAACACCAGAGGGATAACCGGCAGCCCGGCTTCGATCGCCAGAGTAAAGGCCCCGTGCTTGAAGGGTAACAGGCCCTGACCGCGGGAGCGGGTGCCTTCAGGAAAGATAAACACCGAACAGCCTTTGCGCCGCACGGTTGCCGCGGCTTCGCTGAGGGCTTCGTAGGCTTTGCGCTTATCGCCGCGGTTGATAAAGACATTGCCTGCCAGCCAGAACAGCTGACCAAACAGGGGGATGTACATCAGGCTGTGCTTGCCGAGAAACGCCAGATTACGCGGCAGCATCGGGCCATAGAGAAACATGTCCAGCGAATCCTGATGATTGCACACATACACCGCCTGAGCGTCGTACCCCAGCGGCGGCTCATTGTTCATGTGCCAGCGGATGCCCAGAGGGTAATGGGAGAAAGCAAAGAGGCGTGCGCACCAGTAGCTGTTATCGCGGTGGAACGGCCGGATCAGGCACAGCAGCAGACCGAGCAGACAGCCCAGAATAAAAATCACTGACAGTGCGCCAATCCGCAGTACGGCAAGCATGGTTAATCCAACACCGGTGCTGACAGGCGCTTAACGCAGAAAACTGCGGTAGGCGGCGTTATCGGTTTCATCCCAGTAACGATAGCCCAGTTCTTCCAGATACCCCTGAAACTGCGCGCGTTTGTCATCCGGAATCTGCAGGCCCACCAGCACCCGGCCGTAGGCAGCACCGTGGTTGCGGTAATGGAACAGCGAAATATTGAAGCGCTTGCCCAGTTTGCGCAGGAAGTTCAGCAACGCACCCGGACGCTCCGGATACTCAAAACGGTACACACGTTCATCGGTCACAATATCCGGCGCATGCCCGCCTACCATATGTCGCACATGGTACTTGGCAATTTCATCGTCGGTGATGTCCAGCACGTTGTAGTTATCGTCGCGCAGTTCCTGCAGCAGGGCTTCACGGGCACCGGCTTCTGGCCCGACTTTCACGCCGACGTAAATCTGCGCCTGATCCGCCCGCGAATAGCGGTAGTTGAATTCAGTGATCGGACGACGGCCCAGCAGTGAGCAGAAGCGCTGGAAACTGCCCGGCTCTTCCGGGATGCTGACCGCCAGAATGATTTCCCGGCCTTCACCGATCTCGGCCACTTCCGAGATATAACGCAGGCGGTCGAAATTCACATTGGCGCCACTGAGGATGGCCACCAGATGTTTGTCCGTACACTGTTCGCGTTCGATGTATTTTTTGATACCGGCGACGGCCAGAGCCCCGGAAGGCTCTGAGATGGCCCGGGTATCGTCAAAGGTGTCTTTGATCGCGGCGCAGATTTCATCCGGCGTACAGGTGATGACATCATCGACATGATCCTTACAGACCTTCCAGGTGTGCTGGCCGATCTGGGCCACAGCCACACCGTCGGCGAAAATGCCGACTTCGGCCAGTTTCACCCGTTTACCGGCTTTCATCGCCGCAGCCAGACAGGCTGATTCTGTGCTCTCCACACCAATGACTTTGACGTCCGGTGCAATCGACTTGATGTAGGCTGCCATACCGGCGATCAGACCACCGCCGCCCACGGGAATAAACACCGCATAAGGCTGATCACTCATCTGCTTGAGGATTTCCACCGCGATGGTGCCCTGTCCGGCAATGGTGTCCGGGTCATCATAGGGGTGGATATAGGTGTAGCCTTTCTCTTCCACCAGCTTCTGCGAATGGACGAACGCATCATCAAACGCATCGCCGTGCAGAATCACCCGGGCACCCCAGGACTTCACCGAGCGGACCTTGATATCCGGCGTGGTACGCGGCATGACGATCACGGCTTTGATGCCGAGTTTCTGCGCCGCCAGCGCCAGCCCCTGCGCATGATTGCCCGCTGAGGCGGCGATCACACCACAGGCTTTTTCTTCATCGGTGAGCTGCATCACCTTGTTGTAGGCACCACGGATCTTGAACGAATACACCGGCTGTTTGTCTTCACGTTTCAGCCAGATCTGATTGCCCAGACGTTCACTGAGGAAAGTCGCCTGATGCAGAGGGGTTTCCTGAGCCACGTCGTACACCTGCGCAGCAAGGATTCGTTTCAGGTAATCGTTTAACATCGGATGTCCAGTATGGTGGGTTTACAGCCCCGGTTTCCGCAGAACCAAGGGGCGCATTATATAGCACGAACGCATATAATTCCTTCAGCCTTATAATCCGGAACAGAGATATGACCCAGGATGAACTGAAGCAGGCGACCGGCCAGGCCGCTGCCGACTACATCAGCACACACCTCGACAGCGACAGCATCATCGGTGTTGGCACCGGCTCCACCGCCAACTGCTTTATCGATGCCCTTGGCAGAATCAGCCATCTGTTCGATGGCGCGGTAGCCAGCTCTGAAGCCTCGGCAGAGCGCCTGAAGCAACACGGCATTCCGGTGTACGACCTCAACAGTGTCGGCCAGCTGGAGTTCTATATTGACGGCGCGGATGAGATTAACGACCGTCTGGAAATGATCAAAGGCGGTGGCGCGGCACTGACGCGTGAAAAAATCGTCGCCGCCTGTTCGCGTAAATTCATCTGCATCGCCGACGCCAGTAAGCTGGTCGGTATGCTGGGTACCTTTCCGCTGCCGGTGGAAGTGATTCCCATGGCACGCTCCCACGTTGCCCGTGAGCTGGTCAAACTGGGCGGTGACCCGGTCTACCGCGAGGGCGTGGTAACCGATAATGGCGGCCACATTCTGGACGTCTACAACCTGAAGATTCAGTCACCGGCCGATCTTGAAACCCGCATCAATCAGATCACCGGAGTGATCACCAACGGTCTGTTTGCCCTGCGCCCGGCCGATGTGCTGCTGCTCGGCACCAGCGAAGGGGTAAAGACCATCACCGCAGGCTGATGCCGTGACCGACACCCGACACGCAATGGAATCTGCCCCACCGCAACCGCAGCGCACCCGGCGTCTGCTGTTCTGGCTCGCGGGTGTCTTCACCGGTCTGGTGTTACTCCTGCTTGCTCTGGCTGTGCTGTTATGGGTTCTGCTGCGCGGTTTTGCCGCCGATCTGAATCCGGTGATCAACCCGCTGCTGGAGCGTTTTGTCGGCCCCGGCAGCCGCATCGACATCGGCTACTTCAACCGCGATACCTTTTTCATTGATGAGCTGGTTCTGCAACCCGACGCCGACACGGACATCCGCGCCCGGCAACTGGCTCTGACCTACGACCTGTCGCGCCTCCTTGGCGGTGACATCGACAGTCTGAGTGCAGAACATCTCAGCCTGCGTCTGTCCGCCGGTTCAGAAGCCGCTGGCGGAACCTCAACTGCGGCCTCAACCGCAACGGACACTGCGGCAACAACGGCCATCAGCCTGCCGCAGCTTACCGGACTGATGACCCTGCCCATCCGCACCATCAGCCTGCCCCGGATTCAGATAGACACACCGGATGTACAGGCCACCCTCAGCGCCGACCTGAACACCACACTCTGGTGGCTGCGCGGTGATGCGGATATCCCGGAAGTCGACGGCACAGTACAGCTTGATGCCCGCCTGCAGCGTACCCCTGCAACCGCCAGCGAGCCTGAGCGTGCCGACCTGCTGCTGATGATGTCACAGCAACAGACCCTGCTGGCCCAGCTCTGGGCCGGGCTGATACAGACCGCGGACGACACCCGTGCCGACATCCGCCTGCAGACCGACCTGCCGTTGCTGCAGCAACGCCTGCCCATGCTGCGCGATCTGCCTGTCTCCGGTGCAGGCCTGACGCTCAGTGGTCAGCTCAGCAGTCCCAATGACGCTCACTGGCCACAGCAGCTGACCGGACAGATCAGCGCCAGACTGAAGACATCCCGTTCGCAGGTGGCCGACGGCGTCAGCCTGCAGCCACTCACCACCGGTCTGCAGGTACAGCATGATACGGACGACAGCGACTGGCAGATCGCGCTGATGCCGGGAGAAGTCACCCTGACCCTGCAGCAGCCGGACATGCCCACAGAGACGCTGAAGATCACACCGCAAGCCCTCAGCGCCCACTGTCGTCCTGGGTTCAGCGCCTGCGAGCTGACGTCTGTACTGCAGGGCGTGATGACCGCAGCCGATTACCGCGCCGGGTTTGCACTGCAGCCGGAAGTACTCTGGCAAACGTCGGATATGAGCCGCGCCACCCTGCCGCTCAGTGCCACCCTGGATATCGCCGCGACCGAGACTCTGCCGGCGCTGCACATCACGGCAGCGGGCCAGCTGACAGCGGGCCTGACGCCAGAGGGCCTGTGGACTCTGTCAGCCAATGACGGACTGACGCTGCAGGCAAACGGCGTAACCCTGACAACCGGAGACGCCGGAGCCCGCAAGGACTGGGCGGTCAGCCCGCTGGCCGCCACCGCACTGCGCGGCCTGACCCTGAGTGGCGATCTCAATAACCCGGCCGGATTCAGCTCATCAGCGTGGGAAGTTGCCCTGGCACCCGTACGCATCAGTTCCGGCAAAGAGCTGATCCGCCTTGGTAAAACCAGTGTGGCCTGTACTCCGGCTGCGCTCACCAGCACCCTGTTTGTCGATGACCTGCTGGAGAACTGTGCCCTGGATACGCGCCTGCTGCCCTCCGACTGGGATATCTGGCCGGTGCCGGATGTGCAGTTGAGTGGACCCTTCTCCCTCAGCTACACCGACAGCCATCAGGCACTGTCCTCGGCGCTGAACCTTACCGCCGCCAGTCAGCAGGTGAAACTGCGGGCGCGACTGCAGCATGACCTGCTCAGCGGTAATGGCAGTCTGCAGTGGCACCTGCAGGATGCAGCACTCGACTGGAATGTGCTGGGCATGCCGCAGATGGCCAACCTGACCATGACACAACTGCTTAATGGCCAGCTGTCCGGGCAGGGCTGGGTAGACTGGCAGGCGACGGAGGCAGGCTTTGATATCACACCGGATGTCATGCTGCGCGCTGACAAGGTCGGCCTCATCTACAACAACCTGATGACGCTGGACGAAGGTAATGTGCTGCTGGCCCTGCGCCGGCCACAGGGCAAAGACTATCTGCTGGATGCACAGGTTTCCGCGGGCAAGCTGGATAACGGTATCACCCTGAGTAATATTCTGGCGCGCAGCCAGACCCGCATTCCGGCCGACTTCAGCTACGTGGATGCTGAAATTTATGAGATGCACACCGACGTTCTGGGCGGCCGGGTTTACACCCCACTGATCCGCTACGACAGCCGCAAAGAAGTGAATGCCTTCGGTATCCGCCTTGATCATATCCAGTTATCGCAACTGGCTGAGCTCGAAGCTCAGGCCGGGGTTCAGGCCGATGGCCTGCTCGACGGCATGCTGCCGGTGGTGCTCACCAAAGAGGGGCCAAGCATTCCCGGCGGCACCCTGTTTGCACGTGATCCCGGCGGCGTCATCCGTTATAAGGGTGATACCGCCGATGCTCTGTCAAAATCCAATCAGGGTACTGGTCTGGCGATGCAGCTGCTGAGTGATTTCCGCTATCAGATTCTCGAATCCGGCGTACAGTACCGGCCCGACGGTCAGCTCAATCTGGCGCTGAAATTTGAAGGCCATAATCCGGACTTTTTTGATGGCCAGAAAACGCTGCTCAATGTGAATCTGGAATACAATCTGCTCGATCTGCTCGAAAGCCTGCGCCTGAGCAACGATGTAATTCAGAAAATTGAGGATAAATACCGCTGAAACCGTTTGGGCCCGTGCGTCGCGGGCCTTATCATAAAAGTGTCACATTAATTTCATATTCTGCCCGGCCTGTACGGATTAATGTCCTAATCTCTGTCCAGTCCGGCGCATAGTCATACCCAAACTCAGGACCGAATCAGGAGACCCCTCATGGCTTTCAGCGATGCTCAACGCTTATTCCCGGAAACCCGTCTGCGCCGCATGCGCCGCAATGACTTTTCCCGGCGTCTGATGCAGGAAACCAGCCTGTCGGTGAACAATCTGATTTATCCGGTGTTTGTACTGGAAGGTCATCAGGAACGTGAACCGGTGAAGTCCATGCCGGGCGTCGACCGCCTGTCCGTCGACCTGCTGGTTGCCGAAGCCAGGCACCTGCACAAGCTGGGAATTCCGGCCATGGCGCTGTTTCCGGTGACGCCGGACGATGCCAAAAGCGAACTGGCGGAAGAAGCCTTCAATCCCAACGGTCTGGCCCAGCGTGCTGTGCGTGCCATCAAAGACGCCGTACCGGGCATGGGCGTGATTACCGACGTGGCGCTGGACCCTTTCACCACGCACGGTCAGGACGGCATCATCGACGAGAGCGGTTATGTGCTGAATGACCGTACCGTGGATACTCTGGTGAAGCAGGCCATGTCTCACGCCGAAGCCGGTGCTGACATTGTCGCGCCATCTGACATGATGGATGGCCGTATCGGTGAAATCCGCGCCGCACTGGAAGAAGACGGCTTTGTGAATACCAGCATCATGGCTTACTCCGCCAAGTACGCTTCGGCGTATTACGGCCCGTTCCGTGATGCCGTCGGCTCCGCCGCCAAGCTGGGCAAAGCCGATAAAAAAACCTATCAGATGGACCCGGCCAACAGCGACGAAGCCCTGCACGAAGTGGCGATGGATCTGGCCGAAGGCGCTGACATGGTGATGGTGAAGCCGGGGATGCCCTACCTCGACATCGTGCGCCGTGTGAAAGACGAATTCAAAGTACCCACCTTTGTGTATCAGGTCAGTGGCGAATACGCCATGCACAAGGCCGCCGCCGCCAACGGCTGGCTCGATGATGTGGCCATCATGCAGGAATCCCTGATGTGCATCCGCCGCGCCGGTGCCGATGGCATTCTGACCTACTACGCTAAACAATATGCCGAATGGCTGGATAAATAAGTTATGAACAGCAACGAGAGTCTGCCGCAGCCTGCTGTGGCTGAAGTACAGATACCGGACGTGGACCTGAGCAGCACGGAGTTTTACATCAACCGTGAGCTCAGCCATCTGCAGTTCAACATCCGTGTACTGGAGCAGTCTCTCGATGAGCGCCATCCTCTGCTCGACCGCCTGTTCTTTCTGTGTATTTTCAGCAAGAACCTCGACGAGTTTTATGAAGTCCGCGTGGCTAACCTCGTCCACCAGCTGACCTACGCCCGCGAACAGGCCGGTGCCGATGGTCTGCACCCGAAAGAAGTGCTGAGCAGGATTCATGAGCTGTGCAGCGTCAATGTGCAGCGTCAGTACGAGATTCTTAACGATACCCTGCTGCCCGCTCTGGCCAATGAGAACATCCACTTCCTGCGCCGCTCAGAGTGGACAGACGAACAGAAAGTCTGGATCCGCGACTACTTTGACGACAGCATCCAGCCGCTCATCAGCCCCATTGGTCTCGACCCGTCACACCCTTTCCCGCGACTGGTGAACAAAAGCCTGAACTTCATCGTCAAGCTGGAAGGAAAAGACGCCTTCGGCCGGGAGACCGGTATGGCGATCATTCCGGCTCCGCGGTCACTGCCACGCATCATCCGCCTGCCGGATGAACTGACCTCAGGCGGCGATCACTTCGTGTTCCTGTCGTCCATTCTGCACGAATACGCCGATGAGCTGTTCCCGGGCATGCAGGTGAAAGGCTGTTATCAGTTCCGCGTCACCCGTAATGCGGACCTTGAGATCGACCATGAAGAAACCATGGATCTGGCCACGGCACTGGAAGACGAGCTGCACTCACGTAACTTCGGTGAAGAGATGCGCCTGGAGGTGGCCGACAACTGCCCGGATGAGCTGATCGATTTCCTGCTCAAGCAGTTCAACCTCGACGTGTACGACCTGTTTCAGGTCAACGGCCCGGTTAACCTTGGGCGCCTGATTGAAGTGATCGGCCAGATCAACCGCCCAGACCTGCGTTACCCGCCGTTTACGCCGGGTCTGCCGAAGAATGTGACCTTCAAAAAGAGCACGTTTGAGAGCATCCGCAGCAAAGACACCCTGCTGCTGCATCCGTATGAATCCTTCACCCCGGTGGTCGACCTGCTGCGTGAAGCGGCAAAAGACCCGGGTGTGCGCGCCATCAAACAGACTCTGTACCGCACCGGCGCCAAGTCTGAAATCGTGAATGCCCTGGTGGAGGCCGCACGTAACAGCAAAGAAGTCACTGTGGTGATTGAGCTGCGCGCACGCTTTGACGAAGAAGAAAACCTCTATCTGGCCAACCGCCTGCAGGAAGCAGGGGCTGTCGTGACTTACGGCGTGGTGGGCTATAAAACCCACGCCAAAATGATGCTGATCGTGCGCAAGGAAGGGAATCAGTACCGCCGCTACGTGCATCTGGGTACTGGTAACTACCACGCCGGCAATGCCCGGGCATACACCGACTACAGCTTCCTCACCTGTGATGATTCCATCGGTGAAGATGTGCACATGGTGTTCCAGCAACTGACCGGCATGGGTGCTGCCCTGCGCATCAAGAAGCTGTTCCATGCGCCGTTCACCCTGCACAAGCGCCTGATTCAGATGGTCGACCGCGAGCGCGAGAATGCCAAAGCCGGTAAACCTGCGCTGATCCGCATGAAAGCCAACGGCCTGACCGAACCTAAGCTGATCCGGGCGCTGTATAAGGCCTCACAGGCCGGTGTAAAAATCGATCTGATCATCCGCGGTATGTGCTGCCTGCGCCCGGGGATTCCCGGTGTTTCGGAAAATATCGAAGTGCGCTCCATCATCGGCCGCTTCCTTGAGCATTCACGGGTCTACTACTTCCTCAACGACGGTCAGGACGAAATCTACGCCGCCAGTGCCGACCTGATGGAGCGTAATCTGCTGAACCGGGTGGAGACGGCCTTCCCGATTGAGAACAGCAAACTCAAAGAGCGCATGAAAGCCGAACTGGAGATTTTTATGCGGGATAACACCCAGTCCTGGGTGCTGCAGACCGACGGCAGCTACGTACGCGTTCAGCCGGGGCCGGATGAAGACGCCATTTCTGCTCAGAACTGGCTGCTGGATACGCTGGCGGCAAGCACCACCAGCATTACCTCTTCAAGCCGCTGAACGCGGCCTTTCTGTTCAGGAAAGCGCGAGCGGCATACCTGAGCCGGACTGCAGTCCGGCTTCTTCTTCCAGGTCGCGCGCCGTCAGCGGGTGGGCCTCCAGCCAGCCTTCGGGCATAGTGAGTGTCAGGCTGTCACCGGCTGCCTGCAGCGCAGGCACCGGCACTTCAAAGGCTTCGCGGCTGTGGTTCAGTACCACGGCGATACGCAGCAGCCGCACCATCCACGGCGCCTTGTTCTGCAACCGTTTGGACAGTTGCGAAAACTCTTCCTTATGAATCTTACGGCGATGATTGCGCACCAGAATGGCCAGCAGCAGCTGACTCTGACGGGTAAAGCCCAGCATGTCGGAATGCTGCAGCAGATAAGCGCCGTGCTTGTGGAAGCCGGAGTGAGAAATGCTCAGCCCTACTTCATAAAGGCGCGCCGCCCAGACAACCCAGTCGAGATCTTTGCCACTCAGCGGAATGTCTTTCTGCACCTGCGCAAACAGCTCACGTACCGTGTTCTCTACCCTCTGCGCCTGCAGCTGATCCACGTAGAAGCGTTCCTGCATCGACTGGATGGTGCGGCCACGCACGTCTTCATGGCTGGAGCGTCCGACTAAGTCCCACAGGGCGCCTTCGCGCAGGGCACCGTCGGAATAGCGCATGTGCTTGAGGTTAAACACCTGAAAGATGGCAGTAAGAATCGCCACGCCACCGATAAACACCTGACGGCGGTCCGGCTTCACGCCGTTGATGTTCACATCATTGAGGGTATCGAACTTCAGACAGTCTTCGGTGATTTTCGCCAGCCCTTCCGGGGTGATACCTTCTTCACCATACCCGTTGAGGATGATGGCCTGTTCCACCGCCCGTATGGTGCCGGAAGAGCCGATTTCGTCATCCCAGCCCAGGGTTTTGTACTGCGCCTGGATGTTCATCAGCTCCTGCTCTGCGGCGGTAACCGCATCGCGGAAGTTCTTTTTGGTAATCTTGCCGTCAGCAAAAAAGCGTTTGGTGAAGGACACGCAGCCCATGTGCAGGCTTTCCAGCGCCTTGGCTTCAAAGCGCTGACCGATAATGAACTCAGTGCTGCCACCGCCGATGTCGATCACGATACGGCGGTCGCCGTCGTCGGCCAG
>DBNK01000033.1 GCA_002298335.1 Thalassolituus sp. UBA674
CCTTCAGCCACTCGGCCATCTCTCCTCGACACGGCGCGCATAATACCACGTTTACGAATTTTTCAAAGGAAAAAATGAAGGAAATTAATACCTTAGTAGTTTCCGTTTGCTTCGCTGTCGTCTTTCTCGCGCTGAATGCGCTGATAGATCTCTTCACGGTGAACTGCAACTTCTTTCGGAGCGTTAACCCCGATACGTACCTGGTTACCTTTTACACCAAGTACAGTGACGGTGACTTCGTCGCCAACCATCAGTGTTTCGCCGACACGGCGTGTCAAAATAAGCATAGAGCTCTCCTAACTGTCCTGTTTCATATAGGGTGCTTGTGGGACCCAACATTCCCTCTTCCACGTCTTAAGTATTGTCCATAACACATAGGATGAAAGTAACAACGGGATTTATATTGAGAACGATTTGTTAACGGGTCGTAACTTCCCTAGTTACAACCCTGTAAGAGCCGCTACTTCTCTTCTGCGACTTCAGCATCCAGTTCAAAGGCCTTGTGCAGGGCACGCACAGCCAGTTCCAGATACTTTTCTGCAATCACAACAGAAATCTTAATCTCTGACGTTGTGATTGCCAGAATATTGATATTCTCATCTGCCAGCGTTTTGAACATCTTGCTGGCAACACCCGCGTGAGAACGCATCCCGACTCCTACCATGGACACCTTACAGATGTCGTCGGTTCCGCTGACACTCGCGGCACCCAGTTCTGAGGCCAGGCGCTGCAGAATACTCAGGGCTTTACTGTAGTCGTTGCGGTGAACCGTGAAGGTAAAATCTGTCGTTCCGTCTGCCGAGACGTTCTGGATGATCATATCCACTTCGATATTCGCATCACTGACCGGAACCAGAATACGGGAGGCTACGCCCGGAATGTCCGGCACACCTTTCACGGTTACTTTGGCTTCGTCGCGGTTGAATGCGATACCGGCAATGACCGGATTCTCCATGGAACTGTTCTCCTCAGTGGTAATCAGCGTGCCCGGGCCGTCCTGGAAGGACGACAGAACTCTCAGTGGTACTTTGTATTTTCCGGCAAATTCGACCGAACGGATCTGCAGTACTTTGGAGCCGAGACTGGCCATTTCCAGCATTTCTTCAAAGGTCACTTTTTCCATACGGCGTGCCAGCGGCACAACACGGGGGTCGGTGGTGTACACGCCGTCCACGTCCGTATAGATCTGACACTCGTCCGCTTTCAGCGCTGCAGCCAGCGCAACACCCGTGGTATCTGAGCCACCGCGTCCGAGTGTGGTGATGTTGTTGTCATCATCAATGCCCTGGAATCCGGCAACGATCACTACCTTACCCTGATCCAGCTCGGCTCGCATGCCATCGCTGTTAATATCTTCAATCCGGGCTTTCATGTGGACATTGTCAGTGTGAATACCGGCCTGCCAGCCAGTAAATGAACGTGCATCGACACCGATTTTCTGCAGAGCCATAGACAGAAGTGCAATGGTAACCTGCTCGCCGGTTGACACCAGAACGTCCATCTCACGCGGATCGGGAGAATCGGAAATGGATTTGGCCAGGCCGATCAGACGGTTGGTTTCACCGCTCATGGCGGAAACCACGACCACCACCTGATGCCCGGCATCACGGAAGGATTTTACTTTCTGGGCAACGGCCTCAATACGCTCGACCGTACCGACAGAAGTGCCTCCGTATTTCTGTACGTATAACGCCATGATGACTTAACTGAAAACTCGGTAAAAAAAGGTCGCTAATTAAACAACAATTGCGACCAGTATTAAAGAGAGTGAGATTACCAGAAAGCCATTGAAATTACGAAGAAAGTACTAAAACCGGACAGATAGTCGCATTCGCTTTTCTCTGTCCGTTCCGCTCAGGGGATTAACCTGATTGGGTTAGTTTTTTACAGACAGGATGCAGCCCAGCGCCGGAATTCTTCCAACGCGCCGGGAATACCTTCCGGCTTCTGGCCACCGGCCTGAGCCATCTCTGGTTTGCCGCCGCCACGACCATCCACAAAGGGCGCACAAACCTTAACGGCATCACCGGCTTTGGCTTTGCTGATCAGGTCTTTGGTAACACCGGCAAGCAGGGTTACTTTGCCGTCAGCTTCTGATGCCAGCATGATAAGGGCTGAACCAAGCTTGTTTTTAAGCTGGTCCATGGTTTCCCGCAGGGCCTGCACATCCGCACCGTCCAGCTTGGCGGCCAGCACTTTCACACCACTGATATCTTCCGCCTGACCGGCCAGGTCTGAACCGGCGCTGGACGCCAGTTTGGATTTCAGCGCTTCGAGTTCTTTTTCCAGCTGGCGGGTACGCACCAGCATCTGTTCGACCTTGTCTCCGACGTTGTCGGTTGAGCCTTTCAGTGAACGGGCAATGCCACTCAACGTCGCTTCTTCGCGGGCAATAAAGTCCAGCGCTGCCTGACCCACCACCGCTTCGATACGACGGATACCGGCCGCGATACCACTTTCAGAACTTACTTTCAGTACGCCGATGTCACCGGTGCGGGCCACGTGAGTACCGCCACAGAGTTCGACCGAGAAGTCATCCACACCCATGGAAAGCACACGGACTTCGTCGTCGTACTTTTCACCGAACAGTGCCATGGCTCCGGAGGCTTTGGCATCGTCAATGTTCATCAGACGCGTGACCACTGGCGTGTTCGCACGGATCTGGGCGTTAACGATGGTTTCGATCTCGGCGATCTCTTCAGGCTTAACACCTTCCAGATGAGAAAAGTCGAAACGCAGTTTGTCGTAGGTCACCAGTGAGCCTTTCTGGGCCACATGATCCCCCAGCACTTTACGCAACGCAGCATGCAGCAGGTGGGTCGCAGAATGGTGCAGCGCAGTAGACTGACGCTTCTCAGCATCAACAACGGCAGTCAGACTGTCGCCAACTTTCACGCTGCCTTCCACCAGCACACCTTTGTGCAGGTGATTCTTACCTTCTTTGCTGGTGTCTTTCACCTGGAATACAACACCGTCGGCTTTGAGGAAACCGGAGTCACCGGCCTGACCACCGCTCTCGGCATAGAACGCGGTTTCGTCCAGCACCAGCACGGCTTCATCACCAGCGTTCAGCTGCTCAACAGCTTCACCGCCCCTGAACAGGGCTTTCACGGTACCGGTGTTTTCCAGCTGGGTATAACCGAGGAACGCTGTGGTACCTTCGATCTCCAGGCCTTTTCCGTAATCGGCCGAGAAGTTACCGGCGGCACGTGCTGTTTCGCGCTGCTTATCCATTGCAGCGTTAAAGCCGTCTTCATCGACCTTGAGATCACGCTCACGGGCGACGTCTGCAGTCAGATCCAGCGGAAAACCATAGGTATCGTAGAGTTTGAAGGCGGTCTCACCGGGTATGGTGTCTCCACTCATCTCGTCGATGGCGGCATTGAGGATGGTCATGCCTTTATCCAGCGTCTTGGCGAACTGCTCTTCTTCAAGACGCAGTACTTTCATGACGTGATCCTGCAGATTCACCAGCTCAGGATACGCTTCGCCCATCTGTGCAGACAGAGCCGGAACCAGTTTATGGAAAAAGCCCATAGGTGCACCCAGCATGTGACCGTGGCGTACCGCTCGACGGATGATGCGACGCAGTACGTAACCACGACCTTCGTTGGACGGCAGCACGCCATCGACGATCAGGAAGCTGGTTGAACGGATGTGGTCTGCAATCACGCGCAGGGATTTGTTTTCGGTATCGGCACAGCCGGTCAGCTCACCGGCGGCTTTGAGCAGCGCCTGGAACAGATCGATTTCGTAGTTGCTGTGCACGCCCTGCATGATGGCGGAGATACGCTCCAGACCCATGCCGGTATCCACCGATGGTTTCGGCAGCGGCACCATCTCGCCATCGGGCTGACGGTCAAACTGCATAAATACGTTGTTCCAGATTTCGATGAAGCGGTCACCGTCTTCTTCCGGTGAGCCCGGAGGACCACCCCAGATGTGTTCGCCGTGATCGTAGAAGATCTCAGTACAGGGACCACACGGGCCGGTATCGCCCATCGCCCAGAAGTTATCAGAGGCGTAGCGCGCGCCCTTGTTGTCACCGATGCGGACGATTTTCTCCGCCGGTACACCCATCTGCTTGTTCCAGATATCGAAGGCTTCGTCGTCTTCGGCGTACACAGTCACCATGAGTTTTTCGACCGGCAGGTTCAGCCACTGCTCTGAGGTCAGGAATTCCCAGGCGAATTTAATCGCGTCTTCTTTGAAGTAATCACCGAAGCTGAAGTTACCCAGCATTTCGAAGAAGGTGTGGTGACGGGCGGTGTAACCGACATTCTCAAGGTCATTGTGCTTACCACCGGCACGCACACAGCGCTGGGAACTGGCAGCGCGGGTGTAGCTGCGCACGTCTTTACCGAGGAAGCAGTCCTTGAACTGCACCATACCTGCGTTGGTGAACAGCAGGGTCGGGTCATTCCCGGGAATCAGCGGGCTGGAGGCAACAATTTCATGGCCTTTGGAGGCAAAAAAATCAAGAAACGCCTGACGGATTTCTGAGCTTTTCATAGGTCGGCTAGTATCCAAAAACGGTATCCAAACGGGTTCAGAGACAATAAGGACGGGAGTATAGCCGTTTGTGAACATAAGTCCGAGCCCTGCGTAGCGGGTGACGCTTATGTGGCCTGCGAACGGATCGTCTTCGTCATTACCTTGTCCTACAAGTATGCTTCATTACCGTCACTGACACCTGACTGAGAGGACCTGATGCGTCTCGCTGCACTGTTTACCCTGTTGTTCATCACCGTAACTGCCCGGGCTGAAACCGGGGTATGGCCGGGTTATCCGGACTCCCTGACTGACTACACCTATGAAGGTGACGATCTGCAAACGCACTGGGAGGATCTGACCGCCCTCATTCACATCGCTTACCCGGATGAAGCCTATATCCGCAACCTCTTCGGACAGTATCCGGACATGAAAGCCGCCATGCTCAGAGAAGCCGCTGAGACCAGAGCGCACCCGGCACTGAAAGCCATAATGAAGGATGACTATTCGGCGCTCGCGATACAGCTGCAGAACGTGTGGCGCCTTCATTACAGCGGGCAATACCAGCAGGCCTATGACCTGGGTATGCAGCTTGGGCCAGTAGGTGAGATTCCTGCCAACTACGCCCGTCTGATCAATGCAAGCTTCATAATCACCGACAAAAAAGTTAAGCTGGCCGAGTTCCGTGCCTGTGAGGAATCGTCGCAATCGACGTTAAAACTGGCGCCAGATTACGCGCTCAATCAATACGGACTGGTGTATGCCAGAGTCCGGATTCTGGAGCTGCTGGACAACACCCAGGCACGCAATTCCGGCTATATCGATTACGCACAGTCGGCGCTGCAGAAGCTGATGAAACGCTTCCCGGACGAGCCTGTGTACCCGGTCACTGAAGGCGGACTGGAAGCCGGCATTGTTGCCCGCGTCGGATCACTGCTGGCCACTCTGACTTACGGTGTGTCGGAAGACAGTGCCATTTCCGCCTTTAACAGGGCGTTGCGCTACCCGAAGGCGCGCCAGCCTACCGTGCTGAACGAATTTGCCACGGCAATGACACGTATCAGTGTGCGAAATTACGGCGATGACATCCGCCGCCTGCACACCCTCTGCGCACAGGCAGATGTGAAGAGTGCAGAAGAAGCTCTGGTTCAGGCGCAGTGCCGCGCTGAGCTGTCCCGATAAACCTGCTGCAGGCCTCTTGCTGAGCCTGCTCACGGCAAGAAAAGGATACCCTCACATGACCGGCCTGCTGATTTTTCTCATGATTCCGGCCATGGTGATCTGCATGCTGAATCTTGGCATCGGTCCATTCGGCCACCCCAGCCGCGTCCACCTCCATCAGGGCTTCCGGCAGTTGCCCGCTCATGTCAGAATGCCTCTGCTGTTTGTCAGCACCCTGATACTGATTCTGGGATTTACCGAAATCGCCGGACTCACCGACCTGACAGAAACCAAGACCTGACTCTGACCAGGCATTCTGAGGACCCGTAATGCAGATCACTCACATCCGAAACGGCGATATTTCCCTTGAAACCCGGATTGCCGGCCCGGAAGACGGTGAACCCGTGATCCTGCTGCACGGTTTTCCGGAATGCTGGAACACCTGGCGCCATCAGATTCCCCAACTCACGGCCGCAGGCTACCGGGTCTTTGTGCCGAACATGCGTGGCTACGGACATTCATCCAAACCCCGTGCCGTGGCCGACTATCACGTGAAACACCTGAGTGCCGATGTGGATGCCATCCGTCAGTTTACCGGTGCGGAAAAGATTCACCTGGTGGGGCATGACTGGGGCGCCATGGTGGCCTGGTGGTACGCACTCGGGTATCAGGATCATCTCGCCAGCCTGAGTATTCTGAATGTGCCGCACCCGCGGGTCTTTATGAAAAAACTCAAAGGCAGCCCGGCTCAGCTGCTGAAAAGCTGGTATATCGGCTTTTTCCAGATTCCTTTCCTGCCGGAGCTTATCCTGCCGCTGGGCGACTTCTGGTTCTACCGCTGGATACTGAAGAAATCCTCCTGCCCGGGCAGTTACTCAGAAGAGGATTACCGCATTCTGCTTGAGCACTGGAAGATTCCCGGACAGACACGCGCCACCGTGAACTACTACCGCTCAGCCGGTCGCTCTCTGCCCTCCCCAGCCAAAAGCAAAAGCCGCCTGCAGTGCCCGACCCAGATACTCTGGGGTGAGAACGATCTGGCCCTGTCGCTGGAAATGGCGGAGCAGAGTGCCGAACTGCTGGATAACGGTACACTCACCACCTACCCGGATGCCACGCACTGGCTGGCCCATGACAAGCCGGAAGAAATCAGCAAACGCCTCGTGGAACACTTCGTTTCGAACACAATCAAAGGCTGACCGTAAATTCTGCGGGGAAATAGCGGACACAGACCCCATTTCCCCCGTACAATCCGCCCGATTTTTCCATCTGAGGACCAAGCCGTGCAGACTGAACGCATTGTTATTGTCGGTGGTGGCGCCGGCGGTCTGGAACTGGCCACCAAACTGGGCAGGAAGCTGGGCAAGAAGAACAAAGCCCGCGTTACCCTGATTGATGCCAACCCCACCCATCTGTGGAAACCCCTGCTGCACGAAGTCGCTTCCGGCGCACTGGATTCCGGTATTGATGAGCTGGACTACCTTGCTCACGGTAAGCGTGAGGGCTACCGCTTCCGTATCGGCCGCATGTGCGCGCTCGACCGTGACGCAAAATCCATCACACTGGAAGCCATGGTCGATAAGGAAGGCGAAGAAATCCTGCCAACCCGTACCGTGGCCTACGACACCCTGATCATGGCACTGGGCAGTGTCACCAATGATTTCGGTACCAAAGGTGCCGGTGAGAACTGCATCTTCCTTGATCAGCCGAAACAGGCTGAGCGCTTTCATCAGAGCCTGCTGAATGCCTTTCTGCGCCTGAGCAATGCCCCTGAAAAAGGAAAACTGCGAGTCGCCATTGTCGGCGCCGGAGCCACCGGTGTGGAGCTCTCTGCCGAACTCTACAACACCGCTGAGGTGCTGGCCGGATATGGTGTTGGCAATGAATCTGCCGATCTGCTTCAGGTAACCCTGATTGAAGCCGGTGACAGCATCCTTCCCGCACTGCCTCCCCGGATTTCGGACGCGGCCACCCGTGAGCTGCGCAACCTGGGAGTGAAAGTCATGACCGCCACACGCATTACGGAAGTCACCGAAGACGGCTTCGTGACCGCTGACGGCACTGTGATTCCGGCCCTACTCAAGGTCTGGGCTGCCGGAGTCAAAGCGCCGGATTTTGTCGCTACCCTGGGTCTCGAAACCAGCCGCGGCAATCAGCTGATCGTCGATGGTCAGATGCAGACCAGCGATGAACATATTTACGCCATTGGCGACTGCTGTTGTCTGCTGCAGCCCAATGGCAAGCCGGTTCCCCCCAGAGCACAGGCCGCACACCAGATGGCCAGCCATCTGTTCAAGGTCCTGATGGCGCGGAACACAGGTAAGAAAGTCCCGGATTTCAACTACCGCGATCATGGCTCGCTGGTATCACTCAGCCAGTACTCCACGGTGGGCAGCCTGATGGGTAACCTCACCGGGAAATCCCTCATGATCGAAGGTCGCATTGCGCGTTTCGTCTACATCTCTCTGTACCGTATGCACCAGATCGCTCTGCATGGGTACCTGCGTACTGTGCTGATGTCACTGACGGGTAAGATCAACCGGGTTATCCGGCCACGCCTGAAGCTGCACTGAGCCCCACCCGGGGCTGTCACACTGCCGCGCCAGCTCTGTCTCTGCATTCTCTTTCGCAGGCGTCGGAGAGGCAGTAACAGAAACTGAAGGCACAGAGTCAGGGAAGAGGTAAGCAGCGTGGTTTAAAACACGCAGCAGGATGGCCGTGATATCAGTCGTCAGTTCCGGTCTGACGGAATTCACCGGGTGTCATTCCGGTCCAGCGGCGGAAGGCCTTGTAGAAGGCACTTGGTTCTGTGTAACCCACCAGGTAGGCAATTTCGTACAGAGGCTGGTCGCCTTCGGCAATCAGTTTGATAGCCAGCTTCTGACGCGCATCATCCAGCAGCTGTTGATAAGTAGTACCCAGAGGTCGCAGGCGGCGTTGCAGATTACGCACACTGATCCCCAGCTGCGATGCCACGTAATCCTGAGAGACATTGCGCTGCAGCAGACTGGTCTCCAGAATTTCACAGATTTCCTGATACAGACGGACATCTTCTTCAAAACGGGCATACTGTTTACGCAGTTCACGCATCGCTGTCAGGAAGCGGGCCGGATCAGCGGTCTCTGCTTTTCTGAGCCAGGCATCCTTACTGATTTCCAGCAGGAAGTTCTCACCGGGAACCACCCGGATAGCAATACGTTCACTGACGTCTTTATCAGCAGGAACCATAGGGGCCGGAATGATCATCGTCAGATCATCATCACAGCGGGTTTTACCCAGGGAATTGGCGAACAGCCGGGCAAGAAAGACCACGCCCGAACAGACCTGAAAATCAGACCCTGCACCCAATATCGGAGCACGGGTTTCCAGAACGACCTTCTCGTCTGTCTCTTCAATTTTTTCGAAGCTGAAGCTGCCCGTGTTGTAGTAAATATTCTTCAGAACAACATCGAAGCCGGTGCGCAGGTTCTCAGATGAAATAACGGCCCGCTGCAGGGGGAAAGACTGATTGGCCATGTAGCTGCCAATGTCATAGGGCACCATAGGGTCATCGAGCTCATTCGATACGTAACGGTATACAGCGGATATACGGTCTGCCGGTATGCGGCGCGGGAAAGGAAGAGATTCGTCTATCTCCAGAATTTCCCAAACCTTATCCATATCAACTCCGGTACTTGCCCAGAAATTCAGCAAATTCTGCGCAATTATGAAGTCGACCTGTGCCGTCGGTATCATGCAAGTCTCCAATCCATCCCATTTGCAGAGGCAGTCCGCATGCCTCCCGCATCAAAAAAACGAATGTTTTTCGTTATTTGCTGCAAAGGCTGATGATCTTAACCCGCCCTGAAAGTGTCAATAGACTGAGGCGACACTGACAGCTGAGTCAGGTGAACAGTAGTACTAAATACGTGTTTTATTGCTACCGAGTGCTAATGATAAAGAACTAGATAAGGACTATTCAGGCCAGAGATTCCTGTATAAGCAAAGGCTGATCAAGCCGTATCTTCTTCTCCGCTGAGTACCGGGTCCTGGAGGACAGACTGGATAATATCCGGCGTAAATCCCCGATAAAGCAGAAAACGATAGAGTTTCGGCCTGGCTTCAGACAATGGCAGCTTCAGTGTTCTGAGTTTTTTCACAGCTTCAGCCCTTGCCGCTTCATACCATGAGATCTCGTCCGTCTGCCCGATGGCTTCCTCTGCCATACTCTGATCGATTCCTTTGCCGGAAAGATCGCGGGAAATCCGCAGCGGACCCCGCCCACGCCGAACCAACGAATTCACCAACTGCGAAGTAAAACGCTGGTCAGACTGCCAGCCAAGAGTGGCAAGATAATCCAGAACCTCATTCAGGGTTTCAGTAGATTCCGCCAGAGGAGAGAGTTTGCGCCAGAGTTCCTGGCGGGAGTAATCGCGACGGCCCAGAAGAGCCGTCGCGCGATTGATCAGATCCGATCGGTCGAGCGGATCAGGCTTCAGCTTCTTCTTCATTTTCCTCAGAAGCAGAGTCGGCCGCGATGGTCAGCATCTGAGCCCGGATCTGCTCTTCGATCTCATTGGCGATTTCCGGATGCTCTTCCAGATAGCTGGCAGAGTTGGCTTTACCCTGACCGATCTTGTTGCCGTTATAGCTGTACCAAGCACCGGATTTATCAACGATTTTGCACTTCACACCCAGGTCAATCACTTCGCCCATGTGATAAATACCGGAACCGTACATGATCTGGAACTCAGCCTGTTTGAACGGTGGTGCCACTTTGTTCTTCACCACTTTCACACGGGTTTCGTTACCAATGATTTCTTCGCCCTGTTTCACCGAACCGATACGGCGGATGTCCAGACGTACCGAGGAGTAGAACTTCAGGGCGTTACCACCGGTCGTGGTTTCCGGGCTGCCGAACATCACACCGATCTTCATGCGGATCTGGTTAATGAAGATGACCAGACAGTTGGCGTGTTTCACATTGGCGGTGATTTTACGCAACGCCTGAGACATCAGACGCGCCTGCAGGCCGACGTGGCTGTCACCCATTTCGCCTTCGATTTCAGCACGCGGGGTCAGTGCGGCGACCGAGTCGACCACAATCACATCAACCGCGTTGGAACGGACCAGGCTGTCACAGATTTCCAGTGCCTGTTCACCGGTATCCGGCTGTGACACCAGCAGGTTGTCGAGGTTAACACCCAGTTTCTCCGCGTACAGCGGGTCGAGTGCGTGCTCCGCGTCGATGATGGCGACGGTCTTACCGGACTTCTGCGCCTGTGCCATGACTGACAGACACATGGTGGTTTTACCTGAGCTTTCCGGTCCGTAGATTTCAACAATACGACCAAATGGCAGACCACCGATACCCAGCGCAATATCCAGACTCAGGGAGCCGGTTGATACCGATGGGATGGCATCACGTGGCTGCTCGCCCATCTTCATGATGGCGCCTTTGCCGAACTGACGTTCGATCTGACTCAGAGCGGCTTCAAGTGCTTTCTGTTTGTTTGCGTCCATTGTCGGGTCCTCTGCTGGTCATAGGCCTGTAAATTTAACCAGTATTTAAGCACAGCTGTTTTCAGCTGCCAAGCGTTACTGGTTATTTATCCAGATATTTCAGGATCAGCCCCAGCGCGAAGTCGACACTGGCCTGCCTGATTGCTGTGCGGTCTCCCGTAAAATGGCAGCATTCCACCAGCTGCTCTGCGGCGTTTCCGCAGGCAAACCAGACGGTACCCACCGGCTTGCCGGGCACGGCGCCCCCCGGACCGGCAATGCCACTGACGGCCACGGCCACATCGCCGTAACGGGCTGCTCCGGACACCATAGCGCGGACGGCTTCTCCACTGACTGCACCGTGCTGCTCAAGCACCGCAGCAGGTACTGCGAGGTCGCGCATTTTGGCGTCGTTGGAGTAAGTGACAAAGCCACATTCAAACCACTGACTGCTGCCAGCCAGATCGGTACAGGCTGCAGCGACCCCACCTCCTGTACAGGATTCAGCGGTAACCAGACGCAGCTTAAGGGTAAGAAGTTGTTCTGCCAGCTGCTGACAAAGGGCCTGGGTATTGAAAGACATGTTCTGCTCCGGATTGGCCTGGCATGAGCTCTGTACTGATACACAGCCACTTCAAGACTTCGGAATATATCACTGAAGATACCTCTGGTCAGAGCCTCCAGGCAGAACACTGATCAGAACGCCAGGCAAAACTCAGTGATGGAACCCCGCTCCGGCGAAGCGCATTAACCTCTGGCTTTAAGCTGGCTGACCTGCTCTTCCAGCTCCGCGATGCGCTGATCGCGCCCGGCCAGCAATGCTTCTGCCTGCTCCGGATCAAGCCATTGCGGGATATGCTGGGGGCAGTTCCTGTCCCAGGCGTCGACCCTGAAGATAACAACCTGCTCTCCCCGTGCCGGATATTCTCCCTGTGCGGACATCAGTGCGGCCAACAGGTCCGGCTGGTCCTCAATGACCTCCGCCTGCCCCCAGAGCTTGAAGCGGATTTTGCTGTAATAATCCATCAGGAAGATAAACGCCCGGGGGTTATCCGCCAGATTACCCTGGCTGATGTACTGGCGGTTTCCGCGGAAGTCAGCGAAGACCAGAGTCCGCTTATCGATTACTTTCAGGAACCCCGGTGGCCCTCCGCGGTGCTGAATATACGGCTGACCATCTGCATTTGCCGTTGCCAGATAAAAACTCCTCTGCCGGGCCACAAAGGCTGCCAGCTCAGAAGAGATATCCGTTTGCCAGCCGCCCTGCTGTTCCATACGGGCGTACAGCTGCCGTGATCCCTTACGGGCCTGAATGGCTTTAACGGTCTCTGTAAACGCAATGTCGCTGGCGTACTTCACTTTTATCGTCTCCCGGTCATAAGCCCAGGTCGCTGAGCCCGGGGTGGTCATCCGGACGACGGCCCGCCGGCCAGAAGAACTTACGTTCGTCTTCGCGGATGGGGTGTTCATTGATGCTGGCAATACGGCGTTGCATTAAACCTTGGTCGTCAAACTCCCAGTTTTCATTGCCGTAGGCGCGGAACCACTGCCCGGAATCATCGTGAAACTCATAAGCAAAGCGCACAGCAATGCGGTTTTCTGTGTATGCCCAGAGCTCTTTGATGAGACGGTAATCGAGTTCCCGGGTCCACTTGCGTGTCAGCAGCTGCACAATCTCTTCCCGTCCGGAGACGAACTCTGCGCGGTTACGCCAGTGACAGTCCGGGGTGTAAGCGAGAGAGACCTTCTGCGGGTCGCGGCTGTTCCAGCCATCTTCCGCCAGACGGATTTTTTCGCTCGCGGTCTCCCGGGAAAAAGGCGGTAAAGGGGGTCTTGGCATGGTGATATCCTCAATTAAATCAGCAGAAACCAGAGGAAGGTGATATCCCCTCCTCCGCGGTAAGATCAGTCAACCAGAGTTTTTACACCCGGGAAATCGACGTCGGTTCCCAGTACATCATTCATGTAGTTGGTGAGTGTATTCAACGCAACCAGCCCAACAATCTCGACGATTTCGGCATTGCTGTAGCCAGCAGCCTGTACCCGGGCGACATCGGCATCAGACACCTTACCGCGCAGCTCAGTGATCCTGACAGCGAATGCAACGGCAACGGCCGCTTTGTCATCCGCAGACGTACCACGGCGGTTTGCTTCGATCTCTTCAGCACTCAACTTCGCCAGATTCGTTGCCAGATAGCTATGTGCGGCAAGGCAATAGCTACAGCCATTGAATTCAGAGACCGCCAGCGCAATGCGCTCACGGGTCTGGGCGCTCAGCGAACCCCCGCCCAGTGCACTGTTAAGGCCGAGATAGCCATCCAGAGCCTGCGGGCTGTTAGCAACAATCCGGAACAGGTTAGGAACACTGCCGAGCAGACTGTTGACGGCTTCAAGTGAGGAACGGGAAGCCTCCGGTGCGGCTTCAATGGACTCCGGTGTTGGGATGCGTGACATGGTTTACTCCTGCTTATCTGTGAAAGGAGAAACCAGCTTACAGTTAACTTTTCAGATAATAATTAGAGTTAAATTTCATTATCTATTACATATAATGAAATAAATACAACACCTGTACCGGGGGCCGGTGATGGACAAACTGGAAGCAATGCGGGTGTTCACCGCGGTGGCTGACTGTCAGAGCTTTGTCTCAGCCAGCCGGGAACTGGACCTTTCTGCCCCTGCGGTAACGCGCTCAATCGCTCAGCTTGAGCAGTCACTCGGGGTAAAGCTCTTCAACCGGACAACCCGTCAGGTGCGCCTTACCGATGTCGGAATGCGCTACTACGAAGATGCCAGACGCATACTGGAAGACGTTGAGCAGGCCGAGGCCACAGCGTCAGGCAGTTATGCCGAGCCCAAAGGCGTGCTGTCGCTGACCGCCCCAGTCCTGTTCGGACAGAAATACATTGTCCCGGTGGTCGCGGAATACCTGCAGCAGAACCCCGCAGTCAGCGTTGACGCCATGTTTTACGACCGTGTCAGTAACATTCTGGATGAGGGTCTGGACGTGGCTATCCGCATCGGCCACCTCAAAGACTCCAGTTTCTACGCGACAGAGGTCGGAAGCATTCAGCGGGTGGTGTGTGCCTCGCCTGAGTATCTGAAAAAACACGGAACGCCACAGCAGCCATCGGACCTGACCGGGCACGAAATTATTCACGCCCTGACGGTCGAGCCTTCAACAACCTGGCGTTTTGAGTCAACTCCCCAGGGCAAGGAATCTGTCAGGTTGTCCCCACGCCTGCGCTACAACCAGAACAGTGCTGCAATTGCTGCCGCCTGTATGGGAATGGGGATCACACGTGTGATGTCTTATCAGGTTGCGGAAGAATTAAACCAGGGATCGCTGACGCGTATACTGCAGGACTTTGAAAGTGCACCGCTGCCGGTTCATATTGTGTATATGGAAGGCCGCCAGACCAACGCCAAAATACGTGCCTTTGTCGACCTGGCGGTTAAGCGCCTGAGAGAAAACCCTTACACAGGGTACAAGACATCAGATGCGCTTACCGTGAGCGGATAAAATACAATTTTTTTGTCGGAGGAGATCGTTATGAAAAGAGACCCGTCGGCCGGAAATTTCCAATTTCAAAAAGCCGCTTGATCGCTTTTCAGATCTGCATCTTAAATCTGCCTTTTAAATCTGTTTTTTAACCAGCCATCAAACGACAGTTTACCCGGCCCCCAGATCAGCAACTGAGCCAGGAGAACACCCCAGAGAACATGTTGCATCAGGGCTGCCGGTGCAATTTCTGCAAGACTGACCACCGCAACTATATTGACAATACTCAGACCCAGTGCTCCCACCCGACCGGCCAGGCCGAGTACCAGCAGTACCGGCAACAGGATCTCTCCGGATGTTGCCAGCCAGGCAGCCAACTCGAAAGGCAGCAAAGGGACTGAGTACTCCTCTTCAAATAAAAACAGCGTGGTATCCCAATCTGAGAGTTTAGTCAGACCCGATGCAAAGAACACCCTGGCAAGGTACAGACGTGCGGCCAGCAGTGCTGCAGGTTGTAAGTAGTCCAGCAGTCTGGCTGCCAGTCCATAAGACGTGGTAAGACGCCCTGATAATGTCGTTGTCATAATAAAAAATCTCCTGTTAAACCTACTGAATCAGGCTGTCAGATCAGCCGTTGTCACGGCGCTGACAATATTCATAAAGACTGCTTCAGGCAGCCAGTTCTCAAAATTAAAATCCGTGTTCTGCATTTCATCCAGTGCGTCTGACAGCCGCATACCCTGCTGTAGAAAAGCGAGCCAGCGCTGTTCGTCCGCAGGAATTTCCCGCACCTGAACACGGTGGTTTTTCCGGTATACAAGCGCACCCTGCGTAGCGGTATTCCCTGTTTTTTTGCGGATGCGTCTGATCCGTTCTTCAGTCAACTGATCGCTGTCATGATGAGCCAGCCAGATATCTGCAAGCGGATAATCTGACGTCACAATCAGAAAGCATTCACTCAATTTCAGCACGACTGAATCAGCAGTCTCTGTTCCCAGTAATTGCAGACTGTCAAAATCAGTTTCACAATCCGCAGCCCGGCTCAGCTTATGGCAGGCGTAATCCAGTTGTGCGCAGTCACTGACGTAAGGATAGGACTCCAGCTCAGGCAACTGGCCCAGTAACCGGCCAAAGTGCTCTCCCCAGACACCCCAGTCAGGGGCTGTTGGCGGGAACTCTGACAGCATCTGCTGCGCTGCATGGCGGAACAGTGACTCACCGATTAACTGCTCTACAGTGGGAAATGTGACCGACAATGCCCGGCAGGCACTGGCGACCAGATTCCGCCGGTAGATGGCGAGTCCACGGGGGTCAAAATTACCCGGATTATCGTGACTGAAAATTGAGCGGATCAGCCGTTGCTGTTCAGTGTCCATACGGGAGAACCTCCTCGGCAATCTTCCTGGCCTTTTCTGCCTCAGCCGTCAGAACCTGCCAGTCCGGTAAGTCGTTATCCCACTCAATCAGCGTCGGAACAGGCCCGAAACGCTCAAGAGCAAAGGCATACAGCCACCAGACCTCATCCGCCACCGGACGGGCGTGATCATCAATCATCAACTCGCCAGCGGCCACCGGGCTGCAGCCAGCCAGATGCAGTTCGCCAACCGCTTCTGCCGGAATACTTTCCAGCCAACGCCGGACATAGCGTTCAACGTTTTCAACACCCTGATTTTTTGCATTCACATACAGGTTGTTTAAATCGACCAATAAACCACAACCGGTTTCCTGAGTCAGGGCCGTCAGAAACTCCGTCTCACTCATTTCCGAGCCCGGAAGAGTGAGATATGCCGACAGGTTTTCAAGTAACAGGCGACGCCCAAGAACCTTCTGAACATGGTCAATATTGGCAACCATCCGGAACAGATTTTCCCGGTCAAAAACAACCGGCAGAAGATCTCCCGAATGAACAATATGGCCCAGCCATTCCGCCCGGGAAAACGCTACATGATCGGAAATCAGGCACGGCTCAACATCCTCAGCCAGTCGCTTTAATTCCGGCATATAGCTATCCGGAATCGCACTTTCTGACCCCAGCCCCATGGCTGTGGAATGCAGGCTGACCGGATAATACTGCGCAACCTCCAGCAGGAAGGCCCGCGCAGCCCCGCCCTTGCCGAAAAAATTCTCCGAATGTACTTCAACAAAATCGAGAGGAGCCGGAGCCGTCAATACATCCC
This sequence comes from Thalassolituus sp. UBA674, assembly GCA_002298335.1. Lineage (GTDB taxonomy): Bacteria > Pseudomonadota > Gammaproteobacteria > Pseudomonadales > Oceanobacteraceae > Thalassolituus. Next base: position 16,810 of record DBNK01000033.1, read on the forward strand.
TGAAGTGGGCATGTCTCAGGCCCACTCCAATGGCTGTGCCTTTTCGGGGTTTCTCTTTACCGACTTTTAAGGCTTCCGACATATCCGGCTCCTCCTGTTGCTGCATACGGAATCAGGAACGGGCCTGAGCCTGTGCTTCCTGATACTTTTTCTTCGCATCGGCTTTCAGCAGACCACCGAGATCCACACAGGTCCTTTCTGCCACCAGCTTCCACTCACCGGGGTCATTCGCGACGGTTGACTGCCCCGCGCAGGAATGCGTACCAGCAAGGTTGGCGCAGTCATTCTGGGCAACTCCGGCAATGCCGTAGCACTTTTCCTTACCACCCGCATGAGCGGTCGAAACCACCCCGGATGCCATGACAGCAGCCAATGCAGCACTCATTATCAATTGCTTATTCATAACGTTTATTCCTCGATTGATTAATCCAGTCTGATACCATCTGCGGTGGTGCTGAGCCGACTTTTCTGTCAACCAGATTTCCTTTGTTAAACAGTAATAACGCCGGAACACCCCGCAGACTGTAATGCGCAGCCAGCGCCGGAAACTGGTCAACATCTGCTTTGATAACCGTCACACTTTCTGCGGACGCAGCTGCAACCTCCTCCATCACCGGCCCCATGATTTTGCAGGGACCACACCAGGCGGCGGTGAAGTAGATCAGGACCCAATCTTTTTCCTGCACGACCCGGGTGAAATTATCCTCGGCTGAAAGTTGTCTCATTGTTTACCTCCTTCATTGTCTGGCTGCGCTGGCCGGTATTATTCAGCGTTCAGTTCAGCCACAGTTTTATGACGGATTTCCGGCCAGGTTTCTTCCGCGGTATCAATGTTGCCCGGAACGTCACTCAGCCACTTTTTCTGTACCGCGTGATTCAGGTTCAGGTACAATTTTTGGTCAACGATGCGCCAGGCTGTCGGATCCGCATCCAGTTTTTTCTCCAGGGCAACACCCATGGCGCAGAAGCCACCGTACTGAGGTGCGTATTTTTCCGGGTAGGCACGGAAGCGGTCACGGTTATCTGCGCTGGAGAAGTGATAAATCGCATCCTGATACGATGCGGTGTACTCAGCACTGCCCTGCACCGGCTTACCCTGAGTGAAATAGGCGACGGCGTCATAGCCCTGAATCGCCAGGTCATTGGCATTGACGTTAACGTCGATGTCAGCGGCCCAGGTCAGGCTGGAAACAGACAGTACCGCTACGGCGGCAACAGATTTAATGGCATTTACAAGTTTCATAAAACGATCTCCGTTTTGCATAATTAAGGTCAGATTCTGGCGACAGGACATCCCCGCCGCTTGATGACCACTATAGGGAGACCTCCCCCGTCAAAGGGATCAGATCGTCCTGAACTTGAACCCGATCGTCCGGACAGGCGGATTTTTCTTTATGGATACACTTGCAGATATTCTGAACCGCTTCTCGATTTCCGCGCGGGTCTTCTTCAGCGGCAATCTGTGCGGTATACAATCATTCGGGGATGGTGGCGGGACACAGGGACACCTGCATCTTCTCAAAGCAGGCCCCCTGGCCTTTATCAACAATGAAGGTCATAAAATAGTGCTGGACAGGCCTGCGGTGATATTTATTCCCAGAGCATTTCAGCACCGGATTATTGCCAATGAATCCGTGGGTGCCGAATTAGTCTGTGCCAATATTTTTTACGAAGACGGGCAAAGCAACCCGCTCGCCGGCGCATTACCTAAACTGATTTATTTTGATCTGGAAGAATCCGGTCTTCTCGGGCAGGCCGCCAGCTGGTTATTTGAAGAAGCCTTTTCAGAACAATCCGGTCGGCAGCCTATGATTGACCGCCTGTGTGATATTTTTCTGATACAGATACTGCGTCACGTGCTGTCTGAAGGCATTGTTCAGCACGGTATGATTGCAGGCCTGTCACACCCGCAGATCGCCAAAGCCTTAACCGCCATCCACCAGCAGCCGGAGCTGCCCTGGACCCTGGAATCCCTCGCGGCCAAAGCCGCTATGTCCCGTACCAGATTTGCTGAGCAGTTCCGTGAGATTGTCGGGCAGACACCCGGTGACTACATTGCCGACTGGCGGGTTGCAGTCGCACAGGGGTTATTACGGAAAAACAAACCCGTGGGTTTAATTGCCAATGAGGTGGGCTATGAGAATGGTTCCGCCCTGGCACGTGTATTCCGTAAACGCACCGGGTTGTCCCCGAAAGAATGGCTGGAAAAAGCGAAAAGTCAGATCTGATGGCAAAAACGTGCAGAACGAGGCTGTCCACTTCTGCAGACGGCACCTAATGAGCAGGGGTTATTCTGCCTCGGCCGCCACCGTAACAAGACAATAACGGAGCAGATCCAGCTGCTGCCGGACCTCCGGCGGGAAAGTCACACCCTGCAGGTTATCCAGCAGCATCTGCGGGGCATAGTCTGAAGAAGGCCCCTGCATCACAACCCGGTCAACGTAGCTCTGCTCGTCCATGTAAGGCATCACCAACCCGGCAATGTCCCGCCATTCTGCCGGTTCACACTCCTCAGCCGTTGCCATCGCACAGGCAAGACCCGCTGACAGCAGCAACGGACCTGTCCACAACCGGTATCCGGGCTTTTCCTCCACCGCATTCCGCATTCAATCTGCTTCCCGTACAATTCCTCCCGGACTATACCATCTGAGGATCCCCATGAGTCAGGCCAGCGCCCATACGCCGATGATGCAGCAGTACCTGAAGATTAAATCGGAGTTTCCGGATACCCTGCTGTTCTACCGGATGGGCGATTTCTACGAGCTGTTTTACACCGATGCACGACGTGCTGCTGAGCTGCTGGACATTACTCTCACCGCCCGCGGCCAGAGCGCCGGTGAACCGATTCCCATGGCCGGTGTGCCGTATCATTCTGCAGAAGGTTACATTGCCCGGCTGGTGAAACTCGGTGTCTCGGTTGCCATTGCAGAGCAGGTTGGCGATCCGGCAGCCAGCAAAGGGCCGGTAGAACGCAAAGTCGTGCGCATCCTGACGCCGGGAACCCTGACCGATGAAGCCCTGCTGGATGAACACCGGGATAACCTTCTGGTGTCTCTGTGCTCTTCGCAACAGACCCATGGTCTGGCGGTTCTGGAGATTTCCTCCGGGCGTTTCAGTGTACTTGAAGTCAAAGGCGAAGATGCCTTATCCGCTGAGTTGGAACGCCTGCGCCCGGCCGAATTACTGCTGCCCGAAGACCAGTCTTTTGCAGAAATCGTCACCAGCCGGGCCGGTGCAAAACGTCTGGCTCCCTGGCATTTTGAGGCGGATACCGCCCTGCGTCTGCTCACCACACAGCTGAATACCCGCGATCTGCACGGCTTTGGCTGCGAAGGCATGAAAACCGCCATTCGTGCCGCCGGTGCCCTGCTGCATTACGCGCAGGAAACCCAACGCAACAGCCTGCCGCACATCCGCTCGCTCACCGTTGAGCAGCCGGATGACGCCATCATTATTGACCCGGCCAGCCGCCGTAATCTGGAAATCGATATCAACCAGAAAGGCGACAGCACTTTCACCCTCGCCTGGGTGCTGGACAGCACCGCTACCGCCATGGGCAGCCGTCTGCTGCGCCGCTGGCTGAACCGGCCATTGCGCGACCACAGTGTACTGGCCCAGCGACAGAACCTGATCGGCCAGTGCCTGCAGCACTACGCTACGGATGATCTGCAACAAAGTCTGAAACGCGTTGGCGATGTCGAGCGAATTCTTTCCCGCGTGGCGCTGGGTTCAGCCCGCCCGCGCGATCTGGCACGACTGCGTGATGCGCTTACCGTCGTACCCGATATCCGCGCCCAGCTTGACCGTCTCGACAGCCCGCTGGCGCTGGATATCCGTGAGCGTGCACCGGAGTTTCCGCACTGGGTAGAGCGTCTGACACAGGCCATTATCGAAAACCCACCAGCGGTGATCCGCGATGGTGGCGTCATAGCCACAGGCTACGATACCGAGCTGGATGAGCTGCGTGCCCTGAGTGAAAACGCCGGTGATTATCTGGTGAAAATGGAAGAGCGGGAAAAAGAACGTACCGGTATTCCGACCCTGAAAGTCGGCTACAACCGGGTTCACGGCTACTTTATTGAAATCAGCAAGGCGCAGGCGGAGCAGGCACCCGTTGAGTACATCCGCCGCCAGACCCTGAAAAACGCCGAACGTTTTATCACACCGGAACTGAAAGAGTTTGAAGACAAGGCACTGAGTGCCAAAGCCCGCGCCCTGTCACGCGAGAAGATGTTGTACGAGACCCTGCTGGTCGATCTGGCCGAAGAGCTGATTGCCCTGCAGACATGTGCTGCCGCTTTGTCCGAACTGGATGTACTGGTTTGTCTGGCACTGAAAGCCGATGCCCTGCGCCTGACCGCACCGGATCTGGTCAGCGACAGCTGTCTGGATATCCGTCAGGGACGGCATCCGGTGGTAGAAGCCCTGATCACCGATCCCTTTGTTGCCAACGATACCTGTCTGGATGACGAGTCGCGCATGCAGATCATCACCGGACCCAACATGGGCGGTAAATCGACCTACATGCGTCAGGTGGCACTGATCGTCCTGCTTGCGCACATCGGCAGTTACGTCCCCGCGGAATTCTGCCGCATCGGCCCGGTAGACCGGATTTTCACCCGCATGGGGTCCTCCGATGATGTGGCCGGAGGCCGCTCTACCTTCATGGTGGAAATGACCGAGACTGCAAATATTCTGCACAACGCCACCCGCGACAGTCTGGTGCTGATGGATGAAGTAGGCCGTGGCACCAGCACCTTTGATGGTCTGTCACTGGCCTGGGCGGCCGCCGCTCATCTGGCCGATCAGATCGGTGCGTTTACCCTGTTTGCAACCCACTACTTTGAGATGACCGCCCTGCCCGAGCAGCACGCCGGTGTGGTGAACGTGCACCTCAAAGCCACCGAACACGACGAACGCATTATCTTCCTGCACAGTGTCGAACCCGGCCCGGCCAGCCAGAGCTATGGCCTGCAGGTGGCCCAGCTGGCCGGCGTACCCTCTGGGGTAATTGCTCAGGCAAAGACGTTGCTGCTGCAACTGGAACAGTCCGGACATACGCCCACCCCGGTGGCAGCTCCGCTGGTCACTGCGGATATCCGGTCAAAACCGGCCCCGGTAGCTCCGCAACAGCCGGATATGTTCGCTACTGCCAGTTCCGGGGTTGAAGACGCGCTGCGTGACATTGATGCCGATGACCTGACGCCACGTCAGGCACTGGAGCTGATTTACTCGCTGAAGAAGATGATGTAACCCGACTTGTTCGGTTTTACCGGATAATGTGATTGGAATTTTGCGCAGTGAATAACGCTCTGCCGGCCCGGGTTGCCTTGCCTGCCTGCCACACTCTGCCTAGAATACAGCCACTGTAAAACACCTATTATTATCAGCCGTTCTGCGTATCTTCGCCGCGGCATACCGTGATTCAGGAGAACACCGATGACCTTCGTTGTCACCGATAACTGCATTAAATGTAAATACACCGATTGTGTGGAAGTCTGCCCGGTCGACTGCTTCTACGAAGGCCCGAACTTTCTGGTCATTCATCCGGACGAGTGCATCGACTGTGCTCTGTGTGAGCCTGAGTGTCCGGCAGAAGCCATTTTCTCTGAAGATGAAGTACCTGCCGGTCAGGAACAGTTCATCGAACTGAACGCCGAACTGGCCGAAGAATGGGCCGACAACAACATCACCGAGCAGAAAGATGCCCTTCCGGATGCTGAAGAGTGGGATGGCGTGCCGGACAAAATCAAGCACCTCGAGCGTTAATCTCCACCCTCTGCCGCAGCCCGGCTATCTTGTGCCGGGCTGCATGCGCACTCTGTACCAACTCCATTCCTGAATAAGCGGTCATAAAAGCAAACTGACCAATACCCTCTCTGGCCCGTTTCCGGCTTTTACATATGTCGTAATTTGATAGTCTGAACCCGCCTGCAGTCCGGAGTTTCTGCTGCAGTCATCCCCGCACTTATCAAGGATACGATTATGAAAATAACACCCGCTGTTCCCGCACTCTGTGCACTCCTGTTGCTGATCCCTGCCAGCGCATCTGCTACCACTGAGCACGACAATGACGTGTTCATCCACACCAACGGCCTCACAGCCTGCAGTTTCACTGAAACCAGCCACAGCGTGTCCAAAGGACAACCTTATTCCGGCACCACGTCCAAAATGCACGATGGTAAATGCAAAGTGACCGTGAAAGCGGGTCGCCATGGCACCTCAGAAGTCGCCAAATGGTTCAGCAGTGAAATCGGCACCGGTGCCGCGATTGCCTGTGACTCCAGCGGCCCGATGCCCGACAAGCTGAACTTCGCCGTTGAAGGCACTCTGGTGCTGACCCAGGGCGATCAGACCACCACCTGTAAGAATGTCATCCTCGCTCAGGGCCACTTTGGCGTCACCAACAACTGGTGGCTGGGCAGCCCGGACGTGAACAGTGGTGGCGTACCTTTTGTTGGTCCGCTGACCGAGCAGTGTTCTTCCGGTGGCATCCTGCCCAAAGTGGTTGTCTACTCACCACCACAACCCTGCGTGAATAACTTCACCGCCAACGTGAATCAGTAATGATCCCTGCCCCGGTGCGGTCTGCAGCGGGGCTTCATTTGTTTATCAAGGATGCGATTATGAAAACCAGAATTCAGAATAAAATACTGCTGCTTGCTGCAGCTGTATTTTCCATACAGACCATGGCTGATACTGACACCAACGATGTCTTTCTTCATGTAAACGGGATTACCTCCTGCTCCTTCACGGTCAGTAGTTATGATATTACCAGTGGCGAAGACTACGACGGTACCACCGCAACCGCCGAAGACGGGGCCTGCAAAGTCACCATCACGGCTGACCGTAAAAAAAGTGAAGGCGTCGCTGAATGGTTTGAGCAGCAGATAGGCACCGGCAATGCCATTGCCTGTGACTCCAGCGGCCCTATGCCAGACGATCTGAACTTTGCCGTTGAAGGCACTCTGGTACTGACCCAGGGTGACCAGACCACCACCTGCGACAATATTATTCTGGCTCAGGGACATATTCCCCTGCTGTTTACCAACAACTGGTGGCTGGGCAGCCCGGATGCCAAAAGTGGTAGTGTACCTTACATCGGGCCACTGATTATGAGCTGCTCTTCCGGTGGCCGGGTACCTAAGGCGGTAACCATGTCACCTCTGCAACCCTGCGTGAATAACTTCAATGTGGTAGTTGAATAACAAATGGGATATAAAAAAGCCCGGCAATGCCGGGCTTTTTTATTCCGCTGAACCGCAATCAATCCTTAATACGGAATTCCGCAGAACGGGCGTGCGCGGTCAGGTGTTCACCGCGGGCAAGTACCGAGGCGACTTTGCCCATTTCCGACGCACCATCAGCCGAGAACTTCACCAGCGACGAACGCTTCTGGAAGTCGTAAACACCGAGCGGTGACGAGAAACGTGCGGTGCCGGAGGTCGGCAGTACGTGGTTCGGTCCGGCGCAGTAATCACCCAACGCTTCCGCCGTATACCGGCCCATAAAGATAGCTCCGGCATGACGGATGCCGTCCAGCCAGCTGTCCGGATCTGCCACGGACAGCTCAAGGTGTTCCGGCGCGATACGGTTAATGAGATCCGTCGCTTCACTTTTGTCTTTGGCCAGAATCAGTGCGCCACGACCTTCCAGTGAGGTGCGGATGATCTCCTGACGCTCCATGGTCGGCAGCAGTTTTTCAATGCTGGCTTCGACACGATCAAAGAAGGCGGCATCGGTGGCAATCAGAATCGACTGGGCATCTTCGTCGTGCTCAGCCTGCGAAAACAGGTCCATGGCGATCCAGTCCGGATCGGTCTCACCGTCACACACCACCAGAATCTCCGACGGTCCGGCGATCATGTCGATACCCACCGCACCGAATACCATGCGCTTGGCGGTGGCGACATAGATGTTGCCCGGACCGACAATTTTATCGACCTTAGGCACGGTCGCGGTACCGTAAGCCAGTGCCGCCACAGCCTGAGCGCCACCGACCGTAAATACACGGTTCACACCGGCCAGAGCGGCGGCAGCCAGCACCAGCTGGTTCAGTTCACCACCCGGTGTTGGTACCACCATAATAATTTCGTTCACGCCAGCCACATGGGCCGGAATCGCATTCATCAGTACCGAAGACGGATACGCCGCTTTGCCACCGGGTACATAAATACCCACGCGGTCCATCGGTGTGATCTTCTGGCCGAGCATAGTGCCGTCGGCTTCGGTGTAGCTCCAGGAATCCTGACGCTGCTTTTCATGGTAGGCACGCACACGCTCAGCGGCGGTCGTAAGAGCCTGCTTTTCGGCAGCTGGGAGACTGTCGAGGGCAGCCTGAAGCTGCTCCTGGGACAGTTCCAGTTCAGCCATGCTGGCAACGGACATACGGTCAAAACGGTTGGTGAATTCCACCAGTGCGTCGTCACCACGGCGACGTACTTCCGTGACGATATGGGTCACAGACTGCTGAACTTCGATGTCAGAGACGGATTCCCACGCCAGCAGATCGTCCAGCTGTGCGTTAAAGGCAGAATCCTGAGTCGATAATCTGCGCATAGTGAGCCTCTCTCTTACTGATCGCGACGGGCAACGGCGGCGGCCATGCTGTCGATGATGGGCTGAATCTGGTTGTACTTCACCTTCATGGAGGCACGGCTGGCGACCAGGCGGGAGCTGACGTCGGAGATCAGATCGCGTGGCTCCAGACCATTGGCCCTGAGGGTATTGCCGGTATCGACGATATCCACGATCAGGTCAGCCAACCCCATAATCGGCGCCAGCTCCATACCACCGTAGAGCTTGATGATATCCACCTGCCGTCCCTGCTCGGCGAAATAGCGCTTTGCAACACCGGTGAATTTGGTGGCAACCTTCAGGCGACCGGCGGGTAACTCGCGGTCTTTCAGTGCAGCGGTCATCAGACGGCAGGTCGCGATCTTCAGATCCAGTGGCTCACACAGGTTGGGGCTGTTGTATTCCATCAGCACGTCTTTGCCGGAAATACCCAGATCAGCAGCGCCGTATTCCACATAGGTCGGCACGTCGGTAGCGCGGATCACCACCAGCTTGATGTGATCGTGGTTGGTATCAAAAATCAGCTTGCGGCTTTTATGGATGTCTTCAGCCGGATGAATACCCGCTTCTGCTAACAATGGCAGGGTGTCGTCCAGAATACGCCCTTTCGACAGGGCAATGGTCAGTGGCTGAGTCATGATAATCCTCTGTTAGCAGTGGCCATCAGGCCGGCAGGCGGCGGATGTTCGCGCCCAGCTGCTGAAACTTCTCTTCAATACATTCGTAGCCGCGGTCAATGTGATAGATGCGGCTGACTTCGGTCGCGCCTTCGGCGACCATTGCGGCAATCACCAGTGACGCCGACGCCCTCAGGTCGGTGGCCATCACAGGAGCAGCGCTGAGTTTCGATTTACCCGTGACAATGGCGGTATTGCCTTCGACATGAATGTCCGCACCCATGCGCACCAGTTCCTGTGCGTGCATGAAACGGTTTTCAAAAATCGTTTCAATCACAGTACCGGTACCCTCGGCAACGGCATTGAGCACCACAAACTGGGCCTGCATATCGGTCGGAAACGCCGGATGCGGCGCGGTGCGGATGTTCACCGCCTTCGGCCGCTGGCCTTTCATATCCAGCTCGATCCAGTCCTCACCTGTGCTGACTTCGGCTCCCGCTTCCTGCAACTTGTGCAGCACGGCTTCCAGCAGCAGCGGGTCGGTGTCTTTACAGCGGATGCGACCACCGGTGACGGCGGCGGCAACCAGGAAAGTGCCGGTTTCAATCCGGTCGGGCAGGACATTGAATTCACAACCGTGCAGAGTCTCTACGCCTTCAATTTCCAGCGTGTCGGTACCGGCACCTTTGATCCTGGCACCCATGGCGATCAGGCAGTTGGCCAGGTCCACCACTTCGGGTTCGCGTGCGGCGTTCTCAATGATGGTCTTGCCTTCAGCCAGCACAGCGGCCATGAGGATATTCTCGGTACCGGTCACCGTCACGGTATCGAGAAAAATGTTGGCACCTTTAAGACGCCCCTGAGGAGCCGAGGCTTTGACATAACCGTCGACCACTTCCACCTCGGCACCCAGAGCCTCCATACCGCGCAGGTGCAGATCCACCGGGCGCGTACCGATGGCACAGCCACCCGGCAGAGACACTTCAGCACGGCCATAACGCGCCAGTAACGGACCCAGCACCAGAATCGAGGCACGCATGGTGCGCACCAGATCGTACGGAGCTGATGTGCTGTTCAGTGTTGCGCAGTTGGTCTCCACCGACATGTCTTCGTTGATGGCAACCTGAACCCCCATGCAGCCCAGCAGCTCGAGCATAGTGGTGATATCGTGAAGGTGCGGCAGATTGCCGACCTGCATCGGCCCTTCGGCGAGCAGGGTTGCGGCCAGAATAGGCAGGGCGGAGTTCTTGGCACCAGAGATGCGTACTTCGCCTTCCAGACGGCGGCCACCTTCAATTCTGAGTTTTTCCATGTATTAAGACCCTGCTTTTTCAGCGGGCGTATAGGTATGAATGGACAGCGCATGCAGGCTGCCATCAGTAATGAAGGAGTTCAGGATGCGGTACACAAACTGCTGACGTTTAACGACGTTCAGACCTTCGAACACGTCGCCAACGCCGGTGATTTCTTTGACGTAGCCGTCGGTAACGGACCACTCGACGTCAGGCGCTTCCGCCTGTAATACCTTGAGGATGTCTGCCGGTGTCATAGAGCCGATTTACTCCGGATTCTGAAAAGCGGCCAATGATAGCGGATTTGGGCGTTTTTACGAAGCAAAAGCCGATGTAAAGGCGGGTTCAGGCGCGGCGGAATGCGCCGCAGCCCGGATCAGGCAGCGCGGACCACTGAGCTGAAGATATCATCCAGTCCGCAGATGGTGATCATGGCACCAAACTGTTGCGGTGGATTGATCACGGCGAGGGTTTTACCGCTGGCTTCGCAAAGACGCAGCCAGTCGAGCAGCAGGGCGACAGCGGCGCTGCTGAAGTGACCGGTCTGCGGTGACAGATCCAGCGTCCAGTTGCCATCAGCGGCGGCAATCATAGAGCGCCCCTGTTCCAGCAGAGGTGTCACCGTATGCACCGTCAGCTCACCCTGCAGCTGCACCGTGCCATCGCTCTGAGCGACCAGTGCCGGCTTCATCAGTTGCCCTCGGCCTTGTTGAACAGGAAGCGGCTGATCAGGTCTTCCAGCACCACGGCAGACTGGGTATCGACGATCCAGTCACCGTCTTTGAGGTTATCCAGCTCACCGCCCACCTGCAGACCGATGTACTTCTCGCCCAGCAGACCGGCAGTCAGAATCGCGGCGTTGGTGTCGGTGCTCAGAGTGTCCATGGATTTATTGATCTCCATTTCCACCACGGCTTCGTAATATTCGTTATCGAGGTAGATCTTCGTCACTTTACCAATGGTGACACCCGCCATAGAGACTTTGGAGCGCTCGGTCAGCCCTCCAAGATTCTGGAAGCGGGCCTTCAGGGTGTAGGTTTCACCACCTGTGTCCATCGACAGACCACTGACACGGAAAGCCATCAGTACCAGAGCGATGATACCCATCACCATAAAACTACCGACGCTCAGTTCAACATAACGCATGGCTTCAGATGCCTCCTAACATGACAGCAGTCAGAATAAAGTCGAGTCCCAGTACCGCCAGGGACGAAATCACCACCGTTTGCGTGGTGGCTTTACCGATCCCTTCCGAGGTCGGTACACAATCATAACCGCGGAACACCGCAATCCAGGTCACCACCAGACCAAAGGCAGAAGCCTTGATCAGGCCTTTGACCACGTCTTCATAAAAGGTGACGGAATTCTGCATATTGCCCCAGTAGGCGCCGTCGTAGAGACCGAGCAGATCAACGGCCACAAACGCGCCACCCCAGATACCAACCGTACTGAACAGCAGTGCCAGAATCGGCACACTGATCACACCGGCCCAGAGACGCGGGGTAATCACCCGCTTGAGCGGATCCACACCCATCATTTCCATGGCAGAGAGCTGCTCCGTGGCTTTCATCAGACCGATTTCCGCCGTCAGTGCTGAACCGGCCCGTCCGGCAAACAGCAGCGCCGCCATCACCGGCCCGAGTTCCCGCAACAGGGTCAGGGACACCATAGTGCCCAGCGCGGAGACCGAGCCGAATTTGATCAGGATGTTGTAACCCTGCAACGCCAGTACCATGCCGACGAAGAAGCCGGCGACAACGATGATGGAGAGCGAACGTACACCAACCGAATGAATCTGTTTGATCAGATCAAGAAAGCCCGCACTGCCCGGCCCGCCCCATAACAATGACTGGCGGAACAGAATACCGGCACGACCAATGGCCTCTATCGCTTCGACGCCGGAACGGCCGAGTTTCTGCAGACTGTTAAGCATGGTCGGCTCCGGACATAAGTTCTTTGCGGTAATCTTCGGCGGGATAATGGAAGGGCACCGGGCCGTCCGGGTCGCCATTGAGGAACTGACGCACTTCCGGGTTACCGTCGTGTTTGAGTTCTTCCGGAGTACCGAAACCTATCATCTTGCCACCGGACAGGATGCACAGGTAATCAGCAATGGAGCAGGATTCTTCGACATCGTGAGAGACCAGCAGGCTGGTCAGCCCGAGCGTCTGATTAAGACCGCGGATCAGGCGGATGATCATGCCCATGGAAATCGGATCAAGACCGGTGAAGGGCTCGTCGTACATCACCAGTTCCGGGTCCATGGCGATGGTCCGTGCCAGTGCAACGCGGCGTACCATACCGCCGGACAACTCGGCCGGCATCAGATCACGGGCACCGCGCAGGCCGACCGCTTCGAGCTTCATCAGCACCAGGTCGCGGATCATGGATTCCGGCAGGTCGGTATGAACACGCAGCGGAAACGCCACGTTCTCGAACACGCTGATATCCGTGAACAGACCGCTGGTCTGAAACAGCATGCCCATTTTGTCTTTACGCAGATCAAACAGCTCGCTGCGGGTCATTTTGCCAACGTCGCGGCCATCCACCTCAACAGTGCCCTGCTCGGCGCGCAGCTGACCACCAATCATACGCAGCATGGTGGTTTTACCGGTGCCACTCGGGCCCATGATGGCGGTGACTTTACCCCGCGGAAACGCAACGTTCAGGCCGTCATAGATCCTGCGGCTGCCGCGACTGAACACCACGTCGCGCAGCTCTACATGTGTACTGCTGCCGGACATTATTGAACTCTGTTATCTGTCAGTGGCAAGCAGAATAGCGGAATGCGTGCGGCGAACCAACCAGATTCTCGGCAGTCAGTGTTCTGCTGGTGCAACAGCTGCGCAGCCCTGCCAGAGCCGTTGTAATTGCGTGCAGGAATCGCTCCGGTACAATGCGGGCTGTTTTTCCGGGCCGGAAACGGCCCCTGAAATTGTGGAGCCTTATATGATCCTTGAAATCGGTGCTGTACTTGCCGGACTGGTACTGCTGGTCTGGAGTGCCGATCAGTTTGTTGTGGGTGCCGCTGCCACGGCCCGCCATCTGGGTATGTCACCCCTGCTGGTTGGCCTGACCATCGTTTCTATCGGCACTTCAGCGCCGGAGATGTTTGTCTCCGCCATGGCTGCGCTGGATAACGCCGGCAATCTTGCCATCGGTAATGCCATCGGCTCCAACATCACCAATATCGGGCTGGTGCTGGGCATCACGGCCTTGATAGCTCCCATTCCTATCCAGAAGCAGATGATGAAAAAAGAGCTGCCGCTGCTGCTGGTTGTCAGTGTCATCGGCGGACTGGTGCTGCTGGATCTGAGCCTGAACCTGATGGACTCCATGATTCTGCTGGCGGCATTCCTGATCAGCATGTTCATTCTGTTCCGCTTTCAGGGTGACAGTGGCGAGCCGGCAATGGATGAGGAAGAGGCTGAAGCCATTGAACACACCAGCACCGCCAAGGCCCTGGTACTTCTTGTCGCCGGTCTGGCGGTACTCATGGTCAGCTCCAAACTGCTGGTCTGGGGTGCCACCGGCATCGCCCAGACGCTGGGCGTGAGTGATCTGGTGATCGGTCTGACCATTGTCGCCATCGGTACCAGCCTGCCGGAGCTGGCCGCATCCGTTGCCAGCGCCCTGAAAGGTCATCACGACATTGCCATCGGTAACGTCATCGGCTCCAACCTGTTCAATCTGCTGATCGTCATGCCGGTACCGGGTCTCATTACCATCACCGCCGTGGAACCCGACGCCTTTAACCGGGACTATATGGTGATGATGGGCCTGACCACCGCCCTGATCCTGCTAATTATGCTTAACTTCAGAAATGGCAGGGTGGGACGTTTTTCCGGCGTACTCTTGACCGGCTCTTATGTGGCCTACCTTGCATCGCTGTTTATGGTGAACCAGTAATTTATGAATCTGTTTAATTTTATCGAATCCGCCCGCCGTACCATCCAGCTCGAAGCGGAGTCAGTGACTCAGCTGGCGGATTACCTCGACGACGATTTCACCCACGCCTGTCAGCTGGTGATTCAGTGCCGTGGCCGCGTGGTCGTGACCGGCATGGGTAAGTCCGGCCACATCGGCACCAAAATCGCCGCGACTCTGGCCAGCACCGGCACCCCGGCGTTCTTCGTACACCCGGGTGAAGCCAGCCACGGCGACATGGGTATGATCACAGGGGCCGACGTGGTCATCGCGCTGTCGAACTCCGGTGAAACCAGCGAAGTCACCAGCCTGCTGCCGCTGCTCAAACGTCTGGGCACCAAGCTGATCAGTATGACCGGCAAGCCGGAATCCACACTGGCCAAGGCCGCCGACAGCCATCTGTACACCGGTGTGGTGCAGGAAGCCTGCCCGCTGGATCTGGCGCCGACCTCTTCAACCACCTGTGCGCTGGTCATGGGCGATGCCCTGGCGATTGCCCTGCTGGAAGCCAAAGGCTTTACCGCCGAAGACTTTGCCTTCTCTCATCCGGGCGGCAGCCTTGGCCGCCGTCTGCTGCTGAAAGTCGAAGACATCATGCACAAAGGCGAGCAGATTCCTGTGGTCAGCCCGGAGGTCAGCCTGCCTCATGCACTGCTGGTCGCGACTTCCAAAGGTCTGGGGATGACCACAGTGAGCAATGCCGATGGCAGTCTCGCCGGTATCTTCACCGACGGTGACTTACGCCGCGCCATTGATCATGGCATTGATATCCGCAACGTCACCATCAGTGACGTCATGACCAAGGGCTGCAAGACCATTGCCCCAGGTACACTCGCCGCCGAAGCACTGAAAGTGATGGAGGACAGCAAGATTAACGCCCTCGTGGTACAGGACAATGGCCGTACCGTAGGCGTTATTAACATGCATGACCTGCTCCGGGCCGGTGTGATCTGATGGTGCGTAAGCGCTATCTGTTACTGCTGCTGACAGCCTTCCTCGGCCTAGGCCTGCTGGCGCT
This sequence comes from Thalassolituus sp. UBA674, assembly GCA_002298335.1. Classification (GTDB taxonomy): domain Bacteria; phylum Pseudomonadota; class Gammaproteobacteria; order Pseudomonadales; family Oceanobacteraceae; genus Thalassolituus. Next base: position 32,241 of record DBNK01000033.1, read on the forward strand.
GGACCGCTACACCCGCGGTCCGTCGCTGCTGGGCGGCGATCAGAAAGTGCGCGAAGCGGACTATTACGGCATCAACCTGATCAGTCACCGTTATGCCGAAAGCGGTCTGTTGGGGGAAACCCTGTACGCCACACGCTCCGATCACTACCCGGACGAGAAAACCACCTATTTCGTTCAGCCGCGTCTGGTCACGCACCTGGATTCACCGACTACCCTGACCGCTGACAAAGGCCATCTGAAAGATGTCCGCGGTGTGCTGTTCCTCAACGGCCATGTCCGGCTGGAATCCGAGTCTGCTCAGGGTGAACCTCTGCTGATGGTGACTGACAGCCTGATCTACAACAGTAAAACCCTGCGCGCCCGCACGGATGATCCGGTACGGATCACAGGTCCGGGGACGCAGATTGAAGGCACCGGAATGCTGTATGATGTGCAACAGGAACGCCTGCAACTCAATTCAAAGGTAAAAACCCGCTATGAGCCGCAGTAAAAGGCTGATCATCTCCCTGCTGGGTCTGGCTCCCCTGCTGATGCCTGTGAGCCTCCATGCCCTGCCGTCTGACTGGCAGCAGGAAGTCCTGATTGAATCCAACGCCTCCGACATGGACCGCCGCAGCGGTACCGTTATATACAAAGGCAACGTCATCCTGACTCAGGGCACGCTGCGCATTGCTGCCGACCGCCTCTACATTCTCAGCGATGGCCAGAAGATCGAGAAAATCGTGGCTGAAGGTTCAGAGAGTGAACCTGCGACCTACGAACAGCAGATTGAAGAAGACAAACCGCTGACCAAAGCCCACGGCAACCGCATAGATTATTACGCTGGTGAACGCCGGATCACGTTACGCGGCGATGCGGAGCTGAGCCAGCAGGGCAACCAGATGAACGGTGACCTGATCACCTACGATATGGGCACAGAAACCATCAAAGCCCGGGGTTCTCAGGCAGATGATCCGGAAGTACCGGCGGAAGAATCAGCAGGCGATGGCCGTATCCGCGTCGTGATCCAGCCCGGGCAGCTGAAGGAAAACAATAACTGATGAAAACCCTGAAAGCGCTGCATCTGGCCAAGAGCTACAACGGCCGTCAGGTGGTCAAAGACGTGTCAATGCAGGTCGAAAGTGGTCAGATTGTCGGTCTTCTGGGCCCCAACGGGGCAGGTAAGACCACCTGCTTCTACATGATCGTCAATCTGGTGCAGGCCGACAAAGGACAGATCCTGATCGATGACGAAGACATCAGCCACCTGCCCATGCACGGACGTGCACGCAAGGGCATCGGCTATCTGCCGCAGGAAGCCTCCATCTTCCGCAAACTCAGCGTCGCCGATAACATTCTGGCGATTCTGGAGACGCGCAAAGACCTCAACCGCAAGCAGCGGCTTGAGCAGCTGGAGCTGCTTCTGGACGAGTTTCATATCCAGCACATCCGTGACAGTGCCGGTATGGCGCTGTCCGGTGGTGAGCGGCGCCGGGTGGAAATTGCCCGGGCGTTGGCCGCCGAACCTTCCTTCATCCTGCTGGATGAACCCTTCGCCGGTGTTGACCCTATTTCTGTGTCTGACATCATGGACATTATCCGGCAGCTCAAAGCCCGGGGAATCGGCGTCCTGATCACAGATCACAATGTCCGTGAAACCCTGGCCATCTGTGAGCGTGCTTACATCGTCGGGGGCGGTCATATCATCGCCGACGGAACCGCCGACGACATCCTGGCCAACGAACAGGTCAGAAAAGTCTATCTGGGAGATGATTTCCGTCTGTAAAACAACGGGTTATTTGTGCATACTCGCAGGTAGAGCACAGCAAGATGTATTCCATGAGAAGCAACTTTGCCTATAATGCCTGATTATCTGCACCAGTTTTTTCGTGTTGTCAGTTACAGAATCGGTACCTAAGCGTTTATGAAGACATCGCTCCAGCTAAAAATGGGTCAGCAGCTGACCATGACGCCGCAACTGCAACAGGCTATCCGCCTGCTGCAGCTGTCGACTCTGGATCTGCAGCAGGAAATACAGCAGGCGCTGGATTCCAACCCCATGCTGGAAACCGATGAATTCGACGACGGCGATGGTCACGACAGCCAGGACAATGATCACTCTGACCGTGATGATGACCAGCACATCGACAACGGCGACAAAGCCGAAGCCCCGGAACCCGATTACGACCCCAGCCCTGACCAGGACGATGTAGACGCATCCTGGGAAGACAACAAGATGCCTGACGACCTGCCGGTCGACAGCCAGTGGGAAGACACCTACCAGATCAGCGCCGGAACCGGCTCAGCCTCCGCAGCTCCGGATGATGACGACGCCGATTACGACTCCCGTCACGCCAGCACCGACAGCCTGCAGGATCACCTGCTATGGCAGCTCAACCTGACGCCAATGAGCGATACCGACCGCGAAATCGCCTTCATGCTGATCGACGGGGTTGATGACGACGGCTACCTGCACACCACCGCCGACGATATTCTCGAAAGTCTGGACCCGGAACTGGGTGTCGAAGAAGACGAAGTGATGGCGGTCCTGCACCGTCTGCAACAGTTTGACCCGGCCGGCGTGTTTGCCGTAGATCTGCGCGATTGCCTGATGATTCAGCTCAAGCAGATGCCGCCCGGAACCCCCTGGCTGGAAGAAGCCAAAGCTGTGATTCAGGATCACATTGAGCTGCTCGGCAACCGTGACTACCCGACCCTGATGCGCCGCACGCGCCTCAAAGAAGATTCACTCAAGTGCGTCCTGCGCCTGATCAAAGAACTCAACCCCAAGCCCGGGGCCAGCATTTCCACCAAACATTCTGAATACGTGATTCCCGATGTCATCGTGCGCAATGTGCGCGATGAATGGCGTGTGGAGCTCAACCCGGACATCGCTCCGCGACTGCGTGTGAATGCCGACTACGCGGCCCTGATCCGCCGCTCTGACAGCAGCTCCGAGAACTCTTTCCTCAAGGATCACCTGCAGGAAGCACGCTGGTTCATCAAGAGCCTGCAGAGCCGTAATGAAACCCTGCTGAAAGTGGCGACCAAGATCGTTGAGTATCAGATTGAGTTTTTTGAACGCGGAGAAGAAGGCATGAAGCCTCTGGTACTGCATGACATCGCCGAAGCTGTCGGCATGCATGAGTCCACCATTTCGCGGGTTACCACACAGAAGTACATGCACACCCCGCGCGGCATTTTCGAGCTGAAGTACTTTTTCTCCAGCCATGTCAGCACCGATGGCGGCGGCGAGTGTTCTTCCACGGCCATCCGCGCCATGATCAAAAAGCTGATTTCGGACGAAAACGCGCGCAAACCGTTAAGTGACAACAAAATTGCCGCCATTCTGGGCGATCAGGGCATTCAGGTTGCCCGCCGTACCGTGGCAAAATACCGCGAAGCGATGATGATTCCACCATCGAATGAGCGCAAGCAGTTAATCTGACAACCGTGTTCTGCCCATCCGGGCCCGGCACGCCGAATTGCAATCCGGCCCTGTAGCACGCCGGAACATCAGGCCGAAAAGGCTTAATTAAGGAGAGTCGCTTGAATATCAACATCAGTGGTCACCATGTAGACATCACCGAAGCCATGCAGAGTTACGTCGAAGAGAAGCTGGCTAAACTGACCCGTCACTCCGACAGTATCACCACCGCCCAGGTCACCCTGACCGTCGAAAAAGACCGCAAAGTCGCCGAGGCTACGATTCATGTCGCCGGCAGCGATCTGCATGCCCGTGCCGAAAACGACGACATGTACGCCGGAATCGATCAGATGACGGACAAACTGGACCGCCAGTTACTCAAGTACAAGGAAAAACGCGTGGCCCGTGACCACGGTCAGGGCTGAACCGCATGTCCATTCAGATCAGCGACATCCTCACTCAGGAACAGACCCTGGCCGGAGTGGCGGTGTCGAGTAAGAAAAAGCTGCTGGAACTGCTGGCTTCAATGGTGGCAGAAACCATCGACAGTGCCAGTGCCGACGACGTGTATGAAAAACTGCTCAGCCGCGAACGCATGGGCAGTACCGGCATCGGCCACGGCATTGCCATCCCTCACTGCCGCCTGCTGACCTGCGAATCCGCCCTCGGCTTCCTGCTGCGTCTGGAAGAGCCGATCGACTATGACGCCATTGATGGCCGTCCGGTGGATCTGGTATTTGCTCTGGTCGTGCCGGAAGAATCCACCGACGAACACCTGCAGTTACTGGCCACGCTCGCCACCAACTTCAGTCAGTCGGCCTTCCGTGAAGCCCTGCGCTGTGCGCCGGACGTTTCACACCTGTATCAGCGTGCCATTGCCACCCGGGAAAGCTGACCATGAGACTGGTGGTGATCAGCGGACGATCCGGATCAGGTAAATCCACCGCACTCAATGTGCTGGAAGATATCGGCTTTTACTGCATTGATAACCTGCCCATCGGTCTCCTGCCGGATCTGATCCGCGAGGCCGACGCCAACGACAAGCTCACCCGCATCGCCGTCAGTATCGACGCCCGTAACCTGGCTCACGCAGTGGGCCGCATCGATGAACTACTGAACGCCCTGCCGCATCCCTGCCAGATCGATGTGGTGTATCTGGACGCCAGCGACAGTGTGCTGATGCAGCGCTTCAGTGCCACCCGCCGCAAACATCCGCTGACCCGCGAAGAAGTATCACTGGCCGAAGCCATTGAGCTGGAGAAGCAGCTGCTCGACCCACTGGCAAACATGGCCAACCTGACACTGGACACCACCAGTATGTCAGTCCACGAACTGCGCCGCCTGATTCATGTCCGCGTGGCGGAACGCAACGGCTCCGATATGTCGATTCTGTTTGAGTCCTTCGGTTTCAAACACGGCATACCCACCGATGCCGACTATGTTTTCGATGTCCGCCACCTGCCTAACCCTTACTGGGACGAAACCCTGCGTGGCTACACAGGCATGGACGAACCGGTACAGATGTTTCTCAGCAGCTATGCTGAAGTGGCTGAAATGCGCGAATCCATTGCCGGATTCATGGATCACTGGATGCCGCATTTTATCCGTTCCAGCCGCAGCTATATGACCATCGCCATCGGCTGTACCGGCGGACAACACCGCTCAGTGTTCCTCACCGAACAGCTGGCGGCCATTTTCAGACAGAAATACCGGCTGGTTCAGGTACGTCACCGCGAACTCGCCGACTGAACCGGATTGCTCATTCCATGCTCACCGAACAGATCACCATCATCAATAAACTGGGGCTGCATGCCCGCGCCGCCGCCAAGCTGGTTTCCACCGCCTCGGCGTTTTCCAGCCGTATCCGTCTCGGCCGCAATGGCAATATGGTTGACGGCAAAAGCATTATGTCGGTGATGATGCTGGCCGCCAGTCAGGGCACAGAACTGACCCTTGAAATCGACGGCAAAGACGAGCTCAGCGCCCTCGAAGCGGTCCGTGATCTGATCAACCGCCGCTTCGATGAAGAAGAATAAAACCCAGAATAAATATTGCTAAAACAGTATTTTATCGGAATTACTGCGAGTAATTTCGTGGTACTTGTTGTCTTATCTGGGCTAGAATCAGACTGATTCTGTTATCTTATCCGGAGACTCAGCGAAGAGAGTCTCTGTATCATCCGTAACACCGTCATTCATCAACCTGACTGTTTTTTTCTGCCATGGCTCAGCACACAGAAAAATCGAAAGCAAAACTCAGGATTCTTAATGCAGCGCTGGAAAGCGGTGCACTGAGTCAGGTTGAGCGCATCCTCAATTCCGGTCTGCCGCCGGCTGATATCGCCCACCTGATCAATACCTCACCGCCCAAAGCGCGGAAGGTCATCTGGGATCTGGTCGACAAAGAGCTGGAAGGTGAAGTTCTCCAGTATCTGAGCGAAGAAAACCAGGCGCAGTTCCTCGCCGACTTCAGTACCGAAGAGCTGGTCGATCTGACCACCGAGCTCGACGACGATGACGTCGCCGACATTCTGCAGCAGCTGCCGGAACGGGTGACGCAGGAAGTTCTGGACTCGATGGACACCCAGGACAGAGCCCGTCTTGAGGCTGTTCTGGGCTATCCGGAGGACAGCGCCGGTGGTCTGATGAACACAGACACCGTGACCATCCGTCCGGATATCACGCTTGAGGTGGTCCTGCGTTACCTGCGCCGTCACCGCTCACTGCCGGAGATGACTGACAGCCTGCTGGTGGTTAACCGCTCCAACGAATTTATCGGAACCCTGCCCATCAGCAAGCTGCTGGTGAGCGATCCGCTGCAGACCGTGCGTGAAGTCATGTCGACCGAAGTCACCATCATCCCGGCGACCATGCACGACTCCGACGTTGCCAAGCTGTTCGAACGTCATGACCTGGTGTCCGCTCCGGTGGTCGATGCCAACGGCCAGCTGATCGGCCGTATCACCATCGATGACGTGGTTGACGTTATCCGTGAAGCCGCGGACCACTCACTGATGAGCATGGCCGGTCTGGACGAAGAAGAAGACACCTTTGCCCCGGCTCTGAAGACCAGCCGCCGCCGTGCTGTGTGGCTCGGTATCAACCTGCTCACTGCGCTGGCAGCCTCAGCCGTGATCGGTCTGTTCGACAAAACCATCGAGCAGGTCGTGGCACTGGCGGTCCTCATGCCGATTGTTGCCAGTATGGGCGGCATTGCCGGTTCTCAGGTGCTGACGCTGGTGATCCGGGGTCAAGCACTGGGGCAGCTCAGTAATGCCAATTTCCGCTGGTTGTTCAACCGCGAAATTGCCGTAGCCGCCATCAACGGCGTACTCTGGGCTGTGGTCATCGCCCTGATCACGCTGGCCTGGTTCCAGGACCCTGGCATTGCTACCATTATCGGTGCCGCCATCATCATTAACCTGTTGATCGCCGCGATGACCGGTGCGGCCCTGCCGCTGCTGCTGAAAGTCTGGGGAATTGATCCGGCACTGGCCGGAGGTGTGATCCTCACCACAGTGACCGACATCGTCGGCTTTATGTCATTTCTGGGTCTGGCGACCCTGTTCTACCTCTGACGGATACCTTATGTACGACTCTGACGACGACGAAGATTTCGTCAGTAAATCCGAACTCAAACGCGAAATGCAGCGTTACCAGGATCTGGGTGAAACCCTGTGCAACCTGCCGCCGAACCGCTGGCCCGGACTGCCGGTCAGCGACACCCTGCGCAACGCATTGGAAGAGAGCCGCCGTATCGGCAAGCACGAGGCGCGCCGCCGTCACTTCCAGTACGTTGGCAAGCTGATGCGCGATGAAAACATCGATGCTATTCAGGAAGCGGTGGACCTGCTCGATCCGTCCAGTGAAGCCTATGGCCGCCGTACCAAGCAGTACGAGCAGTGGCGTACCCGCCTGATTGATAAGCCTCAGGCCCTGTCTGAATTTCTGGATGAATTCCCGGAAACCGACCGTCAGCAGCTGCGTAATCTGGTGCGCAATGCCCAGAAAGAAATGTCGCAGCAGCCTCCTAAACCCGGTACCAGCTACAAGAAGCTCTATCAGCTGATCAAGGACTCAATGGCCTGAGGAGAAGGCCTGAAGTGTCAGCAGACGGCCTGATAAACAGGACATATCCGGCCAGAGCTGAACGTCAGTTACAAAAGATTAAGACAACCCTCTTGCACATCAAACCCGGCTTCAGGTAACTTCCTTACTTAATTGTTTGTCCCGTTGGCCGTATGCCCACTGAGGGCGGCGGTCGTAACAATAATAAAAAACCGAGACCAACCCTATGTTCTTCAAGATTCCGCTGATTCTTGGGATGATGTATCTGTTCATCACCTCCCGTAATTACCTGCTGTGCGCGTCCACCTGGGCGGGTGTTTCCATGGTATTTGATTTCTTTTATACCGGCAGACAACTGACTGTGGACCTTCTGGTGGCTACCGCTGCCAACTTCCTGGTCGCTCTGGTGGTATTCTTCGCCCTGAGTAAGTTCAGTGATGGCCTGATGCGCTGGCTGGCGTCCTTCACCGGGATCGCAGTGCTCTTTGCCTTTGCCTGATCGTCTGACCTGACCACCAGAAACGGAAACGGCCGGTAATTACCGGCCGTTTTTCGTTATTCTCTGCAGACTGCTGTTGAACAGTTTCAGCGGTTAAGAGGCATTTTCTCCCGCACCGACTGCAGATACGCCAGATCGACCTGCCCACAGACCACGCCCGGCGCTTCTTCCAGCCCGGCAACGACCTTACCCCAGGGATCAATCAGCACAGAGTGTCCCCAGGTCTGCCGTTTGTCGTCGTGCCAGCCACACTGATTTGCTGCCAGCACATAGCATTGCTGCTCCACCGCCCGTGCCCGTAACAGAATCTCCCAGTGTGCTTCGCCGGTACGGTGGGTAAAGGCCGCCGGGACCACAATGATTTCAGCACCGGCTTTGCGCAAGGCCTCGTACTGCTGCGGAAAACGCAGGTCAAAACAGATGCTCAGCCCGACCTTACCTGCCGGAGTATCTATCACGCGGATGTCACTGCCCGGCGCGAAGCGCTCGGATTCCATATAGCGCCCCTGCGCGTCGCCGACATCCACATCAAACAGATGAATCTTGTCATAACGCGCGATCTGCTCGCCCTGATCATTGAACACCAGCAAGGCAGAACGGACGCGCGGATCGCCATCCGGGGCTGGCTGTGGCACAGCACCTGCCAACAGCCAGACACCCTGCTGTCTGGCCAGATCCGCCAGCCAGACTGTGTGCTCAGGATTGTCGGCGATTTCCCGGTAGCGCTGCGGATCCATACTCAGACACATTTCCGGCAACAGAACCAGTTGTGCCCCCTGAGCCGCCGCAGCGGCGACCAGCGCTGCCAGTGCTGCCTTATTGTCTTCAATACTGGCCGTACTGCTGCACTGTACGGCAGCTACTCTGGCGGAATCAGTCATTTTTCAGTCCGAAAATACTCAGGAATCGATCCAGGAAACTGCGGCTGGTTTTACCCTCAACACTGTTGTCGAAAGCCTTGTTCAGCTGCACATCCGGTTGTGACACGGTCCCTTTGATCGAGTAACTGGCACTGGTAAAGCGCTCCAGCTCATCCCCGACAAGGCGCTCCGTGACATAAATGGATGCCGCCACTGGCGGCGCGAATCCTGCCAGCACGGCCACCAGCGGTAATGTACCTGTGATCGGGAAAGTCACCGCCAGTTTCATATCCAGTTCACCAGTGTTGAGATCCGTCATACCGGCAATCAGCAATTTGCCACCCGGTCCTTCCAGCGTCACCGGTTCGGTCAGGGTCATTACCCCATCGACGATATCGGCTTTGCCTTTCAGGGTATCAAACGCCATGCCGGAATTAACCACATCGGTAAAATCGAGACGCAGGCGGCGGAAAATGGAGTTCACATTCAGCGCACCGACAGCACGCATGGCGGCCGCACCTTCAAGGTCCACAGAGCCGTCCTTGACGCGCATGGCGATGTTGCCATTCAGTGTCTGGGTGTTGAACCCCAGTGGCGAACCGGCCCAGCCCAGGTTCACCTGGCTGTCCATCTCTTTGCCTTTGACAATGGCCTGCTGGCGGAAGGCTTTCTGCACTTCCTCGACATTAGTGGCACGCAACTCCAGCCCGCTGATGTCAGTATGGTGGACGCCATCCTGCCAGGTCCAGTCCATCGGTCCGGTGATGTGCAGACCTTTCATATCGGTATTGAGGAAATTCACCCGTACACCGTTGTGCAGCGGACGGCTGTTGAGCTGCCAGTAACCGAAGTTGCGCGTGCCCATATAGAGCTCCTGCAGCTCCACATCCATGGCGACAACATCGGTCGGTAATACATCTTCCAGTGGATCGGGCGGTATGGTTTCCGTTGCAGCCTCATCAGCCGCTTCGGAACCGGCAGACACCCTTGCTTCCGCCGAAGGGTCTGCAGCAGACGGATCTCCGGTTTCGCCATCATCAGGCAGGTGCACGTAATCCAGCGCCAGAATCAGCGGAGCCTGAGTGTCTTTGGGGATTGTCACGGTACCTGCGACCAGATCGCTGTCGATGCGCAGATTCCACTCGCCATTCTCCTGCTGTCCCTTAACGGCTGTCTTGCCGGAGGCATAATCCCAGGCATCGATGGCGGCCAGCGTCAGATCGACAGATGCCACCGGATTGGTGTTACCCAGAGCGTCAGCACGGGCCACCTGGCCACTGCGGGCAGCCTGTTTATCCGCCTGCTCTGACAGCGTCAGCATACGGTCGAACACATCCCACCAGGGTTCGGCGGAGATTTCTTTGTCGATATGACCCAGAATCTGAATACCGGTACCTTCGGTCTGTTGCGGCGTATCACCACCAATCACTACCTGACCGCGCGGCTCTGCGGTCTCTGCATCGAGTGTCAGCGCCGTGCGGATCAGGTTGTCGTAGTTGATGTTCAGCCGGGTTTCGTTCCCGGAACGGATCAGGGTCGTCAGTGCGCGGGATTCTTCAGCAGTTTTCCCTGCCGGATACGGCAGATCAATCACCGTACCGGTCAGGTCTGACTCCAGGAGTATCTGAACAGGGTCAGCCGCTGCCGGATCAATAAACAGCTCAGTGTGGTAATTCAGTGAGCCGCTGACCGGATCAAGCAGGAACAGATCCAGCCATTGCGCCAGCGGGTCCCACTGGGCCTCACCCTGACCGCTCAGGGTAATCAGATAGTTATCCTTCACCACCTGCGAGCCGATACCGGCCTGCAGCTGCCCACCGAACAGAGACGCTGTGAGGTTCTCGGCCCACAGGCCACTGTCGCTGTTAAAGCTCAGGGCACCGTTAATACCGGTGATATCCAGATCCAGATCGGTGATGTGTATGCGTGAATTACTGAGCTGCGTGGTCAGGTCAACCTGTGGATCACTGTTGTCGTCGCTCAGGGATACCTTCAGGTTGAGGTCAGTGGTGGCCTGTCCTTCGGCTTTCCAGGACGACAGCGCATCATCCAGCACCTCTGCCAGCGGTGTGCTCTGCAGATACGACAGAGCTTCCGCCGTGCGGCCCCGGATACTTCCCTTCACAGACAGCAGGGTTTCGTCACCGACTGAGCGTATCTGGACACGGCCGGACTGTCCGGTCACCGTGCCGCCAAGCGTCCGTCCTTCATACACATCGACATCAACATCCGGCGCATCGAGGAACACATGCCCCTTCACGCCCGTGACTTCGGGCCAGCCATCCAGATAGTTCAGGCGCGCATTCTCGGCTTCCAGCGAGAGCTGGGTCGTCAGGGTGCCGGGCGGCGCATCGTCACCGAGTGTGCCATCAAGGACAAAGCCGACCTGCGACAGATCACCTTCCAGCAGACCAGCGTCGAGCCAGCCGTTAATCGCCGGATCAATAATGTCCGGCACCAGTTTCTGCTGCAAAGCGACAGGGCCCTGCTCAACACCCAGGATCAGTGCGATGTGGTTTTCGACATCGGCATGATCACGCGGAATCCGCAGCGAGAAATCACCCCGGACACGGGTGCCGTCCAGATGGGCATCCAGGCCCTGCAGCTGCAGGCGGAACAGGTCCGGTTCGATCTCCCAGTAAAAGTCTGCACTGGCATCAGTCAGATCCCAGGCAGGCTGGTAGATGTCCGGCAGATGCATGGTCAGATCGTTATCGCGGATATAGGCGACACCGCCGTATTTCTGCAGGTGTACTTTACCGTCTGCCCGCGCCAGTGACGGAATGCCTTTATAGGGCTCTACTGCCAGATCACTGACATCGGCGCGGAAATCAAAATCTCCGCTGCCGTAAAGGTACGAAACGCGCACATTCTGCGCCTGCCCCGCCGGAGACAGGTTGTCCAGATAACGGTCAAACGGCTCTGGCATCAGATTGAAATCCAGCAGGAACTGGCTGGCTTCCGCCAGATCGGTCGCCGGGATACGCACATTCCAGCCGCGCTGCTCCGGCAGGCGTACAGAGCTCAGGCGTACTTCCTGAATCGGCAGGGGTTCGGCGAACTTCGGCAGAATCTGCAGGTGCCAGTCTTCGTCTGTGCGTTCGCCCGAGATCATCAGGGTGCCACGGGTCAGATTCAGCTGGTTCTCCGGTGCCTGAACACTGAATTCGGGAACAACAGCGCGGATATAGAGAGACTTCAGATCACCGTCAGACAGGGACAACCAGCCTTCGAGGCTGGCGCGCATGCTGCCGATCGACAGATCGCGGGGCAGATGTTCCGGCACCCAGCGAGACCACTGCTGCTCGTCCACCAGCAGGTAGACATCGCCATCCTGCTGCCCCAGCGGCCACAGCTGTCCGCGGATATCAGCACTGACAAAGATGTCTGCGATGTCATCGTTCAGTCCCCAGGCAATATCCCCTTCCAGCGAGTGCTGTGACCCCTGGTTTCGCCAGGACACCCGGCGGATGATCAGACTTTCGGTGACGCCGTCCGGGTGCTGATTAGTCACCTGCCAGTCGCGCAGCACAATGTTGTCCTGCCGCTCCAGCCAGTCGAGCCAGCCCGGCCGGGTATTCAGGGCACTCAGATCGGGCATTTTACCGCCGCTTTTCTGCTCCAGCGGGTTAGGCAGATTCAGCCGGTTGAGCAATTCCTGCTGCAGTACAAGGTCTACGCGGTCAATGAGGATACGCTTGAATACCGGCAGGCGGTGAAACAGGGTGGAACTGAGGTCGAGTTCAGCCGCTACCGTATCAATCGTAAGACGGGTATCGCCCTCACCAATGACCAGATCCTGCAACGTCACCACAGGGGAAAACAGCGACCAGCCTCCCTCAAAGTGACCGATGGTTACCGGCTCGCCAATCTGCGCTGAGAGCATATCCTGCAGGCGCGGTGCCTGGGTCTCGAGCAATGGCATGACGACAAGACGTCCGCCGATGACGTAGAGAGACAGCAGCCCCGCTGCCATAAGCAGAGTGATGAAAAGCTGTAACAGGAACGACCGGATCAGCGCCATCCGCGGTTACTGCAGAATGATGTCGTATTCATCCTGCCGGTAGCGTCCTTCTACCTGGAGGCGGATGGTTTTGCCGATAAAGGCTTCAAGATCGGCCAGGCCGTGACTGTCTTCGTCGAGTAAGCGGTCCACCACTTCCTGACTGGCCAGTACCAGATAGGTCCCGGCGTTGTAGGCACGCTCTTCGCGCAGAATTTCGCGGAAGATCTCGTAACAGATGGTCTCGGCGGTTTTCACCGAGCCGCGTCCCTGACAGGCGCTGCAGGGCTCCATCAGCATATGCTCAAGGCTCTCGCGCGTGCGCTTGCGCGTCATCTCCACCAGCCCGAGTTCAGACACGCCACTGATTTTGGTTTTGGTGTGGTCTTTCTCCAGTACCTTCTCAAGCATGCGCAGTACCTGACGCTGATGTTCCACATCCGTCATGTCGATAAAGTCGAGGATGATGATGCCGCCAAGATTGCGCAGCCGCACCTGACGGCCAATAGCAGTGGCGGCTTCGAGGTTGGTCTTGAAGATCGTATCTTCGAGGTTACGGCGGCCGACAAAGCCACCGGTATTCACATCAATGGTGGTCATGGCCTCGGTCTGATCAATGACCAGATAACCGCCGGATTTAAGGGCTACCTGACGTTCAAGGCCACGCTGGATGTCTTCTTCGACGTTGTACAGCTCAAAGATCGGTCCCGGGCCTTTGTAGTACTCAATGGTCTCAGCCACTTCCGGCACATACTGCTGACAGAACTGATCGATTTTCTGGTACGTCTCGTTGGAGTCGATCAGGATCTTGGTCGTCTCGGGGCGCGCCAGATCGCGGATGGCGCGCTGTGACAGCGGCAGCTCATCGTAGATCATACTGGGCAGCGGGTTGTCTTTGATGCGCTCTTCAAGCTTGCGCCACAGGCGGCGCAGGTAACGCACGTCGGCCAGAATCTCGTCTTCACCGACGCCATCGGCTGCCGTGCGCAGGATAAATCCGGCTTCACCAGTGAGGCCTTCGGATTCCATGCAGCCGGTCACCAGCCGCTTCAGGCGTTCGCGCTCGCTCTCTTCCTCGATGCGTTGTGACACCCCCAGATGCGCAGTCCCCGGCATGTACACCAGATAGCGAGAAGGGATGGAAAGGTGCGTTGTCAGGCGTGCGCCTTTGGTGCCGATCGGGTCTTTCGTGACCTGCACAATCAACGACTGACCTTCACGCACCAGCTGCACAATCGGGGCGTTATTGTCGCGGCTGATTTCTGAGCTGTGAATAAAGGCCGCACGCTCAAGACCGATATCAACAAACGCTGCCTGCATACCCGGCAGCACACGCACCACCCGGCCTTTATAAATATTGCCGACCAGTCCGCGGTGATTGGAGCGTTCTATGAATATTTCCTGAAGAACACCGTTTTCGACTACCGCCACGCGGCTTTCGGTCGGTGTTACGTTCATCAGAATTTCAGCATTTACCATCGGTTGTCCATCTGCCATACCGGTACATCAGACTCTCTGAGCAGGGCAGCAGTTTCCGTCAGAGGCAGCCCGACCACATTACTGTAACTGCCTTTTATGTCAGCCACGAGAATGGCACCGAATCCCTGGATGCCATAAGCACCGGCTTTATCCAGTGGCTCGCCGGTGGCCACATAGGCCTCAATTTCTGCGCTGGACAGTTCGCGGAAGTGCACATCCGTGCTGACCACCAGAGAACGGGCCTCGCCATCTTTTACCACAGCCACCGCGGTCAGAACCTGATGCGAACGCCCGGACAGGGCCGTCAGCATACGGACAGCATCATCGGCGCCATCCGGCTTTACCAGTATTTCACCAGCACACACGACTGTGGTATCAGAACCCAGCACGGCTTCATGCGGATAACGTTGCGCTACGGCCAGCGCTTTTTCCCGCGCCATACGTTCAACGTATGCTTCCGGGCGCTCATCCACCAGTATTGTTTCGTCAATATTTGCAGGGTCGACGGTAAAAATGACGCCGATCTGTGTCAGCAGTTCCCGCCGCCGTGGTGAGGCAGACGCCAGAATCATCAGCGGATCCTCTGCAGAACCACATAGCCCACGGCATACACCCAGGGCCACATCAGAGCCGTCAGAGCCGCCGGTGTCAGCAGCATCACCGGGCGCGGATCGCCGATCAGCACCACCATGGCCCAGTAGCGCAGTACCTGCACCCCCAGAACCAGCATAAAAATCGTCGCGGCCTGCTGCAGGATATTAAACAGATACAGGCGCCGGTACAGCAACTGCAGCATACCGATGTAGACCGCCATCAACATGACATTGAGGCCAAGCGGGGCACTGTATTCGATGTCCAGCAGCAGACCGAGCGGAATACACAGCCACATCCCCGCCACTTCCGGCGTCACCAGTACCAGGACGGTTACCACCAGCAGGATCCAGCCAGGCTGAAACCAGTCGATGATGGGTGGCAGCGGCAGATGCTCAAGCACAAAGGCGAGGAACAGCATGCCCAGGGCATAAAACAGACGGGTCATGCTCATGATTTGTCCTGCCAGAGTTCCACCGGAGGGACGCGGCCAGCATCGTGGGTGAATACCAGCAACAGATGACGGCTGCGGTCGAGGTGAGCGGTCGGCTTCGCGTGAATCGTGGCGTAGGACTCACCCGGAATATTCTCCACCGTGGTGACTTCCGCCACCGGATAACCCGCCGGATAACGTCCGCCCAGACCCGAGCTGATCAGGGTATCACCCACCTTGATGTCCGCCGTGTTGGGCACGTAAATCAGGTCCAGCTGACTCAGTGAGCCGGTTCCCACCGCCACAGCACGCACCCCATTACGGTTTACCTGCACCGGAATGGCGTGGTTGTTATCAGCAATCATCAGCACCCGGGCGCTGAATGGCAGCACATCAATCACCTGCCCCAGCAGACCATGGGCATCCAGTACCGGCTGACCGACGAATACACCGTCAGAGCCACCTTTATCAATAATGATCTGCTGGGTGTAAGGATCCGGATCCACCGCTGTCACCGACGTGATCAGGACATCATCCTGCACTTTGGTGGAGGCTGACAGCAGCTTGCGCAGCTCCATATTTTCCACCTCAAGAGCGGCCAGACGCTGGACTTTGTTTTCCAGAATGAAATTGCGCGAACGCAGCTGATCGTTCTGTTTCATCAACTTTTCGCGGCTGGACGCCGAGTCACCCAACCAATAAATCACCGATTGTGGGGCCAGTGCGATTTTCTGTGGCGGAACAAGAACGTAACCAATGGCATAGCGCACTGGCTTGAGGTAAGACGTGTTCTGGTCCAGCCACATAAGGGCCAGACACAGGACAGCAATAACCGCGAGGCGCTGCCCGAGAAACTGTGGGGTCTGGAACTGGTAATTAATAACGCAGTCCTGTGATCATGGAAAACCTGAACTATACCAGCAAAACCGCCGTAACACCGCCTGCAGATTGCCCTGCAGAGCGCTGATGGCGGGCTTTGAGGTACCCAGCTGACGCCTCTGCGTCAGTGAGAGACGTTATTATTATTCAAGTTCCAGAACAGCGAGCTGCTGTTCCGTGGCGCTCTCGAGGAATTTACCGCCACCGCGCGCCACACAGGTCAGCGGATCGTCAGCGACGATGACCGGCAGGCCTGTCTCTTCGCTCAGCAGTTTGTCGAGGTCACGCAGCAGTGCGCCACCACCGGTGAGCACCATGCCACGCTCGGCCACATCAGAAGACAGCTCCGGCGGAGACTGCTCCAGAGCGCCTTTCACGGCCTGTACGATCTGCGCCAGAGACTCCTGCAGAGCCTCAAGGATTTCGTTGGAGTTGAGGGTAAAGCTGCGCGGAATACCTTCCGCCAGGTTGCGGCCACGCACGTCGATCTCACGCACTTCACCACCCGGATAAGCGGTACCGATCTCCTGCTTGATGCGCTCAGCCGTCGCTTCACCGATCAGGCTGCCGTAGTGCTTACGCACGTAAGCAACGATGGCTTCGTCGAAACGGTCACCACCGACCTTCACAGATTCGGCATACACCACACCACTCAGGGAGATGATGGCGATCTCAGTGGTACCACCACCGATGTCGACGACCATAGAACCACGCGCTTCATCCACCGGCAGACCGGCACCGATGGCAGCAGCCATAGGTTCATAAATGAGATACGCACGGCTGGCACCGGCGTTGATCACGGAATCACGGATGGCGCGACGCTCAACCTTGGTTGCCTGAAACGGCACACAGACCACGACGCGTGGGCTTGGCGGCATCAGTGAACGGTCGTGCACACTTTTGATGAAGTACTGCAGCATTTTTTCGGTGACTTCGAAATCAGCGATCACACCGTCTTTCAGCGGACGGATGGCCTGAATGTTACCCGGAGTACGACCCAGCATGCGCTTCGCTTCGGCACCCACAGCCTGGACCGTTTTCCCGCTTGGTTGCAGACGGATAGCCACAACAGAAGGTTCGTTCAACACAATGCCTTTATCACGCATGTAGATCAGCGTGTTGGCTGTTCCCAGATCGATGGAAAGATCACTGGAAAACAGACCGCGCAGCTTTTTAAACATCCAGACGGGTCCCGAAAAACACATAAAAATTTGCCGTAACTCTAGCAATGGCGGGGATTCAGGGCAAGCCACATTTGTGCTAATCTCCGGCCCTTATTTTTCTTTTGCCTTTACAGGACATCGAATGAGTCTGGATCAGGAACAGGTCCGCAAAATTGCGGCACTGGCAAAACTTAAGATCGACGATACTCAGATCACCGCCTATCAGGAAAATCTGAGCAATATTCTGGAGCTGGTGGATCAGCTGTCCGCCGTCGACACCGCCAGTGTTGAACCCATGGCCCACCCGCTGGACGCTGTGCAGCGCCTGCGTGCCGATGTGGTCACCGAAGAAAACCAACGCGAACACTTCCAGAAAATCGCGCCCGCCGTGGATCAGGGTCATTACCTGGTTCCACGCGTCGTTGAATGATAGTGGTGAGATAACAATGTCCGACGCAATGCATACCAAGACCATCGCCCAGATCTCTGCCGATCTGGCCGCCGGCACCTACTCCAGTGTGGAGATCACCACCGACCTGCTGGCCCGCATCAAACGCGAAGATCAGGCCATCAACAGCTTTATTACGGTGACCGAAGAACAAGCACTGGCCCAGGCCAGAGCCGCCGACGCCGCCCGTGCCGCAGGCAACGCCAGTGTCTGGACCGGTGTCCCCATGGCCCACAAAGACATCTTCTGCACCAACGGTGTACTGACCACCTGTGGCTCAAAGATGCTGAGCAACTTTGAAGCGCCGTACGACGCCACCATCGTTGAGAACTTCAACAAGGCCGGTGCCGTATCTCTGGGTAAAACCAACATGGACGAGTTCGCTATGGGCTCCTCCAACGAAACCTCGTATTTCGGTGCCGTAAAAAACCCGTGGGATCACGACCGTGTACCGGGTGGTTCTTCCGGTGGCTCAGCGGCGGCCGTGGCGGCGCGTCTGGTGCCCGCTGCAACCGCGACGGATACCGGCGGCTCCATCCGTCAGCCGGCGGCACTGTGTGGCGTCACCGGCATCAAGCCGACCTACGGCCGTGTTTCGCGCTGGGGCATGATCGCCTTTGCCTCCAGCCTTGATCAGGCTGGCACCATGACCCGCACCGCAGAAGACTCCGCGCTGATGCTCAACGTCATGGCCGGATTCGATCCGAAAGACTCGACCAGCATGGATCGTGAAGTACCGGATTACACCGCCACCCTGAACAACAGCATCGAAGGCATGACCATCGGCCTGCCGAAAGAATATTTCCGCGACGACATCAGCGCCGAGATGCAGCAGCAGGTACGCAACGCCATCGCCGAATACGAAAAAATGGGCGCGAAAGTGAAAGAAATTTCGCTGCCGAACACCCACCTCGCCGTACCGGTTTACTACGTGGTCGCCCCGGCGGAATGTTCCGCCAACCTGTCGCGCATGGACGGCGTACGCTTCGGCTACCGCTGTGACAACCCGCAGGACATTGAAGACCTCTACCTGCGTTCACGCAGTGAAGGTTTCGGCGCAGAAGTAAAACGCCGCATCATGGTTGGTGCCTATGCGCTGTCCGCCGGTTTCTACGACGCCTACTACAAAAAAGCGCAGCAGGTCCGCCGTCTGATCAAAAACGATTTTGTCGAAGCCTTTAAAGAGGTCGACATCATCATGAGCCCCACCTCCCCGACACCAGCATTTAAATTCGGTGAAAAAGGCGGCGACCCGGTGGCCATGTACCTTGAAGATATTTTCACCATTGCCACCAACCTCGCCGGTCTGCCCGGCATGTCGGTACCGTGCGGTCAGGTTAACGGGCTCCCCGTTGGTCTGCAGATGATCGGTAATTTCTTTGACGAAGCCCGTATGCTCAACGCTGGTCATCAGTTCCAGCAGGCAACCGACTGGCATTTAAAAGCACCGGCAGGCATTTAAGGGGTATTAAAGATGGAATGGGAAGTAGTCATCGGCCTTGAGATTCACGCTCAGCTGGCCACCAAATCAAAGATTTTCTCCGGCGCGTCCACCGCCTACGGTGCCGACGCCAACACCCAGGCCTGTGCCGTTGATCTCGGCCTGCCGGGCGTATTGCCGGTATTCAACGAAGAAGCCCTGCGCATGGCCGTTAAATTCGGCCTCGCCATTGATGCCGAAATCGGCCTGAAAAGCGTATTCGACCGTAAAAACTATTTTTACCCGGATTCGCCCAAAGGTTATCAGACCACCCAGCTGCATCACCCGATCGTGGGCAAAGGTCATATCGAAATCGAACTCGATAACGGCGAAACCAAACGCATTAACGTGACCCGCGCGCACCTCGAAGAAGACGCCGGTAAATCCGTACACGAAGGCTTTAACGGCATGTCCGGCATCGACCTGAACCGTGCCGGAACACCGCTGGTTGAAATCGTGTCTGAGCCAGAACTGCGCAGCGCCAAAGAAGCCGCCGCGTACTTCAAAAAAATGCACAGCATCGTCACCTACCTCGGCATCTGTGACGGCGACCTGTCACAGGGTTCCATGCGTTGTGACTGTAACGTCTCCCTGCGCCCGAAAGGCCAGGAAGAATTCGGCACCCGTACCGAGATTAAAAACGTCAACAGCTTCCGCAACGTCGAGCGCGCGATCAATTCTGAAATCGAACGTCAGATGGACATCCTCGAAGACGGTGGCCGCATCATTCAGGAAACCCGCCTGTACGACGCCGACAAAAACGAAACCCGCGCCATGCGCTCCAAAGAAGTGGAAAACGACTACCGTTATTTCCCCTGCCCGGACCTGCTGCCGGTGATCATTGATCAGAGCTACGTCGACGCCGTAAAAGCTACCCTGCCGGAACTGCCGGACGCCAAGAAAGCCCGCTTTGAAAGCGACCATGGCCTGTCAGCGACTGACGCCGCCGTACTCGCCTCCAGCCGCGAACTGGCCGACTACTTTGAAACCGTCGCCGCAAAAGCCGGAGACTACAAACTGGCCGCCAACTGGGTACAGGGCGACGTCTCAGCCGCACTCAACCGACTGGAAACCACTATCAGTGAGCTCGCCGTTTCCGCCGAACAGCTTGGCCGCATCCTGCAACTGATCAAAGACAACACCCTCAACAACGGCGGCGCCAAAGAAGTCTTTAACGCCCTGCTGGAAGGCAAAGGCGATGATGTAGATAGCCTCGTGGACTCACTGGGCCTGAAACAGGTTTCCGACACAGGCGCCATCGAAGAGATTGTGGCCAAGGTACTCGCCGACAACCCGAAACTGGTGGAAGGCTACCTCGCCACACCGGTGGATAAGCGTGCTAAAGCGATCGGGCCGTTTATTGGTTTAACGCGAAAGGCTGCGGCGGGTGTGAATCCGCAGGTGGTGATGGAAGTGTTGAAGAAGAAGCTGGAAGAGCTGTAAGCTGAATGCTTCCTAGGGGCCGCAATGGCCCCTTCACCACAACTAAGGAAGCAGTGTGGTTTCAGAAGCGAATAAGAAAGACATCACCTTTGCCGATTGCGCATTCAGCCCTGAGCGTGAGGAATTAGCAGATCATCTTACCGAATACCTGAAACTACAAAAAAACGGCTACGTGCTTAATGTCGACGGAGAATGGGGCTCCGGTAAAACTTTCTTTCTGAAGGCATGGCAAGCAAAACTTAGAAACAACCACCCTACCTGCTACATTGATGCCTGGACTCTCGACTACCTCAACGAGCCATTGGCGACACTTTCTCGAAAAATACTGGATTCTATCCATGAGTATCTTGAGAAATACTCCCTAATCAATCCGAACACGGAAAAGAAAATTCTTAATAGCTTGTACCGTTTAATATCCACCAGCGCAAAAATTGGTGGTTCTGTCGTTGAAAACACTGTCAGCCCAATCGTGGGCAAGGCGATTTCTATTGGAGCTGTCGAACTAGACGACTTTCTACTTAACTCTGGAAAAGATCAATTTGAGCTATTCAAAAAAACTGAAGATGCCCTTATTGAATTTAAAGGGACACTTCAAAATCACATCAATGATATTTTTGATAAAGAACCAAAAAGCTCACCATTCTTCATTTTCATCGATGAGCTAGACAGGTGCCGTCCAAATTACGCTATTGAAATACTAGAAGCTGTCAAACACCTATTCTGCCTAGAGAACACTATATTTGTAATCTCCACCAATAGAATAGAAATGGAAAAGTCGATTCAAAAGGTCTATGGAAGTAACTTTTCATCGCAAGGCTATCTATCGAGATTCTTTGATAAAAATATTCACTTAAAGACCCAATCACCTCTAAGATTCCTCAAAGAAAATAAAAAGCTGAAACAAATAACCACAAACTCATTAGATCAATGCTACTTAAGAGATAACCTGGAAGAGTTAGAGCTACTGAGCAATATATTTGAAAATTACGAATTAAAACCAAGAGAAATAGAAAAAAGTCTTGACAACCTGCTTTTAGCCACCATTAAACTAAAAGATAAAATATATAGCATTTTTACTTTGACTGAATTATTTTGCATTAAGGAAAAAATGTTCATTGATTTTTCCACAATACGACCAAAATCTGCAATCACACTTGAAACATACAAAAGTTTAACCTTATACAATAAGAAAATAATTTCGCCTTTTGGCATGAAGAAATACAAAGATGAAAAAGTAGCACTGGCAGAGATCATGGAATATGAGCATGACTTCCAAGTAGCACTTTCAATGATTAAGAACAACACCAGATATTCTGACTGTGCAAACACCTTTTTCAACAAACGACAAAGAAGCGGAAAACTAGATACTTTTGCTGAAAGTATACATAGAAAAATAAGCAATCTATCACATCAAAATACTGAGGAGATTGCTGATTTATTTGAGCTTTTTGACATTGTTGATTTTTCATCGAGATTTCATTAGAAACCATCAAACTCAAAAATCAAACATACTTTCAAATCCCAGAATCAATTAACAAAACCTCTTCAAAAAATATAAATTTCCAAAGTACGTAATAAAGGATAAGGTGACCATCCCCCCTTTTGGGGGATCTTATCCCCCGGCCGGGTGGCCCTCCCCCTGCTTTCGCGCTTCCTGGGCCGTGTTCCCTTATTTCTTTGGTTCTCTATGAGTACGGCCACACAGGACGTCCATGCTTAGGCAGCCCCGTCCTGTGTGGCCTGACTCGGCGTCCTGCCTCGCTCCTCATTCGAACCTGCAGAAATCTCGGCGGCCCCAGAGGCACACTTCAACCAGCGACGCCGAGGATGAGATGAACATCACTGGGGGCATTGACGTTGGAAGTTGGTATTGGAACTCTCTAAAAATCGCCGTCATTCCGCGGCTTGACCGCGGAATCCAGAGCCTTGATCACCGCTTAATGGATCCCGCGATCAAGTCGCGGGATGACGATTAATTAAGTGGAAACCAAATACCACCTACAACGCCAAGGCCACCAGTAATGTCCTTTCCTTACACGGTGTCGCTGGTTGAACTGCGCCTGTTGCGAGCCGCGTTATTCAAGAACGAGCAGGCTGGAGAAACATGGATGTTTCGACAGGTCAGCTGAGGCATGAATGCCGAATCTGACCGTAGCCATGGGAAGTTCGCAGAATGACGTGAATCAGCGAGGAACACAGCGCGAAGCAGGTGGGTGGGCCAGCGCCGGGAGGATGCCGTCCTCCCAGGAGCAAAAGAGCCGAGTTACTTGGCAGGGCAAGTTGTTAATCCGATCCAAATGGATCCCATGTACTTCTTACCGAGGCCGCAGCGAGTTTGCGGATGACAGTGAAACAGCGAGCAGCTCAGCGCGAAGCAGGAGGGAGCCGGGGCCGCCTAGCCGCGCCGGTCGGGACTAGGCGTCCCCATGCGTCCTCCCAGGAGCGAAAGAGCAGAATTACCTGGCCGGGCAAGTTGTTAATGCTGTGTCGTCTCCATCTGCAAAATGGATCCCACTCCCCATACCACTTCCCGCGCCAGTATCCACAAACCGCCTCTGCAACCACCCCAACCTGACACTCGTGCCTTGTGCTGAACTCATGTACAGGATATCGTCCGGGTCAAAATATAATAATAAAAAGGTACCACCCTATGCGTCTTCTCACGTCTCTGTCCGTGGTTTTATGCCTGACCGGCTGTATGGCCGATGAGCAAATGGTGCTGGATCTCAGTGGTCCCGACTCCCGCTGGTCATTCTACGATCAGGGCTTCCCGACTGATCTGCGTCAGGATGAGTCCGGTCATCTCGATGTCGCTGACTTCCCGGTTCTGGTTAAGGCTCCGCTGCTGAAAGATTATGTCGATGTCATCAGCCGTGACACCCTGGGCTTCGCCCCGGAGAGCCCGGTTTACATCCGCTTCAGCGGCGATATTGCCCCCGGTGACTTTGTTCTGCCGGATGCAGCCGATACCCTGTACAGCACCTCCGCAGTGCAGCTGATCAATGTGGATGCGGACTCTGCCGATCGTGGCAGGCGCCTGCCAGTCAGCAGCGACTTCCGTTTTGAAGAAGATGAATACCGCCCGGCCGGTCTGTTTCAGGCCTATCCGGTGGGACGCTTCCTGCAGGAAGGGACAACCTACGCCCTGATCATTACCCGCGATGTATCGCCGGAGTTTGCGGATGATCTCACGCCCAACCCGGTTCTCAACGCGCTGCTGAAAGGGCAGAACCCACGCAACGTTGACCGTCTTATTCCGCGTTCGAAAGCCGAAAAAGCCATGGCCGTGTATGCTCCGCTCGCGGCCCAGCTGGCTCAGGACGGCATTGCCGCCGATGACGTGATCGGTGCCGTGGTGTGGACAACAGGCACGCATTCCGAAACTGCACGCCACATTGCTGAGGCCGTTTACGACTGGCCGGTGCCTGCGCTGACGTCAGACTGGCGTCTGGAGCAGGACATGGACCACTACTGTGTGCTGAAAGCCGACTGGTCAGTACCGACCCTGCAGAAGGGTGTGATGCCGTACGCCTTCCCACGCTTTGGCGGCAACATTGAGTACGACGCACAGGGTTTCCCGGTGGTGCAGTCGTCACGTGAAACCGAAGTGGTGGTCACCATCCCGAAAGCCCATATGCCATCGGCAGGCTGGCCGCTGATGATGTACCACCACGGTACCTACGGCGAAGCCGATCAGGTCTGGGACCGGGGCAAGTACGTGGCTGAAGAAGATCTGCGCCCATGGGGCTCTGAAGCTGAAATTGCGGCGTTACGCGGTTGGGCAGCGTCCGGCATGAGCGGCCACTTCGGTGCGGATCATCAGGCGCAGCTGCCGGTGCTGAACTGGTTCTTCGACGGCATTGGTCAGCCGATGAATCTGGTGGAGTACAACTTCCTTAACCCCCAGGCCTTCCGCGATAACCTGCTGCAACAGGTTGCCGAGCGCATCCTGTTCCGCCGTATGCTGGAACAGCAGCAGATTGATCCATCACTGTGCCCGGGTGCCACCACGAACAAAGAAACCGCCTTCCGCTTCGACAGCGATATGGAAGTGGTCAGCGGTCAGTCACTCGGCTCCTTTACCGCCACCGGTCAGGTCGCCAGCGATCCGCGTCCGGTCAAAGCCCTGATTCCGTCCGGTGCCGGTGTCTACGATATCAATCTGGTAATGCAGATTCTGTCGGTCTCTTCCGATGGTACGCCGCTGGGTAATTATCTGGAGCCGGTGTTCTTTGGTGTGGATAAAAACGACATTGTCGGCGACCCTGCCCACCCTTTCAATGCGCTGGCGGCTCATGCGCTGGCCAGTGCCAACACGGGCTATATGATGGACGCCCGTAACCGTCGTGAAAGCGACCCTCTGTCAGTACTGACCTTCTTCGGCCACCTGGATGACTGGGTTGTGCTGGAGTCGCAGATCCCGTTTGCTCGGGCACTGGGGCTGGATATGGCCGGACCTGAACTGAACGTACCGGATGCCGAAAGCCTGCTGTGGCAACTGCGTTACACAGATACCGCCCAGATCAGCTATCCGGTCTCAGCCAATAAGGCGGATGGCAGCACCGGGGTATTTGTGCGTTATGCCGAAGATGACATCAAAACCGGCCACAACGTGCTGTTTCAGCACACCGCCGCCAAGCATCAGTTTGGTTGTGTGCTGCAGGATCTGGCCGCAGGTATGACGCCGACCGTGATTGCTGGTGATTCTCTGGATGGTGACTGTGTCAGCGGTCCGGTGCTGATTGAAAAGACCGCGCCTGAGCCGTTTCCGGGGGATTGAGTGCAGGAATCATCCACCGCCATCCCCGCTTTGGGGATGAAGCCTGACCTTCTGTAACAGGGCCTGATCAGTCAGGCCCTGCTGCCACAAGCAAGAACAGACGGGTCAGATCAGGTAACTCCACCCGCCAGCGATGTAGTCCTTAATCTTCCGGGCAATGAATGGCCCGTGTGACCTCAGAATAAACGCCAGTAACATTAACCGATAAGCGGCCTGGTGGTTTTCATCCTCCAGGGCCAGAGCCAGATCCCTCAGATCGTCTGTTACCGGCCCCTCAAACGCCGCCCGCATCCGGGGTGGAATATCTTCAATGGCCAGAGTCTTACCGGCCTGTGCCGGAATATTGCTCAGCTTCTGATGCAACCGGTCAGCCAGTGTTGCGGCTTTGGGAGTAGCAAAGACCGGATCATTCTTCAGATCCTTCCTGAGTATCAGCAACTGCTCAAGCACCGAGGGGAATACATGCTGCTCCAGCTGTTTAACCTTCCACGAGAAAATGGATACCGTGATGGCAAACGCATAGGGTACGAATGAAATACTGAGTTGACTGACCCCGAACAGAACGTCGGAAAGATAGCGGTAGTAGTCTACGGAAAAACGGTTAATAACCGTCTTTATCTCGTCCGTTTCCAGCTCCTGCAATTCATCACTGTAATACGCCATTTCGTCCAGTACGACTCTGGCTTTATCGTACAGATCCGGATCCCGGGTTTTCAGATAAGAGGCCATTTCCTGCAACTTTCCGGCATGCTGGTTGAGCGCAGTCAACATCTCGTTCAGTGTTTTCCGGTGAGCGATTTTTTCTCTCTCAGCCTCGTCCGGTGATTGCTCGTATTCCTCAACAGGAATTGGCTTAACACCTTTTTTTTCCGGCGTAAAATCAATGGCGAGATTAACCCGGTTTTTGTCGGTGTAATTATACGTCTGGTGATCATAGCTGTAGTCGAATATGACGTAATCACCTGCCTCAGACACTGGCTGAGTCTGACCGTTACAGGAAATGGTACAGCCATCGCCGACTGATTCCAGAAGAACATGACAGATCAGGTTCTTCTTCACATGCTTGTGGCTGTCGATCCGGGCGCCGGAGTGCAGATTCAGAAAGCTGACAAAATTGACGTTGGGTATCTGATCAATGAAGGAATACAGGAAAGGGAAGGCCCTGCGCATTTTCTCGTTGTATTCTGGTTTATTGACCTTGAAAACAGGCAGGGTGGCAAAACGCCCTCCCCGCGAGTCATAGCCTATCTGCTCACGGTGAAAGCCACCTTCAAAGACCCAGTCCTGGAAAACCTCATGAATAAAAATACCCACTTCTTCTTCTGACTTATCAAAATGAGCACTATCAAGGTGCGACTGGCGTTCTTTCTCTTCATTATCCCGAAGCTCCGCATAGAGCTTCTCTGCGTTATCGACAATCGGCTGAAGAAAGGTAAAGTCCTTTATCGAAAAAAACATGAGAACGATTCCAGTGTGTGTATTTGTTTATTGCGCTCATCATCCATAGGAGCGTTTGACAGAACCGGGAATCTGAAAAAGAGGATACTGCGAATATCGCCGTTATGATAAACCCCGGGGAAAACAGGCACACAACCAAACTGGGCCATCCAGTCAACGATCGCATCGACCATAGGCCAGTTCAGGCTTTTCAGATACTGATATCCTTTCTGGATATCTGAAATAAACCACATGATGACTTTTTCATACTTTTCAGTCTGGGTGTACTCAAGAAATGGCGCATCGAAAATACCCGGATCTTTAAAGCGCTCCGATATGATCCGGCGTTCACGATCTCTCATAAAATAGAAGTAATGCTTTGAAAGTCCTTCTTCTTTTAATCTGAACTCCTGAGAGAACCCGTAGTTCAGTGAGCTGTTCTCGGGCTTGAGTTCACCGTCAGGGCTGATCTTTTCGCTGTGCATATGCTGCAGGGGCACACGGTAATGGAAGTACTCCATCGGCGGCTTTTCAGGCTGCATTTTAAGCGCAAATGTGCAACCGGTGAGTTCCAGATTACGGCGTCTGGAGGGCGTCCATTCATGGTAGTGCGAGTTGAATCCACGGCGCTGGGTCAGAAAGCGGGCGATTTCCGGGGAGCGTAATCTTCGCCAGTAGCCAGCGTACGCTTTGCAGTTAATGATTTTATCCCGGGTGAAATTAATACCAAGATAGGTTTCAAAGGGATAATCACCCGGATCGGTCAACCTGACGTTATCGTAGAAATTTCTCATCGGCTCTGAACTGAGCAGTTCAGGGATGAGATTAATCTGGTTCTGAATGGCCGGACTGGTCAATGTACGCTCCTGATTCTGGGCATTTATCTGAGCCGGAAACACGTTCGGGAAAAGAAGAAGCTATATCCTTACCGCTCTTCGCTCAAATCTTTATATTAAGTGACAATTTGTTCAGGAAAAGTACCTGCAGCTTTGATTTCCGATATTATCGACGCTGAAATTCATTATCAACCTGCCTTGCGGCGGCACTACAGGTATGTCCGCTTCAGCGAAAGTCTGCTGATCATACCCAAAAACGGGAGCGACAAACCGGACGCTCATTTTCCGGCTGAACAATATGGAGAATATCCGCAGACACACATACTGCCTTGTCGGGTCTGAAATGAATGATTAAGCTGTCAGCTATACTTGAAAGCCAGTTCAGTAAATACCGGTCTCAGCAGAGGTTCTGAAAATGCGCGACAAAGTCATTCTGGTCGATACGGAAGATAACCCCTGCGGTATCGAAGAGAAGCTGGCAGCCCACTACAATCCCGGAAAGAGACACCGGGCCTTTTCGGTATTCATTATTAATTCTGCAGGTCAGTTACTGCTGCAACAGCGTGCCGCAGCCAAGTACCATGCAGGGGGGCTTTGGGCCAATTCCTGCTGCAGCCATCCGCAACCTGATGAGGTACTTGCCGAGTCGGCATCGCAGCGTCTGTCAGAAGAAATGGGCATTGATGTCAGCGTAGAAGCCTTTGGAACCTGCGAGTACCAGCTACCCGTCAGTGACACTATGACCGAATGGGAGCTGGATCACCTGTTAATCGGCCACTACGACGGCGAGGTGTTTCCCAACCCTGATGAGGTCGACAACATCCGCTGGGCAGATGTGTCGCTTATTGCAGAGGAACTCAGACTGACACCAGAGCGCTATGCACCCTGGTTTCACGTCATCTTCCCGCTGTTTGCGGACCACATGAAAGACGCATCCGCTACGGCACGGATGCATCAGGGATAGTAAGCAGACGGGGAAGTGCCATCAGGCACTCTTCCCCGCCATATACCGTCTCCACCCCCCAAGCCCGGTAATCTCCTCCGCACCATCAACCCCATACGGCTCGCAGATAAACCCACTCACCCAGCGGCCATCCACCAGCTCAACTTTGCCGATACCCAGCGGGGCCGGGATATTCGCCACAAAACTGCCGAATTCGCTCGATGGCAGACGCCAGACTTCGACATCAATCGCAGCGCCATTGGCTTCGTCACGGATCAGACCGGGGCGGAACGGTGGGCCACCAGCCAGCGCGTACATGCGGTAAAACGGGCTGGTCGTGGTACTTTCCGCCAGTCGTGCGCCACGTTCGGTCAGCTGCCAGTTGAGTGGCAGGCCTTCGAGATGAGCACCGCACACGGCAACTTCGATATGGCTTTGATCAGCAACTGTGGGCTGCGCCAGATTCAGGCTGACGGCGGCTTCGGCGCCGGATGGCAGTGGCAGCAGGCTCTGGATGCGCTGAGCGATGGACAGCAGTGCGCGGTCGCTGAACGCCGGACCAACCAAGGTGACGCCAAACGGCAGGCCGTCGTCGGTGAATGACGTGGGTACCGCCACTGAAGTCATATCCAGCAGGTTCATAAAGTTGGTGTAGTAACCCAGTTCGCTGTTGCGCTTGATCGGTTCTTCCAGCAGTTCGGCGATGGTGAACAGGCGACCGGCGGTCGGGGTCAGTACGCAGTCGATGTCTTCCAGCTGGGCGGTACAGATGCGCTTGAGTGCTTCGAGGCGGTATTCAGCGAGGAACAGGTCAACGGCTTTGTGCTCGCCGCCCGGTTCGATGATGGTGCGGATGACTGGCAAAAGCGCATCCGGGTTGGTTTTGATCAGGTCTTCGATGGCGAGATAACGCTCACTCACCCAGGGGCCTTCGTACAGCAGACGTGCAGCTTCGTCGAACGGTGCGTAGTCGATTTCTTTTAATGAAATGCCTGAATTTTTCAGGGCACCCAGCGTTTTGCGATAAGCGTTTTCATAGCCTTCATCACCAAAGAATTTCAGCTGAGCTTCGGGAATCACTCCGATAGTCAGTGCCCCGGCGCGTTCACCGAAATGACGCGGGCTGTTGCTGTAGGTGTTTTTGCGGCTGTAGCCGTCGGCGGCATCGTACCCTTCAGCACAGGCGAGCACGGCATTCGCATCGGCGCTGTTGAGGGCAAAGATGCTGATGCAGTCGAGGCTACGGCACGCCGGTACCAGACCGGTTGCCGACAACAGGCCTTTGGTTGGCTTGAGACCCACCAGATTGTTAAAACAGGCTGGCACCCGCCCGGAGCCGGCGGTATCCGTCCCCAGACTGAAGCTGGCCAGACCCAGCGCAACAGACACAGCGGAACCTGAGCTGGAGCCGCCGCTGATGTAGTCCGGGTTAAACGCATTGTGGCACTCACCGAATGGCGAGCGCGTGCCGTTCAGACCCGTAGCGAACTGGTCGAGGTTGGTTTTACCAACCGGAATGGCTCCGGCATCGATCAGTTTCTGCACCACGGTTGCATTCACCTGTGGCGTGTAGGCGAAGGCCTCGCAGGCAGCAGTGGTCGGCACGCCGGCGAGGTCGATGTTGTCTTTCACGGCAAACGGAATACCCCACAGCGGAAAGCTGTCGATGGGCTTGTCGTTCAGACCGTCCAGATACGGCTGCACCTCGGTTTCGCTGAGGGCGTGAATCCAGATGTTGTGGCCAGCGTACTGCTGCGAGCGCTCGCGGATGTCCGCCAGCACTTCAGCGGGTGTGCTCTGGCTGCTCAGATAGGCCTCACGCAAGGCCGTCAGGGTCATGCTTTTCATGTTAATGCCTTCAATTCAATTCGGTTCGTATTCAGAGTTCAGGAGTCAGGGCTTCTTACCAATCTGTCCTAGGATTCAGACAGGACCACCAGCGCCTTACCCGCGCTGACTCTGTTGCCGGGTTCCAGCAGCATGCGGCTGACAACGCCATCGCACGGTGCCTG
Source organism: Thalassolituus sp. UBA674 (assembly GCA_002298335.1). Lineage (GTDB taxonomy): Bacteria > Pseudomonadota > Gammaproteobacteria > Pseudomonadales > Oceanobacteraceae > Thalassolituus. The sequence goes on from DBNK01000033.1 coordinate 63,000, forward strand.
CACCGGGATTTCCATCTTCATGGACTCCAGCACCAGCAGGGTCTGCCCGGCCTTAACAACCGCGCCCTCTTCCACTTCGACCTGCCAGACGCTGCCGGACACCGGGCTGTCGACGATGGTGGCGTCTTCCGGCCAGACTTCTTCTGTGGATTCTTCTTCGGCCTCAAACGTATCGCTGTAAAACTGGCCATCGCGGTGCCAGCGCTGCAGCTCTTCGTCGAAGGCGTTCTGACGGTGCTCGCGGAAGGCGCTGATGCTGTCAGCGTTGTCGTTAATCAGGGCCTCGTAATCGGCCAGACGGAATTCACCCTCTTCGATTTTCAGCGGGTACTGGCCACGCGGAAATTCGGTGCGGATGGTCTGCAGTTCATCGTGGGAGACCTCGTAAAAACGGATCTGATCGAAGAAGCGCAGCAGCCAGGGCTGGGTGAATTCGGCGGTCTGGCGATAGCGGTTCCACATCTGCAGAGTACGCCCGACAAACTGGTAGCCACCCGGGCCTTCCATGCCGTAGACACAGAGGTAGGAGCCGCCGATGCCCACAGAGTTCTCGGCGGTCCAGGTACGGGCCGGGTTGTACTTGGTGGTGACCAGACGATGACGCGGGTCGACCGGGGTCGCCACCGGCGCACCCAGATACACGTCGCCGAGGCCCATCACCAGATAAGAGGCATCGAAGACGATCTTCTTCACATCGGCGATGCTGTCGAGGCCGTTAATACGGCGGATAAACTCGAGGTTGCTCGGACACCAGGGCGCATTTTTACGCACCGACTGCTGGTATTTATCAATCGCCAGCTGACAGGCTTCGTCATCCCACGACAGTGGAATGTGCACAGTACGCGACGGCACACTGAGGCTGTCGAGCTCGCGGCTGAGGTTCTGCTCGGCGGTTTTCAGATGCGCCAGCAGAGTCGCGTGATCGAGCTGCTGGCTGTCGAAATGCACCTGCAGTGAGCGGATGCCCGGCGTCAGTTCACGCAGACCCGGCAGCGGGTTCGCCTGCAGCCACTGCATCAGCGCATGAGCGCGGAAACGCAGGCGGATGTTGAGCACTTTAGGGCCGTATTCCACCAGCAGGAAGTGATCACCGGCGGCGCGGTAGACCACGTCTTCGCCCACTTCGCTTTCGCTCAGGGAGGACAGCACCGGCGTGCCACGATCGCTCAGCGGTGTTACGTCGGGTGCTGTTAACGAGAGGGATGCTAGCTGCTGATTCTGAGCGGCTTCGAGTGCCACAGCGTCTTCAATCGACACCGGCTCAAAGCGGATTTTATCGCCCGCACGCAGCTGCCCCAGCTTCCACAGATCAGCGGTAATGACCGTTGCCGGGCAGACGAAGCCACCTAACGAAGGGCCGTCCGGGCCCAGAATAACCGGCATATCACCGGTAAAATCCACAGTACCAAATGCGTAGGCGTTGTCGTGAATATTCGACGGGTGCATACCTGCTTCGCCGCCGTCTTTGCGCGCCCATTCCGGTTTCGGACCGATCAGACGGATACCGGTACGGCTGGAGTTGTAGTGGATCTCCCACTCGTTCTCAAAAAAGGTATCAATGTCGCTGTCGGTGAAGAAATCCGGTGCGCCGTGCGGGCCATAAACAACACGCAGCGTAGTGGTGTTGCTGATCGCCGGCAGCAGAGGAGAGACATCGATATCTGGTAAATCGGCCTCAGCAGAAGGCTTCAGATGTAAAACATCACCGGTGCGGATCGCCCGCCCGTTATGGCCACCGAACTGACCCAGCGTGAAGGTCGAGCGAGAGCCCAGATATTCCGGGCAGTCGAAGCCACCCTGAACTGCGAGGTAGGTGCGCGCACCGGCGCTGGCGACCCGACCCAGAGACAGAGTCTGACCAGCGTCTACGCTGATCACCTTGTTCAGGTCGACAACTTCGCCATCCAGTTTAGCGTCGATGTCAGCACCACACAGCACCAGCGAGGTGACTGCGCTGAACTTCAGCGTCGGACCAGAGAGCGTGATTTCCAGACCGGCAGCACGTTCGTCGTTACCCAACAGGCGGTTAGCCAGTCGGAAGGAATAGCTGTCGAACGGGCCGGACGGCGGCACGCCCACATCCCAGTAACCCTGACGTGACGGAAAGTCCTGAATCGTGGTCAGGGTACCGCCCTGCAGTACATCGATGCGCGCCGGGGCATATTTAAACTGGTTGAGATAGCGGGTAGTCACTTCGCCTCTGGCCAGCGTCTCGTCACGGGTCAGATGACGCAGGTAGTCGAGGTTGGTCTCGCTGCCGTACAGCTTCGATTCATCCAGTACCTGCTGCAGTTTCGCCAGCGCGGCGTCACGGTCAGCGGCGTGAACAATGACTTTGGCAAGCATAGGGTCGAACCACGGCGGTACGTCGATACCGGCTTCGATCCAGCGATCGATGCGGATGCCCTCACCCTCGGGGAACTCCACCTGAGTCAAAAGACCGGCGCAGGGGCGGAAGTCCTGATACGGGTCTTCGGCGTACAGGCGCACCTGAATCGAATGGCCGGATGGCTTGAGGTCGGCACGCAGCTGATCCAGATCCGGCAGTGCGCCACCCGCGAGACTGACCATCCATTCCACCAGATCGACGCCGAACACTTCTTCGGTGACACCGTGCTCAACCTGTAAGCGGGTATTCACTTCAAGGAAGTAAAACTTCTGGGTATCGGCATCAAGTACAAACTCGACGGTACCGGCGTTGCGGTAACTGACGCTCGACAGCAGAGCTTCGGCGGTGCTGTGCAGCGCGGTGCGAGTGCTGTCGTCGAGGTTGGGTGCCGGGCACTCTTCCACCACTTTCTGGTTACGACGCTGACTGGAGCAGTCACGCTCACCGAGAGCCAGTGCCTTGCCCATACCATCGCCGAATACCTGCACTTCGATGTGGCGCGCACGGGTGATGAATTTCTCGAGGAAGACACTGTCATCGGCAAAGTTGTTGGCGCTGAGGCGTTTCACACTGACCCAGGCACTGCGCAGTTCGGTCTCGCTGTGACACAGCTGCATGCCGATACCACCACCACCCGCACTGCTCTTCAGCATCACCGGGTAACCAATGCGGTCAGCTTCGCTGACGGCTTCTTCAAGACTTTCCAGAACACCGGTACCCGGCAGCAGTGGCACGTCGGCCTGCGTCGCCAGATCACGGGCACGGTGTTTAAGACCGAAGGCTTCCATCTGCTCAGGCGTTGGCCCGATAAAGGCGATGCCTTCTTTATCGCAGCGGCGCACAAAATTCGCGTTCTCACTGAGAAAGCCATACCCCGGATGAATCGCCTGCGCACCGCACTCGTGGGCGATGGCAAACAGCTTGTCGGTGTTCAGATAAGTGGCCGTGGCATCGCCGTCACCGAGACTGTAAGCCTCATCGGCATGACGCACGTGCAGAGACTCCGCGTCTCCTTCGGCATAAACCGCAACGGCAGTCACGCCCATGCGTTTGAGAGTGCGGATGATGCGGGTGGCAATCGCCCCGCGGTTAGCGATCAGAACTTTGTTGATCATGATGTTTCCTATTGCGGGTCGTCCCGCTCAGAAATTTGGTTTCAGGTCTTGAGAAATTCACTTCACTTTCTCGCCTGATCACAGAGGTCGTCCTCTGCTTAATTGTTAAATCACTGAAGTTTTCCCAGGACTGGTCCGGAGGTTTTGTGGACGCGACGCCCGGAGCGCAGGAACCGGAAGGTATAGGTCATACCTGAGGATTCCGAGCACCGCGCAACAAAGTCCACGACAGCTTCCGGTCAGTCCCACTTAAACGTTCCAGACTAGTAACTCTACGGGTGTGGGGTTATAGCCATTGCACGGGTTGTTAAGTTGGGGGCAATTCGAAATCAACACTACAACATCCATCAACGCCTTCAGCTCCACGTACTTACCCGGTGCGGAAATACCGTCTTCAAAGGTCAGGCCACCCGCTTCGGTTACGGGTACGTTCATAAAGAAGTTGATGTTGTGGCTGATGTCGCGCTTGCTGATGCCGTATTCCGGGTGCTCGGCAATGGCAAGCATCCAGCTGTCGCGGCAGGCGTGCATGCAGCGCTTTTCGAGGTCGTAGCGCACGGTATTACTTTCCGTCGCGCAGGCACCGCCGAGGGTATCGTGACGACCACAGGTATCGGCGACGATCTCCAGCATGGGGGTGTTTTCATTGGAGCGCAGCACCGACCCTGTGGTCAGGTAGACGTTGCCCTGCTCGCGGATGGTGTCCATGGCGCTGTAGCGCTCGGACGGATCTTCGGCGCTGTAAAACAGGGTGTCAGCGGCCTGATTACCTTCCAGATCGAGAATACGCATGGTCTGGCCCGCGGCGACGATACCAATGAAATAATCACCGGCATCGATGATGGTGCGGCTCATGGCACCGTCGGCTTTGAGTGTACTTTCGGTCAGCATGATGATTTCCCCATGTTGGTGCCCATGTAATACAACGCGTTGTTCTGGAAACCGCGGCGGTTTTCCGGGCGGTAATTCAGGCAGTAATCGTCATCGCTGACCGGGTCGGCCTCGCCGATTTCGATTCGCACGGGTTTACGCGGGTACTCAGACGCGGTGCTGAGCGGGTGTGGACAAGTGTGCATCAGCACCAGAGTGTCCATGTCAAAACGCAGGGTGACGCTGCTGCCGGGGGTGCTGTGGCGGTCGTCGAGGCTCATGTTTCCGGCGGCGTCCGTTGCTACCTTACTGAACCAATTGATGTTGGCGGCGATATCCGCACGGCCAAGGCCATACTTCGCCAGCTCCACCAGAAAGGCGTCGTAGCCGTTCTGATGCCAGTCGTTGCGGTCGTGCTGGTAATCGCGCTTACCCCACTTTTCCGCAACATGCGCGGCGTGGCTGTTGCCACACACGGTCTCGTGCCAGCCGAGACTGTCTTCGACGATGGAGGCAAAAATACGCCCCATGTCGGAGTACAGGCAGTTGCCACGGGTCAGGCGGAAGGTGTGCTGACACTTGAGGGTGTCCGGCGCGTTGTAACGCTCGAGCAGATCTTCCGGGTTGTAAAACAGCATACCCAGATTGCCGCTGCCTTCGATGTCGGTAATGCGCATCTGGGTGCCACGGCGTAAGCGCAGCGACCAGTGGCCGCCGGCGGGTATATCAGTGGTGTAAAAGACGTCGTTCATTGTCATAGTCCTGTTTCGCGTATTCGATGAAGGGCTGAGGCTGTTGCCTCAGACCACTTCAACGACGGGACGCAGGTTGTCGTCGATTTCTTCGTAGATTTTTTTGCCCATCTGACCGACCGCAAGGTCGTAGGTGATGCTGGCGCCATACGCGCCGGGGGCCTGCGGGTCCTGTCGCAGTTTGTCGAACACCCACAACCGGGTGCCAAGGTAAAAGCCTTCTTTGAGGTCATGGGTGACCATAAAGACGGTGAGTTTGTGCTCGCGCCAGAGGTTCAGCACCAGCTCGTGCATGTCGGCACGGATACCGGGGTCGAGTGCGCCAAATGGCTCATCCAAAAGCAGAATGCGTGGCTTACCCAGTAATGCCTGAGCGATGGCCAGTCGCTGTTTCATACCGCCCGAAAGCTCGTGCGGGTACTTATTCAGCGCGTGACTTAAGCCAACCTGATTAAGAATCGCCGTGGCTTCTTCTTTCGCTTCGCGTCTGGCGCTGCCGAACAGATAGCCGGTCAGACCTTTGCGGGCGAAGGCTTTGGCGGCCATTACGTTCTCGAGCACGGTCATGTGCGGAAACACCGAGTACTGCTGAAATACGATGCCACGGTCCGGTCCGGGTTCCGCCGGAATCGGCTGACCATCGAGCAGCAGTTCGCCTTTACTGCAGCTCTGGGTGCCGAGCAGCATGTTCAGAAAGGTGCTTTTACCGCAGCCTGAGGTGCCGACCATGGTGATGAATTCACCTTCTTCCACGGTCACGTTCAGCCCTTCGAGAACGACGTTTTCGCCGTAGGTTTTCCAGAGATTTTTTGCCTGAATCATCGGGGGCATATCAGCGTCCTCCCTGTGTGTTCCATGGGAACAGTCTTCGGCTCAGCCAGGCCAGAGCAATGTCCAGAAGGAAAGCCAGCAGCGTAATCCAGGCCACGTACGGCAGGATCACATCCATCGACAGATAACGGCGCACCAGGAAGATGCGGTAACCGAGACCATCGGTCGAGGCGATGGCTTCCGCCGCAATCAGGAACAGCCAGCCCGCGCCCAGTGACAGACGCACGGCGTCGATCAGTTTTGGCAGCAGCTGTGGCAGCACCACGCGGATCAGGATCTGCATAGTATTGGCGCCCAGTGTCTGCGCTTTCACCAGCTGCTCGGCCGGAATTTCTTCCGTACGACGCTGAATATCCCGTGCAATAAAGGGGGTGATACCGACGGCAATCAGCACCACTTTCGACAGTTCACCGAGACCAAAGACGATGAACAGCACCGGCAGTAATGCCAGTGGCGGTACCAGTGAAATAACGGTCAGCAGAGGCGAAACACCCGCCCCGATCATCGGCAGTGCACCGGTGAGCATGCCGATAAGCAGGCCCAGAACGGCGGCAATCAGTACCCCCAGCCCAAGACGGGTGAGGCTGCTGGCGGTGTCGACCCAGAGCAGGTATTCACCGGTGCGCTTGCTCGGCTCAAAGGCCATGCGCTGCACGGCATCTCCCATCTGCGCGAAACTTGGCAGCAGCTTGTCGTTGGCGTTCTCGGCCAGACGTGCATCCGAGGCAACGATGTACAGCAGCAGTAACAGCGCGAATGGCAGCAGTGCCAGCATCAGATTCAGCGAGCGGCCGGGCGCCATATTGATCATGCGTTGCATAGTCAGTCCTTGCGGAGGCGATCCTCCGCTAAGGGCACCTCTGAAAAACTACCTGCGTTTCACAGAGGAGCCTTGAGCTTATGAGTTAAACAGCTTCAGGGATTACAGCTTGCCGTCAGCGGCCATCTGCATGTAGGTCGGGTCGAAGCGCAGCAGGATGTTAGATGCGTTACCGTAGACACCAGCCGGAGTCTCAATACCGATGAAACCGGCATCAGGCGCGCCTTCACCCAGCAGACCGTGCTCGAAGGAGAATTCGGCAACGTTCTTCATGGTGGTTTTCAGATCCGCGCTGTTGGTCAGTTCCAGTGCAGCGGCCGGGGTGTAGAACATTTCGGTGCTGGCCAGCTGAGCGTCATAACCGGCAAGGTCAGTACCGGAAGCCTGAGCCATGTAAGTGCGCGCAGCTTCAGCGTCTTTGCTGGTGCCGCTCATCAGACCCATGATTTCGTACCACGCACCGGTCAGGGCTTTCCCCAGCGCCGGGTTTTCAGCCAGAACGTCGGTGTTAATCACCAGCAGGTCGATGATTTCGCCAGGGATCTGGGAAGAGTCGAAGACTTTGGTGGATTCCGGCATGGTCAGAATTTCGCTCAGCAGCGGATTCCAGGTCACTACTGAGGTGACATCATCGGTACCGTATACGGCGACCATGTCGGCATCAGAGGTGTTGACCACGGTCACGTCTTTTTCTGACATGCCGACGGTTTCCAGACCACGGGCCAGCAGGTAGTGAGAGACGCTCAGCTCAACCAGATTGACGTTCTGCCCTTTGATGTCGGCCAGTGAATCCGCACCTTTCAGTACGACGCCATCGTTACCGTTGGAGAAGTCACCCACAATCAGTGCGGTGCTGTCGACGCCACCGGCGGCTGGAATGGTCAGGGCATCCATGTTGGTCATGGTGCAGGCATCAAACTGGCCAGCGGTGTACTGGTTGATGGATTCAACGTAATCGTTGATCTGCACCACATCGATGTCGATGTCGTACTTGTCTGCCCACTTTTTGATAATGCCTTCTTCGGCACCATAGGCCCACGGCATCCAGCCCACGTAAATAGACCAGCAGATGCTGAAGGAATCTTTCGCCATCGCATTGGCAGAAAGGAAAAGGGACAAAGACAGAACGAGAAGTTTCTTCATGGGGTACCTTCCAAATTTTAATTACACACGAGCACTCTCGGCTTAACGCCAATTATGTCTCCCGGGCTTTTGTCCCGCCGTGTAACCTCAGAAGCTGAAAAAATCAGCCTGGAAGGTCGAGTGCTCTCGGACCAGTCACTGACATCGGTCAGCCGGAACCCTAGCGCTCTATTTTCAGATTGTGTGCCGTCTTACCAAGAGTACGGTCAGATCAGCTGTTGCATAAGCTATGCCATGGCGAATATACCCCCTTTTACCGTAAAATCCAGCACTTTCTGTACAAAAAAGAAGCACCGATATTACGCACCGCGTATTTATGGTGCACAAAGTCGTATTTCATTCACTCATTCAGTGCAACCGGAACCAGCTCTCAGATGACCCTCAACAACACTCCGGACAACGCACAGGAGGCACCAGAATCACTGGACGTGCTGTGGCGCGATGAGCATCTGATTGCGGTGCACAAACCCGCCGGTCTGCTGGTGCATAAGAGCCCGATTGACCAGCATGAAACCCGCTACGCCATGCGCATTCTGCGCGATCAGATTGGCCAGTGGGTGTATCCGGTGCATCGCCTCGACAAGCCGACATCAGGCCTGCTGCTGTTTGCCCTGAGCAGTGATATTGCGCGGCTGGTGTCTGATCAGTTTGAGAACCGGGGTGTAAAGAAGACCTATCAGGCCATCGTACGGGGTTATACCCCTGAGTCAGCTGAGATTGATCATGACCTGAAAGAGATCGCGGCCTTCAAGAGTGAAAAGAAGACGGTTGAGAAAATGGAGCCTAAGCCAGCACGGACGGATTATCAGCGCCTGGCAACCTATGAGCTGCCGTTTTCAGACGGACGTTTCCCCACCAGCCGCTACAGTTATCTGGAGCTTTACCCCCACACCGGGCGCAAACATCAGATCCGCCGCCACCTGAAACACATCAGCCACCCCATCATTGGTGATGTGAGTTATGGCAAAGGACCACACAACCGCCTGTTCCGTGATGAGTTCGGTTCAGAGCGTCTGTTGCTGGCCGCTACTCGCCTGATACTTGAACATCCACTGAGCGGTGAAACGCTGGATATTCATTGCCCCCTGGCAGAGGAATTTAATCAATTACTCAAACAGCTGGATCAATACCAAAACCAAGGCTAAACCAGGCCATTAAAACATGACGAAGGCGTCATATTTTCACACAATTTAACAATTCATTATTTCGTAGTATTTATGACGACCTCGTCATATTCAAATGTTCTTCTAATAAACGTACGTTGCGTATATTCGCTTTAAAACCGATATCAAAAAGATCCCCGATAAAGGGAATGGAACCAAGGATAAAATCAACCAGAACATTGATCAGCATTTTAACGATAACCACAGGACCTGCGCCCAGTTTTACCGCTTCGGACAGCGGATACAGTGAGAACAGAAACGACACACCATCTCCGACTCCGGGCAGCAATCCGATCAGTCCGTCCAGCCCTATCCGTATGGGAGTCAGCGGAATACGGAACTGGCTGTCGAGCAACCGGGCATAGACCGCAAGACGGTCGATGGAAGCAGACCCAGCCAGGGCCGGGGCTTCCTGAGAATTGTCAGCGGGTCGTTTCACTGCGCTTACCACCTCAGTTCATGAACAGAATCTGAGACCGGGAAACAACGCATAAATTCCCTGTTCCTGCTCAATCCGGCAGCTAACTGATTCTGAGAAAATACTTTCCAATCACTTTTATCTGAACCGGATATAAATAATTAAGTACTAATTTCTTATTATTTAAAAACGAATGTAAATATCCCCAGTCGTGGCTCAGAAAGACACATCATTTTCCATCTTTTTAAAAAGCTGAACTACGCTTTTTTATAACCATTCTAAAAATAACAAAATGGAAATTTGTTTATGAAGCCAAGCCTGACTTCCGTTTTTGCATTACTCATTATTCTGTTTTCTCTGCCTGCCCAGGCCTGGTTTGATTTCAGAGAAAGAAAAGCATACGCCGAAACCAAATACCCTATCGTGCTGGCCCATGGCATGTTTGGTTTTGATGAAATACTCGGACTGAACTACTGGTACCGGATACCCGAAACCCTGCAGGCCAACGGTGCCGATGTCTTTGTGACCGCAGTGTCCAACTCCAATACTCCGGAAGTCCGCGGTGAGCAGCTGATCCCGCAGATTGAGCAGGTTCTGGCTATTACCGGTGCCGAGAAGGTCAACATCATCGCTCACAGCCACGGCGGCCCGACCTCCCGCTATGTCGCATCTGTACGCCCTGATCTGGTGGCCTCCATTACCACTATCAGCGGAGTGAATGACGGAACCCCCGTTGCCAACACCCTGGATCAGTGGATGGAAGACTACGACTCTGTGCATTGGGTCATCGACAATCTGGGGAATGCCCTGTCGCAGGTAGTGGATATTCTCTCCGGCGGTGGATTTGAGCAGGATCTGGTTGCCTCCATCCACTCCATGACCTACGCCGAAGCAGCGGCTTTCAATGCCAAACATCCGGATGGACTGCCGCAGAACGCCTGCGCCGAAGGGCCTTACGAAGTAAATGGTATCCGTTACTTCTCCTGGGCAGGCGCCCGGGTGATCACCAATACCTCGGACCCCTTTGATCTGATTTCCGGTGCGGGCTCCCTGTTCTTCGAGAGAACAACCAACGATGGCCTGGTCAGCCCCTGCTCCAGCCATCTGGGTATGGTGATCCGCAATGATTACCTGATGAATCACTTTGATGAGGTGAATCAGTTCATGGGGATGCACGGTATTCTCGATACGGATCCGCTGACGCTGTTCCGTGTTCACGCCAACCGCCTGCAAAGGGAGGGTCTGTAAATGACAGGTTTAACCAAAGGTGTGCTGTCCTTCGGGACAGCCGGTATCCTGACCGCGGTGTTCTACCTCTTCGACACCGGGGTCATTCAGCCCCAGAGGGATGAGATACGTCAGATGCCAGCGGCATCCCCCATCACAACCACTCAGACCCGGGCATCAAACCCGGGTCTTTCGTATCCGGGTCTGTACAATCCTGATTCGCTGCAGACCTTCCGCGGCGCTACCGAGGTGCACGGCCTGCGTCTTAAAGATGGCCATCTGGTGATCGACCGCCAGCTGCGCGAATGGATCGACTTTCACCGTGCAGCGCTGGGGGAACTGACGCAGGAGGAAATCACCGCCAACCTGTATGCCATTGCTGCGGCCCTGCCTGCCCCGGCTGATGGCGAAGCTGCAGAAATCATCGCCCTGTATCTGGAATATCTGAAAGCACTGAACAACTACGATGAAATCGCTGCGCGCCAGACCGACCTGACCACATTACAGCAGCTCACGTCGCGGCAGGACTGGTTACAGAGAACCCGCGCCTATTACTTCAGCGATGAAGTGCATGAAGCGTTTTTCGGGATCGATGAAGCGCTGGATCAGCGCATGCTGTCAGAGCTCACCCTGAAGTCACAAGGAGCAGAGGAAGCCGAAGTAGAAGCGCTTGAACAGACATTGCCCGAAGAGCTGCAGGCATTCCGTCAGCGCTCACACAGCGTGGTGCGGCTCGCTGAAGAGGAGCAGGCACTGAAGTCACGCGGCGAGGCGGATTCTGAACATCTGTGGCAGTTAAGGGCCAGTGAGTTTGGTGAAGATGCCGCTGACCGTCTGGCTGATGTGGATACCCGTCAGCAGGTCTGGGAAGGCCGGATCCGCGACTATATGAATTTTATGGCTTCGGATACGCTGCACGCTTTACCCTTACTGGAACAGGAAGCCCGCTTAGAGGAATACCGGGAAGCGCATTTCACTGAGCGCGAAATCAAACGCCTGCCCGCTGCTGTGGCCATTCTGTCGGCACGCTGAACTCAATCCGCAGACGCACTGACTGACGCCTGCTGCTCCAGCAGGTCGCCGATAATGCTGTAAATTTCCGGACGGTTAACGGCTATCTCTTCCGCACTCAGGCCTTCCAGCGAGTGCGGGTACTTCAGCCAGGCCTCGGTTTCGTAGAGGTAATAATCCGGTACACGCCCCGTCTGATTACGCGACGGTTTGTAATAAGGCACCGCAACCCGGATGTCATGTGGAGTGTTCAGCCGGCACTGCCGCTGCAATTCAAAAATAATAGCCTCAACCGAGCGGCCACTGTCGAAGACATCATCCACGATCAGCAGGCTGTCTTCATGGGTGATGTTCTTCACCAGATAATTCAGACCATACACAGCCACCGTGCGCGACTGCTGATCGATACCTTCGTACGAGGATGTGCGGATAGCAATGTTGTCGGTCTCAATACCGTGGTAACCCAGAAACTCCTGTACCGCGATGCCGATGGGTACACCACCGCGCCAGACAGCAATCATAAAAGTAGGCCGGAAGCCGGATTCCAGCACCCGCGCTGCCAGCCGGTAAGAGTCTTCCAGCAACCCCTGCGCCGTCAGATAGAGTTTGTCCGCCATTGACCAGCCTCCTCGCGGGTATAATTTCCTGACCAGTTAGTCAGGTGTTACTATACCAGCACCCTTCCACTCCGGATAGCAGCGACCAGGCAATGCATAAACGCTTTCTGACCGAACAATCGGTGATCGAAGACTCTTTCCGTCTCGGCGCTGAGATCTACCGCAGCGGTTTCCGCCCGACCTTCATTGTAGGCCTGTGGCGCGGTGGCAGTAGCGTGGGGATTTATGTTCAGGAATGCCTGCAGACACTTGGCGTTAAAACGGATCACATCGCTCTGCGCACCTCCTACAAAGGCCAGCCCGCCTATCAGAGCATGATTGATCACCCGACGGATATCCGCGTACACGGCACCCAGTACCTGCTGGAAAATCTGGATCACGACGACAGTCTGCTGATCGTGGACGATGTCTTCAGTACCGGGCTGAACATCCGCGCCGTCATTGAGCGCCTGCGCATCAAGCTGAAACGCAATATGCCCACCGAGGTGCGGATTGCCACATTGTACCAGCGCCCGGAGTACAACCGTACCGACCTGCGACCCGACTTCTGCCTCTATGAAACCGACGACTGGCTGGTCTTTCCGTATGAGCTGCAGGGATTAAGCAAAGCCGACATTGAACAGCACAAATCTTTCGCTGCGCCGTTATTATCAGACACTGACTTCTGACCAACAGCATCCGCAGGGAGAACGTTATGGAGCTCGGCGCTTTTTCCGTCAGCCTGAACGTCAGTGATATTGCCCGCTCAAAAGCCTTTTATGAAACATTCGGTTTCACGGTTTTTCATGGCGAGGAAGAACAGGGCTGGCTGATTATGAAAAACGGTGACACCGTCATCGGTCTGTTTCAGGGTATGTTTGATAAAAACATCCTGACCTTCAACCCCGGCTGGGATCATTCCGGACAGGAGACAGAGTCTTTCACGGACATCCGCGAAATTCAGAAGCAACTGAAAGCGGCCGGAGTGGAACTGATCCGCGAAGTGGATGAGAGTACCAGCGGACCGGGCAGTCTCACCTGCCTCGACCCGGATGGTAATCCGGTGCTGATTGATCAGCACCGTTGAAGCAACTGGTCAGAGTTTGCGGCCCAGTTTCTTTTCGGCCATTTTCAGTTCCCATTTCGGGCTGATAAAGCTGATGACCTCGTACGCCATCAGCCCCTGTATCGCCAGCCCCAGTCCCATACCGCCCAGAATCAGGTAGACAACCCACTCGCCGTGAAACGCGACCAGGAATACAACCGCAATCACCAGATAAGTGATCAGTTGCTCATAGAAAGACTTCATACGCTTTTCCCTGATCAGGGCGGCCTGTTCCTGTGGGCTGAGTTCTTTTTCGGTGTTGTTGATGTTGTGGTTCATAGTGGTTCTCCGGATAAGTCAGATTAGTTCAGCTCAGAAGAGGCCGTTCAATGCGGCTCTGCTGTCTGAGTGATTTCACCTTACCAAGTGATTGCAGAACGCGTCCGACATCCACCGGACACCCACCGGACTAACCCCTGACAGGCCGCCGACATCGGGGCGACATCCTTTTAAATTCAATAAGTTATACGCGGTTAAAGTTCTGAGTGTTGTTGCACTGGACCGTGCTCACTACGTTGTATAGGTTCCTGAATGCGCATTCTGATCAGTCCCCTGCAGCCCCCCCGGTCACTCATCCACAAGGGGAAACAGAAAACAAAATAAGAAGATGGTGAAATCAGCCGGTGGGAAAAGAGTCGTCAAAACAGAACAGGGCCGGTCACTGACCAGCCCTGTTTGAGGAAGTGCCTGTGTGCAGGTACGCCGGAGCTCAGAGTTTACGGCCGAGTTTTTTCTCTGCCATTTTCCATTCCCATTTCGGGCTCATAAAGTTGATCACCTCATAGGCCATTAAC
>DBNK01000024.1:0-54325 GCA_002298335.1 Thalassolituus sp. UBA674
TGACAGGCCGGCATTCTAACCAACTGAACTACCGGTCCGAATCTGCATGATCACTGCAAGGTAGTGATCAGTTAACCGCATCCTTCAGAGCTTTACCGGCTTTGAAGCCTGGTACTTTGGCAGCTTTGATTTCAATCGCAGCGCCGGTCTGTGGGTTACGGCCAGTACGCGCAGCACGCTCTTTTACCAGAAAGGTACCAAAACCCACCAGTGCAACCTGGTCACCTTCTTTCAGAGCAGTACCAATGCTTTCGATCATGGCATCGAGTGCACGACCGGCAGCCGCTTTAGATAAATCAGCAGACGCTGCGATAGCATCAATCAGTTCAGATTTGTTCACTTGTTTCCCCTTAATCTTTACATCCGTAAAAAGCGTGTATTGAATGGCCTTAACTGGACGAACGACACAGCAGACGCGCAATTCAAAGTGCGATGATTTATACCAACTACCCCAGATACCGTCAAGCGGACTCAGTGGGTACTGGGACGTTCCGCGTCATCTTTTGCGCGCTTCTGGTCATCTTTGTTTATTATTTCACCAACTGCTTCTTCAGGCTTGCTCTCAAGGGCAATATCAAGCACTTCATCGATCCACTGGACCGGGATAACCGTCAGATCCGCCTTAATATTTTCTGGGATATCACGCAGGTCTTTTTCATTCTCTTTCGGAATAATGACAGTCGTGATACCACCGCGATGAGCCGCCAGCAGTTTCTCTTTCAAGCCACCGATTGCCAGCACTTTGCCGCGCAGGGTGATCTCACCTGTCATGGCCACATCGGCACGAACCGGGATGGACGTCATCACAGACACCAGTGCCGTCACCATACCAATACCGGCACTCGGACCGTCCTTCGGTGTTGCACCTTCAGGCACGTGAATGTGCAGATCATGCTTCTCGAAATAGTCTTCCGGAATTCCCAGACCGGAAGAACGCGAACGCACTACGGTCAGCGCCGCCTGGATGGATTCCTGCATCACCTCACCCAGCTTACCGGTTTTGATGATACGGCCCTTGCCCGGCGTTGAGGCACCTTCCAGCGTCAGCAGCTCACCGCCCACAGAGGTCCACGCCAGGCCGGTGACCTGGCCGATCTGGTTGTCGCTCTCAGCCAGCCCGTAGCTGAACTTACGTACCCCCAGATAGTCCTGCAGCAATTCTTCGGTGATCTCACGGCCAGCCGTCGTTTTATCCAGCATGTTGGCTTTGACCACACGACGGCACAGTTTGGCGACTTCACGCTCAAGACCACGCACACCGGCTTCGCGGGTGTAGTAACGGATGATGTCGCACAGACGGTCATCCGATACCTGAATCTCGTCTTTCTTCAGGCCGTTGTTTTTGATCTGCTTCGGCAGCAGGTAACGGCGGGCGATGTTCACTTTCTCGTCTTCGGTGTAACCCGGAATACGGATCACTTCCATACGGTCAAGCAGTGGCCCCGGGATGTCCATACTGTTGCTGGTACAGACGAACATGACATCAGACAGATCGTAGTCCACTTCCAGATAGTGATCCTGGAAGGTGCTGTTCTGTTCCGGATCGAGGACTTCCAGCAAAGCCGAAGCCGGATCACCGCGATGATCCATCCCCATCTTGTCGATTTCATCCAGCAGGAACAGCGGGTTACGCACCTGCACCTTGGACATCTTCTGCACCAGTTTGCCTGGCATAGAACCGATGTAGGTACGGCGGTGACCACGGATTTCCGCTTCATCACGTACGCCACCCAGTGCCATGCGTACAAACTTACGGTTGGTCGCACGGGCAATGGATTGGCCCAGAGAGGTTTTACCTACACCCGGAGGCCCGACCAGACAGAGCACGGCACCCTTCACTTTCTTCACGCGGTTCTGCACCGCCAGATACTCAAGGATACGCTCTTTCACATCCTCAAGGCCGTAGTGATCGGCATCGAGCACTTCCTGAGCATGGGTCAGATCAGTGTTGATACGGCTGCGTTTTTTCCACGGCAGGTTCACCAGCCAGTCGAGATAACCACGCACAACCGAAGCCTCTGCAGACATCGGCGACATCATGCGCAGTTTCTTCATTTCCGCATCGGCCTTCTCACGGGCTTCTTTGGTCATGCCGGACTTTTCAATGCGCTCGGCCAACTCTTCAAATTCGTTGCTGCCATCTTCCAGGTCGCCAAGCTCTTTCTGAATGGCCTTCATCTGCTCATTCAGATAGTACTCACGCTGGCTTTTCTCCATCTGTTTCTTCACGCGACCACGGATACGCTTCTCAACCTTGAGCAGGTCAATTTCAGATTCCATGGTTTCCATCAGGTACTCAACGCGCTCACGCACGTCCGGCATTTCCAGAACGTTCTGCTTCTCTTCGATCTTCAGAGACAGATGGGAAGCAATGGTGTCAGCCATGCGGCTGACTTCTTCGATGGAGGAAATGGTCGACAGAACTTCGGACGGCACTTTCTTCGACAGCTGCACATACTGTTCAAAGTGACCCGTCAGGGTACGCAGGAGGACTTCGTTCTCACGCTCGGTGAGTTCGCTTTCCGGCAGCAGGCTGACGACACCACGCAGACAGTCGTCTTCGTCTTCAACCAGGTTGCTCAGATTGGCGCGGCTCTCACCTTCAACCAGAACCTTGACCGTGCCATCGGGCAATTTCAGCAGCTGCAGGATGGTGGCAATGGTGCCGGTCTGGTGCAGGTCATCCAGGGTTGGGTTGTCGTCTGCCGCATCACGCTGGGCAGCCAGCATGATGTGCTTGTCTTCTTCCATTGCCACTTCCAGCGACTGTATGGACTTTTCCCGGCCGACAAACAACGGAATAACCATGGACGGGAAGACGACCACATCGCGCAGTGGTAACAGAGGGAGGGTACGGGACATAGATGAATACCTGCTCTTTATTACAGAAGTATGATTTTGATAGTGGGGTCGCTCAGGAAGGATTGCAAGTGAAGAAATGACAAAGGGGCTGAAACGCCCCTTTGTACAACTGTCTCACTGGTGTAAGACTGACTCACGGGTCACACCCGGCTTCAGTCGTCGTCCGGTGACACCTTGCCAACCTCGTTATTGCTGGCGTAGATCAGGATTGGCTCAGCCTCACCACGGATCACATTGTCCTCGATCACGACCTTAGAGACATGCTCTTCGGAGGGAACGCGATACATGGTATCCAGCAGCGCGGCTTCCATGATGGAGCGCAGACCACGGGCACCGGTTTTACGTTCCATCGCCAGAGTAGCAATGGCATCCAGTGCACTGTCACGGAACTCAAGCTCAACGCCTTCCATATCGAACAGTTTCTGGTACTGACGCACCAGAGAGTTTCTGGGTTCGTTGAGAATGCGCACCAGCGCTTCTTTATCCAGCTCGTCGAGTGTTGCTACCACCGGCAGACGCCCGATGAATTCCGGGATCAGACCGTACTTCACCAGATCGCTCGGTTCGATTTCACGCAACACATCTCCGACCGCTTTCTGATCGGCTTTGCCCTTCACGGTAGCAGAGAAACCAATGGAGCTTTTCTCTGAACGGTCACGGATGATGTTATCCAGACCGGCAAACGCGCCACCACAGATGAACAGGATGTTCGAAGTATCCACCTGCAGGAATTCCTGCTGCGGATGCTTACGGCCACCCTGCGGCGGTACAGAAGCAACGGTACCCTCGATCAGTTTCAGCAGTGCCTGCTGCACACCTTCACCGGATACGTCACGGGTGATGGACGGGTTGTCGGATTTACGCGAGATTTTGTCGATTTCATCGATGTAGACGATACCGCGCTGGGCTTTCTCTACATCGTAATCACACTTCTGCAGCAACTTCTGGATGATGTTTTCAACATCCTCACCCACATAACCGGCTTCGGTCAGTGTAGTGGCATCAGCGATGGTGAACGGAACATTGAGCAGACGCGCCAGCGTTTCGGCCAGCAGGGTCTTACCGCTGCCGGTAGGGCCGATCAGCAGGATGTTGCTCTTGGACAGTTCAACGCCTGATTTGGTGCCATCATGCTGCAGACGCTTGTAATGGTTGTAGACCGCGACCGCCAGGACGACTTTTGCCTTGTCCTGACCGATCACGTACTCATCCAGGGTACCCTTGATTTCCTGAGGGGTAGGAAGATCGTCGGAAGCCCCTTTCTTGTCGGCCTCCTGAACTTCCTCGCGGATGATGTCGTTACAGAGATCGACGCACTCGTCGCAGATAAAAACGGAAGGGCCCGCAATCAACTTGCGTACTTCGTGCTGGCTTTTACCGCAGAATGAGCAGTAGAGCAGCTTGCCGCCGTCTTCACCCTTGCCTTTTGTGTCGTCTGTCATTCACTGACCTCGTTATTGATTTTCTTTCCATCAAAGATGGTACTTTTCATTGTGCTTTTCAACCCGCGGGCCGAATTTCCTGTCAGATTGACGGTTAAGCCCGTTTTGTCAGGACTTCATCCACCAGGCCGTATGCTTTGGCCGTTTCTGCGTTCATGAAGTTGTCGCGCTCGGTGTCTGCGGCGATCTTTTCCAGAGACTGACCAGTGTGTTCGGCAAGGATACGGTTCAGACGTTCCTTGGTGTCCTGAATGTTCTGCGCATGGATCAGAATGTCGGTCGCCTGGCCCTGTGCACCACCACTTGGCTGGTGAATCATGACGCGGGAATTCGGCACGCTGTAACGCTTGCCCGGAGCACCTGCTGCCAGCAGGAAGGCACCCATGGAACAGGCCTGGCCAATCACCATAGTGCTGACGTCCGGCTTGATGAACTGCATGGTGTCATAAATGGACATACCGGCCGTTACTGAACCACCCGGTGAGTTGATATACAGGTGAATATCCTTGTCCGGGTTCTCAGACTCCAGGAACAGCAGCTGAGCAACCACCAGATTGGCCATGTGGTCTTCTACCTGTCCGACCAGAAAGATAACGCGCTCTTTCAGCAGACGGGAGTAAATATCGTATGAGCGTTCCCCACGGGCAGACTGCTCTACCACCATAGGAACCAGTGCATTTTTGATTGTTTCGTTGTGT
The DNA here is from genome assembly GCA_002298335.1 of Thalassolituus sp. UBA674. Taxonomy (GTDB): domain Bacteria; phylum Pseudomonadota; class Gammaproteobacteria; order Pseudomonadales; family Oceanobacteraceae; genus Thalassolituus. Next base: position 5,003 of record DBNK01000024.1, read on the forward strand.
TGTGTTGTGAGGTCGAGCATCCGGTTCTGCACTCCTGATCTTCTTCGCAAATAAAAACAGCCGTCTCCTGAGGATAACGGCTGTTTTTGAGTTTAGCTACGAAATAACGAAATGTCAGGTATGGACGGTCCGTCTCAGCGCTGCTGATTCTGGTTTGCCAAACGGATCACTTCTTCGTAAGTCGCTGCTTTTTCAGTGATTGCGGCTTCGGCCAGGATGGCATCAACCAGCTGCTCTTCCAGAGCCAGTGCTTCAATCTGCTGCTTCTGCTGCGGGTTGTTGCGGTAGTAGTCACGAACCTGATCAGGATCTTCATAAGAAGAAGCAACTTCTTCAATCAGATCAGTCACTTTGTCTTCGTCGACTTTCATTTCTGCGCTTTCGATGGCTGCATTCATCAGCAGACCAACGGTGACACGCTTTTCAGCCTGATCTTTGAACAGTTCAGCCGGCAGCATGCTGGCATCGATCGGCTGACCACCACCAAACTGCTGAACAGCCTGCTGGCGCAGACGGTCGATTTCCTGATCGATCAGGGCAGAAGGCACTTCGATGTCGTTGTTCTCAACCAGGCCATTGATTACCGCCTGCTTGTTCAGGGTACGCAGGGCACGTTTCAGTTCGCGCTCCATGTTCTTACGGATTTCAGCTTTGAATTCCGCCAGATCAGCCGTTTCGATATCGAACTTTTTGAAGAACTCTTCGTTCAGTTCAGGCAGAGTGGCTTTCTTAACGGAGTTAACCTTGATCTTGAACTGGGATGGCTTACCTTTCAGTTCTTCTTTGTGGTAATCCTCCGGGAAGGTGATATCCAGGGTGGTTTCATCACCGGCCTTCAGACCCACAACGCCTTCCTCAAAGCCCGGAATCATAGACCCGGAACCCAGGTTCAGGGTGTAACCCGTTGCTTTACCGCCTTCGAATGCTTCACCGTCGATGAAGCCTTCAAAATCAATCACAGCCTGATCGCCTTCCGCAGCGGCTTCTTCAGACTCATTCCACTCAGCCTGCTGCTTCTGCAGATTGCTCAGCATGGTGTCCATTTCTTCGTCGGTTACTTCAGCGGTCAGTTTCTCAACTTTCACATCGCCGAAGCCGCCCAGAGTGACTTCCGGATACACTTCAAACGTCGCTTTGAACTCCAGATCCTTACCTTCTTCGTCCACAGTCGGCTCGAAGGAAGGCATGCCTGCCAGCTTAACGTTCTCCTGCTGCACTGCCTGGAAGAAAGACTGCTGCATCTGCTGGTAGATGGCTTCGTAACGGGCCTGCTTACCAAACATCTTCTTAGCAACGTGAGGAGGAATCTTACCCGGGCGGAAACCGTCGATCTTACGTCCTTTGGACAGCTTCTTAATCTCAACGGTGACTTTCTGTTCTACTTCTGCCGCCGGTACGCCGATGGTCATGCAACGCTGCAGACCAGAGGTTGTCTCAATAGACACTTGCATAGATGCCTCTCATTCAATTGATCTTTAAGGCAGCCAACACTCGTTGCCAGCTGCACGGAATTCTGAAGGTCGCGGATTATATATCAAGGATGAAGGTGATTAAACCTTACCGGAGAGAATGCTGAATCAGGGGGGGAGAAGTGGGGTGGCCGACGGGGATCGAACCCGCGACAACAGGAATCACAATCCTGGACTCTACCAACTGAGCTACGGCCACCACATAGAGGCGGATATCACGGCGGACATCCTTTATTACTTACCGGCTGCACCAATATAACAAATGGCGCGCCCGGCAGGGCTCGAACCTGCAACCCTCGGCTTAGAAGGCCGATGCTCTATCCTGTTGAGCTACGGGCGCATATCTGCATATACAGGCTGAAATGGTCGGGGTAGAGAGATTCGAACTCCCGACATCCTGGTCCCAAACCAGGCGCGCTACCAGACTGCGCTATACCCCGACTAATCACTCGCAGGAGTAACGCTGCAGAGTGGGTGCGCATATTATAGTTGCCCCCCTACCTCGTCAATAATTTTTTAAAATAATCAGCAAAAACAAATGCTTCCCTGATTTTCAGGGGTTTTCACCCTTCCCCTGACCTTTGTTTTAGGGGCCTGACATGAGAAAATCGCGCGCTCTGAACAAGCCTGCAGGATCTGACACACCTATGACCGCCCAACTGATCGACGGTAACGCCACCGCCAAAGCCATGCGTGAATCCATTCAGAAACGTGTAGAAGCACGTGCGGCGGCTGGTCTGCGCATCCCCGGGCTGGCCGTGATTCTGGTCGGTTCTGACCCTGCCTCCCAGGTGTACGTTTCGCACAAGCGCAAAGACTGTGAGCAGGTCGGCATCATCAGTAAAGCCTTCGATATGCCCGCCACCACCACACAGCAGGAGCTGCTGGATCTGATTGACCAGTTGAACGGCGACAGCAGCGTCGATGGCATTCTGGTGCAACTGCCCCTCCCTGCCGGCCTCAAGGCCGATGAAATCCTTGAGAGGATTGACCCGACCAAAGACGTCGATGGCTTCCACCCCTTCAACGTCGGCCGTCTGGCTCAGCGCATGCCGTTACTGCGCCCCTGCACTCCGGCGGGTGTGGTCGATCTGCTTCTGGGGACAGGTCAGGATATCCGTGGCATGCACGCCGTCATCGTTGGTGCATCCAATATTGTTGGCCGCCCGATGGGACTGGAACTGCTGCTGAAGGGCTGCACTGTGACCACCTGTCACCGCTTCACCAAAGACCTTGCGAGCTTTGTGCGTCAGGCAGATATTCTGGTGGTGGCCGTGGGTAAACCGGGCATCGTTCAGGGCGACTGGGTGAAAGAAGGTGCTATCGTCATTGATGTGGGCATCAACCGGCTGGATGACGGCCGTCTGGTCGGCGATGTGGATTTTGCTGCCGCAGCGGAACACGCTTCCTTTATTACGCCGGTGCCGGGCGGTGTTGGCCCGATGACCCGCGCCAAACTGCTGGAAAACACCCTGATTGCGTGCGAGCAACTGCACAGCTGAGCCGCCTGTACCAGAGCCGGACACCCCGTCATCCAGAGTGGGGTCGGCTTTGGCACACCACAAACTCAGCCGCTGACCTTCTCGACCCTCACCATCTGATATTCGGGCACCACCGCCGGACCAAACTGGGTGTAGACCGACACGTCCGCGGCATCCCGGCCGTAACCGACTGCCACATAACCTGCTTTTTTACCGAACTGTGTGGCATCGAAGGTGTACCAGCGGTCATTCACATAGGCCTCGAACCAGGCGTGCATATCCATCGGTTCAAGACCGTGCAGATACCCCACGACCATCCGCGCCGGAATCGCCAGCGACCGGCACAGAGCAATACCCAGATGTGACAGGTCCCTGCACACACCCGAACCGCGCTGGCGCACCTCTGCCGCCGAAATCGGAATATCACTGGTACCGGGCAGATAAGCGATGTTGGTACGTAACCAGTCCTCAATCGCCTGAACCTGATCGTACCCCAGCAGACAGCCCTGAGTGATCTCCAGCGCCAGATCACCAAAGCGGTCAGACTCACAGTAACGGCTGGGGTAAAGGTAAACGAGGGTTTCAGCCGGCAGAAATTCCGGTGAAATAAAAGGCCCTCCGGGAGCCGCAGCCATCAGATCAGAAACCACCACCTCGGCCGAGGTATGAATTGAGAACAGCCCCGGCGGGGCCGTTAAGCGCTGACAGAGATTGCCGTAGCTGTCGGTGAACTCAACCACCGGCACCATAGGATTGAGCCGGAAGATCTCCCGGGTGATCCATTGCTGAGCGCCACTGCGGGGTCGCAGCATCAGAATAAAAGGCGTCGGAATGGACAGATGAAAGCTGAGCTGACACCGTGTTCTGAGCTGCATATCGCCGGCCCCGGAAGGTATAAAGTAAGGACTCAGAACTTAGCATCATTCGGGCAATACGCGCCAGAGCTCCCCCCCGTCAGTCGCCAGCCAAAGTGTACCTTTGTGGTCTTCCAGTAAGGCGCGGATACGCTGGCCGCGATCTTCAAAATAGCGCTGTTCGCCAACCACCTCATCGCCCTTAAGCGTAATACGGTTCAGGTGTTGGAGTTTTAAGGCACCGGCCAGCAGATCACCCTGCCAACCATAGGTAGTATGCTCCACAAAAATCAGACTACCCGGTGCAATAGAAGGTACATAGACTTTCTTCGCGGGCTCCATCCCGGCTTTTGCACTCACACCCACCTGCAAGGGGTTCCAGTATTCCTTACCCTGAGAGACCTCCGGCCAGCCATAATTGAGACCCGGCTGAATCAGGTTGATCTCATCACCACCGCGGGGGCCGTGCTCAATCTCCCATAAGCGCCCTTCGCTATCTACAGCCAATCCCTGCGGGTTGCGGTGACCGTAACTCCAGATCTCAGGCAACGCACCTTTTACGCCGACAAAGGGATTCTCCTCCGGCACTGAGCCATCGCGGTTTAAACGGATAACACTGCCGTTGTGACTGGAAAGATCCTGCGCACTCTCGCGCGCACCGCGATCACCCACCGTAAAAAAGACATACCCCGGCAGAAAAGCAATTCGGCTGCCGTAGTGATGACTCGTAGAAGACACCGACTGCGTCACCAGCAGATCCTGCCAACTGGTCAGTGAATTGGTTTTCATATCCAGTTTAGCCCTCGCCAGCGTCGTCGCCCCCTCATCACCCACCGGCTTGCTGTAGGTAAAATAGATCCAGTCACCCGGTGTGTACTCCGGCGGCACCGCCACATCCAGCAGACCACCCTGCCCGGATACCCTGACCGCAGGCGCACCTTTGATCGGAGTCAGCATTCTGGTTTGGGTATCAAACAGACTGAACTGACCAGTGATTGATGAAATCAACAGCTTACCGGGCACCACCTCCGCCATACCCCAGGGGCGGGAGAGGCCTTTAGAAACGACTTCGACACCTGGGGCTGCATGAGCGAATGAAGCACAGAGAGAAAAAAGAAGTACAAGCTGTAGACGAATAACGCTAACCATCAGAACCCCAAAGATTTAAAAACAGAATGGATCATGCCTTATCAGAACACTTTCGACCAATGACTGGGAGCAGTCACTACGACCAGCCACTGACCTGATGGTTCGCTATACAAATCAGTTCAATCACCCGGAGGCATCTGACGGTAGGTTGTGGTTAGTGCGAAGCACGTAACCCAACACGATAGAGACCGCTCGTTGGGTTACGCTCGAAGAGCTAACCCAACCTACGCCTCCAACCCTACGTGCGCCCTCAACCACACCCTCTCTGTTGAGGCTCCCAGTGATGTCTATTCATTGGAAAAGCGTAGCTGGTTGAAAATGCGCCTTCTGGGCCGCCGAAATTTCTGCAATAACGAACGGGATGCGAGGCAGGACGCCGAGCAAGGCCACACAGGACAAGGATGTCCTGCGTGGGTGTGCCCGGAGAGTTATAAAGAAATGAGGTAGTACGGACCAGAACAGCGCGAAGCAGGAGGGATGGCCCGCGCCGGGAGGATGCCTTCCTCCCAGGAGCGAAAAGCTCGTTATTGAGAATGTAATACGACCAGACCTATTTATGCCAATCTAAAATTTGCCATTCAATAGAGGCTCTTTCTTAAGAACCATTTAAAGTAACCAGTTGAACTTCCGTCGGCACTCCGAGATACTCGTAGACCGCTCGCGTTTTTCTCACAAAATTCTCATCTCTTGATAATAGCAAATTGCAGAATGATGCCATCGATGCATGGCTATTATCGCTCATAGCGGCAATAAATCGCCTTTCTTTATAAACTTTAGAATCGGGGAAATATCCAAGGGTGTTAAGCATGTTATAAATTGCAGTTACTTTTTGGTGCAAATGGTAGGGTCTTTCAGGGTTTATAGGATTCACATTGATCTGAAAAAAATCTTCTAAGCTGGTAACCTGAAGAGTCTTTGGAAGATTAGCTTTAGTAGCATCCCATATTTTTTCGATCACGTTCGGTGGATCGATATTGTTTAATTCTTTTGGACCTAAGCCAACTGACTCTCTATAGAGCTTTATTCCATTCCACTCCTTTGTATCAGCAATATCTTTCTCTATTGTTGTTTCAAGATCATGCAGTGTAGACTCAAAGTGCTCGTTCAATAATTTTGAGTAAAATTGTAATTTCACCTTTATTTCACTAGATAGCTCTTCACCGGCTTCGAGCATACCATCCGTAAGTTGAATAAAAGCTGCCAACTGTTCTCTGTGTATATCAGATAGATTCTCCCCCTGCCTTCCACCAGAAAACTTGAACAGCCACTGATTCATGGACTTTTCAATATTCCCAAAGTCATTATCATTAGCACAAAACTCTTGATAAGCTTCAAACACGTCTCGATTTGTTAAAGCTGCCTTATCAGTTTCAATGAAACCAGGTTGATCAAAAACTATTCTTAGGTGGAGGGCCTCAAAATCTTTTAGCACATTAAGAAACCCCTGCTCACAACCTACCGAACGTTTTATTTCTTTGAGAGTTTCATTAGAATAAACAACCTGATACTTATCCTTAAGGCGTTGCCCAAATTCAATCATTCCATATTTAACGAAAATATCGAGAACATTTTGATCTAAATATAATATTGGGTTACCTGAATATTGTGGCAAATCTTCCATGTGAATCTCAGTTTTGTTAGCAACATCCATGAATGCCCAATTGTTCTATCTGGGTGATTCGTATCCTCGCTGCAAGGAATACGTTACCCGGCTACAGGATGACTCTCAATGGTAAATGTAAAGAGTGCCGTTACAATCTAAACTACTACGCTTCACTTAAGATTTGAAAAAATAATCTGACAAATCCAAGTTGGTTTACACTCAAAGCTAACCTTACCGGCAAAGTATAAGAATCCCAAACAAAAACGCCGGGCAAAGCCCGGCGTTTCATCATTCAGAGCACAACATGCTCAACTCAGGACTTCGACCAACTCGTCCCTTCCGGCCCATCCTTCAGAACAATCCCCTTTGCCGCCAATTCATCTCGTACGGAATCTGCAGTGGCAAAGTCCTTGGCTTTCTTGGCATCAAGGCGCTTCTGAATCATAGATTCAATCCATTCCGCTTCGTCACCCGCACCCGACTGCAGGAAGGCCTTCGGCTCAGACTGCAGAATACCCAGCACGCTGCCAAGGTATTTCAGCTGGCCTGCCAGTGCAGCCTTCTCTGCCCCACTCGCTTTGTTCACTTCACGCACCAGATCAAACAGCGCCGCGAGGGCTTCTGGTGTATTAAAGTCATCATCCATGGCGGTGTGGAAGCGCGCGGAGAAGTCATTGTCTATATCCTTCGCGTCGGTATCTGCGGTAACACCCGCGTTCTGCAGTGCGTTGTAGAAACGCTCCAGTTTGACCTGGGCTTCCTGCAGGTGCTCTTCGACGTACATGACGTGCGAACGGTAATGGCTGGAGATCAGGAACAGACGCACGGTCTCGCCGTTGTACTTCTCCAGAATGTCGCGGATGGTGAAGAAATTGCCCAGTGATTTGGACATTTTCTCGGCACCTAAACGCAGTGCACCGGCGTGAATCCAGGTGTTGGCGTAGGTTTTACCGGTCGCAGCTTCGGTCTGAGCGATTTCGTTCTCGTGGTGCGGGAATTTCAGGTCCGGACCACCGCCGTGAATGTCGAAGGTGTCGCCTAAGCAGCAGGTCGACATGGCGGAACACTCAATGTGCCAGCCAGGACGACCAATACCCCATGGGGAATCCCAGTGCGGCTCCTGCGGTTTGGCGGCTTTCCAGAGTACGAAATCGAGCGGGTCTTCTTTGACGTCGTCGACTTCAACACGGGCACCGGCTTCGAGATCGTCCAGCACTTTGCCGGAGAGCTTGCCGTAACCTTCAAATTTGCGCACACGGTAGTACACATCGCCGTTGCTGGCCGGGTAGGCGTAGCCTTTTTCGATCAGTGTTTCGACCAGGCGGATGATGTCACCGATATGGCCGGTAGCGCGTGGCTCGGAGGATGGACGATCCATCCCCAGTGCATCAAAGTCTTCGTTCATAGCCGTAGCGAAACGCTCTACTACGTCCAGAAACGGCTCGCCGTTTTCGTTCGCGCGCTTAATGATTTTGTCGTCAATATCGGTGATGTTGCGCACGTAATTCACGTCGTAACCGCTATGACGCAGGTAACGCACAATCAGATCGAACGCCAGAAATGCACGGGCATGACCCAGATGACAGTAGTCATACACCGTCATACCACAGACGTACATGCCGACCTTGCCCGGTACCATGGGCACGAAGTCTTCTTTCTGGCGTGTGAGGGTGTTGAATATTTTTAAAGTCATGCCATTTCCAATATCTTAAATTTTCCGTTTATCAACGCCCTGAGAATCTGATTTTGGGCGTAAACGACGCGGGAAGAACAAGGCGGAGGTTTATTCAGAAAGCGCAGTTTACACCGTGTAAATGAGCATTTCTGAATGAGCCTCCAACAAAGTTATTCCAAGGCAGTTAGCCCAAAAGGGCTTTGTCTTCGCGCAAGCCAATGGTCAAATTGAAAACTGGTGCGCTTGGTGAGTGATCATACCGGTCCGCCACATAATACCCTTCGCGCTCAAACTGGAAGTTGCTTTCTGCCGCAACATCGGCCAGCGCCGGTTCAATCATGGCCGTGGTGACGGTCAGTGAGTCGCGGTTCACGTATTCCATAAAATCACCGTCGGTTTTATCCGGTGACGGGTGCGTGAACAGACGCTCGTACTGACGCAGCTCGGCGGTTTTGCATTCGCTCGCTGAAACCCAGTGCACCACACCTTTGGGTTTCACACCGTCTTCCGGATCAACACCCAGGGTGTTTTCGATCAGGTTAGCGCGCACCAGTGTGACGTTGCCGTCAGCGTCTTTGTCGTAGCTGATGCATTCCAGAACATAGCCAAAGCGCAGACGGATGCGGTTACCCGGGGTGAACTTCTTCTTGAATTTCTTGCTGTACTCTTCTTTGAAGTCATCCTGATCAATAAACAGCTCACGGGTGAATGGCATATCACGGCTGCCCAGATCAAGCTCCGGATGGAACGGTGCTGACAGCTGCTCGATATGCCCTTCCGGCAGGTTTTCGATCACCACTTTCAGTGGTTTGATCACGGCCATAGCCCGCGGTGCGTTTTTGTTCAGGTCATCACGCAGAGCGTGCTCCAGCATAGCCACATCGACCATACCGTCGGAACGGGTCACACCGATCATGTCGCAGAAGTTGCGCACAGAACGTGGCGTAAAACCACGACGGCGCATACCCGAAATAGTCGGCATACGAGGATCGTCCCAGCCCGCCACGACCGCTTCATCGACCAGGAACTTCAGCTTACGTTTCGAAGTCACGGTGTAGTCCAGATTCAGGCGGCCAAACTCGTACTGAGTTGGCGTCGCCGGGACCGGCAGATTGGCAATAAACCAGTTGTAGAGAGGTTTATGGTCTTCAAACTCCAGCGTACACACGGAATGCGTAATGCCTTCAATAGCATCTGACTGGCCGTGGGTGTAATCGTACGTCGGGTAGATACACCACTTATCACCGGTCTGGTGATGGTGCGCCTTGCGGATGCGATAGATGATCGGGTCACGCAGGTTCATGTTCGGCGAAGACATATCGATCTTTGCACGCAGGGCTTTGGTGCCCTCGTCGAACTCACCGGCACGCATACGCGCGAACAGGTCGAGGTTTTCCTCAACGCTGCGCTCACGGTACGGGCTGTTTTTACCCGGCTCGGTCAGGGTGCCGCGGTATTCGCGGATCTCGTCCGGGCTGAGGTCACAGACGTAAGCTTTGCCTTCGCCAATCAGGTAAACGGCCCAGTCGTGCAGCTGGTCAAAATAGTCTGACGCATAGTGGATCTCACCGGCCCACTGAAAGCCGAGCCAGGTGACGTCGTCTTTGATAGCGTCGATGTATTCCTGGTTTTCTTTTTCCGGGTTGGTGTCGTCAAAGCGCAGATTGCACTCGCCACCGAACTGCTCAGCAACGCCAAAGTTGAGGCAGATGGACTTGGCGTGACCAACGTGCAGGTAGCCATTCGGCTCTGGTGGGAACCGGGTAACCACCTTCTGCACTTTGCCTGTGCTGAGGTCTTCCTGAATGATTTTGGCGATGAAATTATTGGAAACGCTGGGATTCGAATCAGTCATATCAGTCCGTAGCTGTACTGAAACCGGCGGTTACACCAGCCAGTACAAGAGTAGTACCGGGGCCTGATCGGAGATTAGTCACTGTCAGGCCGCAAAAAAGGCGTTATTATACGCCCACCTGAGCCTTAGGGCACCAATGAAAAATTGAATGTCTCCCTGCGGCAACTATGTAATCGACTTCTGAGGAATACAATGATCCTGCTGAAAACCAACTTCGGTGACATCAAAATCGAACTCAATCATGAAAAAGCCCCAAAGACGGCTGCTAACTTCGAACAGTACGTCAAAGATGGCTTTTACGACGGTGTGATCTTCCACCGTGTCATCGACAACTTCATGATCCAGGGTGGTGGTTTTGAACCGGGCATGAAGCAGAAACAGACCAAGGATCCGATTGAAAACGAAGCGGACAACGGCCTGACCAACGATGAAGGCACCATCGCCATGGCCCGCACCATGGACCCGCACTCTGCCAGTGCCCAGTTCTTCATCAACGTATCTGACAACGGCTTCCTGAACCACACTGGCAAGACCAGCCAGGGTTGGGGCTACGCCGTATTCGGTAAAGTTGTTGATGGCATGGACGTGGTTAACCGCATCAAAGCCGTGAAGACCACTTTTGCCATGGGCCACCAGGATGTTCCTGCCGAAGACGTGATCATCGAAAAAGCCGAAATCATCGACTGAACGGCGGTCACGGCAAGGATGACTCATTACTTTATTTCTGACCTGCATCTGCAGACCAGCCACCCGAAGATGACCGAAGGTTTCCTGCAGCTGCTGACGCGTCTGCAGGGGGCTGAGTCACTCTACATTCTCGGCGACTTCTTCGAAGTCTGGATTGGCGATGACTACGACGACCCTATGGTCTCCTCCATCAAATCCGGCCTGAAACAGCTGAGCGAGAGCGGCACATCTGTGTATCTGATGCACGGTAATCGCGATTTTCTGCTGGGCAACACCTTTGCTGAGCAGGCCGGAGCCACGCTGATGGATGAAGGCACGGTGATCACCATCGGTAATCAGCAGGCACTGCTGATGCACGGCGACAGCCTTTGCACTCTGGATACTGCGTATATGCAGATGCGTGCCATGTTCCGCAACCCGGAATGGCAGGCGCAGATTCTGGCACAGCCGATTCCGGCACGACTGGCGCTGGCGGCCAATATCCGCTCAGAAAGTCAGAGCGGCCAGCAGATGAAATCCGATGACATCATGGATGTCACGCCGGACGAGGTGGTGAAAGTTATGGATGAAGCCGGTGTGAACCTGCTGATACATGGTCATACACATCGCCCTGCTGTCCATAAAGACAATGGCCGTACGCGCATGGTGCTGGGTGACTGGAGTGATGAGCACGGCTGGCTGATCCGTTGGGACGCTGGCAGTGAGCCGGTGCTGGAGCAGTTTGCGCTTTGAGCTGTCGCTTGAATTAAAAAGCCCGGTAAATCCGGGCTTTTTTTGTTGTACCAATCGTTACCGTGAATGGATCCCGCGGTCGAGCCGCGGGATGACGGGTTACTGGTAACCACAACTTAAAAATTCACCTGTTACCTGTACTTTTTTACGTCATCTCAAGGCTTCCGGGGCAAGCCTTCAAGCCGTAGGATCCGGCAATCAAATTCGGTACGTTATCCTCAGAAATTAAAACAAAGCCGCCAGAATCACAGCCACAAAAATACCCGTTCCGGTAATCGCGACAGTACGGATCTTAAACAGTGGTGACTGAATACCCAGAATCAGACCCGTCAGCAGAATGAGTACCAGCCCAACGGACAGAACAATTTCCATAGTACGGAAGATCCGTGGACCATGACCTTTGTGCAGCTCCATCAGTGCAGCCACCAGATCCGGAGATACTGGTGTGATTTCGAGACCCGCAGGAAGCGTTTTCACTTCGTAAAAATCACGGCTGGTCGGGCGGGTCTGCATCATGGCGCCACGCTCACGGATGTAGGCAAAATTACTGTCGAGACCGGCCTGTTCAAGGATTGCTCTGAGCTCATCCGCTTTGGCATCGCCTTCCTGGATCAGGGCAGCGCCCGGAATCAGCACAGGTTCACCTTTCTTCATCTCACCTTCAAATCCAGCCAGATACAGGCCTCCGGATACGGCCATGATCAGCAGCATGGGTGTAAAAAATGCCGCGATGTACAGGTGAATCTTCATCAGGGTCTTACGGGACATGGTCTTTCCTCAAAATGGTTAACGTGAGCTGGCGCGATCATGACGCTGTGTCGCTGGTGAGGCAATCGCATAAATACAGAGAATTGTCGTTCTGTTAACCGTTTCCGGTTTCTGCCTGCCCTCACCGATATTAATAATACTCATTCCTATTTGAGGAGGCCAGATTCGATTATCCCGCCCACGTGAACTCATTGACCCAGCAGAAAGGTCAGTTTCTGGTGCCACAGGCTGCAGCTTACGATACAGTGCGGAAATCAGAACAATAAAAAGACAAACTGCCTGTGATTTCCGCAGGGAGGAGCAGACTGTGAGTAACCCAGCCACCCGTTTGACGATTCCGGCAGAATTACGCCCACTCGCCCGTGCCCCCAGTATTGCCTGGCCGACAGTGGCGCTGTTTGCCGCGGCGACTCTGCTTTACAGCACCGGTCTGTATGGCGGTCTTTCCGGATCACTGCCAGTCTGGGCAGTCGTACTGATGAACGCGCTGGCCGTATTCTGGTTTTTCACTGTGATGCATGACGCGGCACATAATTCGGTCAGTACCAACCGCACACTCAACGACACATTCGGCCAGCTGTCCGCACTCACCTTCTCCGTCTGGCCGGTTTATAAAGCCTTCCGTTATGTGCATATGCAGCACCACCGCTTTGCCAATGCCGACGACGATACCGACCCCGACCGTTACTGCGGCAGCGGACCAGCCTGGCAACTGCCGCTGCGCTGGCTGACCATGGATTTCAAATACTACGTCTGGTATCTGTCACGCCTGAATCAGCGTCCGACACGGGAAATCATCAATACGCTGGGGATTATGACGGCGGCTACCCTGTTTCACGGTACGCTGATTTTCTCAGGCTATGCGTGGGAGTTTTTCTTTTTCTTCTTTCTGCCTGCGCGTGTGGCCATATTCTTTCTGGCTTTTGCTTTTGATTACCTGCCACACACACCCTACAAAACCACTCAGCCGGACAACCCCTGGCAGGCCACAAATAACCGCATTGGTATGGAATGGCTGCTGACACCGGTGCTGCTCTACCAGAACTACCATCTGGTGCACCACCTCTATCCCCTCGCGCCTTTTTACCGCTATATCCGCCTGTGGAAGATGGCCGAGGAGTATCACCTGTCGCACCAGCCCCTGTTAATGACGCCTCTGGGCAAAGAAAAGACAATACGTGAGAAGGTCAGCTGAAGTCGCCGGGTTCCGGATGTAACCAGACGGAAAAAGTATCGGCAACGGCCTGTTGAACCTTCGTCTGTAATTGCTTCACATCCGCCAGCGTCGCGCCATCCTGAGCGGTGAGCACCAGCGCCTGTTTTTCATACATGGCCACAGGGCCGATGGCCTTGCCTTTAAAACCGCATTCCTGAATCAGCCAGCCTGCCGCCAGTTTCACACCGGACGCCTGCGGGTATTGCGGCATATCCGGATACCGGGCTTTCAGTGCCGCAGCCTGAGATAAACTGACCAGCGGATTCTGGAAGAAGGAGCCTGCGTTGGCAATTTCTGCAGGATCAGGCAATTTGGAGCGGCGTACCTGAACCACCTCAGTAATCAGTTTCTGCGGCGTGAGATCAAAGGCATTTAACTGGTTCAGCGGTGCGTAACTGAGCACTGGCCGGAAGGTATCAGCAAGCGCAAAACGCACTCTGAGAATCACGAAGTCGTCTTTCAGTTCGCGCTTGAAGATTGAGTCACGGTAACCAAAGCGGCATTCATCCGCAGAGAAGGTTCTGAGTTGACGGGTGCTGAGCTGATAGCCGGTGACGCTGAGGATAAACTCCCCGGCTTCCACTCCGTAGGCACCGATATTCTGCACCGGTGCTGCCCCAACGGTTCCGGGTATGAGGGAGAGATTCTCCAGCCCATGACCATATTTCACGCTGGCGCACACCCAGTCATGCCAGTTCATACCGGCATCGACATCGACGATGACGTAATCAGCATCCCGGCTGACCTGGGTTATTTTTTCAGACGCAGGATGTATTACCAGTGCCTTGATCTGTGGCGCCATGAGCACATTGCTGCCACCACCCAGAACTTTCATTGAGACACCGTATTGAACCGCAGCCTCGTGCAGAAACAGCAGATCACTCAGTGAAGAAAAACGGGAGAAATAGCGTGCCTGAGCGGGAAGACGCAGCGTGTTCATATGCTGCAGATTGACGTCCTGCTGAATCTGAACTGCAGCAGCCATCAGAGTCGTGACCGGATGTCCGCAATCAGTCCGTCACAGGCATCTTCGACCAGATCCAGTACATGACGGAAACCGGCTTCACCACCATAGTATGGGTCCGGGACTTCCTGCTCGGTAAAGCTGTGGGCGAACTCACGTACAAACAATTGCGGTACCGTTCCGCCACAGACGCGGTGCATGGCTTTCAGATCTTTGAGGTTGCTGGAGTCCATGGCCAGCAGGTAATCGAACTGGTGAAAGTCTGCCTCGCAGACCTGACGGGCCTTGAGGTCTGAGATGTCCACGCCGCGCTGACGTGCCGCGTGTTGTGAGCGAGGATCAGGGGAGCGGCCGATATGCCAGCTGGCAGTGCCTGCGGAATCCACTTCCACATGCTCTTCCAGTCCCTCTTCCTTCAGCCGCGACAGCATCACGCCATGCGCGGTCGGCGAGCGGCAGATATTCCCCAGACAGACAAACAGAACCCGGATCATGACTGGCTCGTTACCGCTCCCCGGGCTTTTTCGAGCTTCTCATCTTCAGACATACGGCGTGCTTCATCGACCAGCATCACCGGCACACCGTCACGGATGGGGTACGCCAGGCCATCGAAAGTACAGAGCAGCTCAGCCGCGTCTTTGTCGTATTTCAGTTTGCCTTTGCACTGCGGGCAGACCAGTAAGCTGAGAAGTTGTTTATCCATGACGTTGTCCAGATTGTTGCAGAAGTTGGTCGATTGCTTCTGCCGCTGCCTCTGAAGGCACGGCAGCAATACTCAGGTACCAGCAATGCCGGAGTACCTCAGAGCCGAATGACATGCATTTGACCCAGTCTTTCTCGGTCATTATGACAGGCGTACCGTTACCGATCATCAGATCAGACGGAGAAAAGCGGTGATGATCCGCAAAAGGATGCTCTTTCACCCCACAGCCCAGTGACACCAGTGTGGCAAAAAAGCGCCCGGGGTGTCCGATACCGGCCACGGCACACACGTCCTGGCCGGCAAAATGATCCGGTGCCACCGTCTCACCCGTGTGGCAGTGTATCAGTGCCACCGGCTGAACCCTAAAATCGCGCCCATTCACCAGATGCAGATCGGTCTGCCCGGCGCGGCTGACCGGCTCACGCAAAGGGCCGACCGGCAGCATCCAACCGTTGCCAAATCCGCGGCTGGCATCACTGACCAGAATCTCTGCCCGGCGGGCCATGGCGTAATGCTGCAAGCCGTCATCCGACAGAATCAGATCGGCCTGCCCCATCAGCTGCGCCACCGCACGGCTGCGTTGCGGATCCACCATCACCTCAATACCCTGCCTCGCCAACATAGCGGGTTCATCACCGCAAACAGCGGGGTCTGTGTCTGGCGTAACCCGCAGCGGGTAAGACTCAGCATGACCACCATAGCCACGGGATACGACAACGGTATGAAATCCGAGCGACTGTGAACGCTCAGCGATGTAGCGGATCAGGGGGGTTTTGCCGGTACCGCCCACCGAAATATTCCCCACGACAATGACTGGCGGCCCGATTTCCTGCGGTGGATGCAACCGGTAAACCAGCCGCCGTACGTTGCTGATCAGGGCAAACAACAGCCACAGTGGCAGCAGCCACAGATTACCTCTGGCGGAGGTGTACCAGTTTTTTTCAATCCGGGCAGCAAGCCGTTGCCCCAGACTCACCGGGCATCCGCAGCGCTGGGTTGAGGGTCGGTAAACTGCAGCTGGTGCAGCTGAGTGTAAGCACCACCCTTGGCCAGCAGCTCGTTGTGACTGCCCTGCTCAATGATTTCTCCGCTCTCAATCACCACAATATTGTCTGCCTGCTCAATGGTGCTCAGACGGTGCGCGATGACCAGCGTGGTACGCCCCTTCATGACCTCTTCCATTGCAGCCTGAATATGACGCTCGGATTCGGTATCCAGTGCCGACGTGGCCTCATCAAGGATGAGCACCGGAGCATTCTTGAGAATGGCCCGGGCAATGGCGATCCGCTGACGCTGACCTCCGGACAACATGACACCATTCTCACCCACCTGAGTGTCATAACCCTGCGGCAGACGGCTGATGAAGTCATGTGCGTGGGCGGCTTTGGCTGCAGCAAACACGGCTTCATCATCCAGATCGCGCAGCGCCCCGTAGGCGATGTTGTCACGGATGCTGGCATTAAAAAGTGTGACCTGCTGGCTGACGATGGCGATCTGGTCGCGCAGTGAATCCAGTGTTAACTCACGGGTATCCTGACCATCGAGCAGAATACGCCCTGCCGTCAGTTCATAAAAACGCGGCAGCAGACTCGCCAGTGTGGTTTTACCACTGCCGGACTTACCGACGAGGGCCACGCTGGTCCCGGCGGGAATATTCAGGGTGATATGCCTGAGTGCGTCTTCTGCGGCTTTATCGTAGCGGAAGCTGACATCATCAAAACGTACGTCGCCGTTGCAGTCAGGCAAGGATTGACTGCCGGCGTCTTCCTCAACATCGGCATCCAGAATGCTGAAGACCGATTCGGCAGCGGTCAGACCTTTCTGCACAATCGAATTGATATCGGTGAGCGCACGGATAGGTTTGGCAATCAGTGAGGCGGCTGTAATGAACTGCAGGAAGGCTTCCGTCGTCATCTGGTCGTTAGCGACACGCTGAAACATCAGATACACCATCACGCCCAGACCAAGGGCAATCACCATCTGGGTCGTCGGCACGTTAATGGCGTTCACCCGGGAGAACTTCATCACCTGCTTACGGTTCTGTTCAGCCGCTTTCGTGAAGCGTTGCGTTTCATAGTCTTTGGCACCGTAGGTTCTGACCTCGCGGTAACCATTAATGGATTCGTTGGTCACCTGAGTGACTTCACCCATGGATTTCTGAATACCCCGGCTGTAGCGGCGGAAGAAACGGCTGGCCTGACTGACCAGCAGGCCGATCACAGGCACGATCACCAGAAAAATACCGGTCAGTGTGTAATCCAGCCAGATCAGATACCCCATCAGCAGAAGAACGGTCATGCCTTCCTGCACGACGGTGGTCAACGCCCGGGTGCTGGCGCCGTTGACCTGTTCCACATCAAAGATTACACGGCTGATCAGACGGCCACTGGATTCTGAATCGTAGTAAAAACTCGGCAGATTGAGCATGCGCCCGAACAGTTGCAGACGCAGGGCCTGCACCACACCGGTACCGACAACCGAGGTGAAGTATTTACCGAGGAATGTACCGATACCGCGGAACAGATAAACCCCGAGCAGTGCTCCGACTATCAGCAGGATGTTGTCCTGGGTGGGATTCTGCAGGGTACGTTCAACCCAGCCCATCAGATGCGCCAGCATCGGAGCTGAGGCCGCAAACATGATGAAACCGATAATACTCAGGGTAAAGGCAACCCGGTGCGGCCAGACAAACGTCAGCAGACGTTTATACAGCTGCCCGGGTGTAGGGCTTGCAGACATATCAGTTACTGTCTTCTGATTTACGGGTCGTAATACTCAGATTAACCAGACCCAGCTGACCCGCTGCATCCATCGCGCGGACCACAGACTCGTGGGTCGCTTTGGCATCCGCCGTAATGGTGACAGAGGGTGTTGCGGTGCCCATCTCCTCCATAACGGAGGTAATGGCACGCTTCAGCGTATCCGGCTGACTGTTGATGAGGCTTTTGCCATTCACACTGAATTCGCCATTGGCGGTGATCAGAATATCAACGCCTTCCGGTGTCTCACCAGCGGCACTGGCCTGTGCTTCCGGCAGCGTCAGGCTGAGGTGATTTTCTTTGGTGAAGGTGGTGGAAACCATAAAGAAAATCAGGAGCAGGAAGACAATATCAATCAGCGGCGTCAGATTGACGGAGACTTCTTCGCGGTTGCTGCGTCTGAAATTCACCGGCTTCAGCCCTCAGACACCGAAATTTCACGTTCACCGTGCATGGCATCGACCAGTTTGATCGACTCCTGCTCCATGAACACAACGATCTCATCAATACGACGCTGCAGAATGCGGTGGCAGATCAGAGCCGGAATCGCGACCAGCAGACCTGCTGCTGTGGTGACCAGTGCCTGAGAAATACCGCCTGCCAGCAGGCCTGCCTGGCCGGTGCCTTCTGCCATGATGTCAGCGAACACCTGAATCATACCGAATACAGTACCGAGCAGACCCATCAGCGGCGTAACAGCTGCGATGGTACCCAGAGCATTCAGGTAACGTTCCATTTCATGGATTTCGTGGGAAGCCACTTCCTGAATACTTTCTTTCATGATCTGACGGCCGTGGCGGGCGTTGATCAGACCAGCAGCCAGGATACGGCCCAGCGGGCTGCCTTCACTGAGACTGCGGATACGGTTTGAGTCGAGCTGCTTATTGCGGATCCAGCCCCACACCCGTGGCAGCAGATCCTGAGGGGCAATCCTGGACGCTCTGAGCGTGACCAGTCGTTCACCAATAATTGCCAGGGCCAGTACTGAAGCAATCAGAATGGGCACCATCATCCAACCACCGCTCTGGATGATCTCAAGCATGTGCAGTCTCCTCTGTTTATAAGGCCGCTACTCTAGCACAAGGCCTCAGCCGGAAACATCCCTGCCCCACGGCTCATCGTGCCTGCTGGGATTTCACCCGGGCTGGCGCCAGCGTGGCTGCCAGCCGGAATGGCCGGTGCGTACCTGACCATCCGGCCACAAGCGGATCAACCCGGTATCGGCCGTCACCCTGGGCGCAAGTCCGGCCTGCTGCAAGCGCTCCAGAACCAGCGGATGCGGATGACCGAAGCGATTACCGAACCCGGCACTGATCCAGACGTCGCCGGGCTCAACCGCACGCAGAAACGCCGCCGAAGTGCTGGTCTTACTGCCATGATGCCCGGCAATGAGTACGTCACTCTGCAACTCTGCGCCATATCGCAGAACCAGCAGACGTTCGGCCTCTGCCGTGAGGTCACCCGGCACCAGCACCGTCGGACCCGGCCACTGGATCTGCACCACGCAGCTGGCATCGTTATCGCTGCTGCGCTGATCCGGTGCTATCGAATAAAAGCGCAGCAACAGATTCGGTGATACCTGCACTGTGTCCAGACCATGACAGGGCTCACTGCCCGGGTGATGTTGCGGCTGACCGGCCAGAAACCGCCGCACCGGTATCTGATTCAGAATCAGGTCTGCACCTCCGGCATGATCGTGATCACTGTGGGAAAGAATCAACAGCTCAAGCTCCGTAATACCGCTGCGTTGCAACCATGGCAGGATGACAGCCTCAGCAATACTGAATGATGGTGAAAAACGTGCGCCGGTGTCGATCAGTACCGCCCCCGAACCATCACTGACCAGCAGGCTCTGGCCCTGGCCGCTGTCGAAGAGCCAGACCCCGCTCTCCTGCTGCAGAGGCTTAAGCAGTAACACCAGAATAAGAAGACTCAGCGGCAGCACCAGCCGCAGATGAGCACCCGCCAGAAACAGCAGGACCAATCCGCACCACCCGGCCATAACCCACAACCCCGGCGGGTGAAACACCGGCACCTGCCAGCTGACGAATTGCTGTAGCATCCACCAGAAAGTATGATCGCTGGCACTCAGTGCACTGATAAGCCAGGGGTGAGGAAACAGCAGGCAAAGTACGGCCAGCGGCAGCAGAACAAAGCTGAGTAAAGGCACGGCGATCACATTCGCCAGTATATGCACCACGCTGACCGGCTGTCCCCAGAACATCATTACCGGCAGTAACATCAGAAACACGACCAGCTGCGGCAATAACCAGGGCATGACGAAACCACTGCGACGCCCGCGGAAGACAGCAATCAGGGCCAGAACCGCCGTAAATGAGTACCAGAACCCGGCCTGCGTCCAGGCCAGTGGATTGAACAGCAGCACACCGGGAGCCGCGAGCAGTAACAGTAAGGTGGGCCGGAAGCGCCGCGCCGAGGACAGCAGCAACACACCCGCTACTGCCATCAGCCAGGCACGTAAAAGCGGCAGGCCGGTGCCCGCCAGCAGCAGATAGCCACTGGCCGCCAACGCTCCGGACAGTGCCGGAAGCAGAGACGCAGCCTGTGCCAGACGCCCCCGCGATAACATGACCAGGGGACGCTGGAGCACGCGTCCGGCCCAGAACCCGGCGAGTGCCATTAACCCCACATGCAGACCGGAGACGACTAACAGATGCAGGGTTCCGGTATTGCGCACCCATTGCCACTGTTCCGGCGCAAAGGCACTGCCATCACCGAACAGTAATCCGCGTATCCATACTGAGGCAGGTTCAGGCATTGTACTGGCGGTCTGAGCCAGCAGCCGGTCTCTGAGACCCGGAGGCCGCTGTTCGGACAAGGGCTGCGCAGAACGTACATATCCGCTGGCATCAATGCCCTGAAACAGCAGGTAGGCTTCGTAATCAAACGGCAGGCCGTTGGCGAGATTCCGAGGGGAGCGCAGTACGGCAGTGAGGCTGAAACAGTCACCCGGATGCAGAGCGTGTGCAGTGTTGTACCAGTTCAGCCGTAACCGGCGCAGCCCGGCCGGACTGAGTTGATTACTATCCACCAGAAAGTCGGTTTTGAGATACTCCCGGCCAGTCATGGGAGAACGGATACGCTGTGGCAGCCCCGTGACACAACCGGTCAGCTCCACTTCCTGCGGCTGAGCCGACAACGGCAGGCGGTGGCTGAGCTGCGAGGTCACAAAATACGAAGCATAAAGGAGGAAGACCGCAGTAAGCGCGGTCATCCACAGCAGTCCGGCAGAGCGCAACCTGACCGCAACCGCCAAGCCACCGGCGAGCAGTGCTGTGGCCAGAACCACAGCCTGATGCGTCGGCAATAAAGTCCCGCCGATCAGAGCAATCAGCAGCACAGATACTCTGAGATACATTGCCACTCCCTGGCGATGTGGGCATAATTCACGCGCTCAGAACAACTGGCGGTGGGCATGCCCAAACACTACATCAAGCGTTTTTTCCCCTCTCCGGAAAAGGTCAGACAGTCTCCATCCCTGAAACTGCTCTCTCCTTTTTTCGCGAAGCCCTACCTGTGGCATATTAACCGCCGGGGTGTGGCGAGGGCGTTCCTGATCGGTGTGTTTACGGCTTTCCTGCCCCTGCCCTTCCAGATGCCGATTGCGGCATTCCTGGCCCTCTACGTTAATGCCAACGTTCCTATCTCTGTGACCCTGGTGTGGATCAGCAACCCGGTTACGATACCACCGATTTTTTACGCTACCTACCTGTTGGGTACGCAGATTCTCGGCATGCCGGTGAGTGACTTCCAGATCGAATTATCCCTTCATTGGGTATTGCAGGAGTTGCGCAGCATCTGGGCTCCGCTGGTTGTAGGGTCACTGCTGGCGGGGATCGTGCTTTCGGTAATCAGTTATTTTGCCATTCACCTGATCTGGCGGATACACATTGTCCGCCAGTGGGATCACCGCCGCAGAACGCGGCAGCTGAGAGACGACCAGTCGAACGGCTGAAGTGTGCGGTCGGCCAGACGGTATACCCGGTCCATCCGCTGCGCCAGTTCACGGTCGTGAGTGACCAGTACAAATGCCGTTGCCAGTGACGAGCGCAGTTCATCAATCAGGTGTTCCACCTCAGTGGCGGTTTCCTGATCCAGATTCCCCGTCGGTTCATCCATCAGCACCAGCCGTGGCTCGTTCACCAGTGCCCGGGCGATCGCGGTGCGCTGACGCTCACCACCAGACAGTTCAGCAGGCTTGTGCTCACCGCGCCCGGTCATTTTCAGGGCGTCAAGACAGGCCATGGCACGTTTGTAGGCCTGATCATCCGGAATACCTGCCAGCAGCAGTGGCATCATCACATTTTCCACCGCTGTGAATTCCGGCAACAGATGGTGAAACTGATAGACAAAGCCAATATCGCGGTTGCGCAGACGGGTGCGCTGCTCGCCACTGAGTTTCTGAATATCCTGACCATTAATGGTGACCTTGCCGCCATCCAGTGAGTCCAGTCCACCCAGCACGTTCAGCAGAGAGGTTTTACCGGAGCCGGATGCACCAACAATGGCGATGGATTCTCCGGCACGGATATCCAGGCTGACATCCTCCCAGACGGTTACTGACTGCGGGCCGGAACGGTAGGTTTTGGTCAGCCCGGTGGCGCTCAGCACCACGGTGGAGTTATTCATAGCGCAGAGCCTCCGCCGGTTGAACCCGGGAGGCCCGGTAAGAAGGATACAGAGTCGCCAGGAAGCTGATCAGGAACGACGACCCGACCACCACAGCGACGTCCGACCACAACAACTGACTCGGCAGATACGAAATAAAGTACACATCGGAGCTCAGAATCTGGAAGTGGAACAGTTTTTCCAGGGCCGCGATCAGGTCAGAAACAGTAAGCGCACCGATCACACCCAGCAGAGTCCCGAGCGTCACACCAATCAGGCCGATCATGATGCCCTGGAACATAAAAATCTTCATGATGGTGCCCGGGCTGGCCCCCATGGTACGCAGAATGGCAATATCCGCCTGTTTGTCGGTAACCACCATGACCAGCGTGGAAATGATATTGAAAGCGGCAACAGCGACGATGATCAGCAGCAGCAGACCGATCATGGTTTTTTCCATGCGGATGGCCTGAAACAGATTGCCGTGGGTGCGGGTCCAGTCGGCGCCGCTGTAACGACCGTCCAGCGAACCCACAATTTCCCAGATGGCCCGCGGCGCATCAAACAGATTGGTAAAACGCAGGCGCAGTGACTGCACTTTGCCATCGAGGCGGGCCAGCTTGCCGGCATCTTCAATATTAATGGCGGCGTAATTGCCATCGAGCTCCGCACCCACCGAGAAAATACCGGTCACGGTCAGACGCTTGATACGCGGCAGTACACCAGCCGGAGACAAAGTGGCTTCGGGCAGCATGAGAGTAACTTTATCGCCGATGGTGACGCCCAGACGACGTGCCAGAATTTCACCGATGACAATACCGTATTCACCGGGTTGCAGAGAGTCCACAGAACCCGATGTCATGTGCTCAGGCAGAATGGAGACCCGACCTTCGGCCACCGGCTCCACCCCATCAATCATCACGCCCTGCACCCGGCCGGCATAGCCCAGCATCCCCTGCAGACGCGTCAGTGGTGCTGCCGCTTCCACACCTGGAAAGCCCTCCACACGTACAGCCAGAACTTCCCAGTCATCAATGCCGCCGTACTCGTACAGCACCGCATGCGGCACCATACCGAGAATGCGTTCCCGCAACTCGCGGTCGAAGCCATTCATGACGGACAGCACCAGAATCAGCACTGCGACACCTAAGGTCATGCCGATCATGGAAGACAGTGAAATAAAGGAAATAAAGTTGTTGCGGCGCCGCGCTGAGAGGTAACGCAGGCCGATACGCAGAGCCAGTCTGGTAGATGAGGACGACATAAAACTGTTCGTTAACCGGAGTGCGGCCAGTGTGCCTGAAGAAGGTTATCTTTGCGACCCCGGCGGTTACCATTTGTTTCGTCAGTAATACGCAAACACACTGTTATCAGATCGCACCAACCTATACTCTTTATAATGCTGATTCGGGTAAGACGATTATCCTTTGCGCGCAGCAGTACACCCATTCAGAGGACATACGCATGTTGAAATTCACAGGGACTTTATGGGCACTGCCTCTGGCAATGACCAGCGCCGCCGCTATGGCTGAAATCACCGAAATTCCCCCGGAAGAGATGACTGAAGCCTACATCAAGGACACGACGGTTATCGTCCGTGAAGCCCGCGAAGACGAACTGCGTAAAATCATCAAAGCTCTTATTACGGTTTTTCCGATTGATGAAACCTACTCTGAGGGTAACACGGTAGCGGATGACTCATCCGCCGCCATTCAGGCCCAGGCTATCAATGAGCGCCTGACCGTCGACCAGCAGCAGTATCTGCTGGAACTGGCTCAGCAGGTTTCTTATGACTCACCGGAGATGGATATGGACCGTCATGCCAATGACGAATATCTGCGCCAGATCCTGAACCTGGACCCGGGAACACCGATTGACTACAGCAATCTGCAGTTCCCCGACGGCGCCGGTGCTATCGATGGCAACAACTTCCTGTTCACCAATGGCAGCAACCAGCTGCAGCTGGTGATCCAGAACCCCAATGGCTATGCACCTGCTACCTTCTCCACACCCAATGGAGAGATCGGTGTCAACATTACACCTGAAAACATCAATCTGAGCATCAACCTTCCTGGCGGAAATTGAGGATGACCTGACCGGTTTGTTAGACACTCTCAACAAACTGTAAAGAAAGCATACACCCATGGCTTTCTGTCTATTTATCAGTTACAGTCTCAACATAATAAGAACGAAAAGAATGATAAAAGAGGCATAGGTATGAAGTTTTCGACTTACTCACCTGCAGAGCTCAAGAAGCCAGCCCAGATTCAGAAAACCGGGGACTACCGCATTGAGTTTCAGGCCTTCTCTGCGCCTGAGAACACCGATAAAACACCTGTGATGTTCCTTGGAGGTGCGTTCCAGAGCTTTTCTTCCTTCCGTACGGAAGTTGAAGCGATGATTCCGCACTGCCCTGTCATTCTGGCGGACATGCCCTCTCAGGGCAGTAACAGCCAGCTGGCTCCTGAACTGGAAATGGATGACTTTGCCGACCTGATTGCCGGTTTCCTGACCGCGCAAGGCGTCGATAAAGTGTGTCTGATGGGTGTCAGCTACGGATCTGCCATGGCGACTCTGTTTGCCTCACGCTATCCGCACATGATTGAACGTCTGCTGCTGTCCGGCATTACCTGTTTCCGCCGCGACAGTCTGATCACCCTGCTGGAAGACTCCCTGCAGCTGCTCGACAGCGGCGATATGGATGCCTTTGCAACCTCTGCCGTATGCAGCCTGATCAACCATAACCGCATTGAAGATACACAGATCAGCAGCACTTACCGTCGCCTGCTGTGGCGCCAGGTCGCCCGTCTTAACGATAACGAGCGTCAGCGTTACGCCCAGAACACCCGTCGTCTGCTGCGCTTCCGTGGTTTTGAAAGTTTCCCTGAGTGTGAAACCCTGATTGCTACCGGTGAATTTGATAACTTCACCCTGCCTCAGGAAAACGCAGCGGTTGCCCGTCAATGCCGCAACGCCCGACTGGCCATCATCCGCAACGCGGATCATCTGGCTCAGTTCGAACAGAAGAACGCGTCAATGGAGCTGGTCAGCCGCTTTATGCTGGGTCTTGATCTGCACACCCTGCCGGGTGTTGAGCTGTTTGACCCACAGGCCTATGACTATGCCAACCAGCGTCTGCAGCCACGTTTCCGCCCGCTGGAACAGCCTTACCGTCTCTATGACCGGGCCACCGGCAAAGAACACACCGTACGCATTCAGGACATCAACTTCACCGGTTGCGCCCTGGAACTGAACACCGCGGACCTGAGCCTGACCGAAGACACCAGAACCCTGTTCCTGGAAATTCCGGAAACCGGGTATGAGTATCATGTGCGGATTCTGGCCCGTGACAAGAAACATGTCCGCTGCCTGATTATGCAGCGTGATATGGCCGCAGCTGAATCACTGATCAGCTACCTGAACGAGCACTTCCTGCTGATCCGCGACGGTGATGACAGAACCGCTGCTCAGTTCTCGGCACAACTTGCCTGAGCACCTCCGACGCTTGCTCAGACACTGAGCAAGCTCAGCCTGCCACCCGCCTGAAGGGTGGCAGCGCATCCAGCAACAGGTTGCCATACCGGCTTGAAATCAGACGTTTATCGAGAATGCTCACCCTGCCCGTATCCGACTCCTGGCGGATCAGTCGTCCACAGGCCTGAATAAGGCGTATAGACGCCGCCGGCAGTGTCAGTTCCATAAAAGGGTTACGGCCACTGCTCTCCATCCACTCGCTGATCGCGGCCTGAATCGGATCATCCGGTACCGCAAACGGAATTTTCACAATCACCACGTGGGTCACATAACTGCCAGGCAGATCGATACCTTCCGCAAAACTGGCCAGACCGAAAATCACGCTGCCCTTTTTCTGATCAATACGCTCTTTGTGGCGGCGGATGATTTCCGCTTTGGGCAGGAAGTTCTGGCACAGAAGCTCCTCTTTCCAGGGTTTCAGAAAACGCTCGCGCGCAGCTTCAAGCTGTACCCGGGAACTGAACAACACCAGAGTCGCCCCTTTCAGATCGACTTCCTTATCCAGCCAGTCATGGACGTCGTCGCCGAACTGATCGCTTTTTGGATCAGACCCCAACTGAACCACCTGCAGCTCACCGTTCTCCTGATAATTGAAGGGACTGGCTACGCGTTCATAGGTTGCCCACTGTGGCAGACCGGATTCCCAGCGCAGGGAATTGAAACTGTTAAGAGCCGTCAGAGTCGCGGATGTCACCACAGCACCGTAACAGCGGTTCCACAGATTCTGGCGCAGCTGATCGGCAACAGAGATGGGCGACGCGCTGAGAATAATGTCCCAGTCTTCACCGTACGGCGTGCGCGTCAGCCAGCGAGCCACGGGTAATTCGCCTTCTTTTTCTTCCGTTGCCAGCCAGGACAGGGCTTCAGACATCTGCTCTGCCCGTGCCAGCATCATGCCGACCGGTGCCTGCCAGTTTTCAGCGATATCGCGGTTCAGCAGCCCTTCTTCTTTCGGATCCAGAGACTTCTGCACCAGATCATTGAGCTTATCAAGGCACTGCCACACCGGATCCAGTGGCGCACGCATGGATGACAGCAGATCACGAAGAGCTTCCGGGGTTTTTCCGAAGCTGAAGCGCAGGCGGTCTTCCGTATTCATCAGATCCATCACCAGCGGCCACAAGAGGCTGACCTGCTGTGTCAGGGTCCTCAGATGCTCCGGCGCTTCTGACAATACCCGCTCCAGACCGGCAGGCATCCCGGCCTGAGCAACAAACTGCTCCAGCCCGCCCTCGACCTGTTTCAGCCACTGACGTTGGGCCTTCACCCCCAGTTCCATGCGGAAATGCTTCAGGGCTTTATCGGCCAGGTGATGACCTTCATCCAGTACATAGATGGTACGTTCCGGCGCCGGCAGAATCGCACCGCCACCCAATGACAGGTCAGCCAGCACCAGATCGTGGTTGGCAACGATAATATCCGCTTCATCCATGGCGTTGCGGGCTTTGTAGAAGGCACAGTTCTGGAAGTGCGGACAACGCCGGTTCGAACACTCACGGTGAGTCGCCGTAAGATGCGACCACTGACTGTGCTCGACCTCGTCGGGCCAGCGGTCACGGTCGCCATCCCATTCACCCTTGCCAAACGATGTCAGCATGGATTCGTAGAGGGCTTTGTCTTTCTCCTCCGGTGTCTGTTCAAACAGATCGACCGTGGCCAGCATACCCGACAGCTGCTGCAGTGATTTATCCAGCTTCAGCAGACACAGATAACGCCCGCGGCCTTTAGCGAGGGCAAAACTGAATGGAACCGAAAGATGCTCTTTCAGCGCGGGCAGGTCCTTATTGAGGATCTGTTCCTGCAGTGCCACGGTGGCAGTAGATATCAGCAGTTTACGTTCTTTAGCCAGAGCCACCGGCAATGCTGCTAACAGGTAGGCCAGGGTTTTACCGGTACCTGTCCCTGCTTCCACCACGGCGATACCGGCCTGATTATCCCGGTTACCATCATCGCCTTCATGGATCTCACCGAGACTGCGGGCAATGGCTGCAATCATATGCCGCTGACCGTAACGCGGGCGCAGAGACATGGCCTTCAGACATTCACGGTAAAGGCTCTGTATCTGCTCTTTGAGTTCTTGAGTGAGCATCAGCGCAGCGCCTGCCAGCCCTGGGAGCGGCCTACGGCGATTTTCCAGCCACCGGCATCCAGTATCAGGCCGTCACGGGTAATACTGCTGATGCGGATCTGGTCGCGGATGAAGTCCCCCTCATGCCAGACCCGGCCATTCATAGTGACATAGCTTTTTTCAGCAATGGTGCTGTAGAGGTGACCTGTGATGACCAGATCAGGAATAGTTTTCAGAACCTGATACGGCGGCGACTGAGTGGCTGCCACTTCAGGTTGCTCCGCTACAGACGGCGGCTCTGTGGCAGGCTCCGGAGATGTGGTCGCTTCCGGAGTTGCGGCAACCGCTGGAGTGGCTGAAGTGGCCGGCGCTGCTGCAGGTTCTGACGCAGGAACCACCGGCGACGGCTCTGCTGGCGTTGCCTGACGTTGTGGTTGTTCCGCCTTACGGACTTCGACAATCACCGGGGGCGTTTGAGGCTTGAGTGTAATGCCGCTGCCGGCAGATACCGCTGGAGTGCTGTCTGCCGAAGCCGGCTCAGATGCACGGCTGAGAGAGACAGTTCCGGCCCCACCCTGCCGGAGGGTCAGCAGTAATAAGAGAAGTAACCCGGCCACGGCCAGTAACAGAAGTACAACCAGCCATAACCACACAGGTCGGTGGACCGGAGCCGCGCCGGCGACAAATACGGGTTGCAGACCAGCCGACGGGGTCCCGGCAGAGGGCTGGCGTTGTTCACGCTCTTCCTGAGATTTTTTCAGCGCATCCAGTATGAACGACATCAACCTTCCTTCATCAGATGAAGCAGTGTACGCGGGCCAATAATGCCGTCCGGCTCCAGACCTTCCTGCAGCTGAAAGTCCACTACGGCTTTCTGCAACAGTGGATCATAGAATTTAGGGTCCAGCTCGACGCGGACTCCGGATGGGCCGATGGAGGTCCACTCCTGATTCCAGGTGACCTTGAGTCTCTGGCGCACCCAACTGATCACCGAGGCTTTATCGCCCGGGTGCAACAGAGACTCATAACCACCCGGAGGCTGCCAGAGAACTGTCGCCTTACCATCGTAAGGGCTGTTGCCTGCTTTCAGCGGCTGCCATTTCCCGGCAGAGAGAATCAGCGTGGGTTGATTCAGAGACAGCAGTTCGGCCAGAGGCCATTCAACATTCAGACATTGCCAGTTGCTGTTGTCCAGTCCATCACAGTTATCCGCAGCGAGCCCAAGCCCTGCCGCCAGCTGACTGAATGCAGTATTCCCCCCGGCCGGGGACACAGAGTCTGGCTGGACAGTCTCCGCCTGCGGTGCCAGCAAACGATAGCCAACATACACACCAAGCAGAATCACCAGCAGGAGTAACAACCCGGCAAGCCAGGGCAGATAACTGCGCTGTGCTTTCCCCTCGGGTACGCCCTGCATTACGGCGGGTTTCACAATGGGTTTACGTTCTGCGCCACTGACTTCAATCACCGCACGGCGGGCAATGGCGGCATCCACAAAAGGCTTGTTCACAGCATAAGCACCTAACAAGGCACGGTCTGCCATGCTGTTGATCAGACGCGGAACGCCCATACTGTTCTGCCACAGAACTTTGACTGCGGCCTGATCAAACAACATGCGGTTGCCACCGGCACACTGTATACGGTGCGCCAGATAGGCAGAGGTATCCGCCAGCGTCAGGTGCTCAAGATGATAGCGTGCGGTGATACGCTGATTCATCTGCCGCAATTCGTGACGGGTCAGTATTTCGCGCAGCTCGGTTTGCCCGACCAACACCAGAGTCAGCAGTTTCTCGGTATTGGTTTCCAGATTGGTCAGCAGACGAACCTGCTCCAACAGTGCTGGTGACATCACCTGAGCTTCATCAATAACACAGATCACCCTCTGATTATTGGAATAAAACTTAAGTAACCCCATGTACAGCACACGGTACAGCTCACGCAGTGACAGACCGCTCTCGTAAGAGATATGCAGCTCGTCACAGAGGCTTTCCAGCAGTTCGGCCGGTGATAATTGCGGATTAAAGATGTACGCAATGTGATCCCCTTCAGGCACAGATGCCATCAGTGCCCGGCACAGGGTGGTCTTACCGGTGCCGACTTCGCCGGTCAGGCAGATCAGTCCGCCCTGATCAGTCAGGGCATAGCTGAGATGTGCCAGTGCTTCCTGATGGCCGGGTGACGGATAGAGGAAATCCGGGTCAGGTGAAATGGTAAACGGCAGGCGTTGTAAGCCAAAGTACTCCAGGTACATGGGGAATCCAAAAACGAATTAACCGCGCCATGATAGCGGATTTACAGCCCCAATACAGGGGCTACAGAAGCCGTAAAGACTCAGCTTCAGAAGGGGTAGGCGTAACTGAAATCCAGCCTGGCATCACGCGCTTCTTTGAAACGCAGATCATCTGCCAGATAGGTAAAGGACAGATTGCCCCGCCGAACCCGGACGCCAAGTTGATTAAGGTTGGTTGCCAGCGCATCCAGACGCACATCGTCCCGGACCATCCAGCCTTTGCCTAAGGTCAGGCGCTGATAATGATCGTGCCGGTATATTCCGGCACTCAACAAAAAGGGCCGGTAATCCAGGCTGGCAATGACCGTGACCGGAATACTGGCGTTGAAGTTCTGATTACCATCCTGGCCTTCTGCGGAACTGTCACCGAAATTACAGATATTTTCGTCCACTGTGCCGAAATTCACACAACCTTCCCGGTAAGAAGCCTGATAGAACTCAAGCAGATTCCACAGGTCGCGTAATTCAAACGCGAAATCCAATCCGGAAAGGTGCGACCAGCGGCCCTGCAGGGTAAACGAGTAACCGAAACGATCACCCTCTTCCGCCCGATAATCCAGAATCTTATCTTCATCGAAGTAATATTCCAGATACACGGAAGCATCGATACCCTCTCCCGGACTGGTCACCCCGTCTGTTTCTCCAAACTGGTAATGACCAATTTTATAAATGGTAAACAGTGGGGTCAGTGACCAGCGATTGCCGGAAAATTCATAACCGCCGGTGATACCCCGGCCGTCAAATGACTGTACGTCGAGCAGAATATCGCTGGCCACCGTTGTCTCAATTCCCCGGTCCAGCTCAAGATACCAGGCTACGGTTTCCGGCGTGAACTGCATGGAATAAAACCAGCGTTTTTCCACACCAAGGACAAAGCCATGGTACTTCACACCGGCGCTGATACTGGCATCCCCGAAGGCATATTCACCGGGCTCCACGGCGCCGTCCCAGCCATGAATCATGTCATAGATAGGCACAGGCTCAGCACTGGCTTCGACCTCAGTGCGGAAAAAAACCTCATCAGCCACAACGGACTGACAGGCCAGCAGGCCTGTCAGTGAGAGTAAAACAGAACGGAACATGAGTGTCAGATCAGCCCTCGCCCAGCATGGTCCAGGTACCATCAACAAAGCGCACGATGTACACACCTTCGCGCTCTTCACGGATAGTGGCCATCAGCGTGCCGCGGTAGGTCAGATACGCCACGGCTTCACAATCACCAGTGGACACATTTTCATCACGGTTATAGGCACCACAGGACGGTGCATCGTTACCAAGTTCATACTCCACACGGGAGGTACTTGCCAGACCAATCGACTCATTACCACCGAACATGGTGACGCCGGAGCGGTATACCACAAGTGTACCGATCTCTGCATTGAAGCCGGTTTCTTCGTCATAAGTGATGGAATAACCCACGGTGAAACTCTGTGCATCCTCACCCGCTGCCACACTGCTGACCAGATAATCGTAGTCATAACCAAAAATGACGGTGGCTTCGAAATAGTCTTTTACACGACGAACCAGATTACCCTGCACAATGGTCGGCACCAGGCGGTTTTCAGCTTCATCCACCATGGAATTCGTGGCCGAGAAGAACAGATTATTAATGCCGAGGCGATAAACGTTGTCAGGTGACAATGTGCCGTCAAACGGCCCGATCAGCTGATTACGCGGCAGCGTCGGCAATGTACCGTCTGCATTTTCCAGTGATGACATATCAATGGCGTAGGCACCGTGCGCGGGAACTTCCTGCAGGTTGATTGTGCCTTCGGCATAACCATCGGACAGGAAAGTATCCAGATCATTTTCCCCGGACAGCTGAATCCGGTCACCACAGGTGATGACCTCACGATTTGCCGGGTTTGCAGCTGACTCAAGAGTACAGGTCTGAATTTCTGTAACACCGGACGCTGGCGGATAGACACGGATGCGGACCAGTGCATTGCCTTCCACATCAAAATCCACGTATTCAACGGTCACATTATCCGGGTTTTCATCATCACCCCGATTAACGGTTTCCGTCGACAGATAAAGAGTCATCATGTCATCGACTTCAAACACCAGCTCGTCATCCGGGCGCGGCACAAAGAAATTATCAAACTCAGGCCATTTGGAATCCGGGTAAAACGCAGAGCCGTTTACGGTAGAAATTTCACTGACCAATGCCGACTGATTCGCCAGCGGCACGGTTTCACCATTCACCGTAACTTCATCCTGAGTCTCACCAAAAGTGCGTACCCAGAAGACCACGGCTGTGGGGTTATAACGGCGCTCATAGGTGTCGTTATAGGGATCATCAACACCGAACAGGCTGGTTTCAAACAGAATTTCCAGTTCGTGGGTTTCACCATTAATGGTAACCGGGTCGAAACTCAGTGACGGCCAGGCGACATCAACACCCTGGGGCTCCTGCACATTGAAGGAAGGTGGTTGAGCGTATGTGTCACCATATATCAGTCGGATGTGCGGAATTTCTTCCTCATCCAGTGAGTTATTTTCGGTCACCCAGGTCAGGTTAACCGCTGCAGATTCCGCCGTGGCCGGCATGCTCAGGCTGCCTTCGGTGAAAATATCAAAACCGAAGAACTCGTTATCGGATTCCAGAGCCGGGTTAATGGAGGCCGGTTCCAGGCTCAGTGTCAGATCACCGTCCACCGTCAGGGTTTCTGCTGTACTGTTCCAGACAAATCCACTCTGGTGCAGATCAGAGTTACAACCAACCTGGCCATCATCGTCATTCAGGCAGGAAACAAAATACGTGGTCGCATCCAGAATGCGCAGCATGGCAGCATCAAGATTCGGTTTTACCGAGTCAAAATATTCGGTATGGCCATCAAAATACACTTCAAGTTCATCGGCAAAATTACCCGGAATAAAACTTTCTTTATCCGGATCATCACCTTTAAAATTCAGGAAGCGTTCATTGAGGTCATCAATGAAAAGCTTGGCTTCTTCAATATTGGAATTCCAGCTTGAAAGAAATTCCGGCACATCAATCTGTACATCACTCAGACGGCCGTTCACCATGGAGTCCATCAGAGCATGGAGATCTGATGACACCTGATCAGCTTCTTCGAGCACCTGCGCATTGTTGTTGCGCAGTGTAGTGATGTTGTCATCCAGAACAGCGGCTGCCGCACTGTAAATACGGAACAGGGTCAGGCGCGGTGAGCTGTTGTCTTTTTCATACAGCTGGCCACCATTAGCCAGAAACTCTGAGGCAAGCTCATCAATCGTCTCGGTATACGTCTGGTTTTCATCAAAGGCAATTTTCTGGATACCGGCAATCAGAGCACCGTAGTAAATCCCCTCAGTCAGCAGGTTACCGGCCAGCTCTGTGTTCTGGCTGATGTCTGACGGCATCACAGGTATCACTGAAATCACATCACTGATGTTCAGCAACTCATCAATATGGCGATTGGAAATCTCGATGGAATATTCAGAATAAAAACCGGTTTTATTGGTTTCTGTTTCACCGTCACCATTCACATCAATGTAAACCGTATTCGCCAACGAACTGGCAAGGTCGGTGATCCAGTTGATGTTGATGCGCATGCCTTCCGCCGCTTCACCCACAGCCGCACGGATCTGGAAATCGGTTTCCAGTGAAAACGGATTCTGCCAGGAGGTACTGCCACAACCGGATGGCAACTGACAGATGGAGGTTGCATTACCATTTTCGTTGGTAGCAATCAGCAGAACCGGCGTACCGGCTGCTTCACTGTCGAGCGAAACTTCATAACGCCCGGTGTCGGTGGATGCCGTGTAATAACCTGAGAAAACCGTATCGCCCGAATCCTGGTCAACTTCGCGCTGGGGTTGGCCTTCGTAATCAAGTTCAACAGAAGTCACCCGGGCAGACTCGGTCGTGGCACTGACATAGCCATTAAGCTTAACCGTGTCTACAGGAGGGGTCGTATTGCGGGTAGAGTCCTTGTTACCGCTGCACGCAGCCAGCGCAGACAGCAGCAGAGAGGCTGTCAGTATTTTTATTCTCATATCAGATCAACCTGAAAGTCTGAAATTATTAGTGACATTCTATGGGTAAAGCGTCGGAAAGCGGACATAAATGTCCGGTTTTACCGGGGTTTTACACAGAATTGAGACAGAAAAAAAGCCCGGACTCAGCCGGGCTTTTTCAGTGTAGCAGTTGCAGTCTTACTGCGCCTTGAACTTCAGACGGTAAGCGTGCAGCAGTGGCTCGGTGTAACCGCTTGGCTGCTCTTTACCTTTGAAGATCAGGTCAGAAGCGGCCTGGAAGGCGATACCGTTAAAGCCAGGAGCCATAGCGATGTAGGCCGGGTCTGCAGCGTTCTGACCGTCTACGATGGCTGCCATGCGCTTGAGGCTGTCTTCAACCTGTTCGCGGGTACAGATACCGTGTTCCAGCCAGTTCGCCACGTGCTGAGAAGAAATACGCAGAGTTGCGCGGTCTTCCATCAGGCCAACGTTGTTGATGTCAGGCACCTTGGAACAACCAACGCCCTGATCAACCCAGCGCACAACATAACCCAGGATACCCTGGCAGTTGTTGTCGATTTCTTTCTGAATCTGCTCAGGAGTCAGCGCAGCGGCTTCTTCAGCAGTCATCAGAGGGATGGTCAGGATGTCATCAACAGAGGCGTGCTCACGGCTCTTCAGTTCGTTCTGAACGGCAAACACATCTACTTTGTGGTAGTGCATGGCGTGCAGAGTGGCTGCAGTCGGGGACGGAACCCATGCAGTGTTGGCACCAGACTTAGGATGGCCGATTTTCTGCTCCATCATCATGCCCATCTCATCAGGGATAGGCCACATGCCTTTACCGATCTGAGAACGACCCTGCAGGCCGGTTTCCAGACCTGTGTCGACGTTCCAGTTTTCGTAAGCATTGATCCAGGTCTGCTGCTTCATGATGGTCTTAGGAACGAAAGGACCAGCCAGCATGGAGGTGTGGATTTCGTCACCGGTACGGTCCAGGAAGCCAGTGTTAATGAACACAACACGGTCTTTGGCAGCACGGATACATTCTTTCAGGTTCACTGTGGTACGACGCTCTTCGTCCATAATGCCCATCTTCATGGTGAAGCGTGGCAGACCCAGTGCGTCTTCAATGCGACCGAACAGTTCATTGGCGAACGCCACTTCTTCAGGGCCGTGCATCTTAGGCTTAACGATATTCACGGAACCTGTGGTTGAGTTTTTGAAAGGTGAGTTTCCTTTCAGATCGTGCATGGCGATCAGAGTCGACATCATGCCATCCATGATACCTTCCGGTACTTCACTGCCGTCAGCCAGCAGTACCGCCGGGTTGGTCATCAGATGACCCACGTTACGGATGAACAGCATGGAGCGGCCTTTCAGGCACACAGTATCGCCGTTCACACCGGTGTATTCACGGTCAGGGTTCATCTTACGAACAAACGTCTTATCACCTTTGGTGATGGATTCTTCCAGGTCACCTTTCATCAGACCCAGCCAGTTGCCGTAAGTCACAACCTTGTCAGCAGCATCAACAGCAGCAACTGAGTCTTCGCAGTCCATGATGGTGGTCAGAGCGGCTTCCATCAGAACGTCTTTAACACCAGCAGCGTCGGTAGAACCGATCGGGCTGGTTGCGTCGATCTGAATTTCAAAGTGCAGGCTGTTGTTCACCAGCAGCACAGCTTCAGGTGCAGAGGCGTCACCTTTGTAGCCAACCAGCTGCGCGGCGTTTTTCAGCGTAGTGACAGAGCCGTCTTTCAGGGTCACTTTCAGGGAACCAGCGTCGATGCTGTAGCTGGTGCTGTCTGCGTGATCACCGCTTTCCAGTGGTGCAGCTTCATTCAGGAAGCTACGGGCGTAGGCAATAACCTTGTCGCCACGGATTTTGTTGTAGCCAGGCCCCTTGGTCGCCCCGCCTTCTTCAGAAATAGCATTGGTACCGTACAGGGCATCGTACAGAGAACCCCAACGGGCATTGGCGGCGTTCAGGGCAAAACGCGCGTTCATGATCGGTACAACCAGCTGCGGACCGGCCATCTGAGCAATTTCCGGCTCAACATTAGCCGTGGATGCTTCAAAGGCTTCGCCTTCAGGCAACAGGTAACCGATTTCCTGCAGGAAAGTTTTGTATTCAGCGGCGTTGTGAGGCTGACCTTTACGTTCAGTGTGGTAAGCGTCGATTTTCGCCTGCAGATCATCACGTTTAGCCAGCAGAGCCTTGTTTTTCTGGCCCAGTTCATTGGCGATGGCATCAAACGAAGACCAGAAGGCTTCCTGATCCACACCGGTGCCCGGCATTGCTTTGTCGTTGATGAAATCGTACAGCTCACGGGCGATCTGGAGTCCGCCTTTCTGAACGTATTCTGTCATTTTCAGCCTCAGTACTTTCAGTGATGCAGCGATGCCAGACAGGCAACCGCCGATGATTCACGCAGAGCAATGCCTGCGCCTGTTTAAAAATGGTGCGGGATTATAACAAAACTCAGGCCCGCTGCGAACCGTGTCGGCTGCATTGCGGGCCGGAAAACGGCAACAGACTGTTGCCGCAACAGATGATCAGAGCAGGCTTTCCCAGGAACCGTCGATGTAACGGATGATCCAGACGCCGTTTTCCATAGCAATCCGGCCGTACACCACGTCACGGTAGTTGAGTACCCAGACGGTGTCGTCGGTTTCACGCTGCGTATCGGCCTCCGCAACGTTCTGAGTAACACAACGGTTCAACAGACCGTCGTCGTCAACATAGAAGTGATACAGAGGCGCACCCACCGCTTTGTTGAGCATGCCGGTTGTGAGGATTTCACTGTTAACCACATCTTCACTGCCATCCGCCAGCGTCAGGGAAACGCCGTCTTTGTAGATATCCAGATCGCCTGTTTCCAGGGTTTCATTACTGCGGCTGTAGTTGATCAGCAGGCGGTCAAGGTTGGATCCGGTGCCCATATAAACATCGGAGGATGTACTGACAGCGGAATAGTCATGCGACAACGCCGCGGTGCCTTCCAACACATCCAGGAAGGGCGCAGACACACTCAGATCCAGCAATGTCTTGGGTTCGTTGGTGCTGGTATTACCATCGTATTCGAGAATGACTTCGGTGGTCGCACGCAGGGTATTCAGACCCAGTACAATCGGGCGGTACAGGGTGCCATCAAGGCTGGTAAGGGTCTCCGGCAGTGGTGACAGTGCCAGACAGCCGTGCGCATCGGGTGCTTCAACCGGAAACTCCACGAAATACCCGCCCTGCCCGTCAATTTCCGGACGGGAGAAAACACCCACTTCCCACAGCTCGTTGATGGCTTCCTGCATGTTACGTTCAGAGTAGAGTCGCTGCTTGGGTTCGCAACCCTGCACCACGGGCGCTGAGCTGCCACCACTGAGATCGCACTGCTCGTAGTCAAAGGTCGCTACATCTTCGTCGCGGTCGCCGTCACGGTCACTGTCCCCGGTGTCCTGACGGTAAACGGTCGGATAGAAACGATACCGGTAAGATTCACCGTCTTTGACGTAATAATCGAAGTACTCCACATCCTGACCATTAATGGTCTCACTGCCCGTGCGGTAGCTGACCAGACCGGATGAGACATAGCCATCGGTATAAACCGACGATTCAGACGGTGAGAAAAAGCCATTGAAAGACGCAAACTGGCTGTCGGCATAATACTCAGCAGGGTTTGTGCTTTGAGCAGAGACGAAGACGCTGGAGATATTCTGGTCGTCTTCACTGTCATCACCCACCACATCGGAAATGCGGCCGTTAAGGACCACAGATTCGATGTTGTAATGCATCTCGCCCGCACCGGATGGATCTTCAACACCCCGGTAAAGGATGAAATAGGAGCCGGTCAGTTCGGTTTCTGTCTCGGTGCCAACGGTGGTCACGTCATACAGAGAAGCATCCGCCCAGCGCAGCTGGTAAGCAATTTCCGGCTCTGACACCGGATCCTGCAGGGTGCTGAACGATGCTCCGTAGAAGACGCGCACACCACTGGGCGTGCTGATGACGTCGCTGCTGTCGCTCTCGTAGGTGTGATCAACACTCAGCTGAACATTGCCGATGCGGTAGCCACCCGTGATAAACACATCAATCGCCTGCGAACTGGCCGGGTTGTCATCGTCGTCGGTGGTGTTGAGGTCAGCAACACCCTGGGTAACTTCGATCTCACCATCATTAATGGTCAGAGTGGCTGTTGCTGCGTTGTAGTCGTAATTCTCCAGCCAGGTCCAGCTGCTGTCCGGCGCCGGACAACCGGAGTTGAGATAGCAGTTGCGGTAGAACTCAAAGGTGTGGACATAGGCCAGCATCAGCTGATCAAGGTCATCCGCGTGCAGGTCACCAATTGAATCCAGCTGATCCATATAACTGTCCAGCTCGGCACGATAACCTTCTTCAAAGAAGCTGGTTTCATAATCACGCAGCACGTCAACGAAGGCTTTAACGCGGTCGAGACCCAATTCATAGGCATCCAGATCCGCACCCAGCAACTCACTCAGCGGCGCCGGGATTCGTGTGGTCAGTGCGCCATCGGCAAAACTGGCCATATCACTGCGCAGTCCGGTAACCACGGTATCGACATAACCGGTCAATGCAGTACCTTCAACACTGATTTTTTCCAGGTTGTCAGCGGCGCGGGCATACAGATCGTACAGGGAGAGGGTCTGATCGCCACCGCGCTGATAAATCTGCGCATTATTGGTGATCATGTCAGCACCGACGGCACGGGCAAAGAACTCAGCGTCATCCGTCACAGTGTATTCAAGCTCATAAGACTGCCAGGCAGCCAGCAGCGCGCCGTAGCGGATGCTGTCGGTGGCTTCGGCCTCATTGGCATTGCGCCAGTCATTCAGTTGGGTCAGATCAGCTGGTTCGGTAGTCTGCACATCGGTGATACCGAAAATGCGGGAGATCTGAGAAACACTCTGTACCGTGGAATAAGCCGAATAATAACCACCGGTCGTCAGCCAGCCACTGTCCTGCTGATCACCGGCAGATGATTCACTGTACACCATGCTGTAAGCCAGCTGCGCAGCCAGGTCTGTCAGCGGTGTCAGGCGGATACGTTCATTTCGGGAAAGACCAACAGCAACAGTCCGCCAGCCCGGGCTACCGGTAACCGGCATAGCCTCACCGAACGCATAACTCCCGCAGCCATCCGCCAGCTGACAACGGCGGGTGGTCTGTACCTGATCCTCACCAGCCTGACGGCCATAGACATCGAAATACGACAGCTCGTCATTAACAATCACTGACTCAACCTGCCCCTCTGCATCCGAGATGTAAGGGGTATAGGCGACGGCGCCCGGCTGTGACTCCTGCAGATCCCCGCCTTCGGTAACAGCAACGTGGCGGATGATCGCCTCATCCAGATCTTCCTGCCCTGCCTGAACTTTAACGGTAATAAAGCCGGAAGAGCGGTTGCTGTCGTTGCTGCAGCCAGCCAGCAGGCCAGCCAGTAAAGCAGCAGAGACCGGCAGAACGTGCCGGAGAAGGATGGTGCGAGTCACAGAAACCTCATGCGTGTCGGATTGCCTGCGCGGATGATACCAGTACTGACGGGCAAATGTGCACCGCGATTCGTCTAGAAAGGTGCAGGCGCAGACAGTCTGCCTGCTTTACTCTATAATCGCGCCACACCTGAGAACCCCTGAAGTTATGCATCTTTTCGTAGAAAAACTCGTCAACATTGATTTCAGCTATCTGGACGTCACCCGCGGCCTGGTCGGAGAAACCTGGTGGGCCTCCACAAGTCTGGAAGGCGCACTCGATCAGCAGGGAATGGTCTGTGACTTCGGCACCGTCAAAAAAGTTCTGCGCGAGTGGCTCGACCGTGAGATTGATCACTGCCTGCTGGTTCCGGCTCAGGCAGCAGGCCTGAAAGTTCAGGAAAACGATGGCATCACCTCACTCAGCTGGCAGACAGAGCGCGGGCTGATCCGCATGTCGGCTCCGTCTCAGGCCGTCACCCTGATTGATGCTGCGGTGATCACACCTTATACCTGTGCGAAATGGTGCATGGAACAGCTGACACCTCTGTTCCCGGACAGTATTGATCAACTCAGCCTGACCTTTGAGCCCGAAGTCATCGACGGGCCCAGCTATCACTACAGTCATGGTCTGAAAAAACACGATGGTAACTGCCAGCGGATCGCCCATGGCCACCGCTCACGCATTGAGATTTTTCTTGATGGCGTACGCAACACGGATGAAGAAGCCTGGTGGGCAGAATGCTGGAAAGATGTTTATCTCGGCAGCCGCGATGACGTGACTGAAGAAAACGACCAGCACATCGACTACCGCTATCAGGCGGCACAGGGTGACTTCGCTCTGACTCTGCCACGGTCACACTGTTATCTGATGGAAACCGACACCACGGTTGAACTGATTGCGGCGCACCTCACCGCCCGTGTGGCCGAGCGCCATCCGGGCCGTACGGTAAAAGTGCGTGCCTTTGAAGGGGTCAACAAAGGCGCACTGGCGTTTTCCGGCCAGTGATAACTCAGGAAGCCTGAGCTTCCATATTCTGCCGGATGCGGCGCTGACCAAGAACAAACAACACCAGCGCCACCGGCATCGCCCACCACAGCCATTCATGCATCTGCTCCGCGAAATGCTGCCCGAGCAAGTAGGCCGCACCGAACAGACCCGCCGCCCAGATAATAATCGAGACCAGATTTGCCAGCGTAAAGGACAGCGCAGGTACCCGCGCGACACCACAGGCGATATAACCGAACGTGCGGATGCCCGGCATACAGCGGATCAGCACCAGCTGTTGCCAGGGTGCCTGCTGCAGCGGGACCGTATGATGCCGGATAACCGGATGATTCATCCAGCGCCCCAGTTTCTGCCAGGCATTGGCCAGACGGCCGAACAGGTAAAGCGCGGTATCACCGATCAGCATGCCGGTGCAGACCGCAGTAAAGGCGATTTC
Source organism: Thalassolituus sp. UBA674 (assembly GCA_002298335.1). GTDB lineage: Bacteria > Pseudomonadota > Gammaproteobacteria > Pseudomonadales > Oceanobacteraceae > Thalassolituus. Next base: position 46,334 of record DBNK01000024.1, read on the forward strand.
AGGAGAGATTTTCTGACTCACAGCCAGCATTGCCGCAGCAATAATGGCCAGATCCTCCAGCATAAAGGTGGAGACAATCACGGCGATCACCAGCCACGCCGGGGTATCAGAAATGTTTAACAGAAAATCCGGCATACCGATTCTTCATAATGGCTGAGGCAAAAATCGGCGGCGATTGTAGCAGAAGTCTGTCCTCTGCCCAGCCCTGCTGGCCCTTATTGCCGCCTGATTCCGCCTGTCTGACATCTTTATGCTGAGAAAGTATCCCGGATCCGCTAAAATGCCGCGCTTTTCCACAAGCCGTCGAACCCGCCCGAGACGAAGAACCTGAAGAGAACGTTTATGGAACTGTCCGCACTCACTGCAATTTCCCCTATTGATGGCCGTTACGGCAGCAAAACAGCCTCCCTGCGTGGCATTTTTTCTGAATTCGGTCTGATCCGTGCCCGGGTTGAAGTGGAAATCCGCTGGCTGCAGTGTCTGGCACAGCATCCGGCCATCACCGAAGTGCCGGCCTTCTCGCCCGATACTGACGCCCTGCTGAATGCCATTGTCGATAACTTCTCCGAAGAAGGCGCATTGCGCATCAAGGCGATTGAAGCCACTACCAACCACGACGTCAAAGCCGTGGAATACTTCATCAAAGAGCAGTTTGCCGGTAACGCTGAACTGCAGGCCGTCAACGAATTTGTTCACTTCGCCTGTACCTCAGAAGACATCAACAACCTGTCGCACGGTCTGATGCTGAAAGCCGGCCGTGACGTACTGCTGGATGAAATGCGTAAGATCGCAGCCGCTATCCGCAAACTGGCTCACGAACAGGCGGCTCTGCCTATGCTGTCCCGTACTCATGGCCAGACTGCATCGCCGACCACTCTGGGTAAAGAGATGGCCAACGTGGTCGCACGTCTGGAACGCCAGATCAGCCAGATTGAGAAGGTTGAACTGCTGGGTAAAATCAACGGTGCCGTCGGCAACTATAACGCTCACATTTCCGCCTATCCGGATATTGACTGGGCCGCCAACGCCGAAGCCTTCGTTACCTCTCTGGGTCTGACCTTCAACCCCTACACCACCCAGATTGAACCGCACGACTACATCGCTGAACTGTTTGATGCCATCGCCCGCTTCAACACCATCCTCATCGACTTTGACCGCGACATCTGGGCCTACATCTCCAACGGTTACTTCAAGCAGAAGACCATTGCCGGTGAAGTCGGCTCATCCACCATGCCTCACAAGGTCAACCCGATCGACTTCGAAAACTCCGAAGGCAACCTGGGCATCGCCAACGCCGTACTGACGCACATGGCGCAGAAACTGCCGATTTCCCGCTGGCAGCGCGACCTGACCGACTCCACCGTACTGCGTAACATGGGCGTGGGCGCCGGTTACAGCCTGATCGCTTACGCCGCCAGCCTGAAAGGCATCAGCAAGCTGCAGGTTAACGAAATCCGCATCAGTGAAGACCTCGACAACGCCTGGGAAGTACTGGCTGAGCCGGTACAGACCGTGATGCGCCGTTACGGCATTGAACAGCCGTACGAAAAGCTCAAAGCCTTCACCCGCGGTAAGGCCATCACCCAGGATGCCATGGCAGAATTTATCGCCACCCTCGAACTGCCTCAGGACGCCAAAGACGAACTGAACGCCCTGACTCCGTCTACCTATCTGGGTAACGCTGCGGAGCAGGCCAAGAACGTCTGATCCAACCTGTCGGCAGCCGGCCTTCTGTTCCGGCTGCCCTGTTCCTGCCCTGCGGAGATCAATATGCAATTACTTGGTCATCTGAGCGCCGCTGAGTTTCTGCGCGACTACTGGCAGAAGAAACCTCTGCTGATCCGCAACGCCATCCCGGATTTTGAACCCCTGCTGTCAGCCGAAGAGCTGGCCGGACTCAGCCTCGAAGAGGAAATTGAATCCCGCCTGATACTGGAAGAAGGCAGAGCCGGCCCATGGGAGCTGCGCAAAGGCCCCTTCACAGAAGATGATTACCGCCAGTTACCCGATAAAAAATGGACCTTATTGGTTCAGAGCGTTGACCAGTGGCTGCCGGAAGCGGCTGACCTGCTGGGGCTGTTCGATTTCCTGCCCGGCTGGCGCATCGACGATCTGATGATCAGTTACGCCGTGGACGGTGGCAGTGTCGGTCCGCATTTCGACCAGTACGATGTTTTCCTGCTGCAGGCCGAAGGCCAGCGCGAGTGGCGCACCGGGCAGCGCTGTAACGCAGACAGTGCCCTTATCAAAGGCACGTCGTTGAGCATTCTGGCCGACTTTAAAGAAGATGAACGCTGGACACTCAACCCCGGCGATATGCTCTATCTGCCACCGGGGCTGGCGCATCACGGCATTGCCCGGGGCAACTGCCAGACCTACTCCATCGGCTTCCGCGCACCGTCTGCCGCGCAGCTGGTCGAACGCGCCGCCGACGCCATCCTGTCTGGCCTGACCGAACATCAGCGCTACGCCGATGCCGATCTGCACGAGCAGGAAGCCGGTGGAGAAATCAGCGCCGCTGCGGTACAGCGTCTGAAGACCCTGCTCTCTGAACAGCTCAACCAGGACGACTTGCTCAGCCGCGTTCTCGGCGAGCTGATGACCGAGCCCAGAAACAGCCCTGAACCGGACGACCCGCAGACACCGGACTGGTCTGAACTCTGTGAAGCCCTGTCATACACAGACACCCTGTACCGCCATGAACAGGCCCGCTTTGCCTTCAGTCGTCATAGCGGTCATATTGAGATGTATGTACAGGGAGAAGCACAGATATTGCCAGACAGCGATCTGGCTCTGGTCACAGCCCTGTGCGGTTCACGTACCATGAGCAGCTCACAAATCATGTTGCTGGCCCGCACCCAGACAGCCCAGCAGCTGCTGTGTGATCTGTATGGGCGCCACCTGATTTACGCAGAAGGAGACGATGATGGAAGTCCGGATTACTGACTGGCATCAGGCCAGGGACGCTGCCCGCGCCATCCGTACTGAGGTGTTTATCCGCGAGCAGAAAGTGCCGGAAGAACTGGAGTGGGATGACGACGACCTGACAGCCGTCCACTTCATTGCCTGGGACAAAGGCGAGCCCGCCGGTTGCGCCCGGCTGCTGCCCGATGGTCACTTCGGCCGTATGGCTGTACGCCGTGAATGGCGTCGCAGCGGCACCGGTACCGTTCTGCTGCAGTCACTGATTCAGTATGCCTTCAGCCAGGCCGGAATGGAGATTCTGCGTGCCAGCGCCCAGACCAAGGCACTGATGTTTTACCACAGCAATGGTTTCAATGCCGACGGCGGTTTTTACGCCGACGCCGATATGCCCCATGTGCATATTCACCGGGAGCACCGGGCGCGCTCACTCAGTGATCATCTGATTCCGGGCAAAGACCGTAAAACCCATCGTCTTGAGACCCTGATTGCTCAGAGCGGCTGGCTGGAAATCGTACTCAGTGCCAACCCGCATCATGTCACCCTGCTCTGTGGTGATCCGCATCATGCACTATGGTCGGACCCGGCCGTCATTGAAGCATTCAGCCAGTATGCCCGTACAGACAGCAGTCACGGCCCGCGCCTCACGCTGCTGTTTCCTTCCGAAGAAAAACACTGGGAGCGGCATCCCCTGGTGCAGCTGCAGCAACGCCTCAGCAGCCTGATCGAACTGCGTATTCAACCTCAGATCCCCAAACAGGCCCTGCTGCTGGCAGAGCCCTGGGGTGTCATGCAGTTTGTGAATGATGAGATCGCCATGGCAGAGATGAACAACCCGTCCCGGGTGGAGCATCTTAAGCTGGAACTCAGATCATTGCTGGAACACAGTCACCGGCCCCAGAATGCACCCCAAAGCTTTCTCTGAAGCCCCTGAAGGGATTATGTCCGGTCATTTGGCAGGTCCAGCCTCATCACTGGCCGGTCACTGCGGTGGCGCGCCACTTCGCAGAAACCTGCGGCAGCGAACATAGACGCTGATCCGAACCAGGAAGCCTGAGCTTTGCCTCCGGCTTCCCGGTCTACCGGATACGCTTCAAGAGTCTCGGCATTGTGGCTTTGGGCAAAGGCTATGGCTCCCCGTAACAGGGCATGGGCGACACCCTGGCCACGGTATTGTGATGGCACGACAAAGCAGATCACCGACCAGACAGCACGATCATCAACCGCTTTCATCACCTGAGAGCGCTCCAGACGGCGGTAATCCTGCCGTGGTCCCAGCGATACCCAACCCACCGGGAGATCATGATCAAATGCGATTAAACCCGGAGGACACTCTGAGCCTGCCAGAGTCTGCAGCCGGTCATGGGTCAGTTGCCGCATCTCCCGCCCCAGCTCTGCCGATACGTGATTCCATTCAGAACCCGTCATGCGGTAATACATACACCAGCAACGTCGGGCTTCAGAGCAGCCACGTGCGGCGAAGAGACGTTCCAGATCCGGCCAGTTATCTTCTGAAAGTGGCAGGACCTGAATCACCTCAGACCCCAGCCTGCAGCAACGCGGTTACCCGGGCCACATCGTCCGGCGTATCAATGCCATGGCCCGGCGCCTGATCAATCACCGTCATATGAATACCCACGCCATACCAGAGGGCACGCAGCTGCTCCAGTGACTCTGTCTGCTCCAGCGTACAGGATTCCATACTGCCGTAGGCCTTAAGGAAAGAGACACGGTAACCGTACATACCGATGTGGCGGTACACGGCCATACGCCCGGTAACCTGCTCACGGCTGACCTTGTACAGGTCACGGTCCCATGGAATGGAAGCACGGCTGAAATACAGCGCGAAAGAACGCTTATTCAGCACCACCTTCACCACGTTCGGATCGAATGCATCGTGTGCGGTCGTGATGGGGGTACAGACCGAGCTCATGCCCGCATCCGGGTTCTGCAGCAGGCCATCCGCGGTCTGCTCTATCAGGGATTTAGGTATTAACGGTTCATCACCCTGCAGATTCACGATAACCGTATCGTCATCCCAGCCCATGGCCAGTGCAACTTCGGCAATACGCTCAGTACCGTTTTCATGATCCGGTGAGGTCATGATCACCCGCCCGCCAAAACCTTCGACGGCCGCACGGATGCGCTCATCGTCGGTGGCAACCAGCACCTCAGAGACACCGGCTTCAAGCGCCCGCTCATAGACATGCTGCACCATCGGCTTGCCCGCCAGATCAATCAGGGGCTTACCCGGCAGACGGCTCGAGGCATAACGGGCAGGAATTACAATTTTATAATCAGACATGGTTCACCTGAGAGCACTCTGCCCTCTTACACTTCATAAAAATCACGGTACCACTGAACAAACACGCCCAGCCCTTCGGCCAGCGGTGTATCAGGTGCGAAGCCAACATCGGCCATCAGATCATCCACGTTGGCGGAGGTGGCCAGCACATCACCGGGCTGCATCGGCAGGTAGTTTTTCTGCGCTTCAACCCCCAGAGCTTTCTCCAGGGTTTCAATGAACTCACCCAGTTCCACAGGGCTGTGGTTACCGATGTTATAAATCTTATAGGGAGCAGAACTGCGGCTGGCATCATCGCTTTCCGGCGTCCAGTTCTCCACCGGTTGCGGGATTTTATTCATCACGCGCACCACGCCTTCAACAATGTCATCGACATAGGTGAAATCACGCATCATTTTGCCGTGGTTATATACGTCGATGGTTTTCCCTTCAAGAATCGCTTTAGTGAAGGAAAAATACGCCATATCCGGACGCCCCCAGGGACCATACACGGTAAAGAAACGCAGACCGGTACTCGGCAGCCGGTACAGGTGCGAATAGGAATGCGCCATCAGCTCATTGGCCTTTTTGGTAGCGGCGTAGAGCGAAACCGGATGGTCGACGCGGTCTTCCGTCCCGTACGGCAGATGTGTGTTGAGTCCGTACACTGAACTGGAAGACGCATACACAAAATGCTCCACCTGCTGATGACGGCAGCCTTCCATGATGTTCAGAAACCCGGTGAGATTGCTGTCTGCATAGGCATGGGGATTTTTCAGCGAATAACGTACACCGGCCTGTGCGGCCAGGTGGATCACGCGGTCAAATCTGTTATCGCGGAACAGTGCCGCCACACCGTCGCGATCGGCCAGTTCCATCTGCCGGAACTCAAAACCATCAAGGCGGTTCAGCCAGTTGAGACGGCCCTGTTTCAGGCTGACGTCGTAGTAGTCATTGAGATTGTCGATACCGATGACCCGGTGTCCCATCTCAACCAGTTTCTTGCTGGTAAATGCGCCGATAAAACCCGCCGCGCCGGTCACCAGTATCTTCATTCCGAGGCTTCCCCGTTGTTGACTGAGCGTACAGTGTTCTCAAATTCCGGCAGCATGGCCTTGATGTAAGCCTCCTCAAGGGGTATACGACTCCCCAGAATCAGATCAGCCACTTCCCGCGCCACCCCCTTACCACCGGGAGCCTGAGTGACGACATCTGCGTTATCAAGGACCATCCAGAAAGCATCCGCCGGCGCCAGGCTAAGCCCGACCTTTTTCATCACCTTCAGATCAATGACGTCATCACCTGTGTAGCAGACTTCGTCTGCCGTCAACGACAGAGACGCCATCAGATTTTCCAGCACCGGCCACTTGTCTTTTGTCCCGGGAAAGAAATGGGTAATTTTCAGATCGGAGGCCCGGCGTGCGAGTGCAGCGGATTCTTTGGCAGAAATGATGGCAACAGCAATGCCGTATTCCTGCAGCAGTTTGATACCAACGCCATCTTTGACATTAAAGTGCTTAACTTCTTCACCGCTGGCGGAATAACTGAGGGTCCCGTCAGTCAGAACACCATCAACGTCAAATACAGCAAGGCGGATGGCTGAGGCTTTTTGCTTCAGCTCACCGGATAAGGCATCCATAACGGACTCCGGAAATACAAAAGGCGCTATTGTAGCGCCTTGAGTGCGGGTTGGGCAGACCGTCAGAAGGCAACGGCAAGACTGACGTTAGGACCGTGGTTCAGCAGCTGTTCATCCGGGTGGACCGTTGTGTCCAGATCATCGAAGCTGCCCTCATGAAACATCACCGGACCTTCGAGATCAACGCGGTAACCCGCTTTGGCCGCCAGACGGAACCAGGGCATCTTCATGTAGTAAACCATGCCCAGTTCGTATTCACCGGCAATACCAAAGCCGGTCCAGGTGGTCTGCTCCGGTTCAGCCTCAGTGCCAGGCGCTGAACGCAGCATAGGCGCAGTCGACTCCAGCTGGCCAATCCCCAGGGCCGTGGTGTTGTAGAAATACCAGTCAAACGTCTTTTCAATCTTGCCACTGAGCATCTTCTCCTTCACCCCATCGAGCTCAAAGACAAACGCGAGAAAGCGGTTTTCCAAAGAGGTGTCGTAGTACTCAATGCTCTCCTGTTCAAACGCCGCCGGACGCTGATAAGAGAGATACTGCACACCCAGACTGAGCATATCCTCAACACTGTCTCCCCCTTCGCTTTTCTTCAGGAGTTTGATGTCGAGGTATTTGTTGCCCTCAAAAGTTTCAAACACATTGCCAGAGCCATCGGTCATTACCCCATCAAACTCGGAACGTTCAACGGAAACAAACCAACGGTTCTTGGTGATCTGGCCGGCATAACCGATGACATCCTTCGCCTCCTCGTCCATTTGCAGCACAGCACCGAGACGCAGATCTTTGTACAGCTTCTGGGAGAATTCATAGCGGATGTAAGCGGAGTTTTCGTATTCCACCTCGGTATCGGCCAGAACCGTGATCACATCATTCTGACGGCTGGAGTAGGAAGCACCGAAGTAGGAGTTGGCATCTGCCAGAACCGGGAATGAGAGAGTGCATGAGGCGGCCAGAACAAGGCCATTGCGTATCGGGGTCATGAAGGCTCCGTGAGTTCATTATTATTATGAACGCACGATTAGAGCACAGCCAGAAATGTGATTCCAGACACAGAAATACAGAACTGACGAGAAAAAGATGGCATCCCCAAGGGGATTCGAACCCCTGTTACCGCCGTGAAAGGGCGGTGTCCTAGGCCTCTAGACGA